>NZ_AQUZ01000015.1 GCF_000372465.1 Kribbella catacumbae DSM 19601
CCCCGCCGCTCCTTCGTCGCGGCTCGCACTCAGGCGCGGGTTTGCCTTGCCGGAGGGTTTACAGCCACATCGGCAGGCGCACCGCGTCGGCCCACGCCTGGCACGGAGAGCAGCACCCACCGGCCCCGCCAGAAACGGCAGAGCCCCCGGGCGTACCCAGGGGCTCTGAAGTACCGGAACCTCGGCAGTGTGGCCTGCCCGCAAAACGGGCTACCAGGGACTGACCCGAGTCTTCACGAGGCAGCTTAGACCCGCCTGGTCAGAGCCCTCGACGTCTCCCACATGCTGCCCCGCGATGCCCCGAAGCTGCCCTCATCCTCAGAGGTCCGAACCTGAGTTGAGGGTCCAGCGGAACCACCCTGCAGCCCACGTCGTCGAGCAGTGACGCGAGGGCTAAAACGGTGTATTTGAGACGAGAACGGTGTTCTATCAGGTTGGTTCGGGTTCGGGAAGCTGCACACTCGGCTACTCAGTGCCCATTCTTCGTGCGAGCCGGTGGAGCCTGGGCGAGGGGCGCGACGTGGGCGGCTTCGGCGAGGTGACTGCGTACGTCGGATTCGACCCAGAGCCTGTCTCGCCAGCTCAGTGGGGGGTGGAGTTGGCGGCGTTTTCACAACTCCAACTCGCCAGCGTAGCGTCGTCATGTCGCTTCGTTCGAGGGTGAGTAGCGCCTTCCGGGTCAGCTGTCTCGATCTCACGGACATGGGCGATGAGTCCGGCCGGCCCGACTTTGTCGAGTAGATCGAGGTACTCCGGCCAGCGGTACAAGCCCATCTGATCAACCGGACGCGTCGCGCCGTCTGAGAAGATTGCCAGCCTACGAACGGCGGAACGTGGATAGCTGTTCGCGACGGCGTGACGCGCGGCCTCCGGGTCCGCTGCGGCAACCCACCAACCGTCAGGGCGGTTGCGGGTTCGGGTCTGGTTGCTGACCAGCGCCGTTAAGGCGGCCTTGTGCTCAGGTGTGTTGAACAGGAGACCGGCGACGGCCTCCGGCTCAGTGCCGGAGATCTCCTCGATTCGGAGATCGCAGGTGATATGCGGGCCGTGGTCGTTCTCAACCATCACGGTTACGTCTGAGAGCGCGAGTGTGTCTACGGTGTCTGTGCCGAGCCGGAGAATTCCGACCGCCGCACAAGGAGTGCCAGGGTCGCTCAGATCGCACGTGTCGGCATGGGATGCGGCCACCGCCGCTAGGGCCTCGTACAGGCCCTCTGTCAGCAGAAGGTCGGGCCGACCGACCAGGGCTGCCAGGGCACCCGCGCCAAGTTGTTGCGCGTACCAGGCGACGCCATGGTGGCAACCACCCATCGGCACACCGGCGCCGTCTACAACGATCGCCAGGTCAGGCGTGGCTACGACGAAGTCTTCGTTCGGCCGGCCTGGTGCTGCGTCCGTGGAGAGTGAGAACACTTAGCTTCCGCCAATCTCTGGTTCGACCGCCGCGAGCATCGCACAAAACCGTCCGACCTCGGGAATGTGGGACCACGGGGCCAGCCCAGAGGGCATGGTCCTGCGGAGGTCTTCGAGGGTACGAGTCGAGCCTGTCGCGATCGCGATTCCGTACGCTTCTTCGGCAGTTGCGGCTGCCAACTCAGGTTGCTCCGCAAGGATGTGTGCGCGTGCCAAAGAGCCGAGGTACTGGCCACGGTCGCGGTGATAGTCACGTGGCAGGCTTTCCAGAACCTCACCACGGTCGCGGAAGTAGCCGAAGCGGTTGCCGCCTGCTGGGTGTCCTTCTACAGCCCGAGCGCCGTCGTCGCCCGGCTCCGGGTCGGAGACGGCGATCCCGGCCCCCGCATTGGAGTGATCGTCCAGCAGATGGTTGCTGCCGACCTGGCCGGGGTCGCCTTCACTCAGGAAGATCGGACTGTGGTCTGCGCAACGGTGGGGACCGGTGAGCACCTGGTTGCCGGCCTGACCGCCACGAGCAGCTACGACATCACCGATCAGACCCTCCCGCCCCCTCCCTACGACCAGATCGCTGCCCTGGCCAGCCGACTACGGATCCACCTAGGACACGAGGTCGACATCGAATGGGCGTGGCAGCCAGACGGGCTACGACTGCTTCAGGTCCGCCCGGTCACCGCCGCCCTGCCCCTCGCCGAGCCAACCGGGCCGGTCTTCACCGCGACCTCGCTTTACTGCAGCGACCGTCTGCCGGACGGCGTCAGATTGGGTGAATGTGCCGAGGTCTACCTGAGCGTCACCACCAAACGCAGCAGCGTCTTCCATCTCGCCTCCCGACACGGCGTGAAGGTCGACGACGGCTGGCTGATCACTCTCAATGGGGCTGGTCTGGCCGAGCCTGGGACAAGACCACAGTGGTGGCAGCAGCTCGACGGCGAGGTCATAGTGGACCTTGGCCCAACTGCCCGCCAGAACATCCTTCCCGCCGCTGACCTGCAGGCGTTCCTGGGAACTGTCCTGAATCTGGACGGCGATCCGCGATCCCGGCACACAATCCTTCTGCGGCCATTCATCCGCGGCAGCGCGGGCGCCGTCACCCGGGCCAACCCAGACGGCACGACCACGATTGAGCACTCCCCGGACGGCCTGCTGGCCATCAACCGAGGCCTGACCAACCCGGGCTCACTCATCTTGCCTTCCTCAACCGACGAGCAATCCTGGGCGGCGCTGCAGGCAGCCGCACCGTGGAGTGCCGAGAACCTGCGGCAGATGGGCGAGTTCACCCAGACACTCACCGACCTTTATCCAGGGACGTTCCTGGAGTGGGTTCTGGAGGCTGGTGTACCGCATTTCCTGGACTACTCGACCACCGAAGCCGGCTTGGTCAGCAGCGGCCGGGGTAGCACCCTCAGCGCAGGAACAGCGCGTGGCCCACTTCTGATCCTGCCGGACGACGCCCCTCTCGCCCGCCTCTCGGTCGCACCCATCGTTTCGATCAGCGGCGACGCCGACGTGCCCGAGAGCCGCTACATCTCCGCCTTGCTGGCCCGGATCGCAACGCTACGTTCGCCACCAATCGTTGCCGCCAGCCGCCCGTACGTGATCTTGTCGCGGCTGATAGGACACGTCGCCGGTTTCGTCTTCACCGGCGGGTCAGACCTATGCCACCTGGCGATCCTGCTGCGCGAGGACCGCGTACCCGCCATCGTCGCCGACCTCACCAGCGGCGCGGACAACGGCGACCTGACCATCATCGACAACGGCCGCCTCCACATCACCGTCCCTGCCCGGATCTGAGGCAGGAGCTTCTGCCGAGGCAGTAAGCAGGCGACGACGGAACTCGCACGGCGAAACCCCAGCCCAAGCGAACCCGCGCGGTCGCGAGGCGCGACGTAGGAGCGGCGGATTTGGGGTGGGTGGGAGCCGCGACGGAGGAGCGGCGTGGGGGCTGCTCCTCCGTCGTACGTGCCTAGAGCTTGAGGGAGGTTTCCACGATGGTGGCTAGGTCGTGGGCTACCTCGTGGGCCGTGTCGGAGGACTCGGCTTCGACCATGACTCGGACGAGGGGTTCTGTGCCGGACGGGCGGAGGAGGACGCGGCCGGTGTCGCCGAGGCGGGTGGTGGCGGCGGCTACTGCTGCCTGTACGGCGGGGTCGGTGCCGGCTCGGGTCTTGTCGACGTTCGGGACGTTGACGAGGACCTGCGGCAGGCGGGTCATCACCGAGGCCAGGTCGGCCAGGGACTTGCCGGTCTGGGCCATGCGGGCCAGCAGCATGACGGCGGTGAGGGTGCCGTCGCCGGTGGTCGCGTGGTCGGAGAGGATGACGTGGCCGGACTGTTCGCCGCCGAGCTTGTGGCCGCCGGCCTTCATCGACTCCAGCACATAGCGGTCGCCGACCTTGGTCTGCTCGACCGCGATCCGCTCCCGCACCATCGCCTGGACGAAGCCCAGGTTGCTCATCACGGTGGCCACCACGGTGTCGTTGGACAGCCGGCCCGAGTCGCGCATCGCCAGGGCGAGCACGGCCAGGATCTGGTCGCCGTCGACGAACTCGCCGTCGGCGTCCACGGCCAGGCAGCGGTCGGCGTCGCCGTCGAGCGCGATGCCGAGGTCGGCGCCGTGGCCGATCACCTCGCGGCGCAGACCCTCCATGTGGGTCGAACCGCAGTTGAGGTTGATGTTCAGGCCGTCGGGGGCGGCGGCGTACGTGATCACCTCGGCGCCCAGCCGGCGCAGCGCTTCCGGTGCCGTCAGCGAAGCCGCGCCGTTGGCGCAGTCGACGACCACCTTCACCCCGTCGAACCGGTTCGGAGCCGAGCGGACCAGGTGCGAGACGTACGTCTCGAAGCCCTGGCCGTCGTCGAGAACGCGGCCGACCTTGGCGCCGGTCGGGCGCTGCCACTCCTCGCCCACCCGGGCCTCGATCGCGTCCTCGATCACGTCGTCGAGCTTGATCCCGCCGCGGGCCAGGAACTTGATACCGTTGTCGGGCATCGGGTTGTGGCTCGCGGACAGCATCACGCCGAGATCGGAACCGGTCGAGCCGGTCAGGTAGGCGACGGCCGGGGTCGGCAGCACGCCGAGCCGGACGACATCGACGCCGGCGCTGGCCAGACCGGCCACCACGGCTGCTTCGAGGAACTCACCGCTGGCACGAGGATCCCGGCCCACAACGGCGCGTGGCCGGTGCCCTTCGAAGGCACCGGCCTCGCCGAGTACGTGAGCTGCCGCGACCGAGAGGTCGAGCGCCAGCTCCGCGGTGAGATCCACGTTCGCCAGACCACGGACTCCGTCCGTGCCGAACAAACGCGACATCAGGTGATCAGCGCTTGCTGTACTGCGGAGCCTTACGGGCCTTCTTGAGACCGGCCTTCTTGCGCTCCTTGATCCGCGCGTCGCGGCTGAGCAGACCGGCCTTCTTCAGACCCGGACGGTTCGCCTCCTCGTCCGCGGCGTTCAGGCAGCGGGCGATCCCGAGCTGCAGCGCACCGGCCTGGCCGGTGATGCCGCCGCCGTTGATCCGGGCGATGACGTCGTAGGAGCCCTCGAGGCCGGCCACCACGAACGGCTCGTTCACGTGCTGCTGGTGAACCTTGTTCGGGAAGTAGACGTCGATCGGCTTGCCGTTGACGGTGATGGTGCCCGTCCCCGGGATGAGCCGGACGCGAGCCACGGCTTCCTTGCGGCGGCCGGTCGCGCCGGCCGGGTTGATCACCGCGACGCGGCCGGACTCGGCACGCTGCTCCGGGCTCGGGTTCGTCTCGGAGGTGTAGGCAACCGGACCCTCGGTGTCGATCGGCACCTCGGTGTCGAGTTCTTCGGTCTCGGTGGTGATGTCGCTCACGCTGTGAATCCTCGTTTACCTGGCTCGGCGATCGCTACTACTGAGCGATCTGGGTGATCTCGAACGGCTTCGGCTGCTGGGCCGTGTGCGGGTGCTCCGGACCGGCGTACACCTTGAGCTTGCCAAGCAGCTGCCGGCTCAGGCGGTTCTTCGGGAGCATGCCCCAGACAGCCTTCTCGACGGCCTTGCGAGGGTCCTTCTCGAGGATCTCGCCGACCGGCGTGGCCGTCAGACCACCCGGGTGACCCGAGTGGCGGTACGCCAGCTTGTCGGTCCGCTTGTTGCCGGACAGGGCGATCTTGGAGGCGTTGATGACGACGACGAAGTCGCCACCGTCCATATGCGGTGCGAACGTCGGCTTGTGCTTGCCACGCAGCAGGGTGGCGATCTGGACGGCGAGCCGACCGAGCACGACGTCGGTGGCGTCGATCACATGCCACTCACGGGTGACGTCAGCAGGTTTCGGGCTGTACGTGCGCACGGTCGTTGACCTTCGTTTCTCAGAGGTTGACAAAACTAGAACTGGTACGTCGGCGAGCGGCCCGCAATCACACCGGCGAGGACCAGGAACGCACAACAGCAGCCCAGAATACCGGCGCGGACGCCTCGGGGTCAAAGCGAGCCCGCACCAGCAGAGCACCCCGG
Organism: Kribbella catacumbae DSM 19601; assembly: GCF_000372465.1. Classification (GTDB taxonomy): domain Bacteria; phylum Actinomycetota; class Actinomycetes; order Propionibacteriales; family Kribbellaceae; genus Kribbella; species Kribbella catacumbae. The sequence continues at coordinate 5,901 of NZ_AQUZ01000015.1, forward strand.
CTTGGAAGCAGCTGAGGACAGCACTAGTTTAGCGGTGAAGATTGCAGTCCGATCCGCGTCCCGCCGGCGACGATAACCCTCAAATCACCGGACGATGACGCCAGCTTCCGAAGAGGGCATTGTGACCGAACAGTCGCTCACCGTCCGGGACAACCGGACCGGCAAGGACTACGACCTTGCCATCACCGATGGCACCATCCGTGCCGCCGACCTCAAGCAGATCAGCGCGTCCGATGGGGACGGTGGCCTGGCCACCTACGACCCCGGCTTCGTCAACACGGCCTCGACCAGGTCGTCCGTCACCTTCATCGACGGTGACAAGGGCATCCTGGAGTACCGCGGCTACCCGATCGAGCAGCTCGCCGAGCAGTCGAACTACCTGGAGGTCGCGTACCTCCTGGTGAACGGCGCGCTGCCGAACAAGGCGGAGTACGAAGCCTGGGTCCATGACGTGACGTATCACACGTTCGTGCACGAGAACCTGAAGACCTTCATGCAGGGCTTCCGGTACGACGCGCACCCGATGGGCATGCTGCTCGCCTCGGTGGGCGCGCTGTCCACGTTCTACCCGGAGTCGCGCGACATCTTCGACGAGGAGTCGCGGGCGCTGCAGATCCGCCGGCTGATCGCCAAGATGCCGACGCTGGGCGCGTTCTCCTTCCGGCACGCGCAGGGCAAGCCGTACGTCTACCCGGACAACGAGCTGAGCTACGCGGCCAACTTCTTGTCGATGCTGTTCAAGATGAGCGAGCCGAAGTACGCGGCCGACGACCGGCTGGTGCGGGCGCTGGAGATCCTGTTCATCCTGCACGCCGACCACGAGCAGAACGCCTCCACCAACGCGGTCCGGGCGATCGGCTCCACCCAGGTCGACCCGTACTCCGCGGTCACCGGCGGCATCGCGGCGCTCTACGGCCCGCTGCACGGCGGCGCCAACGAGGCGGTGCTGAAGATGCTGCGCCGGATCGGCTCGGTCGACAACGTGCCGTCGTTCATCGAGGGCGTGAAGGCCGGCGAAGAGCGGCTGATGGGCTTCGGTCACCGGGTCTACAAGAACTACGACCCGCGCGCCAAGATCATCAAGAAGGCCGCCGACGACGTGTTCGAGGTGACGGGGATCAACCCGCTGCTGAAGATCGCCGTCGAGCTGGAGAAGATCGCGCTGGAGGACGAGTACTTCGTCTCCCGCAAGCTCTACCCGAACGTGGACTTCTACTCCGGCCTGATCTACGAGGCCCTGCAGTTCCCGCCGGAGATGTTCACCGTCCTGTTCGCCATCCCGCGGACGTCGGGCTGGCTGGCGCAGTGGCTGGAGTCGCTCGGCGACACCGACCAGAAGATCGCCCGGCCGAAGCAGATCTACACCGGCGCCCGTGGCGTCCAGTACGTCCCGATGGGCGATCGCTGACCCACCCGCTCCACCTGAACGGCCCTTCGACCGCCATGGTCGGGGGGCCGTTCGCTACTCCCGGCGGCATCAGGGGAACCCCTAGGGCTACGCCGAGCGGCCCAGTCCGGAGTACGGCGTACTACCGCCGCTGCGGTACTGCGAGTGCAGCCGTCGGCCCGACGCGGTAGAGGGGGTGTTCCCGGGAGGCTGAAGGGGTCATCAAGGACCGATCGGGAGAAGCCATCATGAACATGTCAATTGCCCAAGGCAACAAGATCGCCGGCTGGCTGGGCCGGAGCAGCGTCGACATCCTGCGCGTCAGTCTGGGGCTGGTGTTCCTGGCCTTCGGAGCGCTGAAGTTCTTCCCTGGCGCGAGCCCCGCCGAGGCGCTGGTGATCCGGACCATCGACACCCTCACGCTGGGGATGATCGACGGGCAGGCCGCGCTGCTGCTCACGGCGGTGATGGAGTGCTTCATCGGCATCACGCTGGTGACCGGGAAGTTCCTGCGCACCGGGCTGCTGGTGCTGGGAATGTCACTGGTCGGCATCATGTCGCCGCTGGTGCTGTTCTTCGGGGATCTGTTCCCCGGGACGCCGACCCTGGAGGCGCAGTACGTGTTCAAGGACATCGTGCTGGCCGCGGCGGGTCTCGTGATCGCGGCCAAGGCGCTGAGTGTGTCGCCCCTCGGTGCGCGAAGGGTCAACGCTTGAGCTGGGGAGATTGGGAACGACCCCGGTCCGGCTTCGCTGCCTGGGACCGGGGCCGTTTCTGCGCTTCTGGGTACTACGACGCGTCCTGCGCCGGCGCCGGTTCCCGCAGTACCGCGATCAGTTGGTCGAGCTGGCCGCGAGCCCGGGCCATCGCCACATGGTCGATGTAGTCGCGCGACTCGACGATCAGCCCGTCGCGCACCCGCAGGACGAAAACGCACGGCACCCGGAACGACTCCCCCGTCGCGATCACTGTGCCGGCGTAGTCGAACTCCGCGACGATCACCTCCGGATCCTGGGTCTGGTGAACCCGGATCGCGTCCGGCTGGAACCGGATCACCTCCGCCACCCGCGGCCCGGCGCCGTTGAAGTGCTCGCGCAGTGCGTCCCGGCTGAGCAGCGGGTGATCCCCGTACGGCGACATCGGGTGCCGGACGTCGGTTTGCTCGGCGTACAGGGCCGGCAGCGCGGCGAGATCGCGGCCAGCGACGCCTTGCACCAGGCGCCGAAAGACCTCTTCAGGAGTCATCGGGTGTGTTGTCCTCACTGGAGTAAACGGAGTATCGACTCCGAATATAGGGAGTCCTGACTCCGTTTACAACCTCCGGCGGCTTTCGGGCGTCTCCTAGGCTGTCGAGTGCCGACCACAGCTAGGAGTGCGATGAGGCCGTTGCGTGCGGATGCCCGGGACAACCGGGCCCGGATCCTGATCGCCGCCGAGGACGTCTTCGGCCAGGCGCCGAACGCCTCGACCGAGGAGGTCGCCAAACTCGCCGAAGTGGGGATCGCCACGGTCTTCCGGCACTTCCCGACCAAGGTCGAGTTGCTGGAGGCGGTACTGACGGTGCGGCTGGAGCGGCTCCGGGATCGCGCGATCGAGCTGGCCGGGCATGACGACGCCGGGTCCGCGTTCTTCGGCTTCTTCACCCAGGTGGTGTCCGAGTCGGCGTCGAAACTGGCCATCGCCGAGGCGCTCAGCGCTTCCGGATCGGCCGCCGGCGAGGCCGCGAAGGAGGCCGGCGCGGGGATGCGCGCGGCCTTCGGAGTACTGCTCGATCGCGCTCAGCAAGCGGGCGCAGTACGGCGTGATGCGGGGTTCGCTGAGGTCTATGCCCTGCTGGTCGGCGCCTCCCGGGGTGCCACCGCGGCTGGGCTCGAACCGGCCGTCCGCGATCGCATGCTCGAGCTCGTCTACGACGGCCTGCGCTCATGAAGCGCTGGTCGCGACGACGCAAAATCCTGGTCAGCCTCATCCTGGCGTTCGTGCTGCTGATCCCGTTGCCGCTGGGCGCATTGGCGGTCTCGCTGCGGCTGGCGTACACGGGCGAGCCGTCAGCTGAAGCCAAGACCCGCGGGAAGGACGCCATCTGGCTCGGGCATGCCTGGGTCGACGGGCGGAAGACGGACGCCGACATCGCGGCGCTGGCCAAGCAACTGGACGGCACGGGCATCCGCGACCTCTACGTCCACACCGGTCCACTCGAACACGACGGCACCCTGCCGCTGGCGAAGATCTCCCCCAAGGCCCGCTGGTTCACCGATGCCGTGCACAAGGCGATGCCGAAGATCCGCGTGCAGGCGTGGCTCGGTGACGTACTCCAGCCGGAGAAGAATCCCGGCATGGACATCGACGACGCGGAGGTCCGTAGCCGGGTGACCACCACCTCCGAGCAGGTCCTCGCGCAAGGCTTCGACGGCATCCACTTCGACCTGGAACCGGTCCGCTCCGGCTCCAAGGGCTTCCTGGCGTTGCTGGATCAGGTGCACGCGATGACGTCGAAGCGCGGCGTACCGCTCTCGGTCGCCGCCGCGCAGCTCAACCCGGCGCCGGGCATGAACGGAGTAGTGGCGGGCATCAGCGGGATGAGCAAGTGGTGGTCGAAGTCGTACTTCCGCGACGTCGCGAGCCGGGTCGAGCAGATCGCCGTCATGTCCTACGACACCTGGATGCCGCTGGAATCCCTGTACGGCGGTTACCTCGTCCAGCAGACCGAGATGGCCCTGGAGGTCACCCCGGACCATGTCGACCTCCTGATGGGCCTCCCGTTCTACTGGGAGGACAACTTCTCCCACCGCGGCTCAGCCGAAACCGTCGAAGCCGCCGTCCGCGGCGCCCAACTCGGCCTCGGCACCTCGAACCGCCAAAACTTCGGCCTGGCCCTGTACGTCGACTTCGCCGCCACCCCAGACCACTGGACCGCCTACCGCCAGGGCTGGTGCCGCGCCGACTAGCGGGCGCGTTGGACCCGGGTCTCGTCCCAGATCGGTTCTGGGGATTCGTAGACGGTGCCGTCGCTGCCGAAGACCAGGTAGCGGTCGAAGCCGCGGGAGAACCAGCGGTCGTGGGTGACCGCCAGAACCGTTCCGTCGAAGGAGTCCAGGCCTTCCTCGAGGGCCTCGGCGGACTCGACGTCCAGGTTGTCGGTCGGCTCGTCGAGCAGCAGCAGAGTGGCGCCGGACAGCTCCAGCAGGAGGATCTGGAACCGTGCCTGCTGGCCACCCGACAACGAGTCGAAGGTCTGTTCGGCGGCGTGCGCCAGCTCGTACCGGTCGAGTTTGCGCGAGGCCAGCTCGCGGCCCATCCCGTCGCGGTGGTCGTCGCCGCGATGCAGGATCTCCAGCAGCGTGCGGCCGGCCAGCTCAGGGTGCTCGTGCGTCTGCGCGAACCAGCCCGGCCGTACTCGCGCGCCGAGCTTGGCGTTGCCGGTGTGCGCGACCGAGGGGATCACGATCTCGCCGACCGGCTGATGCTCGATGTCGGGATCGGAGCCGCCGTTCGCGAGCAGCCGCAGGAAGTGTGACTTGCCTGAGCCGTTGGAGCCGAGGACGGCCACGCGTTCGCCGTACCAGACCTCGAGGTCGAAGGGCTTCATCAGCCCCGACAGTTCCAGGCCGGTGCAGACGACGGCGCGCTTGCCAGTCCGGCCGCCGGTCAGCCGCATGCTGACCTTCTGCTCGCGCGGGATCGCCTGCGGCGGTCCGGCCTCCTCGAACTTCGCCAGCCGGGTCTGTGCCGCCTTGTAGCGCGACGCGAGTCCGTCGTTGTAGGCCGCCTTGATCTTGTACATCTGCACCAGCGCCTTGAGCTTGGCGTGCTCCTCGTCCCAGCGGCGGCGCAGCTCCTCCAGCCGCTCGAACCGGTGCTTGCGTGCCTCGTGGTACGACGCGAAGCCCCCGCCGTGCGTCCAGATGCTGTTGCCTGCGGCCCCTAATTCGACGGTGACGATCCGGGTCGCGGTGTTGGCCAGCAGCTCCCGGTCGTGGCTGATGTAGAGCACGGTCTTCTGCGTCGTCTTGAGCTGCTCCTCGAGCCAGCGCTTGGCCGGTACGTCGAGGTAGTTGTCCGGCTCGTCCAGCATCAGTACTTCGTCCGGCCCGCGCAGCAGGGCCTCCAGCACCAGGCGCTTCTGCTCTCCACCCGACAGCGTCTTCACCTCACGCCACCGGCAGCTGTCGAACGGGATGCCGATGGCGGCCATCGTGCAGACGTCCCAGAGCACCTCGGCGTCGTAGCCGCCGACCTCGCCCCAGTCGGACACCGCCTGGGCGTAGCGCAGCTGGGTCTTCTCGTCGTCGGCCTCCATCATCGCCAGCTCGGCCTGGTCGAGCTTGGCCGCGGCCGCGCGGATCCGGTCCGGCGCGACGCCGAGCAGCAGGTCGCGCACGGTCGTCTCGTCCCGCACCGACCCGACGAACTGCCGCATCACGCCCAGCCCACCGGACCGCGCGACGCTGCCACTGTGCGCCTTCAGATCCCCCGCGATGATCTTGGTCAGCGTCGTCTTGCCCGAGCCGTTGGCCCCGACCAGGGCGACCTTGGCCCCGTCCCCGACCCGGAACGTGATGTCGTCCAGCAACACCCGTCCGTCCGGCAACTCGAACCCGATCCCCGCAACCTCGACGTGACCCATGCCCCCAGTCTGACCGGCACCCGATCCGGCCGCGAATTGTTATCGCCCGTAAGGTCGTCGCCGTGAGGATCGGATGGTGATCGCGAGAGGTATCCGCCCGGACACCTTCGAGTACCAGTGGGCCGCCGCTGTGGTCGACGCGGTCGCCCGGCGGACCGGCGTACCGTCGCGGTGGAACCGTGAGTTGTTCGAAGAGCCCCTCCCGGGCAACGCCGGATCGGCGTTGGAGAGCGGCGGCCTGACCGTCGACCGCGAGGCGCTCGACCTGGTGGTCAAGGCGTACCAGGGCCAGCAGCTCGACGACGACGAGCTGGAAACGCTGCGCCAGGCGGTCACGACGGTCAGCCACGAGGCCAAGCACCTGACCAGCTGGCCCGGCGATCTGAACGCGCCGGACGCCGTCGGGCTGTACGAGCCGGACAACGTCTCGCTCGAGGAAGGTCTCGTCGAGGACTGGGCGCAGAACAACGTCGACGACGTCATCCGGGACATCGGCATGGACCAGGTGGTCCCCGGTCTCACCGGTCACCAGCCGGACGACACCTCTCCGGCGTACACCGCGGGCACGGACGAGCTGATCAAAGGGGTGTCCGAGCTCACCGGCGCCTCACCCGAGTACCTGCGGCAGAACATCGCCGCCACTGGCCGGGCGCAACGCTGGTCGGCGACCGCGCAGTACCTGGTGGAGCAGCGCCTCGGCGACCTGGTGCCGGCCGAGCACCGCGACGCCGTACGGGGGCAGGTGATGGACGCCATGCGGACGCAGTTCGCTCCGCTGAAGGCGCTGCACGACAGTGAGCAGAGCGACATGAGCAAACTGATCGCCGGTCATCAGATCGGGCAGCAGACCGTTGCCTCGCTGACGACCACGCTCAACGGCATCGAGAACCACTACCGCGAGCACCAGCAGCAGGCGGCTCTGCAGATCGACCCCGAGGTAGCGCAGCTGCGCAAGTTCCTGGACCAGCCGTCCGCCAGCCACGCGCCGGTACAGGCCGTGGACTCGCCCGCGACCACGCCCGACAACGTGCGCCCCCTCCGGGCGAAGCCGGATGCCCAGAAGGGGCAGTCACCATCCCTTTAGGTGGTCGAGGTAGATGCCACCGACCGGCCGGACGCCGCCCTTCATGAAGAGATTGAGCGGCGCGGCGTAGAGCCCGTACGTGCGGGTGCCGGTGAAGAAGCCGGCCGACGCGCAGCCGTCGTACCCGACCCAGATCTCGCGGATGCCGGTCGCGGTGTCGAAGCGCAGCACGATCGCTTCCTTCGGCCGGGCCGTCTCGGCGGTGCACTTGAACACCGGCAGGCTCGGATTGCGCTCCGGCAGCACCTTGATCGCGTCGACGACCTGCCGGGCAGTGGTCGCAGTGAAGGTGGCTGAACCGAGTAGCAGCTGCTCGCCCTCGACCAGTCGGTACCGGCAGGCCTCGAAGCCGAAGACCGGGGTGTCCAGGTCCAGGCCCGTCCCGGGCGCCACTGCCTCGTGGCCGGCGGCCGTGAGGATCGGATGCTGTGCGGGACACGCGCTGGCCGCCGCTTCCGGTTGGTTCTTCGAGTCCGTGCCACCGCCGGAGTCCTGTGCGCTGCTCTGGTTGTCACCGGTACTCGTGGGGATCGGCGACGGAGCTCCGATGGCGCCCCACACCCCACCGATCGCTACTGCGACCACTACGGCCGCAGAGCCGGCGATCAGCGTCTGGCGGCGTTTGTGGACCCGCCTGCGCGCCTCACGGGCCAGGCCGCGGTCTCGCAGGCCCTGCACGGTGTGGGCCTTGCTCTGGAAGGCGTCCGCGAGCTGCGGGCCGAGCTCCTGCTCATCCGGCTCAGGCATCCTCGGCTCCTTCCTTGCTCAGCGTGTTCTTCAAGACTGCCAGGGCCCGGTGCACGTGCGACCTGGCCGTGGCCTCCGCGCAGTGCAGCAGTACTGCGATCTCGGCGTACGACAGCTCCTCGTAGAAGCGGAGCACGACTGCAGCGCGTTGCTTGTCCGGCAAGGTCGCACAGAGCGCCCAGACGGCTTCTGCATCGGCTCTGCTGGCTGTGCCGTCCGGTGCGGCTGCAGCGGTCCTGGTCGGCTCTGCGGCAGGCGCCTCACGGCGACGGAACCGCCGCCACCACGAGATGTGCGCATTGACCACCATCCGCTTCACGTACGCCTCGGGGTCGTCGGCCTGGCTGACCCGGCCCCAACGCGCACAAGCCGTCGTCAACGCGTCCTGGACGGCGTCCTCCGCCAGTTGGTGGTCGCCCGTCAGCACATAGGCGAACCGCAGCAGCGCGTCCGCCTTCTCGGTCACCCACGACTCGAAGTCGATCGCACTGGACTGCGCCTCTGCTTCCGCCAAGGCTGCCTCCATACCCTCAGGACGGCGCTGGATCCTCGTTCGTTGCAGTGACCCGCAATACTCTGAAGCCCTTCGCGCTGGCGGTCCGCTCACAGGGGTAGCCCTGTTCGGTCAGCCAGCGCTGCAGCGAGTCCGCACCGAGGTTCTTGCCGACGACGAACCATCCCACGCCACCGGGGGCAAGCCGGACCAGCCAGCGCAGCAGCATCTTGTGCAGCTCGGGCTTGCCGATGTGGATCGCCGGATTCGACCAGATCTGGTCGAACCGCAGATCCGCCGGTACGTCGTCCACCAGCGCGGGGTGGACCCTGGCGGCGACCCCGGCCGCCTTCGCGTTCTCCGCCGTGAGCTCCAGCGCCCTGGTGTTCACGTCGACCGCCCAGACCTGAGCCTTGGGGTCCTCAACTGCCAGGGCGCACGCGATCGGCCCGTAGCCGGTACCCAGGTCCAGATAGGTGCCGCCACCGGTCGGAGCAGGCGCCTCCCGCAGCAGGATCGACGTACCGCGGTCCAGGCGGTCCCGGGAGAAGACACCGGTCGCCGTGGTGAAGGTGTAGTCCTTCCCCCAGATCCGGCCCTCGACAGTACGCCGTACGTCGGCTGAGGTCGGCTCTGCCGAGAAGTAGTGGTCAGCCACGCGTGTGCACCTCTCCTCTGACATTGCGAGCCTCTATGGCCCGCGCTGCCAGTTGGTCATCTGCTGGGTACCGCACTTCCTCCAGGGTGAGCCCGTGGGCGGGCAGTACGGTAACTGCCGAGTCCCGGACTCGCCCGGCCAGCACAGTGGCCGGCCAATCCACCTGGCGGCGTCCGTCGCCCACCGGGACGATCGACCCCACCAAGGCTCGCACCATCGAGTGGCAGAAGGCGTCGGCGATCACAGTCGCCTCGACCAGCCCCGGCGCAGTACGGCGCCAGCTGAACTCCTGCAGGGCGCGAACCGTGCTCGCCCCCTCACGGCGCCTGCAGAAGGCGGCGAAGTCGTGCTCGCCGAGCAGGCGCGCGGAGGCCTCGTTCATCCGGTCCACGTCGAGCGGCTGGAGGACCCGCAGTACGTGGTTCCTGGTCAGTGGGTCCCGGGCGGCGGGGTCGTCACAGATCCGGTAGACGTAGCGGCGCCACAGCGCCGAGAAGCGGGCGTCGAAGCCCTCAGCGGCTTCCCCGGCACCGCTCACCCAGATGTCGTCCGGCAGTACGCCGTTGAGCCGGTGCACCAGGTTCCGGGCGACCAGGCCCTCGGGCAGCCAGACGTGCACGACCTGCCCCCTGGCGTGGACGCCAGTGTCGGTCCGGCCGGCGCAGGTCACCGTCGGTAGCTCGGGTTGCCGCAGGACGGTGGCCAGTGCCTGCTCAAACACCCCCTGGACGGTCCTGAGGGCCTCCTGACGGGCCCAGCCGTGGAATTCGGTGCCGTCATACCTGAGATCGATCCGCCAGCGCACAGGGCAATCTAACGCAGCAGCGCCCCTCCACCCGAAAGGTGGAGGGGCGCTGGGAGTTGCTGAGTGCTACTTGTCCTCGGTCTCGCCGGCCTTGGCGAAGCCGGCCGCCTCAGCGGCCTCCTCGGTCTTGAACCAGACCTCAGCCTCGGTCTGGTCGTACCAAGGGGACTCGGTGGTGTGGTACTTCATCGAGTTCTCGTTGCCCTTGATGTCGAAGCCCTCGGGCGCGGCGCCGCCGTCCAGAGGAGCCGCGGAGCCTTCGTACTTGCCCGCGACGACATCCTGAACCGCTGCGTCCTCGGCCTCGTCCTTGGCCGCCGCCTTCTTCGCGGGTGCCTTCTTGGCCGGGGCCTTCTTCGCCGCGGCCTTCTTGGCCTTCGGCGAGTCGGTCAGTGCCTCGACCAGCTCGATCCTCACCATCGGGGCGTTGTCGCCCTTGCGCGGGCCGAGCTTGGTGATCCGGGTGTAACCACCCGGACGGTCGGCGTACCGCTCACCGATCTCGGTGAACAGCACGTGCACGACGGACTTGTCGCGGATCCGCTTCATCACCTGACGACGCGAGTTCAGGTCGCCGCGCTTGGCCTTGGTGATCATCGACTCCGCCAGCGGCTGCAGGCGCTTGGCCTTGGTCGCGGTGGTGGTGATGGCACCGTGCTCGAACAGCGAGGTCGCCAGGTTGCTGAGGATCAGCTTCTGGTGCGCCGCGCTGCCACCGAGGCGGTATCCCTTGGTAGGGGTAGGCATCTCTCTTTACTCCAGGAAATTCTCAGGCCCGGGTGAGGGCCTTGGATGGGCCGTGCTAGCTCAGTACTGCTCGGTCTCGGCGAAGCTCTCGTCCTCGTCCTCGGCGTCGTCGCCATACGCCTCGGCGGCGGCGCGCAGGTCGAAGCCGGGGGGCGAGTCCTTCAGCGACAGGCCCATCTCGGCCAGCTTCAGCTTGACCTCGTCGATCGACTTGGAGCCGAAGTTGCGGATGTCCAGCAGGTCCTGCTCGCTGCGCGAGATCAGCTCACCCACGGTGTGGATGCCCTCACGCTTGAGGCAGTTGTAGGACCGGACGGTCAGCTGCAGGTCCTCGACCGGCAGGGCCAGGTCGGCCGCCATCTGCTCGTCGACCGGCGACGGGCCGATGTCGATGCCCTCAGCCTCGACGTTCAGCTCACGGGCCAGGCCGAACAGCTCGACCAGCGTCTTACCGGCCGACGCGACGGCGTCGCGGGGCAGCATCGACGGCTTGGTCTCGACGTCCACGACCAGGCGGTCGAAGTCGGTGCGCTGCTCAACACGGGTCGCCTCGACCTTGTAGGTGACCTTGAGGACCGGGGAGTAGATCGAGTCGACCGGCATCCGGCCGATCTCGGCGTCCGCGGACTTGTTCTGAACGGCGGAGACGTAACCGCGGCCCCGCTCGACGACCAGCTCCATCTCGAGCCGGCCCTTCTCGTTCAGGGTGGCGATCTTCAGGTCCGGGTTGTGCACCTCGACACCGGCCGGCGGCGCGATGTCGGCGGCGGTCACGTCACCGGGGCCCTGCTTGCGCAGGTACATGGTGACGGGCTCGTCGTGCTCGGAGGAGACGACCAGGTCCTTGAGGTTCAGGATCAGCTGGGTGGCGTCTTCCTTCACCCCGGCGACGGTGGAGAACTCGTGCAGTACCCCGTCGACCTTGATGCTGGTCACCGCCGCGCCCGGGATGGACGACAGCAGGGTACGGCGGATGGAGTTGCCGAGGGTGTAACCGAAGCCCGGCTCGAGCGGCTCGATCACGAACCGCGAGCGGTGCTCGTCGACGACCTCTTCGGCCAGGGTGGGACGCTGTGCGATCAGCACTGTTCTTACTTCCTTAACTCTCGCGACGACCACTATTTGAGGCCGCGAACCGTATTTCCTCGAAGCCCAGCCTTACCACCAACCGACTCATCATCGGTCCCTTGTGTCCCTCGAACCCTCATGGTCCACAGCTCGCCAATTGGCTGCGAGGGACACAAGGGACCGATGATGAGTCCGGCTGGGGGTAAAGCCAGCTTGTACTGCTAGTTCTTCGAGTAGAGCTCGACGATCAGGTGCTCTGCGACCTGGGTGTCGATCTGTGCCCGGGTGGGCAGCTGGTGCACGAGGATCCGCAGCCGCTCGGGCAGCGCCTCGAGCCAGGCCGGAACCACTCGCTCGGAGTGGGTCTCCCTGGCGATGATGAACGGCGTCATCTCGACCGACTTCGGCCGGACGTCGATCACGTCGTGCGCCGAAACGCGGTACGACGGGATGTTCACCTTGATGCCGTTCACGGTGAAGTGACCGTGCACGACGAGCTGACGCGCCTGACGACGGGTCCGGGCCAGTCCGGCGCGGTACACGACGTTGTCGAGACGGGACTCGAGGATAATCAGCAGGTTGTCACCGGTCTTACCAGGACGCCGCGAGGCCTCCTTGTAGTACAGGCTGAACTGCTTCTCGAGCACACCGTAGGCGTAACGAGCCTTCTGCTTCTCACGAAGCTGGAGCAGGTACTCGCTCTCCTTGGGACGGCCGCGGCCGTGCATACCCGGCGGGTACGGACGACGCTCGAACGCCTTGTCGCCGCCGACGAGGTCGACCCCGAGACGGCGCGACTTCTTGGTCATGGGTCCGGTGTAACGGGCCATTGTTAGCTACCTGCCTCTCTCTGGGATCAGACCCGGCGCCGCTTGGGCGGGCGGCATCCGTTGTGGGCGGTCGGGGTGACGTCCTGGATGGTGCCGACCTCGAGGCCGACCGCACCCAGCGAACGGATCGCGGTCTCACGGCCGGAGCCGGGGCCCTTGACGAAGACGTCGATCTTGCGCATGCCGTGCTCCATCGCGCGCCGGCCGGCAGCCTCGGCTGCCATCTGCGCGGCGAACGGGGTCGACTTGCGCGAACCCTTGAAGCCGACGGTGCCCGCGGAAGCCCACGAGATGACCGCGCCGGTCGGGTCGGTGATCGTCACGATCGTGTTGTTGAACGTGCTCTTGATGTGCGCGTGGCCGGCGGCCACGTTCTTCTTCTCCTTGCGGCGCACCTTCTTCGCGCCGGCCGCCGTGCGGCTCTTGGGAGGCATAAGTCAGTTACTCCTGGGAAGGTCGAGGCAGTGAATCATCCGGGTCACTTCTTCTTCTTGCCGGCGATCGCCTTGCGACGACCCTTACGGCTGCGGGCGTTGGTCCGCGTGCGCTGACCACGCACCGGCAGGCCGCTGCGGTGCCGGCGACCCTGGTACGACCCGATCTCGATCTTGCGGCGGATGTCCGCGGTCACCTCACGACGGAGGTCACCTTCGATCTTGTAGTTGCCTTCGATGAAGTCCCGGAGCTTGACCAGTTCTTCGTCGCCCAGCTCGTGGACGCGCTTGTCACCGGAGATGCCGGTGGCTTCGAGCGTCTTCAGGGCGCGAGTACGACCTACACCGAAGATGTAGGTGAGAGCGACCTCGATGCGCTTGTCGCGCGGAAGGTCAACTCCTACGAGGCGTGCCATGTGGCGGTGTTCCTTTCGTCGGCAGAGGTGTGGTGGCGCGCCGCGTCCTTGCCCGCCTCGGTGAGTTTGTTGTTCACCGGCAAGGCCCCGGCCTCTGTTCCGGGGGCAGCATCCGGCTTGGTGCGGTGCCGGATGAGCGTGCGCGCTGTGTGGTGCGAAAGTGCAGGAAACGCGAGTGGGGCTGAATCAGCCTTGCCGCTGCTTGTGCCGCGGGTTCTCGCAGATCACCATGACCCGGCCATGACGGCGGATCACCTTGCACTTGTCGCAGATCTTCTTGACGCTCGGATTGACCTTCATCGAGCTTCTTTCTTCGACAGGTGGCTTGGTTACTTGTACCGGTAGACGATGCGACCCCGGGTGAGGTCGTACGGCGACAGCTCCACGACGACCCGGTCCTCGGGGAGGATCCGGATGTAGTGCTGCCTCATCTTGCCGCTGATGTGCGCGAGCACCTTGTGCCCGTTGGACAGCTCAACACGGAACATCGCGTTCGGCAGGGCCTCGACGATGGTGCCCTCGAGTTCGATTACTCCCTCTTTTTTGGGCATGTCCTCGCACTTCTGTAGACGACAACTGAATGGTGGTACTACCGACCCGCACCGCACTGGGCAGCACGAGAAGAGGCCACGAAGGGCCAAGGAAAGAGTCTACGGCACTCACCCACCCAAAACCCAATCGGGCCCCGGTACCGCTCCTCAGCAGGGGCGGGAGGCCTCGATCTCGGTCATGTGGTCGGCGCCCCACTGATCCAGGGGCATCAACGCGATGTTGAGAGATTCACCAAGCTCAGTCAGAGAGTACTCGACCTTCGGCGGAACCTGGTGGAAAACCTCGCGGTGAACGATGTGGCGGCTCTCCAGCTCGCGCAGCTGCTGGATGAGCATCTTCTCGGTGACGCCGGTGACCTCCTTGCGCAACTCACCGAATCGCCGTGGCCCGTGGTGCAGCGCCCAGAGGATGCGCGGTTTCCACTTGCCGCCGATCACGTCCGCGGCGGCGTCGAGCCCGCAGGTGTACGGCCGGACGGCTGCCATCGCTCCACCTCACTGACTTTTTGGTAAGTACCTGACTATTTAGTCGGTACTTGTTCACTCTATAGCTCTCAGGACAGCCTGGACCACATGAAGACTCCTGTCACCGTCCTCGGCCTCGGCGCGATGGGCACCGCCCTCGCCCGGACCTTCCTGGTCGCCGGCCACCCGACCACCGTCTGGAACCGCACCCCCGGCCGCTCCCCCGAACTCGACGACCTCGGCGTCACCCGGGCCAAGACCGTCGGCGACGCGATCGCGGCGAGCCCGCTGATCGTCGCCTGCCTGCTCGACGACGCCTCCGTACGCAGTACCCTCCAGCCCGTCGCGTCCGAGTTGGCCCGGCGGACTCTGGTCAACCTCACCAACGGCACTCCCGAGCAGGCCCGGCGTGCTGCCGACTGGGCCGCGCAGCACGGCGCGCAGTACCTGGACGGCGGCATCATGGCCGTGCCCGCGATGATCGGCGGACCGGCCGCGTTCATCCTCTACAGCGGTTCGCCGGAGGCCATCGCGCAGTACCAGGACGACCTCGCAGTACTGGGCAAGCCGACGTACGTCGGTAGCGACGCCGGGCTTGCGGCGCTGCAGGATCTGGCCTTGCTCAGCGCGATGTACGGCATGTTCGGCGGCGCCGCGCACGCACTGGCGATGATCTCCAGCGAGAAGATCTCACCGACCGCGTTCACCGCCGACCTGCTCGTCCCCTGGCTCACCGCCATGATCGGCTCGGCCAGCGGCATCGCGAACGATCTCGAGTACGGCGCTGCGCCGGGCGCGGCCGCCTCCAACCTCGCCATGCAGGCGGCCGCGTTCGTCAACTTCATCGACGCCTCCGAGGCACAGGGCGTCGACCCGATGGTGCTGCTGCCGATCCGGACCCTCCTCGACCGAGCCGTCGCCGAGGGCCACGGCGACGAGGACATGGCCGTGCTCGTACGGCTACTCGCCAAGAACTAAAGGGGTCTGGTGGCGAGCCACTGCTCGCCGGCTTGCCAGACGTGTTCTGGCATCAGGTCGAGTAGGTCGCAGGCGGCGTCCAGTTGCGCGAGCGCAGTACTGGTGTCGCGGTAGGCGGGCAGGATGACGACGAAGCGCCGTCCTTCACAGCTGAAGCCGAAGGGCGGCACCTGCGCGAGCGCCTCGGCCGCACGCTGATGCAGCACCTCGGCGGCCAGATCCTCGCGACCGTTGAACAGCTGGTACGTGCCGGGAAGGCCGTCGATGGTGAGCCCGATCGGCAGCAGGCTTGCCGCCGCGACCTTGGCCAGCGCGGTCGGCAGTACCTGCAGTGGCGGCAGCGGCCGGTCGACGGCCAGCTCGAGAAAGTCGAAGCCCAGTTGACGTCTGCCGACCTTGTGCCGGAAGCGGCCGGTCAGGAACTCCCGGCCGCGATGCCTGCCCGAGGTGACGTCGACGATCTCGGCCCCAGGGTCAGTGCTGAACGGTGGGAACGGCCAGCGGTCCAGCATTCTGGGATCGTCCGCGTCGACCTGCCAGCCGAGCTGCTCGGCGACGTCACCCCAGGCGCGCCGCAACCGGCCGTCGGCCAGCCGCATCGCCAGTGTGAAGAGCACCAGGACGAGGAACCAGCTCAGTACCACCCAGCCGACCCACCGCGGTTCGAGCAGCAGTCCGGCGATCACCAGCGGGACCGCGACCACGAACCACAGAACGAAAACCAGGGCCGACCCCTGGCGCAGTTGCCACACCCAGTCCGGCCGCAGTCGCGGACGCCGGGTGTGGCGACTGACCGGGGCCGCCGTCAACGTCGCTTTCCGAGTTGGCCCATGACGATGATCGCCCACGGGATCAGCAGCCAGACGGGCCAGAAGTGCGGCCAGTGGCCGCCGTTGCCCAGACCGATGACGAACCAGATGACGACGTTGATCAAGACGACGCCAGTGAAGCCGCCACCCAGGTTGCGCAGCCCGTGCTGTTCGGCCTGCTTGTTCTTCTGCCGCTCGGGGAACTCACCGGGGGCGGGCGTGGGCTTCGTGTTCTGCACTATCGCCGGGGTCTGGTAGGTCCGTACCGGGGGCAGGTCACGCACCAGCGGTTCCAGCTCGCCGTACGTCTGGACGGAGTACAGCTGGTCGAGCCGCGAGCTGAACTCGGGCTGATCCAGCCGCCCGTCGGCGAAGGCGTCCCGCAACCGCCCGGCGATCTTGTCGCGGTCGGCCTCGGTGAAGCGCTGGTGTGGCTGGTACTGACTGGGCATGCCTCAAGTGTGCCTCAGCCCAGGACCCGCTGCGTCCCCCGATGGGCGGACGCCAGCGTCAGTCTGCGAGGGGACCGAAGGTGACGCCGAGCTCCTTGAGCTTGGCTTCGCCGCCGTCGAGGGCGGTCAGCACCCACGGGCCTTGCGGCGTCAGCGTGAAGGTGTGCTCGGTGTGGGCCGCGGCCAGGCCGTCGTCCGTGACGACCGTCCAGTCGTCCTCGAGCGTGTGGTTCTCCTGCTTGCCCAGCGTGAGCATCGGCTCGACCGCGAGCGCGAGACCCTCGATCAGCTTGGGGCCCTTGCCGGCCTTGCCGAAGTTCGGCACGTTCGGCGGCTGGTGCATCGCCGACCCGATCCCGTGCCCGACGAAGTCCTCGACGATCCCGTACGCCGAACTGGCGCGCACGTGACTCTCCACGGCCGCCGAGATGTCGGTCAGCCGGCCACCGAGCTTGGCGGCCGCGAAGCCGCGCCACATCGACTCTTCACAGATCCGGGCCAGCTCGAGCAGCTCCGGAGTGGCTTCGCCGACCGGCACCGTGATCGCCGCGTCGCCGTGCCAGCCGTTGACGATCGCACCGCAGTCGATCGAGATGAGGTCACCGTCGGCCAGCACCCGGCCGCCCGGGATGCCGTGCACGATCTCGTCGTTCACCGACGCGCAGATGGAGCCGGTGAAGCCGTGGTAGCCCTTGAACGAAGGCGTCGCGCCGGCCGACCGGATGGAGTCCTCGGCGATCGCGTCGAGGTCACCGGTGGTGAGGCCGGCCTTGACCTCGCCTCGGAGCAGTTCCAGCGTGCGGCCGACCACCAGGCCGGCCGCACGCATGGAGATGATCTGTTCGCGGGTCTTGATCTCGATCCCGCGGTCCTTAAAGATCACTGACTGCTCTTACCCTTCCAGGGTTTTCAGGGCCGTGAGCACGCGCTCGCTGACCTCTTCGATCTCGCCGACACCGTCCACCTCGACCAGCAGGCCGCGCTGGGCGTACACCCGCAGCAGCGGCTTGGTCTCGGCGGTGTAGACCTCCTGGCGATGCCGGATGACCTCTTCGGAGTCGTCGGATCGCCCGTCCACCTTGGCCCGGCGCAGCATCCGGTCGACCAGGACGTCGGTGTCCGCGACGAGCGCGACCACCGCGTCCAGCTGGTGGCCGTGCTCGGCCAGGATGTCGTCCAGCGTGCCGACCTGCGGCAACGTGCGCGGATACCCGTCGAGCAGGAAGCCCTCGCCCGCGTCCGCCTCCGACAACCGGTCGCGCACCATCGCGTTGGTGACCTCGTCGGGGACGTAGTTGCCCGCGTCCATGTACCGCTTCGCCTCGAGACCCAGCTCGGTCTCGTCCTTCACGTTCGCGCGGAAGATGTCGCCGGTGGATACGGCCGGGATCCCGAGCCGGTCCGCAAGCACCTTTGCCTGCGTACCCTTACCCGCTCCGGGCGGACCCATCAGCAACATTCTCATCAGCGCAGGAACCCTTCGTAATTACGTTGCTGCAGCTGCGACTCGATCTGCTTCACCGTGTCCAGACCAACGCCGACCATGATCAGGATCGACGTACCACCGAACGGGAAGTTCTGGCTGGCGTTGAGCAGAACGAGGGCGACCAGCGGGATCATCGAGACGACCGCCAGGTAGAGCGCGCCGGGCAACGTGATGCGGGACAGAACGTAGGAGAGGTACTCCTCGGTCGGCCGGCCCGCCCGGATCCCGGGGATGAAGCCGCCGTACTTCTTCATGTTGTCTGCAACTTCCTTCGGATTGAAGGTAATCGAGACGTAGAAGTACGTGAAGAAGATGATCAGGGCGACATACGTCACCATGTAGATCGGGTGATCACCCTTGACCAGGTTGCCCTGGATCCACTGCGCCCATTTCTCGTCCTGCCTGAACTGGCTGACCAGCACCGGCAGGTACATCAGGCTGGAGGCGAAGATGACCGGGATCACACCGGCCTGGTTCACCTTCAGCGGGATGTAGGTCGACGTACCGCCGAACATCTTGCGGCCGACCATCCGCTTGGCGTACTGCACCGGGATCCGGCGCTGCGCCTGTTCGATGAAGATGACCGCGGCCATGATCACCAGGCCGATGGCGAGTACGACGATGAAGGTGCCGACGCCCTTGGACTTGCGGATGCTCCACAGCTGCGACGGGAAGGTGGCGACGATCTGGGTGAAGATCAGGATCGACATGCCGTTGCCGACACCGCGATCGGTGATCAGCTCACCCAGCCACATCACTACGCCGGTACCGGCGGTCATGGTCAGCACCATGACGACGACCGGGAACCAGCCGTCCTTGTACAGCAGGGGCTCGTTGCAGCCCTGGAACAGCCGGCCGGGCGTCCGGGCGAGCGCGACGAACGCGGTCGCCTGCAGGACCGCCAGCCCGACGGTCAGGAACCGGGTGTACTGGGTGATCTTGGTCTGACCCGCCTGGCCCTCCTTCTTCAGCGACTCCAGCCGCGGGATGACCACGGTGAGCAGCTGCAGAATGATGCTGGCGGTGATGTACGGCATGATGCCGAGCGCGAAGATCGCGAGCTGCAGCAGTGCCCCGCCGGAGAACAGGTTGATCAGGTTGTAGAGGTTCGCGTTCGCGCCTGACTGGGACAGCTTCAGACAGGTGTCCAGCGACTTGACGTTGACGCCAGGTGCCGGTACGACGGAACCGATCCGGAAGATCACGACAATGAAGAGCACGAACAAGATCTTCCGGCGCAGGTCCGGAGTCTTGAACGCGTTGGCAAAGGCGCCTAACACCCTGTCCTCCCACAAGTTTCCCTCGCCCCGGGCAGGGCAGGGCCTAGCAAAGCAGCTGGGCAAGAGACGAACCAGGGCCCGTCCGACATCCAGCGCTCAATATACAAGCGCTGGCTCGCACGAGCCCTGGTTACTCACACCTCGGTGGTGGTTCCTCCGGCCGCCGCGATCTTCTCCTTGGCGGACTTCGAGAACTTGTGCACCGAAACTTGCAGAGCAACCGTGAGCTCGCCGTCTCCCAGCACCTTCACCGGGAGACTGTCACGGACCGCACCCTTGGCGACCAGGTCGGTGACACCGACCTCGCCTCCTTCGGGGAACAGCTGTCCGAGCTTGTCCAGGTTAACGACCTGGAACTCCACTCGGTTCCTGCTCTTGAAGCCCTTCAGCTTCGGCAGCCGCATGTGCAGCGGCATCTGGCCACCCTCGAAGTTCTCGGGGATGTTGTTGCGGGCCTTGCTGCCCTTGGTACCGCGGCCGGCCGTCTTGCCCTTGGAGCCTTCACCACGACCCACGCGGGTCTTGGCGGTCTTGGCCCCAGGCGCCGGACGCAGGTGATGAACCTTGAGCGCCATGTCAGTCAACCTCTTCGACGGTGATGAGGTGGCGAACCGCACGGACCATACCGCGGACCTCGGGCTTGTCCTCGTGGACGGCGGTGTCGCCGATCCGCTTGACGCCCAAGGTGCGCAGCGTGTCGCGCTGGTTCTGCTTGCCACCGATGCCGGAACGGGTCTGGGTCACCTTCAAGCGTGCCATCAGGAGATTCCCTCCGCCCGCGCCTTCAGCAGCGCCGCCGGGGCGACGTGCTCGACCGGCATGCCACGGCGCGCGGCCACGGCTTCCGGCGTCTCCAGGGCCTGCAGCGCGGCCACCGTGGCGTGAACCACGTTGATCGCGTTGGAGGAACCCAGCGACTTGCTCAGGATGTCGTGGATCCCGGCGCACTCCAGTACTGCGCGCGCCGAGCCACCCGCGATCACACCGGTACCAGGAGCGGCCGGACGCAGCATCACAACGCCTGCGGCCTTCTCGCCCTGCACCGGGTGCGGGATGGTGCCCTGGATCCTCGGCACCTTGAAGAACGACTTCTTGGCCTCCTCGACACCCTTGGCGATCGCCGCGGGCACCTCCTTGGCCTTTCCGTATCCCACACCGACGGTGCCTTCACCGTCGCCGACGACCACGAGGGCGGTGAAGCTGAAGCGACGACCACCCTTCACGACCTTGGCGACACGGTTGATGGCTACCACGCGCTCGATGTAGGCGGTCTTGTCAGCTGCCGCACCACGACCACCGTCGCGGTTACGGCGCTCACCACCGGCGCCGCCTCCGCGACGCTGCTGGCCTCCGCTCATTTCGAACTACCTTCTTCCTTTTGTGTCGCCATGTCAGAAGCCAAGGCCGCCCTCGCGGGCGGCGTCGGCCAGGGCCGCGATGCGGCCGTGGTACTTGTTCCCGGCGCGGTCGAAGACGACCTCGTCGATGCCCGCGGCCTTGGCGCGGTCGGCGATCAAGCCACCCACGGTCTTGGCCTTGTCCGTCTTGTTCGCCTCCGCACCGCGCAGGTCGGCCTCCATGGTGGAAGCAGACACCAGCGTGACGCCGGCGACGTCGTCGATGACCTGAGCGAACAGGTGCTTCGACGACTTGCTGACCACCAGCCGCGGCCGGTCGGCCGTGCCGTTGACCTTCTTGCGGACGCGGATCTGACGACGCAGCCGGGAAGAGGTCTTCTTGGCGGAGTGCTTGTTGTGACGCAATCCGATCGCCATGGTTACTTACCAGCCTTTCCGACCTTGCGGCGCACCTGCTCGCCCGCGTACCGCACACCCTTGCCCTTGTAGGGCTCGGGCTTGCGCAGCTTGCGGATGTTGGCGGCGACCTCGCCGACCGACTGCTTGTCGATTCCCTGCACCGAGAACTTGGTCGGCGCCTCGACCACGAAGGTGATGCCCTCAGGGGCGTCCACCGTGATCGTGTGGCTGTAGCCGAGCGAGAACTCCAGCTGGGTCGGTCCCTTGGCCAGGACGCGGTACCCGACGCCGACGATCTCGAGCTTCTTCTCGTAGCCGTCCGTCACGCCGGTCACCAGGTTGGCGAGCAGAGTGCGGGACAGACCGTGCAGTTCCTTGCTCTTGCGCTGGTCGTCCGGACGGGTGACGGCGATCGTGCCGTCCTCGTCGCGGTTGACCGCGATGGGCTCCGCGACGCTGTGCGTGAGCTGGCCCTTCGGGCCCTTCACGGTGACCGCCTGGCCGTCGATCGTGACGTCGACGCCGGCCGGGACCGTGATCGGGAGCTTACCGATGCGAGACATGAGAGTGGTCCTCCTTCCGGTTCTTCGTCACCAGACGTAGGCGAGGACTTCCCCGCCAACGCCCTTGTTCTTGGCCTGCCGGTCGGTCAGGAGTCCCTGCGACGTCGAGATGATCGCGACGCCGAGGCCACCGAGCACCTTGGGCAGATTGGTCGACTTCGCGTACACCCGCAGGCCGGGCTTGCTGATCCGGCGAACGCCTGCGATCGAGCGCTCCCGGCTCGGGCCGAACTTCAGATCAACGACCAGGGTCTTACCGACGGTGCCCTCTTTGGGCTCCTCCACCTTGTAGGAGGAGATGTAACCCTCCTGCTGGAGGATGTCGGCGATGCCCTGCTTGATCTTGCTGTACGGCATCTGGGTCGACTCGTGATACGCCTGGTTGGCGTTGCGCAGACGAGTAAGCATGTCTGCGATCGGGTCGGTCATCGTCATGGCCTGGGGCCTCTTTCCCGCCGTGGTTTCGCCTCATGGCGACCTACGGTGACTAGATTTTGAGTAGAGAAAAGAACGGTGCTGGCCGTGCGGATGGTCACCAGCTGGACTTGGTGACGCCGGGCAGCTCGCCCCGGTGCGCCATCTCGCGCAGGCAGATCCGGCACAGGCCGAACTTGCGGAAGACGGCCTTGGGCCGGCCGCAGCGCTGGCAGCGCGTGTAGCCACGCACCGCGAACTTCGGCTTGCGGGCCTGCTTGACCTTGAGTGCTGTCTTCGCCACGTCAGTTCTCCTTGAACGGGAAGCCGAGCTGCCGCAGCAGCGCGCGCCCCTCGTCGTCGTTCTTGGCGGTGGTCACCACGGTGATGTCCATCCCGCGAACCCGGTCGATCCGGTCCTGGTTGATCTCGTGGAACATCACCTGCTCGGTCAGGCCGAAGGTGTAGTTCCCGTTGCCGTCGAACTGCTTGGGCGACAGGCCGCGGAAGTCGCGGATCCGGGGCAGCGCGAGCGCCAGCAGCCGGTCCAGGAACTCCCACATCCGGTCACCGCGCAGCGTGACGTGCGCGCCGATCGGCATGCCCTCGCGCAGCTTGAACTGCGCGATCGACTTGCGGGCCTTGGTCACCGACGGCTTCTGGCCGGTGATCGCGGCCAGGTCCTTGATGGCACCGTCGATCAGCTTCGAGTCGCGAGCCGCTTCGCCGACACCCATGTTCACCACGATCTTGGTGAGGCCGGGCACCTGCATGACGTTGTCGAAGTTGAACTCCTCGTTCAGCTTCGCAACGATCTCTTCGCGGTACTTGGTCTTCATCCGCGGCTGAACCGCTTTGGTCACTGCTGTATCTGTGACGCTCATCAGATCTCCTCGCCGGTGCGGCGTGAGATGCGCACGCTGCGGAACCCGGTGTACGTCGAACCGTCGGGACGACGCTTCTGCACCTCGACGCGGTTGTAGCCGACGCGGGTGGTCACCTTCTGCTTCTTGCCGTCTTTCTCGACCTCGACCAGAAGCATCACGTTGGAGACGTGGATCGGGGCTTCCTGGGTGACGATGCCACCCGTGGTGCCGCCGCGCTGGGCCTGCTGCACCTTGGTGTGCTTCTTGACCCGGTTGACGCCTTCGACGATGACCTTCTCGGCCTCGGGCAGGACCGAGATGATCTTGCCCTCGAGGCCCTTGGACTTGCCGGCGATCACGCGAACGAGATCACCCTTCTTGACGTGCAGCGACCGCTGCACCTTCTGCTGGGGCTTGCCTGCCATCTCAGAGCACCTCCGGAGCGAGCGAGATGATCTTCATGAACTTCTTCTCGCGCAGCTCCCGGCCGACCGGCCCGAAGATGCGGGTGCCGCGCGGCTCACCGTCGGCCTTGAGGATCACGGCGGCGTTCTCGTCGAACCGGATGTAGGAGCCGTCCGGACGCCGGCGCTCCTTCACGGTGCGCACGATGACAGCCTTGACGACGTCGCCCTTCTTGACGCCGCCACCCGGGATCGCGTCCTTGACGGTGGCGACGATCGTGTCACCGACACCGGCGTAGCGCCGACCGGAGCCACCGAGAACGCGGATGCACAAGATCTCCTTGGCACCCGTGTTGTCGGCGACCTTCAGTCGCGACTCCTGCTGGATCATCTGTTGATCTCCTGGTTGTCTCGCTGGTTCTCACGCTCGGTGAGCCTTGCGGAACGAGTGATTTCGATTGGGTACTGCGAGGCGAGGCTGGTCACTTCGCCTTTTCGAGGATCTCCACGATGCGCCAGCGCTTCGTCGCCGACAGCGGCCTGGTCTCCATCAGGAGAACCCGGTCGCCGATACCGGCGGCGTTCTGCTCATCGTGGGCCTTGAGCTTGCGAGTGCGACGGATGACCTTGCCGTACAGCTTGTGCTTGACCCGGTCCTCGACCTCGACGGTGACGGTCTTGTCCATCTTGTCGCTCAGCACCAGGCCCTCACGGGTCTTGCGGCTGCTGCGCGCCTGCTGGGTCGTGCTCACGGTCTCGTCCTTCGCTGCGTTCTCGGTCATGCCTTGCTCCCGGCCTTTTCACTGTCGTCCGCGGTCTCGCCATCTGATACAACATCGGCCTCGACCTCGGCTTCAGCAGCGTCAGCTGCGGGTACCTCGACCTCTTCGGTGATGCCGAGCGCACGCTCGGTCAGCACCGTGTAGATGCGGGCGATGTCCTTGCGGACGGCGCGCAGCCGTCCGTGGGACTCCAGCTGACCCGTGGCAGCCTGGAACCGGAGGTTGAACAGCTCCTCCTTGGCGTTACCGAGCTTCTCCAGAAGCTCGTCCTTTCCCAGGTTCCGCAGCTCGGCGGCGGTCAGGGTAGCCATCAGTTCTCACCTGCCTCTCGGGAGATGAAGCGGCACTTCATCGGCAACTTGTGAATCGCGCGGCGCATCGCCTCGCGAGCGGTGTCCTCGTCGACACCGGACAGTTCGAACAACACCCGTCCGGACTTGACGTTCGCGATCCACCACTCGGGCGAACCCTTACCGGAACCCATCCGGGTCTCGGCCGGCTTCTTGGTCAGCGGGCGGTCCGGGTAGATGTTGATCCAGACCTTTCCGCCACGCTTGATGTGCCGGGTCATCGCGATACGAGCGGACTCGATCTGCCGGTTGGTGACGTAGTGGTTCTCCAGCGCCTGGATGCCGAACTCACCGAACGCCAGCGTCGTACCGCCCTTGGCAGCGCCGGAGCGCTTCGGGTGGTGCTGCTTGCGGTGCTTGACCTTACGGGGGATGAGCACGGTTCAGCTCTCCGTTCCGGTCGTCTCGGCCGGCTTGTCAGCGGCCGGGGCGTCGGCCTTGGGGGCCTCGGCCTTCGCGGCCTGCGCGCCACCGTCACGACGGTCGTCACGACGACCACCACGGTCACCGCCACGGCCACCACGATCACCGCGGTCGCCACCACCGTCACGGCGGGCCGGACGGCCACGCTGCTGCGTGGCGGCGCGGGCAGCTGCCTGCGCCTCCCGCTCGGCGCGGGTCCCGGCGACGTCGCCCTTGTAGATCCAGACCTTCACGCCGATCCGGCCGAAGGTCGTACGGGCCTCGTAGAAGCCGTAGTCGATGTCGGCGCGCAGCGTGTGCAGCGGCACCCGACCCTCGCGGTAGAACTCCGACCGCGACATCTCGGCGCCACCCAGACGACCGGAGCACTGGATCCGGATGCCCAGGGCGCCGCCACGCATGGTGGTCTGCATCGCCTTGCGCATCGCGCGGCGGAACGCCACGCGGCCGGACAGCTGCTCGGCCACACCCTGGGCGACCAGCTGAGCGTCGACCTCGGCGTTCTTGACCTCGAGGATGTTCAGCTGCACCTGCTTGCCGGTGAGCTCCTCGAGGCTGCCCCGGATCCGGTCCGCCTCGGCGCCGCGGCGACCGATCACGATGCCCGGACGCGCGGTGTGGATGTCGACGCGGACGCGGTCACGGGTGCGCTCGATCTCCACGCGGGAGATGCCGGCGCGCTCCATGCCCTTGCCCAGCAGGCGACGGATCTTGACGTCCTCGCCCACATAGTCCTTGTAGAGCTTGTCGGCGTACCAACGGCTCTTGTGGTCCGTGCTGATGCCGAGTCGGAACCCGTGCGGGTTAACCTTCTGGCCCACTATCGGGTCTCCTTCTTCTCAGCCTTTTCGGCGGTCGCCTTCTTGGCCGGCGCCTTCTTGGCGGTGGCCTTCTTGGCCGTGCCCGACTTGGCGTCGTCCTTCTTGGCTTCCGCCGTCTTGGCGTCGGCCTTCTTCGCCGGCTGCTCGACCTCGACCTTCGGGCCGACCACGATGGTGATGTGGCTGGTCCGCTTGTCGATCCGGGTGGCCCGGCCCTGTGCACGCGGGCGGTGACGCTTCAGCGTCGGTCCCTCGTCCACGAAGGCCTTCACCACGACCAGGTCGGTCCGGCTCAGGTGCTCGGTGCCCTCGGCGTTCGCCGCGGCGCTGTCGACGACCTTGTACACGGTCGCGGCAGCGGCCTGCGGGGCGAACTTCAGAGTGGCGAGTGCATCGTCGATGCCCATGCCGCGCACCAGGTCGACCACGCGGCGCGCCTTCATAGGCGTCACGCGGACGAAGCGCGCGACCGCGAAGGCCCCGGGCTCCTCGCCCAGCAGGCTCTCGCGACGGGCACTGACGGCCCTACGCTCTTGAACGCTCATGATGTTCGAATCTCTCCGTAGGTTGCTTGCGCGTAATCACTGACCGGGGTCAGCGACGCCGTGCCTTGCGGTCGTCCTTCTCGTGACCCTTGAACGTCCGGGTCGGGGCGAACTCGCCGAGCTTGTGCCCGACCATCGCGTCCGTCACGAACACCGGGACGTGCTTGCGGCCGTCGTGCACCGCGAGCGTGTGGCCGATCATGTCGGGAATGATCATCGATCGGCGCGACCAGGTCTTGATCACGTTCTTGGTGCCCTTTTCGTTCTGCACCTCCACCTTCTTGAGCAGGTGGTGGTCGACGAACGGGCCCTTCTTCAGGCTGCGTGGCATTCTGTCCGGCTCCTATCAGCGCTTCTTGCCGGCCTTGCGGCGCCGGACGATCATGCGGTCGCTTTCCTTGCGGCCGCGGGTGCGGCCCTCAGGCTGGCCCCATGGGGACACCGGGTGACGTCCACCGGAGGTCTTACCCTCACCACCACCGTGCGGGTGGTCAACCGGGTTCATCGCGACACCACGGACGGTCGGGCGCTTGCCCTTCCAGCGCATCCGGCCGGCCTTGCCCCAGTTGATGTTCGACTGCTCGCCGTTGCCGACCTCACCGAGGGTGGCGCGGCATCGCACGTCGACCATCCGGACCTCGCCGGACGGCATCCGCAGGGTGGCCATCCGGCCCTCCTTGGCGACCAGCTGAACGCTGGCACCGGCGGAGCGGGCCATCTTGGCGCCACCACCCGGACGAAGCTCGACCGCGTGGATCGTCGAACCGACCGGGATGTTGCGCAGCGGCAGGTTGTTGCCAACCTTGATGTCCGCCGCCGGGCCGTTCTCGATGATCGTGCCCTGCTCCAGCTTGGCCGGGGCGAGGATGTAGCGCTTTTCGCCGTCGACGTAGTGCAGCAGTGCGATCCGGGCGGTGCGGTTCGGGTCGTACTCGATGTGCGCGACCTTGGCCGGCACGCCGTCCTTGTCGTACCGCTTGAAGTCGATCAGGCGGTACGCCCGCTTGTGACCGCCACCGTGGTGCCGGGTGGTGATCTTGCCGGAGCTGTTCCGGCCGCCCTTCTTGGGCAGCGGACGCAGCAGCGACTTCTCGGGGGTCGAACGGGTGAGCTCGACGAAGTCGGCCACGCTCGAGCCACGACGGCCCGGCGTTGTCGGCTTGTATTTGCGGATACCCATTACGACTGGCCTCCGAAGATGTCGATCCGGTCGTCGCCGGCCAGGCTGACGATCGCGCGCTTGGCGTCAGGACGCTTGCCCCAGCCCGTACGGGTGCGGCGGCGCTTGCCCTTGCGGTTGAGAGTGTTGACAGACGTGACCCGGACCTTGAAGACCTTCTCGACCGCGAGCTTGATCTCGGTCTTGTTGGCGTCCGGGGCGACCTCGAACGTGTACTTCTGCTCGTCCAGCAGGCCGTAGCTCTTCTCGCTCACGACCGGCCGCAGCAGCACGTCCCGCGGGTCTTTGTTGACTCCGTGGCTCATGCTTCTACCTCCTGCTCGGCTTCGGTCGACGTCGCGACAGCCTTGACGGACTTGCCCTTGGGCGTACCGGCGACGAAGGCGTCCAGCGACGCGCTGGTGAAGATCACCGCGTCGTTGCACAGCACGTCGTACGCGTTCAGCTGGTCGGCCGCGATCAGGTGCACGGTCGGCACGTTGCGCAGGCTGAGCAGCGACACGTCGTCGGTCCGCTCGACCACGACGAGCACCTTGAGGAACTCGGTGACCTCGGCGAGGACCAGCTTCGCGGCCTTGGTGGAGGGCACGTCGCCGTCCACGAACTTGTCGACCACGTGGACGCGGCCTTCACGGGCCCGGTCGGAGAGCGCACCGCGCAGGGCGGCGGCGATCATCTTCTTCGGGGTCCGCTGGCTGTAGTCGCGCGGCGTGGGGCCGTGTACGACGCCACCACCGGTGAACTGCGGCGCGCGGGTCGAACCCTGGCGGGCGCGGCCGGTGCCCTTCTGGCGGTACGGCTTGGCGCCACCACCGGACACCTCGCCACGGCGCTTGACCTTGTGCGTGCCCTGACGGGCCGCGGCCAGCTGCGCCACGACGACCTGGTGGATCAACGGGATGTTGACCTGGACGTCGAACAGCTCGGCGGGGAGTTCCGCGGAGCCCTTCTTGCTGACCTTGTCGCCCTTCACGACGACGACGTCAACGGTGCTCATTTGGTAGCTCCCTTCGCGGCGTTGCGGATCAGCACGAGGCCGCCCTTCGGGCCGGGGACGGCGCCCTTGAGCAGGATCAGGCCGCGCTCGGTGTCGATCGCGTGGACCGTCACGTTCTGCGTGGTGACCTTCTCGTGGCCCATCCGGCCCGACATCTTCATTCCCTTGAAGACACGGCCGGGGGTCGCGCAGCCGCCGATGGAACCCGGCGAGCGGTGCTTCTTGTGCACACCGTGGGTGGCGCGGAGGCCGTGGAAGCCGTGCCGCTTCATCACACCGGCGAAGCCCTTGCCCTTGCTGGTGGCGGACACGTCGACGATCTCGCCCGCGGCGAACGCCTCGGCCTTGATCTCCTGGCCGAGCGTGTACTCGCTGGCGTCAGCGGTCCGCAGCTCGAGCAGGTGGCGGCGAGGAGTCACGCCGGCCTTCTCGAAGTGGCCGCGCATCGGCGAGGTCACCTTGCGGGGGTCGATGTCGCCGAAGGCGATCTGGACGCCGTCGTAGCCGTGGCTGTCCGAGGTTCGCACCCCGGTCACCACGCAGGGACCGGCCTGGATCACGGTGACGG
Source organism: Kribbella catacumbae DSM 19601 (assembly GCF_000372465.1). Taxonomy (GTDB): domain Bacteria; phylum Actinomycetota; class Actinomycetes; order Propionibacteriales; family Kribbellaceae; genus Kribbella; species Kribbella catacumbae. Next base: position 34,888 of record NZ_AQUZ01000015.1, read on the forward strand.
GGACGACTCGGTTGTTCTCGTCCCAGGTCTGGGTCATGCCGAGCTTGGTGCCCAGCAGACCGCGCGTGTTCTTCTGGTTGCTCATAAGTTTCGCGTTTCCCTCAGAGCTTGATCTCGATGTCGACACCGGCCGGCAGGTCGAGACGCATCAGCGAGTCAACCGTCTTCGGCGTGGGGTCGATGATGTCGATGAGCCGCTTGTGGGTGCGCATCTCGAAGTGCTCGCGGCTGTCCTTGTACTTGTGCGGCGAGCGGATGACGCAGAACACGTTCTTTTCCGTCGGCAACGGCACCGGGCCAGCAACCTTCGCACCAGTACGCGTCACCGTGTCGACGATCTTGCGCGCCGAACTGTCGATGACCTCGTGGTCGTAGGCCTTCAGCCGGATGCGGATCTTTTGTCCCGCCATCGCTTCGCTACGTCCTTCTCTTCGTCTTCGTCTTTGTCACTCCGACCCCCGCGGTCGGGTGTGTCGCGGACGCGGCACGCGCGTCACCGCACACTTTCGACCCTGGAATGGAGATCGGGGCCCGGTCTCGGACCGGAACCTCGGCATGGTCTCCGGTCCGGCGCACCCTGCCAGAACGTGTCTGGGGCGCGCCCCGGCAACCTCGCCTGAGCAACCTGAATATTGTGCCAGAGATCGGCACCGGAATGCCAATCGGGGTGGCTTCGCACTCTGGGATCCGGAACCGTTCCGGGGTCACCGACCCCGACTTGCCCCGGATCCTGAGTGCAAAGCAGAGGTCCGCGGGGCTCAGCGTGCGAGCCCTCGCGGACCTCGTGACATCACTTGAGGATCTTGGTGACCCGGCCGGCGCCGACGGTGCGGCCACCTTCACGGATCGCGAACTTCAGGCCCTCTTCCATGGCGATCGGCTGAATCAGCTCGACCGACATGTCGGTGTTGTCGCCCGGCATGACCATCTCGGTGCCCTCGGGCAGCGTGACGACGCCGGTGACGTCCGTGGTGCGGAAGTAGAACTGCGGCCGGTAGTTCTGGAAGAACGGCGTGTGACGGCCGCCCTCCTCCTTCGACAGGATGTAGACCGAAGCGTCGAAGTTGGTGTGCGGGGTCGTGGTGCCCGGCTTGATGACGACCATGCCGCGCTCGACGTCCTCGCGCTTGGTGCCACGAAGCAGCAGACCGACGTTCTCGCCGGCCTCACCGGTGTCGAGCAGCTTGCGGAACATCTCGATACCGGTGACCGTGGTGGTCTGCTTCTCCGGGCGGATGCCGATCAGGTCGACAGTCTCGTTGACCTTGACGACACCGCGCTCGATCCGGCCGGTGATGACCGTGCCGCGACCCGTGATGGTGAAGACATCCTCCACCGGCATCAGGAACGGCTTCTCGATCTCGCGGATCGGCTGCGGGATGTACTCGTCGACCGCCTTCATCAGCTCCATGATCGACTCACCCCACTTCGCGTCACCCTGCAGGGCCGGGGCCGCTGCGACGTGCACGACCGGCGCGTTGTCACCGTCGAACTCCTGCTCGGAGAGCAGCTCGCGGACCTCGAGCTCGACGAGCTCCAGGATCTCCTCGTCGTCGACCATGTCGCACTTGTTCAGGGCGACGACCATCGCCGGCACGCCGACCTGGCGGGCGAGCAGCACGTGCTCACGCGTCTGGGGCATCGGGCCGTCGGTGGCGGCGACGACCAGGATCGCACCGTCCATCTGGGCCGCACCGGTGATCATGTTCTTGATGTAGTCCGCGTGCCCGGGGCAGTCGACGTGGGCGTAGTGCCGGGCCTCGGTCTGGTACTCGACGTGCGCGATGGAGATGGTGATACCGCGCTGACGCTCTTCCGGCGCCTTGTCGATCTGATCGAAGGCCGACGCCTCGTTGAGGGTCGGGTACTTGTCGTGCAGCACCTTGGTGATCGCCGCGGTAAGAGTGGTCTTACCGTGGTCGATGTGACCGATGGTGCCGATGTTGACGTGCGGCTTAGTCCGCTCGAACTTCGCCTTAGCCACTGGGGCCCTCCTGGAAAATGTTGACTTACGCCGTACGCCGACGCGCTGTGGGTTGGTTGGTCCGGAGCGAGATTACTCGCCGCGAGCCTTCTTGATGATCTCTTCCGCCACGTTCTTCGGAACCTCGGCGTAGGAATCGAACTGCATCGAGTACGACGCGCGGCCCTGGGTCTTCGACCGCAGGTCACCGACATACCCGAACATCTCGGACAACGGCACCGTGGCTTTGATAGCCCGGCTGCCACCGGGGCCCTCGTCCATCGACTGGATCTGGCCTCGGCGTGAGTTGAGGTCGCCGATCACTTCACCCATGTAGTCCTCGGGTGTGATGACCTCAACCGCGAACATCGGCTCGAGGATGACCGGAGTCGCCCGGCGGGCGGCATCCTTGAAGGCCATCGACCCGGCGATCTTGAACGCGAGCTCGGAGGAGTCGACGTCGTGGTAGGCACCGTCGGTCAGCGTGACCTTGACGTCCACCATCGGGTAGCCGGCCAGGACGCCGAACTCCATCGCTTCCTGTGCGCCCTCGTCCACCGACGGGATGTACTCCCGCGGGATACGGCCGCCGGTGACGGCGTTGACGAACTCGTAACCGCCCTCGCCACCGGCCTCAACCGCGGTCGGCTCGATGGAGATGATCACACGCGCGAACTGACCTGAACCACCGGTCTGCTTCTTGTGCGTGTAGTCGACCTTCTCGACCTTCTTCTTGATGGTCTCGCGGTAGGCGACCTGGGGCTTGCCGACGTTGGCCTCGACGCGGAACTCGCGCTTCATCCGGTCGACCAGGATCTCCAGGTGGAGCTCGCCCATGCCGGCGATGATCGTCTGGCCGGTGTCCTCGTCGGTCCGGACCTGGAAGGTCGGGTCCTCGTCGGCCAGGCGCTGGATCGCGACACCCAGCTTCTCCTGGTCGGCCTTCGACTTCGGCTCGATCGCGACCGAGATCACCGGGGCCGGGAACTGCATCGACTCCAGGATGATCGGCTTGGCCGGGTCACACAGGGTCTCGCCGGTGGTGGTGTCCTTCAGACCCATCACGGCGACGATGTGGCCGGCGCCGACCGACGCGATCTCCTCACGCTTGTTCGCGTGCATCCGGTAGATCTTGCCGATCCGCTCCTTGCGCCCCTTGGTGGGGTTCAGGACCTGGGTGCCGGTCTCGAGCTTGCCCGAGTACACCCGGATAAAGGTCAGCTTGCCCAGGTGCGGGTCGGCCGCGATCTTGTACGCCAGGGCCGAGAACGGCTCGGCGTCAGCCGGCTTGCGGGTGACGACGACCTCGTTGTCCTTGACGTCGTGGCCCTCGATGTCGGGCACGTCGAGCGGGCTCGGCAGGAAGGCGTTGATCGCGTCGAGCAGCGGCTGGACGCCCTTGTTCTTGAACGCCGTACCGGTCAGCACCGGGGTCAGCTTGCTGGCGATGGTCGCCCGCCGGATCGCCGCGACGATCTGCTCCTGGGTCGGGTCTTCACCCTCCAGGTACATCTCCATGATCTCGTCGTCGGCCTCGGCCAGCGTCTCGATCAGCTTGTCGCGCCACTCGGCGGCGATCTCGGTGTGGGTGGCCGGGATCTCCTCGACGGCGTAGTCCTCACCCATCGTGGTCTCGCCACGCCAGGTCAGCGCGCGCATCCCGACCAGGTCGACGACACCGATGAAGTCGGCCTCGGCACCGATCGGCAGCTGCAGCACCAGCGGCACCGCGGCCAGCCGGTCGACGATCATGTCGACGCAGCGCATGAACTCCGCGCCGGTCCGGTCCAGCTTGTTGACGAAGCAGATCCGCGGTACGCCGTACCGGTCCGCCTGACGCCACACGGTCTCGGACTGCGGCTCGACACCGGCGACACCGTCGAACACCGCGACGGCACCGTCGAGGACGCGCAGCGAGCGCTCCACCTCGACGGTGAAGTCGACGTGCCCGGGGGTGTCGATGATGTTGATGGTGTGGTCTTTCCAGGTGCAGGTCGTCGCGGCGGACGTGATGGTGATGCCGCGCTCCTGCTCCTGCTCCATCCAGTCCATCGTGGCGGCGCCGTCGTGGACCTCACCGATCTTGTAAGTGATACCGGTGTAGAAGAGAATCCGCTCGGTCGTCGTCGTCTTGCCGGCGTCGATGTGGGCCATGATGCCGATGTTGCGCACCATGCTCAGGTCGGTGGTGATTTGTACGGCCACCTCGGTGGTCTACCTCTCGCTTCTGTCTAGCTTCAAAAGAGTGAACGCGGGGGCCCTGAGCGGGCCCCGGCTCACCAGCGGTAGTGGGCGAATGCCTTGTTGGCTTCGGCCATCTTGTGCGTGTCCTCGCGGCGCTTGACTGCGGCACCCAGACCGTTCGACGCGTCCAGGATCTCGTTCATCAGGCGCTCGGACATCGTCTTCTCGCGACGCGCACGGGAGTACGACGTCATCCAGCGCAGGGCGAGCGTGGTCGAGCGACCGGGCTTGACCTCGATCGGCACCTGGTAGGTGGCGCCACCGACGCGGCGGCTCTTCACCTCGATGCTGGGCTTCACGTTGTCCAGTGCGCGCTTCAGCGTGATCACGGGATCGGTGCCGGTCTTCGTCCGGGTGCCCTCGAGCGCCGTGTAGACGATGCTCTGAGCGATCTGCTTCTTGCCGTCGACCAGGATCTTGGAGATCAACTGGGTGACGAGCGGCGAGCTGTAGACCGGGTCGACGATGACCGGCCGCTTCGGGGCGGGACCCTTACGCGGCATTAGCTCTTCTCCTTCTTCGCGCCGTACCGGCTGCGAGCCTGCTTCCGGTTCTTCACACCCTGGGTGTCGAGCGAACCGCGGATGATCTTGTACCGGACACCCGGGAGGTCCTTCACACGACCACCACGCACGAGCACGATCGAGTGCTCCTGGAGGTTGTGGCCGACGCCGGGAATGTAGGCGGTGACCTCGATGCCGCTGGTGAGGCGGACGCGAGCGACCTTGCGAAGCGCCGAGTTCGGCTTCTTCGGAGTGGTCGTGTAGACGCGCGTGCACACACCACGACGCTGAGGGGAACCCTTCAGGGCCGGCGTCTTGTTCTTGGACACCTTGTCCTGGCGGCCCTTGCGGACCAACTGCTGGATGGTGGGCACCGCGTAGGTCTCTTTCTGTCGTCCGGTCGGTTGCTGCGCGCCTGACCCCCGCGGTCGGGTGTGTCGCGTAGGCACAGGCACGCCGGAGTCATAAACTTTCTGACTGTCGGCAGAAGCCCGTGCCACGCGCGCTGTCCCGGAGTACGAGGGGCACGCATGACGGCCCAGGATGACCCGGGCACGATCGTTAAGACTAGCGGCTGCCTCATGCACGGTCAAAACGGAACCCCGTGCGACGCAGAGGCGCAGCCGCACTGCCAGTCTACCGGATCCTCGGCGGCACTCTCACCGCGGGCCTGACCGCCGCGGCCATAACCAGGAGAAATGTCTGATCGGGGTAAAAGTCCGGCCGGACCGGACTCCGGCGGCGGAGTTTGCGGCATAGTCACGGCCGTCGGGTGTAACGACCTGATAACGGGGACCCGTCGTAGCCACCGCCCACGCCTGGAGAACCTCTCGTGGAACACGGTCCCGTCCCCCCGAACCGTCCCCGCCTCACTGCGGACGACCAGCCGCCGCCCGGTCCTTCCGCCCCAAGGACCTTGTCGCCGGTGGCCCGCCGGGCGGCCATCGGTGCCGTCGCAGGCACCCTGGCCGCCGGCGGGTTGGCAGCCGAGATCCTCAGCCGCCCGGACACCCTCCGGAACCGCGTCCTGGCCTCCACCACCCCGAAAGACCCAGCCGGTACTACTTCCGTGCAGTCCGGCTGGCTCGACAGAGTCCTCCACGAGCTAGGTCCCGGTACTACGTTCCGTGGGCTGGGGATCGGCGCCCGGATGAGCCGGTCCTTGCTGGGGACCTCCGACCCGGTCATGTTGACCTCACTGAAGGACTTCATCGTCAAGGGCATCGACGGGGTCGCCCCGCAGACGCTGTCGGCTCTGGAGACGCTCTACACCGGGATAGACCATCCGCTAGGTGCGCAGGGGCTTGATGCGTTGCAGGCTGCGGCTTCGGCACAGAGTTACGCCAAGCAGCAGCAGAAGCCGGCCAAGGAGCGCGGCTACCCGGACGGGGAGTTCGGCGCGGCTCTGGCGACGCTGGCACAGCCCATCAAAGCCAAGGCCGGAGTACGGGTCGCCACTGTCGACATGGGTGGCTGGGACATGCACACAGACCTCGGTACGGTCGACGGTGGCGACATGACCAACTCACTGAAGACAGTGGCGGGCGCACTCGCCGCCTTCACCGCTGAGCTCGGGCCCGACCTCGACAACACCACAGTGGTCACCATGAGCGAGTTCGGCCGACGAGTGGGGCAGAACGCCAACAGCGGCACGGACCATGGGCACGGTGGAGTCGCCCTGGTGCTTGGTGGTGGAGTCAAGGGCGGCGTGCACGGGCGCTGGGAGGGGTTGGCGCCCGGAGTACTGGATAAAGGCGATGTCCCGGGCACCAACGACTACCGCGACTTGCTGTCCGAGGTCGTGATGGGTCGGCTCGGGCTCAGTGAAGCTCAAGCGGGCAAGGTGTTCCCGGGGTGGAAGCCGTCGCCGCTCGGCGTCATGGCGTGACCTTGCCGCTGAGGAGTCCTGCTGCCGCTTGAGGGTCGCCGTCGACGGTCAACTGGTCGACGGGTAGGCGTCGCCAGAGGGCTAGCAGGAGGTCTTGCGCAGTACCGGAGACCACTGCGGCGCCTTGTGCTTGACCGCGGTGGATCTGCGGCGGTTGCCCTGGTGTGGTTGGGGTCAGCGTCCACTCGTCGCCGGTGTCGACGGCCCGTACGCCGACCGCTGTGCTGACCGCCGCCGGGAAGCCGCGCTGCAGCATGCGTGGCAGGAAGACGCCGAATACCTCGTCGACTCCGTCTGCCGCGATTGCCGGTGGGATGCCGGGGTCCACGTCGGGTGATCTGGCTTGCCGGGCGTCGACGAGGTGGACGACCGTTTCGTGGAGACGTCTGCGGACCCAGAAGCCGGCGTACTGGCCGACCGGGGCGAAGTTCCAGCAGGGCTCGTCGGGGTCGACCGCTTTGATCGCGGCGACCAGGGCGGCCGACGTGCCGGCGTACCAGTCGGACCAGGAGGCTGTCGTGCGGAGTACCTCCGGGACCTGCTGGGCCGTTCCGCTGAGCAGGATCGAGGCGGCCCAGCGCTGACCGGCGCCGACGTGCAGGGCTAGGTCGGCGACGGTCCAGCCCGGGCAGTTCGGCACCGCGGCCGCTGGGTCGGTGGCCGCGAAGGCCTCCGCCAGGTCGGCCGCGGTGCGCTCGAACTGCTCGAGATGATCGAGGTTGTCAGGCAAGGAAGCGGACCTCGGTGATCAGCCCTTCCTGGACCTGGTAGAGCGAGATCGTCGGCGTCGGTCCGTGGTCGGTGCCGTGGGTGATCCACTGCTCGACCACCCAGTCGCCGACCAGCATCCGCTGCACCAGCTCACGCTTGCCCTGCCCGGCCTCGAACAGCGGCCGGTAGTGCTCCCGCAGCGACCGCCTGCCCCGCATCACCGCACCATCACCCAGCTGAAGCTGAGCCGTCGGCGAGTACATGGCCAGGAAAGCCTCCAGATCATGCGCCTCGTACGCCGCATGCTCCCGCCCCACCACCCGAGAAGCCGCAGTCTCCGCCGGCGCTGCCGCGGAGGTGGACTGCCCCGCTTCGCCGGAGGAGGTCTCAGTGGCGGCCTCGCCCCTGGCGCTCGACGCGGCTGCCGCGCCGTTGGAGGTGGTCTGGCGCGCAGGCGCGGCAAAGCGTCCGGGCTCACCGGCGGTGGACGGGCTGGCTATGCCGCCTGGAGCTGCAGCGCCCCGCGCGGCTTCGCCCGCAACGGCGGCCGTCGCCCGCGGGGCGGCGGTGCCGGTGGTGGCTGCGGCGCCCCGCGCGCTGGCCGGCGCTGCTGTGCCGGCTGCAGCGGAGGCTGGGATTTTTGAGGGTTGGGTGGTGGTGGCTGGGATCGTGGTGGTGGGGATGGGGAGCTGGCTGGGGGTGCTGGGGTCTTCGCCCAGGTGGGCGATGGCCCAGTCGAGGGCCTTGGTCACCGCGGCGCGGGACTCTTCGCTGTGGTCGAGCATGTCGAAGCCGTGTTGCCCTTTCGGTACGTCGATGATGTCCAGCGCGGCGCCACCGGCGGAGACGAACTCCGCCACCGGTCCGGCGAGCTCTTCACGCTCGCGGCCGACCCTCGTCAGCAGCACCGGCAGGTCCTTGTGTTTGCCGATCACTTCGGCGGCGGAAACCAGTTCGTCGACACCGGGCGGGGTGGCGAGCAGGGGATAGCTCAGGGCGATGGCGCGGAGCCAGTCGGGGCGGCTGTCCAGCCACTCCCCCGCCAGCAGTCCGGCACCGGAGAAGAACCACAACACGACCTGCTCGGGATCCACCTGCGGATCGGCGCGCAGCAGGCCGACAGCGGCCTCCACGTCGTCCGCGGCGGTGGTCAGCTGGTCGAGCCCACGGATCAGGCTGTGGTCGAATGTGACGGCCACCTGGCCGCGCTGGGCGATGGCTGCGGCGTACCCCTGGTAGACCGGCCACCCGCGCGGTCGCACCTCGAGATCGGCCGGCCCGGGACCCCCGTGGATCAACAGGATCGCGCCGGTCCGCGCCGTCCCCGCGGGCCGGTGGAAGTCCAGCTCCCCGACCCGGTCGACGCGGTGCTCCGCACCCTGCGCGACGTCCAGCACGAACGGTTGCAGGTAGGGCGGGAGGTCCGTCATACGCGTCATCTTCGCGCATCCCGCCGACACTTCCACGGCGACCCCTCGCAACACTCCGCAGCGACCCGACCACGCTCGGCGTGTCGCCAGCCCGGGCTCGTCCGTAACCCCTTCCGCTACAACGATCCACCCTCCGTAAACCCTTGTTGCCAAGGGCAACAAGGCTCCCTGGGGTGTCCAGTTGCGGCGACCTCGGACACCTTCTGGTGGCCTCGGACAGGGCACACTTTGTTCAAGCCCGCCACTTGGTGTTCAAGCCCACCAGAGGTGGGCTTGGCACCTGAAGCGGGCCCGGAAAGCCGCGAGGGCGGCACCCCTGGTGGGGTGCCGCCCTCGGCAGGTGGTGCGGGACTTCAGTTCTGGTACGAGCCCAGGTCGAAGTCGTCGAGCGGGACCGACTGCCCGGCGGACGGGCCGAAGTCGTAGTCGTACGACTCGTAGCCGACCATCGAGTACATCGCGGCCTTCGCCTCCTCGGTGGGCTCCACCCGGATGTTGCGGTAACGGTCCATGCCGGTACCCGCCGGGATCAGCTTTCCGATGATGACGTTCTCCTTCAGACCGACCAGCGAGTCGGACTTGCCGTGGATCGCGGCCTCGGTCAGGACCCTGGTCGTCTCCTGGAAGGAGGCGGCCGACAGCCACGACTCGGTCGCGAGCGACGCCTTGGTGATCCCCATCAGCACCGGACGACCCGAGGCCGGCGTGCCGCCCTCGGCCACGACGCGACGGTTCTCGGCCTCGAACATCAGCCGGTCCGCCAGCTCACCCGGCAGCAGGTTCGCCTCGCCGGACTCGATCACCGTGACCCGGCGCAGCATCTGCCGGACGATGATCTCGATGTGCTTGTCGTGAATGGCCACACCCTGCGACCGGTACACCTCCTGGACCTCGTCCACCAGGTGCTCCTGCGCCTTGCGGATGCCCAGGATCCGCAGAACCTCCTGCGGGTCCGGCGTACCCTGCGTCAGCTGCTGCCCGACCTCGACGTGCTGACCGTCCTCGATCAGCAGCCGGCCGCGCTTCGACACCGGGTAAGCGACCTCTTCGGCCCCGTCGTCCGGCGTGAGCACCAGCTTCCGGGTCTTGTCGGTGTCCTCGATAGCGATCCGGCCCGCGGCCTCGGCGATCGGCGCCTTGCCCTTGGGCTGACGAGCCTCGAAGAGCTCGACAACACGCGGCAGACCGTGGGTGATGTCATCACCCGCGACGCCACCGGTGTGGAAGGTACGCATGGTCAGCTGCGTACCGGGCTCACCGATGGACTGCGCCGCGATGATGCCGACGGCCTCACCGATGTCGACCGGCTTGCCGGTCGCCAGCGAACGGCCGTAGCACTTAGCGCAGGTACCGGTCTTGGCGTCACAGGTCAGCACGGAGCGGACCTTGACCTCCTCGAGCCCAGCGGCCACCAGAGCGGCGATGGACACGTCGCCCAGGTCGCTACCGGCAGCCAGTACCAGGTTGCCCTTGGCGTCGGACGTGTCCGTCGCCAAGGTGCGCGCGTAGGCGCTGGTCTCCACGTTCTCCGCGTGCACGATCTTGCCGTCCGCGCCCGGCTCGCCGATCTTCTTCGGCAGGCCGCGCTCGGTACCGCAGTCCTCCTCGCGGATGATGACGTCCTGCGAAACGTCCACCAGACGACGGGTCAGGTACCCCGAGTCGGCGGTCCGCAGCGCGGTGTCGGCAAGACCCTTACGAGCACCGTGGGTGGCGATGAAGTACTCGACCACCGACAGGCCCTCGCGGAAGTTGGACTTGATCGGCCGGGCGATGATCTCGCCCTTCGGGTTGGCCACCAGACCACGCATACCGGCGATCTGCCGGATCTGCATCATGTTGCCTCGCGCACCCGAGTGGACCATCATCCAGATCGGGTTGGCCTTGGCGAAGTTCTCCTCCATGGCCTTACCGACCTCGGCGTTCGCGCCGGTCCAGATCTCGATCAGTTCCTGCCGCCGCTCGGACGAGGTGATCAGACCCCGCTCGAACTGCTTCTGGACCTTCTCGGCCTGCGACTCGTAGCGAGCCATGATCTCGGGCTTGCTCGGCGGCGTGCTGAAGTCGTCGATCGACACCGTGACACCCGAGCGGGTGGCCCAGCGGAAACCGAGGTCCTTCAGCGCGTCCAGGCAGTTCGCCACCTGGACCTTGGAGTAGCGCTCGGCCAGATCGTTGACGATCGAGCCCAGCTGCTTCTTGCCGACCTCGGTGTCCACGAAGGTGTAGTCGCTCGGCAGCGCCTCGTTGAACAGCGCGCGACCCAGCGTGGTCTCCAGCGAGAACCCACCGTTCGGGCGCTCGGTCGATCCGGCCGGCGCGCCGGCCTGGTCGAGCCGCACCGTGATCTTCGCCTGCAGCGACAGCTCGCCGCGGTCGAAGGCCATCAGCGCCTCGGCCAGCGAGCTGAACGCGCGACCCTCACCGAGGGCGCCTTCCTTCAGCATGGTCAGGAAGTAGATGCCGATGATCATGTCCTGGGTCGGCATCGTGACCGGACGGCCGTCAGCAGGCTTCAGGATGTTGTTCGTCGACAGCATCAGGATCCGGGCCTCGGCCTGCGCCTCGGCCGACAGCGGCAGGTGCACCGCCATCTGGTCACCGTCGAAGTCCGCGTTGAACGCGGAGCAGACGAGCGGGTGGATCTGGATCGCCTTGCCCTCGATCAGCTGCGGCTCGAACGCCTGGATCCCCAGCCGGTGCAGGGTAGGCGCGCGGTTCAGCAGTACGGGGTGCTCGGTGATGACCTCTTCCAGCACGTCCCAGACCTGGGCGCGCTGACGCTCGACCATCCGCTTGGCGGACTTGATGTTCTGCGCGTGGTTGAGGTCGACCAGCCGCTTCATCACGAACGGCTTGAACAGCTCCAGCGCCATCGCCTTCGGCAGACCGCACTGGTGCAGCTTGAGCTGCGGGCCGACCACGATGACCGAACGGCCGGAGTAGTCGACGCGCTTGCCGAGCAGGTTCTGACGGAACCGGCCCTGCTTGCCCTTGAGCATGTCGGACAGCGACTTCAGCGGCCGGTTGCCCGGGCCGGTGACCGGACGCCCACGGCGGCCGTTGTCGAACAGCGCGTCGACGGCCTCCTGCAGCATCCGCTTCTCGTTGTTGACGATGATCTCCGGCGCACCCAGGTCGAGCAGGCGCTTGAGCCGGTTGTTGCGGTTGATCACCCGGCGGTACAGGTCGTTCAGGTCGGAGGTGGCGAACCGGCCACCGTCGAGCTGGACCATCGGCCGCAGGTCCGGCGGGATCACCGGGACGCAGTCGAGCACCATGCCCATCGGGCTGTTGTTGGTGGCCAGGAACGCGGTGACGACCTTGAGCCGCTTCAGCGCCCGCGTCTTGCGCTGGCCCTTACCGGTCTTGATCGTCTCGCGCAGGCTGGCTGCCTCGGCCTTGAGGTCGAAGGTCTGCAGGCGCCGCTGGATCGCGGCGGCACCCATCGCGCCCTCGAAGTACTTGCCGAACCGCTCCTTCATGGCGCGGTACAGGATCTCGTCGCCCTCCAGGTCCTGGACCTTGAGGTTCTTGAACCGGCTCCAGACCTCGTCGAGGCGGTCGATCTCGCGCTGCGCACGGTCGCGCAGCTGCTTGACCTCACGCTCGGCGCCTTCCTTCACCTTGCGGCGAACGTCGGCCTTCGCGCCCTCGGCCTCGAGCTGGCCGAGGTCCTCCTCGAGCTTCTTCATCCGGGTCTCGATGTCGTTGTCGCGCCGGCCCTCGAGCTGCTTGCGCTCGACGTCGGTCCGGCCCTCCAGGGACGACAGGTCGCGGTGCCGCGCCTCGTCGTCGACATCGGTGATCATGTACGCCGCGAAGTAGATGACCTTCTCGAGGTCCTTCGGGGCGAGGTCGAGCAGGTAGCCGAGTCGCGACGGGACACCCTTGAAGTACCAGATGTGGGTGACCGGCGCGGCCAGCTCGATGTGGCCCATCCGCTCGCGGCGCACCTTGGAGCGGGTGACCTCGACGCCACACCGCTCGCAGATGATGCCCTTGAAGCGAACACGCTTGTACTTACCGCAGTAGCACTCCCAGTCCCGGGTGGGACCGAAGATCTTCTCGCAGAACAGACCGTCACGCTCAGGCTTGAGCGTCCGGTAGTTGATCGTCTCGGGCTTCTTGACCTCGCCGTGCGACCACTGGCGGATCTCATCCGCGGTCGCCAGGCCGATCCGAAGCTCGTCGAAGAAGTTCACGTCGAGCACGATGTGTTATCTCCCGTTACTAAAATGGTCTGAGTGAGTTGGTTGTTGATCGAAAGCGGCAACCCGCTCAGACCTCCTCGACACTGTTCGGCTCACGCCGGGACAGGTCGATGCCCAGTTCCTCCGCTGCGCGGAAGACATCCTCTTCGCTGTCGCGCATCTCGACCCGACTACCGTCGGACGAGAGCACCTCGACGTTCAGACACAGGGACTGCATTTCCTTGACCAGAACCTTGAAGGACTCCGGGATACCCGGCTCCGGGATGTTCTCGCCCTTGACGATCGCTTCGTACACCTTGACGCGACCGACAACGTCATCGGACTTGATCGTGAGCAGCTCCTGCAGCGCGAAGGCGGCACCGTAGGCCTCGAGGGCCCACACCTCCATCTCGCCGAACCGCTGACCACCGAACTGCGCCTTACCACCCAGCGGTTGCTGGGTGATCATCGAGTACGGACCGGTCGAGCGGGCGTGGATCTTGTCGTCCACCAGGTGGTGCAGCTTCAGCATGTACATGTAGCCGACGCCGACCGGCTGCGGGAAAGGCTCACCCGAGCGGCCGTCGAACAGGTTGGCCTTGCCGGTGCTGTCGACCATCCGGTCGCCGTCACGGTTCGGCAGCGTGGAGCCGAGGAGGCCGGTGACCTCTTCTTCCCGCGCGCCGTCGAAGACCGGGGTGGCGACGTTGGTGAACGGCTCGGCTTCGCCGGCGCCGATCTTGATCAGCCGCTGGGCCCAGTCCTCGGTGCTGTCCGGGTCGACCTTCCAGCCGCGGCTGGCCACCCAGCCGAGGTGGGTCTCGAGCACCTGACCGACGTTCATCCGGCCGGGCACGCCCAGCGGGTTCAAGATGATGTCGACCTGGGTGCCGTCTTCCATGAACGGCATGTCCTCGACCGGCAGGATCTTCGAGATGACGCCCTTGTTGCCGTGGCGTCCGGCGAGCTTGTCACCGACGGAGATCTTGCGCTTCTGCGCGACGTACACGCGCACCAGTTGGTTCACGCCCGGCGGCAGTTCGTCGCCGTTGTCGCGGTCGAAGACGCGGACCCCGATGACGGTTCCGTTCTCACCGTGCGGCACCTTCAGCGAGGTGTCGCGCACCTCGCGCGCCTTCTCACCGAAGATCGCGCGCAGCAGCCGCTCCTCCGGGGTCAGCTCGGTCTCACCCTTGGGCGTGACCTTGCCGACCAGGATGTCACCGGTGGTGACCTCGGCGCCGATCCGGATGATGCCCCGCTCGTCCAGGTCCGCCAGCATCTCGTCGGAGACGTTGGGGATGTCGCGGGTGATCTCTTCCGGGCCCAGCTTGGTGTCGCGAGCGTCGACCTCGTGCTCCTCGATGTGGATCGAGGTCAGCAGGTCCTGCTGCACGACCCGCTGGCTGAGGATGATCGCGTCTTCGTAGTTGTGACCCTCCCACGGCATGAATGCCACGAGCAGGTTCCGGCCGAGAGCCATCTCGCCCTCGTCGGTGCACGGACCGTCGGCCAGCGGCGAGCCGACCTCGACCCGCTGCCCGGCGTCGACCAGCGGGCGCTGGTTGATGCAGGTGCCCTGGTTCGAGCGACGGAACTTCTGCAGCCGGTACGTCTGGTACGTGCCGTCGTCGGCGGCGACCTCGATCAGATCGGCCGAGACCTCCTTGATCACACCGGCCTTCTCCGACACCAGCACGTCACCGGCGTCGACCGCTCCGCGGAACTCCATGCCGGTACCGACCAGGGGGGCGTCCGCGGTGATCAGCGGAACGGCCTGGCGCTGCATGTTGGAGCCCATCAGGGCGCGGTTGGCGTCGTCGTGCTCGAGGAACGGGATCATCGCCGTCGCGACCGACACCATCTGGCGCGGCGAGACGTCCATGTAGTCCACGTCGTCGACCAGCACGAGCTCGACCTCACCGTGGCGCCGGCGGACCAGCACCCGGTCCTCGGCGAACACGTCGTCGTCGGTCAGTGCCGCGTTGGCCTGAGCGATGACGAACCGGTCCTCCTCGTCCGCGGTCAGGTAGTCGACCTGATCAGTGACCCGGCCGTCGACGACCTTGCGGTACGGCGTCTCGACGAACCCGAACGGGTTCACCCGGCCGTACGTCGCGAGCGAGCCGATCAGGCCGATGTTCGGGCCTTCCGGGGTCTCGATCGGGCACATCCGGCCGTAGTGGGACGGGTGCACGTCGCGGACCTCGAAGCCGGCCCGCTCACGCGACAGACCACCCGGGCCGAGGGCCGACAGGCGGCGCTTGTGGGTCAGACCCGCGATCGGGTTGGTCTGGTCCATGAACTGCGACAGCTGCGAGGTTCCGAAGAACTCCTTCAGCGCCGCGACCACCGGGCGGATGTTGATCAGCGTCTGCGGCGTGATCGCCTCGACGTCCTGAGTCGTCATCCGCTCGCGAACCACGCGCTCCATCCGGGCCAGGCCGGTGCGGAGCTGGTTCTGGATCAGTTCGCCGACGGTGCGCAGACGACGGTTGCCGAAGTGGTCGATGTCGTCCTCTTCGACGACGATCTCGCCCTGCGGCGCGGCCAGCTCGGTCTTGCCCTCGTGCAGCGCGACCAGGTACTTGATCGTCGCGACGATGTCGTTGATCGTCAGAACGGCGGTGTCGTGCGTCTCGTCACGGCCGAGCTTCTTGTTGATCTTGTACCGGCCGACCTTGGCCAGGTCGTAGCGCTTGCCGTTGAAGTAGTAGTTGTCCAGCAGCGCCTGGGCAGCCTCGCGCGTCGGCGGTTCGCCGGGGCGCAGCTTGCGGTAGATGTCGAGCAACGCGTCGTCCTGGCCGGACGTGTGGTCCTTCTCCAGGGTGAGCCGGATCGACTCGTACTCGCCGAACTCCTCGAGGATCTGCGCGTCGGTCCAGCCGAGCGCCTTGAGCAGCACGGTGACGTTCTGCTTGCGCTTGCGGTCCAGCCGCACGCCCACCATGTCGCGCTTGTCGACCTCGAACTCCAGCCACGCACCGCGCGACGGGATGATCTTGGCGGTGAAGATGTCCTTGTCCGACGTCTTGTCCGGCGTGCGCTCGAAGTACACACCGGGCGAGCGAACCAGCTGGGACACGACGACACGCTCGGTGCCGTTGATCACGAACGTGCCCTTGCGCGTCATCAACGGGAAGTCACCCATGAAGACGGTCTGGCTCTTGATCTCGCCGGTCTCGTTGTTCATGAACTCGGCGGTGACGAACAGCGGCGCCGAATAGGTGACGTCACGCTCCTTGCACTCGTCGACCGTGTTCTTCGGGGGCTCGAACCGGTGGTCGCGGAACGACAGCGACATGGTGCCGCTGAAGTCCTCGATCGGGGAGATCTCTTCGAAGATCTCCTCCAGGCCGGACGGGGAGGACAGATCAGTCCGTCCCTCCGCCTCGGCGGCGGCCACCCTGGCCTGCCAGGTTTCGTTTCCGACCAGCCAGTCGAAACTGTCCACCTGCAGCGCAAGAAGATCCGGAACCTCGAGAGGCTCGGAGATCTTTGCGAAGGAGATGCGGCGTGGTGAGCCGGAAACGTCGGTAATACTGTCGGACTGAGGGTTGCGCGAGGCGACCAAGGGGCGTCCTTCCACGGGCTCGCAAAGTAACTTCGATGCTGGCACTTCGGTGCTGGGAGCGCACGCCAAACGACCCTAGTCAAGTTTTGAGCCGAACCAGGGGTGGTTAAAGGCAGCGCAAAGCAATAGGCTACCCGATCAGGGCAAGCCTGTCCAATGGGGTCCGATACTATGCCTTCGGACCGCCCACTCCGTCAAGGATCGACCCGGGTTCTCCAGCGGGTAGATCACCCGCGAGCCGCCCGGCACGTCCTGTCCGGAGTCACAAAGAGACTACAGTCCGGCGATCTCCTGGACCAGCCATTGATCCCCGTTTCGGACCATCGTGAATCTGGTCCGGTTCAGATCGATCCGGGGCTTACCCTGCGTGATCGTGCTGGTGGTGGTCTGGTTGACGAAGATGATCAGCGTGACCCGGTCGGCGTCCCCGTCCCGTACGCCGACCTCGCGTACCTCGGCCCGGACGGTCGCCTTGGTCTTGGTGGCCAGTTCGCCGGCCACCTTGGCGGTGGCGTCGAACTTGCCGGCGAAGTCGGGCGTCATCGTCGCCCGGGCGTCCGCGAAGCTCTTGTCGAGCGTGCGGTAGTCGTAACTGAGCGCCGTCTCGGCCGCTTTCCGCCCGGCCGCGGCCGCCTGCCCGCGGGCATCTTCGGCCTCCTTGCCCTTCCAGGCCTTCACCCCGAGCACACCCGCCAGCGCCATGATCAGCACCAGCAGGATCCCGAGCGCCGACGCGAGTACGACGCTGACGCGAGAGCGGGAGCCCGCCGGCAGGTCGTCCGACTTCGCCTCCGGCTCTGCCTGCTCGGAGGCCTGATCAGCGGCGGGCTCGACCCGCTTCGAGACTGGCTGCTCGTCGCTCTGCGTAATAGTCGGCGTGTCGCCGGGGAGCTCCGAGGCCTGCTCTGAAGCCTCCGGTGTGGCCTGAGTCACTTCAAATGACTCCGCAGTACCCTCGTGATCCCGCTTGGGGCGGCGCTGGCCGGCGATCCGGCGGGGCATCAGCCGACCACCTGGAAGTCGGCGGTCAGCCAGCGGTTCTTCTCGCGGATCAGGTCGAGTTTGATCCGGTAGCGCCGCTCGACGCCGTCCTTGGACGCGGTATTGGTGACGACCGCGTTCACGATCACCAGGACCTGCGCCGAGTCCTTGTCGTTCGACACCACCGCGGCCTCCTTCACATCGCCCTTGGAGGTCGCCTTGTTCGCCACCACCTCGGTCTTCACCGAGTCCGATCCCGACTTGAACTCCTCCTTGAACTGCCCGGTGGAGTCGTCCAGCACCCGCTGCGCGTCGGCATCCCAGCTCTCGTAGTCGTACGTCGTGAAGTCCAGCGCCAACTGCCGGGCCGCCTTCATCGCACCCTCGCGATCACTCTTGCGCGTGTCCTGGCCGCGCAACGCGACCACGGACAGCGTCGCGCCGACGAGAGCGACCAGCACGAGCACGCTGAGCGCCCACGCCAGGATCACCGGGCCTTTCCGGGTGGCGGTCACTTCTCAGTCACCGGTCCGAGGATGAGGGCCTTCCAGGAGTCCTTGCCGAGCATCTCCTCCTGGCCACCGGTCGAGCCGAGCACCAGTTCGGGCATCCCGTCCTTGCCGCCGGCCGCACCCGTGGCTGGGTCGTACCCGACGCCGTACCCGATCCTGTTCGCGTCCGACCGCGTCGACGGGGTCGGCTTGTTCTGGGCACCTCGGACGTTGACACCGGACCCCGGCGGCGCGGTACAGCCGGCTTTGGTGTTCGCCGGGATGCCCTTGGTGTCCTGCGGAACGCGCTTGTCCGTGCCGTTGTAGCCGGCCCGGCAGGCAGGCGGGCTGAAGCCGAGCACCAGCCCGAAGTGCGCGTCGTAATGCCCGGTCCCCGGATCCTTGCCCGGTACGACGTACCCGCCCATCGCCACCGCCGGATAGACCACCAGCAGCTGCTCGACGGCATCCAGCCGTACTGCGGTCAGCTCGCTCACCGTCAGCAGGTTACCGAGCAGCACCGCGATGTCGGCGCGGTTCTCCGAGATCAGCGCGGTCAGCTGGGTCGACGCCCCTGAGCCGTTGTCGATCACCGAGCGCAGGTTCGAATCGGAGTTGACCAGGGTGTCGGACAGCAGCGCCAGGTTCTTCGCCCAGGTCTTGATCGCGTCCCCGCTGGCCACCTGGGTGGCGAGCACGGTGTTGCCGTCGTTGATCAGCTTGATCGTCTGCAGGATGTTCGCGTCGGCGTCGTCGATCAGCGTGCCGGAGCTGTCGATGATCTTCTGCAGGTCGGTACCCCGGCCGCGGAGCGCGTCGCCGAGCTCCTTGACGGTGGTCTTCAGGCTGTTCTTGTCGACCGAATTCACCAGCTGGTCCAGGTTCAGCAGCAGCTCGGTGGTGTCGATCGGCAGGACCGTGTTCTCCCGGGAGATCTTCGAGCGGTCCTGCAGGTACGGAGCGCCGTCGCGACGCGGCTGCAGGTCGACGTACTGCTCGCCAATCGCGGACCGGTTCGCGACCACCGCGAGCAGGTCGTTCGGGATCTTGGTCTTTTTCTCGATGTCCAGGTTGACCTCGACACCGTCGGACAGCAGCTTGAGCTCGCCGACCCGGCCGACCGGCTGGCCGCGGTACGTCACCTCGGCGCCGGAGAAAATGCCGCCGGACTCGGCGAAGCTGGCGCTGACGGTGTAGTCGTCGTCGAACACCAGCTGGTCGACCTGGGCGTACTTGCCGCCGACATAGGCGACGCCGACCAGGGTGATCAGCAGGAAGATCATCAGCTGGATCCGGACGGTTCTGGTGATCACTTGGCCACCCCCGGCATCAGGACCTTCGCGAGTTCGGGGTCGAACGCGGACCGGTTCAGCTTCTGCGTACAGACTGGCAGCCCGAGCAGGGTGATGCAGCTGGTCGCCGTCCCGGTCGGGACCGGCAGCGGCGGCAGCCCGCCGGTCTTCGGCGGATTGCTGAAGGGCACGTTGACCGGGATCGTCGGGATGGTCAGGCCGGTGGTCGGCAGGTTCAGCCCGAGCAGGCCTTTCAGCGCCTTCTGCGTGTTCACGTCGAGGGTGATGTTCAGGTTGGTGAAGTCACCCTTGACCGCCTTGGCCGCGGCGTCCGGGAACGGGTAGGTGAACAGCAGCTCGAGCGCCTTCGGCAGGTTCTCGCCGGCCTCGACGAGCTTGGTCAGCACTGGGTAGAGCGACTGCAGGTTGGCGACCAGGTCCTTCTGCGACGCGGTGATCACCCTGGTCGCGGTGTTGCCGAGTCCGGCCAGCGCCTGCAGCGTCTTGACCAGCGCGGCCCGCTGCTTGTCCAGGGTGGCGATTGACTTCGGCAACGAGTCGATCGCGGTCGCGAGTGTCGTCTTCTGCGCGTTCAGCTTCTTCGCCAGCTGGTCGACGGCGGCGATCGCGGTGACGATCTTCTGCTTGTTCTGGTCCAGCGTGCCGACGAACGTGTTCAGCTGGGTCAGCACGCTGCGGATGGCCGGCTCGTTCCCGGTCAGGGCCTTGTTCAGCTCCTGGGTGATGATCTGCAGCTGCGCCACGCCACCGCCGTTCAGCAGCAGCGAGAGCGCCGACAGGACTTCCTCGACCTCGACGTTGCTGGTCGTCCGCGAGAGCGGGATCAGCTCGCCGTTCTCCAGCTTGCCGTGCGGCTTCTCGAGGCCCGACGGCGGCGCGAGCGAGACGAACTTCTCGCCCAGCAGGCTGGTCTGCCGGATCGTCGCCCGCGCGTTGTCCGGCAGCTCCAGGCTCTTCGGCAGCTTGACCCGGACCTTGGCGACGTACCCCTCCAGCCAGACCTTCTCGACCGTGCCGACGGTGACGTCGTCGACCTTCACCGAGGACTTCGGCACCAGGTCCAGGACGTCGGTGAACTCCACCGTCACCGTGTACGCCGGTCCCTTGATCTTGGCGCCACCCGGCAACGGCAACGAGTAGACGCTGAAGTCGCAGCCGCTCAGGAGAGTCGCCATCGCGACAACGCCGGCGACCACCGCAGTACGGCGAAGGCGCTTCATCGGGCAGCTCCCGGGACCAGGCCGCCGAGCGTCTCGTCGACTGGGTCAGGGCTGGGCAACTTGGGCAGCGGGGCGCGCGCCCACGGCGTACCGGCTGGTCCGCCTGAGCCGGTGATGCTGCTCAGCAACGGGAGCTTCGGCAGCGCGCTGAGGACCGGCTTGAGCGCCGAGCAGGTCGACAGCGGCTGGTTGGCCTGGAGCAGCAGCGAGCAGATGAAGGTCGCCGGGTCGTCCAGCTGGGCCATATTCATCCGCTGGTCCAGCGTGCCGTACTGCGGGTTGTAGACGCGGGCCAGGTTGCCCAAGCCGAGCGGCGCGGTGTCGATGATCTCGGCCAGCGCCGCCTTCTCCTTGACCAGGATCTGGGAGATGTCGGTGGCACCGGAGATGGTGGTCTTCAACAGCGCGCGGTTGTCCTTGACGAACGAGGCGACCTCGCCGAGCGCCGTCGCGAGCGTGGACAGCGCAAGCGCGAGATCCTTCCGTTCGCCGGCCAGCGTGGTCGAGGTGGCGGCGAAGTTCATGTTGAACTGCTTCACCAGGGTGTCGTTGGCGGCCAGCGCGGAGACGAACGTCTGCAACTGCCGGACCGTGCTGAACAGGCTCTTGGAGTTGCCGGCCAGCGTCTGGGTCAGCGTCGACACGTCGGTGATGGTCTGGTTCAGCTTGGCGCCTTGGCCGTTCAGGTTGGCTGCGGACACGTCGAGCAGCCGCGACAGTGCGCCCTGGTCGTTGGCACCCTTCGGACCGAGCGCGACGGACAGGTCGTTGAGGCTTTGATAGATCTGGTCGAGCTCCAGCGGTACGGCGGTCCGATCCAGCGGGATCTGCGCGCCGTCGGCCATCACGTCACCCTTGGAGTACGCCGGGGTGAGCTGGACGTACCGGTCCGCGACGATCGACGGTGACGCGATCACCGCCTTCGCGTTCGCGGGGACCTTGTGCTTGGCCTCCCACCAGAACTTCACCCGGACCGCGCGCCCGGCCGGCGTCACGCTCTCGATCTCGCCGACCTTGATGCCGAGGATCCGGACGTCGGAGCCCGGGTAGACGCTGACCGCGCGCGGGAAGTACGCCGTCGCCGAGACCCGCTCGGGATTCGGCCACAACGAGATCACGCTGACGGCGAGCACGATCAGCACGACACCGATGGCGATCAGCCGGGACAAGGATGCGAGCTTCATCGGCCCCCACCCCCAAGGATCGGCGGCAGCCCGGGGATGGGGACCTGAGGCAATGGGATCTCCGGTACAGGCACCAGGTTCTGCACGTACGTGTCGAACCACGGCCCGGTACCGAGGGTGTTGGTGAAGACCCGCGCGAACGGCGCAAGCCCGCGGATGCTGGCGTCCAGCGCGTTCTGGTTCTTCAGCAGGGTGGCCAGCACCGCGTTCACCTTCTGCAGCGTCGGCGCCAGGTCCTTGCGGTTCTCCCGGACCAGCGCGGTGATCTGCGCGGACAACTTCTGGGTCGAGACGAGCAGCTGGTGGATCAGCACCCGGCGCGCCTGCACCGCCTGGAACACGGTGTTGCCGTCCTTCATCAGCTTGATCAGCTGCTGGTTGCGGTCGGCAAGGACCTTGGTGACCACGTTGGAGTGCTGGAGCAGCTTCTTCAGCTCCTCGTCGCGCTTGGCGACGTTGCGGGACAGCCGGGACAGCCCGGTCAGCGACGCCTGCACCTCTTCGGGGGTGTTCTTGAAGGTCGACGACAAGGTGTCCAGGGCCTTCGCGAGCTGCGCGGTGTCGATCCGCTCGGTGGTGTTGGCCAGATCGGTGAACGCGTCGACGACGTCGTACGCCGAGATCGTCCGGGCCAGCGGGATCTCGGAGCCCTCTTTGAGCTCGCCCTCCCCCGCCGGATCGAGCTTCAGGTACTTCTGCCCGAGCAGCGTCTTGATCTTCATCTCGGCGCCGGTCTTGTCGCCGAGCTTGACGCCGCGGTCGACGACGAAGTCGACCCGGACGTGAGTGCCGTCCAGCTCGACCTTGCGCACCTGGCCGACCCGGACGCCGGCTACCCGGATCTCGTCGTTCGGCTTCAGCCCACCGGCCTCGGAGAACTGCGCGGAGTACTTGGTCCCGCCGCCGATCAGCGGCAGGTCCTGGGCCTTGAACGCGGCCAGCATGATCAGCCCGATCACGGTCAGGCCGACCACGCCGATGGTGACCTGGTTCTGCTCGCGGAACGGCTTCACAAGTGGCCCCCATCGGAAGTCAGGTGCGTAGCTCCGGTGTCCAGGCGGGTGCATCGCAAGGCGGAGGAGGGTCTCGATGCGGGGTTCATCGTGACCCTCCGACAACGCAGCGAGGTGCCCGTCTGGGCGCCGGAGATGCGTGCCTGGCATTCGATGGGGGTCACTTGGCACACCTCGCGGAGTTCACGTCATGGCTGATCGGGATCCGGGTGCCCAGCGGCAGCGTGACGTTGCCGTCGAAGCCGCACAGGTAGAAGTTGAACCACGACCCGTACGACGCGGTCCGGGTCATCGTCTCGAGCTTGCCTGGCATGTTCTGCAGCGTCTTCACCCAGATCCCCTGAGTGTCGTCGAGCGTGGTGGACACCTGCCGCAGCCGGTCCAGGTCCGCCTTCAGCGGCACCCGGGTCTGTTGCAGCAGGCCCGCGGTCTTGGTGTTCAGCGAGTTGATCGAGCCGAGCGAACCGAGGATCGGGTTGATGTCCTGGCTCAGTCCGGTGATGAACTGCTGCAGGTTGACCAGCAGCTGGGAGAAGTTCTGCTGCCGCTGCGAGACGATCTGCAGGGTCGAGGTCAGGTTGGTGATCAGGTCGCCGATCACCTGGTCGGAGTCGGCCAGCGTGGTGGTCAGCGAGGCCGTCCGGGCCAGCAGGCTCTCGATCGTGCCGCCTTCGCCCTGCAGCACCTTGATCACCTCGAACGCGAACTGGTTCACGTCCTTGGGCGTCAGCGCGGTGAACAGCGGCTTGAACCCGTTGAACAGCACCGACAGGTCCAGCGCGGGCGCCGTCCGGTCCTTGTCGATGATCCCGTTCTTCTTCATCCGGGTCCCGCCACCGACGCCCTCGGCGAGCGCGATGTACCGGTTGCCGACGAGGTTGCGGTAGCGCATGGTCGCGCGGGTGCTGGTGTCGAGCACCTGGTCGGAGTCGACGCTGAAGCTGACCATCGCCAGCTTGTCCTGATAGATCGCGATCTTGTCGACCTGCCCGACCTTCACGCCGGCCACCCGGATGTCGTCACCCTTGTTCAGCCCGACCACGTCGGTGAACACGGCCCGGTACTTCGTCGTCGCGTTGAAGCTGATATTGCCGATGGTGACGGCCAGCAGCGCGGTCGCGATGGTGGTGACGACGACGAAGATCGCCAGCCGCACGGTGTCGATCGAGGTCTTCTTGTCGAGCAGCTTCATTTGAGGTTCACCTGCCCTCCGCGGACCAAGGGGCCGATCATCAGCGTGGTCAGATCCGGTACTTCGCTGGCCGGGATCCCCATCGCGGGTCCGGCGAAAGAGTCGATCACCTTCTGCTCCGCGGGTGTGCCCGCGCCACCGGTGTCCATCGCGAAGCCGGGCATCGCCCGGTTCAGCTGCAGGTTGACCGGGAAGCGGGTGTTCTTGTGGTGGTCGCCGATCACGCCGTCCGCACCGGTGATGTACGGCGCCGGGTTGTCCTGCGTGTACGGGCCCGGATGCGCGCCCGGGTGGCTGTAGTTCTTGCCGACGCAGGTCGGGCCGCGGCGATCCTTGTACGTCGGCAGCTCGTTCGGCTGGTACGGCGTGGGCTGGTTGGTGATCAGCTCGAGGTTGATGTTCAGCGCACCGTTCCGGAACGTGTCGTTCAGGATCGGCGCGGTGTCCGTCATCACCTTGAGGAAGCAGGGGAACTCCGGCGAGTACCGCTCGAGCAGGTCGAGCACCGGCCGGCTCACCTCGCCGAGCCGGATCACCCGGTCCTCGTTCTCCTTGAGGAAGGTGTTCGCGGTCGTCGACACGGTCTGGACGTCGGTGAAGAAGGTCTGCAACTGCTTCTCCTTCTCCACCACCGTGTTGCCGGTGATGGTCAGGTTGCGCAGCGCCCGGACCAGGTCGGGCGTGACATCGCCGTAGATCGCGGACACCTGGGTCAGCTTGGTCAGCGCCGCGATCAGGTTCGGCACGTTCGGGTTCAGCTTCTTCAGGTAGCCATCGAGCTGGGTGAGCGTCTCGCCGATCTCACTGCCGCGACCCTCCAGCGCCGTCGCCAGCGAGTTCAGGGTGGCGTTCAGATCGGCCGGGTCGACTGCCTGCAGCAACGGCAGCGCGTCGTTGAGTACCTTCTCGATCTCGATGCCGACCGCGGTCTTGTCGCGTGCGATCACGTCACCGGCACGGATGGCCCGGCCGGCCGGTGCGGGCGGCGGCACCAGGGCGACGTACTTCTCGCCGAACAGCGTCTTGGGCAGGATCCGCGCGCTGACCTGGCTGGAGATCTCCTTCACCTGGTCCGGCTTCAGCGACAGGTGCACGGTCGCGAAGTCGCCGTCGGTGGAGACCTCGCGGACCTCGCCGACGATGATGCCGCGCAGCTTCACGTCCGCCTGCCGGTTCAGCTGCAGGCCGATGTGGCTGGTCTGCAGCTTCACCTCGACGGTGTCGGTGAAGACCTTCGCGTAGAAGGCGTAGGTGAGCCAGAGCAGGAAGCAGAGCAACCCGATGAAGGCTGTGCCGAGGAGTCGTCTGGTCATCGCGCTACCCCGCCAGCCTGACCGTGGTCGTAGTACCCCAGATCGCCATCGACATCAGCAGGTCGACGACGTTGATGACGACGATCGAGGTCCGTACTGCGCGCCCGACGGCGACGCCCACTCCCGCCGGACCGCCGGTCGCGTGGTAGCCGTGGTAGCAGTGCACCAGGATCACCAGGACGGCGAAGACGAGCACCTTGGCGAACGACCAGAGCACATCGCCCGGTGGTAAGAACAGATGGAAATAATGGTCATAGGTCCCCGTACTCTGACCGTAGAATTTCGTCACGGTCAGACGGGTGGCGAAGTACGACGAAAGCAACCCGACGACGTACAGCGGGATGACCGCTATCAGCCCGGCGATGATCCGGGTGGTGACCAGGTACGGCAGGGACGGGATCGCCATCACCTCGAGGGCGTCGATCTCCTCGCTGATCCGCATCGCTCCGAGCTGGGCGGTGAAGCCGCAGCCGACGGTCGCGGCCAGCGCGATGCCGGCGATCAGCGGGCCGATCTCGCGGGTGTTGATGTAGGCGCTGACGAAGCCGGCGAAGGCCGACGTACCGATCTGGTTCAGCGCCGAGTAGCCCTGCAGGCCGACCTCCGTGCCGGTGAAGAAGGCCAGGAAGGTGATCACGCCGACGGTGCCGCCGATCACGGCGAGCGCGCCGGTGCCGAGCGTCACCTCGGCCAGCAGCCGCAGGATCTCCTTGCGGTAGCGGGTGATCGACTTACCGGACCAGGCCAGCGCCTTGAGGTAGAAGGCGAGTTGCTCACCCAGCCGGTCCAGCGAGTTGAGCGGCTTCTTCACCAGGGTGTCGACAAGGGCGGACATCAGGCCCCCTTCGGCGGTACGAGCTGGAAGTAGATCGCCGTCATCGCGAAGTTCGCGACGAACAGCAGCATGAAGGTGATCACGACGGACTGGTTCACAGCGTCGCCGACGCCCTTCGGGCCACCACCGGCGTTCATGCCCTTGTAGGAGGCGACCACCGCGGCGATGAAGCCGAACACCAGCGCCTTCGCCTGGCCCTGCCACAGGTCGGGCAGATGGGCGAGCGCCGTGAACGAGGCTATATAGCTACCGGGCGTACCGTCCTGCAGGACCACGTTGAAGACGTAGCCGCCCATCACGCCGACCACGCTGACGAAACCGTTCAGGAAGAACGCGACCAGCATGGTGGCCAGCACCCGCGGGACGACCAGGCGCTGGATCGGGTCGATGCCGAGCACCATCATCGCGTCGAGCTCTTCGCGGATCTTGCGCGCGCCCAGATCGGCGCAGATGGCCGAGCCGCCGGCGCCCGCGATCAGCAGCGCGGTCGCGATCGGCGACGCCTCCCGGACCACGGCCAGTACCGCAGCCGACCCGGTGAAGGCCTGCGCGCCGAACTGCTTGATCAGCCCACCGACCTGCAACGCGATCACCGCGCCGAACGGGATCGCGACCAGGGCGGTCGGGATGATCGTCACGCTGGCGACGAACCAGGCCTGCTGGAGGAACTCGCGCAGCTGGAACGGCCGGCGGACCGAGGCCCGGGCGGTGTCGAGCGCGAAAGCGAACAGCGAGCCGGCGTGCTTCAGCGGGGCGGTAGCGCTAGCGGTCACGTAGCCCCCACGACTTCACCGGCGAAGGAGCCCGGCGGCGGGGTCACGCCGTTGTCCTCGCACCATTGGCCGGGTGGGCGCTGGGTCGGCCGCAGTACGCCGCTGCTCGGCAGTTGCTGGATCGGGATCGGCGGCAGCGGCGGCAGCTCCTGATCCGCCTCGGCCGCGAGCTCGTCGGCATCCTTCTCCTCCGACATCCCGATCGGGCCGATCCGCTGGGCGTTCAGGAACTGGCGGACCACCGGCTCCTCGCTGGACAGCAGCATCTCCCGCGGGCCGAACATCGCCAGGTGCCGGTGGTACAGCAGGCCGATGTTGTCCGGAACCGTGCGCGCGGTGTTGATGTCGTGCGTGACGATCAGGCAGGTCGCCTGCGTCATCTCGTTCAGGTCGATGATCAGCTGATTCAGGAACGCGGTCCGGACCGGGTCGAGGCCGGAGTCGGGCTCGTCGAAGAGCAGGATCTCCGGCTCCAGGACGAGCGCGCGGGCCAGCCCGGCCCGCTTGCGCATCCCGCCGGAGATCTCGCCGGGCAGCTTCTTCTCCGCGCCGACCAGACCGACCATCTCCATCTTCTCCATCACGATGGAGCGGATCTCGGACTCGGACTTCTTGGTGTGCTCGCGCAGCGGGAAGGCGACGTTGTCGTACAGGTTCATCGAGCCGAACATCGCGCCGTCCTGGAACAGCACGCCGAACAGCTTGCGGACCTCGTAGAGCTGGCGCTCCGAGCAGGTCGCGATGTCGACGCCCTCGATGTGCACGTGACCCCGGTCCGGCTTGAGCAGACCGATCAGCGTCTTCAGGAATACGGACTTCCCGGTGCCGGAAGGGCCGAGCATGACGCAGATCTCACCGGCGGGCAGCGTCAGGGACACGTCGCCCCAGATCAGCTGGCTTCCGAAGGACTTCGTCAGTCCCTCGACACGGACCTCTACGCCCACCGGTCCTCCTCACGGGTTCGTCGTGACAGCCCCGACCGACGTGCTTTCGTCGATACAACGAGGGCGCGGTTGCTTAGGTTACGCACGAGTACCTTTTTGCGTAACCCCTCTGTGTCAAGTGTTGGATGACCGATTCGTCACGCTCCGGTCACGCCCGGATCACGTTCCGTACGATCGTTGCCCGGCCCCAGCGCGGCGGGGAACTCCAGGACTGTCAGCAGGCCGGTCTGAAGGCTAGCGTCAAATTCGGGCCGTTCGCGCGAGAGGGGTAACTGATGAGCATCGAACGACGCACCTTCCTCAGGGGCAGCGTGGCCGTCGCCGGCGGCGTCCTCGCCGCGGGGCCGTTCCAGGGGTTCGTGGCCCGGGAGGCGGGGGCGGAGCCGAAGGGCAACGCGCCCTTCCGGGCCCTGCGCGCGATCCCGGACAAGCGCGACGGCAAGGTCCGGCTGCACCTGCCGGAGGGTTTCTCCTACCGGTCGTTCCACGACACGGAGTTCCCGGTGGTACTGCGGGACGGCACCACGCTGCCCGGGCGGCACGACGGGATGGGCGCGTTCCGGCTGGCCGGAGGAAACGTGCTTCTGGTCCGCAACCATGAACTGAACAACCCGGGCGCGCCGTTCGGCCCCGGTACGCCGTACGACGCCAATGCCCAGGGCGGTACGACGACGGTCGAGGTGACACCCTTCGGCGAGGTGGGCGACGCGTACACCAGCCTGAACGGCACGATGATGAACTGCAGCGGCGGAATCATGCCGTGGGGTAGCTGGATCACCTGCGAGGAAACGGTGAACGGCCCCGACGTCGGCCCGGACTTCACCGGCAGACCGAACGTGCCCCTGACCAAGCCGCACGGATTCATCTTCGAGGTACCGGCGGGCGGCCAGTCGGACCGGCAGCCGATCACCCGGGCCGGCCGCTTCGCGCACGAGGCGGTCGCGTTCGACCCGGCCGACGGGATCCTCTACCTGACCGAGGACAACTTCGCGTTCCCCTCCGGGTTCTACCGCTACCGCCCGGCATCGAACCCCCTGCGTTCCGGCGGGCTGGACAACGACGGCCGGCTGCAGATGCTCGCTGTCCGCGGTCGCCCGAACCTGAACCTGGCCGCGGAGCAGCCGCGGCGGGCGACGTACGACGTGGAGTGGGTGGACATCGACGACCCGGCACCGACGTTCCCGTACACGCCGGGGCAGACCGCTCCGACGACGAACGACCAGGCGCTGGTGTACGTCGGCGACCAGGGCCGCTCCCAGGGTGCGGCGTACTTCTCCCGGCTGGAGGGCACGGTTTACGACGACAACGTCGTGTACTTCTGCTCGACCCAAGGTGGCGGACCGGCCGAGACCGGGCCGGACTCGGTGACCGGCTACGGCAACGGTTTCGGCCAGATCTGGGGCTACCACACCCGCGCGCGGAAGCTGCAGCTGCTGTACCAGTCGCCGAACCGCTCGACGCTGGACTTCCCGGACAACGTGACGACCAGCCGGCGGGGAACACTGGTGCTCTGCGAGGACAGCACGCAGGACAACTACCTGCGCGGCCTGTCCCGCGGCGGTCAGCTCTGGGACATCGCGCTGAACCGCCTCACCAGCAGTACCGGGGTGGACCGGTCCGGCGACGAGTTCGCCGGTACGACGTTCAGCCCGGACGGGCACACCCTGTTCGTCAACATCCAGGCGAGCCGCGGCATGTCCTTCGCGATTTGGGGCCCCTGGCAACGGATCGGCGTCTGACGAACCGGCCGGCTCTGGGCCTCACAGTGGTGTCGATGGGCGCCGCTGTGGCACTCGGCGCTTGGGTCCTCGCCGTGGATACGGTACCGGGCGAGCGGCGAGTGCTGATCCGGGTTCACGACGCCGGCCTGTCGATCGATCAGGCCATGCTCGCCATCAGCAGGGCCACCGAACTGCTGCCGCTGGGAGCCGTCGCGGTCGGCGTCCTCGTCGTACTGCTTGTCCTGCATCGGCCGAGTGACGCGATGCTGTTCGGCGCGGGAGTAGCTGTCGTCTGGGCGGTCAACCCTTTGCTGAAGGAGCTGGTCGGCCGGTCTCGTCCCGACCTCTGGCCACTGCCGGACTCAGTCTCGGAGTACAGCTTCCCGAGTGGGCATGCCGCGAACACCGCGGCCTTGGCCGGTGGCCTGCTGTTGATCCTGCACAGCCGGCACTGGCGGGTTGTCGGTGCCCTGCTCGCTGCGGTCGGGCTCGCGATCGTTGGGTTCTCCCAACTGGTACTCGGCCGGCACTACCCGTCCGACATCCTCGCCGGCTGGTTCTGGGCGGGAGCCTGGATCAGCTTGCTCGCCTGGGTGAGAAGCCGCCGGTCAGAGGGGTGAGACGCACCGAAGGGCGGCCCCTTGCGGGACCGCCCTTCGTTGGTACAGCTGGTGTGCGGCTAGGCCGCACAGGTCACTTGAGGGTGACGGTGGCGCCGGCGCCCTCGAGGGCCTCCTTGGCCTTCTCCGCGGCAGCCTTGTCGACCTTCTCCAGGATGGCCTTCGGCGCGCTCTCGACGAGGTCCTTGGCCTCCTTCAGGCCGAGGCTGGTGAGGCCACGCACCTCCTTGATGACCTGGATCTTCTTGTCGCCGGCCGACTCCAGGACGACGTCGAACTCGTCCTGCTCGACAGCCTCTTCGGCCGGGGCGCCAGGACCCGCGGCGGCGGCGACGGCCACCGGAGCAGCGGCGGTCACGCCGAACTCCTCTTCGAAGGCCTTCACGAACTCAGAGAGCTCGAGCAGGGTGAGGTCCTTGAACTGACCGAGCAGCTCTTCGGTGCTGAGCTTCGCCATTTTGGCGGTCCTTCCGTAAGTGTGTTGCTAGGTGATTACTACTGACTGGGGTCCTGCGTGAGTCGATCGGTCAGCTGTCGGCTGACGCGGTCTCCTCGGTGCTCGCGCTCTCGGCAGGTGCTTCGGCCGAATCTTGCAGAGCCTCCGCGGCCGGAGCCTCGTCCGCCACGGGGGCGGCCACGGCCGGCAGCTTGTCCTGCAGCGCCGCGAACAGGCGCGCGGCCTGCGACAGCGGAGCAGCGAACAGCGACACCGCTTGCTGCGGGGCCGCCTTCATCGCACCTGCGAGCTTTGCGAGGAGAACCTCACGCGACTCCAGGTCAGCGAGTTTGTTGATCTCGTCCGAGCCGAGTGCCTTGCCGTCCAGCACACCGCCCTTGATGACGAGAAGGGGATTGGCCTTGGCGAAGTCACGCAGCCCCTTGGCCGCGACCACCGGGTCGCCCTTGATGAAGGCGATGGCCGACGGACCCTCGAGCAGCGAGTCGAACGACTCCACACCCGCGTCCTTGGCAGCGATCTTGGTCAGCGTGTTCTTCACCACGGCGTAGTTCACGTCGTCACCGAGCGTAGTGCGCAACTGCCGCAACTGCGCCACGGTGAGTCCGCGGTACTCGGTCAGCACGGCGCCGTTGGAGCTCTTGAAGCTATCCGTGAGCTCTGCGACGGCGGCTGCCTTGTCCGGCCTCGCCATGGGTCTCCTTCCGCCCTGTTACCAGGGTTGGGCTTCTCTTGCCGCACCGGCCAGACCCACACAAAACGAAACGCCCCTGCGCAGGCGCAAGGGCGTGAAGAAACTAGTCTCACTTACTTGTCACCTACGCGGGCCGCCCACGAGCTTGTGGGACTTTCAGTTGCTCCGGGAGCAACGACCAGCGGTCTTCGGCAGCCTCAAGAGTAACCGCCGGTGACTCGACCACCAAATCGGTTCCGGGGGCTGCGGTGATTTGGGGGCTCTCCCGCGGTGAGCCGCTCCGCGTGAAGGAAATTGGTCACAGAGCGGCAAATTTCCTTCACGCGGTGGGATTGGACTCGGGCCGGGACGGGATCCAGCGATTCATGGCGGCCGCGGCTGCCCAGCCGGTTAGGCCCATGGCTAGGACTGCTGGGCCAAGGCTGGTCAGGGCGGTGACCGCGGCGATGAGGAACGGGCCGGCGCAGATGCCGGTGTCGGCACAGAGGCGGAAGGCGCCGAGGAACTGGGCTCGGGCGCCTGGTGGTGCGGCGTCGGCGCCGAGCGTCATGATCACGCCGGCGCCCAGCCCGTTGCCGACTCCCATCAGCAGGGCGACCGCGGTCAGCGTGGTGGCCGAGTGGGTCAGCGGGAGCAGCAGGTGCGCCAGGCCGAGCACGAACATCGACGGTACTGCGACCCACTTGCGGCCGAAGCGGTCCATCACTGAGCCGGCTGGATAGAAGAGCAGCATGTCCACCGCGCCGGACACTCCGAAGATGATGCTGGTGGTCTGCGGATCCAGGCCGAGGTGCTCGGCCCAGAGCGGGATCACCACCTGCCGGGACGCCCGTACTGCGCCGACGAGGAGCGCGCCGAGACCGAGCGTACGTAGTACGGGGAGGTGTTCGCGGATCACCGCGCGAGTGGATTGCACGACGACGGGGTTGGCGGCACGGCTTCGGCGTACGGACTCGAGGTCGGGGAGGCTGAGCAGGACCACGCAGGCGAGCACGGCGGCGCCGAGGTGGACCCAGTAGGCGCCGTCGGTGCCGAGGAACTTCATCGCGAAGGCGCCGAGGAACGGGCCGATGAAGGACCCGATCCGCTGGACCCCGCCGAGGGTCGACAGGGCGCGGGCGCGCATCTGCAGCGGTACGGCCTCGCTGAGGTATGCCTGGCGAGCAAGCCCCCAGACGGCCCCGGCGAGGCCGGTCGCCCCGATCGCAAGAGCCAGGCCCCAAACGTTCGGCACCACCAAGCAGGCCACCAACGCAACCGACACGAGCCCTGTGGCCAGCAACATCGCCCGGCGCTCGCCGATGCGGCTGGTCAGTGACCCGGCCGGAATGGCCCCGACCACCTGCCCGACACCGGCAGCGGCGACCACCAAACTGGCAACAGCGATCGACGCACCAAGCTCCCGCGCAGACAACGCGACAACTGGAGCAATCGCCCCCTGGCCGATGCCGTACAACAACGCCGGCAGATAAACCGAGGGAGCAATCCTCCAAAGACTGACGGACTCGACCATCCCCGTCATCGTCCCATCCTCAACTACCTGATGAGACGCCAATCCCAAGCCTCAGGACAGCTACGCGTCGATCGGGTGGGCGACCGGTACGACGGTGAGGAGGTTCTCGAGCCCCTTGAAGTGAGCGGGGTTCGTGGTGAACAGAGGCAGTTCCTCCGCCACCGCGATGCTGGCGATCATCAGATCGGCAACCCGGCCCCGTGGCGTCCGGCCCACAGCTACGACAGCTGCGCAGATCCGGCCGTAGATCCTGGCTGCCTCCGCGTCGAAGGGAATCGGATCAAACTCGTTCTCGGCGCGCTGGAGGACGTCCATCCGCCGGGCTCGCTCGGCGTGTTCGTCATAGTCGGCCGTACCGCGCACCTGATGCGGTCCCGCCGAGAGCTCAGCCAAGGTGATGGCTGAGATGGCCATCTCAGCGGGCAGCAACGCAGGCTCGATCCACTTCCGCAGAATCATGACGTTCGTATCGAGCAAGCCCTGCTGATACTCATCGGGCATAGGGATCGTCCAGTTCCTGGTCGATGTCGGCGGCCTGATGGGCGCGGAAGTCTTCCAGGCGGATGTCCGGGGCGGTACGGGACATCGCGGCGAACTCTCCGCGCGGAACGAAGCGACGCCGGCGACGCAGCGGGATCAGTTCGCCGATCCGGTGCCCGTCTCTGGTGACCGTGAAGGACTGACCGCTCTGAACGGCATCCATGATCTCTTTGGACCGGATCCGAAGGTCGCGTTGGGTGATCTCTGGCTGCGCACTCATGGAAACATCATAGCCGCGACGTGGCACATGGTGCTACCGCGTAGCACCGTGCCGTAGCGGTCAGGACAGGACGGCGAGGGCGTCGATTTCTACCAGCATTTGTTCTAGGGGGAGGCCGGTGAAGACGGTGGTGCGGGAGGGGAGGACGCCGCTGGGGGTGCGGGTGCTGACGAATTCGGCGTAGGCCTCGTTCATCGGGGTGAAGTTGTCGCGGGTGGTCAGGTAGACGCGGAACATCACCACGTCGTCGAGGCTGCCGCCGCCGGCCTTCAGGATCGCCTCGATGTTCTGCAGGACCCGGGTGGTCTGCGCCTTCACGTCACCCTCGAAGACGAACGCGCCGCTGTCGGGGTCGACCGAGCCCTGGCCGGACACCTGCAGGACGTTGCCCTTGCGGACTCCCTGGGAGAACACGGGCATCGGCGCGGGGGCGTCGGGGGTGGAGACGGCGGTCTTGTCGGACATTCGCGGTTCCTCTCGGTCAGTTGTTGTAGTCGGCGCCGATGGCTGCCGTGGTGGCGAGCAGGTCGGGCAGCAGCTCCAGCACCTGCTCATAGTTGAGCAGAACGTCCGGCACCGACACCGAGACGGCCCCCACCACCCGGCCGGTGCGCTCGGTGATCGGCGCCCCGATGCAGTTGATGAAGGACTCGTGCTCGGCCCGGTCGTGCGCCCAGCCCTGCGAGCGGACCAGGTCGAGCTCGTCGCGCAGCTCGTCCGGCCCGGTGATCGTGTTCGGCGTGAACCGGTGGTACTCGATGGTGTTCAGCAAGCCTTCCCGCTGCCGCTTCGGCTGTGCCGCCAGCAGCACCTTGCCGACAGCAGTGCAATGCAGCGCCGCCGGTACGCCGACCTGGCTGTACATCCGCACCGACTGCACACTGTCGAGCTTGTCGATGTAGATGACCTGCCCGTTCTCGTACGCCGCCAAGTGCACCGTCTGCCCGGTCTTCTGGTTGAGCTGCCGCAGATGCGGAGCAGCAACAGCCCGTACTACGTGCTGCTCGCGCGCAGCGTCAGCCAGGGAGAACATGCGCGAGCCCAACCGGTAGCGGTGCGCCTCGTCGCGTCGTACGAACCGCTCGACCTCCATGGTCCGCAGTAGCCGCAGCACTGTCGTCTTGTGCACGTCGAGCTCGGTCGCCAGCTGGTCGAGCGAACGGTCGCCCTCCCCCAGGCTGACCAGGATCTGGAGGGCTCTAGCCAGACTCTGACTCACACCACACCTCCCACCCTGATACCAGCCGGACCGACCTGGGCGCCGGCCCACACCGCTTCGGAGCAATCAAGCAACGCCTGCCGGGTCGCGGCATCAGGAGGCGTCGCATGGTCGTCCGGCACAGCCAGCACAGCCGCGGCACTCAGGTGCCCTTGCCGCAGCCGCTGCTCCATCGACAGTCCCTGCAGCGTCCCGGCCAAGTAGCCGGCGGCGAAAGCGTCGCCGGCGCCCACAGGCTCTACTACTTCGACAGTGAGCGCCGGGACCTCCGTACGACGTCCGTCCGGCTCCAGCGCGAGCGCTACGTGAGCATCCGACTTCACCACGATCGTCGAGCGCGGTCCAAGCAGTTCCCGCAGCTCAGCAGGGTCACTAGTCCCAGCAAACGCTGCCGCCTCATCCGCACCGATCAGTACTACGTCAGCCGCGCGCAGCAGTCGCCACAGCGGTGCCGTGTCGGCGTCACGCCACAGAGCTGGACGCCAGTTGAGGTCCACACTCAAGGTGAAGCCCAACGTGTCCCGCAGAGCCGTCAACCGATCCAGCAGCTCAGCAGCAGTCGTAGAAATGGCCGCCGTGATCCCAGTGGTGTGCACAAGCTCAGCACCAACCAGCCGGTTGCGTACTGCGGGCCGATCCAAGAAGGCAGCATCCATAGCTGCCGCTGCCGAGCCAGAGCGGTAGTAGTGCATCCGCGTCCGGCCGTTGATCGTGTGCTTCACGTAGAGCCCGGTCGGCCGGGTCGGGTCGTCCTCGACTCCCCCGACCTCGACGCCGCGACCCTCCAGGTCACGCAGTACGTGCCGACCGAAGCCGTCGGTGCCGAGCCGCGAGATCCAGCCGGTCGGAACCCCCAGCGCGGCCAGTCCGCCCGCGACGTTGCACTCGGCGCCGCCGACCGATCGGCGGAACGTCTCGACGTCCTCCAGCGGGGCACCGGTCTCGGCGGCGAGCATGATCATCGCCTCGCCCAGACAGACCGCCCGAAGTACCAGATCGGCCATCGATGAGTCCTCTCGGGCGGCTTGTCGTTGACGGGAGTTCTGGCGCGATGCTACAACCGATACGTCAGAATGCGCAACGAGCGTTGCGCAGTACGCAATCCAGCGCAGAGGACGTCATGTCAGCTTCGTACGATGCCGCCGCCGTCGCAGCCCTGGCCGACCAGCCACTGAGCTGGCAGGACAAGGCGCTACCGCCCGCCTTCTGGGGCCGGACCGTCACCGAAGTACTGGCCGGCAAGCCACGCCTGTCCGACCTACCGACTCCACTGCTCACATTGTCCGCGCAGGGCCTTCAGCACAACGTGGAGACCCTCGCCCGCTGGTGCACGAAGCACGGGGTCGAGCTGGCGCCGCACGGCAAGACCACGATGGCTCCGGCGCTCTGGGCGAAGCAGCTGGACGCCGGTGCCTGGGCGATCACGCTGGCGAACGCCTTCCAGCTCAGTGTCGCCAGGGCGTACGGGGTGAGCCGGGTGATAGTCGCCAACTCGGTCATCTCTCCACTGCAGCTGCGGTGGATCGCAGACGAGCTTGCGGCCGACCCGTCGTTCGAGGTGATGGTGTGGGCCGACTCTGTGCGCACAGTGGAGCTGCTGGAGGCCGCCAGGTCGGCGTACGTCGACGCAGGCGCGCGGCAGCTCGACGTACTGGTTGAGGTCGGCGGAGACAGTGGGCGGACTGGCGCACGTGATGTCGAGACGGGACTCGCTGTAGGCGCCGCCATCGCCGCTGCACCGACACTGCGGCTTGCTGGCGTCGCTGGCTACGAAGGGGCGATCGCACACGGTGCAGACGAGGCAGGGCTTGAGCATGTCCGCTCCTACCTCCGTGACCTCGCTGCCGTCCACAACGGCTTGCAGTACGACGCCGACGTCGTACCGGTGGTCAGTGCGGGCGGCAGCGCGTACTTCGAGCAGGTGGCCCAGGTGCTCGCTCCGCTCGGCAAGGACGGCGCCCGGGTGGTACTGCGGTCCGGTGCGTACATCGCGCATGACGACGGCTACTACCGGGAGATCTCGCCACTCGGTTCCGTGCCTCGGACGGACGGCGACCGGCTGATGCCGGCTATGCACGGCTGGGTCCGGGTCACGTCTCAACCCGAAGCGGGGTTGGCGATCTTCGATGCGGGCAAGCGCGATCTGCCCTTCGACGAAGGGATGCCCGAGCCGCAACTGCTCCGGCCGCGCTCCGCCGGCGAGGCCGTGCGCAAGGTCGAGGGCATGACCGTGACGAAGCTGAACGATCAGCACGGCTTCCTGCGCTTCTCCCCCGACGGCGAGCCGCCACTGGTGATCGGCGACGAACTGCGGGTGGGGCTGTCACACCCCTGTACTGCGTTCGACAAGTGGGGCCTGATCCCCGTCATCGACGATGCGGACGCCGACGACCCGGTGGTCGTCGACCTGATCCGCACCTTCTTCTGATGGCTGCTCTCAATTCCTTCCCCGCCCCACCTCCCCGGTCTCTGCTGATCACCGGCGCCACCGTCATCGACGGCACCGGCGCTGCCGGCTTCCGTGCCGACGTCGCCGTCGACGCGGGCCGGATCGTGGCTGTCGGCAACGACTTGCCCGGGTTTCTCCGCGCAGAGCGGACCATCGATGCAGCAGGACTGGTCGTCGCGCCCGGGTTCATCGACATGCACGCGCACTCGGATCTGCAGATCCTGGCGAATCCGGACCACACGGCCAAGGTCAGCCAGGGCGTGACGCTGGAGGTGCTCGGCCAGGACGGGTTGTCGTTCGCGCCGATCGACGAGGCCACCCGGATCGCCGTACGGCGCCAGATCGCCGGGTGGAACGGGGAGCCGGACGACTTCGACTTCTCCTGGTCCACGGTCGCCGGGTATCTCGATCGGCTCGACCAGGGGATCGCGTGCAACGCGGCGTACCTGGTCCCGCAGGGCACGCTGCGGATGATGGTGGTCGGCACGGCCAACCGCCCGGCCACGGCAGCCGAGCTCGCCGAGATGAAGCGGTTGCTGGCCGAAGGGCTCGCGCAGGGCGCGGTGGGGATGAGCAGTGGGCTGACCTACACGCCCGGCATGTTCGCCGGCACCACGGAACTCGTCGAGCTGTGCAAGGTGGTCGCGGAGTACGGCGGCTACTACAGCCCGCATCAGCGCTCGTACGGGAAGGGCGCGCTCGAGGCGTACGCCGAGATGGTCGAGATCGCGCGGCGGTCGGGGTGCGCGCTGCACCTGACCCACGCGACGATGAACTTCGAGCCGAACAAGGGCCGTGGCGTCGACCTGATCGCGATGATCGACGAGGCGCTCGCGGACGGCGTCGACATCACCACCGACACCTATCCTTACTTGCCTGGAGCAACGACTCTGTCGGCGATCCTGCCGAGCTGGAGCGCCGAGGGTGGCGCGGACGCCTTGCTCGCCAGGTTGGCCGATCCCGCCGATCGCGAGCGGATCACCTACGAGCTGGAGCAGGTCGGCACGGACGGCTGCCACGGCTGCGTGACGGACTGGAACACCATCGAGATCGGTGGCGTGAAGAACCCGGAACTCGGCAGCGCGGTCGGCCGTACCGTCGCGGAACTGGCGGCGGGGAGCGGTCGGGCGCCCGCCGAGGTGTTCTTCGACGTACTGATCCGGGACAACCTGGCGACGACGATCCTGCAGCACGTCGGCCACGAGGAGAACGTGCAGGCGATCATGAAGCACCCGACCCACACGGGCGGTTCGGATGCGATCCTGGTCGGCGGCAAGCCGCATCCGCGGGCGTGGGGGACGTTCCCGCGGTACCTCGCGCACTACGTCCGCAAGCTTGGTGTGCTTGAGCTCGCCGACTGCATTCACCACCTGACCGGCCGTCCCGCCGCGCGACTGCGGCTGGTCGATCGAGGGCTGGTCCGCGAGGGGTACCACGCGGATCTGGTGCTCTTCGATCCCGCCGGCGTGCGGGACACCGCGACCTTCGACAACCCCCGTCAGCAGGCCGAAGGCATCCCCTGGGTGCTGGTCGGCGGTGTTCCCGTCATCGAGGACGGGCACCGCACCGGCGCCATGCCCGGCCGCGCCGTCCGCCGTACTTTTTTGAAAGGAAACTAGATGACCACGCTGGACCTGCTCCGCGCCGATCGCGTGCTGAGCGTCGTACGGGCGCCTGCCCTCGACGACGCGCGCGACCTGTGTTCCGCGCTTGTTGCCGGTGGCATCCATGTCATCGAGCTGACGTTCACCACGCCGGAACTGCCGCGGCACCTGGAGCGGGCCGCCTCCGGTGATACCGGTGCCGTGGTCGGTGCGGGGACCGTGCAGACCGCTGCCCAGGCACGCTCGGCCGTTGACGCGGGCGCGGCGTTCCTGGTCACCCCGGGACAAGGGCCCGAGGCGGCGGCGATCGTGGCGGCCGCGCACGACGCCGGAATTCCCGTCATTCTGGGCTCTTTCACCCCTTCCGAGGTGATGACGGCGCTGGCGCTTGGCGCGGACGCGGTCAAGATCTTCCCCGCGCACCACCTCGGACCGAAGTACCTGAAGGATCTGAACGGCCCGTTCCCCGGCGTCCCGCTGGTGCCCTCCGGTGGCGTCAACGCCGGCAATGCGCGGCAGTTCCTCGACGCCGGTGCGCTCGCGGTCAGCGCCGGTACCGATGTGGTGTCCCCTGCCGACATCAGCGCCGCCAACTGGTCCCAGATCACCAACAACGCGAAGGCTTTCTGCGCCGTACTGAGCTGAGCTGAGCTGAGCTCACCCGGGCTCAAGCGCACTTTGTGCACCGGCTAGGCGCCTACTCGCCAGTAGAATGGCTAGCCGGTGCACAAAGTGGCATCGAGGGCGGCAGTTAGCGGCCGATCAGCTCCAGGACTGGGCCCTCGTGGAGGGTTGTGTAGAGCTGGTCTCGGAGGTGGTTGGCTTCGGGGTCGGTCAGGGTGCGGCCCAGGGGTCTGAGGGTCAGTCGGATAAGGATGTTGCGCTGGCCCGGTTGGAGTTGAAGCCGTTCCCGGGCGGCTGCGGGCAGGTCGGCGTACGGCGTATCGCTGCGGACCTCGACGGACTCCGCGACGTCGGCATCCGCGCCGAGGGCCTGGCGGACGCGGTCGCCCAGCACCTCGTCCGACATGTCGACGTCCGGCCCGACCACGACCGACAGATCGCGTCGAATCGCGGGCATAGCAGACACCGGCCGGTACGGCGTCAGATCCAGCAGCTGCTCGGCCACTCGCGGATCCGTTGACCGGAGCAACCGAATGTCCCGGATCCCCTTGCGGAGCATGAGAAGCCGGTCGAGGCCTGGACCCATCGCTAGGCCCGTCCAGGTCTCGTCGAGGCCGGCCTTGCGGAGTACGGCGGGTGCGGCGACTCCGCATTCGCCGATCTCGATCCACTGATCGTCAAGCAGTACGTCGATCTGGCGGCCGTGGATCGTGTACGGGTGCACCGCCGGGACCGTCCGATACGTCTGCCAGGGCAGCACGGTCGTGACGAGCCGGTCGATCATCTCCTCCAGCTCGGGCTCGCCGAGCGTGACGTTGCGGCTGATTCGCCACAGGTCCAGCTGATGCGGGGTACCGGTGTGCTGCCAGTCGACGGAATCGCGTCGGTAGCAGATCCCCGCGCACACCATCAGCACGTCGGACGACTCGGACGCGGCCAGCTCGCGCAGGGCCGGTGGGATCATCGCTGAGGTGTGGCTGCGCAGCACCTCCCCCGCCGAGGCGTACCGCGTGTAGCGCTCCTCGCGGGTGACCGCGCCGGCGGCGTACCCGAGGTTGTCGTAGTTGTCGGCCAGCGAGACGACTGGATGATCGCGCCGGGTCCAGATCTCCGTGTACGGCCAGGCCAGGCCGAGCGCAGTACGGAGTTGGTCGACGATCAGCTGGATCGCGTGCGGGCCCTGAGCCGGGTCGGCCAGGTCGCGGAGGGCGAGGGCAGAGTTGAGTTCTTCAGCGGTGAGTACAGCCATGGGATATCTCTCCTGTGAGCAACGGGTCCGGGGAACAGACACCCCGACCGGCCGCGGTCACCTCAGGAGAGAGCGCAGCAGCAGCTCACCCCGTCGGCACCATCGTGCCGGCCGGGGCGCAGAAATCGCTGCCCATGCTGCTTCATGCGACCGATAGTACCTTGTTGGATGGAAGGATCGACGGCATGCGATGGATCGACAGTCTGGAAGCGGCCGCCGCCGAGAAGTTGCCGGAGGCGGTGCATCGGTACTTCCGCCAGGGTTCCGCCGGTGGGATCAGCGTTGCGGAGGCGACGGCGGCCTGGAGCCAGTACCGGTTCCGGCCGCACGTCCTGACCGATGTGAGCACGGTCGACCTCAAGACGACCGTGCTCGGTACGCCGGTCGACGTACCGGTGCTCGTGGCCCCGACAAGCCTGCAGCGGCAGGCCGATTCCGACGGCGAGCTGGCGATGGCTGCCGGCGTCGGTGCGGCCCACTCGGCACTCGCAGTCTCCAGCAACGCCGGTACCACGTTCGCCGAGCTCGGGGCAGTCGGTACGCCGTGGTGGTTGCAGATCTACGTGGTGAAGAACCGCGACATCACCCTGAAGATGCTGGACGCCGCAGTCGCGGGCGGCGCGCGAGCCGTCGTACTGACTGCTGACACGCCTGTAGTGGGCCGCAAGGAGAACGACGGGCCGAGCGTCTGGGAGGTGATTCCGCCGGGTCAGTTGCTGGCAAACCTCGACGAGGGCGAGTACGGCGAAGACGACCTCAGCAAGGCCGACGACCTCACCCCGGACGTGATTGGCTGGCTGGCCGAGCGGACCGGGCTCCCGGTGCTAGTGAAGGGTGTACTCCGCGGCGACGACGCCAAGCGTTGCTCCGACGCGGGCGCGGCCGGTGTGATCGTCTCCAACCACGGCGGTCGCCAGCTCGACGGCGCGATCCCCACCGCA
Source organism: Kribbella catacumbae DSM 19601 (assembly GCF_000372465.1). Lineage (GTDB taxonomy): Bacteria > Actinomycetota > Actinomycetes > Propionibacteriales > Kribbellaceae > Kribbella > Kribbella catacumbae. Next base: position 76,504 of record NZ_AQUZ01000015.1, read on the forward strand.
CAAGCCCTGCCGGAGGTCGCCGCTGCCCTCGCCGGTACCGGCACAGAGGTGTACGTCGACGGCGGGATCCGGCGCGGGGAGCACGTGATGACCGCGCTCGCGCTCGGCGCCCGCGCAGTACTGGTCGGCCGCCCGGCCCTGTGGGCGCTGACCGTCGGCGGCTCAGCAGGCGTCACTCGCCTACTCACCGACCTGAGCGAAGAGCTGGAACACGCCATGCGCCTAGCCGGCGCATCCGCCCTGGATGACCTAACGCCAGACCTGTGTGTGTCGATCGACAGGTAGTGCACCCCCGAGACGCCGTACGCGGCGCTCAGCTCACGCTCGACCGACCTACCTGGCGACGACTATGTCCTGTCCATCGGCACGCGAGGCCTTCTTCACTGGCGAGGTTTGACTCGTTTGGTGGGGGCGGCCGTCAGGGGGTCTTCCGGCCAGGGGTGGCGTGGGTAGCGGGCCCGCAGGTCGGCGCGGACCTGCGGATAGCCCTGGCTCCAGAACGACGCGAGATCGCTGGTGATCCCGACCGGACGTCTCGCGGGCGAGAGCAGATGCAGCACGACCGGAACGCGGCCGTCCGCGACCATTGGGGTCGTGGTCCAGCCGAACACCTCCTGCAGTTTCACCGCCAGCACCGGCGGCTCGGCCCCGTCGTACACGAGCCGCACCTGAGAGCCGGACGGTACCGGAAGCCACTCCGGCGCAAGCTCAGCGAACCGGGTGGCAGCGGGCCACGGCAGCAGCCGTCGCAGCGCGGACGCCATCTCGATCCGGGCGAGGTCACGCGCACCACGGACCGACGCGAGTTCCGGGCCGAGCCAGTCGTCGAGACTCGCCAGCAGGGCAGCGTCGTCGACCGCCGGCCACGGGGCTCCGAGGTGCGCATGACAGAACGCGAGCCGGGAACGCAAGGCGAGAGCGGCGTCGGACCAGCGCAGTACGGCGAGACCGCTGCGGCGCAGACCATCGCGGACGGCGGCTTGAACAAGCAGCGGGTCAGGTTTGGCGAGCGGTACGTCGTTCAGCACGATCGCTCCGAGCGCCTCCACGCGACGCGTCACGATTCGCCCGTCCTGCCAGCGGATCTGATCCGTGGACGAGACGAGCTCGCCGGCCACCTCCCGGGCAGTCGCCTCGTCGATCGGCGCGGCGGAGCGAATCCTGGCATCGGCGCGGCCAGGCGCCCGGTCGGCGACCGCGATCGCGAGCCACTGCGTGGTCCGCAACACCGACTGTGGATCCAGCGCCGCCCCGGTGCCGCCGGACATCTGATACGTGGCCGAGTCGGCCCCACGAGCTCGCGCGATCCGATCCGGATACGCCAGCCCCACCACGATCCCAGCCGCCAGATCATCAGGGACCGTCCCACCAGCCGCCCGTGGCTCACCCCTGTTGTCCGGTACTACGCCGCCCGCCGCCCGCGATTCCTGCCCAGCTCGGGTGCCCGGTACGCGGTCCGCCGCACGCGACTCCTGCACACCTCGGGTGCCGGGTGTTGCGCCGCCCGGCGCCCGCGTGATGTTGTCCGGTTGCGGCTCAGCGCCTCGGGCGAGGCGCTTCGTTTCTTCTCGCCAGCGAGTGGTGGCTGCACGGTCGTTGCCTCGGCGTAGTGCTCGCCATCGCGCCGGCAGATCGTCGCCGGAGTCGCGACTGGAGTCGTCCGAGAGCATCGCGACGATCTCGCGGGCTCGCTCGGCGCCGACCCACGGCGTACCGTCCAGCAGCGCGCGAGCCAGCCTCGGATGGGCGCCGATCGCCGCCATCTGCCTTCCCCGCTCAGTGATCCGGCCACTGTCATCGATCGCGTCAAGTCGGCGCAGCAACTCGGTCGCCGCAGTCATCGCCACCACCGGCGGCGCCTCCAGCAAGGTGAGACCGTCGCCACCGGGCGCACCCCACGCGGCTAGGTCAAGCGCGAAGGCAGCAAGGTCCGCGGTAGCGATCTCCGGCGCCGCATGATCGTCGAGATGCGCGTGGTCAGTGGCAGACCAGCACCGATAGACACGACCAGGTGCCTCACGTCCCGCCCGGCCAGCCCGCTGATCGGCAGACGACTTCGAGACCCGGCAGCTGACCAGCGCGCCAAGACCGCGGGACTGATCGGTACGCGGTTCGCGGGCAAGACCTGAGTCGACCACAACCCTCACTCCCGGCACAGTCAGCGAACTCTCCGCGACCGAGGTCGTCACCACGATCCGCCGCTCAGCGCCCGGCGCCAGCGCGCGATCCTGCTCCGCCCGCGTCTGCCGGCCGAACAATGGCAACACATTCAGGCCCGCCAGCCGGCGCGTCACTCCGTTGATCTCGGCCTCCCCCGGAACGAACACGAGGATGTCACCGTCGTTCTCGGCCACCCCACGCCGGACCACCGCAGCGAGGTGATCCAGCAGCCGCGGGTCGACGCGCCCGCCGGGCAGCAACGGCACCGGGACCGGCGGCGGTGCCCACTCGATCGCCACGTCGAACATCGCGGCCGACGCGGTGACAACAGGCGCCAGGCTGTCAGCGGCCAGTGCGCGGCTCAGCGTCAGCGTGTCCGCGGTAGCCGACGTGGCGACGATCGCGAGGTCCTCGCGAAGGTTCGCCCGGATGTCGACGCAGAAGGCGAGCAGCAGATCGGCATCCAGATGTCGTTCGTGGCATTCGTCGATCACCACCGCGGCGACGCCAGGAAGCTCGGGGTTCTGCTGCAAGCGTCGTACGAGAAGCCCTGTCGTCACCACCTCGACCCGCAGGTTCCGCCCGCCAGCGCGTTCGCCCCGCATCGCGTATCCGATGCGCTGGCCGAGCGGTTCGCCGATCAAGGTCGCCAATCGACTCGCGGCGGCGCGGGTCGCCATCCTGCGGGGTTCGGCGACGATGATCGTGCCGTCGAGCGCATCGGCCAGAGCGAGCGGCAGCAGAGAGGTCTTACCTGATCCGGGCGGCGCGACGAGGATCGCAGTACCGCGGAGGCGAACCGCATCGACGGTGGCAGGCAGAGCGGCCCGGACAGGCAGGTCCGCCCCCGGCACGGACGGATCGGGAAGTAGCACGAGGCCGACGCTAGCCGACCCGCGACGCCAACCCCGATCTATTGGGTGGCCCGGTCAGGATCGCTGAACGAGACTTGGGCGATGGTGACAACGCCTCGCCCGATCATCGACTCGGTGGTGCGGTCAGTCTGCGGCCGCGACGTCGAGTGCCTCGTTCCCCTCGCCGGTGGCGGGATGAACGAGACCTACCGCGCCGAGTTTGCCGGCGATGTCGCTGTGGTCGTCCGGATCGCGCGTCAGCCGACGCCGTGGTTCATCGACGAGGCGCACCTCATGACGCAGGCACGTGACGTCGGCGTACCGACAGCAGAGGTGCTCGGCCTGGAGCATCAGGAGCACAACGGCGAACTGTTGTCCTTCTCCGTCCAGCAGTTCCTACCGGGCAGCTCCCTCGCCGAGCTGGTCGGCGAACTGCCTGGCACTGATCTCGAGCGGTTGGTCATGGACGCCGGTGAGATTTTGGCACGGGTGCACAGCGTGGTCCCGGACGACGAGCGAGGTATCCGGCACGACCTGCGGTTGCCCGAAGAGCGCGAAGTCACCCGGGTCGCACGCATCGTCGAGGAGGCGCTTGGCCCAGCGGCAGCTGTGGTCGTCGAGCGGGGTGCTGAGTTCCTGCGCCACGAGGTGACGACCCGTACGGCGCCCCAGTTCTCGCTCGCCCAGGGCGACTTCTGTCCCAAGAATATCCTGGTTCACGACAAGACGGTCGTCGGCGTCATCGACTGGGAGTTCGCCGGCCCTGCTCCGCCGGCCTACGACCTCGCCCAATGGGAGGTCGATGCCGGCGACCCTCTGCATGACCGATTGGACCTGGTGCGCCGCGGGTACGCGCGGGTCGCTGATCCCGAGTCGGCCGATGCCGGGTGGTCGCCGGCCTTCGCCATCGACTGGACACTCGAAAAGCTCGGTTGGAAGAACCCTGCTTCGCCGGCGCAGTTCCAGCGCTGCGTGGACGTGATCGCCCGCTACACGGGCTGTTGACCGGCTCAAGCAGCATTCGCCAACGAGTACTTCGCCGCCTTGCGGACCGCCACCACTCATGAACCGCGAAAGCCCCCGCCGCTCTGGCACCCACGCAGGCGTGGGAAGTGGCGCTCGCCCCGGCCCGCCGCACCTTTGTGGGTGGTGGCGGTCCGCGAGCTCGCCTTAGCACCCCTCACCACCCCACCCAGCCACCCAACGGCTGCACCTCACCAGCCCGCCTTCACCAAGCAGGCGACGGAAAAGCCTGCGCGCACTCGCAGAAGGCGGGCGGGAGCGACCGGAGCAGCGAGCGACGCAGGAGCGAGCGGCGGAGAGTGGGTGGGGAATACGAACGGCCCCGGTCAGCAGACCGGGGCCGTTCGGAAGAAGAGGCTGAGGCTCAGGCCTCGTTCTCCTCGAGGAGGTTGCGGGTGGCGTTAGGGTCGACCTGAACGCCCGGACCCATCGTCGTCGAGAAGACGGTCTTCTTGATGTAGCGGCCCTTCGAGCTGGAGGGCTTCAGCCGGAGAATCTCCTCCAGTGCGGCGCTGTAGTTCTCCACCAGCTGGGCCTCGTCGAAGGAGACCTTGCCGATGATGAAGTGCAGGTTCGCGTGCCGGTCGACCCGGAACTCGATCTTGCCGCCCTTGATGTCGGTGACAGCCTTCGTCACGTCCGGGGTGACCGTACCGGTCTTCGGGTTCGGCATCAGACCACGCGGGCCGAGCACGCGACCCAGCCGGCCGACCTTGCCCATCATGTCGGGCGTGGCGACGACGGCGTCGAAGTCGAGCCAGCCGTCGGTGACCTTCTTGATCATGTCGTCGTCACCGACGAAGTCGGCGCCGGCGGCCAGTGCGGCCTCGGCCTTCTCACCGGTGGCGAAGACGAGGACCCGTGCCGTCTTGCCGGTACCGTGCGGAAGGTTGACGGTGCCGCGCACCATCTGGTCGGCCTTGCGGGGGTCGACCCCGAGCCGCATCGCGACGTCGATGGTCGAGTTGAACTTCTTGCCCGTCGCGCCCTGCTTGGCGAACTTGATCGCCTCGAGCGGGGTGTACAGGTGGTCGAAGTCGATCTTCTCCGCGATCGCGCGGTAGCTCTTGCTGCGTTGTGCCATTTCTGATCTCCTGTTTCGGACGGTACTTCGTCGTCCGTTGTGGTCTTGACGGGCGAACCTCTCGCCCTTCCACTCCTGCCGGCTCACCGAGGTGAACCAAAAAGAGGTACTACTTCTCGATCGTGACGCCCATCGAGCGCGCGGTGCCCTCGATGATCTTCATCGCGGCGTCGATGTCGCGCGCGTTCAGGTCGGGCATCTTGGTGGTGGCGATCTCGCGGACCTGGTCCTTGGTGATCTTGCCGACCTTGTCCTTCTGCGGGACGGCCGACCCCTTCTGCAGGCCCGCGGCCTTCTTGATCATCTCCGGCGCCGGCGGCGTCTTGGTGATGAACGTGAAGGAGCGGTCTTCGTAGATGGTGATCTCGACCGGCACGACGTTTCCGCGCATGGACTCCGTCTGGGCGTTGTACGCCTTGCAGAACTCCATGATGTTGACGCCGTGCGGACCGAGCGCGGTACCGACCGGCGGGGCCGGAGTCGCGGCGCCGGCCTGGAGCTGCACCTTCACGAGGGCAGCGATCTTCTTCTTGGGAGGCATTGTCTCGGGTCCTTAGACTTTCTGGATCTGGCTGAAGCTGAGTTCCACCGGGGTCTCCCGGCCGAAGATCTCCACCAGCGCCTTGATCCGCTGGGCGTCGGCATTGATCTCCGTGATCGTGGCGTGCAGGGTCGCGAACGGCCCGTCGACGACCATGACCGAGTCGCCCACACCGAAGTCGGCGACCTCGACCTTCTTCTTGGCCGCGGTCTTGGTGGGTGCGGCACCGGTCTCGGCTGCCGCCGCCTCGGCCGCCGCCACGACGGCCGGAGCGAGCATCTTCTCGACCTCTTCGAGGCTGAGCGGGACGGGCTTTTGGCTGTTCCCGACGAAGCCGGTCACCGACGGCGTGTGCCGCACGGTCGACCAGGACTCGTCCGTCAGGTCCATCCGGACCAGCACGTAGCCGGGAAGCACGGTGCGCTTGACCATCCGGCGCTGCCCGTTCTTGATCTCGGCGACCTCTTCGGTCGGCACGACGATCTCGAAGATGAAGTCCTCCATGTTCAGGGAGTTGATCCGGTTCTCGAGGTTGCCCTTGACCCGGTTCTCCATCCCTGAGTACGTGTGCACCACGTACCAGTCGCCGATCTGGGAGCGCAGCGTGGCGCGCAGCTCCTCCAGCGGGTCGCCCGGCTCTTCCGGCTCGACCTCTTCGGCTTCGACCTCTTCGGCTTCGTCTTCGGCTTCGTCTTCGTCGGCGGAGTCATCGGCGGAGGAGAAGACGACCTCGTCCACCTCGGCCGGAGCCGGCTCGGCGGTCTCCTCGGTCAGCTCTTCCGCGGCTTCGTCGACGTCGGCGGCGGTGACCACCTCGTCGTCCTCCGCGGCGTCGGCGGCCGCTACGACCACCACCGGCTCGGCGTCGGAGTCGTCCTCGTCGGCGTTGCCCTCTTCGGCGTCGTCGTCGGCGGAGTACTCGCTGTCGGCCGCCACCGGGACGTCGTCCTCGTCGTCGGCGACCTCTACCTCGAGGTCGGCGAACAGGTCGTCGTCGTCATCATCGTCGTCGGAGTCGTCGAAACCCAAGTCGAGATCGAGGTCGCCGTCGGAGTCAGCGGATACGTCGAACTCGTCCTTGTCGAGGACCTCGTCGTCGCGCTGGTCGGACACGTTGTACTCCGTCATCTGTGCATCGGGTGGTGGAACCGGTGAGCTCCGGCAGGTGGTCCAGGGCGGCTGGATCGTCAGCCAAAGATCTTGAACATCGCCCAGCCGAAGGCGAGGTCGAGCACCGACACGATCGCGATGACGAACACCACGAAGGTCAGGACGACCACGAAGTAGGTGGAAAGCTGCTTGCGGGTCGGCCAGACCACCTTGCGGAGCTCGGCGACCACCTGGCGGTAGAAACGCAGCAGCCGGTTACCCGACTTGCTTTCCGCAGGCTTGCCGGCGCCGGACGGTGCCGGCGTGCGCGTCTCCGTCACGACCTACCTCTTTCGCTAGCGGCGGCCTGGCCGGCGTTGTGCCGGTCAGGATTTGCAGGGCACGAGGGACTTGAACCCCCAACCTTCGGTTTTGGAGACCGATGCTCTGCCAGTTGAGCTAGTGCCCTCTGCAAAGTTCCAGACGCCGCTGGACCTGATCTCGGGCATGCCGAGTCAGGGCCATCTACGCCCGGACTAGAAGAGTGTACGGGGTCGGGGCCACCTGGTCGAACTGAGCCCCAGGCTGCTCCGGGTCCCCGCCACGGGCGAAAACTCCCGCGGACTTCGGGCCGGACGTCGTACTGCGGGCAGAACCTTACCGTCTCCACGCACCTGCCAACGCAGGGGGCCCGGTGACAGTTCCTCCTCACCAGGCGATACCCGGATGTCAGCGGCGGCCGGGCAGTGCCAGGATGGGAGCCATGGTCTCCCGCATCTCCGCACGTATCGGTGCTATCAGTGAATCGGCCACCCTCGCTGTCGACGCGAAGGCGAAGGCCCTCAAGGCGGCCGGGCGCCCGGTGATCGGCTTCGGCGCCGGTGAGCCGGACTTCCCGACCCCCGACTACATCGTCGAGGCCGCCGTCGAGGCGGCCCGCGATCCCAAGAACCACCGCTACAGCCCGGCGGGTGGTCTGCCCGAGCTGAAGCAGGCCATCGTCGCCAAGACGAAGCGGGATTCGGGGTACGAGATCGAGGCGAGCCAGGTGCTCGTCACCAACGGCGGCAAGCACGCCGTCTACAACACGTTCGCGACGCTGCTCGACCCGGGCGACGAGGTGCTGCTGCCGGCGCCGTACTGGACCACCTACCCGGAGACGATCCGGCTGGCCGGCGGTGTGCCGGTCGAGGTGCTCGCCGACGAGAGCCAGAACTACCTGGTCACCGTCGAGCAGCTCGAGTCGGCCCGGACCGAGAAGACCAAGGCGCTGCTGTTCTGCTCGCCGTCGAACCCGACCGGCGCGGTGGACACCCCGGAGGCGGTCGAGGCGATCGGCCGCTGGGCGCTGGAGCACGACATCTGGGTGATCACCGACGAGATCTACGAGCACCTCACCTACGGGGACACCAAGTCGACCTCGCTGCCGGTCGTCGTACCGGAGCTGGCCGACCGGACCGTGGTCCTGAACGGTGTCGCCAAGACGTACGCGATGACCGGCTGGCGGGTCGGCTGGATGATCGGCCCGAAGGACGTCATCAAGGCCGCGACGAACCTGCAGTCGCACCAGACCTCCAACGTCTGCAACGTCGCCCAGCGCGCCGCGATCGCCGCCCTGACCGGTGACCTGAGCGCGGTCGACGAGATGAAGGTGGCCTTCGACCGGCGCCGCAAGACGATGGTGCAGATGCTGAACGAGATCCCCGGCGTCGAGTGCCCGGTGCCGACCGGCGCGTTCTACGCGTACCCGTCGGTCAAGGGTCTGCTCGGCAAGGAGATCAACGGCAAGGTCGCGAACACCTCGACCGAGCTGGCCGCCATCATCCTGGACGAGGCCGAGGTCGCGGTCGTACCCGGCGAGGCCTTCGGCGCTCCCGGTTACCTCCGGTTGTCGTACGCCCTGGGCGACGCCGACCTGACCGAAGGCGTCTCCCGGATCGCCAAGCTGCTCAGCTGAACCCCTCTCCCCGTTCATTCGCCCCTTTTTCACCCTCACGAGCCGCTGTCTAAGAAGGCACCTCGCAGAGAGGGTGAAAAAGGGGCGAATGAACGGATGGTTAGACCGCCCGGTTTCCATCCCTGGGCGGTCTGTCGGTAACCTTCTGTAATGACGGATCGGGACCTGCGGCTGCTGCCGAAGACCCACCTGCACCTGCACTTCTCCGGCTCGATGCGGCACCTCACCCTGGTCGAGCTGGCCGACACGCACGGGGTCCGGCTGCCGGACGCGCTGCGCACCGACTGGCCGCCCGAGCTGTCCGCCGCCGACGAGCGCGGCTGGTTCCGCTTCCAGCGGCTCTACGACGTGGCCCGCTCCGTACTGCGAACCGAGGACGACGTCCGCCGGCTGGTCCGCGAAGCCGCCGAGGACGACCGTGCCGACGGCTCCCGCTGGCTCGAGATCCAGGTCGACCCGTCGGGCTACGCGAGCCGCTTCCACGGCATCACCGAGTTCACCGACCTGGTCCTGGACGCCGCGCGCGACGCCGCCGCGAGCACCGGGATCGCCGTCCAGGTCGTGATCGCCGCCAACCGCACCCGGCACCCGCTCGACGCCCGGACCCTGGCCCGCCTCGCGGCGCAGTACGCCGGACGTGGAGTGGTCGGCTTCGGCCTGTCCAACGACGAGCGACGCGGTACTACGTCCGAGTTCGCCCCGGCGTTCCGGATCGCCCGTCACGCCGGTCTGCTTGCCGCACCCCACGGCGGAGAGCTGTGCGGACCAGCAACCGTGCGCACGTGCCTCGACGAGCTGGGCGCCGGCCGGATCGGCCATGGGGTGCGCTCTGTCGAAGACCCGGAGCTACTGAAGCGAGTAGTCGACGCACAGGTCGCCCTGGAAGTCTGCCCGGCCTCCAACGTGTCACTGGGCGTCTACCGGCGAGCAGAGGACGTCCCACTGCGCCAGCTGTACGACGCGGGCGCCCGGATCGCGCTAGGCGCCGACGACCCGCTGCTGTTCGGGTCCCGCCTGGCCGAGCAGTACGAGACGGCCCGCAACGTGCACGGTTTCAACGACGACGAGCTGGCCAACCTCGCCCGGGGCTCGGTGCTCGCCTCGACCGCGCCGGCCGAAGTACAGAAGAGCCTCCTGGGCGACATCGACGACTGGCTCGGAGTAGCTGAGAAGGCGACTGCGCCGACACCTGCGCCGACGTACTAGACCAGAGGTCGGCTGCGGCCTTACTTTGCGTAAATGACGCTGACGAAGATCCTGCTGCCCGAGGACGAGCTGCCGACTCGCTGGTACAACGTGCTGCACGATCTGCCGACGCCACCGCCGCCGGTGCTGCATCCCGGCACGCTGCAGCCGGTCGGGCCCGATGACCTCGCTCCCCTGTTCCCGATGGACCTGATCCTGCAGGAGGTGTCGCAGGAGCAGTACATCGACATCCCGGGTGAGGTGCTCGACGTCTACCGGCTGTGGCGGCCCAGTCCGCTCTACCGGGCGCACCGGCTGGAGAAGGCGCTCGATACGCCGGCGCGGATCTACTACAAGTACGAGGGCGTCTCCCCGGCCGGCTCACACAAGCCGAACACCGCAGTACCGCAGGCGTACTACAACGCGAAGTCCGGCGTGCGGAAGCTCACCACCGAGACGGGTGCCGGACAGTGGGGTACTGCGCTCGCGTTCGCGTGTGCGCAGTACGGGCTGGAGTGCGAGGTCTGGCAGGTGCGGGCGTCGTACGACCAGAAGCCGTACCGGCGGACGATGATGGAGGTCTTCGGCGCGACCGTGCACCCCAGCCCGTCGGACCTCACCGAGGCCGGGCGGAAGATCCTCTCCGAGAACCCCGACTCCCCCGGGTCACTCGGGATCGCGATCAGTGAAGCGGTCGAGATGGCGGTGCAGGCCCCAGACGTGCACTACGCGCTCGGCAGCGTGCTCAATCACGTACTGCTGCACCAGACGATCATCGGCGAGGAGGCGCTGATCCAGCTCGCGATGGTCGGCGAGACGCCCGACATCCTGGTCGGCTGCACCGGCGGCGGCTCGAACTTCGGCGGCCTCGCCTTCCCCTTCCTGCGGGAGAAGTGGGCGGGACGGATGGCGCCCGTCATCCGGGCGGTGGAGCCGGAGGCATGCCCGTCGCTGACCCAGGGCACCTATGCCTACGACTTCGGCGACACCCTCGGAATGACGCCGTTGATGAAGATGCACACGCTCGGGCACGACTTCGTGCCGGACCCGATCCACGCCGGCGGGCTGCGGTACCACGGGATGAGCCCGCTGATCAGCCACCTCTACGAGACGGGTGAGATCGAGGCGATCGCCAAGCCGCAGTCGGAGTGCTTCGCGGCCGGGGTGCTGTTCGCGCGGGCGGAAGGCATCGTGCCGGCGCCCGAACCGACCCATGCGCTCGCGGCGGCGATCGAGGAAGCCCTGCGCTGCAAGGAGTCCGGCGAGGAGAAGGTCATCCTCACCGCGCTCTGCGGGCACGGCCACCTGGATCTGGCCGCGTACGACGCCTACCTGGGCGGCACGATGACGGACCGGGCCTGGGACGACGCCGAACTGCAGGCCTCGGTCGCGCAGGCGCTGGGCCGGCTGCCAACCGTCTAGCGCTAGAACCGCCGCCACCAGGGCTTAGGCGTCTTCGAGACGGCAGTCAGCCAGTCTGCGGGGATTGCCCAGCCCTTGGCGGTGATGGCGTCGAAGTACTGCGTCTTGAGGGAGTCCGGCAGCCAGTACGTCGCGGAGGTCTGGTCGGCGACCTCGAAGTACGTGGTGCGGCTGCCCTCGCTCCAGACGGTCGCCAAGAGGGAGCAGTAGGCAAGGCGGCTGTAGTCCCAGCGGGCCTGGTCGTCCGCAAGGTCGTAGGCGCGCTCGGTGCTGACCAGTACCCGCCGCTTCCGCGGGGGCTCGTTGTCGATGGCATCGATGAGGCCCTGCACGACAACGCGGTCGTCGGTCATCTCGTCGGGCAGTCCGAGCAGAACAGGATCGAGCACCGCAGAACCCATCCAGGGCCGGGCAACCTCCAGAAAAGTCTCCAGCAACGCGAAGGCCTCCTCCGCCCGACCGAACAACGCCAGCTCGGCATGCAGGGTGGTGACTGCTTCAGGGGCCATTCGGCAAAGCCTAAGCGGGGCAGGGAATCGGGGCATCTCGGGGCAACCTGGGGCAGCTCGTCCACAGCGGCCCTGACGGCCGTCGCAGAGGGTGTCCGGGCACTTACAGTTACCGCCATGTCAGAGGCGAACGAGTTGTTGCGAGCCGCCCGGGAACGGACCCCGTCGCCCAGCGCGCCGGGTACCCACATGTCCCGCGCGGAACTTGCCGAGGCGGTCTGTGCCTGGCTCTGGGCGACCACCGGTACGAAGTACGAGCTGGACGGGCACTACATCGCCAAGCTCGAACGCGGCGCGGTGCGCTGGCCGGGCGCCGCGTACCGGTCGGGGCTGCGGACGGTGCTCGACGTCGCCACCGACAGCGAGCTGGGCTTCACCCCGACCGGTACGGCGGGCCCGCTGTCCCCCGAGCTGATCAGCTGCTCGATGGCCGGGATGGAGGACGAGCTGATCGACGCGGGCGACCAGTCGATCTCGCTGCTCGCGCTGGCCGAGGAGTCGAACGTGGGCGGCCTCACCGTCGAGCAGTTGCACGCCGACATCCAGCGGATCGCCCAGAACTACCTCAAGGTGCCGACCAAGCCACTGTTCCAGCGCAGCCTCGCCGTACGGGACCGCGCCTTCCGGCTGCTCTCCGGCCGCCAGTCGCCGCAGCAGACCCGCGACCTGTACGCCGCGGCCGGCTGGGCGCTGACGCTGCTCGGCTGGATGTCGGTGGACCTCGGCCGGCCGGACGTCGCCGAGAGCCACACCCGGACGGCCTGGGCCTGTGCCGAAGCCTCCGGCTACGACGAGCTCCGCGCCTGGGTCCGGGCCACCCAGCACACCGCCGCCTTCTGGCAGGACGACGTCGCCGGCGCGGCCGACTTCGCTCTGGACGGACTCCGGTACGCCAACGGCACGTCCGCGCTGTTCCTGGCGTCCGCTGCGGCCATGGATCTGGCCCGGGCAGGCCGGACCGATGAGGCCCGGACTGCCCTCGACCAGGCCGAGCGCACCACGGCCGACCCGGCCATGCCCGAGCTCGGCGGCCTCTTCCTCTGTACGCCGGAACGCGCGGCGGGCCTCTGGTCGGACACCTACCTGACGCTAGGCGAGCCGCACCGGACGCTGGAGCACGCAGACCGTGGTGTCGCCCTGTTCGAGGCGGCACCGCACGCACTGCGCAACCCCGGCTCAGAGCGGATGATCCGGCTGCAGCAGGTGAAGGCGCATCTCCTGCTGGGCGAGCTCGACGGCGCCATGGAATGTCTGACACCGGTGCTGTCCACCAGGACGGAGTACAGGGTGCGGCCGCTGATCCATCGGGTCTGCGAGGTCGCCGCCCTCACCAGGACAGAGCCCTACGCCGAGGATCCCAAGGCACAGCTCCTCCACCAGGCCATCCGCGAGTTCATCCGCTTCCCGGCCACCATCCGCGACTCTCTGCGTGTCTGAGCGCAACGACAGGCAGTAGTAGGCCGTCGCCCCTCTCCGACCGCTCAGCCTGCCGCCGGATAGGGCTGATCAAGGCACTACTTCCTGTCCTTCGGTCCGCCGACCCTCTGTGCCAGGGCCGCGCGAACCATCCTCACCACACAGTTCTGCTCGGCCAGGACCTGCTGGTAGGTGAATCTCAGGACGATCCACCCAATCGCCACCAGTTCGTCGTATCGGCGGCAATCGGCGGCGAAGTCGCCGCTCGACCCGTGGAAGGCGTACCCCTCCGCCTCCAGCGCGACACGGGCTGCTCGGTGACCGAGATCGACCCGCACCGGGAACGACTCCGTCTCGACTTCGACCTGTGGTTCGAAACCTTCGATCTGCTCGGTCAGCAACAAAGCGCGCAGCATCGACTCGAGGAAGCTGGCGGAGCCCGCGTGCATGTTGGCGGCGACCCGGCGAGCATTCGGCCGGCCCGGACCGCGCATCGCGTCCGCCGCTCTGGCGAACTCCTCCTGCCCCATCAGACCTTTGGCCAAGGCGCCATCGGCAACAGCCAGCGCCTCGTCGAACGGGAGGATCCGCGTACAGTCGAGAACCGTGCGCAGCACCGAGGTGACCCGTTCCCGCAGGTCATCGCGAGCGATCGGCGCCCAGTGCACGACCGCGGGCGGCCCTTTCTTCGGGCGGCGTTTGCGCGGGACGGTGATGTGCGGCTTGTCCGGCCGGGCCAAGACCGGGAGTCCCCAGGCGACCGCCGCGCTCAGGTGCGAGACGACCCCGTCGTAGGCGATCGCGACTGCCTCGTCCGTCGGCCGGACCGGGAGGGTATAGAGCCCGCGCGCGAGCCGCTCGACCGCTCCGCTCTGCACGGCGGAGGCGAGTTCGCGACGCGAGCTGGCGGCGACCAGTTGACCGTAGGTGCCTCGGCCCTGGTTGCCGGCCAGGATCTCCGGGACCGATTCCACCCGCAGATGATGCCTTGGTCAGGGGTGTGCGTGCTTTGCGTTGTCCACAGGCGTACCGAGCGACAGGAAGTAGTGGGGTCCGCAGCGGTTGGCTAAGCGGGCGGCTCCTTGCGGGAGGCCGCTACTGCCTGCCGTTACGTTCAGAGGCTGCAGTTCACCAGGACTGGCTCGTTGACCAGGGTGATGCCGAAAGCCTGGTGGACCTGGTTGCGGACGTGGGTGGCCAGGGCCAGGAGTTCCTTGGAGGTGGCGTTGCCGCGGTTGGTCAGGGCGAGCGTGTGCTTGCTGGAGACCGCGGCGTCGCCGATCGCGAAGCCCTTGTCGACGCCCGCGTGCTCGATCAGCCAGGCCGCGCTGGTCTTCACGCGACCATCCGGTTGCGGCCACTGCGGAGCACCAGCCGGTACTTCGGCTGTGGTGTCGAGCATTGGATTGGTGAAGAACGACCCGGCGCTCCAGGTGTCGTGGTCGGACTCGTTCAGCACCATGCCCTTGCTCCTGCGCAACCCGAGCACGGCCTCGCGGACCTCGGTCATCGGGGCGCGTGAGCCGGGCTCGACGTCGAGTACGCGGGCCAGTTCGGCGTACCCGATCGGGGCGGACAGGTTGCCGAGGGGGAGCTGGAAGGCGACCTCCAGTACGGCGTACCGGCTGGGGTCTTCCTTGAAGCGTGAGTTGCGGTAGGTGAAGCCGCAGTCGGCGGCGAAGATCGTCCGGACGGCGTTGTCGACGCGGTCCCAGACGCGGACCGAGGCGATCGACTCGGCGACCTCGTGGCCGTAGGCGCCGACGTTCTGCACCGGCGTCGAGCCGGCCAGGCCGGGGATGCCGGACATCGATTCGAGGCCGCTCCACTCGTCGGCGATCGCGCGCTGGACGACGGCGTCCCAGTCCTCGCCGGCCTGGACGTGCACCATCGCGCCGGAACAGGCGTCCGCGTCGACCCGGATGCCGCGGGTGGCGATCTTGATCACCGTGCCGCGGAAGCCCTCGTCGCCGATCACTACGTTGCTTCCGCCGGACAGCAGGAGGACCGGCTGGGCTGCCGCGTCTGCTTCGTGGATGGCGTCGATCAGGTCCTGCTCGGAGGTCACCTCGATCAGCCGGTCAGCGGGACCGCCGATTCGCAGGGTGGTGAAGTCCGCCAACCGGAGATCTTCGGTAACGGTGGTTTGGGGATGCTGGGTGCTCACGGGATGCGCACGACCGCCCGGGCCCGGCCGAGGACCTTTTCCTCGCCGGCGATCGCGGTGATGTCGATCTCGGCCCGGCCGTCGGTGAGCTTGTCGACCTTCGCCGAGAAGGTGACCGTGACGCCCTTGTCGTCATCCGGTACGACGACGGGCTTGGTGAAGCGGACGCCGTACTCGACCAGGTCAGCCGGGTCGTCCAGCCAGTCGGTGACGACGCGGACCGCGCTGGCCATCGTGAGCATGCCGTGCGCGATCACGCCGGGCAGCCCGAGAGCGGCCGCCATCCGGTCGCTCCAGTGGATCGGGTTGAAGTCGCCACTCGCACCGGCGTACCGGACCAGGTCGTCGCGACGCAGGGTGACGGTCAGCGGCGGCAGTTCGGTGCCGACCTCGACGCTGATCATGCGTCCGCCCGGTTGTGCGAGATGGTCGACGTGGAGGTGGCGATCGGGTCGCCGTCGACGGTGGTCAGGGCGGTCTCGTACATGATCACCTCGACGTCACCGGCCTTGCGCACGGTGGTGATGGTGGCGGTCGCGGCGATGTCGTCGCCGGCCTTGATCGGGCGGGTGTAGCTGAACTTCTGCGCGCCGTGCACGATCCGGTCCAGCCGCAGGCCGAGCTCCTCGTCGTTCAGCAACTGCTCGAGCGCCAGGCTGCCGACCATGAAGGCGAAGGTCGGCGGCGCGACAGCGTCAACACCCCGGTACGCCGGGTTAGGGTCACCGATCGCGTCGGCGAACTCCCGGATCTTCTCCCGGCCGACCTGGTAGGACTCGGCGGCCGCATAGCTCCGGCCGACCATCGTGGCGTCGATCGTCATGTCCAGTAACCCTAGGGCATGTCCCCCGAGTCCCTGCAGTCGCGAGCAGGTGCGCGAGGTGCCGTGCCGCGTGCCGCGCAGCACGCAGGGGCTCGGGGGACATGCCCTCGTGGCAGACTTGGGAGCGAGTGCCGCCACCCACTCTTCCCGAGATGGAAAGGTTGGACGCGTGACGGCAGGACGTGGGGGTGTGGCCGCCTTGGCTCGGTACGCCCCGAGGTACGGGCTGGAGATCGGTGAGCCCACTGGAGCCGAGTGGCTCAGGGTCGACCGGCTGCTCGACCCGGACGGCCCCGAACTGACCGAGCTACTCAAGCGTGACCACGATGCGAGCGGTCACGTCTCGGCCCACGCGAACGCCCTCAGCCTGATGTCGTTCTACGCAGGGCGCGCTCCCGCAACCGCCCTGCTGCTCTGGGCGCTGGAGGGCCGGGTGCTCGACATCCGCCCGCACAACCTGTGGGTGAAGCCGCATGACGGCCACGGCATCGCCAGCGTCGCCATCCGCTCGGCCCGCTTCCTGCCCGGCGGCCTAGAGACCCTGTACGACGTGGTGCTGACGCAGCACCTGCTCCCCCTGTCGGCCGAGCTCCACCGCCGCACCCGAGCCGGCCTGCGCCAACTCCACGGCGGCGCCGCCGCAGGCTGCGCGATGGCCTTCTGCGCCGCCACCCGCGAGGAGGAGACGATTCCCCCGTCGTACCTCCTGGAACGCTGGCAAACCTTCATCTCCAAGGCCCCCGCCGACCTCGCCCGCCTAGGCGAAGTCACCGAAGCCGCCGGAAAACTCGTCTACCTCCGCAACACCTGCTGCCTCTACTACACCAGCGAAAACTCCCCCAGCACCCTCTGCGGCTCCTGCTGCCTAACCCCACGCCCAGACCGCCTAGCAGCCTACGAAGCGGGCAAACCCATCCTCACGGTTTGAGAACTGTCGGTAGAGATAGCTGACAGTGATCGCGAACAGGATCCTCGGCGCAAAAAAAACGGCCCCCGCGAGAGGGCCATTCCAGCCGGCCGAACCGGCATCGATGACGCAAGGCTACCCCGAACCGAGCTACTGTCCCGTCATTTGAAGACTCCACTGGCGGGTTGGTGATGGCGCGGCGGGGGTTGGGGAGGATCTTGACAGGAGTCGAGGAGGATTTTCGCCGGATCCGGGGGCAATAGTCTCCCCAGATCGTCCGGCGGGACGGTGGCCGGGCGGGTGGATCTGAGGATGTTTGAGGGCACAGCGAAAGGGCCGCTCGCGGTGCGGGCGGCCCTTTGCGGAAACTGCTGGGGTCAGCGGGTTTCGCGGTGGTCGGTGTGGTCGTTGCAGCGGGCGCAGTACTTCTTCAGCTCAAGACGGTCCGGGTCATTGCGCCGGTTCTTCTTGGTGATGTAGTTGCGCTCCTTGCAGACCGTGCACGCAAGGGTGATCTTCGGGCGGACGTCGCTTGCCTTTGCCACTACTGCCTCTTTTTGTCTGGAACACGCAACTGGAGTGATCGTGTTCTCGAAGTAGCGGGGGCGGGAGTCGAACCCGCGACACCACGATTATGAGCCGTGTGCTCTAACCACCTGAGCTACCCCGCCAGAGAGTCCGTCGCTCCACCCGGCGGACCGGGTGGTGCAGCGTTTCTCAGAGCCCCTTTACGGAATCGAACCGTAGACCTTCTCCTTACCATGGAGACGCTCTGCCGACTGAGCTAAAGGGGCGGACCGAGGAGAGAGATTACACGGTCTCCCGCCCCGATGTGAAATCGAGGAGGAAGCGCCCCGCAGGACCCCTCGTCCGACCAGAGAAGCATACCGGTTCCCGAGAGCACTTCCGACCAGATTTAGCCCCCACCTGGGTACGCCGCCCGTACCCGCTTCTCGCCCGCGGTGACGCGCAATGCCAACTGGTTGCCAACCACCGGCGCCGGGCAGGTTCCGAACGCTGTGAAGGCGAACGGCAGGTTGATGGCTCGGTTGAAGTCCACGACGACTGTCCGGTCGCCCTGCACCCGCTCAGTGGTCACCGTGCGCCAGAGAGCGGTCTCCTTCCCGTTTGTCTCGTCATGGAACGACAGCGACAGCCTCCCGTCCCCCGCCGCCGTCGCAACCAGCTCGTACGCCGAACCGCCGAGCGCCAGGTGGACCGTGCCGATCGCGGTGACGTGTTGCCGGAGATCTGCCCGGGCAGTTGCCACCTCGAATCGCACAGGCTCGCCGTACGGGCTGTAGTGCCCGGTGACGACCCAGGCAGGGTCCACCTCAAACGTGGGCACTCCACGGAAGCCGACCCGGCTAGGAGCACGCGGGTCGCGCTGGCGGATCGCGTAGCGGCCTCCGCGTAGTACTAGCTCGACCAGCCTGTCGCCGTGTAGCAGCCAGCTCAGGGAGCCGGCCTCGGCCACGCTCGCTGACGTAGTGCCTTCCACGACGTCTCCGTTGAGTGTCAGGCCGCCAGTGGCCCTAACGTGCGCCAGGCCGTCGGCAGCCCACCAGCGACCCGGCAGCCCGGGGATCTCCTCAGCGTCCGCAGTCAGCCAGTCGAAGGCGACCACGGTGAGCCAGCCGTAGTCGGTGTCGAGGTCCTGCTCGCGCAACGCGTGCCATGTCTGCCAGTCCTGCTCTCGCTCAGTGGTGACAGTCATGAGGCCAGCTCCTCTCTGGTGGCGTGCTCGCGGTGTGCGACTTCCTCGCGGACCAGCGGGATGACGTAGCGGCCGAAGTCGACGGCGTCGTCGTAGATGTCGTAGCCGCGCGCCGAGAAGATGCGTACGCCGAGGTCGTAGTAGTCGAGCAGCGCGGCGGCGACCGTTTCCGGCGTACCGACCAGTGCGGTGGAGTTGCCGCCGCCACCGGTCAGGCCGGTCGGCGCCGTCCACAGCGCCCGGTCGTGCCGCTCGCCGGCCTCGACGGCCTGCAGGAGCCGCTGGGATCCCGCGTTCTCCGGCGTCTTCCGCGGATCGCGGAACCGTGGCGCCGCAGTACCGGAGGCCTGGACCGTCTTGATCCGGCCGAGGATGCTCTCCGCCTTCGCCCAGGCGAGTTCCTCGGTCGGCGCCAGGATCGGGCGGAAGGCGATCTGGATGACCGGTCGATCCGCGCGCCCGGCCTTGGCCGCTTCGGCGTCGATCGTGGCCAACTGCTTCTTCGTACCCGCGAGCGGCTCACCCCACAACGCGAAGATGTCCGCCTCCGCCGCACCGACCGCGTAGGCCGCCGCCGACGACCCGCCGAACGAGATCCTGGGCCGCGGCTGCTGCAAGGGCTTGATGTCCGCCACGAACCTCTCGAACTGATAGTGCTGCCCCGAGAAGTCGATCCGCTCCTCAGAAGTCCAAGCCTGCTTGAGGATCTGGATGAACTCCCGGGTCCGCCCGTACCGGTCGTCCTTGGCCAGGAAATCCCCCTCGGCCGCCTGATCCGCGGTCGATCCACCAGTGATCACATGTACTTCGAACCGCGCGCCGCTGAGGTGGTCGAGCGTCGCGAAGGTCTTCGCGGTCAGCGTCGGATACGCCACGTTGGGCCGGTGGGCGACGACCAGGTTGATCCGGTCCGTCTTGCCCGCGACGTACGCCGCCACCTGCGACGGATCGGGTGAGCCCGAGTGGTAAGCGAAGAGGATCCGGTCCCACCCGTTGTCCTCGTGGGCTCTGGCGAGCTTGGCTGTGTAGTCCAGATCGAGGGCGGCACCGGTTCGTGGTGTGACCTCGCTGGCGGGGTTCGTCCCGGCGATGCCGAGGAACTCAACTGGCATGGCGTTGACCTGCTTTCTGCGATGAGACAGCAACTACCTGGAGAAGACGCCGGGCGACCGCGTCGTTCTGGCGGAAGCCCGGGCCGTTGAAGTACGGCCGGGAGAATCCCGACGAGCCTGCGGACCCCGACACCGACGGCCCGAGGAGGAACAGCGATGGGTGGACCCTGCCGTCGGCCTTGATCGCACGACAGTCGCCGTCGGCTTTGAGCTGGCCACCACCGAGGCCGGTGCCGTCCGAGGCGACCAACTGATCCGCCGCGAGCAGCCCCGACTCGAGCAGCCCGGTCAGCAGCGGATCCGTGGTCGCGAGCACGTCCGGCCGCGGCAATCGAGCCTCCACGAAGGCGCGAGCCTCGATCTCCCCCGGCAAAGCGGGGCTGGAGGCAACAAAGCGATCGTTGCTCAGCGCAACTTGCAACGAGGGTCCGGCGAACCGCACCAGACCGGCCCGATGCAGCGCGAGCAACTCCTCCAGCCGGCGCGGCGGCGGACCACTGGCCACGAAGGAGAAGAACCCGTGCCACTCGGTCTCGACATGCCGGACCCGATCCTCGTCGGACAGCCGGCCGGCCGTGATCGCCGCCGAGAGCACGCTGTAGACACTCAGCAACGCGTTGAAAACCGCCAGATCAGCCGAGTACTCCGAATCGGCGCGGCGCAGCAGATCGGTCTCGACCAAGCGCACCAACTCACGATCCAGCTGGTCGCGATCCGCGAAGAACGCCCCGGCCAGCGGCCGATCGACCTCCGCCAGCACGAACCGGTCCTCCCGCGCGGGCACCGCCGCTTCCACCGCCGCGGCGAATTCAGGTGCTGTAGGCAACGTCTTGTCGAGTACTTCGAAGAATTGTTGCCACGGCCACCTGCTTCGCTCTGGATGCGCCAGGAACAGTTGCTGGTAGTGAGCGAAGGTGAGCTCCTTGTCCACCAACGGCCGCACCTGCGTCTGGAAGTCGAGCACCCCGTCGCCCAACGCGTCCAAGGCCGCGACCGTCAGATACCGCGTGGGAACGGGAGTCGTTCCGGCCACGGTGTAGCCGAGCTTCGCGTGGTACGGGACGCCGCGCCGCGACCCGACGTACAGGATCGGTTCGTTGCCGGAGCGGTTGTACTCGAGCCGCCCGGTGCAGTCGTCGTACCAGCCGCCGCGGCCCTCGGTGAGCAGGACCATCAGGTCGATGAACGCCTGCCCGAAACCGCGGACGATGACCGGTTCGCCCGGCCGCAGCTCGCTGAGGTCGACGTCGGCGGTGTACCCGGGCGGGATGTAGGTGAGGCCGGCCGACGAGGCGGAGTCCGCCATCGCCGCCTCGTCGGCCGTCGGCGCCCGATCGAGGTACCCGAGGGCGAGCACGACAGCGTCGGCCTCCAGCACCTCCCCCGACGCCAGTACTACGCGGTGGCCCGCTCCCCAGTCCGGGGTGAGCGACACCGCACGTTCGAGGTGAGTCGTGACGCTGACGCCGGGCGGGAGCGACCGGAGTACGCGATCCCAGACCCAGCTCAGGTACTCCGCCTGCAGCAACCGCGGCGGGAAGGCCATCGGCCCGGGCGGCTCCAGCCCGGCCTCCTCCAGCAGCGTCGCGCCGGCGCCGTTCGCCCAGGTGGCGAGGTCCGGCCCGGGCACGATCGGCCCGCCGCAGGTGACCGACTCATCGGTGAAGATCGTGACGTCGGAGGCCATCGAGTTCATCCAGAGCAGCCGCGACTGCTCCCGGCGCCAGATCCGCCCGCCACCGGCCGGGTAGGGATCGACCACGTGGATCCGCACCTCGCGATCCCCGAGCAACTCCTCCGCACTGGCGGCGAATCGCTCAAGCAGCCCAACCGTCCGCGGGCCGCCGCCGACGAACACGATCGTGGTCGGGTTCGGGCCGGGGTACTGGGCGGTCCGGCCGGATCCATCGATTGTCGTCAGTCGCCGGCTCACGACGCCACCTGCAACCTGGCCGACAACACCCGCCGGCCAAGCCCCTGCCGCCGATGTAGATGCGAAGTCCACATCCGCTTCACCTCGGCGGTCTGGTCGTCGTACCGGCGAAGGGCGCCACCGGCAACGGTCTGCCCACCGTGTCGCAGCAGCACGAAGGCGCCACCACGCTCCGCATGGAAGTCCGACGGCGGAACTTCGGTCAGCAGCGTGTTCTCGTTGCTCCGCCCGTACCGCGTGCTGTACTCGACCACCAGATCGGCCAGCAGTGGCGCCGCCTCCGGATCCTCCGGCCGAGCCCGCACGACTTCAAGCGCAGCCGTCTGAACGGGCACACTCTCCACCACCTGCTCGCCTTCCACCGTGGACAAGAACGCCTCGGTCACCTCGTAGAGCGGCACCGAAGCGGCCGGATCCAACAGCAGCCCGCCTCCGTCGTACAGGCGGATGTGCGACGACAACACGAACCAGCCCTGCCCGATCGAGCCGGCCCCAAGGCTCGTAAGGACAGGCCGTAGCGCGTAGTCGATCACCAGCACATGCGCCGGCGTCCCACCCGTTGCCAATGGCAACACTGGCTTGCCCCGCAATGCGTACTGCGGCAGCAGATCGAGGAAAACCTTCAGCAATCCCGCGTACGCCGCCTTGTAGACCGGCGTCGTCACCACGACCGCATCGGCCGCGGCGAGCACCGAGACCGCCTGCGCGATCGCCGGATCGTCCGCCTGCCCACGCAGTAGCGGCGAGGCAGGCAGGTCGCGCAGGACGATCGGCGTGACCCGATGGCCGTGGCTGAGCAGCCGCTTGGTCAGATAGGAGCGCACGGCGTCGGTCCTGGACACCTCGGACGGACTACTGGAGATGGTCGCGATAGTTGCCATTAGCCCCTTACTCCTCTCACTTCTGCTTGTTCTTGGGCAGGCCGGGCGGATTGATCTCGGACTTGCCGACTGCTTCGTTCGCGACGTTCCAGCGGGCCAGCACCTTGGCGTAGCTGCCATCGGCGATCACCGCGTTCAGCGCTGCCTGGTAGGCCTTCACCAGGCCGCTGTCCTTCTTGGTGGTGGCCGCGATCAGCCCTTGCAGCGTCGCTCCGGCGCCGGAGAACTTGCCGATCGTCTCCGTCTGGCCGCCCACCTTGACGTGGTAGGCGACGTTCGGGTTCGGCCCGAAGTAGGCGTCGATCCGGCCCGACGACAGCGCCAGATAGGTGTCAGACGGGCTCTGGAAGTACTTGATCGAGGCGGCCGGCAGGCCGGCCTTGACGTTCTCCTCGTCCCAGTCGACCAGGATCTTCTCCTGGTTGGTCCCGGTACCGACCGCGATCGTCTTGCCGGCCACGTCCTTGCCGCCGGTGATCTTCCAGTCGCCCCCCTTCTTCGCCTCGAACGCGATGTCGTCCTTGCGGTAGGTGGCGAAGTCGTACTTCTGCTTGCGCTTCTCGGTCACCGTGATGTTCGCGAAGCCGACGTCGTACTTCGCCGAGTCGAGCCCGACGAACAGGTTCTCCCAGCTGGTCACCTGGTAGTCGGGTTTCAGCCCGAGCGCGCTCGCCACCAAGGTGGCGAGGTCGATCTCGATCCCGATCGGGGTCTTGTTGTCGTCGGCGACGAAGCCGAGCGGCGGACTGCCGATGGTGCCGCCGACGACGAGGGTGCCGCGGTCGCGGACCTTGGCCGGCAACAGCGCGGCAGCCGCCTCGTTCCTGCTTGTCGTCACCCGGTTCTGCTCGGGCGACGTGTTGACCCCACCGAGCTCGGCGCTGGTGTTCTGGGTAGCAGTTGGATCGGCGCCGCATCCCACCAGCTGGAGGGCTGCGATGGCGAGCAAAGATCTTTTCATCAGAGGACCTTGGAGATGAAGGCGCGAGTGCGCTCGTGGGCAGGGTTGTCCAGTACTTCGTGCGGCGGGCCGGACTCGACGATCACGCCGCCATCCATGAAGACCACGGTGTCGGCGATCTCCCGGGCGAACCCGATCTCATGGCTGACGACGACCATCGTCGAGCCGTCCCGGGCGAGCTCCTTGATCACGTCGAGCACCTCGCCGACCAGCTCCGGGTCGAGCGCGCTGGTCGGTTCGTCGAACAACAGCACCTTTGGTCGCAAGGCCAGTGCCCTCGCGATGGCTACTCGTTGCTGTTGCCCGCCGGACAGCCGGCGCGGGTACACGTCGGCCTTGTCGCCGACGCCGACCCGTTCCAGCAGTTGACGCGCGATCGGCTCGACGTCGCGGCGCTTACGGCGCTGCGCCGAGACCGGTGCCTCCACGACGTTCTGCAAGGCGGCCAGATGACCGAACAGATTGAAGTTCTGGAAGACGAACCCGACCTGCGACCGCTGGCGCAGGATCTCTCGTTCACGCAGCTCGTAGAGCTTGTCGCCGCGGCGCCGATAGCCGATCAGCTCGCCGTCGATCCGGACCAGACCGCGATCGACCTTCTCCAGATGGTTGATCGACCTGAGCAGCGTGGACTTGCCGGAGCCGGACGGCCCGAGGATCACCGTCACGGTACCGGCCCGGACCTGCAGGTCCACGCCCCTCAGGACTTCAAGTGTCCCGAAGCTCTTGTGGACACCTTGAAGATCGAGCATCACGGCCGTCATGACGCGGCCTTTGCCGTCAGCGCGCGCCAGGTTCGGCGTACCCGCTCGATCGGGGTCGGTGGCAACTCGCGGCTGGTGCCGCGAGCGAAGTACCGCTCCAGATAGAACTGTGCGATCGACAGCAGGGTGGTCAGCACGATGTACCAGACCGTTGCCACCATCAACAACGGAACCACCCGGCTGTTCCGGCCGTAGATCACCTGAACCTGATAGAAGAGCTCGGGGATCGCCATCACCGAGACGATCGAGGTGCCCTTGAACAGGCTGATCACCTCGTTCGCGCCGTTCGGCAGGATCGAGCGCATCGCCTGCGGCAGTACGATCCGGAAGAACTGCCGCAATCGTGGGATCCCGAGTGCGGCAGCGGCCTCCAACTGCCCCTGGTCGACCGAGATGATGCCGCCACGGATGATCTCGGCGGCGTACGCGGCCTGGTGCAACGCCAACCCCAGTACTGCGGCGCCCAGCGGCCCGAACAGGCTGTTCGTACTGAAGTGCACGAACTCCGGACCGAACGGGATCCCCAGGCTCAGCTCCTGGTAGAGATAGGCCAGGTTGAACCAGAACAGCAACTGGACGATCAACGGGATCGAGCGGAACGCCCAGATGTAGCCCCAGGCAACTACTTGCAGGAACGGGCTGCCGGCCAGCCGCATCGAGGCGATCACCGCACCGAGCGCAAAGCCTAGAACCGTTCCGTACAAGGTCAGTTGCAGGGTCACCGCGAGCGCGGAGAAGATCGTCCGGGTGGTGAAGAACTGGAAGAACGTCGGCCAGTCCCAGCCGGGGTTGGTGATCAGACCGTGCGCGAACATCGCCAGCAGTACCAGGACGACGGCGACGCCGACCCAGCGCCACGGGTGCCGTCGACCGATCACTGGCAGATCGGCGTCGGGCGGCGTGGTGCTGTGGGGTGGATCGGCGGCGGCAGTGGCCGAGGTCAGCGAAGTGGTCGTCACAGAAGGCTCCCGGGCGGACGGGCAGGCGGGGGGTGACGCGGCACCCGCTCAATCCGCGGGCACGGCGCTGCGGACGGACCCGTTGACGGGCCGTCATGACAGGGGTGCTTCAGAGAGCAGTCAGAGCAGACAGAGGGCGCTGGAAACGCGCTGCAGATCGATGTGGAGACGGTAGTAGGCGAGTTCGCGTCGCGCTGGTTCTGACATCACCGTCTCCCTTCCTCGGACCTGATGGTTCCAGTATGGGAGGGCGGTGAATGTTTAGTAAGTCGGTCGACAAACCTCTCATATTCTGGACGTTTCATCACGGCTTCCAGGGCCGCAGGTCGCTGCGACTCGGGTGATCCCGATCACGTCCGCTTTCAACTACCCACGAGTCCCAGCCACGCCTGACGATCGACGGGCGGGAGTACGAAGATCACCGTGGGTAGTGAGATTCGGTGATCTGGTCGCAATGCGCGTTTGAGGTGTTCGTTACCTCCCCGTTATGGTCATTGGGCCGCTGGGGAGGACCCCGGCGGCAACTCGACTCTGGAAGGCTCTCGTGTCCCCTCACCATGACGTGTCGGAAGCAGGACGTGCGGCACCTCGTCGTACTCCGGCCGGCGCGCGTCGGGTGGCGAAGCACCGCCTGACCCGTCGCTCCTCCTCCCGTGGCGTCCAGCTGGTCGGCCTGACCGCGGCCCTCGCGGCCGCCGCCGGCACCAGCGCCGTCGCAGTCTCCCCGTCCTCCGGTCCGGCCAATGCCGGCACCAGCGCCACCTCCAGCCAGCTCGACGCGATGACCATCGCCCGAATCGAGCGCCGTGAACTCGCCTCGCGAGACGCGTCGCGCTTCGACCTGTCGCTCGAGTCGACCCGCAAGGCAGAGGCCGCCGCGGCCGCCGTGGCCAAGGCCCGCGCCGCCAAGCTGGCCGCGAACGCGACCTTGACCAAGCGCCGCGCCCTGGCGCTGGCGGCGGCGAAGGCACTCGCGGCCCGCAAGGCGGCCGCCGTCGCCAAGGCAGCAGCAGCCGCGAAGGCCGCTGCGATCGCCAAGGCAGCGGCAGAGGCCAAGGCAGCGCCCAAGGTCGTGCTGCCGACCACCGGCTACCGCCTGACCGCCACCTTCGGTCAGGCAGGCGGACGCTGGGCACGCAACCACACCGGCCTCGACTTCGCGGCCCCGCTCGGTACGCCGATCCGCTCCGTGATGGCCGGCGAAGTGATCCAGGCAGCCTACGAAGGCGCCTACGGTCGACAGGTGAAGGTCCGCCACGCCGACGGCACCGTCACGTCGTACAGCCACATGTCCGAGTTCACCGTCTCCGTCGGCGACACGGTCCAGGCCGGCAGCCAGGTCGGATCGATCGGCGTCACCGGCAACACGACCGGCCCGCACCTGCACTTCGAAGTACTGCCCGGCGGCGACGGCTCGATCAACCCGGCGCCCTGGCTTCGCGAGCACGGTGTCAATCCGTAGCTCTAGAGAAACTTGGCTAGATCGAGGCTGTCGACGTACTGGCCCTCGATCAGGAACTCGCGTGGGTGGGTTCCTTCGACGACGTAACCGTGGCGCTCGTAGAGTCGCCTTGCGACGGCGTTCGTGCCGTGGACCTCGGCGACCAGATGCGCGTCCGGGCCACTGCGCTCGCTGAATAACGTGGTCTTGTCGGGCGCCGTCAGCGACGGGAAACCCGAGGACCCATCCCACGCCGTCAACTCGATCTGCAGCAACGCCGCCTCATCCGCCTCGACCGCCCGCCGCACAGGCACTTCACCCATCTCCCCTCCTCACCCGATACCGGGGGCACCCGGACCGCCACCACATGCCAAGCCGGCGACCAGCTGGGTCGAGAGGCTCAGCCACGCCTGACCCACCGAGGCAATGGCACGCGCCAGCGGGGTTGGTGTGTGATGGCGGTCCGGAGTGGCAAGTGCAAGTGGTTCAGTTGCGGACGCGGAAGCGCAGGTGCAGGACTCGGTCGCCCTGGACGACCTCGTCGGGGTCCTCGAGCATGACCTGCTTCGAGAGCGAGCCGAAGTACCGCTTGCCCGTGCCGAACACCACCGGCACCACGTCGAGCGCAACCTCGTCGACGAGCCCGGCCGCGAAGATCTGCCCGCCGACGTCACCGGCCGCGATCGAGACGGTCCGGTCCCCGGCGAGTTCCTTGGCCAGGCGGACGGCATCGGTCACGTTGTCGACGAAGTGGAACGGCGCGTCCGCATCCCAGCCCTCGGGCGCAGTGCGATGCGACACGACCACGCAGTGTTCCCCGGCGGGCGGCTTGCCTCCCCAGCCATTGGTCATGTCGAAGACGTGCCGGCCGACGATCAGCGCGCCGATCGCGTCCAGCTTCGGCCGGTAGTAGTCGTGGGACTGCTTGGTGACTAGCACCGACTCGTTCTCGTACAGCGGCGTGTCGCCGGTCCCGAACCAGTCGAACAGCGGTCCCACCTGGTCGTCGTCTGTCGCGATGAATCCGTCAACCGACACGATTGTCTGCATGATCACCTTGGTCATGCCCCCATCGTGACCTGTCATCGCGTGAGCTGGCTTGTAGAAAATCAAACCCCTGCGATCAGACGGTCGGCAGCGGCCCGACGTCGAGCGCGCTGTCGGGATGCTCCGCGGCGAACCGGCGACGCAGCTCGAGGTACGCCGTTGGCGTGAGCCCAGTGAACTGCCGCAACTCATGGTTGAAATGCGGCTGGTCGTGATACCCGGCCCGATGCGCGACCTCGGCCCAGTCGACGTCGCAGCCCGGGTTGATCGACTTGACGACCTCGGCGAAGCGATACGTCCGCGCGAGACGCTTCGGCGTAATCCCCACCAAGTGCTTGAACCGCCCGGCGAGATGCGTGCTGCTGACACCGGCCGCCTCGGTCAGCCTCGCGACCGAGAGGCTGCCCGCACTCCGGAGGATCTGGCTGCTCGTCTCCCGCACCAGCCCAAGCCCAGCCACCGGCCTCAACTGATCCACGAGCGCGGCTTCGAAGATGTCCAGCATGGCCCCAACCGTCGCGGCACCATCGAGCCGATCAGCCAACTCCTTGGCAGCAACACCCCAAACCGCCTCAACCGAAACCGGCACCCCAAGCAACGCCGCCGGTACGCCGGTCAGCGGCGCCAACCCCCATGGCTTGAGATGCACGCCGACCGACCTGGTGTACCGCGGGTACTCGAAGGTCGTCCAACTCGTCGGCGTTGCCCAAACGCACCCATCCGCAAAGTCCTCAGTCCCACCCGGATGAGTGACCCGAAACGGATCCCCGAGATTGATGATCACCAACGCCGAAGGCATCGGCGGAAGGGTGAACCGCGGATACGGCGGCGTACCGGCAAGGTAATAGAGGTCATCCACAATGGCCGCCAACGAAGGCCGCGGCGCCCGCGCGACATACTCCATCCGCCAAGTATCACGGCACCACCACGCGAGCGTCGATGGCGCACAGCCCGCCCAAGGCCGATCCCGCCTCGCCGGTTGAGGAGGAAAAGCTCTTAGGTGGGTTCGACCGGTGGGTCTTCGGCGGTGGCGAGGGGGAGTTGGGACCAGGCGACGTCGTGCCAGGCGTTGTGTTTCCAGCCGATTTTTCGGTACGTGCCGATGGGTTCGAAGCCGAGCGCCGCGTGCAGGCCCTCGCTGGCTGGGTTGGGGAGGGTCATGCCGGCGACTGCTGTGCGATAGCCACGCGCCGTCAGCCGTTCGAAGAGGGCTTCATAAAGCGCGCGCCCTCCACCCGTACGCCGACGCCCCGGCTCCAGATAGATGCTGACCTCACACGACCACCGGTACGCCGCCCGCGGTTTCATCTGTCCGCCGTACGCGTACCCGATGACGCACCCCTCGTCATCCTCGAGCACCAGCCACGCGTGCGTCCGTACCGATCGCGCGATGCGCTCGGCCATCTCGTCGACCGTCGGCGGGTCGAGTTCGAAGGTGATGGCGGTGTCGCGCACGTACGGCGCGTAGATCGCTGCGCAGGCCTCGGCATCCAGTTCCGAGGCATCCCGAATCTTTCCCATGCCACGATAGTAGCCACACATGCCGCTATAGTGGCAACCATGCAAGATCCGCTCTCCGCCTCGCTCGCCGCAACCCTGCAGTCCGCCCGGCTCGGCCGCGACCTGTCGGTCAACGCGCTCGCCGACCGCTCCGGCGTCTCCCGGGCGATGATCGGCAAGATCGAACGCGGCGAGGCCCAGCCGACCGCAGTGCTGCTCGGCCGGCTGTCCGGCGCGCTCGGGTTGACCCTGTCGGAGCTGGTCGCGCGCGCCGAAGGAGGCACCGGCGAGCTCCTCCGTCGCACTGTGGACCAGCCCAGCTGGACCGACCCAGCGACCGGCTACCGGCGCCGCGCGATCTCGCCCGCCGCCGAAGGTCCGCTGGAGCTCGTCGAGGTCGAGCTCCCACCAGGCGCCTCGGTCTCCTACCCGGCCGACGCCTATATCTTCAAATATCAGCAGATCTGGGTCCTCGAAGGCGACCTGCATTTCCGCGAGGGCGAAGTACTGCACCAACTAGCCACCGGCGACTGCCTCCAACTCGGCGCCCCCGCACCCTGCACCTTCATCAACCCGACAGCCACCGCCTGCCGCTATCTGGTCGCACTGGTCAAAGGCCGCTGAGCCGGTACTCCGAACCAACGGCCGGCAGCAGCTCGCAATCCCTCCCGCTCCGCGGCACCAACTCCCTCCGCAGCCCAGGCGACATACCCATCCGGCCTGAGCAACAACGCCATCGGCACCCCGGCGGTTTCGGTGCTCCCGGCAACCACCTCGATGCGATCAGCAAACTCATCGCCGAACTGGGCAGCAAACGACGAGTCCGGCGAGAAGTCGAGCAGCAACGGACGTGCCGCCCGCGTCACCGAGGCCAGCCGCACCGGCCCGGCGCCGCGATCGAGCACCAGGTCCGGCGCCCACCGCCCGACCAGCGGATGCGCGCCCTCGTAGTACCGGATGTCGGCGCCCGACATCAGGTCGGCGAGGTGCTGCACGTTCCGCGGATTCCCGAGCAGCTCCGTGAACAGCTCGCGCAAAGCCGTCACCTCGCTGCCGGGTGCGATGAGCGCGGACTGCGCCTGCGTGTGCATGACGACCCGCTGCCCGACCGGCCGGCGTTCAGCCTCATAGCTGTCGAGCAACCCGGCCGGCGCCCAGCCCTGGATCTCGGCCGCGAGCTTCCAGCCGAGGTTGACGACGTCCTGCAGGCCGAGGTTCAGCCCGGGTCCGCCGACCGCCGAGTGCACGTGCGCCGCGTCCCCGACCAGCAAGACCCTGCCCTCGCGGAACCGGTCGGCCAGCCGACTGTTGCCTCCGGCAACTCGCCTGAGCACGTGCGGACCACTTCCTTCGGCAGGCGAGAGCGGCAGTTCCACTCCGAGCACGCGCTGAGCGCTCGCCTGGACCTCTGCCAAGGTCACCGGCCCTTCCGAAGGCTCGTCCCACTCCATGGTGCTCACCGCCGGCGCCCGACCGGGGAAGGGCGCGAAGACGAACACCCCATGCTCGGTGCGTTGATGACTGAACGGCGGGATCGTTCCGTAGCCGGGTACGGTCAACGCGAGCGTCGCCGGGTCGACCCAACCGTCCGGCACGGTCACGCTCGCAGTACGGGAGACCAGGTTGTCTCGAGTGACGCCGGGGAAGTCGATGCCGACGAGTTTGCGGGTTAAGCTGCGGCCACCGTCGGCGCCGACGAAGTACCGGGCCTGCAGTTCGTAGCTGCCGTCCGGTCCGGCGATCTGAGCAGTGATCGCGTCGGAGGTTTGCGAGAGTCCGGTCAGCTCGTGCCCGCGGCGGATCTCGACGCCGAGTTCGAGAGCGCGCTCCTGGAGCACTTCCTCGATCCGGACCTGCGGCACTCCGAGCAGGTAGAGCGGATTGTCATCGAGTAGATCGAGGCGCAGCGGCAATGCCCCGAAGACGAACCCAGCAGCAGGTTCAGGCGGACCAGCCTTGCCTGCCAGCGGCTCGTACAGTCCGCGGCGGTCGAGCATCCGGACGACCTGGCCGACCAGGCCATTGGCCCGCGGTTCCGTACTGCGCTCCGGCAGCTTCTCCAGCACGATCGGGCGCAAGCCGGCCAGCCGAAGCTCGCAGGCAAGCATCAGCCCATTCGGTCCAGCACCGGCGATCACGACGTCTTGCAGCATGAGCAGTGTCCTTCCAGTCGGTTTTCGGGCGTGACTCATCGCCCCGGGAACTTCCCGGGGATTCGTTCAAGGGGAGATCAGCCGGGCTCGGGCAGCCCGGCCTCGACCCGGTCGAGCGCTTCGGCCAGCAGGTCCTGCATCGATCGGGGCGGATCCGCCCGGAGCCACTCCGCCATCGCCGCCTCGGTCGCCGCCCCGACGACGGCTGCGACCAGTTGGGGATACAGGCCTTGGGTCTTCGTCCGATCGGCGATCGCCGCGACCAGTTCCTCGCCGGCGGCTGCGTTCGCCTTGGCCAGCGCACCCTGCAGCGCGGGCTCGGTGATCATCAACTGGACACCGGCAAGCCACTGCCCATCCGGCTTCTGCTTCCCGCCATGCCCTTCCTCGCCGAGCGGGAACTGACCCTCGATCGCGGCGCGGATCGCCTCCCAAAGCGACTCCTCGGCCGGGCGGGCGCGGAGCTCGCCGGCGACTCGCAGTACGCGTTCGACGTGCCGGGCGGCGATCGCCTCGGCCTTGCTGGAGAAGTAGTTCCGGAACGTGCGCAGCGAGACCCCGGCCTCGGCGGCGATGTCCTCCACCCGCACGTTGTCGAATCCACGCTCGACCGTCAGCCGGACCGCCGCCCAGCTCAGCGCGATCCGGGTCTCCTGCTTCTTGCGCTCCCGCAGCCCTGCCGTCTCCATGACCACGACGGTAGCAAAAATTGCCCAAAGTGCAAAGATGCCTTTTCGGCAAATTCTCAGCTGATGTCGTTCGGCGACACGGCCGGGCAGCCGTGGTTGGCTGGGCGACGACGCTCAGCCCCTCGCGATCGGAACCGCTGATGACCGTGTCCCCGCTGGTCTGGATCCTGACGGTGGCGGGAATCCTCGCCCTGCTCGCCTTCGACTACTTCTTCCACGTCCGCAGCGCGCACGTACCGACGCTGCGCGAGGCGGCCCTGTGGTCCAGCGTGTACGTCGGGATCGCGCTGCTCTTCGGGCTCGGCACGTTGATCATCGGCGGCGGCGCGATGGGTTCGGAGTACTTCGCGGGCTACATCACCGAGAAGGCCCTGTCGGTCGACAACCTGTTCGTCTTCCTGATCATCATCACGAGCTTCCGGGTCCCGCGGGAGAACCAGCAGAAGGTGCTGCTGGCCGGCATCGTCATGTCGTTGATCGCCCGGGCCGGCTTCATCTTCCTCGGCTCGGCACTGCTCAACACCTTCGCCTGGGTCTTCTACCTGTTCGGGGTGGCCCTGCTGCTGACCGCCGGCAACATGCTCAAGCCGTCGACCGAGGAGTCGCACTCGGCGCAGAACGTGGTGGTCCGGCTGGCCCGGCGACTGTTCCCGACCACCGAGAACTTCGACGGCGACCGGCTGATCACCGTCCAGGACGGCCGCCGGATGATGACCCCGATGTTGCTGGTGATGGTGGCGATCGGCGGTACCGACCTGATGTTCGCGCTGGACTCGATCCCGGCCATCTTCGGGCTGACCCAGAACGTCTTCATCGTCTTCACCGCGACCGCGTTCAGTCTGCTCGGCCTGCGCCAGCTGTACTTCCTGCTCGACGGCCTGCTGGACCGGCTGATCTACCTGTCCTTCGGGCTCGCCACCATCCTCGCCTTCATCGGCGCCAAGCTGATCCTGCACGCCCTGCACGAGAACAACCTGCCGTTCATCAACGGCGGCGAGCACATCGAGGTGACCGAGATCAGCACCGGCCTGTCGCTGGTCGTCATCTTGGTGGTGCTGGTGGTCACCGTCCTCGCGTCGCTGTTCAGCACCCGCGGCCGGACCCAGACAGCGATGGCCAACGTACGCCGTGACGCGCTCGCCTACCTGGACGCGGAGTACACCAACGACCCGGCCGAGCGCGAGCGGATCTTCCGCCGGCTGGAGGTCTCCCGCGACCACATCATTGCCCTCGGCCCCAAAGCGAAGCAGATCGTGAAGAACGAGCCCGAGCTGATGGAGCTGTGCGCCCGGGTCGTCGAGAGCCGCCAGGCAAGTTCGAACGCCTGACTCAGTCCGTACTGCACTCAGTCCGTATTTCGAAGGCGATCCTGATGCCGCCGGGCCTTCAACCGGTTGCCACACGTTGACATCGAGCACCAGCGACGGGCGTTCGCCTTGCTCCGGTCGATGAGGAAAAGGGTGCACTCGGCATCGTTCTCGCACGGCCGCAACCGACCCTGGACCTGAGCCCACGCGAGCACCGCCCGGGCCGCGAAACGGGCGCCTTCCACCTTCCACTCCACGCCGGACTCCCCGGCCACGGGGACCTGCCGCACGCCATCGAGGAACCGCTGCAGACTGGCCGCCGGTTGCTCGTCCCGTACTACGCCGGCGATGGCGTCGCGGATCTCGCGCGCGGCCGTCGGCGTACCGGGGATGCCGTGCGCTCGCAGCCAGCCGGATGCGCCCGCGCCGCGCAGTTCATCGGTCGGTACGCCGTCGACGATCGGCGCCGAGTTGAGCAGCTCGAGTAGTACTGCATCATTGGACATAACCCCATTAGCCATGTTGACAGGTTACACCGGCAGGGTGTTTGCTGTGTCTTGTAACCAGATAAAACTTTCAAAGGGGTTAGACGATGACCGTTCATCACCGGACTGTCGAGGTCGGCGGACACCAGCTCTTCTACCGCGAGGCAGGCCCGTCCGACGCGCCGACCCTGCTGCTCCTGCACGGGTTTCCGACCAGCTCGCACATGTTCCGCGACTTGATTCCGCTGCTCGAGGACCGGTATCACCTGGTCGCGCCCGACCACCTCGGCTTCGGCTACTCGGCGATGCCGTCGGCTGACGACTTCGAGTACAGCTTCGCCGCGCTGGCCGCCTTGACGACCGCCTTCACCGAGAAGCTCGGCCTGACGCAGTACGCGGTCTATGTGCAGGACTACGGCGCGCCGATCGCCTGGCGGATGGCGCTGGAGCACCCGGAGCGGATCACGGCGATCATCACCCAGAACGGGAACGCCTACGAGGACGGGTACGTCGAGGCCATGTGGGCCGACGTCGTCGCGTACGACGCCAACCCGACACCGGAGACCGCCGATGCAGCCGCAGGGCCGCAGAGCACGGCATTGGTGAAGTGGGCGTATCAGCACGGCGTACCGGATCAGAGCCTGCTCAGCCCGGATGCATGGCAGCACGACCTGTCGCTGCTCGCGCGGCCGGGCGCCGAGCAGGTGCAGCTCGATCTGGTCCGCACCTATCTCGACAACTTCAAGCTGTACCCG
Organism: Kribbella catacumbae DSM 19601; assembly: GCF_000372465.1. Taxonomy (GTDB): domain Bacteria; phylum Actinomycetota; class Actinomycetes; order Propionibacteriales; family Kribbellaceae; genus Kribbella; species Kribbella catacumbae. The sequence goes on from NZ_AQUZ01000015.1 coordinate 111,345, forward strand.
AAGTTCCAGGAGTACTTCCGGACCAGTCAGGTCCCGCTGCTCGCGGCCTGGGGTGCGAACGACGAGATCTTCCCGGCAGCCGGCGCCAAGGCCTTCCAGCGCGACCTTCCCGACGCGGAGATCCACCTACTGGACGCGGGCCACTTCGCCCTGGAATCCAACGCCCCCGAGATCGCCACCCTGATCAGGGACTTCCTGGGACGCAAGCTGGCCTGAGCACCCACCCACCTGATCATTCGCCCCCTTTTGACCCTCGCAACCTGCGCACAGCACCGAACGGTCTGCTGGAGGGTCAAAAGGGGGCGAATGATCAGGTGGGTGAGGTCTCGTAGGGTGGGGCTGGTGATGGAGAGGGTGGCTGTGGCGCAGCGGATCAGTAGTCGGAATGCCCGCTTTCAGGTGTGGCAGGCGTTGCTGGGCAACCGGAACAAGCGGTTGCGGGCCGGGGAGTTCCTCGTCCAGGGCGTCCGGCCGATCAACCTGGCGGTCGAGCACGGCTGGACCGTGCGGACGCTGATCCACGACTCGGAGCGGCCGTTGTCGCGCTGGGCGGCCGAGCTGCTTCAGGGGCAGCGCGGGGCCGAGCGGGTGAGCATGGCGCCGGAGTTGCTCGCCGAGCTGGGCGAGAAGGACGAGACGCCACCCGAGCTGATCGCCGTCGTGGAGATGCCGGCCGACGACCTCGAGCGGATCAAGGTTGGCCCGGACTTCCTCGGCGTCGTGTTCGACCGGCCGACCGGTCCGGGCAACATCGGCTCGATCATCCGCTCCGCCGATGCCTTTGGCGCCGACGGGCTGATCGTCACCGGGCACGCCGCAGACATCTACGACCCGAAGGCGGTTCGGGCCAGCACGGGATCGCTGTTCGCAGTACCGGCTGTGCGGGTGCCGTCGCAGCGGGAGGTGATGGCGTGGGTCGAGCAGCAGCGTGCCGGCGGTACGCCGATAGTCGTGGTCGGCACCGATGAGAAGGGTGAGGCCGACATCTACGACTTCGACCTGACCCGCCCGACGCTGCTGCTGATCGGCAACGAGACCTCCGGCCTGAGCACCGCCTGGAAGGAACTGGCCGACCACCTTCTCCGAATCCCGATGACCGGCTCCGCCAGTTCCCTCAACGCAGCCAACGCCGCGACCACAATCCTCTACGAAACCTCCCGCCAGCGTGCCCATTCCTTCAAGACTGGCGGCTCCGGCGGCGCCTAACGTCGCCATCATGACTGCTTCCGTACGACCGCAACCGATGATCGTCGTGACCGACGTCGAGAAGAGCAGCGCCTGGTACTGCGAAGTCCTGGGCGCGACGAGCGGCCACGGTGGACCGGAGTACGAGCAGGTGCTCGTCGATGGCGAACTGGTCCTCCAACTGCACAGGCTGGAAGTCGGCCACCACCACGGCACGATCGGCGACCCCGCACTCCCGCTGGGCAACGGGGTCGCCCTCTGGTTCCAGCTCGGCGCCCTCGAGCCGGCCATCGCCCGTGCCGCGCGGATTGGCGCCACCGTCCAGACCGCCCTGCACCACAATCCCAACGCTCACCACGAAGAGATCTGGCTTCGCGACCCCAACAACTATCTGGTCGTCCTGGCCAACTGACCCCTCAGGCGGTGGCGAGGATTTCGCCGTGGAGGAGGGACATGAAGCCCGCGGGGTCGGCTGCCCAGGTGCGCCACGCTTCGGAGATTCGGTCCAGGGCTTCTTGCGGTACGCCGGACGCCAGCGCCTGGTCGGCCAGGGCGGAGTGGAGGATGCGGTCGGCCCACATGCCGCCCCACCACGCGCGGTCGGCCTCATTGGCGAAGGTCCAGTTGCTTGCCGTGGCCTCCACCTTCTCGAAGCCGGCGGCCCGGGCCCAGGACAGGAGACGGCGGCCCGCGTCGGGTTCGCCGCTGTTGGCGCGGGCCATTCGCTGATAGAGCGCCATCCACTCGTCGAGCTCCGGCAACTCCGGGAACCAGGTGAAAGCGCGGTAGTCCGAGTCCCGTGCCGCGACGATCCCGCCTGGCTTGCAGACGCGGCGCATCTCGCGCAACGCCTGCACCGGGTCGGCGACGTGCTGCAAGACCTGGTGCGCGTGGACCACGTCGTACGAGTCGTCCGGCAGGTCGAGCCGGTGGACGTCGCCTACGACGAAGTCGACTGAGACGTCCAGCTTGGCGAAGGTCGCGCGGGTGATGTCGAGCGCGCTCTCGCTGGCTTCGAGTGCCGTCGTCCGGCCCGGCTGGACCAGCCTGGCGAGGTCGGCGGTGATGGTCCCGGGACCCGCGCCGATATCCAGCAAGGTCTGACCGGGACGCAACTGCGGCAACAGGTAGCCGGCCGAGTTCTCGGCAGTACGCCAACTGTGCGAGCGCAGTACGGATTCGTGGTGGCCGTGCGTGTACACGTTATTCATCAGGGACTCCTTCGTCCTCGCCGACACGCTCACCCTAGCCCTGAATCTTGACAAATGAGACATATCGTCTCAAATAGCGGAAGGACGTAGGTGGCCGAATATGGCCAGACCTGAGCCTGGTCAGCGGGCGAGGCTTGTCTCCTGAGGACGCATCGACCAGGAGGAAGAAAGTGCTCGCAAAGGTATTCCCCATCAAGCTCAAGGACGGCAATCAGTCGAAGGCCGAGGAGGTCGTGCTGGCGTACGGGCCACAGGGGCCGGGGCAGGAGGAGGAGCTCGGCGACCTGATGGTCGAGTTCGTCGAGGTCGACCACGAACTGCTGATCAGCCTGTGACCATCGACCGAGCAGCACAGGCCAGGGCGTTCCGGGCACTGCACGAGAACGGGCCGCTGGTCCTGCCGAACGCCTGGGATCCCGGCTCGGCGCGCGCGATCGAGGCGGCCGGGGCCAAGGCGGTCGCGACGACGAGCGCCGGGGTCTCCTGGGCCGAGGGAGTCGCGGACGCGGGCGGTCTCACCCGCACCACCGCGCTCGCCGTACTGCGACGCATCGCGGCCGTCGTCTCCGTCCCGATCACCGCGGATCTCGAGTCCGGGTACGGCGCGACAGCGGCCGAGGTTGGTGAGACCGTTGCCGAGGCCATCGAGATCGGTGTCGTCGGCATCAACCTCGAAGACAGCATCGAGCACGTGCTGGTGGATCCGTCAGTGCTGGCCGAGCGAATCGCCGCAGCTCGACAGGCAGCAGTTGCCTCTGGCATCGAGCTGGTCATCAACGCGCGGACCGACACGCACCTGTTCGGCGACGGCAGCGGAACACTCGAAAGAGCCAGCCTGTACGCCGAAGCCGGCGCGGACGTGCTGTTCGTACCAGGCGTAGTCGACCCAGATGCCATCCGCGAACTCGTTGCCGGATCGACTCTTCCGCTGAACGTGATGACCGGCCCGGGCGCGCCGACGATCAGCGAGCTGACAGCGCTGGGAGTCGCCCGGATCAGTGTCGGCCCGGCGATCAGCGCAGGCGCCTACGGGCTGGCGACCGCCGCAGCTCGGGAACTGCTTGCCATCGGCACCTACAACGCCTTGGCGGCAGCGGGCGACTTTGCCCAGAGCAACAAGCTGTTGCGCTAGTTATAGGTAGGTCAGCCTCGAAGCGACGTGACGGGCAGCGGTCTCGCTGACTCCGTCGATGCGGATGAGTGCCGAGACGAGAGTTTCGAGCGACTCGGCACCATCCAGCCTCACGTTGCCTGCCGCAACTTCTTTGGCCAGCGCCTGGAGCGTCTCACCAACTCGGCCCGGTCCGTCGTACTGCGCTGCCAGGGTTTCCGCCGAGGGGAAGGCGTGGGTCAACCCATGACCGAGCCCGGCCACCGGCGTACCGGTGCTCTTGACCAGCTGGCCGAGAATCTCGTCCGCCTCGGTCGGCGCCAGATCCCGGACAACCGCCTGGACCGCGGTCTCGAACGGTCCCCACGCGCCCGGGACCCTGATCCCAGGCCGGGCCTTGATCAAGGGAAGGCCGACGAGCTGGGTCGCCCGCTCGAAAACGTGGATCACGCCTTCCCAGTAAGGAAGATGGGCTCGCAACAGCAGATGGTCAGCGCCACCAGGGCCGATCTCGAGCAGCCCCGGATCGCCATCGAGGGCGATCGCCCGGCGGTAGATGCCATCGGCAACAGACTCCACCCCGGGGATCGCGTGGCCGGCCAGGAAGTCGATCATCGCCTCCCAGTCGTATGGCGGGGTGAACGGCATCCGCAGTACGAGGCCGCCGTCGGCAACCATCCGATCGGTACGCCGGCGCCGGTCGCGCAGCTCGCGTGGGGTTGACCGGAACACCTCACGCATCGCGCGGTTGAACTGGCGCAGGCTGCCGAAACCGGACGCGAAGGCGATGTCGGCGATCGTCAGGTCCGAGTCGTCCAGCAGCCGGCGGGCGAAGTGCGCCCTGCGGGAGCGGGCGAACTGGTCCGGGGTGACGCCGAGATGGTCGTTGAACATCCGGCGCAGGTGGCGCGCCGACAGACCGAGCCGGGCTGCCAGCGCCGTCTCGTCAGCGTCGTCGAGCACTCCGGTGATGATCAGCTGTATTGCGCGGCAGACGAGCTCGGGTGCTTCATCCGCCACGGTCCCGGCGACGCGGTACGGGCGGCAGCGCAGGCAGGCGCGGAACCCGGCGGCCTCGGCGGCAGCCACGAGCTCGAAGGTCTGCACGTTCTCCGCCAACGGCTTAGCGCCACAGCCCGGACGGCAGTAGATCCCGGTGGTCCGGACAGCGGAGTAGGTGGTCACACAGCCATCCTGCGAACCGGCGTCCCGCGCCGTCCAGTCATATCCGGACAGACGCTGGGCAGATCGGGACAGACGTGGGGCAGGTCGGCAGGGCGCTAAGGTGCCCGGGTGTCGGCGAAGCCCATGCTCATCGTGGTCAGTGGTCCCCCCGGGAGCGGCAAGACCACGCTCGCCCATCAGGTTGCCGCCGCGGTCGGTTGTCCGGCGATCTGCCGGGACGAGATCAAGGAGGGGATGGCGCACGCGACCCCGGGGTTCGTCCCGGGTCCCGGCGATCCGCTCACGATGCGCACGCTTGCGACGTTCTTCGACATCCTCGGGCTGCTGATCGGCCGCGGTACGACGGTGGTCGCCGAGGCCGCGTTCCAGGACCGCATCTGGCGACCGGGCCTCACACCGTTCCTAGGGCTGGCCGACGTCCGGATCGTCCACTGCACGGTTTCCGCCGAGGTCGCCCAGGCACGCATCGCCACCCGCGCCGCCGAGAACACTCTCCGCAAGGCCCACGAGGACGGCCACCGATCCGCCGACACCTGGCGCCGCGGCCACGACGCCTTCGACCCGATCGCCCTGGCGGTCCCCACGCTGACCGTCGACACGACCGACGGCTACCAGCCGGGTCTTCCCGAGGTCGTCCAGTTTCTTCGACGCTAGCGAGTTGCCCGTTGGGGCGCAGTACCGAAAGGTCCTGGTGGGGTATCGATTCTCTGACTAAAGTCAGGGAATGGCTGATCTGCTGAAGCGGTTCGAGAATCTGACCACTGCTCACGTCGCCGACGCCTGCCTGCGGGCCGGTGTGCCGGTACGGACGGTGTCGCTGCAACCCGTCATCCCGGCGCGCGTCGCCGGACGAGTACTGCCTGCGCGGCATGTCGGGAGCGTCGACGTCTTCCTGGAAGCGTTCGAGACGGCCGAGCCCGGCGACGTACTCGTCGTCGACAACGCCGGCCGACGCGACGAGGCCTGTGTCGGCGACCTGGTCGCCCTGGAGGCGCAGGCCGCCGGAGTGACCGGCCTGGTCGTCTGGGGCCTGCACCGCGACACCGTCGACATCCAGGCGATCGGCATGCCCGTCTACAGCCTCGGCGCGATGCCGACCGGGCCGCTGCGCCTTGATCCGCTGCCGGAGGATGCGCTGGAGTCCGCCAATGTCGGAGAGTGGACCGTCACGGGCGACGACGTAGTACTGGGTGACGAGGACGGCGTCGTCTTCATCCCCGCGGACCGCGTCGACGAACTGCTGGGGCTCGCGGAGTCGATCCAGGCGACCGAACGCCGGCAGGCCGAGCTGATCCACGCCGGTACTTCGTTGCGTGAGCAGGTGCAGTTCGCGGCCTATCTCGAGGCGCGGAAGGAGCGGCCGTTGCTGACCTTCCGCGAGCACCTTCGTACTGTCGGCGGCGCCATCGAGGAGTAGCAGCTACCCGATCGCGGCCCTGACGGCGGGCACGACTTCCTGGGACCAGCGGCTCAGAGTGGTTTCCGGGGAGTCGGGGCCGGCCGGGAAGAAGGTAAAGCCGGCGGCGTCGTGGTCGAGCACGGCGGAGGTCAGCTCTTCCACCCATTGAGCGGTTGAACCTCCGATCCAGCGGCCGTCGCCGTCGCGGGTCTGCGCGAGCGGCTGGGTCGTGATCCTGCCTGGGAAATTGTAGATGGTGGCGATGTCGGACGGCTTGCGGCCGACGGCCGAGGCCGCTTCGTCGATGATCGGCCGGGCCTGGCGACAGTGCTCCGTGAGCCAGTCTGCGGCGTGACCCGGAATCCACCCGTCGGCTTGACGGCCGGTTGCGGCCAACGATTTGGGGCCCTTGGAGCCTGTCCAGATCGGTGGCGCCGGGATTCGGGACGGCACGAGCGCGGTCACGCCGTAGTACGGGTCGGTGACGGCCGGGCCGCCGCCGGAGAGTTGGCGGACCAGGATCATCGCCTGTTCGAACGCCTCGACGGCCTCGGCCGGCCGGACCCGCGGCACACCCATCGTCTCGATCTTGTCCCACGCGCCACCCGCGCCGAGGCCGAGCACGAATCTGCCGTTGGAGATCGCGGTCAGCGAGGACGCGGTACGGGCCAGCACTGGCGCTGGGCGCAGCGGGAGGTTGGTGACGTTGACCAGCGCGGAGATGCGGGTCGTGCGGCCGAGCAGGAAGGCGAGCGCCGCGTAGGGGTCGAGCAGGTCCGGGAGATACGGGTGGTCCGAGAGCGAGAGGATGTCGAGCCCGTCCCGGTCGGCCTGTTCGGCCAGCCGGATGATGTCGGACACCGCGCGGACGTCCGCGGGCAAGCCGTACCCGAAGTGCACCGTCATGCTCTGCCTCCTAGATAGTTCGTAGACCTAAATACTAGGCCTACTAACTATCAGAAGCGCAAACAGTCCGGAGGACGGACTACAGTGCAGGGGTGGCAACGCATACCGAGCTGGTCGGCTCCCTGGTCGGGCTGATGCACGTCCTCCAGGACCTGTACGCCGAAACGAGCCGCCCGCTGGGCCTGACTCCCCAGCAGGCCCACCTGCTCTGCGTACTGCTCGCCGGCCCGCAGGGCATGACGGACCTGAGCCGCATCCTGAGCATCGAACGCTCCAGCCTGACCAGCATGGTCGACCGGCTGGAACGCCGCTCCCTGGTCGCCCGCAACGCCCACCCCACCGACCGCCGCGCCTGTCAGATCGTCCTGACACCCGGCGGCCACAAGCTCGCCGACCAGGCCCACACCGCCTTCACCGAGCGCGTCGAAGCCCTGACAACCGTCCTGTCCCCCACCGCCCGCAAGGCCCTCACCACAGCGATCACCCAGATCACGCTCTAGGTGGTCGGAGCCTCCTGGCGAGCGAGGAAGGCCTCGTACTGCGCCCAGACGCGGCGCCAGAGCGCATCGCGATCCGTGCGGGACAGGTGTGGGAGCGGCAGGTGGAAGACGTCGGCCAGGACGTCGAAGTACTCGGTCGGCTGCTCGATGATCTGGTTGTCGATCCGGTCCGTGTAGGTCTGGGTGAAGCCGACGGAGCGGATGACCGCCGTGCTCTCGGCCCGGCGAAGGAACGCTGAGCAGACCCGCACGAACGGTGAGTCCGGCGACTCGGACAGGTATTTGTGCTGCTCCTCGAAGTCGGCGAAGGTGGCCGGCGCGGACTCGAAGTCCATCCCCAGCAGGTTGCTGCGCGGGTCGTGATCCAGCCGCCACCCGTCGACGATGTCCGACCTCCGCAGGGACAGCACGAAGGGCACCTGCTCGGCCCTGGCGCCCGCCTGCAACGGGATCGGCCTCAGCAGGCCGTCGCCGAGGCCGACATCTACCAGCCACTCCTCCGAGGAGAGCAGCACGGTCAGGACCATGTGACTGGCGTCCACCACCCTCGGCCGGGTCGGGGTCTGTACTCCGCCGCGGTGCTTGATGACCTCGTAGCCCAGCTCGGTCAGCAGGTGGGCGAAGACGCCGTTCATCTGGAAGCAGTAGCCGCCTGCCTCGCGGGCGATGATCCGCGCTGCCACTGCCTCGGGATCGATCGGTCCACCTCCCCCGAACTGGTACTGCACGGTCTCGTACGGCACCTGGTCGACGAAGGCGGCGTGCAGCTCGGAGAGTCCCTCGACACTCGGGCGGTCATGGCCGGCGACGCCGATGCGGCGGAGGAAGGCTGCGGTGTCCATGACGTGAGCCTACGAGGAGTCAGGAGTGTCCGCAGGTGAGTTACCTGGCAGGGTGGGGGCATGACCTCGGAGCAGATTTTTGTCGGTAGTTACACCACTCAGGACGGTGGCGGCGACGGCATCGGGTTCGGTACGCCGGAGGAGTTGCAGGTCGTCGCGCCGACGGCCAACCCGTCGTTCCTGACGCTCTCGGCCGATGGGCGCTACCTCTACGCGACCAACGAACTGGACTCGGGCCGGGTCAGTGCCTTCGCGGTCGGGGACGGCGGCACGCTGGAGTTCCTCAATCATCAGCCCACCGGTGGCGCGCACCCGTGCCATCTCCAGCTCGACCCGTCCGGCAAGTTCCTGCTGTCGGCCAACTACGGCTCCGGGTCGGTCGCGATCCACCCGATCAAGGGCAACGGGTCGCTCGGCGACCCGAGCCAGATCCTGCGGCGCGAGGGCTCCGGCCCGAACGAGGAGCGCCAGGAAGGGCCGCACGCCCACCAGGTGACGTTCGACCCGTCGGGATCGTTTGCCTTCGACATCGATCTCGGCTCGGACACTGTCTACGTGTCCACACTCAGCACCGACGGCCGGCTCGAAGAGGTGAGCCGCCTGCAGATCCACCCGGGTGCCGGGCCGCGCCATCTCGTCTTCCACCCGGGCGGCGCAGCGGCGTACCTGATCAACGAGCTCGACTCGACGCTGACCGTGTGCAGCTACTCGGAGGGCAAGCTGGCCGTAGTACAGACGGTGTCGACGCGGCCGGACGATGCCGAGGGCGACAACTTCCCGGCCGAGGTGCTGGTGTCGGCGGACGGGCGGTTCGTCTACGGCTCCAACCGCGGCGACGACACGATCGCGGTGTTCGAGACCGGCGCGGAGGGACTCGAGGCGGAGCTGATCCAGACGATCGGTTCCGGCGGGACCTGGCCGCGGCACCTCGCCTTCAGCAAGGATGGAACCGAGCTGTACGCCGGGAACGAGCGCTCCGACTCGATCGCGGTCTTCACCGTCGACCAGAGCAGCGGCGCCCTCACCGCAACGGGGACGCCGCTGACCTGGCCAAAACCGGTCTGTGTCCTGCCCTACTAGGACCAGCCTGTACTACCTGGCTGCGGCTGCCCGGGTGCGCGAGGCGAGACTCAGCCCCGCGGCAGCCACCAGCCCGGCGGCAAGGAATCCGCTACCCCGCCCGAGGCCGGCGGCGACCAGCCCGAAAGTCGCCGGTCCGAGGCCCAGCGCCAGGTCGATGCTCATCGACACCGTGCCCATGACCGCACCACGCTCGCTCGCCGGCGCCCGCTCGAGCGCGAGCATCATGATCGCCGGCGTACCGAGCGCGATCCCGACGGCCAGCACCGCCGTTCCGGCCACGAGGCCCGGCACGGCGCGCCAGCCACCGATGATCACCAGACCGGTCGTACTGCAGAGCAGCGCCAACCGAACGCTCCTTGCCGCGCCCAGCCGATCCGGGATCCGTGCGCCCACACTGCGGATCACCACCACGATCGCCGCGAAGCCGAACAGCAGCATCCCCGAACCCGGCAACCCCAGATCCAGCGCGTAGAGCGGTACGAAGGCCAGGAACCCGGCCATCCCCCACACCAGCGCGAGCAACAACAGCCCCGGCACCACGGCCGCTGGATGAATCAACCGCTGGCCGGATGGGTTCGGAGTACCGGTTTCGAAGGCGGGGCGGGTGTCGCCACCCTGAAGTGCCAGCAGTACTGCGAGCCCGGCCGCGGCCGCGGACACCAGCCACACCGCCCCGAAACCAGCAGCGTCGATCACCGTCTCCCCGAGCGGCGGGCCCACCGCAAGCCCGATGTACAGCGACAGGGAGAACAGGCTGATCGCCTCGCCGCGACGCTCGGCCGGCGCCAGATCGCCCATCGCCGTGACCGCCCCGACGAAGAAGAACGCCTCCCCGACACCGGTCAGCAACCGCAACGCGACCAGCAGTCCAACACTGTTCGCCAACCCATAGCCCGCCACCGACAAGGCAAAGATGAGCCCACCGGCAACCATCGCGATCGCCCGCCCGCGCCGGTCGACCAGTCGCCCTACCCATGGCCGCAGCAACAGCGCGGACACGCTGAACGCCCCGACAGTCAGCCCCACCGCCACGTCGTCCCCGGCGAGTCGCCCGGTGACGTACAGCGGCACGGTCGGCACCAGCACGCCGTCCGCGACGAAGTAGGCGAGCGCTGCCACCCCCAGCAGAGCGAATTGCGGGGTGACCAAACGTGGTCTGGCAACGGTCGGCGCTGTGCGGCTCATGATGCTCCCCCTGCTCCGTTACGGGCTGTAAGGCCCACAATGGCCGTACGGCGCCCGCCGGGGCATCGGTAGTTCTGCCCATCCTTCGACGGAGGGTTTCGATGGCGGATGACGATCTGCGGCTCGCCGACCTGCTCTGCGCGCTGTCGGTGACCCTGGACCTGGCCATGGCGCAGCCACCGGAGAAGTCGATCCGCTGCTGCCTGGTCGCGACCCGGCTCGCCCGCCGCCTCGACCTGCCCGCCACGGAGCAACGGACCGTGTACTACGCGACGCTGCTCCGCCACCTCGGCTGTACGGCGACCACTCACGAGGAGGCCCACCTGTTCGGCCCGCGCGCAGCCGAGCTCCGTCCGCAGGCGGAGCGGACGGACAGCGCAAGCCGGCGCGAGTCCGCGGCCATGCTCCTGCAGGTAGGCCGTGGGACTGGAGCACGACGCCTCCAGTACGTCGCTCGCACGATCAAGGCCGGTGCGTCCGGTGAGGCGGAACTGCTGCTGGCCGTCTGCGAGGTCGGCAGCATGCTCGCCACCCGGCTCGGACTGGGACCGGCGGTCGCCGAGGCGCTCTACCAGAGCCTCGAACGCTGGGACGGCAGCGGTACGCCGAAAGGCCTGACCGGCCAGGAGATCGCACTGGCGACCAGGATCGCCGAGGTCGCCACCCAGGCGGTCATCTTCGACGGTCTCGGTGGTCCGTCAGCGGTAGAGGCCGCGTTTCGCAAGCGGCAAGGAGGTTGGCTCGACCCGGAGCTGGTCGGGCTCTTCGACCAGGGGCTGCTGGACGGCTTGGCGACGATCGACGTCTGGCAGGAGACGCTTGAAGCCGAGCCGGAGCCGCACTGCCGCATTCCGGAGCAGGAGCTGGACGAGCTGGCGCGGACCTTCGGCTACTTCGTCGATCTCAAGTCGCCGTACCTGTTCGGGCACTCGACCGGTGTCGCGGCGCTGGTGGACGAGGCGGCCAAGACGCTCCGGTTGAGCGATGCCGAGCGGGCCACCGTGCGCCGAGCCGCGCTGCTGCACGACCTCGGACGGGTGGCTGTGCCGACCGGAGTCTGGGAACGACCCGGCCAGCTCCGCCGCAGTGACTGGGAGCAGGTCCGGCTGCATCCGTACCACTCCCAGCGGATCCTTGCCCGATCCGTTGCCCTCGAACCGATCGCGGCCTTGGCCGGCCTCCACCACGAACGTCTGGACGGCACCGGCTATCCCCTCCAGTCGCGAGGCTCCCAACTCCCCCTGGCCGCGCGGCTGCTCGCTGCCGCTGACGTCTACCAGGCGCTCACTCAGGATCGCCCGCACCGGTCCGCGCTCTCACCTGCGGCCGCGGCAGACGCAGTACTCGAGCAGGTCGCGGCGGGACAGCTGGACGCGGACTGTGTCCGGGCAGTGCTGACGGCGGCTGGGCAACGAGTGCCCAGCCGCCGGATAAGCCGCCCTGCCGGTCTCAGCGATCGCGAGGTCGAGGTACTGCGCTTGGTCGCGCGCGGCCACTCCAATGCCGAGATCGCGCGGGAGTTGGTGGTAGCACCTCGCACCGCGGAGCATCACGTGCAGCACATCTACGGCAAGATCGGGGTCTCCACCCGCGCGGCCGCTGCCCTGTACGCGATGCAGCACGGCTTGTTCACACCGTGATGAGCTTCTCGAAGAAGAACTCGTGCTTGAGGAACGACACGTCGTACTCGTGACCCGGCTGCGGTGGGAGCAGTTGCGCGGCCTGGAAGAGTCGCCAGCCGTCCTTGAGCGCGTCGAGTCCGCTGGCGTACGGCGGGACGTCGGAGTCACCTGTCGTGGGTGACGTCGCACCGGTCCCGTCGTACGTCGACCAGCCGACCGTGCGCGAGTCGAGCGCGGACGAGGCCAGGTAGAGCACCAGGACCTGCTGGCGAACCAGCTGCTGGCCGGTGGCCTGCAGGCCGAGAGCCTGCTGGTCGGGGGTGATGCTCATGCCATCTCCTTCTTCGCTGCGTGCGGGTTGAGGCTGCGCTGCGCGACCACGCGCCGCGGGCGGTTGGACACCCTGGTGACCCAATAGTCCGGGTCGTAGGTGTCGTCGCCGGCCAGGGCCTGCCACAACTTGACCCGGTTGTAGATCTCCAGCCGGCCGGTCGCGTTCTCGTACCAGGGGAACGACTGACCGAGCTCGGCCGCCACCGCGTCGTCGTACAGGTCGTCGGTGTTCCACAGCCGGACCTGGCGGACGGTCGGGTTGAAGCGGATCTTGAACATGTAGCGGTCGATGTCACTGTCGTTCTTGCGGCCGCCGTGCCAGATGCCGTGGTGCAGGATGACGACCGTGCCGGGTGGGCAGGTCAGCCGGGTCTGGCCGAGCAGGTTCTGGTACCGGCCGGTGTCCGACTCGTTCGTCCTGCGCAGGTGGCTGCCGGGGACGCTGAGCGTGCCGCCCATCTCGAGCGTCACCTCCTGCGGGTAGTACATGAGCTGGACGTCGAAGGCGTCCTCGCGGACGTCGATGATCGCGTCGCCGTGCAGGTTCTGCGCCTCACCCTCGTTCGCCTTGCGGATGTGGACCGCGTGGTGATCGACGGTCGGCTCCGGGCCGACCAGGCTGTGGATGGCGCCCGCGACCTCGGGCAGCTGCACCAGCCGTTGGACGAACTCGTTGTCCACGAACGCCTCGGACAACGGGGTGCCGTACGGGACGCCGGGGATGCCGGCCAACAGGGCGTCGATCGCCTGCTGGTTCATCTCGTCGGGTACGACCGCGTCCATCCGGAACGCGCCGGTGGCGACGAAACTGGCCATCTGGACGGAGGTGAGCAGGTTCTTGCGATGCGGGTGGGGCATGTCTCTCCCTTTCGGCGCACTGGTTGCTACTCCTCCAGGCTAGGTAGGAGGGTTGTGGTTTCGCGTGGGCTGAGTTCACCACTGGTGGTAATTTCTCACCATGATCCCGCTCTATCTGGCTGAGCCTCCCGACTTGGTCAACGTGGGCGTGGGAGTGCATGGGGTGCGTGGGCTGCGGGATGTGTTCCGGCTTCCGGATCTGTGGCAGCTCCATCTCTACGGATACTCGGCCGACCTGACGATGGGCGGGACGACGTATCCGGTCGCCCCCGGCTCGGTCAGCCTGACGCCGGCCGGAGTACAGGTTCAGTTCGACTATCGAGGGCGCTCGGAGCACCTCTTCGCGCACTTCCGCCCTCGGATCGTGGGCGAGCCGTCGTACGTACAGGTCGTGCAAGACGCCGGTACTGCGGCGCCCGTACTGTCCGACATGCTCCGATCGGCCATTGGGGCCTCACCCAGCGGCTCTGCTCGAGTAGTGGCTGAGGTGTGGGCTGCACTCTGGCGGGTCGCCCAGCTGTCGGCGCCACTCACCGAAGGCGGCGCGGCGGCCGGGCACTCGGCAGTGTCGGCGGCAATCAGCTACATCGAGGCCAACCTGGCCAGGGTCCTGACCGTGCCGTCACTGGCTGCCGCTGCCGGCGTCTCCCACAACCACCTGACCAGACTCTTCCGCGCCGAGACCGGGCTGACAGTGGTCGCCTACATCCGCCAGCGCCGCATGGCTCGCGCCCGACACCTACTTGTCTCCTCCACTCTCTCTATCCCAGCTGTAGCCGCCTCCGTAGGCATCGCCGACCTCCAGGCCTTCAACAAGGCCTGCCACCGCGAACTGGGCGGCGCGCCCCGCGCAGTACGGGCTGGGAATGCGGTGGCTGGTGGTGGGCGCGGCGCCTAACCTTCACGGCATGTATGAGCTGATACCGGTCGCCACTGCGCCCGAACTGGATGAGGAAGCGGGCCGGCGGTTCGTCGAGGAGTGGCCGGAGTTCATCTTCCACGACGAGGGCGTGAAGCCTTATCGGGAACGGCGGATCGCGTACTTCCGGGAGTGGGAGTTCTACCTGGTCGACGACGATCGCCGGCTGATCGGTGGGTGCTGGGGAGTGCCGATCGCCTGGGACGGGTCCGTGGCGGATCTGCCTGGTGGCTTCACTGACTCGCTGGCTCGGTCGGTGGAGTCGCATGAGGCCGGGGTGGTGCCGAATACTTTCGTGCTGATGGCGGCCGCGGTCCGCAACGACGAGCAGGGCAAGGGACATGCGAGCCGGGTGATCACCGCAGTACGGGATCGCGCGGTCGAGGCTGGCCTGTCGCAGGTGATCGCCCCCGTACGACCGACACTCAAGTCGTCGTACCCGTTGATCGACATCGCCGAGTTCATGACGTGGACCCGCCCCGACGGCCTCCCCCTCGACCCCTGGCTCCGCACCCACGTCCGCCTGGGCGCCACTATCCTCGCGCCCGCTCCCGCCTCCCAAACCATGACCGGCACAGTCGGCGACTGGGAAAAGTGGACCGGCCTAGCCCTCCCCGCCACCGGCACCTACGTCATCCCCGACGGCCTGACCACCCTCGCCATCGACTACGAGGCCGACTCCGGCATCTACCGCGAACCCAACATCTGGATGCGCCACCGCTAACTAACACAGCGTTCTTGCAAGTGAGACGGTGTATCAGCAGTTGGGCGTGGCGGTGGCTGCTCTGGGTGGTCGCGACGGCACTCGAATGATCTTGTCTCTGCCGCGTGACCCGTGTCACAGTCCAGTAAGTCGCGGACAAGGGGTGCCCGCGTGGGGAGGGGAAACACCATGAACAGATTGCTTCGCCGTGCGCTCATGACAGGAGTCGGCACGGTCGCGATCGTGGGAATCGCGGCGGCACCGGCCAACGCGCACTTCTGCTTCAAGACCAACCTGAACGCCCACGCGGCACAGGGCATGGCCGGTTCGGCGAACTGGGTGCCGTTCGGTGACCTTGCTGCCCAGTTCCTGCCGGACCTGTGTCCGGCCGGAATCCAGCATCTGGCCACCGCGGCCGGCGCGACCACGTCCACGCTGATCAACAGCCACGGCACGATGGCCGGTGGCACGCTGAAGAAGGGCGCGAACGCCGGTACGCCGTCGATCTCGCATCTCGACTTCGACGCGCTCGACGCGGCGATCCCGGGCGCGTTCGCACTCTGCTGACCGTCAGCAAACGCAAGCAGCGCCGTGGTGGACCGGGGTGAGTTCGGTCACGTCCAGACCGAAGTCCTCCCGGATCCACCGGCGCACGCGCGGCACGGAGTACGGGTCAGCGGTAGTTGACGAACTGGACCGCGAAGTCGAGGTCCTGGCCCTTGATCAGGGACTGGACGGTCTGCAGGTCGTCGCGGCTCTTGCTGGAGACCCGCAGCTCGTCGCCCTGGATCTGCGCCTTGACGCCCTTGGGGCCCTCGTCGCGGATCAGCTTGGACAGCTTCTTCGCGTTCTCCTGGGTGATCCCCGCGCTGATCGTGGCGTTGAGCTTGTAGATCTTGCCGGACAGCTTGGGCTCGTCGGCCTCCAGGCCCTTCAGCGAGATCTGCCGCTTGACCAGCTTGTCCTTGAGGACGTCGAGGACCGCGTTGCAGCGCTCCTCGGTGTTCGCCTGGATGTCGATCGCCTCGCCGGACAGCTTGATGCCCGCATCCACGTTCTTGAAGTCGAACCGCTGGCTGATCTCCTTCGCCGCCTGGTTCACGGCGTTGTCCACCTCCTGCTGATCGACCTTGTTCACGATGTCGAAGGAGGACTCCGAAGCCATGGGCACGTCCTTTCTGACGCTGCTGTCTTTCCGATTTGCTGTCAGGGGCACTGTCTGTTGTATCGTCTCTCACGCCGGTTCACGAACCGGCAGCACCCTGGCAGGTTGCCCGAGTGGCCAAAGGGAGCAGACTGTAAATCTGTCGGCTTATGCCTACGCAGGTTCGAACCCTGCACCTGCCACAGGAGCTGTGACAGCCCCCGATCGCGGAGACGCGGTTGGGGGCTGTTTCGTTGTCGGGGCGGGGAATAGGGGCAAGATGGTGGGGGTTGGTTGTTGGGTCGGGTTGGTTGAGTTGGAGCGAGGAGACGCGGGCGATGAAACCCACTGAGTTCGTGAAGGTGAACAGTCAGTTCTGGGGGGAGCACCTCAAGAGCGTGAGTGAGCATCTGCCGACGAGTCACTCGCGGGAGCTGGCGGGGGTGCTGGTCTATCCGCGGCAGCTGGTGCTGACCGAGACGCCGGACTGGAACATCCTGGAGCTGGTCGGCGTGAGCCGGGAGTACCGGTCGCTGGAGGTACGGCGGCAGAAGGCCGCGAGCATCGACGAGTACTTCGCCGACGCCAAGGGCTCCAAGCCGGTGCTGATCCTGCGTGACGAGGACGTCTACCAGGACGCGACCATCGCCACCGAGGCCGGCCGCAAAGCGCTGGGGACCCGGTACCCGGGCGCACAGAGCGAGCGCGAGTTGGTGGGGACCGGCGACGGCAAGCTGCTGCAGTTCGCGCCGGGCAACTACTCGGCGCTGCATCGCGTGCTGCTTGTGACCGACGCCAGGGCGCACTGGACCTTCCTGGCGATCGCGATCCACCGCTCCGAGCCGGCCGACAAGTACCGCGCGTACCTGGACAGCCTGGTGAACTCGGCGCCACACCTCGACCCGGTGGGCACCTTGAGCGTGCCGCCCAGCGAGCTGCTCAAGTCCGAGCCCTTCGGCAGCACCTACCAGCACGGCCTCCACAAGACGACAGTGGGCGAGTTCCTGCAGCAGCACGAGGGGATCCTGCTGGCGGCCTTCGACGCGACGCAGCTGGTCCGTGAGCCGGTGCTCGAGCGCGAGGACGGTACTGCGGTCACGCCGGACTTCATCCTCGAGCGCGCAGACGGCACCCACATCATCGGCGACCTCGCGTTGCCCCTGCTCGAGACGGCCAAGGACGGCAAGAAGCGCAAGAGGCCGACCACCGCATCTGACGGCGTCGCGCGGCTCACGCAGTACGAGGACTACTTCCAGAGCTCCGAGAATCGGGCCTTCGCCACCACGAAGTACGGCGTAGAGGTGACGAGCCCGCGAAAGCTGCTGATCCTCGCCGGTCAGGAACAGACGACGGACAAGGTCGAGTCCATCGACTACGACACGATCCTGCGCCTGGCCCTCACCCCGAAGACCGTGACAAAAACCGCAGCGAGCGGCATCTCGTCGGTGGCGATCCTGGGACAGCAATAGAACCTGTCTGATTGAGGGCTGGTCTTGCGCGACCGCGGGCACGAGCAGCACCCTCCGTTCATTCGCCCCCTTTTCACCCGTTCTGGTGTCGATCACCTCAGGCGAGAGGCCGCGACGAGTGAAAGGGGACGAATGAAGGCTCTCCTGACGGAGCCGTGGGTCATTCGCGGTGTTGCCGGGGGTCGGCTAGCCGGTTGTAGAGCCTGTTGCGAACTGGCTCCGCAGCGGCCGATCGTGTACCGACCGACAGGAAGTAGTCGACCGTTCGGCCGCGCGCCACGCTCACACAGGCCGCGGCCGACCTCAGAACCGGCACTACTTCCTGTCGGTCGGGACACAACGCCAACCCCAGACCCATATCCCAACAGGCTCTGCAGCGCGCCATCGGTAACAGAACCGGCCAGTGGACCAGCCATCCCGGACCGTTCCCTTCGGCGGAACCAACTGTCGGCACTCGGCGGCTGCTGGCGGACTGGACGTCGGGGGTGGGGAGGTTTTTTGCCGGGTTTGGGGCGGACTCTCGCCGCGGGCGGGCGTATTTTCCTCCCCGGTCGGCGTCTCTCGCGGCGTGGCCGGGTCGGCTGACTTCGCCCCAGCCACACCCACCTCTCGCCACACCCGCCGGCAATGGCGTTGTGCTCAGCCGGCGAGGGCGAAGAGGGTGCCGGGGAGGATGGACAGGACGACGGCCGCCCCGGCGCAGAGTGAGATGACTCCGACGGCTGGGGACTCGATGTTGACGGAGAACGGGTCGTCGGCGGGGAGACGGAAGAGTTCGGCGACCCAGCGGAGGTAGACGGCCAGGCCGATCATCACGTTGAGAGCCATCACCAGGGCCAGCCAGCCGTAGTGGGCGTCGATGACGGCCTGGAAGGCGGCGAACTTGGTGAAGAGGCCAGCCAGTCCCGGGGGTAGGCCAGCGAGGACCATCAGGAAGAAGACCAGCGCGACGCCGAGGCCGGGCTCTGAGCGGACCATGCCGCGGTAGTCCGACAAGAACAGCCCACCGGGCCGATGCCGTTGGACAACCGCGACCGCACCGAAGGCGCCGAGGGTGACCACCACGTACGCCGCCAGGTAGGCAACGACCGCCTGCGCGTCGCCGACCGCGAGTGGCGCCAGCAGGAAGCCGACCTGGCCGATCGACGACCACGCGAGCAGGCGGACCGCCTCGACCTGACGCAGGGCTGCCAGGTTGCCGACCGTCATGGTGACGGCTGCCAGGATGGCGACGACGATCCGCAGATCCGAGCCAGACGGCGCGACTCCGAAGGTCACCAGCACGAGCAGCCCTGCCACGCCGGCCGACTTCGACACGACGGCGAGAAACGCGGTGACCTCGACCGGCGCACCGGAGTACGTGTCGGGCAGCCAGCCGTGGAACGGGACGGCGGCGATCTTGAAGCCGAACCCGACGATCACGAACAACCCCGCCGCGAAGGCGACCCGGCGCAGATCCGGGTCGATCCCCGGCATCCGCGTCGCGATCGTCTGCAGGTAGAGCGACCCGGTCACGCCGTACAGGTAGGAGATGCCGAAGAGCATCACGGCCGTCGAGAGGACCGACACCAGGAAGGCCTTCAGAGCCGCCTCGGAGCCACGCCGATCGCGGCGCAGGGCGACCATCGCGAAGCTCGGCAGCGAAACAACTTCCAAAGCGATGACCACCGTCGCGAGATCGCGCGCGCCGGCCAGCACGGTCGCGCCGACGAGCGCGCTGAGCAGCAGGAAGTGGTACTCCCCCACCGGGATGTCCGCGGACAGCAGCCGGTACGCCGAAAGGCCGACGACCCCGAGCCCGCCGATCAGGAGCACGGCCCACAACCCGATCGTCAGCGGTTCGAGCACGAGGCTGCACTCCGCCGGACCCTCGACCGCGGTACGGCAGAAGGCGGGCTTGAACGCGTCCCGCTGCGACATGACGAAGACGAGCCCGAAGAGGATCACGCCACCGGTGATCAGCGTGATCACGGTGTGCTTGAGCTGCTTGGTGCCGGTGCGCCAGAACCCGTCGATCAGCAGTACGGCGACAGCCCCGAGCGCCAGGAGCAGCGGTACGGCGGTCGCCTGCCAGTCGGTCCAGGTGATCGTCATGAGAACGTCCAGTAGTCGAGCAGCGTGAACGGCCAGAGCCCGAGCAGCACGGTGAGCACGATCAGCGGCGCCCAGGTGATCAACTCGATCCGGCTCACGTCGACCGCGAAGGCAGTCGCCGGATTGTCGGCGGGATCACCCTGGCAGAGCTGGCGGATCAGCCGGAGGAAGTACGCGGCCGTCAGTACCGCGCCCAGCCCGGCGATCACCATCAGCACCAGGAATGTTGTCCGGGGCAACGAATCGCCGGGATGGTAGGCGCCGAGCAGGATCAGCATCTCGCCCCAGAAGCCGGCCAGCCCGGGCAGCCCCAACGAGGCCAGGCAGGCGAAGGTGAGCAGCCCGCTGAGCCGCGGCAGCCGGGCGTACAGGGCGCGGCCGATCGTGCGCAGGTCGCTGGTGTCGTGCCGGTCCTTGATCCCCCCGGCCAGGAAGAACAGCAGGCCGGTGATGATGCCGTGGGCAATGTTCGCGTACAGCGCGCCGGCCAGTCCCTCCGGCGACATGGTGGCGATGCCGAGCCCGATGAAACCCATGTGGCCGACGCTGGAGTACGCGATCAGCCGCTTGACGTCGGTCTGCGCGAGACAGGCCAGCGACCCGGCGATGATCGCGACGGTCGAGAAGCCGGCCAGGTACGGCGCTATGGTCGCCGTCGCGTCGGGCAGTACCGGCAGCAGGATCCGGATCATGCCGTAGCTGCCGAGCTTCAGCAGTACTCCGGCGAGCAGCACCGAGCCGACCGTCGGCGCCTTGGCATGGGCATCGGGCAACCAGATGTGCAACGGCCAGAGCGGCATCTTCACGGCCAGCCCGACCGCGATCAGCACCGCCGCGACGAGCGCGATCCCGTGCCCACCCGCGACCGGATTCTCACCCAGTACCTCGAGATCGAACGTGCCCGCCTGGCGATGCACCAGCAGGAAACCGAGCAGCATCACGGCTGACCCGAGCACCGTCATCAGTACGAACGTGGTCGCCGCGCGACGCCGCCCGGCCCGGTCGTGCTCGTCGCCCCAGATGTCGATCACCAGCCACATCGGGATCAGCACGACCTCGAAGAACAGGAAGAACAGCACCAGGTCGAGCGCCGAGAACGTCCCGATCACGCCGGTCTCGATGATCAGCAGCAGCGCGATCAGCGAGCGGGTCCGGCCGGCGCGCGGGGTGATCCGCAGTGAGTACAGGCAGCAGAGAAAGACGAGCAGCGCGGTCAGCGCGATCAGTGGCATCGAGATGGTGTCGATGCCGAGGTGGAACCGCACGTCCAGCTCGGGGATCCAGGAGATGTCGGTCTCGGCGTACGCGTAGATCTTGCCCGGCAGGGTTCTGGGGGGCGGACCGAGAAAGCTTTCCAGCCTGTAAGTGCACGGACAATGAGGCCGGACCAGATCCCACCAGAGCACGGCTGAGCCGACCAGGACACCACCCGAGACGACCGAGCCGACGATCGCCGCCACACGATCGCCTGTCCCCGCAGGCAAAGCCCACAGGACCGCCGCGGTCAGCGCCGGCACCGCCAGCAGCGCGATCAGCAAGAGGCTCATGAGCCGATCACCCCTGCAAGGATCGCGAGTGCGACGACACCGACGACCGCTGCCGTCAGGTAGGTCTGCACATTGCCCGTCTGCAGCTTTCGGAACCCAGCAGAAGCCAGTACGCCGGCCCGCCCGGTCGCCCGGACATAAGCCCCGATGACATCCCGATCGCCACCGACGGTCAGCCTGGCAAGCCACTCCACCGGTACGACGAGCACCCGCTGGTACGCCGGATCCACCCCGAACTCGCGTTCGAGCACGACCGGCCGCGGATCAGCCCCACGCCGCCACAGCGAGTACGCCGGGAGCGCGCCGAACACCGCGAGCACCGTCGTCGCCAGCGCGATCGCCCAGTTGAGATGAAGGCCATCGGCGTACCCCAGTCCAACGGCACCAAGAGCCAGCACGATCAGCGGCGCAAGCATCAGCCAGGACCCCTCGTGCAGCTTGGAGCTGTCCGGCTCCTCGAGATCCGCCATCGGGTCGTCGTCCTCGAACGCGCCGAGCGCGCCGGCCAGTGCCGGAGTACGGAAGAACACCCACAGCCACAGGCGGACACAGTAGAAGGCGGTCAGAGCCGCTGTCAGGCAGACCGAGACGAGCACGATCCAGCCGACCGTCGAACCGTCGCGGGCGTGATGCCAAGCCGCTTCGACCACCGAGTCCTTGGAGAAGAAGCCGGCAAACCCCGGTACTCCGGCCAGCGCGGCGAGGCCGATCGTCATCGTCACGAAGGTGACCGGCATGCGTTTCCGCAAAGCACCGCGCCGCGTGTAACGGCGCAGTACGACGAAGGCGGCGCTGCCGACCTGATGCAGCAGCACGCCGGCGCAGAGGAAGAGCAGACCCTTGAAGGCGGCATGCGTGAGCAGGTGGAAGAGCGCCGCGTGGCGCCCGTCGTCAGTCCCGAGCGAGAGGCCGGCGAACATGATCGCCAGCTGGCTCACGGTCGACCAGGCGAGGACCCGCTTCACCTCCACCGCTGCCATCGCGCAGAAGGCGGCGAAGAGCATCGTCACGCAGGCGACCACGGCCAGCACGGTGAGAGTCGTCTCGGCCGCGAGGAACACGTCGTACAGGCGGGCGATCAGGAAGACGCCAGCGGCCACCATCGTCGCCGCGTGGATCAGCGCGCTGACCGGGCTCGGGCCGGGCATCGCGTCCGGGAGCCAGGTCTGCAGCGGGACCTGCGCGGACTTGCCGATCACGCCGACGAGGATCAGCAGGGTGCCGGTGGTCAGCGCGCCGGGTGAGATCGGGCTGTCGCCCAGTTCGGAGATCTTGAAGGTGTCGTAGCCGAGGCCCAGGACGAAGATGCCGAACAGGAAGCCGACGTCGCCGAGCCGGGTCATCAGGAACGCCTTCATCGCACCGGAGCGGGCGTCGCGGCGCTCCCAGTAGTGGCCGATCAGCAGGTACGAGCAGGCGCCCATCAGTTCCCAGCCGATCAGCAGCAGGAACAGGCTGTCGGAGACCACCACGGTCACCATCGACAACGTGAACAAGGTGACGAGTGCGGTGTAGGAGGCGACGCGTTCGTTCAGGTAGCCGATCGAGTAGAGCTGCACGCAGGCCGAGACGACGCCGACCACGGCGAGCAGCAGCACGGTCAGGTCGTCGGTGCGGAGGTCGTAGGTGATGAACACGTCGTTGCCGACGAAGGATCCGCCGAAAGCTGTCTGCTGCGGGTCGACGCCGTACAGCAGGCCGGCCGCGAGGATGACGAGCAGGGAGAAGCCGACGCCGACCACGCGCCATGCCGTGGCGATCACTGCTCGGCACCCCTCTCTTGCTCGAGCAGGTCGCGGGCGGCATCCGCGTCGACGTGGCCGTGACCACGGAACAGCAGCAGCACGATCGCCAGGCCGAGCCCGATCTCGGCGGCGGCGATGGTGATGACGAAGACCGCGAGGGTCTGACCGGTGGCCAGGCCGTCGACGTGCCAGGCGTCGAAGGCGATCAAGTTGAGGTTGACGGCGTTCAGCATCAGCTCGAACGACATCAGCATCGTGATCGCGTTGCGGCGGGCCAGTACGCCGTACACGCCGATGCAGAACAGTGCGACGGCGAGCAGCAGCGGGATGATGAGCGGCATCAGTCGCCCTTCTTCCCTGTGCGCTGGGACAAGACGATCGCGCCGATCAGGGCCGCGAGCAGCAACACCGACAGGACCTCGAACGGCAGCACCCAGGTGCGGAAGACCGCAGTACCGACTGCTTCGGCCGATCCGTCCGGTACGGGTTTGAGCTTTTCGTTGCCGAAGGCAAGCACAACGCCGGAGCCGAGGATCAGCGCGAGCACCAGCGCGACGACGGCGGCGAACGGGCTGCGCCGGGTGGTCAGGGCGGGCAGCGGATTGGTCGGCGCCTTGGTCAGCATCAGCGCGAACAGGACCAGGACGACGATCGCGCCGACGTACACCAGGATCTGCACCAGTGCGACGAACTCGGCGTGCAGGGCCCCGAAACAGCCGGCCACGGCACCGAGCGCGACGACCAGCCAGAGCGCGGCGTGCACGATCCGGCGAGACGTGACGACCATCACCGCGGCCAGCAGCGCCACCGCCCCCGCGATGGAGAAGAGAGCAGTGGTCACCCCTCGGCCTCCGCGGCGGGTTCGATCACCGACGGGCCGGGATCGATCGGCTGCGGTGCGGGCACGGTCCACATCCAGTCCCGCAGCCGGTCCTTCTCGTGGGTCAGGTTGCGCAGGTCGGTCTCGGCGTACTCGAACTCCGGCGACCAGAACAGCGCGTCGAACGGGCAGGCCTCGATGCAGATCCCGCAGTACATGCAGAGGGAGAAGTCGATCGCGAACCGGTCCAGCACGTTCCGGCTGCGCTCGCGGGCCTGCTCACCGACCGACGGCGCGGTCTCGGTGTGCGAGTCGATGTAGATGCACCAGCTCGGGCACTCGCGCGCGCAGAGCATGCAGGAGGTGCAGTTCTCCTCCATCAGCGCGATCACGCCGCGGGTCCGGGGCGCCAGCTCAGGCTGGACGTCGGGGTACTGCTCGGTGACGGCACGGCGGCCCAGCGTCTTGGCGGTGACCTTCAGGCCATCGATCAGACCCTTCCCTGGTACAGCCACGCCCCCTCCTCCGTCCGTCAGTCGGTCCTGCACGCTGACATTAGTCGGTTTCGCCGCGTCACGGCGCCAGGAGGTGTCAGAGTTCCCGTTCGAGGCGCGCGGCNACCTGCCGATAGCGGCTCACCGGGATGACATGGACGCCCTGGAAGGCGCCGCTGTCGCGGATCTTCAGGATCTGCTCGCAGGCGGCATCGACGCCCGCGTCGCGGTCCCGCTCGACCGCCTCGACCAGCGCGCCGGGGATGGTCAGCTGAGGCAGTTTGGCCAGGTCGGCGGCCATCTTGGCGCTCGCCAGCACCATCACCCCGGCGTATACGGGGATGTCGAGGGCGACGCTGTCACGCCACCTGAGCAGCTCGTCGAGGTCGTAGCTGACCTGCACGTAGAGGAAGTCGGCCTCGGCCTTCCACGCCGGTACTGCGCGCAGCCGGGTCGCCGCGCCGACCTGGAACGGCGCGATCCCGGGGAAGCTGGTCGCGCGGGCTTCCTCGATCATCGTCCGCACGGTCAGCTGGCTGGTCCGTGCGCCGGCCGTCGGGTTGTCGCCGTGCACGAACAGGAACTGCTCTACCCCGTACGCCGCCGCCGTCAGCAGGTCACGCCGGAAACCGAGCAGATTGCGGTCCCGCGAGTTGAGACAGGCGATCCCGCGCGCCCCCATCGCCTGCACCTCGTTGGCCACCGCCACGCTGGAAACAGTCGCCCGCCCGATGTGGTTGTCGGGGATCAGAAAGGCGTCCGCGATCGGACTCATCACCCCGATCTGATGCCGGACCTTTGTCAAATCCGGCCGCGTCGGCGGCTCCACCTCACAGATCAGCTCGAACCCGTCGCCCATGGCACTGGACTGTATCGAGCCGTACGGTCTAGCGATGGGCATGTATCAGCCACTGATCTGGTCGATGGCGTCCCGACCGACAGGACATAGTGCCGATTTTGGGGGCTGCCGGGTCGGCGCTGAGCGTGACCTTTTGGCGTGGACCGGACTATGTCCTGTCGGTCGGGACGGCCGGCTTCAGTTCTTGGTCAGTTGGGGGTTGTCGATGGACCAATACCAGTCGTTGTCGCCCTTGGTCAGGGACCAGGTGAGCTTGGCGGTCCGGGCACCGGTCGGGACGGGGATGTTGAGGCGTTCGAGCTTGGCGATGGCGTCTGTGGTGTAGGTGAGGATCGGGGTCGGGGTGGCGCCGTCGAAGGAGACCAGGACGGAGGCGGTTTCGGCGCCGCTCTTGAGGTAGTGGGAGGAGAAGGTCAGGGTCGCGTTCGCCGCGCCGGTGACGTCGTGCGCCGGTGAGGTGAGCTTGCTGTTGAAGAGTCCGCTGCGGGTCTTGTCCGACCACTCGTCGGAGTCGGCGACAGCGAAGACGCCGCGGGCCCGGACGTTGCTCTCGCGACTCTGGTTCGGCGCCGCTCGGGTCCAGAAGTCGTCCGTGGTGAACGACCAGCCCTGCCATTCCCGTACTCCACCCGTCCCCATCGCCGAGTTGTCGATCGTCCAGCCCGCCGGCGTCGTGTGCGTCCAGCCCTTCACGTCAGCCGGTACGCCGGTCTCGTCCGCACGCGCCTGCAGCGAGCCCACCAGCGAGTCGAACGGGTCGCCCGACGTCGGGAGGACCTGACCGTCGAGGTCGGCCGCCACGCCGAAACGACTCAGCACGATCGCCGCGATGTCGACGTTCTTCGGCGCGATCGCAGGTGTCCCAGGCGTCGTACCGGGGCCGCTGCGGATGATGAACGACGACCGCTCGGCCACTGAACTGCCACCGTGACCGCCGGAGTCGGTGTGGCCGTGGTCGGCCGTGACGAGATAAGTCCAGTCCTCGTTCGCGTACGTCGGCCGGGCGCGGACCGCCGACAGCAGGGTCGCGATGTGCTTGTCCGTCTGCTCGACTGCGGTCCGGTAGCAAGCTCCCTTGGCACCACAGCTGTGGCCGGCGATGTCGACGTTGCCGAAGTACACGAACGACGCGTCGGGCCCACTGTCCTTCAGGTACGCCGCTGCGTCGGTGGCGATCTTCGCGTCGGCAGCCGCCCAGCCGAGCGCGTCGCCGTCGAGCGTGACCTTGCGCTGCACCTCGTCGGTGAAGATCGCCTGGCCGGCACTGTTGGTGGTCAGCGGCGTCCAGTCGGCGATCGCGTACGTCGACAGCTCAGGGCGGGAGCGTTCCAGCCTGGTCAAGAAGTCCGGGTACTGCGTCAGGTTGGTGCCGGTACCCCAACTGTTGCTCTTTACCTTGTGCTTGTCGGGCCAGACACCGGTCGCGATGGTCGCCCAGCCGGGGCCGGACAGAGTCGGGGCGAACGGCTGGGCGTACAGGGTGGTCGGGCTGGCGGAGCCCGAGCTGATCAAGCCCTTCAACGCCGGAGTGTTGAAGGCCTGGATCTTGCTGAGCAAGGCACCGTCGATGCCGATGACGAGCACCTTCTGCACGCGCGCTGCGGGCGCGGCCGTTGAGCTACCTGCGGCAGTCGTGGTGAGGAGGGTTGTCAGGGTTAGCGCGGTCAGGGCGGTGAGAGCGGTGGGGCGGTTCACGAGGCTCCTCCGGTTGCTGTGATTGGTCCGGACCAATGACAGCAAGCCGGGCCCGCGGGGTCAACGGCTCGGCGGTAGCAACCAGGTGAATCTCAGAGGGCGTCCAGGCTGCGCTGGAGGAAGTCGCGTTCGGTGGTGTTCTCGGTCAGCGCCAAGGCCGCCCGGTACGCCGATGCCGCCTCCTGCCGTCGTTCCAGGCGCTTGAGGAGTCCTGCGCGGATCGCGTGGAAGAGGTAGTAGCCACCCAGGTCCAGGTCGTCGACAAGCGCGAGCCCCGCGGCCGGACCGTTGACTTCGGCGATGGCGACGGCTCGGTTGAGGGCGATGACCGGGCTCGGTTCGAGGGCGAGCAGGTGATCGTAGAGCTGGACGATCTGGGACCAATCGGTCTCCGTCGCGGAGGGCGCCTCGCTGTGGACCGCGTTCATCGCCGCCTGCAACTGGTACGGGCCAGGCTGCCCGCGGCGCAGGCATCGGCGTACCAGGTCTTGGCCTTCGGTGATCAGCGCGCGATCCCAGCGGCCGCGGTCCTGGTCGGCGAGCAGGACGAGCGAGCCATCCGCGGCCACTCGCGCCGGGCGGCGGGACTCTTGAAGCAGCATCAGCGCGAGCAGGCCGACCGCTTCCGGCTCGTCGGGCATCAGTTCGACCAGCAGCCGGCCGAGGCGGATCGCCTCGAGGCAGAGCTCGGTGCGGATCAGCTCATCGCCCGACGAAGCGGTGTACCCCTCGTTGAAGATCAGGTAGACGACGGCCAGCACGCCGCGGACGCGCTCGGGGAGATCCGCCTCGTAGGGCACGCGGAACGGGATGCCGGCGGTGCGGATCTTCGCCTTCGCGCGGACGATCCGCTGCGCCATCGTCGGCTCAGGGACGAGGAAAGCGCGGGCGATCTCGGGCGTGGTGAGGCCGCCGAGCAGGCGCAGCGTGAGCGCGACCCGGACGTTGAGAGCGAGCGCGGGATGGCAACAGGTGAAGATCAGCCGAAGCCGGTCGTCGCGCACGGCACCCTCCTCCACCGGTTCGTCCTGGGCGTGTAGCAACGCTGCCTGCGCGTGCTTGTCCTCACGGGAGGATTCGCGGCGCAGGCGGTCGATCGCGCGGTTGCGCGCGGTCGTGATGATCCAGCCGGCCGGGCTGGGCGGCAGTCCGGCGGTGGGCCACTTCTCGACGGCGGTCGTGAAGGCTTCCTGGACGGCGTCTTCGGCGGTGTCGAGATCACCGAACACCCGAGTCAGTACGGCGACAGCCCGGCCATGCTCGGCCCGGAACACCGCCGCCACCTCCGCGACCGACACCCCACCGACCGCCGCTGGAGGGCTGTCGGCTGAGGCTTCGGGCTCGTCGGTCATCCGGCGAAGGGTCTGACTTCGATGGACAGTGGCTGGAGGATGGTGGCGAGCTTGCGCCCCCAGCTGAGCGCCTCGTCGAGGTCGTCAGCCTGGATGACGGTGAACCCGCCGAGGTGTTCCTTGCCCTCGGTGAACGGCCCGTCCGTGAGCAGCACCTCGTCGCCGTCGGCGCGGAGTACGGTCGCGGACTCCGGCGGGTGCAGCCCGGCGCTGAACACCCAGGCGCCGGCCGCCCGGAGTTCATCGTTCAAGATCGCGAGGTTCTCCATGACCGGTTCGAGGATCTCCGGCCCGGGCGCCGGTCCGTCGGGCTGGTAGATGCTGAGCAAATACTGCTTCATCGGTGCCTCCTTTACCCCCTACACGAACAGGGTCAGCCCGGATCGACAGGCAGTCTCACGGTAATCGTCAAACCGCCGTCCGGTCGCGGTTCGGCGCTGACCGACCCGCTGTGCGCCTGCGCGACCGACTGCACGATCGACAATCCGAGCCCGGCACCCTTTGCCCCGACCAGGCGGTCGTCGGCCAGCCGGTGGAAGGGCTTGAACAACCCCGCCACCTCGTACGGCGGAACGCTGGGCCCGCTGTTGACCACCTCGACTTCGACCTGGTCGCCGGTCGCGCGGCTCTGAACGCGGACCCAGCCGGCGTCGGGAAGGTTGTGGCGGATGCCGTTCTCCACCAGGTTGTGGACGAGTCGCTCGAGCAGGAGCGCGTCGCCGGTGGTCGGCGCGTCGCCCGGTTCCGTGGTGATGGTGATGCCGGCGGTCTCGGCCTCAGCGGTGAGCTGGGCGGTGACGTGGGTGATCACGTCGGCGAGGTTCACCGGATAGGTGGCGGTGACCTGCTTCTCCGAGTCGGCGAGCAGGAGGAGGCCGGCGATCAACTGCTCGTGGCGGGCGTTGATCTCGAGCAAGGTCTCGCCGAGTTGCTTGAGGTCGTCGGAGGCGGTCTTGCGGTGCATGGCGACCTCGACCAGGGCGCGGCCGAGCGTGAGCGGGGTACGGAGTTCATGCGAGGCGTTGGCGACGAATCGCCGCTGCCCGTCGAACGAGTGGTCGAGGCGCTCGACCATGGTGTCGAAGGCGTCGGCGAGATTCTTCACCTCGTCGTCCGGGCCGTTGAGGGCGATCCGCTCGTGGAGGCCGCGGCCGGCGGCTGGTGCGGCGGCGATTCGCTTGGCCGTGTCGGTCACCCGATGCAGCGGCGCCAGGACGCGCCCGGCCACCAGCCATCCGAATCCGGCGGCCAAGCCACCCACCAAGACCAACGCGATACTCCCCTGTCCCAGCAAGGTCTTGGTGGCGGCCGCCTTGACCCGGGCGTTCTGCTCCCCCATCGCCCGCTCGGCATCCGGCCCGGTCAGCATGTCCCCAGCACTGTTGATCAGGTAGAGCCCTGGCAGCTGCCTCTGCGACGGCGGCGCAGAAGGCGAAGCCGGACCGGGAGTGGCGGAGGAGCCGGGGGNGGCGGGGGNGCCTGCCGNTGGGGNGGNGAGGTAGGNGCCTCGGATGATCACTCTGTCTCGGGAGAGTTGCTGGTTGAAGAGGGCGTAGGTGACCGCGAGCAGCAGGATGCCGGCGAGCAGGAAGAGGCCGGCGTAGATCAGGGTCAGGCGGGCTCGGAGGGTTAGTTTCATGGGATTCGGTACCCGACTCCGGTGACGGTTTCCACGAGGGCCGGCTCGCCGAGTTTGCGGCGGAGTTTGAGGATGGTGAGCCGGACCGCGCCGGTGAACGGATCGACGTGCTCGTCCCACGCCTTCTCCAGCAACTGCTCCGCCGACACCGTCGCTCCATCCGCCCGCAACAACTCAGCCAGTACTGCGAACTCCTTCTTCGCCAGCGGCACATAACGCCCGTCACGGAACACCTCGTGCCGCGAAGGATCCAGCGTCACCCCGGCGCGCCGTAGTACGGGTGGATCGGCGGGACGGCTGCGGCGGCCCAGCGCCAGCACCCGTGCCGCCAGCTCGGCAAAGGCGAACGGCTTGGTCAGATAGTCGTCGGCACCGAGGCCGAGCCCGTCCACCCGATCGGTGACCGATGCCGCCGCCGTCAGCATGAGCACGCGCGTGGCCGACTCGGACGCCACCAACTCGCGGCACACCTCGTCTCCGTGGACGACGGGGAGATCGCGGTCCAGCACCAGTACGTCGTACTCGTTGACCGCGAGTCGCTCGAGCGCGGCCGCGCCGTCGGGCGCCACGTCGACGGCGTGCGTCTCGTCGCGCAACCATTCGGCGATCGCTGCCGCGAGCAACGGTTCGTCCTCGGCCACCAACACCCGCATCGCAGCGCCACCTTTCCCCGTCGTGGCTGCCCATGATCCCCGATGCCGCGTTTCCCTCGCGTTACCCCGGCGAGGAAACAGCGGGGAAACGCCGTGCCGACTTGCCTAGACCCACTAATCCCTATCCCTTGGAGTAGACGTGATGCGAAAGCACTCGCTCGGCGCGCTGGCCACTCTCGCCCTGGCCCTCACCCTCACCGGCTGCGGCTCCGACGACAACGGCCAAGGCAGTCAGGTCGCGTCGGGCGACACCAAGCCCAGTACGAGCACTAGCGCCAGTACTGGCGCTGCCGAGCTCACCCGGGACGAGAAGTCCATGAAGTTCGCCCAGTGCCTGCGGGAGAACGGCATCAACGTGCCCGACCCCGAACCGGGCAAGGGCCCGATGATCAAGATGGACCCGAGCAGCGGAGTCACCAAGGCCGATATGGACAAGGCGATGGAGGCCTGCAAGGAGTTCAACCCGCAAGGTGAGGCAGGCCCCGACCCCCAGCAGGAGGAGAACGGCCGGAAGTTCGCCGCGTGCATGCGGGAGAACGGGGTCGAGAAGTTCCCGGACCCCAAGCCCGGCCAGCGCGGAATCATGATTGACAAGTCGGCCGGGGAGGACCCGGACATGCCGAAGGCGCAAGAGGCCTGCCAGAGCATCCTGGCGGGTAAGTGATGGCTCGAAGAACTCTGCTGACGGCGGTCGCTGTACTGGCTGCAGGTGGTGGGCTTACTGCCACTCTGCTGACTCGGAGCGACAGCAGCCAGGCTGCGGATCAGAGCCCTGCTGCCCTGACCAACACAGCCAAGGTCACCAAGCAGACGCTCAAGGACACCGAGACAGCTGACGGCGAGCTCGCCTACGGCACGACCACCACGGCGACCAACCGGGACGCCGGGACGCTCACCTGGCTTCCCGACAGCGGGCAGCAGATCAGCCGGGGGCAGACGCTCTTCCAGGTGAACAACCTGCCCACCACCTTGATGTACGGCGCCCTGCCGGCGTACAGGCGGCTTGCTGAAGACAGCGAAGGGCCGGACGTCCTGCAGCTCGAGCAGAACCTGAAGGCCTTGGGGTACGACGGTTTCACCGTCGACGACGAGTACACGTCGGCCACTGCCGAGGCGGTCGAGGAGTGGCAGGAGGATCGCGGGCTGGACGAGACCGGCGTGCTCGAGCTGGGGCAGGTCGTGTTCGCGCCCACCGCGGTTCGGGTGGACAGCTTGCAGGCCGCGGTCTCTGATCCGGTCACGCCCGGGCAGAAGCTGCTCAGCTACACCGGGACGACCAAGGCGGTGACTGTCGAGCTGGAGGCGGCGGATCAACGGCTGGCCAAGAAGAACGCGGCGGTGTCGGTGGCGTTGCCGGACAACACGACGGTCGCGGGCAAGGTCTCCGAGGTGTCGACAATCATCGTCCCGGCCGCGTCGCAGGACCAGGAGCCGGAGACGAAGGTCGAGGTGATCATTGCCTTGAGCAACCAGAGGGCGGTAGCGCCGTACGCGCTGGCAGCCGTCGACGTGACCTTCACGGCAGCCGAGCGGAAGAACGTGCTGACCGTACCGGTTGCCGCGCTACTGGCCTTGCAGGAAGGCGGTTTCGGGGTCGAGGTGGCCGACGGCACGACGACGCGGTACCTGCCGGTGAAGACCGGGTTGTTCGCGGGCGGCCGGGTCGAGATCAGTGGCGCGGGGATCACCGCGGGACTCGCCGTGGGGGTACCGAAGTGATCGAACTGACCGACGTGACGAAGGTGTACGCCGGTGGGGTCGCCGCGCTGGCCGGGGTGTCGCTGCGGATCGATGCCGGCGAACTGGTCGCGATCGTCGGCCCGTCGGGATCCGGCAAGTCGACCATGCTGAACGTCCTCGGCACCCTCGACCGGCCGACCTCAGGCCAGGTTCGGATCGACCGGTACGACGTGGCGCGGCTGTCCGACTCAGGGTTGTCCGCGTTGCGGGCGAGCCGGATCGGGTTCGTCTTCCAGCAGTTCCACCTGGCATCCGGCGTACGGGCGGTGGAGAACGTCGCCGACGGCCTCCTGTACTCCGGTCTGCGGCGTGGCCAGCGCCGCAAGCTTGCCTCGGCAGCTCTCGAACGCGTCGGCCTGGCACATCGGCTGGACCACGAGCCGCACGAGTTGTCGGGTGGTGAGCGCCAGCGGGTCGCTGTCGCGCGGGCGGTCGCGGGTGAGCCGGCACTGCTGCTGGCCGACGAACCGACTGGCGCACTCGACTCGGTGTCGGGGGCCGGGGTGATGCAGTTGCTCCGGGACCTGAACGCGGGCGGGACGACGGTCGTCATCATCACCCACGACCGCGACATCGCCGCATCCCTCCCCCGCCAGATCCACATGCGCGACGGCCGCATCACCGAGGAGGTGCACTGATGGGGCCACGCGAGGACGGCCCGGTGGGTGCGCGCCCTCCGGGCGAGGGCAGGTCGGCGGCGGGCGAGCGCCGGGGCGAAGGCGTGGTCGCCTCGCGGGCGCGCTCCGCTCCGCCTGAGCTGCGCGGGCTGCGCCCTGCGCGGTTGGGAGTGGGCGATGTCGTCCGGGTTGGGGGTGTGGGACTGCGGACTCGGCCGTTGCGGGCGTTCCTTTCCGCGTTGGGGATAGCGATCGGGATCGCGGCGATGGTGGCCGTGGTCGGCATCTCGGCGTCGTCGCGGGCCGAGCTGAACGACACACTCGATGCCTTGGGCACCAATCTCCTGACGGTCGCGCCGGGGACCAGGCTGACCGGGGAGCAGGCCGAGCTGCCGCTCAGCGCCGAGGTGATGGTCCGGCGGATCGGCCCGGTGCAGGCGTTGTCGGCGATCGGGCGGGTCGACGACGCGTCGGTCTACCGCAGCGACAAGATCCCTGCGATCCAGACCAACGGCATCGTCCCGTACGCCGCTCGCACCGATCTGCTCGCCACCATCGGAGCAACGGTCCGCAGCGGCAGATGGCTCGACGCGGCGACCGGCTCGTACCCCGCGACTGTGCTCGGATCGGCGGCTGCCGAGCGGCTCGGGATCACGCGATCCGGCACCGACACCAAGGTGCTGATCGGGGACGAGTGGTTCACCGTGCTCGGCATCCTCGAGCCCGCCGCACTCGCACCAGAGCTGGACAGCGCCGCGCTGATCGGCTGGCCGGCGGCCGGTTCCACCCTGGGCTTCGACGGGCACGCGACCAAGATCTACACGCGTTCCGGCGATGCGCAGGTCGAGGCCGTGCGCGACGTACTAGGCGCCACCGCAAACCCCGGGGCGCCGAACGAGGTCGAGGTCTCTCGCCCCTCCGATGCGCTTGCCGCGAAGCAGGCGGCGGGTAAGGCGTTCACGGGGTTGCTGCTCGGCCTCGGCGCGGTCGCCTTGCTAGTCGGTGGCGTGGGAGTCGCCAACATCATGGTGATCTCGGTGCTGGAGCGCCGGGCCGAGATCGGTCTCCGGCGATCGCTCGGCGCGACCAGGGGCCAGGTGCGGACGCAGTTCCTGACCGAGTCGCTGCTGCTCTCGGCTCTGGGTGGTGCCGGCGGGGCGATCCTCGGCAGCGGAGTCACGGCCGCCTACTCGTCGTACCAGGGCTGGCTGACGGTCATCCCGCTCTGGGCATTGACCGGCGGCATCGCGGCGACCTTGGTGATCGGCGGCGTCGCCGGGCTCTATCCCGCGATCCGCGCTTCCCGCCTGTCGCCGACCGAGGCGCTGGCGACCCCCTAGTAAAAGACGACGACCCCGATGCCGGTGAGCGCGAGCTGCAGCAGCGCCACCGGCACGAGGCCCTGCCAGGCGAGCTTCTGCAGTTGGTCGGCGCGCAACCGCGGGAACGCCACTCGCACCCAGATCACCAGCAGCGACACGGCCGCCACCTTCAGGATCGTCCAGATCCAGCCGATGCTGTCCGGCCCCGGCCCACCCCAGCCGCCGAGGAACAGGACCGTGGTGAGCCCGGCCAGTACGACGATCCCGGCGTACTCCGCGAGCAGGAACATCGCGAACCGGAGACCGGTGTACTCCGTGTACGGCCCGAAGATCACCTCGGAATCGGCCACCGGCATGTCGAAGGGCGGTCGCTGCAGCTCGGCTAGTCCGGCGATGAAGAACACCACCATGCCGGGCAGCTGCCAGAGCAGCCACCACGGATTCCAGACGCCGACGATGCCCGTCAGGCTCAAGGTGCCGGCCGCGACCGCGACACTCGCCGCGGACAACACGAACGGCAGCTCGTAGCTCATCAGCTGCGCCGCGACCCGGAGACCACCGAGCAGGCTGTACTTGTTGCCGCTCGCCCAGCCGGCCATCAGCGAGCCCAGCACGCCGACGCTCATCACGGCGAGCACGTAGAACAACCCCGAGTCCAGGTCGGCGCCGACGATGCCCGGAGCGAGCGGGATCGCGGCGAGCGCCGCCATGTACGGCAGGATCGCGACGATCGGGGCCCACTCGAAGACGCGCTTGTCCGCGGCCGCCGGGGTGACGCTCTCCTTCTGGACGAACTTCACGCCGTCGGCGACCAGCTGCGCCCAGCCGTGGAACGCACCGGCGTACATCGGGCCGAGGCGTGACTGCATGTGCGCCATCACCTTGTGCTCGGCCTGACCGACCAGCAAGGGCGCCACCAGGAACGCGAGCAGCACCCCCACGACCCGCACCACGAACTCGAGCATGAGCGCCACCCTATCTACTCCGGCTTGACCTGAACCATTGTTGAGGTCACAGGGTGTGGACAAACACCTATCCCAAGGAGCTGCTGACAATGACCACGATCCTCGTCACCGGAGCGACCGGGCGCGTCGGGCGCCACGTAGTACAGGGCCTACTGGAGGCGGGGGTGGATGTGCGGGCGCTGGTACGGAACCCGCTGCTTGCCGGGCTGCCGTCGGAGGTGGAGGTGGCGGCAGGCGACATCTACGACCCGGCTGCTGTGGAGCGGGCCGCCAGTGAGGTCGATGCGGCGTTCCTGCTGTGGCCGTCGTACAGCGCTGAGGGCGCCGAGGCCGTGGTGGCCGCGTTGACCAAGCAGGTGTCGCGCGTGGTCTACCTCTCGTCGTTGAACGTCAACGACGAGCAGCCCGCCGCGAGTGGGGTGTGGGGCGAGATCGAGGTGCTGCTCGCCGACACCGACTGGACGTTCTTGCGGCCGGGCGGGTTCATGGTCAACACGCAGGAGTGGGCCGATGACATCCGCACTGGCGACGTCGTACGGATGCCGGCGCCTGGGGCTGGACGGTCGTTGATCCACGAACGTGACATCGCGACGGTCGCAGTACGGGCGTTGCTGGATGACAAGCATGTGGGGCAGAAGTACCCGCTGACCGGGCCGGAGGTGCTGACGCAGGCGGAGCAGATCGCAGTACTGGGCGACGTGCTCGGCAAGCCGATTCGAGTCGAGGAGTTGAGCGCGGACGAAGCACGGCAGGCCATGGTCGACCAGGGCGTCGACCCGAGCTTCGCCGACGGTGCACTGGCCTACTGGAGTTCGCTGGTCGACTCCCCCGAGCCGGTGACCGACACCGTCGCGTCTCTCCTCGGCCGTCCCGCACTGACGTACCGCACCTGGGCGGAGGAGCACGCCGACGAGTTCCGGGTAGCACCAGCGCCTGATATCATCTGATATCGAGCGGTTCCAGGAGGCGCAGATGAGCGATGTGTTGATTCGCGACGTTCCGGACGAGGTCCTGTCGGCGATAGATCACCGGGCCAGCGATCTCGGGCTGTCCAGGAACGAATACCTTCGCCGGCAGCTCACCCAGGTGGCGTGCCGCACTCACCATGCAGTGACCGCGGCAGACCTCCGCCGGTTCTCGCACACTGTCCGGGACCTCGGTGATCCAGACGTCATGGACCAGGCCTGGTCATGACGCCGACGGGCGAGACTCGACGGTGGCTCATCGACAAATCGGCGCTGGTCCGGCTGGGCGACAGCCCGGCCGCCGACGAATGGGCCAACCGGATCGACCGGGGCCTCGTTTACATCGCGACGGTGACGTTGCTGGAGGTCGGCTTCTCCGCGAGGACCGCCGAAGAGCATCGGCTCGCTCTGCGGCATCCGCCGATCTCGTCGATGCCGGTCGAGAACAGCACGCCGGCGATCGAACGCAGATCGATCGCCGTGCAGTCGCTGCTCGCGGCCGGTGGACAGCACCGGGCACCATCGGTGGCTGATCTGCTGATCGCGGCGACCGCCGAGCTGGCAGGTCTGGTCGTGCTCCATCTCGACAAGGACTTTGAGCTGATCGCCGAGCACACCGGGCAACCGCTGGAGCGACTGGACCAGGCCTGAGCCTTAGGGCGAGGGGTCTTCGGGGGGCGTTTCGGCGGGCTTGGGTTCGGCTTGTTTCGTGGCGCGGCGGTCGCCGGCTGTGCGGCGGGGGCGGGCTGGGGTGGCGGCGGCTAGGGCGGGGGCCAGGGGGTCTGGGTCGGGGGTGCCTGGTTGGCGGGGGCCCCAGGATTCGGGGTCCGGTACGCCGGGTGGGAGGGTGCGGCGGCGGCTGGGAGCTCCCGCCTTGGCGGCTCCGGGCTTGGGTGCGTGGTCGGACTCGCCTGGCTCCTTGGCGCCCGGCCAGGGCTTGGCGACTCGGGAGGCGAGGACGAACTCCTTGCGCAGCGGGTTGCCCTCGAAGCCGTCGGGGAGCAGCAGCGGGATCAGGTTGGGGTGACCGTCGAAGGTGATGCCGAACATCTCGAAGGTCTCGCGCTCGTGCCAGTTCGCTCCGGCGTACAGGCTGGAGAGGGTCGCCAGGGAAGGCTCGGCGCGCGGGATCAGCGTGCGAACGATCAGGTGCTCGACGTGCGCCCCGCCCCAGAAGTCGGCGAGGTGCGTCACCACCCGGAAGCCGTCGGCGAGCTCGTCGCTCGCGGTCAGGAAGTCGAAGAAGGTCAGCCCGACCTCGTCCCGCAGGATCTCGTGCGTGGCGACCCAGGACTCAGCCGGTACGTCGATCGTCGCCGGCCCGAAGCTGTCGACCTTGGTCGCGGTGATGCCCGCCTCGGTCAGCGTGCTCAGTACGTCGTCGCTCACCGCGGCCCCGCCTCGGAGGGCGGCGCGACCAGCCCGCGGGTGAGGGCCTGCGGCGACGGCTCGTACCGATCGGCGACGTTCTCGCCGGCGATCTTCTCCTGCAGTTTGAGGATGCCCTGCAGCAACGCCTCCGGCCGCGGCGGGCAGCCGGGCACGTAGACGTCGACCGGGATGATCTGGTCGACACCCTTCGTGACGCAGTACGAGTCCCAGTAGGGCCCGCCCGAGTTCGAGCAGGAGCCGAACGAGATCACGTACTTCGGCTCCGGCATCTGGTCGTAGAGCCGCTTGATCGCGGGCGCCATCTTGTCCGTCACGGTGCCCGACACGACCATCAGGTCGGCCTGCCGCGGCCCGGGCGCGAACGGGATCACGCCGAGCCGGATGAAGTCGTGCCGGCCCATCGACGCCGCGATGAACTCGATCGCGCAGCAGGCGAGACCGAAGTTGAAAACCCAGAGCGAGTACTTGCGGCCCCAGTTCAGCAGGTACCGCACCGGCTCGGGCGCAAGCTTGGCCAGCGACCCGACGGCCGGCCGCACCGTCGGCATCGGCAGGTGGACTCCGCTGTCTGGCATGTGGTCAGCCTAGTCCGACAATCTCCTCCGCGAAGACCTCCGGGTATTCGAGCGGCGCATAGTGCCCGACGCCGTCGACGAAGCGCAGCCGTACGTCGCTGAAGAAGTCGTCGAGCCGATCCGACCAGACCCGCGGGAACAGCGGATCGAACTCCGGCCACAACACCACCGTCGGTACGCCGATCCGGTCGTACGACGCCGGAGCCGTCTCCGCGGCCGACGTCGCCACCGTCCCGGCACCCGCCCGGTACCAGCTGAGCGAGGCCGTGAAAGCACCTGGAACCGAGTACAGCTCCACCAGGTGATCCAGCTCCGGTACAAAGCCTGGCCCTGACCAGTGCGTCCAGAAGTGCTGCAGATACGCCCGTACTGCGTCCGGCTGGCCGTCGATCAGTTGCTCGATCACGGGCAGCTTGTGAAAGCCCTGGTACCAGTACTCCGCCTGCGCCTGCTCCGAGAACACCCGCTTCCCGACTCCCGGCAGCGGCGGGGCAACCACCAATCCATCCACCAACTCCGGATGACTGCGCGCGATCCCCTGCGCGACCCGGCTACCGACGTCATAGCCGGCCAGCACCGGCCGCTCGAGCCCAAGCTCCTCGATCAGCCCCAGCACGCTCCGGGCCTGCCCAGCGACCCCGTACTGCGCCGCCGGGTCGGCCACGTGCTTGTCCGACTCCCCAAACCCCCGCAGATCCGGCACTACGACCTCGTGCCCCTGCTCCACCAGTAGCGGCACGAGTCGCCGGTAGTCAGTCCGGTCTCCGGGCCACCCGTGCAGCAGTACAACCGCAGGCCCCTCCCCTTCCCTGTCGTAGGCCAACGAGAAGCCGTCTACAGCAGCACTATTCGACATAGGTACATCACAGCAGGTTGAGCAAGTGACCCGTCGCGGACGTCAGTCCACCTTCCACAGGAAGTGTGATGCCGGTG
Organism: Kribbella catacumbae DSM 19601; assembly: GCF_000372465.1. Taxonomy (GTDB): domain Bacteria; phylum Actinomycetota; class Actinomycetes; order Propionibacteriales; family Kribbellaceae; genus Kribbella; species Kribbella catacumbae. The sequence continues at coordinate 150,407 of NZ_AQUZ01000015.1, forward strand.
ATCCACGAAGCATCGTCGGACGCGAGGAAGGCGATCGCCGCCGCCACGTCCTCGGCCTTCCCGACCCGGCCGAGGGGATAGATCGCCTTCAGCTCCTCCAGCAGAGCCTCCTTGCCGATGAACCGGTCGGTCGCCACCGTCGCCGGCGCCACCACGTTGAACCGGACACCCTTCGGCCCGTGGTCGGAGGCCAAGTTGCGAACGAGGTTGGCCAGCGCGGCCTTCGCAGCGGCGTACGGGGCGGTGCCGAGGGCAATCTCCGCGCTGATCGAGCCGACCAGGACAGCGGACCCACGGGACTCGATGAGGTGCGGTAGCGAGGCCCGGATGCAGCGGGTCGCTCCGGTGAAGGTGAAGTCGTACTGCCTGCCCCACTGCGCCTCACCGGGCTCGGTCCCTTCGAGCGCAAGGTTGTGCCCGGCAACATTGGCCAGTACGTCGAGCCGCCCGAACCGCTGCACGGTCGCCGCGACCGCGGCGTCGACCGAGGCGGTTTCGGTGATGTCGCAGTCGAGCGCCATAGCGACACCGCCCGCGGCGGTGACATCGGAGACGACCGAGGCGGTCCCCTCGGAGTCGATGTCGGCCGCGCCGACGGCCGCGCCCTCCGCTGCCAGCCGCAGTACGGTCGCCCGGCCGATGCCGTGCGCCGCCCCGGTCACGAAAGCGACCTTGTTCTCGAACCTCTTCACAGCCGTCTCCTCCGCTAGGAATCCGACGCTAGGCCCTAGACAGAGCTCTAGGTCAAACCGGCCCTTGACCGCGACGTAGCGTCGACCTACCGTGAACTGGACAGGACTGGACAGGTTCATTTGGGGTGGGAGTGCGGATGACCGATCAGTTGCCGGCAGAGGTTGCCGAGGTTCGCGCGTTCGCGGTCGAGAGCAACGGCCTGAACGTGATCGACGACGCGGACCGCAAGGGCACTCCACAGCAACTGTTCTGGCCGTGGTTCGGGGCGAACGTCTCCGTCCTCGGGCTCAGCTACGGCGCTTTCGCGCTCGGCTTCGGGATCTCGTTCTGGCAGGCGGTGATCGCGGGTGTCGCCGGGGTTGTCTTCTCGTTCCTGCTCTGCGGCCTGATCGCGCTGGCCGGCAAACGTGGCTCGGCGCCGACGCTGGTGCTGAGCCGCGCCGCGTTCGGTGTCCGCGGCAACAAACTCCCCTCGCTGGTGAGCTGGTTGCTGACCGTCGGCTGGGAAACCGTGCTGACCATCCTCGCGACGCTGGCCACGGCGACCGTGTTCGAGCGGCTCGGCTGGGGCGGCGGCGACATCACCAAGGTGATCGCCCTGGTCGTCGTCGGCACGCTGATCGTCGCCTGCGGGGTGCTCGGTTTCGACCTGATCATGCGGGCCCAGACGATCATCACGATCGTCACCGGCGTCCTGACCGTCGTCTACATCGCGCTCGTCGCGGACCAGGTCAACTGGAGCACCGTCACTTCACTGCCGGGCGGTTCGGGCCAGGAGGTGATCGGGGCTCTGGTGTTCCTGATGACCGGCTTCGGCCTCGGCTGGGTGAACGCGGCCGCCGACTACTCCCGCTACCTCCCCCGTACTGCGTCCAGCCGGGGCGTGGTCGGCTGGACGACCTTCGGCTCCTCGATCGCCCCGGTCGTGCTGCTGGTCTTCGGCCTTCTGCTCGCCGGATCCTCGCAAGACCTGAGTACCGCGATCGCGGCCGACCCAATCGGAGCTCTGGCCGAGGCGTTGCCGACCTGGTTCCTGGTGCCGTTCGTGTTGGTGGCGGTGCTCGGCCTGGTGGGTGGCGCAGTACTGGACATCTACTCGTCCGGGCTCGCGCTGCTGTCCATCGGACTGCCTGCTCCGCGGTACGTCGCGGCCTTCATCGACGGCCTCGTGATGATCGCCGGAACCATCTACGTGGTGTTCTTCTCCAGCAGTTCCTTCCTCTCCCAGTTCCAGGGCTTCCTGATCACGCTGGGCGTCCCGGTGGCGGCCTGGTGCGGCATCATGCTCGCCGACATCGCCAGCCGCCGGCGCGACTACTCCGACGCCGACCTCTTCGACCGTCGCGGCCGCTACGGCGACATCCAGTGGTTGCCGATAGCAACCATGGTGGTCGTGACCGCGATCGGCTGGGGCCTGGTCACCAACGGCCTGGCGAGCTGGCTGACCTGGCAGGGCTACCTGCTGGAGCCGTTCGGCCTGAGCGGCAAGGAAGGCACCTGGGCGTTCGCGAACCTCGGCGTCCTGTTCGCCCTGGTCGCGTCGTTCCTGGTCCAGTACTTCGCCGGCCGCGGCCAGGTCCGGACCCAAGAGGCGGCCGCCTGATGGCACCGGTGTTAGCCCTGATCGACCTGCAGCGGATCTTCGCGGAGCCCGAGAGCGGCTGGGCCGCGCCGGACTTCCACCGCGTCGTCAAGCCGGCCCAGGAACTCATCGAGATCCTGTCGCCCAACATCGTCTTCACCCGCTTCATCGCCCCCGAAGAACCGGCCGGCTCCTGGATCCCGTACTACGAACAATGGCCGTTCGCGTTGCAGCCTCCGGACTCCTACGCCTACCAATTGGTGGAGGAGTTCCAGGGCTCACCGACTCTCGACAAGACCACCTTCGGCAAATGGGGACCCGAGTTGGCGGAGGCGGTCGGGCCGGACGGCCACCTGGTGCTCGCCGGCGTCACCACCGACTGCTGCGTGCTCACGACCGCACTGGCGGCCGTCGACGCCGGCGTACGGGTTCAGGTTGTTGCCGATGCGTGTGCCGGAGTGGATGAGGCGAGTCACCAGAAGACGCTGGACATCATGCGGCTCTACGCACCGATGCTGGAGATCGTCACGGTCGACCAGGTCCGAGAGCAGAACCCGTGATCCGTGGAGTGAACCTCAAGCACGAGCGGATCGCCTCCATCCTGGCCCGGGAGATCCGCTCGGGCCGGGTCGGGCACGGCAGTCAGTTGCCCGGCGAGGTGGAGCTGGCCAGGCGGTTCTCGGTCAGCCGGAACACGGTCCGCTCGGCGCTCGCAGTACTGAGTGAGGACGGGTTGATCACCACCCGCACCGGCAAGGGGTCCTTCGTACTCTTCGACGGGCGGCCGTTGAACGACCGGCTTGGCTGGTCGCACGCGCTGGCCGAGCAGGGCGTCGAGACGCAGGTGCGGATGCTGCGGCTCGCCCATGAGCAGGACCACGAACTGGCCGAGCGGCTCGGGCTGGACTCGCCCGACGTGATTGTCATCCAGCGGCTGCGGGTGATCGTCGGCGGCGAGGCGATCTCGATCGAACGCAGTTGCATCCCGGCGTTGGACGAGTTGCGCGACTTGCCCGAACGCGGTCTGGACGACAACTCCATCACCGCCACGCTCAGCCGGGCCGGACTGCATCTCGACCATGGCGAGCAACGCCTGCGCGGCCGTCCGCTCGACCCCGAAGAGGCCATCCTTCTCGATCGGCCCGAGGGCACCTGGTTCCTGCACACCCGCCGGGTCAGCTTCACCAGCGACGACCGCTTCGCCGAGCAGGTGGACAGCCTGCTGGACCCCAACCACTTCGAACTCAGCCTCACCTACACCGGGTCGGGCCGATGAAGGTTTCGCGGGCGACGGGCGCCCTGTACGGACTGGCGATCGGCGACGCCCTCGGCATGCCGACCCAATCGTTGCCCAGGGCACTCATCGTCGAACGGTACGGCGAACTGATCGACGGATTTCACGCAGCACCCGATGATCAGCCGCTGGCCGCAGGCATGCCGGCCGGAGCGATCACCGACGATACCGAGCAGGCGCTGTTGCTCGGGCGGCTGGTGGTGACGTCCGGCGGCAAGGTCGATGGCCGTGAGCTCGCCCAGAAGTTGCTGGAGTGGGAAGACGGCATGCGGGCGCGCGGCTCGCTCGATCTGCTCGGGCCGTCCACCAAACGCGCCATCGACGAACTGCTGCAGGGCAAGGACATCGACGAGACCGGCCGCTACGGCACCACCAACGGCGCCGCGATGCGCGTCACCCCGGTCGGCATTGCCACCCCCTCCACCGAGCTCGACCTTCTCCTCGACCGGGTGATCGCCGCCAGCGCGGCCACTCACAACACCGGCCTCGCACTCTCCGCGGCCGCGGCGGTCGCGGCGGCAGTCAGTGCGGGCATCGACGGCGCGACCGTCCACGAAGCGACCGAGTTCGCGGTCGTAGCCGCGACCAAAGCCTCCAAGAGTGGCCATTGGGTGGCAGGTGCGGATGTTGCCTCCCGCATCAAGTGGGCCACCTCCCTGATCGACACGGCGCCTGGCAACACCCCTCCTAGGCCGGGCGCCGTGTCTGCACTTCTCTACGACCTGGTCGGCACCAGCCTGGCCAGCCAGGAATCCGTACCGGCCGCGTTCGCCGTCCTCGCCGCCTATCCCGACGACCCCTGGCTGGCCGTCCGCCTGGCCGCCTCGGTCGGCGGTGACACCGACACCATCGCCGCGATCGCCGGGGCCGTCGCGGGCGCCTGCCACGGGGAAGAGGGGTTCCCGGCCGACGCCCGGATCACCGTTGCCGGAGTCAACAACCTGGATCTCGAAGAGCTCGCGGACCAGTTGCTGAAGGTCCGCGCGGGATGAGACTCCTCCACCTGGGCAATGTGGTCATCGACCTGGTACTCACCGTCGGCGACCTCCCGGCCCGCGGCGGCGACGTCATCGCCACCAGTACTGCGACCACCCCCGGCGGCGGCTTCAACGTCATGGCGGCCGCCGTCCGCCAAGGCCTCCCCACCCTGTACGCCGGTGCGCATGGCACCGGCCCCTTCGCCACCCTGGCCCGGGCGGCCCTTACCGAGGCCGGCATCGAGTGGTTGCACCCGGCAAGGGAGGACCTGGACACCGGCTTTGTCGTCACTCTCATCGATGCCACCGGCGAGCGCTCCTTCGTCACCAGCCCCGGCGCCGAGGCCACTCTCACCGGCGACGAGCTCCCGGAGCCGGCAGCCGACGACCTCGTGTACCTCTCCGGGTACAGCCTGTTGCACGACTCCAACCGAGCCGCCCTGCTCCCCTGGCTGGCCAAGCTGCCGGATGACGTCGAGGTGTTCTTCGACCCTGGACCACTCGTTGCCGAGATCCCCGACCACGCCCTGGAGGCGGTGCTCGCCCGAGTCGACTGGTGGAGCTCCAACGCCGCCGAAGCCGCCCTGCTGACCGGCTTGGCCGACCCCGTCGAGGCGGCCCGCGCAGTACGGCGGAGAACCCGGCGGGCCGATGTGATCGTCCGGACCGGGCCGGATGGCTGCGTACTCGCAGTACGGGGTCAGGACGTCACGCGGGTCGGCGGGTTCGCAGTACGGGCTGTGGACCTGAATGGGGCCGGAGATGCGCATGCCGGGGCCTTCCTGGCGGGTATTGCCGAGGGCAAGGAACCGGCTGAGGCGGCCCGGCGGGCGAACGCGGCCGCGGCCCTGGCTGTGACCCGGCGCGGACCGGCCACTGCACCCACTAGGGACGAACTAGAGGCCTATCTAAGGGGTCACTAGGCAGCGCATAGGGAGTAGTACTGATGTGGGCGTCCTCCTCAGACGAGCACAGTCGTGGCAACGACCGAAGCTCCCGGAGGACACCATGTACTCGCACTCCATTCAAGGGCTCCAAGCGGAGATCTCCTACCGCCAGGAGCGGATCAAGCGGGACTACGGGCGCCCCTTGTGGTTCAGCCGCAAGCCAGCCAAGCCGGTGACGCAGAAACCCTGCCTCCCGGCGGTACAGGTTCGGCACGCGATGTGAGCGCCCGACCACCACCTGCCCCCTCTACCAGCGCGGCCGAGCCCCCCTCCCGGGTCCTCGGCCGCGCTGCCGTTTCAGGGGTACCTAGGCGGCGCCGGAGTACCTAGTAGGCGCCTAGGGCCCCTGGATAGGGACTAGTACCGATGTGCCGGTCCTCCTCAGACGAGCAGATTAGGGGCATCGACAAGGAGTCGAGGCAACACCAGCCAGGAGGCACAGATGTACACGAACGACTCGGTCAAGGCAGAGGTCAGCTACCGCAAGGAGCGCCTTACCCGTGACTACCGCCGGACCGCCCGCAAGCCGGGGGCCCGCCGCAGCATCGTCCACCTGTTCACCAAGAACGTCTGAGGGGAGGTACACCATGTTCACCACACCCCAGTCAGTCCAGGCAGAGACCGCCTACCGGCAGGAGCGGATCAAGCGCGACTTCAGCCGCGCCGCCGGCCGCCGGGAGCGTCGGGCGGAGGCTTCCCAGCCTGAGCCGCGGCACGCTCGCCGGGCGCTGCGACCCACTACCGCCGCATGATCGCCGTGGACGCCGTCCCCGACCAGATAGTCCCGGTCGGGGACGGCGTTTCTCTGTCGGCAAAACCACAACGGACGGGATGCCGTCGATTTGTGTCGGCTCCAGGGGCGAAGATGGACGACGTGCCCTGGACCTCGACACCTCTCGTCGGCCGCTCGACCGAGCTGGCCGCACTGCTCAGCGCCGTGGATGAGGCGAAAACCCGCCGCGCCGGGGCGATCCTGCTGTCCGGCGACGCGGGTGTCGGCAAGACCCGGATGCTCGACGAGGTGGCCACCGGCGCACACGAGCGCGGTTTCGGCGTACTGGTCGGGCACTGCACCGACTTCGGCGACGCCGGACTGCCGTATCTGCCGTTCACCGAGATCTTCGGCCGGCTGGCCGGTGAGCGCCCGGAGCTGGTCGAGAGCGTCCTGACCAACTTCCCGGCGATCGGCCGGTTGCTGCCGACCCACCGCCTGATCGGCGCCCAGCCTGTCCCGCAGGAGGGGCAGCTGGATCGCGCTGCGCTGTTCGACGCAGTACTGGGCGCCTTCACCGCGCTGTCGACCAGTGAGCCGCTGGTGGTGATCGTCGAGGACGCCCACTGGGCCGATGACTCGAGTCGCGACCTGATCGGCTTTCTGATCACCCGACTCACCTCGCAGCGCCTCGCACTCGTCGTGTCCTACCGCAGCGACGACCTGCACCGGCGGCACCCGCTGCGCCGGCCGATCGCCGAGTGGTCCCGCAACCCACGCGTACGCCGCGTCGGGCTGCTGCCGCTCGACGACACCGACTCCCGCACCTTGCTGACCGCACTGCTCACGGAGCCGCTGTCGGAGGCCGAGGAGCTCCGGATCCTCGAGCGTGCCGGCGGCAACGCGTTCTTCACCGAGGAACTGGTCGCTGCGTCGTCGATGGGCGACGCGGAGGCAGTACCGCCCGATCTGGCCGACCTGCTGCTCGTCCGGCTCGACCCGCTGTCGGACGACGCCCGGCAGGTCGCCCGGGTGATCGCTGTTGCCGGGCGGCGCGTTCCCCACACGCTGCTGACGGCAGTGGCCGGTCTGCCCGACCGCGAGCTGGACGCCGCGCTGCGGGAGCTGATCGACGCGCACATCATCGAGCACCCGGCCAACGCGAGCTACTACTTCCGTCACGCGCTGCTGGCGGAGGCTGTGTACGACGACCTGCTGCCTGGCGAGCGCGTGCGACAGCATGCGGCGTACGCGAAGGCCCTGAAGGACCAGACCGTCGCCGGTACTGCGGCGGAGCTGGCTGGGCACGCGACCAGGTCCCACGACCTGGCCACTGCCTTCGAGGCGCGGGTGCGAGCCGGGCAAGAGGCGATCTCGGTGGCGGCGCCGCAGGAGGCGCTGAAGCACTACGAGATGGCCCTGGAGCTCTACCCGAACGCAGCCGACGCGAGCATCGACAAGACCTGGCTGATCGTCGAGACGGCGACCGCCGCCGCACTGTCCGCGCAGCAACTGCGGGCTCTCAAGTTGCTTCGCAAGGCGCTCGCCGAACTGCCGGCCGACGCGCCGCGGCTGCAGCGGGCACAACTGCTGATGCCACTGGCCGAGATCGCCTTGGTCGTCGACCAGGACAACGAGGCGCACGAGGCGATCTCGCAGGCGCTGCGGCTGACCTCGGACGAGCCGGCAAGCGTGTTCAAGGCGCAGGTGGCCTCGATGTACGCGCGGGTCTCGGATGCACTCGGGCGGCCGATGGAGGCGGAGCGCTGGGCGCACGAGTCGCTGCAGATCGCCCGTGAAATCGGTCAGGAGTCTGCTGCCGGAGATGCCGGGATCACGCTGGCTCAGTTGCGTCGGCGCGCCGGCGATCCGATCGCTGCCGCCAAACAGCTGGAGGAGGCCGCAGTACGGGCGCAGTTGGCCGGCGATCCGGCGGCCGAGGTCCGTAGCCGCTTCCTGCTCGGGTCGAACCACTACGAGATGGGCGACCTGCCCAGCGCCAAGACGGCGCTCCTGTACGCATCTCAGCGAGCGGGCGAGCTGGGGCGTCATTGGGCGGCGTACGGGTTCGATGCCCGGCGGATGCTTGCACTGACTCAGTTCGTCATGGGCGAGTGGGACGATGCGGCGGCGACCGCACGGACCGATCCGATGACACCCGCGGCGGCGAAGGCGGCGCTGCGGGCACTCGGCCTGGCTGTGCGAGGTGGGCGTGGCGACACGACCGTCGCCGAAGACTTGGAGCGGCTGCGCAAGTGGTGGACGCAAGACATCATGCTGCCGATCGTCGGCCTGCAGCCGGCCGTCGACGCGTATCGCCAGCTGAACCAGACCGCCGAGGCGGAGAAGCTGATCGCCGACGTGTCCACGCTGTGCGCCGACGTCTTCCAGACCGAATGGTTCATGGCGCGGATCCGGTTCTCGGCGATCGGCCTGCAGGTGCTGTGTCACCGCGTCGTCCACGAGCCGACCGCAGCCGCCGAGTTGGTGGCGCGTGGGGCCGAACTGGTCTCGGACGGTCAAACGACGGCCGAGAAGGGCTTGCCGCCCGGCCGCGTGCTGGGCGTCGAAGGGATCGCGTGGCTGGCCCGGCTGGAGGCCGAGTGGGAGCGCCTCCGCTGGCTGGCCGACATCGACCCGCCGACACCGGCCGAGCATGTCGCCACTTGGCAGCGCACGGTCGATGCTTTCGGCTACGGCGATGTCCACCAGCAGGCCTGGTCCCGGGTGCACTTCTCTGCTGCCTTGCGAGCGGCCGGCCGGGTGGCCGACGCCAACGAGCAAACCACCCTGGCCGGCGAGACCGCCCGCGAGCTCGGCGCCAAGCCGCTGCTCGACGAGCTCGGCGGAGCAGACACCGGAGTCGGCCCAACAGCACTCACCGCCCGCGAGACCGAAGTACTGGCTCTGCTGGCCGAAGGCAGGACCAACCGGCAACTGGCTCGGGAGCTCTACATCTCGGAGAAGACGGTCAGCGTCCACGTCTCCAACATCCTGGCCAAACTAGGCGTCCGGAGCCGCACCGAGGCGGCCGCCGTCGCGCGCAGGGACGGGCTGCTCGGCTAGCCGAATTCACTCAGCGTCGATTCTTAGTCACGTGAAGTATGTACTGCCGTGCCCTTGGGGTGCCATCCTCGACAGCGTTCGCACCGCCCCGCGACTGTCGAAAAGAGCGAAGCATGGACAAGCTGTCGCCCACCACATCCGCCCAACCGCCCAAGTCCCGGCGCCGCCGCCGTCTGCTCGGTGTCGGCCTAGGTACCGCCGTACTGATGGTCACCTCCGCCGCAGCCGCGTATGCCGCGCCGCCACCATCCCTCCCGCAGAACGCCGGCGGGTTGGAGCAGTCCTTCTCCCCGGCCTACGACTACGACGGCGACGGGTGCTACGCCACCCCTGCCATCGGATCGAACGGCACCCTCAACGCCGGCCTGAACACGACCGGAGCCGTCAACGGCAGCTGCCATGACCAGTCCGACCTCGACAACTCCCAGACCTACGCCCGCTCGAAGTGCAACAACGGGTGGTGCGCGGTCGTCTACGCCAGCTACTTCGAGAAGGACCAGGCGGTGGCCGGCAGCGGGCTCGGCGGCCATCGGCACGACTTCGAGCACGTCATTTCCTGGATCAACCAGGCGACCAACCAGGTCGAGTACGTGACCACCACCCAGCACTCCAGCCAGGTGACCTACTCCCGCTCACAGGTGCGCTTCGACGGCACACACCCCAAGGTCGTCTACCACAAAGACGGCGCGAGCACGCACTTCTTCCGGCTCGCCAACACCAACGACGAGCCACCGGAAAACCACTACCACAACTGGCGCTATCCCCCGCTGGTCGACTGGAACGGCTGGCCGACCACGTCGCTCCGAGACACCTTGATGAACGCCAACTTCGGCTCCGCAACCATCAAGATCACCGACAAGGACGACCGCTTCCGCAACCTCCTCAACGCCGCCAAACCCGCCCCCATCCCCTTCAACCCCTGGGCCTAACTCCACTTTGGGCACCGGCCAGTCACCTACTCCCCAGTAGCCCGCCTGACCGGTGCCCAAAGTCGCGTTTTATCGGCTGATGGTCGGCGAATAGGCGTCCCAGATGCTGGTGGTGGCGGGGACGTAGGCGCGGTAGCGGCGAGTTCTGTTGGGGTAGTAGTTGTAGGTCACCTGGCCCTGCGCGCCGGTGGTCACGTAGGCGAGGCCCTTCCAGGTCGAGGTACCGATCTCCTGGTACTGCAGGAGCACCTTCTTGTTCGCCCAGCGGATGAAGCGGGGAGAGTGCCCTCCGTCCCAACGCGAGACGGTGGTGAGCAATGCGGTCCTAGTGCCCTTACGGCCTCCGCTGATAGCCGCGACCGACGCCCATCTGGCCACTGTGGTGGCAGATGCGAGGTCCGCGATCTTGGTGCCGTTGGCATCGGTGGCACCGCCTGCAGGCGTGAACGTGAGCGTGCCAGGGGGCGGATTCCAGCCGCGAACGCCGAAACTGGCCAGCCGTTCGCCGAAGTTGAAGACGAGTTTCGAGTCTGCCGAGTCCCCGACTCCTAAAGGTTTCTTCCACACCGCTGTGTAGACGCTGGCCGAACAGTTCGACCCGAGGCTCGCCCAATACATGTTCATCTCGGCCTTGATGGTGATCCTCTTCGGCAGGACGAGCGAGCAGGTGGCGGTCGCCTGCTGGGTAGCAGCTGGTACTGCGGCTTCGGCCGGCTGGGCGAGCACGAGGCTCGAGGCCAGCAGGCCGGCGGCCGCCAGTGCGGGCTTGTAGCGCATGAGAGTTCCCCTCCTGGAGTGCGGACAGGGAGGAACAGTAGCGACAACGAGGTGGGCGCCCAGCTGCGCGGCCGTTCGGGGCCGGGGGGGTACATGGCCCGGGAACCGGTGGCGTAGTGGGCGCCCACGATCACCGCGTGGCGCGTCCCAGGGTCAGTGGTGGCCGCGTGAGCGGTGCTGGAGGTGGGCGGCCAGTGGGAACCAGGTCGGCCGGGGCTCCTGCCGGCGGCGGTACCGGATGAGGTCTTCGACCGTGGCGTCCGGGTGGTCAGGACGTGGTCGCGGGCCGGTCTCGGTGATCCGCTCGAAGACCTCCTGCGCCTGGCTGAACTTCACCAGCAGGATCGCCGCGACCGCACTCGCTGCCGCCGCAATCAATACCCAGAGTTGCCAAGACATGCCCCACCGCCCCGTGTTCGCCCCGTATCCCCCAGTAATTACTGTAACCCCGAACCCCGCAATTGGCGACAGATTCATCGCAATCCGTTACGGAGCGAGGTTTCTGAACACAAATGTTGTCCGACGCAATCACCAAGGGTGACCAGGCAACGATCGCTGTCTGACTTGGAAGCTCACTCTCAGTGAGAGTGCAGGACGCGGACCAGGTTGGCGCCGAGGACCTTGCGGATCACCGGGTCGGGCAGGCCGCGCTTCTGCAGCGCCTCGGTGACCAGCGGCATCCCGGCCGGCCCTTCGAGACCGGGAACCAGGACGGCGACGTCGACGCCCTCGATGACCAGCGGCCGGTCGCAGGCCGGGATCTTCTCGGCGAACACCTCGTCGACGAAGTCGCTGCCGAGGCCGACATGATCCTCGCCGGCCACGCCGGCGACGTACTCGATGTGGTCCGCCAGATGCTCCACGGTCGGCTGAGCGTCGCCGGTCAGAAAGCCGGCGAAGAAGTTGATGCAGACGACCCCGCCGGTCGCGGCGATCCCGCGCAGCTGCTCGTCGGTGAGATTGCGGTGATGCTCGCGCAGCCCGAACGCGCTCGAATGCGACGCGACGACCGGCTTGGTCGCCAGCTCGAGAATGTGCTCGACCCCGCGCCGCCCGACGTGCGAGACGTCGACCAGGACGTCCAATTCCTCCAGCAACCCGACAGCCTCGACCCCGGCCTTCGTCAGCCGGCTCCCGGTCGCGTCCTCGCCCGAGCCGTCGCCGAGCGCGCTGCGGCCGAAGTGCGTGAACGACGCCATCCGTACGCCGAGCCGCGCCAGCGTCTGCAGGAGCTCGACATCCTTGTCGATCTGCGGGCAGCCCTCGAGCGCGAGCACCAGAGCGATCCGCCCGGCCGCGACGGTCTCGTCGATCTCGTCGCCGGTCCGGCACAGCGTCACCTGATCGGCATTGCCCTCGGCGATCCGATGCGCGGCCTCGATCATCCTGAGCGTCTCGCGCAACGCCCCTTCGGGCAGGAACTCACTGTCGAGAAACACCGGCAGCACCTGGACGTCGATCCCGCCGGCGCGCAACTGCGGGATCCACCGATCACGGAAGTACTCGACCCACACCTCTTTAGGTCGGCGCGCGACCAGCATCAGCAGGTCGTTGTGCCCGTCAGCAATCACCTGACCGGGGTGGTGGGGTGGGGTCAGCGATGATGCTGTGTCGCCGTGCAGATCCGTCATCGCGTCGCCCCTCAGCTGTTGGCTCTGCCCGCAACGCTATAACCTCGCCGTCTTATGAAGGTGCTGAGCGCGGAAGACGTACGCCGTACCGTCCCGATGCCGGCCGCGATCGCCGCGGTACGGCAGGCGTTCCTCGAACTCGCGGCGGGGAACTTCGTGTTGCCGCCACGCCAGATCTTCGGCGACGGCGCGATCCTGGTGATGTCGGCCTACCACTCCCCGACCAGGACCGCGATCGTGAAGAAGATCGGCATCGCCCTCGACCAGGTCCCCGCCATCCGCGCGACGGTGATCTGGACCGGCGACGGCGAACAACTCGTTGCCGACGGCACCTCCATCACCACGCTGCGGACCGGCGCCGTCGTCGGCGTCGCCACCGACCTGCTCGCCTCCCCAGACGCGACGCGGCTGGCACTGCTCGGTACCGGCGCCCAAGCGGCCGACCAAGTCCGCGCAGTCCTCGCCGTACGCCGAATCGCCGACGTCGCCGTCACGGGTCGCAACCTCGACCGGGCCACCGCGCTGGCGACGGCCCTGTCCGCCGAGTACCCCGAGGTGACCTTCGCCCCCGGTACTTCGATCGACGAGTCGATCGCCACCGCAGACATCATCTGCTGCGCGACCTCGTCCTCGACTCCACTCTTCTCCTTGGAAGCCCTGCCCGACCGCGTCCACATCAACGCCATCGGCGCATTCCGCCCGACCATGCGGGAACTCCCCCGCGACCTTCTCGCCACCGCCTCACTCGTCCTGGTCGACCAGATCGAAGCCGCGCTGGAAGAGTCCGGCGAAATCATCGACGCCGTCACCTCAGGCACCCTCGCGAAGACCGCTCTCCGAGAACTAGGCACAGCCCTCACCACCAAACCCACCCCCACTGGCCGCACAGTCTTCAAATCAGTAGGCGTCGGCCCCCAAGACTGGGCAATAGCCGCTGTCCTAGCCGCATCGAATGCTGTCCCGACCGACAGGACATAGTCGCGCCCGCGCCGGAGATTCACGCTCAGGGCCGACCCGGCGGACCGCCAAACAGGCACTATGTCCTGTCGGTCGGGACAGTCATCAGGTCCAGCTGAGGATGCCCTTGCGCCAGGCGTAGAGGAGGCCGACCGCAACGAAGGCCAGGAAGATGAACATCTCGATCAGGCTGGCGACGCCGACGCTCGCGAAGACTGTCGCCCAGGGGAACAGGTAGACGGCGTCGACCGCGAAGATGACGTAGAGGTAGGCGAAGAGGTAGTAGCGGATGTGAACCTGTGCCCAGCCTTCGCCGACCGGGTCGACGCCGGACTCGTACGTCTTGAGCTTGTCCGCCGTCGGGTAGGTGATGGTGAGCGCCTTGTTCAGCGCGAACGCGCCGAGCAACCCGCCGAGCCCGAGCACGAGGATCGCGCCGACCACGCCATAGCTCTGCCCCATGGGCTACACCCTAGTGCCCTGCGTTCGAAGTTGTTTGAGTGATTGCGGTGTCC
>NZ_AQUZ01000016.1 GCF_000372465.1 Kribbella catacumbae DSM 19601
CGCGCGGCGAACCCGTACAACCTCGGCGCCGGCTGCCCCTCCCACGGCTCCAGCTGCGTCGCGCAGTCAGCACACACATGCTCCGCCGCCGACGCCACGATCCGCGGCAGCACCTCAGCGAACCGATGCGGCTCGCCCTCGTCCGGCCGGCACAGCCACCGCTGCCGCCGCTGACCAGCCCGGCCATACCACCCCGCACGCACCACCGAACCACGATGACCCAGCGGACACTCCGGGATTTCCATACCCAGAATCATATCCACGCTAAGCGACATAGGACGTATGTTCCCTTAAACTTTCGCGACGATGCCCTTGACGGGGATTGTCGGATCCGGAACGTAGTGTTCGTGGAACGGGTGAATGGTGGCCAGTCGAGGGCGCCACAGGGCAAGACATGGAGTCAGGCGATGACACGTCCGCGGTGCCTATGTCACACGAATCCGTCGCGCTCGACTCGGGAGGTGTTGTGAAGCTCCTTCTCACCTCCGGAGGCGTCACGAACGAGAGCATCCGCGCTGCGCTGGTCGAGCTGCTGGGCAAGCCGATCTCCGAGTCCCGTGCGCTCTGCATCCCCACGGCGCAGTGGGGCCAGCCGATGCTCGGGCCCGCCTCGGTGCGAAGCTTCGTCGCCGGCGAGCCTCCGTGGCACCTGATGACCAGCCTGGGCTGGGCGTCGTTGGGTGTCCTGGAGCTCACCGCGCTGCCCAGCATCGGCGAGGACCGGTGGGTGCCGTGGGTCCGAGAGGCCGACGTGCTGCTGGTGGACGGCGGCGAAGCGACGTACCTGTACCACTGGATGCGACAGTCAGGGCTGTCGGACATCATCTCGTCGCTGCCCGAGACGGTCTGGGTGGGGGTGAGCGCCGGCAGCATGGTGATGACACCGCGGATCGGTGACGACTTCGTCAACTGGCCTTCCGCGCCGGACGACCGCACGCTCGGGGTCGTCGACTTCTCGATCTACCCGCACCTGGACCACGAACTCATGCCGGGAAACACCATGGCCGATGCGGAGAGATGGGCCGCCGACATCGCAGGTCCGGCCTACGCCATCGACGACCAGACCGCCATCAAGGTGACCGACGGCACCGTCGAGGTCATCTCCGAAGGCCACTGGAAGACCTTCCCCGCAGGGCCGCCGACTGCTGTCGACGTGTAATACATGAGTGAGTTATGTAACTTGCTTATATAGTTAGCTGGGTGAGCGGAGAGCTGAGCGTCGCCGAGATGGCCGCAGTGATCGGTGCCTTCACCCGGATGAACATCCGGCTGCCGGCCGTGCAGCGGTTGAGCTTCACGACCCTGTCCGTGCTGCACACGTTGGCGACCAGCGGGCCCAAGCGACTCAGCGAATTGACCGCGAGTGAGCAGGTGACGCAGCCGGCCATCACGCAGATCGTGACGAAGCTGGAGCGCGAAGGGCTGGTCGAACGCCGGCCGGATCCGTCGGACGGGCGGGCGGTGCTCGTGCACATCACCGAGCAGGGCGCTGCGATCGTGCGCGGACGGCGGGCCGAGCGGGTGGCCCGGCTGACCGAGCTCGCCGACCGGCTGACGCCCGCTGAACGGACCGCGATCCAGGATGCGCTGCCCGCGCTGACGCGCCTGGTGGAACTCCATCAAGCCTTAGGAGACGAATGAACTTCCCGTTGGAGGCAACGCCGATCCACGTACCCGACGGAGTACTCGAAGATCTTCGCCAGCGCCTGGCGCTGACGCGCTGGCCGGATGATGCCGGCAACGAGGACTGGTACTACGGAGTGCGGCGCGGCTACCTGCAGGAGCTTGTCGAGTACTGGCGCACGGAGTACGACTGGCGGAAGGCCGAGGCTGCGATCAATGCGTATCAGCACTACCGCGTGGAGGTCGACGGCGTACCGATCCATTTTCTGCGCAAACCCGGAGTGGGGCCGAATCCGGTCCCGCTGATCCTGACGCATGGCTGGCCGTGGACGTTCTGGCACTGGGCCAAGGTGATCGACCCGCTGGCCGACCCGGCGGCGTACGGCGGGGATCCCGCGGATGCCTTCGACGTGATCGTCCCGTCTGGGACCTCAGCGGCGGTCAGCCGATCCCGGACGGGTTGCCGCCGGCCAGCCATGCCCGCATCGTCGAGCTGGAGAAGCGCTTCGCCGCTCATCTCGCGGTCCACGTTCTCGATCCGAGCACGCTCTCGTACGGCCTGTCCGACTCGCCCACTGGACTGCTCGCCTGGATCCTGCAGCGCTGGCGCAGTTGGAGCGACAACGGTGGCGACCTGGAGACCGTCTTCAGCAAGGACGACCTGCTGACCCACGCGATGATCTTCTGGGTCAACAACGCGATCGGCACGTCGATTCGTACGTACGCCAACAACAACCGCCACCCGTGGACGCCTTCCCATGACCGCCACCCGGCCATCGAGGCGCCCACCGGCATCACCTTCGTCGCCCACGAGAACCCACCCGGCGTCACCACCGATCGCCGTGTCGAGTACTTCCTCGAGACCGATCGCGCCACCTGGTACAACCACGTGAACCTCGCCGCCCACCCCACCGGCGGCCACTTCATCCCCTGGGAACTCCCCACCGAATGGACAACCGACCTCCGCAACACCTTCCGCAACTACCGCCCCTGAACCGTCGGTGGTCCGTTGCGAGAAGCCTGCGACACCGGCCATGCACCTGGTTTCGTACGTCGTACTGGCTGATGCGCGGGACGGGAGCAGCTTGCTGGTCGATCACCTGAACGCCAGGCGGTGGTTGCCGCCTGGCGGGCAGGTCGAGGTGGACGAGCATCCTGCGGACACCGCTGCCAGAGAGGTGAAGGAGGAGCTCGGGGTGATCGCCGTGTTCGCCGACCCGAGCAGGGCTCCTGCCTTCGTGACAGTCACCGAGACGGAGGGGTCGATATCGCCGAGGCTGCCCCTCGGGCGCTGGATCCCACTACCGGCGGTGCCGGCAAAGCGTTAGTCGCGGAGGTATTCGGCTCGCCAGCGGTAGGTGGTTGGGTCTGAGGGGCCCGGTAGGCGGTCCAGCTGGATCAGGCGGAGGTCGTCGGTGCTGAAGGCTTCGGTGGCTGCTCGGGTGAGAGGCCAGGGCGGGCCTTCGACGGTGTCGTCAGGGGTGTCGTCGTCGCGGGCGGCGGCGATCACTAGGAGCGTGCCACCGGCGCAGACGAAGTCGCTGACCCGCTCGGTGGCCTCGGGCTGCAGTGGGATCGGCAGCGCCTGGACGGTGAAGATCTCGACGACGAGGTCGAACGCGCGATGCCACTCGGCCGGCGGCTTCAGCAGATTCGCCACCTGGTACGCCGCCTTCGAGTCCGGGTGATTGCGCTGGGCGGTCTCCACGGCGGAGGGGGAGATGTCGAAGGCGGTCGTGTCGTAGCCCAGGTCGGCGATCAGCTCCGCGTCCCAGCCTGTCCCGGCACCGACGATGAGCGCGTGCTTGCCGGTGCCTTGAGGCTGGGAGGTCTCGACCCAGTCCGCCAGCAAGGGATGTGCGGTACCGCGGTCCCACGGAACGACGGCCGCACCTTCGGAGGCAGCGGAGTACAGGCGCTCGAACCACCCGGTCGGGTCGTCCTGCCGCAACGACTCACGTGCCAGGCGCCGGGTCTCGAGATCTGGGTCGACGGGCTCACTCGTCATCGTCGGCTCCTTCGCTGGGTTGATGGATCGCGCGGACGGCCTGCACAGTGTCGACCTGCGACGGGGTCTTGTCCTCGCGGTAACGCAGTACGCGGGCGAACCGCAATGCCATCCCGCCCGGATATCGCGTCGACGTCTGGACGCCGTCGAAGGCTATCTCGACCACGACCTCGGGCCGGATGAAGACCGTGTAGTCATCGCGGCTGACCTCGAGTTGCTGGAACTTCTCGGTCTGCCAGCGCAGCAACTCGTCGGTCAGCCCCTTGAACGTCTTCCCCAGCATCACGAACTCGCCGGTCTCCTCGTCCCGCGCGCCCAGATGCAGATTCGACAACCACCCCGTACGCCGGCCGTGTCCCCACTCCGCCGCGAGCACGATCAGGTCAAGGGTGTGCGTCTGTTTCACCTTCACCCAGCCGGACCCGCGCCGACCCGCTTCGTACGGCACTGACAGCGACTTCACCATCACACCTTCGTGCCCACGTTTCACCGCGTCGGTGAAGAACGCCTCACCCGCCTCGGCGTCGTCGGTCACGAACCGGGGGATCCGGCGCTCCTCGGGCACCACCGTGCTCAGCCACGCGTGCCGCTCGGTCGAGTCGAGCCCGAGCAGGTCGTGGCCGTCCAGGTGCAGGATGTCGAAGAAGTACGGCGTCAGCGGAACCGTCTCCGGTCCGGTCGCGGCGCGCGTCGCAGTACGGGAGCCGGTGATCTGGAACGCTTCGGGGCGGCCGTCGGGGCGGAGCGCGATCAGCTCGCCGTCGAGCACGATCTTGTCGGCCTTGAGCTCGAGCACCGCGCTGACCACCTCGGGCACCCGGCCGGTGATGTCGTCGAGCGTGCGGGTGTAGACGACCACCTGGTCGCCGTCGCGGTGCACCTGGATGCGGATCCCGTCCAGCTTCCACTCGATCGCCGCCGGAGTACCGGTTTTGGTGAGGGCTTCCGCGATCGTCGTCGCCGACTGCGCGAGCATCGGCTGCACCCCGCGACCGACCTCGAGCCCGAACTGCTCCAGGCCCGCTTCGCCCTGGGTCAGTACGGCGACCGCGACCGGCGCCGCCGCTCCCCGCAGCATGGTCGCGGCGCGGATCTTCTCCAGCGGGATGCCGGTCGCCTTGCCGACAGCATCCGCCATCACGCCGTCCAGCGCACCCTGCCGCAGTTCGCCGCTGACCAGCAGCCGCAGGAACCGCTGCTCCTCATCGGTGGCCCGGCCGAACAAGGCGTCCACCGCTTCCCGCCGCTTGGCCTGCGACCCGGCCCCGGCGAACTCAGACAGCTCGGCGAACGCCTGGTCGACCTCCTCGATCGTCAGCGAAGGCGCCGCGGCGGGTGCCGGCGCGTCAGCGAGAGTCCGCCAGCCAACCCCTGTACGCCGTTGGCGCAGCTCGCCGGACAGGTAGGTCACGACGATCTCGGTCTCGACGGCCTCGGTCGCTGTGGTCAGCAAGGTCGCGATCAGATCGGCCTTGGCACGGCGCGACCTGGTCTGACTCAGGGAGGCCGACGTCGCGACCACATCTGCGAGCAACATGATCCCAGTCTCACTCAGACCACCGACAGTTTCGGGCACAACTTTTCCCGCGCGTTCCGCATCAAGCTCGGTAGACCGGCTTCACCGCCGGTGCGGGTCCAGTCCAGTTCTGCTCGAGAAGGAGACGACATGGTGGCTGATGGGCAGAGGCGAGTTCGGGGTACCTCCGCCGTCCTGGGGCTGACGCTACTGGCGGCTGGGCTCACGCCCGGCGCGGCGAGAGCGGCAGGGACGGTCGCGGAGGGGTCGACCAGAACTGACCGGGTTTGCAGCGTTGATCTGGGGTCCGTCACGCCGGGCGGCGACCATCTGGCTCAAGCGGTGAGGGCGACTACGCCGATCACGGTGACCCAGATGAGGAAGACGACCTTCATCTACTCGGGTGGCGGCAACCCGCGGCTGAGCAGCTACTTCACCTACGAACCCACAGCGGCCGCAGGGGGCTGGGCAGATGGTCTGGTGGTCCAGCGGGACGGCATGTACCAGAGCAGGTACGACATCGACCCGGACGGTGCCGCGGAGAACCAGGTGCTCAAGCGGGTCGGTGCCGGCTGGGACAGGTTCAAAGCCATGGAGCAGGTGCAGTACCAGGCGCCGAGCCACGTCGAGCCGCTGCGCCGTAGCGTCTACGCACTGCGTGACGACGGCCTGCTGTTCCGGTGGAACATCGACATGTACGGGGTCTGGCGCGCGGCCGGATCGGCGGCCGGGTTCTCGTCAGTGAAGTCGTTGGCGCTGATCAGCAAGAACTACTCTTTCGACACGTTCCTCGCCAACACCCGCGGCGGGGCTCTGTACACGATCCGGATCCCGACCACGGCAGCGCTCAAGCCGGTCGTGACGATGGTCCGGTCGAAGACCTGGCAGGGCTTCGAGACGCTCGTCGCGGCGTCGTGCAGCCTGGGCGAGCTCGTGGTCGGGATCGACAAGGACACCAGTTCGGCGTACCTGTACGCCATCGGTCATGCGAACGGTGCGAAGACGGCCATCGAGGGCCGCGGCAAGATCCCCGGCACCTTCGCGAACCCGGTGTACTTCCGCTGGGGCCCGATGCCTGATCTCGACCGCTTCAACGGCGACAGCTAGAACGTCATGTACCGACGGGGGATGGCGTGCATCGCCGCGCTGGGCCTGTTGACGACCGGCTTGCTGCCGGCGCCGGCAGCCCACGCGGCAGCGGCCTACAAGTGCAGCATGCAGCTCGGCGCGGTGACGGCCGGTGGAGACCATCGTGGGCTGGGGATCTCGGCTACCTCACCGCCCACTCTGCTCGGCGACACAGTCGGCCCCCGTGACCTCTACCCGGACGGTCTGGCGACGTTCAGCGGCGCAATGGCCACGCAGCCAATGGGGCCCGGCGAGGAGCTTCGCGGCGGCTGGCTGGTACTGCGCTCGTCGCTGTACCTCACTGGCTACATCACGGGCAGCACTGGCGAGCAGGCCGGCCCTGCCGCCCTCAAACGCATCAGCGGCGACTGGCAGGGCTACACCGCTTTCCAGACCTCCCGGTACTACGAGGGCCCGGCGTACAGGCACCTGCGCATGAACCAGTACGCACTCCGGTACGACGGTGTGCTGGTGCGCTGGACCGTCCAGGGCACCACCTGGGTGGATCCCCAGATGGTCGCGGGCTTCTCCTCGGTCAAGACGATGACCTTGATCAGCCAGTCCCGTAGCTACGACACCTTCCTGGCCAACACTCAGCTCGGCGCGCTCTACACGATCCGCATCCCGACCACGTCGCCGATGGCGCCAGTGGTCAAGCCGGTCCGCAGTACGAGCTGGCAGCGCTTCGACACCCTGGTCGCCGAACGCTGCGGCGCCAACGGGACCCTCCTGCTCGGTATCGACCAGGACACCCACACCGGACGCCTCTACGCGATCAGCCACGCGGACGGCACCGACACCGTCATCGACTCCCTCGGTGAGGTCCCACTGGAACTGTCCGACCCGGTCTACTTTCGCTGGTACCGCGACACTCCCCAAACCCCACGCCTGAACGGCGACTGACGAACTTTCTCCGTCCGGTCGGCGTCCACCCTCCCAGGAAGTTCCAAACGACTGGGGGCAATTCTGATGAGATACCAGGGGTCCAAAGCCGCGGCGGTCCTCGCGGCCGGGTTGCTGACGGCGGGGGTGGTGGCGGGCGGGGGCACGGCCGCCGCGGCGCCGACTGCAGGGGCATCGACTTCAACGGACCAAGCGGTCACCGCCGGGGCCTGCACGGTCTCGGCCGGTGGCATCACCACCGGTGGCGATCACCGCATCCAGACCTTCGCTATGACGTCGCCGCTGTCCCGGACCAGCCACATGTTCATTGCCAAGGGCATCTATCCCGACGGGCTGTCCCGGCTGAGCAGCACGATCCGGTACGGCGACAGCGAGGTCGGGGACGACTACCACAGTGGCGCGGTCGTGATGGGCTCCGGCCTGTACGACAGCAGCTACCTCACACCGCCCGGCGGCGGGACCGCGTCGCAGCAGAAGCTCACCCGGGTCGGCGGCGGGTGGGACAACTTCCGGGCGTTCGAGCATACGACCTTCACTACCGCGACCAGGATGCGGCAGACGGAGTACGGGCTGCGCAAGGACGGCACGATGCTGCGCTGGGATGTCCGCTACAAGGACGCGACGCCGGTCCGGCACACCACCGGGTTCGCGCCCGGATTCGCCGGGATGAAGGCGATGGCGCTGATCAGCCAGACAGCGCAGTACGAGACCTTCCTGATGACGTGGGCGAGTGGGGCGCTCTACACGGTCCGCATCCCGCTGACCCAGCCGAT
The DNA here is from genome assembly GCF_000372465.1 of Kribbella catacumbae DSM 19601. Lineage (GTDB taxonomy): Bacteria > Actinomycetota > Actinomycetes > Propionibacteriales > Kribbellaceae > Kribbella > Kribbella catacumbae. The sequence continues at coordinate 7,952 of NZ_AQUZ01000016.1, forward strand.
GAAGCCGGTGCTGACGAAGGTCAGGTCGTCGTCGTGGCAGGGTTTCGAGACGCTGATCGCGGCGCGCTGTGGCAAGGGGAGCACCCTGCTGCTGGGCATCGACAAGAACACGACGGCGGGGTACCTGTACGCCGTCGGCCACGCGAACGGCACGGCGACCGCGATCAAGGGTCTCGGCAAGGTGCCTGGGCTGTTCCCGGATCCGGTGGACTTCCGCTGGAACAAGTTCAGCGACCCGGTACTCGCGGGCGACTGACTCTGCACCACAACACCGGCCCCCGCGTACGCCGTACGCGGGGGCCGGTCTTTGTTGTCAGGGTGCGGGTGGCAGGTCGTCGAGGAAGTCTCCGGACGGAGTGAAGAAGAGGGTGCCGGTGACGGCGGTGGAGAAGTCGAGGATGCGGTCGTAGTTGCCCTCGGGCTCGCCGAGGAACATCCGGCGCAGCATCAGCTCGGTGACGCCGGGGTGCTTGGCGTAGCCGATGAAGTAGGTGCCGAACTCCTGGCTGCCGATCGTGCCGAACGGCATGTTGTCGCGCAGGATCTGCTGCTCGTTGCCGTCCTCGTCCTCGATCACGGTCAGCACGATGTGCGAGTTGGACGGCTTGACGTCGTCGCGCAGCTCGATGTCCTCGAGCTTGGTCCGGCCGATCACCAGCTCCTGCTGCTCGACAGAGAGCGCGTTCCAGGAATTCAGGTCGTGCAGGTACTTCTGCACGATCACGTAGCTGCCGCCGGCGAAGTCCGGGTCCTCGGCGCCGATCACGACCGCCTCGCCGGCCTCGGTGCCGGTCGGGTTCTCTGTGCCGTCGACGAAGCCGAGCAGGTCGCGCATCTCGAAGTACTTGAAGCCGTGGACCTCGTCGACAACCGTCGCGGCGCCGTCGAGTTCCTTCATGATCTGCTGGGCCAGCTCGAAGCACATGTCCAGCTGACCGGCGCGGATGTGGAAGAGCAAGTCGCCGGGTGTTGAGACCGCCTTGTGCTTGGCGCCTTGCAGCTCGATGAACGGATGCAGCGCGGCCGGGCGCGGCCCGGTGAACAGGCGGTCCCAGGCGTCTGAGCCGATGCTCGTGACGCAGGACAGGCTGCCTGCGGGAACACGGAAGCCGACCGCCCGGGTTAATCCTGCGACGCGCTCCAACAGGTCGCGAGCCACCTCATCGCCACCCGGCTCGATCTGGACCACCAGGAAGATCGCTGATCCGGTCAGCGGAGTCAGAACGGACTGCGGCAGGGCACGGGTCGACGCGGTCGGTCCAGGCGTCGGATCGGTCACCATCGAGTCTCCTTCACGAAGTCACAAGCGCAGCGCGGGCCGGACGACAGCCAATCACTCGGTCGGCTCGGCTTTTCAGGTGGGTCATCGCGACAGCAGATGCCTCCGGCAACAACACGACGGCGCCACCGATCCCAGCGAATCTCCCACCCGAGTCCGCAACCTCACACCGCGCATGCCCGGAAGCATGCCAGCCAGTAGGCCTGCTCGCCCCGAACTCTCATAGAGTCTTTCCATGGCTCCCCACCAGGACCCGCCACCAGCGGACCAAACCCCCGAACACCCCACAGGCCCGCCGGACCCCGCCCAACCTCCTGCAGACCCTCAGCCTTCTGCAGAGCCGTCGGCCACACCCCCAGAACCGCCTTGGCCGTGGCAGGCCCCTGGGCAGCCACCTGTGGAGCAAGCGGGCTGGCAGGCTCCTGGGCAGCCGGCGGGGCCGGGTGGGGGCTGGCAGCCTCCGGTGGGGTGGTCGCCGCAGCAGCCGCCGCCGTATGGAGCACCTCCGCCGTATCCCGCCCCACCGCCGGTGGGCGGGGCTCCGGCCGGACCGCCTGGCGTAGGTGCACCTCCGGCGTACGGGCCGGCCCCGGGTGCTCAGCCCTACAGCGGTGCGCCGCCCCAGGGGTATGGCGCAGCGCCGGGATCACCGCCGTACGGGGCGGTGCCGCCTCCTGGGTATCCGCAGTACGGGGCGCCGGCGCCATACGGGCAGACGCCGTACGGGGCGCCGCCGCAGTACGGGCAGGTGCCGTACGGGCAGGGGATGTTCTACCCGCAGCAGTTTGGGGTTAAGGAGCCTCGGGTGGTGGCGGCTGTGGAGGGGACGCCGTTCCACCGGCTGGCGCGGACCAGGCTGCACCGGTGGTGGCGGCCGATCGTCGGCACCATCGTGCTCGGTCTCGCCGCGATTGCCGCGACGATCGGGGTGCTGGTCCTCTGGGAGATCATCCACGCGATGATCACCGGCGACTTCGCCGAGCCCGAATCAGCAACCGCCCTGTTCGACAACCCCGTCGAGGACATCGCGGTCAACCTGCTGTTGCTCGGCATCCTCACCCCGGTCGTCCTCCTGACCGTCCGCCTGATCCAACGACGCCCGGCCTTCAGCGTCGCCTCGGTCGTCGGGAAGATCCGCTGGCGCTGGATGCTGCTGTGCTGCCTGCCCGGCCTCGGCTACATGGGCCTGAACATCGCCCTCGGCGCCGCCTTCGAAGCACTCTTCCCGAACGTCGACACCGGTCCGGCCACCCCCGACGGCTCCTTCGTCGGCTGGGGCAGCTTCGTCGTACCGGCTCTGGTGATCCTGTTGCTGGTCCCGTTCCAGTCGGCTGCCGAGGAGTTCGCCTTCCGCGGCTGGCTGATCCAGGCGGTCGGCGCCTATGGTCCGGACAACACCGACGGCAAGCCTCTCGTCAGCCTGATCAAACGCATCCTCCGGACGCCGTGGCCGGCGCTGATCGTGAGCAGCGTGGCGTTCGTCTTCGGGCACGGCTACACCGGCTGGGCGATGGCGGACGTCTTCCTTTTCGCGCTGACCGTCGGCTGGCTGACGATCAGGACCGGGGGACTGGAGTGCGGCATCGCCTTGCACACGGTCAACAACCTGATCGCTTTCCTGATACCCGCCGCACTCGGCCAGCTGGACGGCTGGGCAGACCAGGGTGGCGCGCCCTGGCCGGTGTTCGTGCTCGACATCCCGTGCATCGCCTTGTACGCCGTCGGTGTGCTCTGGCTGGCGAAGCGGAAGCAGATCGCGCAGGTCAGCTGATCCGCGCGGCATAAACCGGGGGAGTTCTGTCGGCGGGATCTGGCAAGGTGTCCGCCGTGACGAACGTGAAGAGTGAACCGATCGAAGCCGTCCTGTTCGACTGGGGCGGCACGCTGGCGACCTGGCACACCATCGACCTGTACGCCGTGTGGCGGTCGGTGGCGCGCGTGGTCGACGAGGAGCGCGCCGACGAGCTGGCGGCGAAGCTGCTCGCGGCGGAGGACTCCGTCTGGACGCGGTCCCGTGACGAGCACCTCAGCAGCACGCTCGAGGAGGTCTGCTTGCTGGCCGAGGTGGAGCTGACGCCGGCCGCGCTGACGGAGTACGAGCTGCAGTGGCATCCGCACACGGAGCTTGAGCCGGACGCGGTGGAGACGCTGAAGACACTTCGCGCCGACGGCCTGAAGATCGGGGTGTTGTCGAACACGATCTGGTCCCGCCGCCGGCACGAGGAGATCTTCGCCCGCGACGGGGTGCTCGACCTGCTCGATGGCGCCGTCTACACCAGCGAGGTTCCGTGGACGAAGCCGCACCCGGAGGCGTTCCTGGCGGCGATGAAGGCGGTCGGCATGACGGACCCGGCCCGCTGCCTGTACGTCGGCGACCGCCTCTTCGACGACGTCTGGGGCGCCCAGAACGTCGGCATGCGCGCGGTCCACATCCCGCACAGCGCGATCCCGGCCAACCAGATAGGCCACACCGAAGGCACCCCCGACGCCACCATCCACCGCCTGGCCGAACTCCCCGCTCTCATCTCCAGCTGGAGTCGCGCCGCCACCTGATCACTGGAACAGGACAGGTTCTGAGTACGCCGCGCCGCGGTCCGGTTCGGCGTACTCCGCGGGCGACATGTTCTCGACGCGCGCTGGTCGAGCACTGGTTACCGGAACTCGTTAACGTCCTTGGGTGGGAGGTTCGTGTAATACCTCCGGCGCCCTCAGGCGCCGGGGCGAACCTCCACCCCGGTCGTCGGTGTCCGGGGTACCGCCCACTCTGCCTGGAGGTTCCAGACGATGTTCACTACCCGCCGGAGATTCGCCGCGCTGCTCGCGGCCGCCACCCTCGGCCTGACCGTGCCCAGCGGCGTCGCCTCGGCTGCCCCGTCGACCGATGCAAGTGCCACCGCGCAGAGCTCGTCCCGCGGCGAGCTGCACGTGATGTCGTACAACCTGCGCTACGCGAGCGACACCCCGCCGAACACTTGGGCCGATCGACGTCCCGTGATGCGGGAGCAGTTGCGGCAGGCCCGGCCGCAGCTGATCGGCACCCAGGAAGGGCTCTACTCGCAACTGAACGACATCGCAGCGGACCTCGGGCCGGCGTACGACTCGATCGGGCTGGGGCGGGAGGGTGGCAGCAAGGGCGAGTTCATGATGATCTTCTTCGATCAGCGCCGGCTGCAGCCGCTCGAGTACGACCACTTCTGGTTGTCGGACACGCCCGACGTGATCGGGTCGAAGACGTGGGGCGGTTGCTGCCCGCGAATGGTCACCTGGGTCCGGTTCAAGGACAAGGTGTCGGGCAAGCAGTTCTACGCGGTCAACACGCACCTCGAGGCCTTCGACGCGACCGCGCGGTCGAAGTCGGCCGACCTGCTGCTGCAGCGGATGGCGAAGTTCGACCCGGCACTGCCGGTGATCGCGACCGGGGACTTCAACGAGGCCTCGAAGCCCGGGCTGACCGTGTACGACAAGCTGGTCACGAACGGGCCGCTGGACGACAGCTGGGTGACGGCCGAGCGGCGCAGTGACCTGTGGGGCACCTTCCACGGCTACAAGCCGCTGACTCCGAACGGGAACCGGATCGACTGGATCCTGACCACTCCAGGCCTCCGTGTCTCGAAGGCATCCATCAACACCTTCTCCAAGGACGGCCAGTTCCCCAGCGACCACCTCCCGGTCGAGTCCTGGATCTCGCTCCCCTGACCACCCTGAGCCTGACACCTTGGGTATGGCAGGACCCCCGGGCAGGGAGGGTGGCGCCGGGGGTCCTGAGGAGGGTTTCGGTTGGGTTGATTGCCTAGGCGGCCAGGGTCGGGTCTGCCAGGAGGCGGAGCCGGCCCAGTGCCTCGCGCTCGATCTGGCGGACGCGCTCGGCGGAGATGCCGTGCACGGCGCCGATGTCGGCGAGCTTGGCCTGGCGGCCGTCGTGCAGTCCATAGCGGCGGCGGATCACGTCTGCCGACCGCGGGTCGAGCTGGTCGACCAGGCTGAACAGGCCCGAGCGGTCCGACGCGTCGGCGACCAGCTGGTCGGGGCCCGGCGCGGTCTCGGCCGCGATCAGGTCGCCCAGCGAGGTCTCGCCCTCGTCGTCGATCGGGTTGTCCAGGCTGATGTGGTCCCGGCCGATCCGGATCAGGTCGGTGACCCGCTCCACGTCCAGGTCCAGCTCCGCCGCGATCTCGTCGAGTTCCGGTTCACGCCCGAGCTTGCGCTCCAGCGTGCGCCGCGCCGAGCCGATCTGGTTCAGCTGCTCCACCACGTGCACCGGCAGCCGGACCACTCGGGCCTGCTGCGCGATACCGCGCGTGATCGCCTGCCGCACCCACCAGGTGGCGTACGTCGAGAACTTGAATCCCTTGCGGTAGTCGAACTTCTCCACCGCGCGGATCAGCCCCGTGTTGCCTTCCTGGACCAGGTCCAGGAGCGGCATCTGGGACCGTCCGTAGCGGCGGGCGATCGAGACCACCAGCCGGAGGTTCGCGGTCACGAACCGCTGCTGCGCGCGCTGGCCCTCATCGGCCAGCCACTCCAGCTCTTCCTCCGTCGCATATTTGGGCGCTCCGCCCTTCTTGCGTCCAACCCGCCCCTCGGCCAGCAGTTGCTCCGCGAGGAGACCTGCCTCAACCGTCTCAGCGAGCTCGACTTCTTCTTCCGCGGTCAGCAAAGGAGTGCGAGCGATCTCTTCCAGGTAGAGACCGACGCTGTCCTTACCGTCGATACCGTCGTCCGTTGAACGGACACGAGCCGTGCGAGCCACCGAAACTCCCTTCGTCGTTACATGGAGAGCAACGCTCGAGTGAGGTTCAAGATTCCACGATGAGTGTGTAAACAGCCTGAATGTTCCCTGAGATTTCCCGGCACTCCCAGACGGCTGAAACCTGCCCTGATCCCCGCTCAGCGGACCGCTTCTGCGCGCGGTCGGCAGACGGCGAGCACAATCGGCTTGATCTACTGGGCTTTCGGGCCGGAATGGCCCCCGGATTACTTCTCAGCTTTCTCGTGGATCGATCCCGAATACCTGCTTCAGCAGCGATTGTTACCCGCTGGATGTGTTGCACAACACATCGCGAATCACTCTCGCTGCCTACAACACCTCAGGTACCCAGGGTCTTCCGGCTCACACGGGGTGTCAGGCGAGGCCGAGGACGTCCAGTTCCCAGGCGAAGGCGAAGGCGAGTTCGCGCCAGGCGTCGTACCGGCCGCTGCGGCCGCCGTGGCCGGCTTCCATCTCGGTCTTCAGGAGCACGTTGGGCTCGCCGGCTGCCGTGGAGCGCAGCTTCGCCACCCACTTGGCCGGCTCGACGTAGAAGACGCGGGTGTCGTTCAGGCTGGTGATCGCGAGGATCGGCGGGTACTGCTGCGGCGTGACGTTCTCGTACGGCGAGTAGGACTTCATGTACCGGTAGACCTCGGGGTCCTCGAGCGGGTTGCCCCACTCCTCCCACTCGATCACTGTCAGCGGCAGGGACGGGTCGAGAATCGTCGTCAGCGCGTCCACGAACGGCACCACGGCGACGATCCCGCCGAAGGCCTGCGGGGCCAGGTTTGCCACCGCGCCCATCAGCAGGCCGCCTGCGCTGCCGCCCTGCGCGACGATCCGCTCGGGCTTGGTCCAGCCCGACTCGACCAGGTGCTCCGCGGCCGCGATGAAGTCGGTGAAGGTGTTCTTCTTGGTCAGCATCTTGCCGTCGTCGTACCAGTGCCGGCCGAGCTCTCCACCGCCGCGCACGTGCGCGATGGCCCAGACCACCCCGCGGTCGAGCAGCGACAGCCGTGGGATCGAGAACCACGGATCCATCGACGACTCGTACGACCCGTAGCCGTACAGCTCGACCGGCGCGTTGCCGTCCCTCAGGACGTCCTTGCGCGCCACGATCGAGATCGGCACCTTGGTCCCGTCCGGCGCGGTCGCCCACTCCCTGTACTGCGTATAGGCACTGAGGTCGACGCCACCGAGCACAGGCTGCTGCTTGAGCAACCGCCGCTCGCCCGTCGCCACGTCCACGTCGTACGTCGACCCGGGCGTCACCAGCGACGTGTAGCCGAACCGGTACCGCGTGTCCTCCCACTCGTCGTTGCGGCCCGGAGACACGGTGTAGATCGGCTCGTCGAAGGTGAGCGCCTCCGGCGATCCGAACGTGTCACCCTCACGGCGCATGATCGCCAGCTCGGTGAGCGCGTCCCGGCGCCGGTACAGGATGACGTGCTCGGCGAAGGCGTCGACGCCGAGCAGGCGGCTCGACTCGTCGCCCTCGATCAGCGTGGTCCAGTCGCCGGGGGAGTTCAGCGGAGCCGTGGCCAGGGAGAAGTTGGAGGCGTCGGCGTTGTGCACGATCAGCAACTGGTCGCCGGCGTGCTCGACGTCGTACTCGATGCCCTCGCGGCGTGGCGCGACCACGACGAGCTCGCCGACCGGGTCGGCGGCGTCGAGCAGCCAGACCTCACTGGTCAGCTTGCTGCCGAGGGAGATCTGAATGGCCTGCTCGTTGCGGGTCAGGTCGACGCCGACCCAGAACCGCTCGTCCGCCTCCTCCATCACCAGGACGTCGTCGTCCGTGGAGGTGCCCAGGGTGTGCCGCCAGACCTGGTGGGGCCGCCAGGCGTCGTCCACCTTCGTGTAGAAGACGGTCGAGCCATCGGTGGACCAGGCTGAGCCATAGTGAACGCCGGGCAACTCGTCGGGGAGCAGTTCGCCGGTGTCGAGGTTCTTGATCCGGAGCGTGAACCGCTCGTCGCCGGTCAAGTCGACCGAGTAGGCGAGCAGCCGGCCGTCGGAGGAGACGTCGACCGTCCCGAGCGAGAAGAACTCCGAGTCGCCGGCCAGCTCGTTGCCGTCGAGCAGCACCTCTTCGCCCGGGATCTCGCCGTCGGTCGCGGGCGGCTCGTCACCGGACACCTTCACCCGGCAGCTGAGCGCGTACTGCTTGCCCTCGATGGTTCGCGAGTAGTACCAGTGCCCGCCGCGCCGGGCCGGCACGCTCAGGTCGGTCTGCAGGGTCCGGTCGGAGATCTCCGAGAAGATTGCCTCACGCAACGATTCGAGGTGCTCGGTGCGCGCCTCCGTGTAGCTGTTCTCGGCGCGTAGGTAGTCGAGCACCTCATCGTTCGTCTTGTCCCGCAGCCACTCGTAGTCGTCGACGAAAACGTCTCCGTGGTGGCTGCGTTCGATCGGCTTACGGGCGGCTACTGGCGGCTTTAACTCGGACATGCCGGGAGACTACCCCGCACCGCGCCTCGGCGTACTGCGGGTTTCCACAGGTCCTGCCCACGAAGGCAGAAAGGCTCAGAGTTCGTACGTCGCGACGACCGGCGCGTGGTCGCTCCAGCGCTCGGCGTACGTCGGTGCGCGGTGGATCACGCAGGAGGCCGCCGCGGCCGCGAGCGCGGGAGAAGCGATCTGGTAGTCGATCCGCCAGCCGGCGTCGTTGTCGAACGCTTTTCCGCGCCACGACCACCAGGAATACGGTCCCGGCCCGTCGCCGCCGAAGCGACGGCCGAGGTCCACCCAGCCGGCCTCGAACAAGCTGTCCATCCAGGCGCGCTCCTCGGGCAGGAACCCGCTCTTCTTCCGGTTCGCCTTCCAGGCCTTCAGGTCGACCTCGCGGTGGGCGATGTTGAGGTCGCCGCAGACGAGCACGTGCCGCCCGTCGGCGCGGAGTACGGACAAGCGCTCGGCGAAGGCGTCCAGGAAGGCGTATTTTTCCTCTTGCCGCGGCGGCGTTTCGAACTCGCCGGTGAACACATAGGTGCTGATCACGGTCAGCGGCGATCCGTCGTCGAGCACGACATCGGCCTCGATCCAGCGACCGGTCCCGGTGAACCGCTCCGGCCCGATCTCGGCGTTCTCCTGCTTGATCGGCCGACGGCTCGCGACGGCGACACCGGCACGGCCCTTGTGCCCGTCGATGGCCGGCTCGGCGTGGGCGATCTGCCAGTCCCCGCCGAGATGATCACGCAGTACTTCGTCCGTCGCCCGGACTTCCTGCAACAGCAACAGATCCGGATCGGTCTCCTCCAGCCACCGGGCCATCCCTCGCCGGTACGCCGCTCTGATCCCGTTCACGTTCACCGTCGCAACCTTCAGCACCCAGGCACCTTAGCGCCCTGAGCCGGGTGGTCGTGCACATCTCCGGCGCCCAGGCACGCACCTGAACACCGGAGCTGAAGCACGACCACCCGGCTCAGGACGCTAGCCGCTCATCACACCCCGGTTGTCGAGCCGGGCCGGATGATCATCAGCACGGTGACGGCCGCCCAGAGCAAGGCGAAGATTCCCGTCTTCATCGACAGCATCTTCGCGCGGGGCAGCACCGCGGCTCGCGCATCACGATCCTGCCCGGTCACGGCGAGCACTTCGGCCTGGCCGGGCAGGACGGCGACCACGAGTACTGCGGCTGCCAGGGCGGTCAGCGCCATCGACACGACCAGCCAGGTCTCGCCGAGCACGCCGAGGCCGGCACCGACGGCGACGCCGAAGACAGGCACGGTCAGGCCGCCGATCGCGTACACATTGCTGATCCGGTGCAGGACCCGCAGTACCGCGGTACTGGGCTGCTCCGCCGCCAACTCGCGGCGCGCGAGAGGCGGGAACATGCTCGAGGCGACCGTCACCGGCCCGACGAAGATGATGGCGGCGAGCACGTGCACGCTGAGCAGGAACTTGTTCATCGCTCTCCCTGAGGTGGTCGTGTTTCAGGCAGACTGTAACTCAGGTATCAGTCGGACTGAAACAGGGTCGGGCCTGCGATGATGTGCCCGTGACAGCACCAGAGGAGGAGAGTGGTCCGCCGGCCGGGGCGACGGCGAGTCCGTCGTTGCTGCTGATGATGCTGGGCCGGCAACTCCGTGAGCAGACCGAGGCGGCGCTGCGCGATCAGGGCATGTCGATGCGGCACTTCTCCGCCCTCGGGCACCTCGCCCACGAGCCCGGGCTGTCCTACAGCGAGCTGGCGCGTCGCGACGGCATCACTGCCCAGAGCATGCAGTCGACGCTGCGTCAGTTGCAGGAGATCGGCGCGGTCGAACTCCTCACCGAGCCCGGCCGCGGCCGGACCGCCGATCTCCAGGTCACCGAGACCGGTCAGGCCCTGCTCGAACGCGGCCGCGCAGTACTCCGAGCCGTCGACCGCCGCCTACTAGATGCCATAGGCAACGAAAACGCGGAGCTCCTGGCCGCCACCACCCTGCAAGCCCTCCGCACCCTCTGAGGGATCAACCCCGAGAGGATGGAGTGGTTGCTGAAGGCAACGGGCGTCCATGCATACCCAACCTGCTGGGGCAAACGCTTGCCTCGGCGTGTCGGGCGGCTGATGGCGGGTTGTGTATGCCTGGCGGTCCGGCCGGCTTGTCCCCGTCGCGGGGCAACCCGCTCTCTGAGGTGACAACCCCTCAGATGGACTCGGTGGGGTTGGCGGTGCTGAGGATCGCGTCGAGGGAGTGTTCGCAGAGGTGCTCCAGCTCGGTGGGGGAGACCGTCGGGTTGTCGATCCAGGTCAGCAGAGTTTGCTCGACGTAGCCCTGCCAGCCGTGGCAGGCGAGCTCGATGGTGGGGGTGATGGCGATGCCTCGCTCGGCGACCGCGTTGATCACCCACTGGCTGAAGACCTGTCGCAGTTCCGAATGCAGAGCCCGTACTGCGGGGTCGCCGGCCGCCGACATCAGTAGCGTCGCCCGGTAGAGCTGAGGAGCCTCGAGCACGGCCCGGACGAACGCCCGGATCCCGGTGCGGAGTTGCTCGTCGGGTGGCAGTGAGAGATCCGGCGCGGTCCGCAGCATCACCTCGGCGGCGGCTGCCTCGATCACGGCGTACTGGAACTTCTTCTTGGAGCCGAAGTAGTGGAACAGCAGTGCGGGGGAGACGCCTGCCTCGGCGGCGACGAGTTCGACGCTGAGCTCGCGGTGCGGGTCGGCCTCGAGGACCCGGCGCGCGGCGTCGAGGATCTGGGTCCGGCGCTCCTCGGGCTGCAACCGGGTGGACGAGGTGTGGCTCACCAGGCCAGTGTATTGAGTATTCGGTCAACAAGCACTTACTGTTGAGTATCCACTCAACAGGCGGAGGTCGCGATGGCTGGCAAGGTCGTACTCATCACCGGCGCTTCCCGCGGGATCGGCGCGGCCGTCGCCCGCAGGCTGGCGAGCGAGGGCGCGACTCTGGCGCTGGTCGGCCTCGAACCCGATGAACTGAAGAAGGTCGCCGAGGACTGCGGCCCCGACGCCGGCTGGTGGGAGGCCGATGTCACCGACACCGATTCGCTGCGGACAGCGGTGGAGTCCATCGCTGAGCGCTACGGCCGGATCGACGTCGTGATGGCCAATGCCGGCATCGCCGCGCCCGGCTTCACCCGGAGCATGGACCCGGCCGTCTGGGAGCGCGTTCTCGACGTCAACCTGTACGGCGTCTGGCGGACGGTCAACCTGACACTGCCGCACCTGCTGGCCAGCAAGGGCTATCTGCTCCTGGTGTCATCCCTGGCCGCCGTCGTGCACATGCCGGGTCTCGCGTCGTACAACGTGTCCAAGGCCGGCGTCGAGGCGATGGGCAACAGCCTCCGCGCCGAACTGCGCCACCTCGGCGTTGCCGTCGGCGTGGCGCACATGACCTTCGTCGACACCGACATGGTCCGCGGCGTCGACGAGCACCCGGTGTTCGGCAAGGTGCGCACCGGCGTACCGGTGGTCGGCAAGACGTACTCGCTCGAGTTCGCGGTCGGCAAGTTCACCCAGGGCATCGGAAAGCGCTCTCGCGTCGTGCATGTCCCGGGCTGGATCGGCCCGCTGAAGATCTTCCGCTCACTCATCCCGCACATCATCGAATTCGGCTCCCGTTTCAGCGTGCCGAAGCAGGACCGGGCGGCGCTGGCCGACATCGAGGCCCGCGGCGCCGCGGCCTCCTCCCGCGCATCCGGCGCCGGCGGCCGCGCCGACACCGAGAAAGCAGCCAAGCGATGAAACGCCAGTACGACGTAGTCCTGTTCGGCGCGACCGGATTCACGGGAGCGCTCACCGCCGGGTATCTGGCCAAGAACGCCCCGGCAGATCTCACCTGGGCGCTGGCCGGCCGTAACCGCGCCAAACTCGAAGCTGTCCGCGCCAAGCTCGGCGTCGAGGTCGACCTGCTCATCGCCGACGTCGAGGACCCCGCCTCGCTGAGAGCGGTTGCTGAAGCCGCGCGGATCGTCGTCACGACGGTCGGCCCCTACATCCGGTACGGCGAACCGCTGGTGGCCGCCTGCGCGCAAGCCGGCACCGACTATCTCGACCTCACCGGCGAATCGGAATTCGTCGACCGGATGTACGTCGGCTATCACGCGAAGGCAGTCGAGACCGGCGCGCGACTCATCCACTGCTGCGGGTTCGACTCGATCCCGTACGACCTGGGCGTGCAGTACACGGTCGAGCAGTTGCCGAAGAACGTCCCGATCGCGGTGAAGGGTCTGATCCGCGGAGGCGGCAAGCCTTCCGGTGGGACCTGGGAGACCGCGGTCACCGCGCTCTCCCGCGGCAGGCAGAACCTGGCCGCGCACCGTGCCCGTCGTCGCGCGCAGCCCCGGCCCGAGGGCCGTTCGGTGAAGCTCGTGACGGGCAAGATCCACCGCAGCCAGGGATTCTGGGCCGTTCCGCTGCCGACCGTCGACCCGCAGATCGTGGCGAACTCGGCCCTGATGCTCGAGGACTACGGACCCGACTTCCGCTACTCGCACTATGCCGCCGTGAAGCGGTTGCCGACGGTCGTGGGTGGCATCGCGGGTCTCGGTCTGCTGGCGGCCGCCGCGCAGGTCCCGCCGGCCCGGAAGGTCCTGCTGACCAGGATCAAGGCCGGCGACGGACCGAGCGAGGAGCGCCGGGCGAAGTCCTGGTTCAAGGCGCGCTTCGTCGGCGAGGGCGGCGGCAAGCGCGTCGTCACCGAGGTGTCCGGTGGCGATCCCGGCTACGACGAGACGGCGAAGATGCTGGCCGAGTGCGCGCTCTCTCTGGCTCTCGACACTCTTCCCAAGACATCCGGTCAGGTCACCACGGCCGCCGCGATGGGACCGGCACTGCGCCGCCGATTGGTTGCCGCAGGCATCAGTTTCAAGACTCTCAACGTCGAGGACTACTGAGCCCATGCGCCGCGTGACCAGCGCGGACGGCACGCGGATCGCCGTCTACGAGTACGGCGTACCGACGTCTCCGGTTCTCGTGTGCGTGCATGGCTACCCGGACAACGCCGCGCTCTGGGATCCCGTCGCCACCAGGCTGGCCGAGCACTTCCACGTCATCACGTACGACGTACGCGGCGCGGGGGAGTCGGACCACCCGCGCAACCGCGCGGCGTACAAGCTGGCGCGGCTCGAGGAGGACTTCATCGCGGTGCTGGATGCGGTAGCGCCGGATCAGCCGGTTCAGTTGCTCGCGCACGACTGGGGATCGATCCAGTCCTGGCACTTCGTCACGAGTGATCGGCTGGACGGACGGATCGCATCATTCGTATCGATCTCCGGCCCGTCGCTGGACCACGCGGGCTACTTCATCCGGGCCCGTTGGCGCTCGGGGAACCTGTTGAGGCAGTTGGCGCATTCCTGGTACGTCCTCTACTTCCAGCTCCCGTGGCTGCCCGAACGCGGCTGGCGGAAAGGCTGGGCGCATCGGGTCTTCGAACGGCTTGAACGCAGCGCCGGAGGAATCAGCCCGGAGACCGGGGAGCGCTCTCTGGCCGACTACGTGAACGGGCTCAACCTGTATCGCGCGAACGTCGTGCCCAGACTGTTCCGTCCAGAGCAGCGGCGTACCGGCGTACCGGTGCTGGCTGTTTCGCCGGACGGGGACGCGTTCGTGACGACTCCGCTGCAGACCGACGTGGCGCGGTGGGCGCCTAACCTCAGCGTGCAAGTGATCAGGGGTGGCCACTGGTTGCCCCGGAATGATCCCGGACTGGTGGCCCGATTGACCCTGGAGCACACCCGCCGGGTGGCAGGCTGGACGGCATGAGAACGATTCTGAATTTGATCTGGCTGGTGCTGGCCGGTTTCTGGCTGGCCGTCGGCTACGTCGTCGCCGGTCTGATCTGCTGCATCCTGATCATCACCATCCCGTTCGGCATCGCGTCGTTCCGGATCGCCGGCTTCGCGCTCTGGCCGTTCGGCCGGAGGATGGTCGACAAGCCGGGCGCGGGCGCCGGCTCGGTGCTCGGCAACGTGATCTGGGTGATCTTCGCCGGCTGGTGGCTGGCGCTCGGCCACCTGGTCACCGGCATCGCGCTCTGCGTCACGATCATCGGCATCCCGCTTGGCATTGCGAACTTCAAGCTGATCCCGATCTCGCTGCTCCCACTCGGCAAGGAGATCGTCTCCACCGACGCGGCGTTCGCGAGCCGATGAGATCGCTGACCGTCCTCGGGTCCTGCGGCGGCTGGCCCGAGGCGGGCCGCGCGTGCGCCGGTTTCCTGCTCGAGTACGACGGTTTCAAGGTGGTGCTCGACCTCGGCTATGCCGCGCTGCCGCAGTTGCTCAAGCACTGCCCCGACGGCGCGGTCGACGCGGTGATCGTGACGCACCAGCACCCGGATCACTGCGTCGACGTGAGCGCTCTCGCTCGCGTCCGGTACTACCTCGCCCGCGAAGCCGCGCCGATCCCGCTCTACTGCCCACCAGGCGTTCTCGCCGTACTGCGAACGCTGGAGCCGCGACCTGACCCGGCGACCGTGTTCGACGTACACGACCTGGCCGACGGGGTCGAGCTCGGACCGTTCCGGCTGGAGACCGCTCTCTTGCCGCACTACGTGACCAACCTCGGTGTCCGCTTGAGCACGCCGGACCTGACGGTCGCCTACACCGGCGACAGCGGCCCCGGCCCAGAGGCGGCCGCGCTGGCTGCCGGCGCTGACCTGTTCATCTGCGACGCAACCCTGCAAGGGCCGTCGCCCGAGACCACCCCGCGCTACGTGATGACGGCAACCGAAGCAGCCACAGCGGCCGCCGGAGCCCGCAGGCTGTTGCTGACACATTTCTGGCCAGGCTCAGATCGCGCTCTCTCAGTGGCTGAAGCACAGCAGGTCTTCCAAGGCGAGGTCATCGCCGCGGAGGAAGGGCTCGTCCTCGAGCTGCGCTAGGCCGCAAGAGCCCGCCACCTTGGGCACGGACCAGTCGCACTGACGCCGATTCGGGCGACTGGCCCGTGCCCACAGTGGCGGGGTTCAGACCTGGGGGAGCGCCTACTTCTTGGACGCGGACTTCTTCGCCGCGGTGACGAGCTTTCGCACAGTGTCGAGCGAACCACAGCCACTGTCGATCAGCCGCGCGCGTTCCGTCGCGAAGGCCTTGCCGAGCCGGCTGCGGACGTCTTCGGTGACGTCGGTCCGGGCCGGGTTGAGGACGTCGCGTTCTTCCTCGTCGAGGTGGTGCGACAGCGCCTCGGACAGCTCGTGCACCTTCTCGCCGAACTCCTCGCTCGCGGTGTCCTCGACCTCCATCAGCGCGAGCAGCGCCTCGTTGCCCTCGTCGTGTTCATGTTCGGAGTGCTCGACCTCTTCGGCGTCGATGGCGTCCCGCTTGTGCAAGGACGGGTAGACCTCGGACTCCTCAGCCTCCGCGTGGGCGATCAGTACGGTCGCCAGATCCGCCAGCACGGCCGCCCGGTCGGCCTGTACGTCACGCAGTTCGCGCAAGGCCTCCTCGAACCAGCGATGGTCGGCGAGAATCACCTCGACGACATCGCCACCGGTCTGCTGCAGGATCTTCGGCATTCCCATCCTCCCAAAGGTCGCACGGCTGCAGGTGCCCCGTACCCACCCACCACCAGGTCATGCGCCCGCCAGCTAACCTGCGCGGATGGCCACCGTTCGCGCACTCGTCCGCCGTCCGAGCCCACGCCTCGCCGACGGCCTGCTCACCCACCTCGAGCGCGTCCCCGTCGATGCGGACCTCGCAGTACGGCAATGGCAGCAGTACGTCGGCGCGCTGGCCGACGCGGGCTGGAGCTGCGTCGAGGTGCCGCCGATCGACGACTGCCCGGACGGCGTGTTCGTCGAGGACACGATGGTGGTGTTCGGCGATCTCGCGGTGATCGCCCGGGCTGGTGCTGACGAGCGACGCCCCGAAGCTGCCGAGGCCGAGCGTGCCGTTGCAGCGCAGGGCTACCGGATCGCCAGGATCAGCGAGCCGGGCACCCTCGACGGCGGCGACATCCTCAAGACCGGATCCACCGTGTACGCCGGGCTCGGCGGCCGCACCAACCAGGCCGGGATCGACCAGCTCCGAGAGCACCTTGCGCCACTCGGCGCCGACGTTGTCGCAGTGCCGGTTCGGAAGGTGCTGCACCTGAAGTCGGCGGTGACCGCGTTGCCGGACGGGACAGTGATCGGGTACGAGCCGCTGACGGATGACCCAGCGGCCTTCCCGAAGTTCCTCGCCGTACCGGAGGAGGCCGGCGCGCATGTCGTGTTGCTGGGGGAGGACCGGTTGCTGATGGCGGCGTCGGCGCCCAAGACCGCCGAGCTGTTCCGTGATCGCGGCTACACGCCTATCGTCGTCGACATCAGCGAGTTCGAGAAGCTCGAAGGCTGCGTGACCTGCTTGTCAGTTCGCCTTCGGAGCTAATGTCCAGCGGTGCCGAGCCGCCGCCGACAGCTCACGGTCTTTCTTCTTGCCGCGGTCGTCCGCGAGGTCGCACGCCTCCAGCAGCGAGCTGCGGAAGGTCTCGGTGTCGGGGTGGTCCGCGCCGAGTCCTTCGATGCCGTCGGCAAGCGTCATCTCCAGCACCTGCACCGCGACGCCGAGCTGTCCGGCGAACATCGTCACCCGGCCAAGGGCTCCGCGAGTTCGCAGTACCTTCGGGTGTTGCCGGCCCAGTGTCTTCTCGTCCTCGTCCAGCAGTCCGCTCAGCAGCTTCATCTCGGCCCGCGGCCCGCCGACCATCAGCTGGGCACCGGTGACGCCTTCGACGGCGATGCGGGTCAGGTCATGCTCCTCACCGAACACCCGCACCAGTTGCGGCGTGATGAGTTCGAACCAGCCGATCGCCGAGGCGTAGTCACCGGTCGCCAACAGCACCTGCGCGACGCGGAGCCGGACCTGCAGGGTTGCTGGGTCGTCAGCCTTCAGGACCTTCTCGCAGGCCGCCAGCGAGGTCTCGTAGAGCGGGAGGGCTCCCGCTGAGTCCCGAGCCGCCCAGCGTGCCTCGGCCTCCTCGTACGTCGCGTCGACGAGCTCCGGGTGGTTCTTGAACTCCGACGGCGGTTCTTCCAGCGACGGCGGGTTAGGCACGGCTGCAGGCCTGTCGAGCAGTCGGCGGCCGACATAGCTGCGGCCGCCGGTCCTGATGATCCGATACCGGCCGCGGCGAGCGACCGGGACCAGCAGGAAGGTGGAGTACAGCGTGCGCACGGAGGAACCGCAGTCCGGGCAGACGTCGCGGTGGCCGTAGAAGCGGCTGCCGATCCCGCTCAGCCGGGTCGCCGAATCCGGCGCGCGCCAAGCGGTCGACGACGCGGTGCAGGCTCGGCAGAACGGGTACACCCCGCCGCGGACGTCAGTCATTCGCCCCATCTTGGTCGTTTTCGCTGGTTTTGTCGTCCCCGCCGCCCGAAGGTGCAGGCTTGGCGAGCTCCGGATCCTCGATCGCGAAGGTCCGGACCGGACCGGGCGAGGTGCCGGCCGTCTCGAACCGGACGGTGACCCGGCCGCGCCCGGAACCCCAGACCCAGCCCTCACCGTACTGCGTGTGCACCACGTCCTGACCCGGGTAGTAGCCGGTCTGCCGGTCACGCGGCCGCTCCGGCAGCACGAGTACTTCGACCGGAGTGTCGTCGTGCTCGCTCTCCGTGAACAGGTCGTCCTGGATCCAGTCCGCCAGCGAGGAAACCCCGACCCCGAGCAACCGGATACCGCCCGAGATGTCGCTGTCCTCGAGCAACCGCCTTGCCACCCGGGCGATCACGCGTGGATCGTCGGTCGGGCCGGCCAGCGTCGACGAGCGCGTGTGCGTGGTGAAGTCGTGCATCCGCGTCTTCACCGTCACCGTCCGCCCGGACAGTTGCGCCTTCTGCAGCCGCTCGGAGACGCGGTGCGCCATCCGGTCACCAATGGCCGCCAGCAACGACCGGTCGATGATGTCGGTCTCGAAGGTGTCCTCGACGCTGACCGACTTGGTCTCGCGATCGCTCACCACCGGCCGGTCGTCGGAGGCCGTCGCGAGCCGGTACAGGCTTGCTCCATGGGCAGATCCGACCTGCCGGACCAACTCGTCCTGATCGAGTTGCTGCAGGTCGCCGACCGTCCGCACTCCGGCCATGCTGAGTCGTTGCGCCGTCGCCGGACCGACGCCGGGGATGACCGTCACCTGCATCGGCGCGAGAAACTCCGCCTCGGTGCCGGCCGGTACGACGACGACTCCGTCCGGCTTGTCGAGATCGCTGGCGATCTTGGCGATCAGCTTCGACGTACCGGCACCAACCGATGCGGTCAGGCCACCACTGGCATCCTTGATCGCAGCCTTCAGATCGCCCGCGATCGCCTCGACGTCGTCGACCGTCAGGTTGCTCAGCCCGGACGCCGCCAGATCCACGAAGGCCTCGTCCAAGGACAGCGGCTCGACCAGCGGCGACAACGCGCGCATCTGCGCCATCACCGCCTGGCTGGTCGCGCGATAGACCTCGAACCGCGCCCCCAGGTACGCCGCGTGCGGGCACCGCGATCGCGCCTCGGCAGTCGACATCGCCGACCGTACGCCGTACTTGCGCGCCTCGTACGACGCCGTCGAGACGACGCCGCGCAGCCCGATGCCGCCCACGACGACGGGTTTGCCGCGCAGGGAGGGCTTGTCCCGCTGCTCGACCGCCGCGAAGAACGCATCCAGGTCGACGTGCAGGATGGACGGATCGGTACGCACCACGTCAGTCTGCCCGGCGGCGCCGACACTTCTTGAGCCGACGCCGCCTGAGCCGACGCTGTTTGAGCCGACACTGCCTGACAGGATCGGTGTATGACGACCTTCCCCGCCTGGGACGACGGCACGACGCCCACAGGCTCGAATCATCAGATCCACTGGTACGACGACCGTACGGCGATCATCCGGCAGGCTCTGCACACCAACTTCGAGGGTCCTTTCATCTACCTGCTGCTCGGCTCCGAGCGGGCCCTGTTGCTGGACACCGGTACCGGCCACGCAGACCTGCGCGCGGTGGTCGACGAACTGCTGAGCGGCCGCGACCTGGAGTTGGTGGTCGCGCACACCCACGGGCACGGCGATCACGTCGGCGGCGACGCGCAGTTCGACACCGTGGTCGGCAGGCCGGCGGAAGAGGTCGCCCAGTACTTCGGTATCACCGCGTGGCCGGAGCAGGTGGTGCAGTTCGACCTGGGCGAGCGAATCCTGGACGTCATCCCGATCCCGGGACACCACCCGTCGCATGTCGCCTTCTACGACCGTCCGACGCGGTTGCTGCTGACCGGCGACTCGCTGTACCCGGGCCGGCTGTACGTCCCCGACTGGCCCGCCTTCCGGGCGAGCATCGCGCGGCTCGCAGGTTTCGTTGCCGCCGGCAATCCCGTGGAACTGGTGCTCGGCGCGCACATCGAGATGAGCCAGCAGCCAGGCGTGGACTTCGCGATGGGGGCCGACCAGCATCCCGGCGAACACGAGCTGCAACTGGACCCCGCAGTACTGACCGAGCTCGCTGAGGTGCTCGCTGCCGCGGGGGAGACGCCCCAGCGGATCGTCCGGGATCGCTTCATCGTCTACCCGCTCTCGGCCACCGGGGAGCCGCTGTGACCAGGCGGACCGGTGTACCGGCCGGTGAGCGGCGACGCGACACGGCACACGCGTCAGGAGTGCTTCGGGCAGACTGAGGCAAGGAACCCGACAGGGGGAGGCGCTGATGGGCGAGGAAGTCGACCGGGTCGAGTTCACCCGGGCAGATCGGACCGCGTTCCGCAATCAGGTCCATCGCAATCTGGACGCGTTCGCGCGGATGCTGCGCGAGGCCCGGTTCGAGGCCGAGCGGCCGATGACCGGGATCGAGATCGAGCTGAACCTGGTCGACGACAAATGTGACCCGGCGTTCAAGAACACCGAGGTGCTGAAGGCGATCGAGGACGACGCCTTCCAGACCGAGCTGGGCCGGTTCAACATCGAGATCAACGTGCCACCGGGCCAGATCGACGGCACCGGCCTGGAGACGATGGAGGCCTCGATCCGCGACAGCCTGAACGCGGCCGACCTGAAGGCGGCCCGGACCGGCTCCACGATGGTGACGATCGGCATCCTGCCCACGCTGATGCGCGAGCACATCAATCGCGAGGCGATCAGCGCCAACCCGCGGTACACGTTGCTGAACGACCAGGTCTTCCAGGCCCGCGGCGAGGACGTGCAGATCGCCATCGACGGGATCGAGCGGCTCGCGGTGACCGCCGACAGCATCGTCCCCGAAGCGGCCTGTACGTCGACGCAGTTCCACCTGCAGGTCACGCCCGAGGCGTTCCCGCGGTACTGGAACGCGGCGCAGGCGATCTCCGGCGTACAGCTCGCGGTCGGCGCGAACTCGCCGTTCCTGTTCGGCAAGGAGCTGATGCGGGAGACCCGGATCGCGTTGTTCGAGCAGGCCGCCGACACCCGCACCCACGAACTGAAGACGCAGGGCGTCCGGCCGCGGGTCTGGTTCGGCGAACGCTGGATCACCTCGATCTTCGACCTGTTCGAGGAGAACTCGCGCTACTACCCGGCCTTGCTGCCGGTCACCTCCGACGAGGATCCGATCGCCGTTCTGGATCGCGGCGACACCCCAGCACTTTCGGAGTTGCGGCTGCACAACGGGACGATCTACCGCTGGAACAGGCCTGTGTACGACGTTGTCCGGGAGAAGCCGCATCTGCGGGTGGAGAACCGTGTACTGCCGGCCGGCCCGACCGTGGTCGACACGATGGCCAACGGTGCCTTCTATTTCGGGCTGGTCCGCGCGCTGGCCGACGACGAACGGCCGATCTGGTCGCAGATGTCGTTCAGCGCCGCGGAGGAGAACTTCCACGAGGCGGCCCGTCAGGGCATCGACGCGGAGGTGTTCTGGCCAGGTGTCGGCACCGCCCGTGCGACCGAGCTGGTACTGCGCCGCCTGTTGCCATTGGCATCGCGTGGCTTGGACGAATGGGGTGTCGACGCCGCTGTCCGGGATCGGCTGCTCGGCATCATCGAGCAGCGCTGCCTGACCAATCGCAACGGCGCTTCGTGGCAGGCCGACGAGTTCCACCGACTGTATACAAAGGGATCTCACGGTCGGCGGGACGCGTTGCGCGGGATGCTGGGCCGGTACCGCGACCACATGCACGAGAACACTCCGGTGCACGAATGGCCGATCGACTGACCCGCTGGTTAACCGCGTAAGCCGGCCCGGCTCCGGCGCAGACAACGAAGGACAGTGCCGGAACCGGGGTCAGCCCGGTGGAACATCGCGCCCTTGCCCAAGGCAACGGCGTACGATCCCTGCGCTTGATGACCGACTCGTTGTCAAGAGGGGGCTGGCGCGTCGGGCCGCAACCCTGCAAAGGTGTGCGCCACGAAGGTTAGACCGCCGCAGGGCGGGTATGCAGTCGTGAACCGTTGGGGGACGGTGACCGGTGACTGGGCGCAGTCTGGGTCGATCGTGTTGCGGGCGCAATCGTCCCTGCGTCACGGTCGCGACACAGATCGTGCATTTCCACAGATGCCGGAGCGGGTTCAGGGCAGTATCGTTCGGAACGGGTCGACCGTTTCTGGTGATGGACACCCGGAGGTGAGGCAAGTCGATGACGACCATCGTCGTGGGATATGTGCCGAAGGCCGAAGGGCGTGCGGCGCTCCGGCGGGCGGCAGAGGAGGCGAAGCTGCGCGACGCCAAGCTGGTGGTGGTGAACTCGCACCGGGGTGGACGCAGCTTCGACAGCGACGAGGCCGCGGCGAGTGACGCCGCGCTGACGGAGGTACGAGAGCAGCTCGACTCGACCGGCGTGCCCTACGAGGTGCGGCAACTGGTGCGTGGACTTGATCCGGCGGAGGACCTGGTGGCCGTCGCCGAGCAGGTGCACGCGGAGTTCATCGTGATCGGGCTGCGGCGCCGGTCCCCGGTCGGCAAGCTCATCCTCGGCAGCAACGCCCAGCGGGTGCTGCTCGACGCACCGTGTCCGGTGCTGGCCGTCAAGGCCGACGAAGGGGAGGACTGAGGTGACTTCGACACGCAGCAAGAAGCTGTGCCTCGCACAGCAGCCCGACGCCGACGAGATGCTGAGCAGAGACCCGTTCGCGTTGCTGGTCGGGATGTTGCTCGATCAGCAGATCCCGATGGAGCGCGCCTTCGCCGGTCCGGTTGCGATTGCGCAACGAATGGACGGCCCGTTCGATCCCTCCACGGTGGCCACCTACGACCCCGACGGTTTCGTCGAGGTGGTGGCCGGCCCGCCCGCGGTGCACCGGTTCCCGACCGCGATGGCGGCCAGGATCCAGACCCTCGCGAAACACCTGGACGAGGAGTACGGCGGTAACGCCTCCGCGGTCTGGGCCGATGTGAAGAGTGGGGACGACCTGCTGGCCAGGCTGTCGGCCCTGCCCGGGTTCGGCGCGCAGAAGGCGAAGATCTTCGTCGCCCTGCTCGGCAAACAGCTCAAGGTCCGCCCGCGGGGCTGGCGCGAGGCGTCCGAACCGTACGGCGAGGACGGCGCCTACAAGTCGGTCGCGGACGTGATCGACGTGGCGTCCTTGGTGAAGGTGAGACAGTTCAAGCAGGAGCAGCAGGTCGAGAAGCGGGTGGTCGCCCGGCCGCTGCGGCAGACAAGGAACAGTTGAGCGCTGAATCGACTACTGCCGGTACCAGTGTGAACGGTGGACTGGTACCGGTGGGGCACGCCGTCGAGGGGGTCGCGGAAGGGTTGGGCTTGGTCCGCGGATTACAATGGAGTGTTGCTGCCGCCTGACCAGCGAGTGGCCGCCGACTCGCAGTACCCAGCTCATGGAGTTGAGGGGCACCATCCGCAGCACAGTAACGTCGTACCGCCGTACCAGTAACCCTGCAGACTGAATCGTCAGACGAGAGGTAATTCGTGTCGTCCAGCTCGTCCGAGAACCTTCCCGCCGAGTCCCCCCGGGCCGTGGCCGCCACCGCCCGCAGCACGGCTCCCAGGACCAGCGCCAGGGTCGCCGACCCTGCCGCGAAGAAGGCTACCGTGAAGAAGGCTGCTGCTCCCGCCGCCAAGAAGGCTGCTGTGTCCCCCAAGGAGGACGGTATTCCCGCGAAGAAGGCCGCTAAGAAGCCGACGGCGAAGAAGGCCGCGGCAGGCGGGGTATCAGAGGCGGGTCTGTCCATCGACCCGAAGACCGGTAAGCCGCGTGCGCTCGACGAGGTCGACGAGTCCGACTTCGACGCCGAGGCGGTCACGCCGCTGGTGAAGGAGCTCACCGAGGACCAGGGCTTCATCGTCTCCGAGGCCGACGAGACCGACGAGCCCCAGCAGCAGGTGATGGTCGCCGGTGCTACCGCCGACCCGGTGAAGGACTACCTGAAGCAGATCGGCAAGGTCCCCCTGCTGAACGCCGAGCAGGAGGTCGAGCTCGCCAAGCGGATCGAGGCCGGCCTGTTCGCCGAGGAGCAGATCGGCGACGCCGAGACCAAGCTCAAGGAGAAGGTCAAGGACGAGTACGAGTGGATCTCGGAGGACGGCCGCCGCGCCAAGAACCACCTCCTCGAGGCCAACCTGCGACTCGTCGTCTCGCTGGCCAAGCGCTACACCGGCCGCGGCATGCTGTTCCTGGACCTGATCCAGGAGGGCAACCTCGGTCTGATCCGCGCGGTCGAGAAGTTCGACTACACCAAGGGCTACAAGTTCTCCACGTACGCGACCTGGTGGATCCGGCAGGCGATCACCCGCGCGATGGCCGACCAGGCCCGCACCATCCGCATCCCGGTGCACATGGTCGAGGTCATCAACAAGCTGGCCCGCGTCCAGCGCCAGATGCTGCAGGACCTGGGCCGCGAGCCCACTCCGGAAGAGCTCGCCAAGGAGCTCGACATGACCCCGGAGAAGGTCATCGAGGTGCAGAAGTACGGCCGCGAGCCGATTTCGCTGCACACCCCGCTGGGTGAGGACGGCGACTCCGAGTTCGGCGACCTGATCGAGGACTCCGAGGCGATCGTGCCGGCCGAGGCCGTCTCGTTCACCTTGCTGCAGGAGCAGCTGCACGCGGTACTGGACACGCTGTCCGAGCGTGAGGCCGGTGTCGTTTCGATGCGCTTCGGTCTGACCGACGGCCAGCCGAAGACGCTGGACGAGATCGGCAAGGTCTACGGGGTCACGCGTGAGCGGATCCGGCAGATCGAGTCGAAGACGATGTCGAAGCTGCGGCACCCGTCGCGGTCCCAGGTTTTGCGCGACTACCTAGACTGATCTCCATGGTGGGTCAGGCAATCGCCGGCGTCTGGACGCTGGCGATGCCTGTCCTCAGTCCGGATTCCGGTCTTCTGGCCGCCGCCGTGTTCACGGCGGCGGCTGTTCTTTTGGCCGTCCTCCACCTCTCCCGTACCGCGGCGCAGCGCCCGCTCTCCTCACCACTGCCCGCGCTGGCCAGCGCCAACCGCGCGAACTCCCGCCGTACCGCGTACCTCCTGCTCCGCGATCCCGACGCCGCAGGCCGGCCGCGTCCACGAGCACCGGGAAGGTAGCCGAGTTTCCTCGCTACCCATTCGGTTTCTCACTCGTGGAGTATCGCTATGCCTGCTTTTCTCGACGCGCCCATCAATGCTGCCTACCACCTCGTCAACGGGATCGCTACGACGATCGAACCTCTCACCGGCGTGTACGCCGCCGCCGTGGCGATCGTGCTCTGCACGGTTGCTGTCCGCCTCCTGCTGCTTCCGCTCAGCCTCGCCGCGATCCGTGGTGAGAAGTCGCGGGCAACGTTGCTGCCGGAGATCCGCAAGATCAACGAGCGCCACGGCAAGAACCCCGAACGTGTCCAGCGTGAGGTAGCCAAACTGCAGGCGGAGTCGGGGACCACGTTGTTGGCTGGGTGCCTGCCGATGGTGGCCCAGTTGCCTTTCTTCTGGGTGATGTACACGCTCTTCAGCACCGCGATCGTGGCCGGCCAGTCGAACCAGTTGCTGGCGGGCGCGATCTTCGGAGCACCTCTTGGCAACCACTGGCCGCTGTTCGCGTCGACGCCGGCGTACCTGGGGTTGGCTGTTTTGCTGGCGGTGGTGGCCTATTTCTCGTCACGCCGGCAGTTGCGTCAGCTCGACGAGACCGCCTCGCCGATGACGCGCAGAATGGCGCGCTTCCTGCCGTTCGGGACTCTCGCAACCGCGGCGTTCATCCCGCTCGCCGCGGGTCTCTACCTGCTGACCACAACCACCTGGACCCTCCTAGAACGAGCCCTCCTACAGCGCTAGCCCGACCGGATCAGCTCGTCGGGCCGGTCCAGGTTGTGGGGATCTTGCCGAGGCGGACGCGTTGTGGGTGATCGCCGACCAGGATCGAGGCGATCTTCTGGCCGGTACCGAAGCTGATCGAGGTGACCCGGTCCGAGCCGCTCTCGGAGACGACACAGGCTGTTCCGTCGCCGGTCACCGTCGCCCAGTACGGCTTGGACACCGAGACCAGTGGGCCCTCCTGCAGGGTGGCGCGGTCGACGACCGTGGCGTAGTCGTCCATCGTCCCCGCGACGCAGAGCTTCTGGCCGTTCGGGCTCATCGACAAGCCGTGGTGGCGGGAGTCGTTCACCCACTTCGTCCGGTCCTCGGTGGTGTTCGGGTTCTTCGGCAGGGTCTTGCTGCGGGTGATCTTGTCGGTGGCGACGTCGTACTCGAGCAGGCCATTGAAGAAGGACACCTGGAAGTAGAGCTTCGACTCGTCCGGGGTGAACGCCACCGGCCGTACGGAGTCGGACAGGTCCTTGCGGCCGAACGCGTCCAGCCGTGGCCGCAGATCGATCTCCTTGACCTTCTGGAAGGTCGTCGTGTCCACGATGGTGATCTTGCGATCGCCTTTGGTCCAGTCCAGCCAGGGTTCGTCCAGTGCGGTGTTGACCTCGCCGATCGAGCTGGTCCACAAGTAGCGGCCGCTGTCGGTGAAGGTGTTCTCGTGCGGCTTGTCGCCCGTGGAGTACGAGCCGAGCTGCTGGCCGGTGCGGATGTCGAGCACATGCACCGTGTTGGAGGTCGAAGCCGAGACGGCCACGCGTTCACCGTCGGGGGAGACCGCCATGTGGTCGGCGCGGTAGCCCGAGACGGGGAACCGCCAGCTGACCTGACCGGTGGCGAGACTGACGGAGACGACGTCGGCGAAGCTCGGGCGCGACACTACGACCGAGTTGGCGTCGGGCGTCGTGTACAGGTCGTCGACGTACTGGTCGTGTCCCTCGCCGACCGACGTGCGGATGCCGAGGAAGTAGGCCAGGCGGATCGGGTCCGCGTAGATCTCGGCGAGGCGCTGGTCCTTGTCCGGGATGAGGTTGATCCGGCCGATCTTGGTCAGGTCCGCGGTGGAGGCGACCACGTCGGCGGTGCCCTCCCAGTTGTTGCCGACGAACAAGACCGGGCGGGTCGCGGCTCCCGCAGTACCGGTTGAAGCGCTTGCGGGCGGAAGCATCGTGGTGGCGAGGGCGGCGACGGTGAGCCAGAGGGCGGTACGACGGGGCTTTGGCATGGCAACAGGTAACCAACCGGTAGCGTTAGGTTGCTAGGCCGCAACCGCCAACGAGCGTGCCTCGGGTTGTGGCTCATCGACAAGCAACGGGCCGATCGACAGTGAGGGGTCGCGATGGCCGTCGACCAGCAGGGCCGTGCTCTGTTCGGCGAGATCGTCCGGTCGATGGCGACCGATGCCGAGGTGGTCGACGCGGTGGTCGCGGCGGCCAGAAGCGATTCGCCCGCGGTGGCTGGGCTGCCGATCGCCGAGAACCGCCGGCACATCGCGGTGATGGTCGTTGCGGGGCTGACCGCGTTCGCCGATCGCGAAGGCCCGGGGCGGGAGGACTTCGCCGCTGCCGCCCAGCTCGGCGCCGACCGCGCGGCCCAGGGCATCGGGTTGACCGAGTTGCTCCGCGGGGTACACGCCGGCAGGAGCCGAGCCATCGCGATCACCATGGAACGAAGCCGGGCGTCAGGTGTGCCGGCGGATCTGCTGCTGGACGTGATGCTCGACTTCGAGCGCTACGCGGGCGCACTCGAACGCCACGTCGTCAGCGGCTATCACGCGGCCGAGCTGCAGCTGTCCCGTACTGCGCGCGACACCCGCACTCAGCTGTTGCGCCGTCTTCTCCTGGAGGAGCTTCCTCTCGAAGGGCTCAGCCGCGCCGGGTTGCCCCCGAACAGGACGTACTTCTGCCTGGTATCCGACATCACCGATCCCGGCCAGGCGCAGGCGGTCGAGCGGCGACTCGCTTGTCCTGATGGGGTTTTCGGCCTCGTCGAGGGAAAGCTGACCGGCTTGATGACGCGTCTTCCCGCGCGTGACCAGGTCACCTCCGACGAGCTGGTCGTAGTCGCGCCCGCTGTGCCGCTACGAGAAATCCCGAAGGTGTACTCGACCTGCTGCGCAGCCCTCGCCGCAGCAGGCGCCCGCCACGGCCTGTACCACCTGTCAGACCTAGCGGTCGAGACAGCGCTCGCAACTCAACCTGTCCTCGCCACCATCCTGGCGCAGGAGCTTCTCGGCGTACTCGACCCCATCGACCGTTACCACCGCCAACTGGTCACCACAGCCGTCGCCTACCTAGACACCGGCAGACGCCTCGACCAGACGGCCACCGCACTCCACCTACACGCCAACACGGTCCGCTATCGCCTAAGTCGCCTAACCGCCCTCACCGGCTGGTCCCCAGACCGCCCCAACCACCCGCTACAAACAGCCCGAGACTGGTGGGCCCTCACCACCTGGCTCAAAACCTCATAACCCGTTGGCTGGGCCGTCGCGGAGTACGCCTCGGACCTGGTCTACCGATACTGATTCGGGCTCGAATTCTGCCAGCCACCAGGTGGCGCCCGCCTTGACGTAGGGCGTTGGGTCGGTGCCGGGTGGGAGGGAGACGGCGATGTCGTACGGCGTTGGCTTTGGCTGGCGGAGATCGGTGATGGTGGTGACGACGTCGGCGAGCTGGTCCGGGTGTTCGAGGTTGACCGGGAAGAAGCCGTCGTACCGGGCGGCGCGGCGTAGCGGTCGCTGCCGAGACCGACGCCGAGGATGAGGCGGCCGCCGCTGAGCCGGTCCAACGTCGCGGTTTCCTTGGCGACCTTGGCTGGCCGGCGACGGGCAAGAGGGGAGACCATCGGGCCGAACCGCAGCTTTTCGGTGGCGGTAGCGATCGCGGCCAGCGTGATCCACGGGTCCGCCACCTGCTGGACCGGCGCACGCCAGCGCACGTGGTCCCAGACGAACATGCCGTCCCAGCCGGCTTCCTCCGCCTCGGCGGCCAGCCGTGCGACCACCACCGGGTCTGCGAGCTCGTCGAAGATCGGCAACCAGAGCGCCGAACGCAAGCGGGTCATGAGTGGCCACCTTCGGTGTGCTGGATCAGAGCCGGTACGAACACGTCCCACAGCGGCTTCGGCAGGTCGTGCCCGGCGCCTTCCAGGATCAGCATCGTCGCGCCGGGGATCGCGTCGCGGACTGCGTATCCGTGGGGGAGCGGGAGTACCGGGTCGAGATCGCCGTGCACCACCAGGGTCGGCGCCTTGATGGAGGCGAAGTCGCGGGCCGACCCGTCGAAGGAGATCGCGAAGTGGTTGACGAGGGTGGACGCGATGTCGCGAGCACGGGCCACGTCCTGCCCGACGAGTGCGTGCATGGCGGTCTCGTCGAAGTACGGCGAACCGCCCGAGTACGCCTTTGCCGATGCAACGATGTAGTCAACTACCGCAGCGGAATCGGCGGGGTCCGGTTCGGCGGGGATACCGCTGGAGAGCCCGGCCAATGCTGGCGGCAGTCCCTCCTCGTCGGTGGAGGTGGAGACGAAGGTCAGTGACTCGACCCGGTCCGGGTGGTCCACCCCGAGGATGAACCCGATTCCGCCGGACATGGACCGGCTGACGACGTGTGCACGCTTGACGTTCAGAGCGTCCAGGATGCCGAGCGCGTCATCGGCCAGGTCGAGGTACGTGTACCCCGGCTGCCCTGGCGGGTAGCTGGTGGATCTGCCGGTGTCCCGGTTGTCGTAGCGGATCACGAACCGCCCGCCGCGCGCGATCTGCTCGCACAGCTCGGTCTGCCACCACAACATCGAGGCGCTCGCACCGTCGATCAGCAGGATCGCCGGGTCCGCGGGGTTGCCAAAGGTCTCGAGGCACAGCTCGGCGTCGTTGATCTCAACGAGCTGTTCACCGTGCGAAAGGCTTTCAGTCATGAAGGCAACGTTAGGACGACCGGGCTATCACGAAAAGCGATAGTTTCCGATCAAGTCGATTGCGGCTGGCGATGCTTTGCGTGGGGTTCAGCGTTTGGTGGCGAGGCGGGCTTCTAGACCGTCGAGTACTCGGGATAGCCCGTAGTTAAAGGTTTCGTCGCTGTTGGTGGCGGCGTCCTGCGCGTCGTGGGCGGCGTAGAGGGCCTTGACTCGGGGGAACTGCTCAGCCGCCTGGCGGGCGGCCGGCCAGACGCTGGTCATCCAGTCTGTTGCGGACATTCCGCTGCGTTTGACCTTGCTGAGCGTGGCCGCCTCGGTAGAAGCGATGCCGACCACGAAGCCGAGCACGGCGGTGGATGCCTGGTTGGCCTCCACCAGGTCGAAGCCGGCGGTTTCGTAGAGCGCCAGCATGCGGTCGGACATGTGCAGCACGTTCGGCCCGAAGTAGGTCACGCCGACGTCGGCGAGCGTCGAGCCCATCCAGGGGTGCCGCAGGATCATGTCGCGGAAGCTGTGGGCGAAGTCGATCGCGCCCTGCTGCCACTCGTCCGGGTCGCTGATCTCGGCGATCTCGAGCTCGCCGTAGACGTGGTCGATGACGAGCTCCATCAGCTCTTCCTTGTTCGCGACGTGCCAGTAGACGGCGGTCGCGACGGCGCCGAGCGCGGCACCCAGGCGGCGCATGCTGAGCGCCTCCAGGCCGTCCGCGTCGAGCAGCTTGATCGCCTCGGCGACGATCTGCTCCTGGC
Source organism: Kribbella catacumbae DSM 19601 (assembly GCF_000372465.1). GTDB lineage: Bacteria > Actinomycetota > Actinomycetes > Propionibacteriales > Kribbellaceae > Kribbella > Kribbella catacumbae. The sequence continues at coordinate 38,303 of NZ_AQUZ01000016.1, forward strand.
TCAGCGCGGGCTGGTCCCGGCGCTTGCGCTTCGGTCGGGTCCAGACCGAAGCGAACTCCTCGCTGGCCATCACGCCTCCTCGGGTGTTCGGGGTGCCCAGCCTAGCGCATTTCCTGAACAGCGTGCAGTAGTTGACCGGCGTTCAAGTCGCATGCACACTGTTCAAGCAAGCTGCACACCGTTCAATAACCCACCTGAGGAGGTGCGCGATGACTGATCGTCATCCGCGTCGCTGGCTGATCCTGATCGTGCTCTGCCTGAGCACTCTCGTCCTGGTACTCGACAACGGTGTGCTCACCGTCGCTATCCCGTCCCTGACCGAAGACCTCGGCGCCACCGCCCAGGACATCCAGTGGATCATCGCGAGCTACATCCTGGTCTTCGCCGGTCTGCTGCTCACCGCGGGCAGCCTGTCCGACCGGTACGGACGCAAGCGGGTGATGATCGTCGGCCTGATGATCTTCGGCGCCGCGTCGCTGCTCGCCACCTACGCGAACAGCCCGGAGACGCTGATCGCGGGCCGGGTGCTGATGGGCATCGGCGGGGCGGTGGTGATGCCGAGCACGCTGTCGATCCTGATCACCGTCTTCGACGAGCAGGAACGCCGCAAGGCGCTGGCGATCTGGAGCTCGGTGCTGATGGTCGGGCTGATCGGTGGACCGATCATGGGCGGCGCGCTGATCGCGCACTTCTGGTGGGGTTCGGTCTTCTTGATCAACGTGCCGGTCGCGGCCGTCGCGATCGCCGCGGCGATGATCTGGATGCCGGAGTCGAAGGGCCCGTGGCGCAAGCCCGACCCGCTCGGCGCGATCCTCTCGATGGTCGGTCTCGTCTCGCTGGTCTGGGTCATCATCGAGGTTCCGAACCGTGGCATCGACTGGCCCATGCTCGCTCTCGCCGTCGTCGGCCTGGCCGGGTTCGTGGCCTGGGAACTGCACACGCCGGTACCGATGGTGCCGCTGAACCTGTTCCGCAACCGCAACTTCTCCGGCGGCAGCCTGTCCCTGCTGCTGGTCCAGATCGGCAACGGCGGCCTGGTCCTGGCGCTGACTCAGTACCTGCAGTTCGTGCTCGGCTACACCCCGACCAAGGCCGGCCTGGCGCTGGCGCCGATGGCCATCGCGGTGATCCTGGTCAACGGAGTGGGCGCGACGCTCGGTCAGAAGATCGGCAACCGGCCGATGACTGCCGCGGGCCTGGTCGTACTCGCTGGTGGCTTCCTGTTCCTGTCGACGCTCGGTGCCGACGACGGGTTCGGCATGGTGGCGATCGCCCTCGCGCTCTTCGGTGTCGGTGGAGGTCTTGCGCAACCCGCAGCCACTGCGGCGCTGATGGGCGCTGTCCCGCATGAGCACGCCGGTGTCGGCTCCGCTCTCAATGACACTCTCCAGCAGTCCGGTGCGGCTCTTGGTGTTGCGATCCTCGGCAGCGTCCTCGCCAGCAACTTCACGTCGGAGATGCCAGAGAGCGCTCCCGCCGCCGCCCGCGAGTCGATCGGTGAAGCACTGGCCATCGCGATCAGCACGGGCGACGCCGGGCTCGCACAATCCGCCCGAGTCGCGTTCGCCGAGGCCATGTCGAGCAGCTTCGTCGCCGGCGCGATCGCAGTACTGGGCTCCGCGGTACTGGCTTTCGTCCTCCTCCGCGATCGCAAGACCGACCCTCCGACCGAGCAGCAGGACGACGACCTGGCCGCCGTCTCCGCGCACTGACAACCCAGCAAATCAAGGGGATCCCGCTCATGACCGACCAGTGGATCGACGCGGCACTCGCTTCCGGTACTTCCTGGTCCGAAATTCGCAGGACACCGAGCCTCCGGCGGGTTACCGTCTCACCCCGGCGCCGGTGGATCTTGCGCTGGTGGCAGCCCTGTCGGGCTGACCGTGTCACAAACTGCCGGTCATCTCGTCAGGGTTGTGTACGGATCTGGATCTCCTGTGGGTGGAAGGAAGTCATGAGTTCAGCACTTGAAACACTTCGGTCCGGTTTCGGCGGCGACATCATCGAGCCAGGCGGAGCGGAGTACGAAACGGCTAGCCGAACGGTATTGGCCGGAGGTAGCCCGGTCTGTGTCCTGCGGCCCAAGAGCGTCGAGGACGTGCAAGCAGGCGTCAGGTACGCCGTTGACGCAGGGCTTGCGCTGGCAGTGCGAGGCGGGGGCCACAGCTTCCCGGGCTTCGGTACCAACGACGGTGGCGTCGTGATCGATCTGGGCAAGCTCGCGTCGGTGGAGGTCATCGACAAGGAACGGCACCTGGTGCGGATCGGCGGCGGCGCTGTCTGGGGTCAGGTCGCGGCCGCTTTGGCACCGCACGACCTGGCGATCTCCTCGGGCGACACCAAGAGCGTCGGCGTCGGTGGGTTGACGTTGACCGGCGGCATCGGCTGGAAGGTCCGGAAGTACGGTCTGGCCCTGGACAACCTGGTCGCCGTCGAGCTGGTCACCGCCGACTTGGAGGTCGTGCGAGTGAGCGAGGAGACCAACCCGGAGCTGTTCTGGGCAATTCGCGGTGGCGGCGGCAACTTCGGGATCGTGACCGCCTTCGAGTTCGCGGCACACCCGACGACCGACGTCTTCTTCGGCAAGATCACCTTCCCGGCGACGGAGCTGCCCACAGTCCTCCAGGGCTGGGCCGACTACCTCCGTACTGCGCCCGAGGAGCTCACCTCCATCGTCAGTTTCGCCAATCCGTTCGCCGGCGGACGTGAGGCGCCGGTCGAGGTCCAGGTCGCCTTCGACGGCGATGACGCGGACCTCGCCGCGACGGCGATCGACCCGATCCGCGGGCTCGGTACGGTCCTCGACGACGAGGTCACGCTGAAGCCCTATGCAGACATTCTCGAGGAGGGCCTGGTCCCGCCGCCTGGCATCCAGATCGTTGCCCGGAGCGCTTTTGTGGACAAGGGGTCTGTGCCCGAGGTACTGCGGATCCTGGCCGAGGCCGGCGCATCGGAACGGCCTCCGATCGTCGCCATCCGCAGCGTCGGTGGAGCGGTGTCGCGGGTCCCCGACGACGCTACCGCGTACGCCCATCGCCAAGCGGAACTGATGTTCGTGACCACCACCGTGGGTCCGCCGCCGGCCATCGAAGCGGCTCAGCCGGCACTCGAGGCGCTCTGGCGCACACTCGCACCGCACGTCAACGGCGCCTACGCGAACTTCCTCGCCGCTGCCACCGAGGACGATGTCGCAGCGGTCTATCCGGCCGGGACCTACCAGCGACTCGCAGCGGTCAAGCGTCAGTACGACCCGGCCAACCTGTTCGCCGGGAACCACAACGTCCGGCCCGAGTCCACGGAGTGAACAATTTGTCGTGACAAAGCAGGAGTAGTGGATACGGTGTCGACTTTCCGCGATCGATCGGAGGCGCATCGTCACCGCTACTCCTGTGGTCAAGGCACCACCGGGGGCCAGCCGGACCGGACCGGAGCCGCTGCCTGCGCTCAGTCGCCGGTGATTTGCCGAAACGGCAACGAAGTTTGTCATTCCTGGGAGTCCGGCAGATGCTGGCGGTATGACTGTCGACAACAGACCCGCCGAAGAGTACTGGAACGCCCGTTACAGCGAGAGCTCGCAGATCTGGAGCGGAAAGCCCAACGTAGAACTGGTCGACGAGGTCGAAGGACTGATCCCGGGGAGCGCGCTCGACCTCGGCTGTGGTGAAGGCGCCGACGCGATCTGGCTCGCCCAGCAGGGCTGGCAGGTCACCGGCGTCGACATCTCGTCGGTCGCGCTCTCGCGCGCGGCCCAGCACGCCGAGGACGCAGGCGTAGCCGACCGCATCGACTGGCAGCAGCATGAGCTCGGCAAGAGCTTCCCGGACGGGACCTTCGATCTCGTGTCGGCGCAGTTCCTGCATTCACTGGCCGAACTGCCCCGCGAGACGATCCTGCGCGCGGCGGCCGAGTCGGTGGCGCCGGGCGGCATCCTGCTGATCGAGGGGCACCTCGGCTTCCCCGACGTGGAGAAGCATGCGGATCACCCGGACATCCACTTCCCGACGCCGGCCGAGGTGATCGCCGATGTCGGGTTGGAGGACGGTCGCTGGGAGATCCTGGTCGCCCGCGAACACGAGCGGAAGCAAGTCATCGACGGCAAGCTGCTCACGCGACGCGACAGCACAGTAAAGGCCCGCAGGCTGCCCATCTGACCGTCAGCAGTCGGACTTTGGGCACCGGCCAGGCGCGCAGTTCGCAATACGGCGACTGGCCGGTGCTCAAGGTGCGGGCAGAACTGGAGGGTGAAAAGGGGGCGAATGAACGGAGGATGTGGTTAGTGGTCTTCGGCGAGGGGGAGGTGGACGGTGAAGGTGGCTCCGTGGCCGTGGCCGTGGCCGTGGGTGTCGGTGACCGTGACCTTGCCGCTGTGGGCCGCGACCAGAGCCGCGACGATCGACAGGCCGAGGCCGGAGCCGCCCGTGGACCGGGTGCGGGCGGAGTCGGCTCGGTAGAAGCGTTCGAACACTCGCGCCTTCTGCTCCTCGCTCAGACCAGGGCCGGTATCGGCCACCTCGAGGATCGCCTCACCGCCGCGAGTGCCGACCGAGATCGTGATCGGTGCCTCGAAAGGCGTGTGGTGGAGCGCGTTGCTCACCAAATTGCCGAGTACCTGACGCAGGCGCGCCTCGTCGCCGTTGACGACAGGCGCGCCGGAGTCCGGCAGGATCCGCAGTTGCACCGACCGCCCAGGCTGAACAGCTTGTGCGTCGTGCACCGAGTCGCCCGCCAAGGTCAGGAGATCCACCGGCTGGTGCTGCAGCGGCCGCTGCTGGTCGAGTCGCGCGAGCAACAGCAGGTCGTCGACGAGCAGCCCCATCCGCTTGGCCTCGTCCTCGATCCGCTTCATCGTCGCGGGATCCGCCGGCGCACCCTTCTGCCGGGTCAACTCGGCGAACCCGCGGATGGACGTCAGCGGAGTACGGAGCTCATGACTCGCGTCGGCGATGAACCGCCGCATCCGCTCCTCCGACTGCCGAGCGTTCTCCTCGGACCGCCGCGCCGCATCCTCCGAACGACGGGCCGCGAACTCGGATGCGGTCCGCTGCGCGAACGCCCCCTCGATCTGCCCAAGCATCTGGTTGAGCGCCAGCGACAACCGCCCCACCTCGGTCCGCGGATCCCGCTGCGGCACCCGCCGACTCAGATCCCCACCCGCGATCGCCACTGCCGTATGCTCCACGTCTTCAAGCCCGCGAAGGCTCCGCCGTACGACGTACGTCCCGACCCCGGCGAGCAGGACAAGCAGGATGACGCCAGCAGCGATCTGGACTCCGATCAGCCGCTGAAGAGTCCGGCTCATGTCGTCGAGGCTCTGCGCCACCATGATGTAGGCGTTGCCGTTCTGCATCGGAATGGCAACCACCCGGAACGTCTCGCCGCCGGAGACAGCAGGCACGTTGAATGCCTTGGTTCCTCGCCCGACGACCTGGACCAGCGTCAGCGACGGCAGGTCGGGCTGCGCCGCAGACTGGTCGAGTGGCTGCCGGATTGGATCGTCGATGCGGGTGCCGCTCGGATCGAAGCGCTGCACGACGAAGACGCTGGGGAGCCTCGGGCCGCCGGGTTTGATCGGGGGTCCGAAAGGATCGTCGTTTCGCGGTTTGGTGAGTGCCTTCGCGGTGTCCTGCAGTTGGGTGTCCACGCGATCGATCAGGTAGCCGCGCATGATCGTCGTCGCGACCAGACCGGAGGCGAACAAAGCGGCCGTCACCAGCGTGAGCAGCGTCAGCACGATGGTGATCCGCAGTGGATACCGCTCGGTGATGCGGCGGTGGCCGTGCATTAGTTGGGGCCTCGGGGAGTGCGGAGGACGTAGCCGACGCCGCGGACCGTGTGGAGAAGTTTCTGGTCGCCCGTGTCGACCTTGCGGCGCAGGTACGACATGTACGACTCGACCACGCCGGCGTCGCCCGCGAAGTCATAGTTCCAGACGGCCGACAGGATCTGGCCCTTCGACATCACCCGCTCGGCGTTCTCCAGCAGGCAGCGGAGCAGCTTGAACTCGGTCAGTGACAGCTGCACCGCCTCACCTGCCTTGAACACCTCGTAGCTGTCCTCGTTCAGCTCCAGGTCGGCATACCGCAGTACTGCGGGCTCAGTCGCCGTTTGCTCGCGATGGCCTGAGCGGCGCAGCAGAGCGCGCACCCGGGCGACCAGCTCGTCCAGGCTGAACGGTTTGGTGACGTAATCGTCGCCGCCGGTCTGGAGGCCGAGCACCTTGTCCTCGACGGCGTCGCGCGCGGTGAGGAACAGCACGGGCACGTGCCGGTCCTCACCGCGCAGCCGGCGGACCACCTCGAAACCGTCCAGCCCGGGCATCATCACGTCCAGCACGACCAGGTCGGGCTCAACCTCTCGTGCCTTGCGCAGCGCCTCGGCGCCGTGCGTCGCCGTGGTCACCTCGTACCCGGCGAAGCGCAGACTCGCGGACAGTAGCTCGACGATGTTCGGTTCGTCGTCGACGACCAGCAGATGCGGGCTCATGACCTCAGTCTTACGCCTGCACGTGTGTGATCGCTGGGAGGTTCCTGGCAATCGGCTGTGAGTGTCAGCCCCAGCTCAGCGTGGTCCGCCCTTGAAACCCCACTTCTTCTGCGCCGCGTCGCGCTGGGTGCCGTCGCTCACGGTGGTCGCCGTCGCCTTGCCGTCGGCAACGGTCGCGGACACCATCACGGTGTTTCCGGTCTTGATGCTGGCGATGCCGTCGCGGGTCGCGTTGACGAGGGTGTCGGCGGTGACGACGTACTCCTTGCTGTAGCCGTCGGCACTCTTCACCGTGATCGAGTCCTTGCTGACCGCGGTCACCTCGCCCTTCTGGGTCGCGACGGTCTGGTAGCCGCCGCTCTCCTTCTCCACCGTGAACTCGCCGTGCAGCGCGCCCCCGATCCCGAAGGCACCGTGCCGGCCCATTCCACCGGGGCCGCCCGGCTTGGCCGGATCGGCCGAGTTGGGTGCTGATGGCGAGGCGGTCGGGCTCGGAGTCGGATCCGCGCCGGTGGTCGCCCAGGCGACGCCACCTGCCGTAGTGGTGACCACCACGGCCGCGACGGTGCCGGCCACCCGCCAGCGCTTGTCGATGAGCTTCTGGTTCGACGCCATGCTGTAGTGCCTCCCGGTACTGCGCGCCAGGCGGTTCACCTGACACTGGTCATCCCACGATCGGCGGTGGACCTGAGACGAACCTGCGCCGACCCTGGCAAAACCCTGTCAACTCAGACCAGGAACAGCACCGCGACGAGCCAGACGGCGGCGGCGAGCGAAGTACCGATGAACTCGATCAGGATGGACAGGCCGGTCGCGCGCAGGGCGTGTTTGGTCGAGGTCCAGGCTGGGCCGTGGCTGCCGAGGCGCTGCCGCTCGGACAGGTAGACGCCGAGCGGGAAGCCCACGAACATGCCGACCACCGGGATCACGAAGAACCCGACGATGCCGAGCAGTACGCCGATCAGCATCGATCTTCGCGGTACGCCGGACTCGCGCAGCCGCCGCTCCGGCACGATGTACTTGACCACCTGGCTGGCCCCGATCAGCACCACGGCCGCCGCCAGCACGACCCAGCCGGTCGTGCTCTGTTCCTCCAGCGACCAGACCAGGATCGCGGCGAGGCTGAGGATCGCGCCGGGCAGCACGGGGATGACGATGCCGATGATGCCGACGAAGATCGCCACGCCGACCAGAAGAGTCGCAACGCTGTTCACACGGCCACTCTGCCGTAGTTCGACGGTCTTAGGGTGGAGGTATGCCTGACCTTCACGATCTCGTCACCACGCTCGCGGCTCCCTGGGTGGTGCTGTCTCCGCGATCGGGGCAGCTGACCGGTACCGGCGCCGAGGGTGTCTATGCCCGTGACCGCCGCATCCTGTCCCGGTTGGAGGTCACGGTCGATGGCCGTCGCCCGACTCCGGTGCAGGTCGACGAGCCGGCCACCGGCACCACCCGGTACCGCGCTGTGCTCGAAGGCCTCGGTGATGCGGACGGGCATGACCCGACGGTGACGTTGAGGCGGACCCGGCAGGTGGATGGCGACGGCGTCACCGAGCAACTCACTTTCGTCAACCGCTCACACGGGACCGTCGAGTGCGAGCTGACCGTTGCCCTGGGCACCGATCTGGCCGGTACGGCGGCAGTGCGCAGCGGGGCGGCCGCCGACCTTCCAGCCCTCGACTCGATCGCCGGTGCTGACGGGCTGCACTGGGAAGACGGTTCGGGCACCCGGGTGAGCGTTGCCTTCGATCCGGCCCCAGACCTCAACCAGAGCTGGAGGTTGAAGGTTGAGCCCGGTCAGGACGCGACCGTGACGCTCAGGTTGACCGCTAGCTTCCCGCCCGCCGACGGCTTCAGCATCGAGCCGCCCGCTGCCAGGCCTGTTTACGACGGCGTCGAGCTGGAGTGCGACGACCGGCGCGTCGAGCGCTGGGTCCGTCGGTCCTTGGACGATCTGGCCGGCTTGCAGCTGTCCGCGGATGGGGGAGAGCGCTATCTCGGCGCCGGACCGCCGTGGTACCTGACGCTCTTCGGGCGGGACTCGCTCATCTCCGCCGGCATGGTGATCCCGGTCGACCCGGAACTCGCGGCCGGAACCCTGCGCGCGCTGGCCCGTCATCAAGGCACCCGCGTCGATCCCAGCTCGGCCGAACAGCCCGGCAAGATCCCGCACGAGTTGCGGTCCGAGGTCGCCGACCACGGTGGCGGGCTCGTGCTCCCAGCGGCGTACTACGGAACGCACGACGCGACCCAGCTCTGGATCACCACGCTGCACAAGGCGTGGCGCTGGGGGATGCCGGCGGACGAAGTACGGGCGTTGCTGCCGAATCTCCAGAGAGCGCTCACTTGGCTGCGGGACTTCGCGGATCCCGACGGCGACGGCTTCCTGGAGTACATCGACGAGTCCGGCCATGGGCTGGCCAATCAGGGCTGGAAAGACTCCCGCGATGCCGTCCAGTGGCCCGACGGGACGCTGGCCGAGGCGCCGATCGCGCTCTGCGAGGTCCAGGGCTACGCGTACGCCGCCGCGGTCGCCGGTGCCGAGTTGCTTGATGCGTTCGACCTGGCTGACGGCGATGGCTGGCGGCAGTGGGCCGCTCACCTCAGAGAGCGCTTCCGCGAGAGCTTCTGGGTCGATGGCTATCCGGCGATCGCCCTCGACGGCTCGAAGCGACCGGTCGCCGGTCCCGCATCGAACATGGGCCACCTGCTGGGTACCGGAATCCTGGACGAGTCCGAGGAGGCCGCTGTGGCGAGGCGGTTGGCGAGCGCCGACCTCGACAGCGGGTTCGGCCTCAGAACGTTGTCGAAGGCAATGATCCGCTTCAACCCACTCGGCTACCACACCGGCAGTGTCTGGCCGCACGACACCGCGATGACCGTCCAAGGCCTGTACGCCGCCGGCCAGTCCGCCACCGCGACGTCGTACGTGCGAGGCCTGGTCGATGCCGCCGAAGCCTTCGACTACAGGCTGCCTGAGTTGTATGGCGGCGAAGGGGCGGAGCAGGAGAACAGGCCGACGCCGTACCCGCTCTCCTGCCGCCCGCAAGCCTGGGCTGTGGCCTCGGCAATCGCCGTGGTGATCGCGTCCTTGGGGATCGAGCCGAACGTCCCAGCCGGTACCCTCGACATCACACCAGCCGCAGATCTTCCCTGGCAAAGGCTCCGCATCGACGGTCTCCGGGTGGGGGAGACGATGCTGTCCGTTCAGTGGGCAGATGGGCAACTGACAACTAGCTGAGTACTCCGGCCGCGGCGACGGCTGCGATCGTCAGGTAGATGCCGGCGACAACATATTTGCGAAGCCCGTGGTACCGGCCGGCCGTTCGGAAGCGACGGCCGATCGCGTCGGCGCCCACCGCGTAGCAGAGATCGAGCAGCAGACCGATCGCGAGCACGGCCAGGCCGAGCAGCAGCATCTCGTTGCGGACCTGCACGGTGCCGGCGTCACGACTGGTGAACTGCGGAAGGAACGCGAGGAAGAACAGCGCGGCCTTCGGGTTGAGCAGGTTCACCAGGACACCGTCACGGAAGACCCGGCCGAGCGACGAGACCTTAAGGCTGCCGGCGCCGCCGGACTCGCTCGAGCGAAGTGTTCGCACTCCGAGGAACGCGAGGTAGCCCGCGCCGGCCAAGGAGATGACGGTGAACACCAGCGGCGACGCCTGGACCACAGCGGCCAGGCCGAGCGCGGCGAGCAGGATGTAGACGATCGAGCCGGTCTCGATGGCGAACGCGGAGACCACCCCGGCGCGGCGTCCTTGGGTCAGGCTGCGCAGCGAGATGTAGATGTTGTTCGGCCCTGGCATCCCGACCAGCACCACCGTCGCTCCGACGAACCCGAGAGCCTGCCCGATTCCCACCTGTTGCCTCCACCGCTCGAATTGGACTGCTTACGACGACTAGCCTGGCGGGATTGGAAGCAGTCCACCCGAGCCAATAGGGGAAGAAGTGGACCGTTCTGGAGACCCGGCCGCCCTCGCGGATCTGATCGGGCGCCGGCTGACCACCGGCACCGGCGGCCTGTACCGCCGCCTCGCCGATGCGATCGCCGCGCTGATCGGATCGGCCGAGCTCCCGGTCGGCGCCCGGCTGCCGGCCGAACGCCCACTGGCCGACGCGCTCGCGGTCAGCCGCTCCACGGTCGTCGCGGCGTACGACGAACTACGCGCCCGCGGACTCGTCGAGAGCCGCCGGGGGAGCGGCACCACCGTTTCGCCGTCCACGGGGCAAGGCCGCTCAACCGCCGACAAGCGCATGCCCACCGGGTACGGCGAATCGCTGTTCCACCGGATCGCGATCGGCCCCGGCGAGGTGATCGCGATGACGTACGCCGTCGATCCCGGCATCCCCGAGCTAGCGGCCGAGGTCGAGGACCTGGCGCGGACCGAGTTGCCATTGCTGCTGCAGGGCGTCGGCTATCACCCGCGCGGGCTCGAGGTACTCCGGGTGCGGATCGCGGAGCACTTCGCCGAGGCGGGGCTGCCGACCAGCCCGGACGAGATCGTGGTGACGAGTGGAGCCCACCAGGCGATCGCGCTGGTGACACAGATGTACCTGCGAACCGGCGCGGCCGTCGTCATCGAGCAACCGAGTTGGCCGGGCTGCTTCGACCTCTTCGGGGCTGCCGGCGGGCGAGTGGTCGGCGTACCGCTGGATGACGCCGGGGTACGTCCTGATCTGCTGGCGGCCGCGTTCAAGGAGCATCAGCCCGCGATGCTGTTCGTGATGCCGACCTTCCACAACCCGACCGGCCGGTTGATGTCGGCAGCACGCCGCAGACAGGTCGCTGAGCTGGCAGCCAAGCATGGCGTCGTGGTGGTCGAGGACAACGCGTACTCCGCCTGGGACCCCGCCGGGCCGGACGTACCGGCGCCGTTGGCCTCCTTCGCACCGAAGGACGCCGAAGTGTTCACCATCGGGTCGGTCTCGAAAGCCGTCTGGGGCGGTTTGCGGATCGGCTGGATCCGGGCGCCGCGGCCATTGGTCGAGCGGCTCGCGCGGCACAAGGCACTCGCGGATCTCGGCAGCCCGGTGATCGACCAGGCACTCACCGCGCGATTGCTGCCGAGATTGACCGAACTCACTTCCGCCAGGGCAAAGCTCGCGACCGGCCGGAAACACTTGCTCGGTCAGTTACTGACGGAACGCCTACCTGAATGGGGGTGGGCCGAACCGGACGGCGGATCGGCGTTGTGGATTCAGTTGCCGGACACGGATGCGCGGGTCTTCGCCCAGGTCGCGCTGCGGCATGGCGTGGAGGTCGTCGCCGGCCGGGCGATGGATCCGACGGGAGTGCACGACGGCTATCTGCGGGTGCCGTTCAGCTACCCGGCCGAAGTGATGACTGACGCGGTCGACCGGATGGCGGCGGCCTGGCGGGAACTGCGTCGGCACGGCCCGCCTGCGGGCGACCGGGGCGGTGGGGTGGGAGATGTATTCGGCACTGCACCGGTGATCATCTAGACATGACGGATGGCGGCCACCCTGCCGGGTGACCGCCATCGAAGATCAGGAGCGGGAAGCGCCCTCGTTGGCGCCGCGAGGCCGGGTTACCGGTCGCCCTCCGCAGGGACCGACGCGGCGGGAGTCTCTTCGAGCTTTCCCGTCTCGTCGTGAATGGTGATCGCGATGTTGCGCAGCTTGTCCGCGTGCTCCCGTCCATGGTGGGCGCAGAAAAGCAGCTCCCCACCGCTGGTCAGGGTGACACGAACGTAGGCCTGCGCGCCGCAGCGGTCACAACGGTCCGCAGCCGACAGGGTCGAACTCGGGGCGAGTGCTGTAGTCACTTGAGGCCTCATCTCATCTAGTTCCGTACTCACCAGATAGCAACATCCTGACATGCGGATCGCTTCCCGGTAGGTGCAGCGTGTCCGAATGTGAGACGAACCACCTGTTCCCTTATGACGCATATTGACGGGGAATCGTTTCGGATTCGGGTGATCTGCTGTTCCCACCGGTGCCGGGCGTGTCTACTTTCACTGTGCGCTACAGGTTCGTGACTGGGTGCGCACGAACGGAGTGTCGTAAAACACGGGGATCGAGTCCGGATCGATATCTGCTGGAACACCTTTCTCCGTAACGGTATCTGCTGTTTGGTGAGTACCCCGCCCGGATCCTGCCCACACCGGTGACCCTCCCGGATTTTGGGGGTGCGGCTGCGTAGGCTGTCCGCGTGCAGTGGTTCCGGCCACGCACGTTTGTCTGCTTGTGAACCAGTGAAGGAGCCCAGTGGCCGCCCCGACGCCTCGCACCGCCGATCTCGACCCGACGTACAACGCACGGCACCTACTTGTCCTCGAAGGACTGGAGGCTGTCCGCAAGCGGCCGGGGATGTATATCGGCTCGACCGACAGCCGTGGTCTGATGCACTGCCTGTGGGAGATCATCGACAACTCCGTCGATGAGGCACTCGCCGGGCACGGTGAGCGGATCGACATCGTGCTGCACAGCGACGGTTCGGTCGAGGTCCGCGACAAGGCGCGCGGCATCCCGGTCGACATCGAGCCGAAGACCAAGCTCAGCGGTGTCGAGGTGGTCTTCACCAAGCTGCACGCCGGCGGCAAGTTCGGCGGCGGGTCGTACAACGCCTCTGGTGGTCTGCACGGCGTCGGCGCCTCGGTCGTGAACGCGCTGTCCGCGCGGCTCGACGTCGAGGTCGACCGCGGTGGCTCGATCTGGACGACGTCGTTCCGGCGCGGGGTCGCCGGTGAGTTCGACGGGGAGGGCGCTTCGGCTGGGTTCACTCCGGCGGTCGGCCTGCGCAAGGCCGGCCGGGCGAAGAAGGGCGTGACGGGCACCCGGATCCGGTACTGGGCGGACCGGCAGGTCTTCACCAAGGACGCGGCCTTCAACTACGACGAACTGGTCACCCGGGCCCGGCAGACCTCGTTCCTGGTGCCCGGCCTCGAGCTGGTGGTGCGGGACGAGCGCGGCGACGAGCCGACCGAGGAGTCGTTCAAGCACGAGGGCGGGATCAGCGAGTTCTGCGAGTTCCTGGCCACCGACCAGAAGGTCACCGAGGTCGTCCGGCTGTCCGGTACCGGCCACTTCACCGAGACCGTGCCGATGCTCGACGACGCCGGTCACATGACGCCGACCGACGTCGAGCGCGACCTCGAGGTCGACATCGCGGTCCGCTGGGGTGACGGCTACGAGACCGAGCTGCGGTCGTTCGTGAACATCGTGGCGACGCCGAAGGGCGGCACGCACGTGGCCGGCTTCGAGCGCGCACTGCCGAAGGCCTTCACCAACGCCATGAACGGCACCAGGCTGCTGAAGAGCGGCGAGGAGCTGATCAAGGACGACGTGCTGGAAGGCATGACGTCGGTGGTGACGGTCCGGCTGTCCGAGCCGCAGTTCGACGGCCAGACCAAGGAGGTGCTCGGCACGCCGGCCGCCTCGCGGATCGTCGCGAAGGTGGTGCAGACCGAGCTGGAGGCGTTCCTCGGCTCGACCAAGGGCGTCATGAAGGCCCAGGCGCGCGCGGTGATGGAGAAGATCGTCGCGGCCTCCCGGACCCGGGTGGCGGCGCGGCAGCATCGTGAGCTGCAGCGGCGCAAGACCGCGCTGGAGTCGTCGGCGCTGCCGGCCAAGCTGGCCGACTGCCGCAGCAACGACGTCGATCGCTCCGAGCTGTTCATCGTCGAGGGCGACTCGGCACTCGGTACGGCGAAGCTGGCCCGGAGCTCGGAGTTCCAGGCGCTGCTGCCGATCCGGGGCAAGATCCTGAACGTGCAGAAGGCGTCCGTCGCCGACATGCTGAAGAACACCGAGTGCGCCTCGATCATCCAGGTGGTCGGGGCCGGCTCGGGCCGGACCTTCGATCTCGAGCAGGCGCGCTACGGCAAGATCATCTTCATGGCCGACGCCGACTCCGACGGCGCCCACATCCGGTGCCTGCTGGCGACGCTGTTCTTCCGGTACATGCGCCCGCTGGTCGACGCGGGCCGGGTCTACACCGCCGTACCACCGCTGCACCGCTTCGAACTGACCAACCCGAAGAAGGGTCAGGAGAAGTACATCTACACCTACAGCGACGCGGAGTACCAGCGGAAGTCGGCCGAGCTGATGAAGAAGGGCGTTCGCTGGAAAGAGCCCCCGCAGCGCTACAAGGGTCTCGGTGAGATGGACGCGGACCAGTTGGCGGAGACCACGATGGACCCGCGGCACCGCACCCTGCGCCGGATCACCGTCGACGACGGAGAAGACGCCGCGCGGGTCTTCGACCTGCTGATGGGCAACGACGTCGCCCCCCGTAAGGAGTTCCTGGTCCAAGGCGCCTACGAGCTCGACGAGACCCGCATCGACGCATAACCCCCCACCCAGCACCCCTGGCTCGCCGACATCGCCGGCTCGTACTCCCCGTCGGCTCCGGTCGCCTGGCTCGGGTCGCGTCGGCGCCCCCCGATCGAGCCCGGCCGGTCACACCCGGCACGCCGAACCGGACCGAGTACGCCGTACCGGGACGAGTACGCCCTACCGGGACGAGTACGGCGTACCGGGTACCCCGTACTCGGCCCGCCGTACCCGGCATGACCCATCTGGCGCGCCTGGGCCGCACGGCTGAGTGGGGTTGCCCGTGCCGTTGAGGGGTTCGCCCATCGTTGGGGGCTTAGCCCCTTGGTCTACCAGTGGGTGATCCCCTTCAGGAGGGGGTAAGCCCCCCGATTGCTCAGCGAACTGAGCCGAGGCCGGGCCGATTGGCGGGCCGCTAGCTGCGGTGCCGTCCAGCAGGGTGGTGCACGAGGGCCGGGGAGGATTTTCGCGGGACTTGAGGCGGGTTTTGCGCCCGATCCGGGACATTTTCCTCCCCGACCGGCGAGGCTAGTCGGCTTTGGGCACGGGCTCGGCGTCGTTGGGTGGATTGGGTGCCTGGCCGGTGCACAAGGTGTCTCGGGGTGGTCGGCGGGAGCCGTGCGATCGGACTGGCGTGCGCCGGCCGGGCAGCTCGTACACATCACTCTGCTGGACGTCACGCCGGCCGGTTTGGCGACGAGACACCAGTACTCCGGCCGTGGCCAGGGTCAATGCCCAGACCCCTGGGCGCGCGGTCGCGGGAAGGTTCGGTCGCCCGCGCATACCCATCTCCGGCCAGGGCACGCTTCCCGCGGCGAGTCGGGGCATCGGGGCCGGGGCGTGCGTGCGCAGCGGTTCGGGGTACCTCCCCGAGACCTCTTTCTTACTGGCTTGGGGTCAACCCCTGGGAGGGTTCGCGCTGGCTCGGGGTGGGGTGGTGGGGCGTGGCAGGATTCTGGGATGGCTCGGGTGGCTTGTTTTGATTTGGATAACACGTTGATCGATCGGGATGGGGCGTTTCTTGCGTGGGCTGAGTGGTGGGCGCAGCGTGAGGGGCTTGGGTCGGAGGGTGTTGAGTGGCTACTGGCTCATGATGAGGGTGGGTTCCGGGCGCGGGCTGAGCTGTTCGCGGGGGTGAAGGAACGCTTCGGGTTGAGTGCTGAGGTGTCGGCGATGGTCGACGCCTATGACCATGAGCATCCGCGCTTCACCTGGGTTGAGGAGCCGGTGCTCAAAGGACTCGCCTCACTTCGTACTGCGGGGTGGCGGGTTGCCGTCGTCACGAATGGTGGCTCTGTGCAGCAGTCGCTCAAGCTGGAGCACACTGGGATCGGCGCGGCCGTCGACTACTGCTGCATCTCCGACGCGGTCGGCGTCCGCAAACCCGATGCCCGGATCTTCAAGATCGCGGCGGCGCAGACCGGCGCGACCTTGGCCGGCGGCTGGATGGTGGGTGACCATCCGGCGTACGACATCGCGGGCGGGATCGCTGCGGGCCTGTCCACTGTGCTGATCGGCGACCATCACCCATCGGGGGCCACGCCGACGCATCACTTCGCTTCGGTCCTGCAGGCGTTCCCGGTCGTCCTCGCCAGCTGAGCCGTGGTCTTTCGTGGGTCGGCCGGTACAGGATGTGCCCATGAACTCCTACCTGCCGCCGCACGGCCGCGTGTTGACGCCGTACCTGTGCTGCCGTGACGCTGCCAAGGCGATCGAGTGGTACGGCGAAGTGTTCGGTGCCCGCCCGACCGAGACGCCCTTCGTCGGCGCGGACGGCCGGATCGGCCATGCCGAGCTGGAGATCGACGGCACCGGGTTCATGCTGTCCGACGCCTATCCCGAGGTCGGTGTTGCGGCGCCGGCCAGGGACGCGCTGCCGACGTACGCGATGAACCTCTACGTGCCGGACGTCGACGCCACCGTCAACGCCGCCGAGAAGGCCGGCGCGACCATCGAGAAGCCCCTCGCGGACACCTTCTACGGAGCCCGCGCCGCAACCTTCCGCGACCCGTTCGGCGTCCGCTGGTCCGTGGCGACTCACCTCCGCGAGGTCGGCGAAGAGGCCCTGGACACCGCCAAGGCCAACTTCGCCGGCAACTGAGCGTCTGCAGAGTTTCAGCCGAGGGCGGTTCGCAGTACTGAGTGGGCGCCCTGGATGATCTGGTCGCGATTGGTCTCGTACGTCGGGTCGGTGATCGCGGTCGTGTTGCTGACGTCGAATCGCAGAACCGGGACGTGCAGATGGCCGGCCGGCATCGACGGGTCGAGTAGGTCGCGCTGGAGGGTGTTGCGGTAGGCGATCTCGTTGCTGAGGTAGCCGCCGCCGGCGCCTTCGGAGGCGATCGAGCCAGGAGTCGGGCCATCGGGACGGCGTACCGGCGTGGTCTCGCCTGCTGGGATCTCCAGCACCGAGGTGTTGACCCTGGTCCGGAACTGGGCCGGCACCGGCGCGCCGGACATCCGGGCCATCGGCAGGCTCGCGGTCAGCCACTCGGGCCCGGCCGGCATGCTCGGCGAGACGACCGGCGCGTTGATCGTGCCGCCACCCCAGAGGTTGTTGTTGTCACCGATCGAGCTGACGGAGCGGCGGCGGCCGTTGAACGCCTCCAGGTCGAAGATCCCGACCCGGCCCTGGCTGACGGTCATCACCATGTCCGCGTGCTGGGGTCCGCCCTGGTAGTGCGGCTTCAGCGCGTTCTCGACCATGTTCTCGTCGAAGTCCGTGTAGCGAACCGGGAAGACCATCGTCTGGATCTCGTAGGTCTTGCCGTTCACCTTCCAGCGCCGACCGTCGAGGGTGAGCGCGTTCGCGCCCGACGGGTTGCCGATCCGGATGTCGGCATCCAGCGTGAACGGGTCGAACCCGGTGACCAGGATCTTCCGTACGCCGGGGGAGAACCGGGTGCTGGTGATCCCGCGGGAGGAGTACTCCAGGCTCCGGATCAGCTCGGCGCGTTCCGCCGTACCGAGGCCGAAGTCGGGTTGCCACTGGCGTAGCGCGAGTGCCATCGAGATGCGGGCCCAGTAGAGGCCGCGGTCGTCGGAGGACGGCAGAGCAGGCGCCGTCTGCGGGTGCTGGGCACGGTGGGTCGCGGTACGCCAGAGCACCTCGCCCTGGACGCGGACGAGAGCGC
The DNA here is from genome assembly GCF_000372465.1 of Kribbella catacumbae DSM 19601. GTDB lineage: Bacteria > Actinomycetota > Actinomycetes > Propionibacteriales > Kribbellaceae > Kribbella > Kribbella catacumbae. The sequence continues at coordinate 56,218 of NZ_AQUZ01000016.1, forward strand.
TCGCGGCACGGCTCGGTACTGCGCAGAGCAGCCTGCTGAACGCCTCGACCTGGCGATTGAAGCCGGACCGGGCCAGGATCTCGGCCGGTACCGACGGGCCGCCGGCGATGCCGTTGTCGAGGCGCTGCTCCTCGACCGTGCCGGTCACGCCGGTGTCGAAACAGGACTGGTCGGTCAGCGGCAGCGCCGTCGCCGACGGAGCGGCGGTCAGGGCGGTGGCAAGAGCCAGCGCGCCGACCAGGACGAAGCGTGGAAGAGAGCTTGGGCGGAGTCTCATACGCGTTGTCTATCAGATCTTGGGCCCCACGCCGAGAGATCCGAACAGGATTGTCTATGGCAGACAGTATGCAGACCGCTACCGTCGGGAGTGGCGCCGCCCCAACGCCACGTGTCTCGTGAGGAGCAATCTGTGACCGATCCCGCCACATCACGCCGCCGCTTCCTGACCACCGCAGCGACCGCAGCACTGGGTACGACGCTCGGCGCCTCGGCCTTGACCGCCTGCGCCGCCAGTGACCAGCCCGGCGCCGAGAGCGGCGGTACTCAGCCTCCGGCGACCGTCGAGCCGGTCGGTGCGCCAGAGACCGAGCCGGCGATCAGGACCGGCGAGCAGGCCTTGCAGCGGCTGCGGGAGGGCAACGACCGGTTCGCCGCCAACCATGCCCTGCACACCGACGAGGGCACCGAACGCCGAGTCGCAGTCAGCAAGTCGCAGCATCCGTTCGCGACCGTGCTCGGCTGCGTCGACTCACGGGTCCCGATCGAGCTCGTCTTCGACCGTGGCCTGGGCGACCTCGTCGTCGTTCGCAGTGCGGGCGGCGTACTCGATCACTCAGTGACCGGCAGCCTGGAGTTCGGCATCGCCGAGCTCGGTACACCGCTGCTGGTGGTGCTTGGTCATCAGCGGTGTGGCGCGCTCGACGCCACCATCAAAGCGGTCGACGCGAAGCACTCCGAAGCCGAAGGCGAGATCGGCTACCTCGTCGAGGCGCTGTCCCCAGCGGTGAGACAGGTCGCGGGCCATGCCGGCGACCGCCTCGCCAACGCGGTACACGCCAACGTCGACCTGGTCCTCGCCCAACTCCGCAAGTCCACCGTCATCGGCCCGCTGGAGAAGGCCGGCAAGGTCAAACTCGTCGGCGCGTACTACGAACTCGACACCGGCAAGGTCCTCTTCTCCTGAGGACCCGGCCGGTGTCGAGGTGCCGTGGTCAGACCTGGCCGGCCTTTTCCAGGGCGGCGCAGCAGGTGTTCACCAGGAGGCGGGTGACGTTGTAGGGGTCGATGTTGGCGTTGGGGCGGCGGTCCTCGATGTAGCCCTTCTTGTCCACCTCGACCTGCCAGGGGATCCGGACCGAGGCGCCGCGGTCGGAGACGCCGTAGCTGTAGACGTCGTGCGGTGCGGTCTCGTGGGCGCCGGTCAGGCGCTCTTCGATGCCGTGGCCGTAGCCGGCGATGTGCTCGTCGACCTTGCCCGGGGCACCGAGCGACTCGCAGGCGGTGATGATCGCGTCGTAGCCCTCGCGCATGGCCCGGGTGGAGAAGTTGGTGTGCGCACCGGCGCCGTTCCAGTCACCCTTGGCCGGCTTGGCGTCCAGGGTCGCGGCGACGTCGAACTCCTCGGCGATGCGGTAGAGCAGCCAGCGGGCCACCCACAGGTGGTCGGCGACGTCGACCGGACCGACCGGGCCGATCTGGAACTCCCACTGGCCGGGCATCACCTCGGCGTTGATGCCGGAGACCTTCAGGCCGGCCTCGATGCAGGCGTCCAGGTGCTTCTCGACGATCTCGCGGCCGTAGACCTCGTCGGCGCCGACGCCGCAGTAGTACGGGCCCTGCGGGGCGGGGAAGCCGACGGCCGGGAAGCCGAGCGGGCGTCCCTCCTGGAAGAAGGTGTACTCCTGCTCGATGCCGAACCAGGAATCCTGCTCGGCGTACTGTTCGGCGATCGGGAGCAGCTTGGCCCGGTGGTTGGTCGGGTGCGGGGTGCCGTCGACGAGGTAGACCTCGCACAGCACCAGCAAGTGGGCGCCGCCGCGGATCGGGTCGGGACACGAGAAGACCGGCTTGAGTACGCAGTCCGAGTTGTCACCCGGTGCCTGGTTGGTGCTCGAACCGTCGAAACCCCACTCCGGCAGCGCTTCGCCGTCGGCGAGGATCCGCGTCTTCGAGCGAAGCCGCGCGCTCGGCTCGGTACCGTCGATCCAGATGTACTCGGCCTTGTAGGTCAACCGTCTGTCCCTTCATCGAGGCCGTCCCCTCAGGTGTTCCTGAACCGGCCGATGTCGACAGTGTCAAGCAGCAATTACGGACCTGTTGCCCATTTGTGAACAGCGTGTTACACGCCCCTCTCCGGGCAGCACAGGGGCTGTTATCGCGTTCAGCTGACCTGGGTGAGCTTGCCGTTGTCGACGTCGTACATGAAGCCGCCGACGAGGATCTCGTCGCCGATCAGGGGGTGTTCGCGGACCGCGGCGACGTCGCGGCGCAGGGCCTCGAGCTGGTCGGGGATGACGTTCAGCGGGAGGTAGCCGGCCGGTTTGCCGGCGGCGCGCTCGACCTTCGCGCGCATCTCGTCCTCGGTCATCGCCGCCATCGCGCAGCGAGTGTGCGGGATGACCATGATCCGGCGGACGCCGAGCAGTTGCACGCCGAGGACCAGGCCGGTCAGCGTCAGCTCGGTGACCCGGGCGCCGGCGCTGCGCAGTACCTTCGCGTCACCCGGCTTGAGGCCGAGCAGCTCCAGCGGCGGGATCCGGGAGTCCATACAGGTGACGACGCCGATGCCGGCGTGGGCGATGCCGTCGAACCCGCTGTACTGGAAGTTCTTGGTGTAGTCGGCGTTCGCGGCCAGCAGGTCCTCGAACCCGGTGAGTTGAGGCTCGGCGGTCATCGCGGTGCTCCTGGGGTGACATTTGCGGCACGCAGGATCGACATGGCGAAGGGTTCCTTTCCGCAAGACTCCGGGCGGGGTGGATCGGCGGACTCGCTGGTCACCTCGACGGTCCAGCTCCGGCCGTCGAGATGTTTGACCGTGACGGTCTCCAGGTCTTCCGCCACGACGCTCAGGGCGTCGAGTCCGGCCTCGCCGATGAGGTTGCGGACGGTGATCTCGGCGAGCTGGCCGCGCTTGGTCCAGGTGGACCGGCCGCGCAGCTTCTCGAGTACGGTCTCGCCGCGGTCGGCCGCGGCGAGGATGGCTGCGGCCGTCTCCACGTCGAGCTGGCCGTACATGATCCCTGCGGGCAGCAGAGTAGCGGTCGGCGCGAAGCGGTGCCCGCCGAGGTGGCTCGCCTCCCACACCCGTCCGGGAGCCAGAGCAGCCAGAGCATTGACGATCGGCCGCCCGAGCAGCGCACAGCACTCGTCGCGCTTGCCGTTCGTGCAGACCAGCAGCACCGGCTCGGTGACCGGCGCAAGCTCGGGCAGCGACCTGACGGCGCCCGCACGGTCGCCACGACTGACAGCTTCGAGGTCCAGCTCGGCGAGCTTCTTCGGGTCATCGACACAGCCGCCCAGCAACCACGTCCGGCCCGGCACCGTGCTGGCGACGTACACCTGATGTGATCGCGGTACTGCGTCGGCGTGCCGGCCGGGGGAGCGGATCAGCCCGAAGCGCAGGTCCGCTTTCTTCGCGTCGGCGTCGATCCTGGCCCCGAACTCCGGATCGAGATGGCTCTCCGTCTCAGCCTTGCGTCCCCACGGACCCGGCTGCTCGACGACCAGCCAGCCGGTGGCGACAACCGCCGTACCCGGCATCGGCTCTTGCAGCTCTCGGCAGATGGTCGAGCAAAGGCCCGGCCTGCCGATCGCCTCGTTTGTCGCGCTCACAGCCATCACGTTACGCGAGCAGACAGCCGGTCCCCATGACCACCATCACCTGTGGACAGCCTCGGCCTCGGCGGGCCGTCGCCCGAGCAGCAGGAGGGCCGCCACGGCCGCCGCGAAGGCGCAGATCGCCGCCCCGGCGAAGATCGTGTGCACTTGTGAAATGCCCGCCTCGCGGAGCGCGTCGACGAACGGCCGGCACGATCCGGGGTTCGCCGGACAGAGTTCGTTCGGTGACGCAATGTCATCGACGATCGTGTAGTAGCGACGCAGCCCGATCGCGGTCAGGGCTGAGACGCCGACGAGCATGCCGACCATCCGGGCCACGACGATGAGGGCGCTGACCAGCCCATGGCTGTCCGGCCGGGTGGCGCCGAGGATCGCCGTGTTGACCGGCGAGAGGGCGAGCCCGAAGCCGAAACCGCACACGAGCAGAGTGATCGTGGCGGGTGCGTGCTTGAGCGCGTCCTTGTCCCAGAAGGCCATCAGGACGAACATGGCTCCGGCCAGGGCCAGTCCGACGCCGGTGATGAGGCCCAGGCCGTACCGGCGCGTCAGCCAGCCACCGATGACAGCACCGATCGGCAACGCGACCAGGAACCGCAGCAGGACCAGCGCCGCAGCGAGCTGGCCGCCGCTTTGCGTAGTACGGGCGAAGACGGGGACGTCGACCAGTGCTGCGATCAGGGCAGCTCCGACCAGGAAGCTGACCACTAGGGAGCCCCAGGCCGGTCTGGCGCCGAGCAGGCCTGGCGGGATGATCGCTTGCGCAGTACGGCGCTGCCACAGGGCGAAGGCGACAGCGAAGACCGCAGCGGCGACCAGTAGCCAGGGACCGGCCGGTGCCATCACCTCCCGCTCGGGGTCAGCTGTAGCAAAGGCCAGTACGACGCCCGCTAACGCCACTGCGAGCAGAAGGGCGCCGACCAGGTCCACCTTCTTCACCAAGTCGGCAAGGCTCGCCCGGCTCTTGAAGAGGATCAGCGCCAGCCACAGGACGAGCAGCACGAGTGTGACGACACCGATAGGCGTCAGGAGCCGGGACTCGCCACTGAACGGCACAAACGGCAGGCCGAGCGTGATCCCGTTCGCGAGTCGGTCTGGTGCCGTCAGGGTGAGGCCGAGGGCTATGCAGGCCAGTAATCCGACTGCAGCCGACAGGGGTGGTCGTTGGAGGCCGCGAAGGAGTAGCGCGAGTACTACGGCGACAGTGAGGTTCAGCCAGAAGATGTAGCGCCAGTCGGCGATGGCGAGCACAGCAGCACCCAGGAGCGGCCCTAGCACCGACCCCAGCTCTTGGACTGCTCCCACCACACCTAGTGGGAGTCCTCGCCTCTCAGCGGGCCAGAGGTCGGCGACCAGGGCAAGGGTCGCCGGGACGAGACCACCACCGCCGACACCTTGCAGGAATCGCCCGGTGACCACCAACGACAGGTCGTAGGCGCCGGCCGTGATCAGCGAGCCCACTGCGAAGAGGATCAGCGCGCCGACCAGTACAGGCGTCCGGCCGACCACGTCGGCGATGCGGCCGATCAGCGGGAGTACGGCGATGTAGCCGAGCAGGAAGCCCGACACGATCGGGGCTGCCCGCTGCAGTTGATCCGCGGACAGGCCGACCCCGGCCATCATGTCGGGCAACGCCAGTACGACGACGTACGTGTCGGCCGCCGCGAAGGCGACCGCGACTGACGCCAGGGTCAGCCGCGTCCGAGGGCTGGCGCTCACGGCTTGGTGATCACTACCTGCTCGCCGTACTTGTCGAGGGTGACGTCATAGCTGCTGGTGGCGCCGTCGTAGTACGGGCCGGTGATCGTCGCGGACACGAGTTGCTTGGTGTCCTTGTCGATCTTGAAGGTGCTCGGGAAGTCCTGGTCGGCCGGTGCCTTCGGGAAGATGCCCTGCAGCGTCTTGCCCTGGACGGCACCGGTGACCTCGGTGAGGACCTTCGAGCCTTCCCGGGTCTCACCCTTGATCTTGGGATCCTTCAGCGTCGGCAGCACCGACGTCAAGCCCTTGTTCGGATCGAGCAGGATGGCCGGGTCGGGCGCGCCCAGACCGGCCAGCTGCGACGGGGGCAGCTCGATGAAGCTCGGGGTGAACGGCAGCTTCGCGTAGACCTTGCTGCCGACCGCGATCACCTCGGCATCGATCGGCGAGCCGGAGGAGCGGACCGTCAGCTTGCCCTTGAACGCCGGGGCGTGGGTGGCGACGCCGTCACCGCTGGCCAGCACCTGGCCGGAGTCAGGCAGGTCCCGCCCGGTGATCACGAGGTGCACGCTGGCGGCTTCGTCGATCGTCTTCTTGACGTCCGTCAGCAGAGCGACCGGGTCGTCGCCCTTCTTGCCGTCGCCGCCGTCGGTCTTCTTGTCGTCGCTGCAACTGGCCAGTGACACAGCCAGCACCATTGCCGCGCTGAGCGCGAGCAGTCTCTTCATGTACTCAGCCTGCCAGGTCTGCGGCACCGGCCGCGATCGGCTGAGCCACCGGTACGCCGGAACCGTCGCGGCGGGGGTCCAGCGGGGGAAGGTCGACCGGGGCGCCACTGTTGGCGCTGGCCTTGATCGGGGCCGCTCCGACGAAGGCGAGCAGCAGCCCGTCCTCGCCCTTGAGCAGCCGGTGGCAGCGGACGCCACCGGTCGCCCGGCCCTTGCTCGGGTACTCACTGAAGGGCGTCACCTTGACCGCGCCGACCTCGGTGCCCGGCAGCGCCGAGGACGAGCCGGAGATGGTCAGGACGTGCGCCTCCTTGCCCGGCTCCACCGCACCGAAGTAGGTCACCTTCGCTCCGGTCGTCAGGCGCACACCGGCCATGCCGCCCGCAGTACGGCCTTGTGGTCGGACAGCTGAGGCGCTGTAGTGCAGGAGCTGTGCGTCGCTGGTGATGAAGCAGAGTTCCTCTTCGCCCGTGGTCAGCTCGACCGCGCCGACGACCTGGTCGCCGTCGGTGAGGCGGATGATCTCCCACGAGTCACGGTTGCTCAGGTGGTCCGGGGTGACCCGCTTGACGACGCCGGTCGCAGTACCGAGGGCGAGGCCGATGGAGTCCGGGTCCATCGTGGTGAGGGCCAGGGCCTTCTCGCCCGGCTCCAGCGAGATGAACTCCGGGACCGGTGCGCCGCCTTGCAGGTTCGGCGCGCTGGCGGTCGTCGGTACCGCGGGCAGGTCGAGCGACTCCAGCCGGATCAGCCGGCCGGCGCTGGTGACGAGGCCGTACTGTCCGCGGGCGGTGCTCTTGATCGCGGACACGATCGCGTCGTGCTTGGCCCTGTCCTCGCCGGGGCCGAACGGCTCCACGCCGTTGGTGCGGGCCAGCAGGCCGGTGGAGCTCAGCAGCACCCAGCACGGGTCGTCGGTGACCTCGAGCGGTACGGCCGCGGTCTTGGTCGCGCCGGAAGACTCCAGCAGGACCGTACGCCGCGGGGTGCCGTACGTCTTGGCGACGTCGGCGAGCTCGTCGGAGACGATCTTCTTCAGCAGCGACTCGTCCTCGAGGATCGCGGTCAGCTTCTCGATCTCGCGCTCGAGCTCGGCCTTCTCGGTCTCCAGCTCCAGCTTGGAGAACTTGGTCAGCCGGCGCAGCGGCATGTCCAGGATGTAGTTGGTCTGGATCTCGGTCAGGTCGTAGATGTCCATCAACCGGGTCCGGGCCGCGGCCGCGTCGTCGCTGGACCGGATGATCTGGATGACCTCGTCGATGTCGAGGATCGCGACCAGCAGACCGTCGACGATGTGCAGCCGGTCCTGCGCCTTCTTCCGGCGGAACTCGCTGCGCCGGCGGGTGACGTCGTAGCGGTGGCCGAGGTAGACCTCGAGCAGTTCCTTCAGCCCGAGCGTGCGCGGCTGGCCGTCGACCAGGCAGACCGCGTTGATGGAGAACGAGTCCTCCAGCGGCGTCATCTTGTAGAGCTGCTCGAGCAGCGCCTCGGGGACGAAGCCGTTCTTGACCTCGATCACCAGCTGGGTGCCGTGGGCCCGGTCGGTCAGGTCCTTGACGTCGGCGATGCCCTGCAGCTTCTTGGCCTGGACCAGCGTCTTGATCTTCTCGATCACCTTCTCCGGGCCGACCGTGTAGGGCAGTTCGGTGACGACGATGCCCTTGCGCCGGGGGGTGACGTTCTCGATCCGGGCGGTGGCGCGCATCTTGAAGCTGCCGCGGCCGTTCAGGTAGGCGTCCCTGATGCCTTCCAGCCCGACGATCTTGCCGCCGGTCGGCAGGTCCGGACCGGGGATGAAGCGCATCAGGTCGTCGATGTCGGCAGCCGGCGACTTGATCAGGTGCCGCAGGGCCTGGATCACCTCGACCAGGTTGTGCGGGGCCATGTTGGTGGCCATCCCGACCGCGATCCCGGCGGCGCCGTTGACCAGCAGGTTCGGGAAGGCGGACGGCAGCACGGCCGGCTCTTCTTCGCGGCCGTCGTAGTTCGGCTTGAAGTCGACGACGTTCTCGTCCAGGCCGTTCGTCATCGCGACCGCGGACGGCGCCATCCGGCACTCGGTGTATCGCATCGCAGCCGGACCATCGTCCAGAGATCCAAAGTTTCCGTGGCCGTCGATCAGCGGCAGCCGCATCGACCAGGGCTGCGCGGTCCGGACCAGGGCGTCGTAGATCGCGCCGTCGCCGTGCGGGTGGTACTTACCCATCACCTCACCGACGACGCGGGCGCTCTTCACGTGACCGCGGTCGGGGCGGATGTTGTTCTCCGCCATCGAGAACAGGATCCGGCGCTGGACCGGTTTCAGGCCGTCCCGGGCGTCGGGCAGGGCCCGGGAGTAGATCACCGAGTAGGCGTATTCCAGGAAGCTGCTGCGCATCTCGTCGGAGACGTCGACATCGAGGATGTGCTCCTCGAAGTCCTCGGGTTCGGCGGTGCTGCTGGTACGGCGTGCCATGCGGGTCTGCGGGCTCCTCGGTGACAGCAACTCACGAGCGAGTTGCTTGGCGGCTGGGGCCCATTGTCACCGCAGAGGGGACCTGAGCCCAGCACCGACCCGGGTGTCCGCCGGATTTGAGCACCCGGAGTACGCCGTACGGGGTGTTCCGCCCCGCTGATCGCGGGGCGGAACCTCGGTCCCTCCTGGACCGGCGGGGGGATCGTCGCTCGGACACGGGCTCTTCGGTGCTCGCTTAGACCAGCCTCTAACCGTTCGTCCGCTGGGGCAGCGCCTGACGCTTAGACGGTCCTCTAAGCGTTGGCTTTCAGGGCCCTTCGGCTGGCGTAATTCGTCCACTGATGGCCGACCGGTCACGTCATGGGGAGTTGGGGGAGTGCTGTGCGCTACCCGCAGTCGTTGGGGAGGACACCGATGCGTTCGAGGTATGCCATGAGCCGGTGGGCGAAGGGCTTGACCGGCTCGATCGTGCTGACGCTGACAGCGGTCACGCTGCCGCTGGGCGCGGCCACCGCGGTAGGCGCCGGTCAGCAGGTAGCCAAGCTGCCCGCCGGGCAGCCCCCCAAACCACCGGCCAAGGCCACGACGCCGAAGGTGAAGGTCGCGCCGAACGAGGCGCAGGCCCGCGCGGCCGCGACCCGGCAAGGCACACCGGTCGAGGTGTCGGCGCTCCGCACCGAGACGCGCACCGTGGTCGCTCAGCCGAACGGCGAACTGAACCTCGAGATCAGCGCCGTCCCGGTCCGGGCCAAGAAGGGCGACACCTGGACGGCGATCGAGACCGGCCTGGTACGCCGTACCGATGGCGCCCTGGTGCCGAAGTCGGCGACGGTCGATCTCGCCTTCAGCGGCGGCGGTTCGGAACTCCCGATGGTGAGCTACGGCAAGGACGGCAAGCGGCTCGCACTGACCTGGCCGGGTGCTCTGCCGACGCCGAAGGTGAGCGGCGACACCGCGACGTACGCCGAGGTCCTGCCCGGCACCGACCTGATCCTCAGGGCCACCGCGACCGGCTACACCCAGCACCTCGTGGTCAAGACCGCGGTAGCGGCGAAGAACCCCGCCCTGGACAAGATCCGGCTCGGGCTGACCACCAAGAACCTGACGATCCGCACCACCACAGGCGGCGGCCTGGAAGCCCTTGATGCCAAGGGTGCGGTCGCTTTCACCGCTCCGCCGTCGGCCATGTGGGACGCCGGCAGCGGTAAGGCGGTCGCGGGCGTCAAGGTGGATGCGAAGTCGCTGACACTGATCCCGGATCTGGCGCTGCTGCGCGGCCCGAAGACCGTCTACCCGGTGACGATCGACCCGGACTGGCGGACCTACGAGAAGACCTACTGGACCTCGGTGGTCTCGGGCAACGGCGGTACGGCGTACCCGAACACGAGCCCGGGTGGCAACAACGTCGCCCAGGTCGGCTACTGCAACTTCAGCGGCTGCAACGGTATCGGCGTGGCCCGGTCCTATTTCCAGTTCGACACCGGCGCCTGGGGCTTCCTGCAGGGCAAGCGGATCATGGGCGGCACGCTCGACAGCGCGGTCGTGCACAGCGGCAACTGCACGGACAGCCGGCACAACCTGTACGGAAGCTCGGCCGTCGGCAGCGGAACGACCTGGAACAACAAGCCGGGCGGATCTCACCTGTCCGGTGTCGACGTACCGCGGGCAAACTCGGCCGGCGGCTGCGGCGGCTGGAAGGAGGTCCACTTCCCGGTACCGGGGAGCGCGATCAGTACCGGCGGCCTCTCGACCTACTACATCGAGGCCGGCAGCGAGACCGACAGCAGCTTCTGGCGGAAGTACGACCCGGCCGCGACCAAGCTGCGGGTCCGCTTCAACACGGCCCCCAACAACCCGTACGACCTGGCCACTGACCCGACCCTGCCGGCGCCGTGCAAGTGGTGCGCGGGCAAGACCTACTTCAGCGGCAACACGATCAGCCTCAAGGCGAACTTGTCGGATCCCGACAACAACTCGGTCCAGCCGCAGTGGGACATCTGGACCAATGGCGTCGTGGACAGCCGGTTCGGCGGCACGCAGGGCTCAGGCGCGCGGCACGACACGACTGCCCAGCTGACGGACGGCGCGACCATCGACTGGTACGTGCGCGGCTGGGACCACGACGAGAACAACGGCCACCTGCTCGACTCCAGCCTGTATGTCCGCGGACCGGGGCCCTTCGTCGTCGACAAGACCCCGCCCAGCTCGATGCCGAAGGTGACCGGGTCGCTGTATCGCGAGGACAACCGGTGGCACGGCGGCGTCGGCGTACCGGGCACGTTCACCGTCGAGCGGACCGAGAAGGACCTGCCGGACGAGGGCACCAAGGATGTCGACCACTACCTGTGGGGCACGGTGAACCCGCCGAACACGCGAGCCGAGGCGAGTGGCCTCGGCGGCTCGGCGAGCTTCGACTTCGTCCCGACAGTCGACGGGCCGCAGGACCTGTTCGTGCAGTCCGTCGACCGGGCCGGTAACAAGAGCGCGATCAAGACCCTCCACATCTACGTCCGGGCCGGCAACGGCGCGCTCAGCCAGTACCCGCTCAACGGCAGCACCACTGACGAGGCCTACCTCGGCGACAAGGACGGCACGCTGCAAGGCGCGCCGACGTATGGTCCCGGTGCGGTCGGCAGCGCGCTCAGGCTCGACGGGGTGAACGACTACTTCGCCGCACCGAGTGCCGCCCGGACCGACAACAGCTTCAGCGTCTCGGCGTGGGTCAAACCGGAGTCGCAGTCGGATACCCGAGGGATGGCCATCGCCTCCCAGCAGGGCAACCGGGCGAGTGGCTTCTACCTCAACTACCGGGGTGACACGAAGAAGACCACCTTCATGCTTGTCAGCGCAGACCAGGACAACCCCGCCGCTCGCGGTACCGAGGGCCCTGCCCTGCAGCGTGGCGTCTGGACCCAGGTGACCGGTGTGTTCGACCGGCCGGCCAACCGGGTCCGGTTGTACCTGAACGGTGTCAAGGTCGGCGACACCCAACTGCCGGCGGACTTCGTCCCGTGGCACGCGGCCGGACCGCTCACGGTCGGCCGGGAGAAGTGGAACGGTGTCGTCGGCAATCCGTGGCTCGGCGCGATCGACGAGGTCCAGGTCTTCGACCGGGTGCTCAGCGACACCGAGGTGCGGTCCTCGGTCGGCCGTGACAACGTCCGGACCGGTCAGTGGAAATTCGACGAACTCGCCGGCCAGACCGCCCGCAACGACGTGGACGGCGGCGTGGATCTGCTGCTGACCGGACGCGCGGCGTTCACCGGTACCTCGGGCGGCGCGCTCGGCGGCGGCCTGCGGCTGCCCGGCGGCGACCCCGCGGACTTCGCCTCCGGCGGCCCGGTTGTCCGGACCGACCAGAGCTTCACCACCGCCGCCTGGGTCAACCTGGCCGAGGCGCCGTCGGACGGGAACAACCGCACGGCGCTGTCGGCCGAAGGCACCGTCAACAGCGCCTTCTTCCTCGGCTACCGCGCGCTGGACGGCGGCAAGTGGGAGCTGCACATGCCGTCGGAAGACAAGACCGTGCCCAGGCCTGGCGACGCGATGGTGCGCTCCGACGTCGCCGCGCAGCTGAACACCTGGACCCATCTGGCCGCCGTGTACGACGCTCCCGCGCACCAGATGCGGCTGTATGTGAACGGCAAGCACGCCGGTACGACGGCCCAGAACAACGGCTTCAACGCGACCGGTCCGCTGACCGTCGGGCGAGGTAAGTGGGAGGGCGGCCAGACCAACCCGTGGAAGGGCCTGGTCGATGACGTCCGGGCCTACAGCCGCGAGCTGTCCGAGTCCGAGCTCGCCGGCATCGTTGCCCGAAGCAACGTCACGGTGGCGAACTGGAAGCTGGACGGCAACCCGGCCGACAGCTCCGGCCGGACCCCGGCGCTGACCGGCGAACTGATCGGCGGACCGGCCTGGACCGGTGGCCAGACGAATGTTCCGGCCGATTCCGATCTCGCTCTCAAGCTGATCGGCAACGGCGCCCACCTGGCAGCGCCGAGCCCACTCCCGGACCTGCGGAACAGCTTCTCGGTGGCAGCCTGGGCCAAGCTCGACGCGGACGCCAAGCATGCGTCGGTGGTCTCGCAGGACGCCGGCCGGCTGAGCGTCTTCAACCTGCACGTGTCCTGGGACAAGCGCTGGGTCGTCGTGATGCGCAGTTGCGACGCGAACATGAACTGCACTGAGACCCGGGCGGCCGGTCCCGCGCCACAGGTCGGCGTCTGGACCCACCTGGCTGCCGTGTACGACGCATCGGCCGGCCAACTCTCGCTGCATGTCAACGGTGTGGTCGCCGGCACGCAGGACTACCGGCACGCCGGCATCCAGAGTGAACCGATCATGCGGCTCGGCCGGGCGACCTGGTCGACCGGTGCGGTGGTGGATCCGTTCCCGGGTGCGATCGACGACGTCGCCGTCTACAACCGGATGCTGTTTGCCGACGAGATCCAGACGATGGCCGGCCGCGATTTGTCGCTGGCCCACAACTGGCGGCTGGACGAACCGAGTGGACCGACGGCGGCTGACGCCGTCGGTGCCCGCGTCGGCACGCTCGCCGGGCCTACCCGGGTGCCGGGCCGGCTGGGCAACGCGCTGAACTTCAACGGCACGAGCGACGCGGTCAGCACGGCCGGTGTCGACGTCGACACCGCGAAGAGCTTCACGGTCTCCTCCTGGGTCAAGCTGCGTGAGCTGTGCGACCTCGGCTCGAATCTGGTCTGCCGCACCACTGCGGTCAGCCTCGACGGTGGCGCCACCAGCAAGTTCCGGCTGGGCCATGTCCGCGACACCGACAACAACCAGCTCGGTGCCTGGACGTTCGAGATGCCCGAGGCCGACGGAACGGTCACGAAGGCGTCGGTCTCCGCGACGGAGTCGGACGTGAACCAGTGGGTGCACCTGGTCGGCGTGTATGACGCCAAGGCCCACCAGCTCTGGCTGTACGTGAACGCGACCCGTCAGGACGACGGCACACTCCAGAGACCCTGGGCGGCCGCCGGTGGGCTGCAACTCGGACGGGGTCGCGTCGCAAACGATGCTGCGGAGTACTGGCCCGGTGCGATCGATGACGTCCGCCTGTACGTCGGTGCGCTGGACAAGTCCCGGATCGAGAGTCTCGTCGCGTCGTACCCGAAGCAGGGCGGTGGTACTCCGGTGCTGCCGACCGACACGGCGGCGTACTGGAAGTTCGACGATGACAAGGGCACGGTCGGCGTTGACTCGTCCGGTCACGGCAAGACCGCGACTATGAAGGGCGGCAGCGGCTGGATCCCCGGGCGCCAAGGGGTCGGTGCGTGGTTCGACGGCACCAGCGGGTACGCCGAGACCGCGGCTTCGGTGATCGACACGACCAAGAGCTTCTCCGCGGGAGCGTGGGTCTACCTGACCCAGACGGACCAGGGGAACCGGACGATCCTGGCGCAGGACGGCAACCGGGTGAGTGGCTTCCTGCTGCAGTACAACGGTCAGTCCGGCAAGTGGGCTGCCGTCGTACCATCCGGTGACAAGGACGACCCGCTGGACAACATCGTCCTAACGTCCGCGCAGAAGGCCCGGGCGAACCACTGGACCCACGTGGCGATGGTGTACGACGCTCGGCCGGACTCCAAGCAGCTAAAGCTGTACGTGAATGGTGTGCTGTCGGCTGCCCAGGTTGGCGTGACTCCGCTGGCTGCTACCGGTCCGACCACGATCGGCCGGGCCAAGTGGAACGGCGGCGCGGTGGACTTCTTTCCACGCGGTATCGACGACGTACGAGTCTTCACCCGGGCGCTGTCCGACGGCGAGATGCGCAAGGTGCATGACGACGTCGGCTACCCGAACATGGGTTCCTGGCGCTTCGACGACGACTCCCCGCGGGACTGGTCCTGGCGGACCAACGCCAGCACCTTGGCCGGTACGGCGTCGTACCCGGCCAGCCCGATCGCCGGTAAGGCGTTGCAGCTCGACGGCTCGTCGGCGATCACCACGCAGTGGTGGGCAGCTCAGCCGCAGGACAGCTTCACGGTGTCCGCGTGGGCCAAGCTCGACCGCACCGACAAGATCGCGACCGTGCTCGGCCAGGATGGCGACCAGATAAGCAGCTTCGTGCTGCAGTACCGGCCGGCACTGGGCAAGTGGGTCTTCGGTGCGCCGAGTGGTGACGAGGACGGCGCGCAGTCGCGGTACGCCGTGTCGAATCAGCCCGCCGTCGCAGGACAGTGGACCCACGTCGCCGGTGTCCACGACTACGCGGCTCGCCAGCTGCGGCTCTACCTGAACGGCGCATTGACGGGCACGCTCAGCGACGTTGCGTTGCCGGAGAAGTGGGGCTCGTTCAGCATCGGCCGGGCCAAGGTGAACGGGGTCGCGGGCGACTTCTTCACTGGTCAGCTCGACGAGGTCCGGGCGGATCTGGGCATGGTTCCCGACGCTGAACTCGCGATGCGGGCCGGCTACCCGAGGCCGGCCGAGGGGCAACTGGGTCGCTTCGTGAACGACTCGACCGGTGAGAGGTACACGGCGGTCACTTCTGCGGTCGTACGTCCTGGCTATCGCTACGAGCGGTCGCTCGGGGCGCCAGTCCCAGCAGGGCAGAACACGACCTCGCTGGTCGAAGGAGGCCTGATCTACACCGTCCGGCCGACGAACGTACCGGTCCAGCCGGTGTACCGCTGCAAGCAGGGCACGAGCAGCTTCGACTCGCTCGACGCGGCGTGTGAGGGCGGCACCAAGGTGGAGCTGGCCGGATACGCGCTGGCCTATGCGCGGATGGCCCGCTACTACAGCACGACCGCGATCGACCACACGACCACGGCCGACGGCCCGCCGGCCGGCTACCGGTACGAGGGCGCGCAGGGCTGGCTCACGAAGGTGACCGATGTTCCGGGCACCCAACCGGTGTACTCCTGCCGCGACGGCATCGACAACTTCCTGTCGGACCAGGCTGACTGCGAGGGCAAGACCGCGCTCGGCAGGCTCGGCAACGTCTGGACTCAGGCGCCGCAGGGTCAGGCCAGTACGCCGGTCGTCCGCTGCAACTTCAACGGGCAGCGCTTCGTGTCGCTCTCGCCCACCTGTGAGGGATTCCCGGTCGAGCGGACGCTCGGCTACACCCTCACCGGCCTGCCCACCGTCACCCCCACGTTCTCCTGAGTGCAGAGGACTCTGATGCGTAGATCCCTAGTTCGTCCTGCCCGCAAACCCGCGGCCGTACTGGCCGCGCTGGTGCTGACGGCAACCCTGACGACGACAGTCGCCACCCCTACGGTCGCGGCTGCGACCAGCGGCCCCTCCGTGCCGTTGCCGAACACAACGTCGGTACCGTCGACCAAGCAGTCGATGACCTCGCGCCCTGAGGACCAGGCGACCAGCAATCAGTTGCACGGCGACCAGGCGACGTCCGCTGCTCCGAAAGAAGGCTCTGGAACCTCGAAGGCGACGTCCTTGTCGCAGTCGGCGACCTGGGCGGTCTCGGCGCAGTCCGGCGACTTCAGCTGGTCCTACCCGCTGCGGGTGCCGCCTGCGCCGGGCGGGCTCCAGCCCAATCTCGCCTTGTCGTACTCGAGTTCGACGGTCGACGGGCGGACCAGTGCGACCAACAACCAGGCCTCCTGGGCCGGCGACGGCTGGTCACTGGAGCCAGGGTTCATCGAGCGCTCGTACTCCGGCTGCGCGGACGACAAGGAAGGCAGCACCAAGGGGCAGAACACGCCGGACCTGTGCTGGCGCTCGGACAACGCCACGGCCGCCTACAGCGGCGGTGGCGGCCAGCTGATCCTCGGTGCGAACGGCTGGCGCGCCAAGCAGGATGACGGCTCCCGGGTGGAGCGGCTGTTCGGCGCGGACAACGGTGACGGCGACAAGGAGTACTGGCGCATCACCGACACCGGCGGTACGCAGTACTACTTCGGCTCGCGGAAGGAGTCGAAGTCCACCTGGACCGTCCCGGTGTTCGGTGACGACACCGGCGAGCCCTGCCACGGCAACACCTTCGAGCAGTCGTCTTGTACGCAGGCCTGGCGCTGGCAGCTCGACAAGGTCGTCGACCGGCACGGCAACGTGATGCTCTACAACTACGTGCCGGAGACGAGCACGTACGGCATGAACGTCAAGGACACCGCTGTGCCCTACGTGCGGGGCGGCTACCTGTCCTCGATCGAGTACGGGCTCAACGAGTCGGTGGAAGCTGCGCCGACCGGCCGGGTCGACTTCGCGGTGGCTGACCGTTGTGTTCCGGGCAGCACCTGCACGCTGGACAAGAAGGACAACTTCCCGGACGTCCCGCTGGACGAGCAGTGCGCCGCGACCTGCAAGGACAACTACGCGCCGACCTTCTGGACCACCAAGCGGCTTGCCTCGGTGACCACCAGCGTGCGCCGTGAGGCGGGCTTCGGCGAGGTCGACCGCTGGACCCTCAACCACCAGTTCCCCGACCCGGGCGACGGCGAGAAGGCGGCGCTCTGGCTGAAGTCGATCACCCACCGCGGCCTGGCCGGCGCTACGCCGATCACGATGGACCCGGTCACCTTCGAAGGCGCCAAGCTCGCCAACCGGGTGTACCAGGCCGACAATCTGTCGCCGATCATCCGCTACCGGATCACCGGCATCGTGTCCGAGGCCGGCGGTTTCACCTCGATCAACTACGCGGCACCGGACTGCCTGTCCGCGCCCACCAACCCCGAGACGAACACCAAACGCTGCTTCCCGGTCCGGTGGACCAGGAAGAACTTCGCCGAGCGCACCGACTACTTCAACAAGTACGTCGTCGCCTCGGTGGTGCAGTCCGACCGGATCAGTGCCAATCCGCAGCAGCAGACCAGCTACGAGTACCTCGACGGCGCCGCCTGGCACTACGACGACTCGGAGTTCACTCCGGCCGACAAGAAGACCTGGAACGACTACCGCGGCTACGGCCGAGTCCGGATCCGCAGCGGCGTACCGAACGACCCGTCCGGCCCGGTCACCATGACGGAGCAGCGCTTCTACCGCGGCATGAATGACGATCACCTGCCGACCGGCAAGCGCGTCGCCAACGTCACCGACTCCGAGGGCGGCAGCCACCCCGACCACGACTGGCTCAACGGCTCGCCACTGGAGACCATCAAGTACCTCGGCGACAGCGACACCGTCGTCAGCAAGTCCATCTCCCAACCGGTCTGGCAAGGCCCGACCGCCACCCGCGGCGACTTCAAGTCCTACATCGTCGGCCAGGGCAGCAGCACCAACTACACCGCGCTCGACAACAACCGCGGCTGGCTCAAGACCAAGGCCACCACGAAGTACGACGACCGCGGCCTCCCGACCGAGACCAACGATCTCGGCGACCTCACCCGCGCCGATGACGACAAGTGCACCCGGACCACGTACGCCCGTAACACCGACAAGTGGCTGCTGAGTCTTCCGTCGCGGGTCCAGTCGGTCACGGTCGCCTGCGATGCCACCCCGGCGTACCCGGCCGATGCGCTGTCCGACGTCCTCACCACCTTCGACGCGACCGGCAACGCCACCAAGTCAGAAAAGCTGGACCGGCACCCCGCCGCAGGCCCCGTCTACATCACCACTGCGACTCGCACCTTCGACGTCTACGGGCGCGAACTCACCAAGACGGACGTCCTCGGTGCGACCTCCAAGCTCGCCTACACCCCGGCAACCGGCGGCGCAGTCACCCAGACGATCTCGACAAACGCCGCCGGCCACACGATGACCGACGTTCTCGACCCTGCCTGGGGCGTAGCGATCACGAGCATCGACGCGAACCAGCGAAAAGCCGAAACGGCGTACGACGCCCTGGGCCGCGTAGTCGAGGTCTGGCTCCCCAACCGGCCGCGCAGCGCGAACCCGACCGGCAACCAGCGGATCAGCTATGCGATCCGCAGCAATGCTCCCTCGGTCGTCAGCACCAGCAAGCTCGGCCCGACCGGCAAGTACACCACCTCCAACACCCTGTACGACGGCCTGCTGAGAGCCCGGCAGATCCAGTCGCCGGCTCCGGGCGGTGGACGGTTGCTCAACGACACCCGCTACGACTCACAGGGCCGGGTCCACAAATCCACTCAGCCGTACTTCAACGACGCCGCTGTCGATGACCAGCTGTGGACCGCGAGCGATGCGGAGGTCCCCGGTCTCACGGTGACCCAGTACGACGGCGCCGGCCGTCCGGTGGAGCAGATCTACCAGGGCGGTACGAACGAGAAGTGGCGCGCCAGTACCCGGTACGGCGGCGACCGGGTCGATGTCACCCCGCCCGCCGGCGGCACCCCGACCAGCAAGTTCGCGAACGCGGACGGCCAGACCACTGAACTCCGCCAGTACAAGGCAGCGACGCCGACCGGTGCGTTCGACTCGACCAGCTACACGTACAGCCGGGCAGGCAAGCTCGCCTCGGTTCGCAACCCGGCAGGCAGCACCTGGACGTACGACTACGACCTGGCCGGGCGCCAAACGAAGGTGGATGACCCCGACAAGGGCATCGCGACCATGACGTACGACGCCGTAGGCCAACTCATCACGCAGACCGATGCCCGTGGCGTCACGCTGACCAACAGCTACGACGTTCTGGGCCGGAAAGTGTCGGTACGCACTGGCGACACCGTCCTGTCCGAGTGGACCTACGACACCGCCGGCTTCGGCAAGGGGCAGGCCGCGACCGAGACCCGGTATGTCGCCGGCACGGCGTATCAGAGCGCCGTGACGTCGTACAACGCGCTCAACCAGCCGCTGCAGACCAGAGTCACCATTCCGGAGGAGGAGGGTGGGCTCGCGGGCACCTACACGACGACGAGCAAGTACAACGTCGACGGGAGCCAAGCGAGCACTACCTATCCGGCCGCGGGAGATCTACCGGCCGAAACCCTCATCCACACCTACGACGATTCCGGGCGTGCCCTGCGAACCTACGGCGGGCCCAGTGGCTCGACCATCGAATACGCACTCAACACCGACTACACCCGGTACGGCGAGATCCAGCGAGTACATCTCGGCGAGGGCACTCAGAGGGCCTGGCTGTCGTACTACTACGACGACAACACGCGGCAGTTGAACCGGAAGATCGTGGACGCCGAAGTGAGCCGGCCGATGCAAGCCGACATCCGGTACACCCGCGACGCGATCGGCAACATCACGTCGATCGCGGATACTCCGCAAGACCAGGTCGACGATGTCCAGTGCTTCCGGTACGACTACCTCCGGCGACTGACGGAGGCATGGACTCCTGCGTCCGGCTGCGAGGCAGAGCCGGCGACCGAGTCGCTCAGCGGAGCCGCGCCGTACTGGCATTCCTTCAGCTACGACCAGTCGGGTAACCGGCTGACCGAGAAGCAGCATGCGGCAGGCGGCGACATCACCCGCCAGTACACCTACCCGGCGGCGGGAGCGGACCGTCCGCACTCGCTCACGACGGTTGCCACCACCGGACCGTCGGGCACTCGCACCGACAGCTATGGGTACGACGCACTCGGCAACACCACGTCCCGCAAGGTCGCGGGTCGCGATGACCAACTCGAGTGGAACGTCGAGGGACGCCTGTCGGAGGTCACGGACAAGGCCGGCCGCAAGACCAGCTTCCTGTACGACAACCAGGGCAACCGCGTCATCCGGCGCGACCCTGCCACGGTCACGCTGTCGCTGTCGGGGCAGGAGCTGAAACTCGACCGCGCATCCGGCACGGTCACGGCCACCCGTTACTACGACCATGCCGGTTCGGTGATCGCCGTCCGCACCGGCGCCGGTCTCAGCTGGCTTTCCGGCGACCACCAGGGCACCGCGCAGGTCAGCATCAGCGCCGAGACCCAGGCGGTGACGAAGCGTCGCCAGACCCCCTTCGGCACAGCACGTGGCGCGGCCGTGGCATGGCCGGATGAGAAGGGATTCGTCGGCGGCACCAACGACCCGACCACCGGTCTGACCCACCTCGGGGCGCGCGAGTACGAACTGGACACCGGCCGGTTCATCTCGGCCGATCCGATCATGGATCTGTCGGATCCGCAGCAGATGCAGGGCTACGCCTACTCGAACAACAGCCCGATCACCTTCTCCGACCCGACCGGCGAGAAGTTCTGCGGTTCGGAGGACTGCACCGAGGTCGCCGTCAACGGCAACTGCTCGTGCAAACCCGCGCCCAGGCCGCTGTCAGTGGAAGTCCAGCCGGACATCCCGAAGAAGGCCAAAGCCACTGTTCCGAAGGGGATCAAGAACCAGAAGCTGCTGTCGATCTATGCCCACATCTACCCAGCAGCCGGCGACGCCGACTGGACCGGCAGTGGCAAGACTGCCGATGCCATCCGCAACGAGTTGCTCACCGGCCGCGACACCAAGGGAAAGTGGCACTCGGAGTCCGGACTCGGGGACCTCAAGCGGCTGGTGGAGCTCCTGGAGGAAGACGACATCGCCAGAAAGACCGGCCGCGGTGAGCTGACAGCGATCGAGCGCTACCACGCCATCAAGGACGGCAGAGAACTCTGGGGCGCTCTGAACCACGAGGACAGTGCCGGGGTGCAGACCCGCAGATTCATCGAGAACCCCGCCCAGGGGACGAGCTTCAAGAACATCATGCGGAAGGTCAACGAAAACGCTGCCTTCCGGCACATCTCGAAGGCCAAGTACACCCCCAACGGAGTGACTAAGGGCAACAAGCCCAAGTGGCATCAGGTGCAGGGCCCGGCGGCTCAGGGACTTGCGCGGGGGATGGGCGCACTCTCGGTCGTGCCGGGCGCCATCGATCTCGGGCGGATCGCGACCACGCCGGGGGCCAGCGTGCCTGACAAGATTGTCGCGGGGACGTGTTCGGTCGCCGACCCGTTGGGGATCATGTGCGGCCCTGGCGGAATGGCGACGCCCTTCTACGGGATGGATCTGCACGGATGACGGATGACAGGATCCGGGTCGGGCCGAACAGCCCCGCGGCCTACGCGCTCGACCCGGCACAGTGGGAGCGAGAGGACGCCGAGCGGGTCAGCACGGGCAGGATGCAGTGGAGCCTGGGAAGTGAACTCGCGGATCTCTTGTGGATGGTGGTGCCGGAGTCCCGGTCGGCGTTGGCTGCGCAGGCCGGGAAAGAGTTGGCGGCCGCGGCGCAGCACCACCGATTCCTGACCCCCGCGAGCTACGGCGAGCTGGCTGATCTTACCTGCGCCTCAGTGCTCGTGCCGGCGTTGGCCGAGGGACAGCGGGATGTGGTGGTGAGGGCGTTGGCGGTGTTGCGCCGGGTGATCTCCGAGGTTGAGGGGGACTTCCGGTGGGAGGCCATTGATGACCGGGTGATTCGCATGCTGGAGAAGGCGGGGCATGGTGAGGTGTTGGCGGTGATCGACCCGGAGTTGATGGAGCTGGTTCGGGAGACCAGGCGGCGGTTGGGTCAGGATTGAAGGGCGGCTGATGGTCGGGTGTGGCGCAGGATTACTGCGGTTGGGAGTAGCGCCGCCCCGATCGCCAGCAGCAGGCAGATGGTGCCGATGCTGAGCAGGGTCACCCACGGGACTGTGATCGGGACGTCTGTGAGGCCGACGGTCATCGCGTGGCGGATCAGGAGGCCGACGGTCAAGGTGATCGCTGTTCCCAGGCTCAGGGCGACCGCGCCGACCAGAGATGACTCCCATAGGACCATTCGGCGGATCTGGGCCGGTGTTGCGCCGAGCAGTCGTGCGGTGACGAACTCGTGCCGGCGTTGCAGGCTGCCCATCAGCAAGATGTTCGCGATCGCGATCGCGCTGTACAACGCGGCAGGCCCGAGCAGCAGGATCAACCCGAGCTGGTTGGCCTTCCGCATCCCCTCACTTTGCGCCTGCTCCCACTCTTCAGCCGGTACTGCGTCCGCTCCCGTGCCGGCAAGCCGCTCATCGAGCGTCTTGGTCAGGGCTGCCGCGTCCACACCCTCCGCGGGGAGGATGAACCAGCGGGTCGGAGTCGCGGCCGGAGCATGCTGCCGGGCGAGCTCGGTCGGCACGAAGAGCGACGGGTTCACGTCGAGCGCGTCCTTGACGATCGCGACCACCTCGAGTTGGTCGGAGGTCCGGTCGGCGAAGGTGACGGCGATCTTGTCGCCGACGTGATAGTTCCCGAAGCCTGCCACTTCCTTGCTGATGGCAACCGTCTTGCCGGTGAGCTTGCCGAGGTCGCCGGTCAGTGGAGTGATCGTGCGGGTCCGGGTGGTAATCGCCGGGTCGATTCCTTCGGCGTCCTCCAGGTCGGCGGTGTCCCGGTCGGTGCGGATCAGGCTGAGCGGGATCGCGCCGTCGGCGACAGCGACGCCCGGCGTACTGAGAATGCGCTCTCTGAGGTCTGGGGAATCGTCTGCCGCGGTGACCACGATCGGTGCGAGAACGGTCTCCCGGATGGTCGCCGTCGAGGCGTCGGCCGCGAAGCTGAGGGTGAGCACCATCGAGCCGGCGATCGCCGAGATCCCCAGGATGGGGGCCGCGAGCGATGCGCTCCGGCGCGGGGCCGCGACGACGTTGCTTCGGGCCAGCCGTCCGGACACGCTCGTCCACGCGACCAGCGGTATCGCCCACAGCCGTCCGATCAGCGGGACGACGAGCGGCGCTAGCAGCGTCAACGCGACCACCAGCAACATCGGCGTGAACATCGCCAGTGGGAAGATCGCCTCGCCGGTGCCCGGGCGGATCAGCGCCAGCAGCACGATGGACCCGGCCAGGACGAGTACGCCGAAGACCACTCGCACGGGTCCGATCCGCGGCGGCTCGAGCGCGGCCTCGCGCAACGCGTCCACTGCCCCGATCCGCCCGGCACGCCGTGCCGCCGACCGCGCTCCGAGCATCGCGACGACCAATCCGGCCGTGACCGCGATCGCCAGCGGCACCCAGGGGTTGGCGGGTTCGAGCTTCACCGGCGCCAGTTCGGAGTACGACGCTTTGGCGAGTACCAGGGGAGTGGCCAGCTGGGCCAGGATCGCTCCGGTGATCGACGCGGCGAGCGCGACCACCAGCGCCTCGCCCAGCACCATCCGCTTGATCTGTCTCGGGGTCGCTCCGATCAAGCGCAGCAGGCCGACCTCGCGACGCCGCGAGGCGACCGCGAAGGCAAAGGTGCTCGCGATCACGAAGATCGTGATGAACCCGCTGATCACGCCGACCATGCTGAGCACGACCTGCAGGCCGGAGGCGTCCTCACCCGAGAGGACGACGCGGGCGGTGGTCGGCGGATCGGCGTTCGGCAGCTTGACGACCACGGTGTCGGCGGCCGGGCCGTGGTAGGCCACGGTGGCGGCGGTGGCCGTCGCGGCCAGGCCGAGCAGGAAGACGCCGAGAGCGAGCGCGACGAACGAACCGGCGTACAGGGAGCGGTTGCGGTGGACCGTTTGACGGCTGAGGAAGAACATCAGCGTTCCAGGTCGCTCATGGCGGCGGCGATCTGCGCCGGGTTGCCGTGGTCGAGGGAACCGGCCACCAGCCCGTCCGACAGGAACAGCACGCGTTCGGCGTACGCCGCGGCGACCGGGTCGTGAGTGACCATGACAACCGTCTGGCCGGCCCGATCGGTTGCCTCGCGCAACAAGCTGAGAACCTGCCGGCTGGTGCTGCTGTCGAGCGCGCCGGTCGGCTCGTCGGCGAAGAAGACGGCCGGCTGGGTGATCAGGGCCCTGGCGATCGCGACCCGCTGCTGCTGTCCGCCGGAGAGCTCGGCCGGACGCCGCTTGGCCTTGCCTTCGAGGCCGACTTGGTCGAGCACGCGATGTACGTCCTCACGGCGGGGCTTCCGGCCGGTCAGCCGGAGCGGCAGCGCGACGTTGTCATAGACCGTGAGCGACGGCAGCAGGTTGTAGGCCTGGAACACGAAGCCCATCTGCTCCCGTCGCAGCTTGGTGAGCGCTACCTCGGTCAGTCCGTGCAGGCTGGTCCCGCCGAGCATGACGTGCCCGGTGGTCGGCTGGTCGAGCCCGGCCGCGCACTGGAGCAGCGTGGACTTGCCGGAGCCGGAGGCGCCCATGACGGCCGTGAAGGACCCACGGACGAAGTGATAGGTGACGCCTCGCAGGGCCTCGACCGCGCCGGCCTTGGAACGGTAGGTCTTGGTGATCCCGTCCAGCAGCAGGGCGGGTGCTTCAGTCGGTACGACGGTGTGGCGCGTCGGCGCGGTACTGGTCATGGTTCCAGCAAACCGGTGCCGGGCCGCCGGCACCCTGGTCTACGGGCGAGACCTGGAGTAGCGCGCACGCTACCGACTTCGGGCCCGTGGCGGCCCTAGGGTTGAGCCAAATGGAGAGACCGAACACGGCCTGGACCGCGCTGAGCTCGAAGCGGTACCTCGTCTCGTCGTGGCCATGGCGCAGCTATGCCTACCTGCTCAGCTCGGTTCCGGTCGGCCTGCTGACGATCACCCTCCTCGTCGGCGCCGCGGCGCTCTGCGCGCTGCTCAGCCCGATCCTGATCGGCATCCTGCTGATGGCGTCGGTCCCGCTGGTCGGCGTCGCGATCGGAGTCGTCGAGCGGTGGCGGGTCCGGTTGGTGGTCCCGGCCGGCGTACCGAGTCCGCACGCGGCGATCCCTGGTGGTTACACCCGGCGGGCGCGGATCACCTTCCGCCGCCGCGAGCGCGCCTCGATGCGCGCACTCGGCTATGGCGTGCTGCTCGGCCTCTTCATCTGGCCGTTGAGCGCGCTGTTCGGCGGTCTGAGCGCCATGGTGCTGGGCATCACCGTGGCCACCCCGGTGATCGCCTCGTTCGAAGAAGTCGGCATGGGTCCGTGGATCCTGGACACCACCTCCGAGGGAATCATCTTCCTCGTCGCCTTCGGGCCACCCTGGTACATCGTCTCGTCGTACATCGTCGGTGCACTCGCCGCGGCCGAGGCCGAGCTGGCGAAGGCCATGCTCGGTCCGCGGGAAGAGGAGTTGCGCCGGAACGTGGCCGAACTGCGCCGGTCCAGGCTCGATCTGGTCGACGCGTTCGAGACCGAGCGCGTGCGGATCGAGCGGCATCTGCACGACGGCGTCCAGCAGCGGCTGGTCGGGCTGACGATGACGCTCGGCCTGGCTGAGTTGGACCTGCCAGAGGGGGAGGGGCGGCGCCTGGTGGTGAAGGCGCATGGCGAAGCTGAGGCTGCGTTGGCGGATCTACGCGAAGCGGTCCGGGGGATCCATCCCCGGGTGCTCGTCGATCACGGGCTGGAGGCCGCAGTACGGGAGGTCGCCGACCGGAGCCCGCTGCCGGTGAGTGTGCGGATGTCGCTGCCACAGCGGTTCCCCACGCCGATCGAGGCGGCCGCGTACTTCGTCGTCAGCGAAGCGCTGGGCAACGTCGCCAAGCACGCCCAGGCGAGCCGGTGCGAGGTCGAAGGCTGGGTGTCCGGGGACAAGCTGGTCGTCACCATCACCGACGACGGGGTCGGCGGCGCGAGCCTCGAGGGCACGAGTGGTACCGGATTGACCGGGCTGGTGACGCGGCTGGACGCCTTGGGAGGCACACTCGACCTGTCCAGCCCACCCGGTGGGCCGACCCGACTGAGGATGGAGTGCCCGTGCCGGCTCGACGACTGAGCATCGTCCTGGCTGAAGATTCGCTGCTGTTGCGTGAAGGGCTGGCCAGCATTCTGGACCGGGCCGGCCACGAAGTACGAGACACCGTCGGCGACGCGGACACGCTGCTTGCCGTCGTCCGCAAGGAACCGCCGGACGTCGTGATCACCGACGTCCGGATGCCACCCGGTCACAGCGATGAGGGGTTGCGCGCGGCCGCGGCGATCCGTGCCGAGCTGCCGGGGATCGGCATCCTGGTGCTGTCCCAGTACGTCGCCGACGCGTACCTCTCATCGTTGCTGGAGACAACGACCGGGGGGATCGGCTACTTGCTCAAGGACCGGGTCGGTCACGTGACCGAGTTCCTCGCCTCGCTCGACCGGGTGGCCGACGGTGGCACGGTCGTCGACCCCGAGGTGGTTCGCCAGCTGCTGGCCCGCCGCCGCGACGACGGGCCGCTGGCAGCGCTGACGCCGCGCGAACTCGAAGTACTGGCCTTGATGGCCGAGGGGCGGGTGAACGCGTCGATCGCGGAGCAACTTGTCGTCAGCGAGGCGGCGGTGCGCAAACACGTCGGCAACATCTTCGCCAAACTCCAACTCGACGACGGCCGCGATCGTCGCGTCTCGGCGGTGCTCACCTACCTGCGCGGCTAGGGAATCAACCAGACGGAGGCGTGGTTCCAGCTAGAGACAGCTGACCACCACCACGAGAGGCTCTGATGTTCACGATCGACACTTCGACCGACTTCGGTAAGCGGATCGCGCGGCAGCTCGACGAGGAGCGGGTGGTGTGGCTGACCACGGTCGGCAAGACCGGTACGCCGGCGCCGAACCCGGTCTGGTTCCTCTGGCACGACGACCACATCCTGATCAGCAGCCAGCCGAACAAGGCCAAACTCCACAACGTCGCCGCCAACCCACGGGTGGCAGTGAACTTCAACGCCACCCACAGCGGGGGAGATGTCGGCGTGATCTCCGGCCCGGCGGTGGTCGACGAGACCCCGATCACGGGCGACGCGCTGGCGGCGTACAACAACAAGTACGGCGAAGACATCGCCAACCTCGGGATGACGACGGACCAGTTCCACGCCGACTACTCGGTCCTGATCCGCATCACCCCGGAGAAACTCCGCGGCTTCTGACCGTCAGCCCTGCTCATGAGGCCGAGCCTTGGGCACGGCCTCACGAGCGGAACGGTCGAGTTATTCGGTGAGCTTCTCCTCGTTGCAGCGCCCCGTGGTGTCGTCGGCACCGTCCACGGTGCAGATCCTCATGTAGTAGGTATTACCGCCTTTGATGTCGTAGCCGAACGACGTGTAACCGCCGCTCGCCCCCTTGCCGTTGTACGCGGTCGCGAGAACCTTGAAGTTTGCGTCGAACAGGATGCCCCGTACGCCGTGTCCGTCCGCGTACATGTCGTAGACGCGGAACTGGTCCCCGTCGTCGATGTGCGTCAGCTTCCCCGTGACGTTCCCGGTATTGCTGTAGACGACGACCGAGTTGTCGGCGGCGAAGGCCGTACCGCTCCCCGCGACGGCGGTCACTGCCATGGTCGCGCCGGCCACGGCGGTGGCGATGAGAGTTCGAGGCTTGGGTGAGTCACCCCGGCCTGCTCGACCAGCCGGCACCTCCACCCGGGAGAACTGTCAGTTGAGGTAGCCCTCGACGGTGTCGGCGGAGCGGGGTTCGGCGGCGTCGGGGTCTTCGCCGAACTCGCGCTTGGCGCGCCGCTGGCGGAGCAGGTCCCAGCACTGGTCCAGCTCGACCTCGAGGGCGCGCAGGCGGGTGCGCTCGTCCTCGTCGCCGATGCTGCCGGCGGCGCGCTTGCTGCGGAGTTCGTGCTCCTCGGCAACCAGTTCGTCGATCCGGTGGAAGAGGCTCTTGTCGTCGGTCATGCGGAAACGGTACGCCCGTCCGGCAGCGGGGCCCGGGCCAGGAGTTCGGTCACCGCGAGGATCGCCAGCGCCTCGGCGGCGACCAGGCCGACCAGTACGACGAGTTGCAACGCGGCCGCCGCTGTCGGTGAGGCGCCACCCAGCACCATCCCGACGAACGCGCCCGGCAGCGTGACCAGCCCGACCGTGCGAGTCTGGTCGAGCGCCGGCAGCAGCGCGTCCCCAGCGCTCGGGCCGGCGACCAGCTTGAACGCGTCGGGCGGCAGCAAACCGATCGACAGCCCCGCCTCGTACTCGCCGAAACGCGTCCCGTACTCCGACAGCAGCCGCCGTCCGGCGAGCGTGGTCGCATTCATCGTGCCGCCGATGATGATCCCGCCCATCGGCAGCAACGTCTCTGGATTGCGCGGCACCACGCCGGGCACCAGGAGCAGCAACAGGACGACACCGGCGCTGGCCCCGATCGCCAGTGCGCAGAACGCGAACTGACCCGGTACGGCTGCGGTGGCCCGGATCCGCCGGGTGCTCGTGATGGTGGCGACGGTCAGCATCACCGCGATGAACGCCAGCGCGCCAAGGGTCGATTGCAACGCGAAGCCGACGACCGCACCAACGACGGCCAGCTGTAGCACCGCGCGCAGAGCCGCCGTGACAACGCCCTTGTCGTGCCGCAACGACGCCAGGCGCGAACCAGCCACAGCGATCGCGACCAGCAGCGGCAACACCACGATGGCGGCGACGCCGAGCCCTGTGTCGGTAGACATCCGCCCATTGGAGCACGACGTACCGACGCTGTGCCGGATCGACGAGGCCGGGATCAGCCCGTGATGAAGTCAGCCTCGTCGTAGGAATGCTCGCCGCGCTCACCGCTGTCCACCTTGGCGGCCTCGTCGGTGCGCAACTCGACCCGCCTGATCTTGCCCGAGATGGTCTTCGGCAGCTCGGCGAACTCGATCCGCCGGATCCGCTTGTACGGCGCCAGGTTGTCGCGGCAGTACTGCAAAATCTCGGCCGCGAGTTCCCGCGACGGCTCCCGTCCAGCGACCAGTACGACGTACGCCTTCGGTACCGCGAGCCGGACGGGATCAGGTGACGGCACGACCGCTGCCTCGGCGACGGCCGGGTGCTCGATCAGCACCGACTCGAGCTCGAACGGCGAGATCCGGTAATCGCTCGCCTTGAACACGTCGTCGGAGCGGCCGACGTACGTGATGTAGCCGTCCTCGTCGCGGCTCGCGACGTCGCCGGTGTGGTAGAAACCGCCGCGCATCGCCTCGTCGGTCATCTCCTTGGCATCGCGGTAACCGCGCATCAGCGGGACCGGCGCGGGAGCTAGCTCGATACAGATCTCGCCGTCGTCGCCGACCTCGCCCGTGGCCGCGTCGACGAGCGCGATCGAGTACCCCGGCAGCGGCCGGCCCATCGAGCCGAGCTTGACCTCCTGGCCGGGGGAGTTGCCGATCTGCGCGGTCGTCTCGGTCTGCCCGTAGCCGTCGCGGATGGTGACTCCCCAAGCGTTGCGGACCTGCTCGATCACCTCCGGATTGAGCGGTTCGCCTGCCGAGATGCACTCGCGGATCGCCACCTCCACGGCGGACAGGTCGGCCTGGATCAGCATCCGCCAGACGGTCGGCGGTGCGCAGAAGGTCGTCACGCCGTAGGTCTGCAGGACCTGGAGCATCTTCTCCGCGTCGAAGCGCGTGTAGTTGTAGAGGAAGACAGTCGCCCCGGCGTTCCAGGGCGCGAAGACATTGCTCCAGGAGTGCTTGGCCCAGCCGGGGGACGAGACGTTCAGGTGGACGTCGCCGGGCTGCAGGCCGATCCAGTACATCGTGGACAGATGGCCGACCGGGTAGCTCACCTGGGTGTGCTCGACGAGCTTCGGCTGACTCGTCGTACCGGAGGTGAAGTAGAGCAACAACGAGTCGTCAGCGGACGTGTCGACCTCGGGCACCAGCCCGTCAAAGCTGCGCGAGTCGTCGTAATCGAGCCAGTTGTCCACAGCTCCGCCGACGCTGACGCGGATGCAGTGATCCGCGATACCTTCGTACCGAGAAGCATCACCGCTAGTCGTCACCACAGCCCGTACTCCGCCGCGCGTGATCCGGTCGGCCAGATCGGCATCGGTCAGCAGAGTGGTGGCGGGAATCATCACCGCGCCGGCCCGGATGCAGCCGAGCATCACCTCCCAGAGCGGGACCGTGTTGCCGAGTACGATCAGCACCCGGTCGCCCGGCTGGAGCCCCGCCTCGGTGAGCCAGCCGGCCACCTGACGCGAGCGACCGGCCATCTCCGCGTAGGTCAGCGAGTTGACCTCACCGTCCTCCTCCACGATGGTCAGCGCGTCGACCTCCGGCTGCTCCACGGCGAGCGCGTCGAACCAGTCCCGGGCCCAGTTGAATCGATCGAACGCCGGCCAGCTGAATTCGCGGTAGGCGGTCTCGTAGTCCTCACGATGGGCGACCAGGAAGTCGCGCGCCTCACGGAACCTGCGGGTGATGTCCGAGGTGCTCTGTTCCGCGCTCATGCCCCGCACTATTGCCGACCCCGCTGCCGGAGGCAATCGGGGCGCGCCCCTGTCCCCGCCTCCGTCCCCGCCTCTGTCCCAGCTGGAGCGAGGCCGGGACAGAGGCGCGTGTGGGTTCAGCTCGGCTGACCGGTGGGCATCACCGTGATCTGCTGGAAGTTGAGCCGGGGCGGCTGAGAGGCGATGAATCCGATCGTCCGGGCGATGTCCTCAGCTGCGAGCCACTCGATCGACTCCTTGGAGCCGACCAGCCAGTCGAGTGCGTTCTGGTCGGTGACGTGGCCCTGCAGTTCGGTGCCGACGATGCCCGGTTCGATCGCGCAGACCCGGACGTTCAACGCTCCGAACTCGGCCCGCAGGTGCCGGGACAAGTGGGTGACGTAGGCCTTGGTGGCCGAGTAGACCGCAAAGTTCGGGAAGATGTTCTGGGCCGCGATCGACGAGGTGTTGATCAGGTCGGCCACGCCGCGCTCGCGGGCGGCTTGCACCAGTTGCGGCGTGAAGGCGCCGATGACGTTCATCAGGCCGGTGACATTGAGGTCGATCTGCCGCTGCCACTGATCCGTGGCGAGCTCTACGACCGGGGCAGGCAGCATGACGCCTGCGTTGTTGAACATCAGATCAGCGCCGCCGAACTCGGCGACGACGCGGTCGGCCGCGGCTTGCATCGCGGCGGAGTCGGTCACGTCGGCCACGATGGCGATCGCCTCGCCGCCATCCTTCTCGATCCGGGCCACCAGCTCGGCCAGTCGTTCTTCGCGGCGGGCGATGAGGACGACCCTGGCGCCGAGGGCGGCCAACTGCTCGGCGGTGGCCTCGCCGATTCCGCTCGAAGCTCCAGTGACGACCGCTACGCGTCCGGTCAGGTCACCGGAGGTGGAGTTTGTGGACATGGAGAGAGCCTTTCCAGACAAGGATTCACAAGGGAGGTCCGCGATTGCCGGCCCACATTCATCTCAGCACCGCTGGAAGCTGATTTCGGCGCTCGAACAGGCCCCTGTTCAGGCAGGTATCCGGGTGACAGGTACTGACAGGGCCAGTCAGGCCACGATCGCGGCTGGGCGGGCATGGTCAGATAGGAGATATGGAACGAAGTCACGCGATCGCCGATTTCCTGCGGTCACGGCGGGCCCGGATCACGCCGGAGCGGGCCGGCCTGCCTGCTGACGGTCGCGTACGCCGGGTGCCGGGTCTTCGGCGTGACGAGGTGGCCCGCGTCGCCGGTGTCAGCACGGAGTACTACACCCGTCTGGAACAGGGGCGTGCCGGCAATCCGTCGGCCGAGGTCCTCGAGAGCCTTGCCGTTGCCCTGCAACTGGATGCGGCGGAGCGTGAGCACCTCGACGATCTCCTGGCGCGGCCTGCCGCCCGCCGCAGGCCGAGCAGCCCGCAGCGGGTTCGGCCGGGTCTTCACCTGATGCTGCAGACGCTGAACCACGTGCCCGCGTTCATCCTCGGCCGGCGTACGGACGTGCTGGCCTCGAACAGCCTCGCGCGGGCAGTTCTGACCGACTTCGAGGCCTTGCCGGTACCCCGGCGGAACATCGCTCGCTACTACCTGCTGGATCCCGAGGCGCGCGAACGGGTCGGCGACTGGGAACGGATCGCGGCGGAGACCGTCGCCATTCTCCGGCTCGAGGCGGGCCGCTATCCGCATGACCGCCAGCTGGCCGATCTGATCGGTGAGCTGACCGTGCGATCACCCGAGTTCGCCGGCTGGTGGAACGACCATCGGGTCCTGCGCCGTACTCACGGCGCCAAGCAGTACCACCATCCCGTGGTCGGCGACCTTGAGTTCTCCTACGAGTCGTTCCAGGTTCCCGGCGATGCCGAGCAGACCCTGTGCGTCTACAACGTCGAGCCCGGCTCGGACACCGTTGAGGCACTCCGGCTTCTCAGCAGCTGGACCTCTCCACAGGCCGGTTTGCACGCGGCTGGACAATGACCAGCCGATCTGACTAGACTCGAACACATGTTCGAATCCTGGTCGTTCCCATGGGTCCGCTGGCCTCGCCGCCGCCGGCCCACCCCGACCTCGGCCGAAGGTCCGCGTTCGCCTTCAGCCGAGGGCGTGGACCAGGACCACGCCGGCCATGACGAGGGGGACCAGGATGATGCCGCACCAAACGATGGATCAGCTTGTCGGCACCGGCGCGGGGGACAATCCCACCGGGTGCGCTCAGCCACCACCTGGAATTGCCGCGCTCCGAAGCTCGGGGTGTGAGTACGCTGGCCGCGTGACAGCGCCGGAGCAGCCTCAGCGACCGGCCCAGTTTGTCCTGGAGTACCCCGACGGCTATCCGGCGGAGTACGAGGCGGACGTGGTCCTGCGCGACGGGGCGACAGCGCACTTGCGGCCGATCACCGCCGGTGACGCGGACCTGCTGGTGTCGTTCTACGCGCGGGTCTCGGAGCAGTCGAAGTACTACCGCTTCTTCGCGCCGTACCCGCAACTGTCGGACCGGGACGTGGCGCGCTTCACCCAGGTCGACTACGTGGACCGGCTCGCGCTGATCGTGACGGTCGGCGACGCGATGATCGGCGTCGGCCGGTACGAGCGGACCGGCCGGCGGACCGCCGAGGTCGCCTTCCTGATCGAGGACGCGCACCAGGGCCGGGGCCTCGGGCAACTGTTGCTCGAGCACCTCGCCCAGGCCGCGCGCGAGCACGGCATCGCCCGGTTCATCGCCGAAGTGCTACCGGACAACCGCAAGATGATCACCGTGTTCACCGAGGCCGGCTACAAGGTCGCCCGGGAGTTCGAGGACGGCGTGATCATGGTCGAGTTCGACATCGCACCGACCGATACGTCGTTCGGCGTGATGCAGGCGCGCGAGCAGCGGTCGGAGGCGCTGTCGATCGCCCGGTTGCTGACCCCGGCGGGCGTCGCCGTGATCGGCGCCAGCCGGCGCGAGGGCACGATCGGCAACGCGTTGCTGCGCAACCTGCGCGACGCCGGCTTCCCCGGGCGCCTGTACGCCGTGAACACCGACACCCAGGCTGACGAGATCGACGGCGTACCGGCGTACCCGACGATCCGGGACGTGGACGGTCCGGTCGACCTGGCCGTGGTCGCGGTCCGTGCCGAGATGGTCGCCGACGTGATCCTCGACTGCGCGGCCAAGGGCGTGCGCGGTCTGGTGGTGGTGTCGAGCGGGTTCGCCGAGATCGGCGACGAAGGGCGTAAGCGGCAGCGGTATCTGGTCGGCCTCGCCCGGTCCTACGGGATGCGCGTGATCGGCCCGAACGCGCTCGGCGTGATCAACACCGCGTCCGGCGTCAGCCTCAACGCGACGCTCTCGCCGCTGATGCCGAGCCGGGGCCGGGTCGCCTTCTTCTGCCAGTCCGGCGCGCTCGGCGTGTCGATCCTGGCCGACATGGTCGGTCGCGGGCTCGGCCTGTCGAGTTTCGTCTCGGCCGGTAACCGTGCCGATGTCTCCGGCAACGACCTGATGCAGTACTGGTACTCCGACGAGGCGACCGAGGTCGTCCTGCTCTACCTGGAGTCGCTCGGCAACCCACGCAAGTTCAGCCGGGTCGCGCGCAGGCTGGCCGGCCGCAAGCCGGTGATCGCGCTGAAGTCCGGCCGGGCCACCCAAGGCGTCCCGCTCGGCCACACGGTCCGCCGCAGTACGTTGCCACCAGCAACGGTCGACTCGCTCTTCCGGCAGAGCGGCCTAATCGGCGTCGATACGCCGGGCGAGCTGTTCGACGTCGCTCAGCTGGTCGCGCACCAGCCGCTGCCGAAGGGCCGTCGGGTCGCGATCGTGAGCAACTCCGACGCGCTGACCCTGCTCGCCCTGGACACCGTGGCCGGGTGCGGGCTAGACATCGCCGGGGAGCCACGCACGCTGAACGCTGAGGCGTCCGCGGCCGACTTCGGGGTCGCGCTCAGTGAGGTGTTCGCCGACGACCGGGTCCACTCGGTCGTGGTGATCTTCACGCCACCGGTCCAGTCGAACGGTGCCGAGGTCGCGCAAGTGCTGGCCGCCGCGGCCGCCGGCTCCGACAAGCCGGTCGTCTCCACGTTCCTCGCCTCCCGCAGCGTCCCCGAGCAGCTGCGCGTGGCCGACGAGCACGGCGGCGCCGCACGTGGCTCAATCCCGTCGTTCTCGTCCCCGCAGTACGCCGTGGGCGCGCTCGCCAAGGCCACCCAGTACGCCGAGTGGCGGCGTCGCGCGGACAGCACGATCCCCGAGCTGCCCGATGTCGAAACGGCCGGCGCGGAGGACTTCGTCGCAGAGTTCCTGCAACGGCATCCGAACGGCGCCGATCTGGAGGACGCCGACCGGCAACGGTTGCTGAGCTTCTACGACATCAGCGTGCTGCCCGCGTTCCCGGTGCTCTCGGCGGACGAGGCAGTTGCGCGGGCCGCGGATCTCGGCTTCGAGGTGATCCTCAAGGCGACCGCCGAGCAGTGGCGGATGCGTCCGGACCTGGCCGACATCTGGCGTCACATCCACGACGAAGACGACATGCGCGAAGCCTGGGCCGAGATGACCAGCACCTTCGGGGTGGCGTCCGACCCGGCGCGAGCCCAGTTCGTCGTCCAGAAGATGGCGCCGCCCGGAGTACCGGTGGTGATCTCGGCTCTGGAAGATGTCGCCTTCGGCCCGGTCGTCTCGTTCGGCCTGTCCGGGGTAGCGACCGACCTGCTCGGCGACCGCGCCTACCGGATGCCGCCGCTGACGACGGTCGATGCCGCCGAGATGGTCCGCGAGGTCCGCGCGGCACCTCTTTTGTACGGCTATCGCGGCTCCGACCCGGTCGACATCCCAGCCATCGAAAACCTCCTCCACCGAGTCTCCCGCCTGACCCTGGACCTCGAGGAAGTAGTCCGCTGCGACCTGCGCTCCGTCCTCGTCGCCGCCCAGGGCGCCACCGTTCTCGACACCTCAATCCGCATCGCCCCCAACGAAAAACCCCGCCAAGACACCCCGGCCCGCCGCCTCACGTGAAGGCCGAGGCGAACGCACTGGCTCAGCTGTTCGGCCTCGGGGAACCGGTCAGCATGCGCGAAGCGGCCCGAGGCGCGATGGGCGCTGTTTGGCGGTTGGAGACCACCTCGGGCGTCTTCGCTGCCAAGGAACTCTTCTGGTTCGAACCCGGCGAAGCATCAGTCCAGACCGAGATCACCTTCCGCACGGCCTGCGCCGCCGCCGGAGTAAACAGCCCCAAATCGCTGGCCAGCCCCAGCGGCTCGTACGTCGTTCGACCCGGCGAGGCCAGAGGTGCGAGCGCCCCACCTCCGGTGGGCACCGAAGACGACGGCTGGTGGCGCTTGTATGAGTGGGTCGATGGCGACGTACCCGATCACGGGGAGGTTGATGTCACTTGCTGGCTCGCAGCGCAGATGGCTGCCATCCACACGCTCGACTGGCGGGGCGGGGGAGCCGACCCCGTGCCCTGGTACCACCGTGTCGACGCGGATTGGTCTGCGCTCGCTGAGGCAGCCAAGCGGGCGCGAGCGGAGTGGGCCGAAGCGCTCGAGCGAGTTCAGCCGCGGCTGGTCGAGCTGACATCCCTCGTGAACTCGGCGCCAGTAGGTGACCAGGTGTGGTGCCACCGCGACCTGAAGAACACGAACGTCCTCCGGCTGCGGTCCCACCCAGCCGTTGCCGAAGGCAACTGGCTGGTCGACTGGGACAACGCCGGTCCGCTGGCGCCGCGGCGGGAGCTGGGCGCATTGCTCATGGACCAACTCGACGCCCCGGACAACCTTCGCAAGATCGTCGGCGCCTACCGCGCCGCGGGCGGGCCGGCGGAGATCGACGATCCAGCGGGTTTCGCCACCGGCCTCGCGGTCTCGCTCAACTTCCTCCACGGCCAGGCGAACGCCGCGATGGACACCGGCCTCGCCGATGCCCATCGCCAGTACGCCGATCGACAGATCATTGGGCTGATCGCGTCGCTCCCGAGCCCCGAGGTACTCGAGAAGGCCGCCGAGGCACTGCAGCGGTAGATCGAGTAGCGCACGCAGTCGAGCTAGCCGAGAGCTCCGCTCGACCGACGCTCCGCTCGACCGACGCTCCGGTCTCGCCGATAGCGCCTTAGCCGACCAATAGCCCGCTACAGCGCGCCATCGGCACCAGAACCGGCCATCGGCACCCGCAACCCGCCGGAGCAGCTAGCCCGTCCTTCATCGCCCGCCGTCTGGACGGGACCCCTCATTCAACACCCGCGGCCTGGATGGGGTTCGCCCCGCTTGCGGGGGTTCGCCCCCTGGTCTGCGGAGGGGCTGACCCCGCCAGGAGGGGCGAAGCCCACACACTGCCTTGCCAGCCCGGGGTGCCCGCCGAGCCCCGTCACTCATCACCCGCCGGACGGATGGGCTCCCGTCATTCATCACCCGCGGGTTGGATGGGGTGGTGTGCGAACCGCACGGTGATGGCCAGCCCGCCTTCGGGGCGTGCGGTGATGGCAAGGGCGGCGTGGTGCGCCTGGGCCACAGCGTCGACGATGGCAAGGCCGAGACCGTAGCCGTCGCGGTGGCCGCTACGGTCGGGCGCCAGTCTTTGGAAGGGTTGGAGGAGTCGCTGGAGCTGATCGTCGGGGATGACCGGCCCGCTGTAGGTGACCGAAAGCGTGACCTGTGTGCCGACGGTCTGCGTGGTGATCGCCAGGTGCCCGGGTGGATCGTTGTGACGAATGCCGTTGTCGATGAGGTTGGCGACAAGGCTTTCGATCAGTCTCGGGTCGCCGGCCGTCACCGCGGGTGCGAGGTGTTCGGCGAGGTCGATACCTTTCCGCGTCGCCTGGTCACGGTAGGACGCGAGTACTTTGGTGACGATTGCGGCGAGGTCGACAGTGTCCCAGCGGGTGACGCCGCGTTCGCTGGTGGCCAGGGCGAGCAACGACTGGACGAGCCGCTCCTGGTGCCCGCCCAGGGCGAGTGCCTCTTGGCAGGCCGAGCGCAGGGTGGCCGCATCGGCGTCCGCGTCGGCGAGGGTGACTTCGAGAAGGGTCCGCAGGCCGGCCAGGGGAGTGCGTAGCTCATGGGACGCGTTGGCGACGAAGTGCCGTTGGGCGTTGAAGGAGGCCTCCAGGCGGGCGATCAGGTCGTCGATGATGGAGCCCAGTTCGGTCAGCTCGTCGGCTGGCTCGCCGAGGTTGAGGCGCTGATGGAGGTTTCCGGCGGAGATGGCCTTTGCGGTGGCGGTGACCGCCCGCAAGGGCCTGAGAAAGCGCCCGGCGACGAACCAGCCTGCAGCCCACGCGATGGGGACGAGCAGGGCGAGGGCAACGGCGGAGCCGATCAAGAGCTGACCTGGGCCGATCCCTTGCCCGGTTCCGGTGAGCACGCCCGGAGCTGAGTTGTCGGCGGCCGTGGTCCGCTGCATTCCGGTGAACGGGACCATGGCGACGGCGAGAATCCCGATCCCGGCAAGATAGATGCCCGTGGCATAGAAGAGCGTGAGGCGGGCCTGCAAGGAACGCCGGGGGAGCGGCTGGTGCCCGGTATCAGCGAGGGACTGTCGCGGTTGGGACGGGGCGACTGACGCGGGGTGCGCGCTGCGAGCTCGCCCGGTCATGCGGGTCCGATCCGATAGCCGCCTTCGCGGATGGTCTCGATCACGGGCGGATCGCCGAGCTTGGCTCGCAGCCGGTGCATGGTGTGCTTGACCGCGGACGTGAACGGGTCGGCCGCTTCGTCCCAAACTCGCTCGAGCAGTTCCTCGGCGGACAGCACCAGGCCCGGTACGGCGAGCAGGCATTCGAGCAGCGCGAACTCCTTCGGGCTGAGCTCAAGGCGCCGGCCGCCGCGAAACGCCGTCCGGCGAGCGGGGTCCACCGTGATGTCCCCGCAGGAGAGGACGGGTGGAAGGGGCGGGGCCGCCCGGCGGGCCAGTGCCCGGATCCGGGCGACCAGTTCGGCGAAGGCGAACGGCTTGGGCAGGTAGTCGTCCGCGCCGAGACTGAGGCCGTCGACCCGGTCCTCGATCGTGCCGGCCGCGGTCAGCATCAGCACGCGGGTCTCGAAGGGGCCGTTGGCGAGCTGCCTGCAGATGTCGTCGCCGCCGACACCGGGCAGGTCCCGGTCGAGGACCACGACGTCGTACCGGGTGGAAGCCAGCCGGTCGACCGCGTCCGTCCCATCCAGTACGACGTCGACGGCCATCCCCTCGCGACGCAGCCCGGTGCCGATCGAGCGAGCCAGTACCTCGAAGTCCTCGACCACCAGAACTCTCACCGCTGGCCACCGATGGTGGGGAGGCGGCGGGAGGAGCCACCGATTCGACGTGTCACAGACGCCACGATGCCAGGTAGCTGGTTCCAGCCAGGTCGCAGTCGCTAAGACCGGGCTGCGACCAGGCGCCATCTACAACTAGCCGGATGAGACCACACCGAACCGGCTGCTCACTCCGATGAGCGCCGCAGAGATCGTCGTCGACGGGCTGCACAAGCGGTACGGGACAACCAAGGCCCTCGACGGCATGTCCTTCACCGTCCAGCCGGGACGAGTGACCGGCTTCCTGGGGCCGAACGGGGCAGGGAAGTCCACCACGATGCGGGTGATCCTCGGCCTGGACGCGGTCGACGCGGGCACCGCCCTGATCGAGGGGAAGCCTTATCACCGACTGCGGCAACCGCTGAGCCACGTCGGTTCACTCCTGGACGCGGCGGCGCTGCACCCCAACCGAACCGCTCGTAACCATCTGCTCTGGCTGGCGCATTCGCAGGGCCTGACCGCGCGGCGGGTGGACCAGGTGATCGAGCAGGTCGGCCTGACCTCGGCGGCCCGGCGCAAGGCCGGCGGTTACTCGCTCGGCATGCGGCAACGGCTCGGGATCGGCGCGGCTCTGCTGGGCGACCCGCCGATCATCATGCTGGACGAGCCGTTCAACGGGATGGATCCGGAAGGCATCATCTGGATGCGTGGCTTCCTGCGGTCGCTGGCCGCTGAAGGCCGTGCCGTCCTGGTGTCCAGCCACCTGATGAGCGAAGTACAGGACACTGCGGATCAGCTCGTTGTGGCCGGCCGCGGCAAAGTCATCGCCGACCTGAGCATGGCCGACCTG
This sequence comes from Kribbella catacumbae DSM 19601, assembly GCF_000372465.1. Lineage (GTDB taxonomy): Bacteria > Actinomycetota > Actinomycetes > Propionibacteriales > Kribbellaceae > Kribbella > Kribbella catacumbae. The sequence goes on from NZ_AQUZ01000016.1 coordinate 95,833, forward strand.
ATCTCGGCCGCGTCCGGGAACCGGGTGAACCTACGGACCCCGGCACGCCAAGCGGCGATGACGGTGCTCGCACAGGCCGGTGCCAAGGTGGTCGCCACCGGCCCAGACAGCGTCACCGTTTCCGGTCTGTCTCCGGATCGCATCGTGATGCTGCTCAACGAGAACGCCGTCCCGTTCTCCGAGGTGTCCGCGCATCGCGCCACGCTGGAGGATGCCTATCTGGAGCTCACCCGCGACGCGGTCGAGTTCCGCGCCGCGGCGCCCACGGAGGCATCATGGTGACCGGCAGCGTGACGCCGTACCGATCGGGGCAGCGGGATGGTCGGGACGGCTTTGCTCAGTTGCTGCATTCGGAGTGGACCAAGTTCCACACCGTACGAGGGTGGATGCTCGGCATGGCGGCCGCGGCGCTGATGCTGGTGCTCGTCGCGTTGCTCGCCGGTATCAGTAGCGACCAGCGCGGCGCACCGGCCGTACCGACCGGACCAGGCGGCGAACCGGTGACGGACAACTTCTACTTCGTGCACCAGCCGCTGACCGGGGACGGCAGCATCACGGTCTCCGTTTCGGGTCTGGACAGCAGCGTCCCCGAAGGGCTCGGGGAGCTGCGGCCGGGCGTGGTGCCGTGGGCGAAAGCCGGGCTCATCGTCAAGGAGAGCACCCGCGAGGGATCTCCGTACGCCGCGATCATGGTGACCGGCAGCCACGGCGTACGGATGCAGGACGGCTACCTCAACGATCGAGCCGGTCCTGTCTCTGCCGCAGCTGTTCGCTGGCTGCGGCTGGAGCGGTCGGGCGATGCGATCACCGGCTACGCCTCTGCCGACGGCAAGGACTGGACCAGGGTCGGCACCGTGCACCTGGAGCTTGGACCGACTGCGCAAGGTGGGCTGTTCGTCGCATCTCCGCAGTCCGTGGAGGGCATGGGTACGACGGCCAGCGTGTCGACGGCCACCTTCGGAGACCTTCGTCTTCAAGGCGGCTGGACTGGTCGCAACTGGGCGGGCGAACAGGTCGGAGGCGAATCTCCCAGCTTCGCCGGCTACCCGCCGCCCGCAGCGGGTTCCTTCACCCGATCCAGCGGCACCTTCACAGTGACCGGCGCCGGCGACATAGCGCCCGCGGTCCGCTATTCCTTGCCGACTGCCGGCACCCTCGGCAATATCCTCACCGGCACGTTCGCCGGGTTGATCGCGGTCGTCGTCGTGGCGGCTCTGTTCATCACCACTGAGTACCGGAAGAAGTTGATCCTCGTCACCCTGACCGCCAGCCCGAAACGGGGTCGGGTGCTGTTGGCGAAGGCGATCGTGCTGGGAGCCGTCACGTTCGTCGCGGGGCTGGCGGGAGCTGTCGTGGCGATTCAACTCGGCGAGCGCCTTGCCCGGTCCAACGGCGTCTACCTGTTTCCGGTGACGTCCTCGACCGAGCTACGAGTGGCGCTCGGAACCGCGGCGCTACTCGCGGCCGCTTCAGTCCTGGCCCTCTCTGTCGGTGCCATCTTCCGGACCAGCGCCGGCGCGGTCACCACCGTCATCGCTGCCATCGTGCTGCCGTACCTCCTGGTCGCCAACCCGTTCATGCCTGCGGACGCGGCGAGGTTGCTGACCCGGGTAACGCCGGCCGCGGCCTTCGCCGTACAGCAGACGCTGGTGCAGTACCCCCAGGTCGAAAACCCCTACACGCCCTACAACGACTACTACCCGCTGGCGCCATGGGCCGGGCTCGCAGTACTGGCCGGCTACGCGGTGGCAAGCCTGGCGATCGCCGCCGTCGTACTTCGCAGGAGGGACGCATGAGTACGGCGCTCCACGCGGAATGGACGAAGCTACGGACCGTTGCCAGCCCCTTGTGGCTGCTACTCGGCATGATCGCGGCGACAGTAGCCCTGAGTGCCGGGGCTACCTCGGTGGTGACTTGCGCGGCCGCTGGGTGTGGCGGCGACGTGACCAGGTACAGCCTGATCGGCGTCGAGCTTGGTCAGGCACTGGTCGCCATCCTTGCCGTGCTGGTCATCAGCAGCGAGTACAGCTCGGGCATGATCCGCACCACCCTGACAGCGGTACCGCGGCGGACCACTGTCTTCGCGGCCAAGGCCATCACTGTCACCGGCGTCGTCGCAGTAGCCGGAACCATCGCAGTACTCGCTTCCCTGCTGGTTGGGCGTTTCATCCTGCCCCGCCAAGGCTTCACCGCCAGCCACGGCCATCCGGTCCTGTCGCTGGCCGACGGACTCACGCTCCGTGCGACCGCCGGATCAATCCTCTACCTGACCCTGATCGCCCTGCTCAGTCTCGGCATCGCGGTCGTCGTGCGGGACTCAGCGACCAGCATCGGAGTCATCCTTGGTCTGCTCTACCTTCCGCCGATCCTCGCCCAGGTGATCGGAAACCCACACTGGCAGCACCTGCTGCAGCGGCTTGCGCCGATGAGTGCCGGTCTCACCATCCAGGCGACCACCAATCTCAACAGCCTGCCGATCTGCCCCTGGGCCGGACTCGGCGCCACCGCGGCGTGGTCCGCCGCCGCACTGACCTCCGGCGTCGTAGTACTACGCACTCGCGACGCCTAGGCGCTCAGGCAATCTGGCGGTGGTAGATGCCGCTGGTGCGGGTGAGGAGTTTGCTGTCGACCAGGAGGCGGCGGAGGGCTGCGTGGTCGGGGTGCCAGGTGTTCAGGATCTCGTTGACCTCGGCTTCTGGGTAGTCGCGGCCGGGGTCAAAGGAGTTGACCAGGTGCTCGAGCACGATGCGCGTCTTGGCCGGGAAGGTGGGGAAGCCTGTCAGGCGGCCGTCGCGGATGAAGGCGCGGAGGATGGCGTCGCGGGCCGGGTCCGGGTCGAGGGGCTCGCGTTCCGGCCGGCCGGTCCGGACTGCTTGCTTGAAGGCGTCCTCGACGGCGTACAGCCCGCCGGCGGAGGCGGTGAGCAGGCCGGTCTTGAGCAGACGCTGCGCGGCCTTGCCTGCGACGGCCGAGTCGAGCCCGGTGGCGGCGGCGATCTGGTCGGGGGTTCGCGCGCCGAGGACGACGGCGGAGTACGTGCGCAGCCTCGACGGTTCAGCCAGGGATCCACAGATCAGGTCGGCGTTCATGCCCCCCAACGTAATGTCGGCGGCAACTGAATTTCGGCCTGGTGCTAGACAGTTCCCATGACGACAGAGCAGCCGGGGCCGTACAACGCGATCACCGACGTGCCAGGCGTGCTGGTCGGCCAGGTCGAGCGCACCGACGCGCCGTACCTGACTGGTACGACGGTCCTGCACGTGCCCGGTACGGCGGTCGCCGGCGTCGACGTACGAGGTGGTGCTCCCGGCACTCGCGAGACCGACCTGCTCGACCCGGTCAACTCCAACCCGGGCGTCAACGCGATCGTGCTCACCGGCGGCAGCGCGTACGGCCTGGACGCGGCCGGCGGGGTGATGGCCGCGCTGGAGGAACTCGGCCAGGGAGTACGCGTCGGGCCGGGCGAGCGCGACGTAGTACCGATCGTCCCGACTGCGGTGCTCTTCGATCTTGGCCGCGGTGGTGGATTCCAGGCGCGCCCGGATCGTGATTGGGGACGCCAGGCCTTCGAGGCGGCCACCGATGAACCTGTTGCTGAGGGCAACTATGGGGCCGGTGCGGGATCGCGAGCGGGTGGACTCAAGGGCGGTGTCGGCACGGCTAGTGTGCGGCTGGCTGACGGTACGACGGTCGGCGCGCTGGTGATCGTCAACGCTGCGGGCTCGGCCGTTGACGCGCAGGGACGCCTGTACGGCGAACGGTACGGGCTGGGTGATGAGTTCGCGGGCCTCCGCACACCTACCGATCCGCCACCGGACCTGCCCGGTCGCATCCCTGGCATGAACACCGTGATCGCCGTCGTGGCGACCGACGCATCGTTGGACAAGGCAACAGCCAAGCGGATGGCGATGGTCGCCCACGACGGCCTGGCTCGCGCGCTGGACCCGATCCACACCTTGGTCGACGGCGACAGCATCTTCGCGATCTCCACCGGCACCGGCACGCGCCTGAGCGTCACGGACCCAACTGCCCTGGTGCAACTGGAGACCATCTTCGCCGCCGGCGCCCGCACCCTGTCCCGAGCCATCGTCCGCGGAATCCTCGCCGCCGAAACAGTCGAAACCCCAGCCGGCAAGATCCTCAGCTACCGCGACGCCTACCCGTCAGCCTTCGCACCGGACGTACGACCGCAGTAGTACGCCGAGCCGCCCCGGGCCGTCGAAAGACGCGACCAAGACCGGCCCCGGGACCGACGCTCCACCCCCAACTTCCCGGAAAGCTACCGGGTATGAGCCACCCAGGTCCCCAAACCCAGTACCAGCAAGACAACACCTTGCAGACCAATGCCCAGCACAGCAATGTCCAGCACGCCAACCCACAGCACCCACCCGTGCTGGCCGGCCGCGGTCTCTTCAAGTACTACGGCCAGGTGGTCGGCCTAGCCGGCGTCGACGTATCAGTCCGCGCAGGAGAAGCCCTCGCAGTCATGGGCCCATCCGGCAACGGCAAAACCACCTTGCTCCACGTCCTAGCCGGCATCCTCAGCCCCGACCAGGGCGAGGTCTGGTTAGCCGGCGAGCGAGTCGACCAACTCAACGACGCCGCCCGGACAGTACTGCGCCGTCGCCGCCTAGGCTTCGTCTTCCAAGACAACCAACTCCTCGCCGAACTCCCCGCCGACGAGAACGTCGCGCTCCCGCTCATGGTCGACGGAATCTCCCGCCGCGACGCCATCGCCCGCGCCCGCGCCACCCTCGCGCAGGTCGGTCTCGCGAACGAGGTCAACCGCCGCCCCGGCGAACTCTCCGGCGGCCAGGCGCAACGCGTAGCCATCGCCCGCGCCCTGGTCGGTGAACCACAAGCCGTCTTCGCCGACGAACCGACCGGCGCTCTCGACGCCACAACCGGCGCCCAGGTGATCGACCTCCTCATCGGCGCCGCCACCCACCGCGGCGCGGCCGTCGTAGTCGTCACCCACGACGACGCCGTCGCCGCCCGCTGCCACCGCGTAGTACGGATCGTCGACGGCCGGGTGAGCGAACGATGAATCCGATGACCGACCTGGGCCTGCGGTTCGTCCGCCGCCCAGGCCCTGGCGGACGGGCGGCCAATCTCGCCGCCCTCGGCGCCACCGCGATCGTCGCCCTGCTGGTCACCTTCCTGATCGCGGGCTCGCTCGGCCTGACCCACCGCTCCGACCGGATCGGCTGGCGCAGTACCGACGATGGCGATGCGAAGACGGCCGTCGGTGTCGTCAACCAGATCGACGACATGGCCGGCGGCGTCCCTCTGAACCGGTACGACGTGGCGATCAACAACCCAGCCAAAAGCGCCAAACTCCCGCCGCCACCCGGCCTGCCCAGAGCACCCCAGCCGGGCGAGGTCTTCGTCTCGCCCGAGGTCGCCAAGCACTGGTCGGCGGACCTCAGCAAGCGCTTCAAGGTCGACAAGCCCACCGGCACGATCTCCGAGAAAGGCCTGTCGTCAGCCGACGAGTGGGTCGTCATCCACGGCGTCGAGAAGAACTCACCCGGGGTCGCCGCGGCCGACAATCCGAAGTACCTCGACTCCTGGCGCGGTACGGCGCTGGACGAGCGGATGGCGATTCTGCTCCTCCTGGTGGCGTTCGGCATCACGCTGGTGCTCTTCCCGCTGCTGAGCCTGGTCGGCCAGGCCGCCGGGGTCGCGGCCAAGCGACGCGAACACCGTCTGGCGGCGCTCAGGCTGGCCGGCGCGACCCGAAGCCAGGTGCTGTGGCTGAGCGCGGTCGAGCAGGCAGTGCTCGGTGTCCTCGGTGCCATCGCCGGCGTGATCGGCTACATCGTCCTCACTCCGCTCATCGCCCGCATCCCGCTCGGCGGCGGTACCTGGTACGTGCACGACCTCACGCCGAGTTGGTGGGTCGTGCTGATCGTCCTGATCGCAGTACCGCTGCTGTCGGTGCTCAGCGCCCTCATCGGCCTCGGCCGGGTCAGCATCACCCCGCTCGGCGTCGTCCGCGGCCAGACCCGGAAGGCGACCAGCGCGCTGCGTCTCGGCCTGCTGGTGATCGGCCCGGTCATGCTCGCGATCCTCGGCCTGGGTGGCGCGGTCATCCCGCTGCTGATCGGGATCGGCATGGCCGCGCTCGCTGTCCGCGTGGTCGGCCCGTTCGCGGTGCAGGTGATCGGCAAGTTCATGGCCCGTACTGCGAAAGGCCCGGTGGCGCTGCTCGCCGGCCGCAGGCTCGCCGACGACCCGAAGGGCGCCTTCCGGCCGGTCGCCGCGCTGGTGCTGAGCGGATTCGTGACCGGCTTCCTCGCATTGTTCATGCCGTACGGCATGAGCCAGGACGGCAAGGACGTCTCCTTCGAGCTCTACACCAAGCAGGGGCAGGCGGTGGTCGTCGCCGAGGACGCCAAGAAGAGGCTCCAAGAGGCCGGATTCAAGAGCGAGGTGACGACCGGAGACCAGACCGTGAACATCTCCGTCTCGACCACAGACCGCGAGAAGGTCCGGACAGTCCTGTACGACGTCGTCCCCGGCAAGGTCCCGTTGACCGCTGCCGAGAAGGACAAGCAGGACGCAGGGATGTATCAGGACCTGCGACTCGGCGTGGCGCTGTTGCTCGGGCTCGTGTTCGTGACCGGGGCCGCATCGACCGCGGCCGGTGCGGTCGGGACGGCTCTGGACCAGGCCGGTCCGGCGAGGGCGCTGCGGCGATCCGGAGTACCGCTCAGCGTGATCGAGCGGTCCGCGCGGCTTGCTGCCGTAGTACCGGTGATCGGGGTCGGACTCCCCGTAGTCGGATTCGGGGCGATGTGCGGGCTGGCGTTGAGCGGCGGACAAGTCATCACCCAGGGCAGCTCCGGAGTGGTCCTTCTGGGCGCCCAGGTGGTCATCGGCCTGGTCCTGGTCGCCGTCGCGGGAGCCGCCGGCGCACCGGTACTCCGCAAGGCCAGCATCGGCTGAGCGCGGCGACTATCCACAGCACGAATCGGGCTCCGGGCCGGCGCATGCAAGGATGAGGTCATGCGTGACCTGAATGCGCCGGTCCCGGAGCTGGCGGACGCCTCATCCGATCTTCGCGACGCGATCGACCGGTGCGGCTACTACCCAGACGTCGTGACGGACTCCCTCGCCGTGGCCATCGCCGCCGAACCGATCCGGGCGTTCGTGCTGCAGCACGAACCGACCTTCGACCGCGACGAGGTGCGGCGCCACATCACCATCCTGGCGCTGACCCCGAGCCGGCTGATCGTCGGGCACACCGACGAGCACGCCGCGGACGACCTGATCCGGGCGCCCTACGCGTCCACCTCGACCGAGGCGATCCCGCTCAACCGGGTGAACGCGGTGGTGGTGAACCGGGTGGTGCCGAATCCGGCCGGCTACGCCTCCAAGGCTTCGGGCGGCAAGGCCGACCCGGCAGCCGGCGGCGAGGTCGTGCTGACCATCGGCTGGGGCATGGTGAACCGGATCGACCTCGAGCCGGCCGTCTGCGCCGACCCGAACTGCGAGGCCGACCACGGCTACACCGGTTCCGTCGCCGCCGACGACATCTCGCTGCGGATCTCCGCGGCCGCGGACGGTCCGGCGGGAATCCAGCAGGTGCTCGACTTCGCCTCGGCGCTTTCGTTCGCAACGACTAGCAGGTAGGGCCGTGTACGACCCGACGCCCATCCTTCCTGCTTACGGCGGCGGGTCACTGGCAGACGTGCTGCCGTCGGTCGCGGGCGCGCTCTCGGTCCCCGGCGAGCAAAACCTGCTCGGCCTGCCACCCGCTCCCCGGTACGCCGTACTGCTACTCGACGGCCTCGGCTGGAATCTGCTGCGCCGCAACGCGGAAATCGCGCCGTACCTGTCGTCGCTGACGGCCCGCAGCCTGACTGCGGGAGTCCCGTCGACCACCGCCGCGAGCCTCACCAGCCTCGGGACCGGGCTGCCACCAGGCGCGCACGGCATCGTCGGCTACACCTCGATCGTTCCCGAGACGGGCGCGCTGCTGAACGCATTGCAGTGGGATGCCCCGGTCGATCCACGCCGTTGGCAACCACATCAGACCGTGTTCGAGCGAGTCGCCGCGGCCGGTGTTGCCACTCGCAACGTCAGCAAGGCACGGTTCGACACTTCTGGGCTGACAGCAGCGGCCTTCCGGGGCAGCCAGCATCGCGGTGCCGACACCATCGACGACCGGCTCGACGCCACGAGATTCGCGAGCCGCGAAGGCAGCTCGTCGATGGTCTACGTCTACGACTCACAACTGGACTACACGGGTCACGGGCAGGGGAGTGAGTCGTGGCAGTGGCGCAAGGAGCTTGCCGCCGCTGACATCTTCGCCTCCCGCGTCAGGTCGGCGCTTCCGCGCGACGCGATCCTCGTCGTCGTCGCGGACCACGGCATGATCGACGTCGCGCCGGAGAACCGGATCGACCTCGACGCCGAGCCCGCACTGACCGACGGCATTCAGCTGATCGGCGGCGAATCACGCTTCCGTCACCTGTACTGCGTCGACGGCGCGGCAGACGACGTACTGGCGACGTACCGGGAGCGTGTCGGGCCTGACGCCTTGGTGCTCAGCAGGGACGAAGCGATCGGGCGCGGCTGGTTCGGCGCCGTCGAGGAGCGGGTCGGACCACGCCTCGGCGATGTCATCGTCGCCTCACTTGGACCGGTCGCGCTGGTCGCCAGCCGCCGTTACCCGCAGGAGGCAGGTCTGATCGGCCTGCACGGCTCGCTCACTCAGGACGAGATGGCGATCCCGCTCCTCATCGACGCGGGCTAGAAGCTCCAGACGTTCCAGTAGAAGCTGGCCTGTGCGGTCTTCGCGTCGGCATCACGAGCCGTCACGGTGACCTTGTAGCGGCCTGCTCCCGGGGTCAGTACGCCGGTGATCCAGCCTCGCTGGCCATCGATGCTGAGCCCCGGCGGCAGTCCGGTCGCGGTGTAGCTGATCTCGCCCTTGGTGCTGAGACCCTTGAGCAGCAGCGGGATCGCGGGCACTCCGCCGACGCCCAGCTGGTCGGCCGGTTTGGTGATGCTCACGCCGGCCGTCGGGGTCTTGGCGGCCGCGCCGACGGCCTCGGCCGCGTCGACCATGCCTTCGCCGTAGAACGAGTTCAGCGCCTCCGAACCCTTGCAGACAGCGGCTGCGCCGGGCGGGCACGGCAGGTCGTTGGCCTGGGCGGCGAGCCTGGCCCGGACCTGCTCGGGGGTCAGCTTGGGGTTCACGCTGCGGATCAGCGCGGCCACGCCGGCGACGTGCGGTGACGCCATCGACGTACCGTCCAGCGGTTCGTAGCCGCCGCCGGGCACGGTCGAGTAGACGGCCTGACCGGGTGCGGCGATCTTGATCTTGCCCTCACCGAAGTTGGAGAAGCTCGCCCTGGACCCTCGGGTGTTGAGCGCCGCGACGACGACCATGTTCGGCAGCTCGGTCGGCAGGCTGAGGCACTGGTCGGTGATCGAGCGGGCGCCGGCGGTGGAGTCGTTCGGGCTGGTGGAGTCGGTGGTCTTCTGGGCCAGGTCGTAGTTCTCGTTGCCTGCGGCGGCGACGTTCACCACGCCCTTGGAGTCCGCATAGGCGACCGAGCGCTTGACCGCCTCCAGGATGGCGTCCTGGTCAGGATCGGTCGGGCAGTTGAACATCCACGGGTCGACGTAGTAGCTGTTGTTGGTGACCGAGACGCCCTTGTCGGCGGCGAAGACGAACGCGCAGACCGTGTTCTCGGGGAAGAACAGTTGCTGGCCTTCGGGCTCGGCGACCCGGATCGAGGAAACCTTCACACCCGGCGCGACGCCGACGATGCCGGTACCGTCCTTGGCCGCGGCGATCGTGCCGGCCACGTGCGTGCCGTGCGCGGCGACCGGTCGCCAGGCTCCGGGCCGGGTGTCGGCCTTGCCGTAGGCGCACGACGCCGACTTGCCCGCATCGAAGTTCGCCTTCAGATCCTGGTGCAGGTCGTCGACCCCGGTGTCGAGTACGCCGACAGTGATCGCCTTCGATCCCGGGTTCACCGCCCAGGCCTTGTCGGCACCGATCATCGTCATGTCCGGCCGCTCCTTCTCGGGAGAGCTGTCCGGGACCTCGACCGGCGCCGCCGGGATCGCCGGGTTGGCGACCGCGGGCGGCAGGTCCGACGTACGGGTCGCGCCGACCTTCTCGACTCCGGTCACCTGCCGCATCGCAGCGGCGAAGCCGGCGTTGGCCGAGTGCACGACAAGCACCCCGATCGCGTCGTACGCCGCATAGACGGTGCCGGCGTTCGCGGTGACGCCGGGCATCACCGCAGTGGTCTGCTTGGGTGCGGTGATCACGAAGTAGGCCCGCAACCCCGCCTCGGCTCGCACGGGTGCGGCCGCCGACTGCACGGTGGTGGCAGTCAGAGTCAAACAGAGCATGAGGAGCAGGATCAGGGCTTTGCGCACGACCAAGTAGAACCCGCGGAAGGTGCAGAACAAAAGCCGACGCACCCCGGCGTACCTGATGCTCCACCGACTGACGGGCCGCCCCCTGCTCCAGCAAGGGTTCTAGACTCCAAGCCATGGCTCAATACCTTCAAGTTTCGACAGCGACTCCGTCCCGTGAAGATGCAGTTCGTTTGGCGGGGTCGTCGGTAGAGGCCGGTCTCGCGGCGGGTGCGCAGGTCGTCGGCCCTGTCGTCTCGGTGTTCTGGCACCAAGGTCAGTACGGTGAGGGCGAGGAGTGGCAGGTCTTGCTGAAGACCACCGACGCCCGGTACGCCGAACTGGAAGTCCACCTTCTGAAGCAACACCCATGGAACAACCCCGAGGTGGTAGCGGTGCCGCTGGTCGCCGGCTCAGCGGGGTACTTCGAGTGGTTGGACCGCACTACTACTAAGCCCTAGCCACGCGCCCTCTCCAGTACCGCCGACACCTCAGGTCCGCCGTACTGCGTAAGCCGTTGGAGCACGCCGCGCAGTCGCCCACCTGGCCTGACGGAGCCGACGCCAGATGCCAGGTCTAAGGCGCGTTCGGTCACAGCCGCTGCACTCTCAGGGCTGTTGGCGTGCAGGTGGGCATGAGCAAGCCAGGTCATGTAGAGCGCCTTGTCGCGGGCGTGGGTGTCGTCGTACCGCGACAGGGCGTCTTCCAAGACAGCGACCGCGTGGGGACGACGCAGTTCGGTTAGGCACCGGCCGGTCATGATGTCGATCTCGAGCGGGTCCACTCGGCTGCGGTCGTGCTGTCGGCCTTCTCGTAAGCGATGAACGCGAGGGAGTTTCCTTCGAGTCCCGGGTCTCCAGACTCGCGGGCGGCTAGGAGGGCTTTCCGATAGTGCCGCCGTGAGTCAGCGAGTCGGCCAGCATCGAATGCGGCCCATCCAGCCATCTGCGCTTGTTCAGCGAGTACGCCGGTCAGCGTGCGGGCTGTGGCGCCGCTGTAGCTGGCGTTCTTGATCAGGCGCTCGGTGGCGGCCATCTCGCTGGTGTAGACGGCGTAGGTGTCCATTCCGCCCAGGTGATCGTCAAGGCGGCGGAGTCGCGCAGTACGAGCCCGGAGCTGCCGTACCTGCGTCGCACCGATCTGGCTTCCGTGGCGTGACCTGGTCAGCGGCGCAAGTGCGAGCGCGGTGGCTAGTCCGGCGAAGGCGCGCCGATCCACGGCTTCGCCTCCTTCTGTATCGGTGCGGAGCAGGTCGTCCAGTTGGTCGCCGGAGACTTGGAGCGCCTCCGCAAGCGCCGGACGGACCCAGGGGAGTGGGGCGGTCTTTCCTGCCTCCCAGCGAACCACAGTCGACCGTTCAATGCCGAGCGTGGTTGCCAGCTCACCCTGGCTAAGGCCGACAGCTTTGCGCCGCTCGGCGAGCGAGGTGTAGGCGACGCAGAGGAGCAGGAGCGCCCTGCGGTCGACAGCGAGGGACGAGCGTGGCCCGCACTGCGGCCTTCGGACGGCACCCAGCCGTGCGAGGGTGCGAACCCGGCCACCGGGCGGGCGTGTGTCATCGGCTACCACAAGGGCTATCACCGCGACGTGGTCGGAGCGAGGTGGCTTGACGATAAGTAGGACCCGCAACGTCCGTGACCGGCGACTCCGCCGCTGGGAGCTTCGGGAGATCGCGGTCGGGCGCCGGAACGGTGTTCAACGCGACGGCTTCGATCCACGCAACGTCAGCTACGTGACGCCGTACTGCGTGCTTGCCTATGCGGCTCGCGGGGCGGGCGATCCGCTGACTACTCGCCACTTCAGGTACGCCGAATTCCGGATCGCCTCCGGGGCACGGCAACGTGCCATCCGTCCCACTACCGTCTCGCCCTGATTCCAAGACCGGCGGGGCGTACGCGCTGATTCATGCGCGTCCGCGTACGTCACGCCTTCCAACCTTTCGCCGTCGAGCTGACATGCCTCGCGGCGGAGGCGACGACCCAGCAGGACGGCCGGGTCGTCTTCACCCTGACGCCGGTCCGTGCCTACAGCGTCGAGGTGACAGAGCGGCCCTGGCTTCTTCCTGTCGGCCGGGGCCGCTCGACCACCGCAGACCTTCAACAGTGAGGAGCAGGGAATGTCTGTTGTCGAACAACTACGCGGGCAGCTACACGCGGTCGCCCAGGACGCGAACCAGGGCGCCGCCAGCCTCGGCGGCTTCCAGAACAAGTTCAGCCAAGCCAGTCAACAAGTACTTGCCTTGATCCAAGGCTCAGCAACCGGCGCCGATCACGACATCGCCGAGGTGCTGGACGCTGCATCCAAGTCCCTCGCCTCGGCTGTCGAGTCACTCCAGATCGCTTCCCACAAATGCGGCCGGTACGCCCAGCAGATCTAGCCCACCGTGCCATCCGAGCTGCAGCGCGTCGCACAGGATCTGGTTACGTGTCTGGACCAAATGCCGGCAGTTGCCGTAGCGCTGGATTCGCGGGCTCGGCGGTGTCGAGAAGCCGCCGCTTACCTCGCTGGGTTTGGCTCGGTGAACCCGGCTGCCCAAATGGCGGCTCTCCAGCTCGAAGCAGCCGCACGGGCCTGCGATGAAGCGGCTCACCACGCGATGACCGCACACCGGCGGGCGCGGTCTTGGGTCGTAGAGATGGTCGGAGGTGCGCCGGGCAACTCAGTTCCGACGTCGGACCGACCGGAAACCGGTGCGGTGAAGGCCCAACCTCAGACCGGCAATCCCAGCGCACAGCGGACGATCCGTGACAGGTTGCCAGCACGCCCTGATCCACTCGCGAAGACGGATGGAATCTGGTTCGGCAGAGCAGGTGAGGAGGTAGATCTCGTCAGTGGCTACGACGACCACAGCGACCACGCCGACCGTGTACGCGAACAGCTTGGTCTGCCGCCCCTGACCATCGTGTCGCACGTGGAGGTGAAGTTCGCGATGTTCATGCGGGAACGATGCCTGCGCAGTGAGACCATCTACATCAACAACGTTCCCTGCAAGGGTTTGCGAAGTTGCTCCAGGTACCTGGAATCATTTCTGCCGAAGGGCAGCCGCCTAACTGTCCACTGGCCCGACAGCGAACCACGAACCTTTGAAGGGAAAGGCCCAGAATGACCTACACCGCAGACGCCTACTACCTCGCGGAGCATGACGACGACCCCGTACGCCTATCCTCGGCCGAGGACGTAGATGCGTTGGTCGACGCACTGTTGGCGGGGACCTTGGCCCACTCGGTGGCGGCGGTCTACCTCAACGAGCGGCCGACCCTCGAAGGCGGGTTTCCTGACCACGAGCTGCGAATCGCCGTCTTCGCGGAATTGAAGGTTGGCGGTATTCGCTACACGCAGCGCACGTCCTCGTGGTACCTCAAGGGTCAGTCCAGTCAGCGCGATGAAGTCGCCTACAGCTACATGAACAACCGGGAGGGCTTCCCGGCAGATTCGGAGACAGACACCGACACCATCCGCCAGGTGGCAAAGGAGTTCCTCGCACTCGGCGGCGAACGGCCTCACACCGGCGAATGGATCGAATGGCCGCCGAGGCTCTTCTAGGCCGGTCCGGGACGCCCTCGGGAACTGCCGCAATGCATCAGGCGGTCCGCATGGCCCACCCTCGCGCCGTACCGGAGCAACTCTGGGCCTGCCGACGCACCCCGGCGTACCTGATGCTCCACCTACTTTGGCAGGATGGTCGCCCGTGGCTGAGCTGCTCTACTTCACCGGGACCATGGACTGCGGCAAGTCCACGCTGGCGCTGCAGATGGATCACAACCACGCGGCGCGTGGCCGGTTGGGGAAGATCTTCACCAGCAACGACCGGGCCGGCGAGGCGACGCTGTCGTCGCGGCTCGGCCTGGAGGCCGACGCGATCGAGGTGAAGCCGGACTTCGACTTCTGGCAGTACGTCGTGGACGAGCTGACCCAGGGCGGCCGGATCGACTACGTCGTGGCTGACGAGGCGCAGTTCTACCAGCCCGGACAGGTCGACCAACTGGCCCGGCTGGTGGACGAACTGCAGATCGACGTCTTCTGTTTCGGGATCCTGACCGACTTCCGGGCAACTCTCTTTCCTGGGTCTGCCCGGCTGGTCGAGCTCGCCGACCGGATGGAGCTGCTCCAGGTCGAGGCGCTGTGCTGGTGCGGTGAGCGCGCCACCCACAACGCCCGGACCGTCGGTGGTGAGATGGTCACCGAAGGCGAGCAGTTGGTCGTCGGTGACATCGTCACCAACGCCGCCAACGTCGCCTACGAGGTGCTCTGCCGTCGCCATCACCGGCGCCGGCTGACTGCCGCTCGCGCCCGTGCCACCCTGTCACCCGAGGTACTCCCGTTCGGAGGCGCTCTGTGAATCCGCTGATCTCTGCCGAGTCGTTGCTTGCGGCTACCACCAGGCCAGTTTTGATCGACGTCACCTGGAACCTGATGGGCCCACCCGGCCGCGACGCGTACGACGCCGGCCATCTGCCGGGTGCGTACTTCGTCGACCTGGACACCGAGCTGGCCGGACCGCCCGGCGACGGCGGCCGTCATCCGTTGCCCTCAGCAACCACCGTCGAAGCGGCAATGCGCCGCGCCGGCGTCTCCGGGGACAGCGCGGTCGTGGTCTACGACGCAGCCAACTCGATGGCCGCCGCCCGCGCCTGGTGGATCTTCCGGTACTTCGGGCTGCGCGACGTGCGCGTCCTGGACGGCGGGTTCGCGGCCTGGCAGGCCGCCGGGGGAGAGGTGAGCACGGTCGTCCCCGAGGACGGCAAGGGATCTTTCGTCGCCGCGGCCGGGAATGCCCCGATGCTCGACGCGGAAGGTGCCGCGGAGCTGGCTTCGACCGGAGTACTGCTCGATGCACGGGCGCCGGAGCGTTTTGCCGGCGAGGTCGAGCCGATGGACAAGGTTGCCGGCCACATCCCGGGTGCAGTGAACGCTCCGACGACGGCCAACGTCACCGCTGACGGCACCTTCCTGCCCGCCGATGACCTCCGCGCCCGCTTCGCAGCTCTGGGTGCCGACGGCTCGACTGCGGTCGGCGCGTATTGCGGGTCCGGCGTCACGGCCGCTCACGAGGCTCTTGCCCTGGAGATCGCCGGGATCGAGGCGCCGGTCTATGTCGGCTCTTGGTCCGAGTGGATCACCGACCCCGACCGCCCGATCGCCACGGGCCGCTCCTGACCTGCGCCAGACCAGGAGCGGCGCCTCGTGGTCACATGTCGCGGTTCGTCATCACTGCTCCTTGCCTGCCATCAGCTGCCTCCTCTCTGATCGGTCCGCCGCTGCTGGCTGGTCCTGCTACTGGCGCCGGATCCGGCGGAGGGTGATCCCTTGACTTCGATGGGTGTCTGCGGGACGGTGTCTGGGAAATCGATTTCTCACCGCCCCGAGGAGTAGCCGATGACGCCCGCACCGAAGCTCAAGCGATCCACTTTCCTGAAGGCCGCCGCGGTTGGTGCCGGCGCACTGGCCGCCGGGCCGGGAGTTGCCGCGGCCAGCCGGACCGGAGTACAGGCTGTGTTGACCACGAAGGTCGCTGATCTGACCGGGCCTGGATTGACGGACCGGTTCCGGATGCAGGCGACGGATCTGGGGATTCCCGTCCGGACGCCGGACGGGCGGATGTTGTTCATGTTCGGGGACACTTTCGAGGAGCCGCGCGTCGGCGGCGGGTGGTGGCGGTCGCCGGTCGCGTTGTGGTCGACGACGACCGATCTGAACAGCGGCGTGCGCTGGTCGGGCGCGGTCGGGGGAGCGGCGGCGCAGCAGCTGTGGGACTACCCGCACGACAACCCGACCTTCTCGACCGTGCTGCCGTCGGACGTGATCACCATCGGCGGGTCGATGTACCTGCACGCGATGGTGAACAAGGGACTGGGCAACGTCGTCTGGACCGAGATCTGGCGATCGGACAACTCCGGCGCGAGCTGGTACCACACGGGCGCGAAGTTCCCGAGTGATCTCGACGGCGGGCTGTTCCAGTTGCTGACCTGGGGTGAGGGCAACGACGGGTACGTCTACGTCTACTCGACGGGCTTCCAGCGGAACAAGCCGATCATCCTCAAGCGGGTCAGGAGCAACCAGATCGCCAACCCGGCGGCGTACGAGCCGTGGGGCTATCGCGATGGCGTCTGGGCCTGGGCCAACCCCGCGACGCCGATCCTGAACGGCAGCTTCGGCGAGATGAGCCTGCGTCCGCTCGGCGGCAAGTGGGTACTGACCTGGTTCAACGCCGGCGACTACCGGATCGACGGCATCATCATGGATACGCCGACGTCGAACCTCTACACGGCGCACCGGCAGACGCTGATCTACGGCGGTGCCTGGGGCCAGGAGAACGACAACCACGTCGCGCAGCTCTACGGCGGCTACGTCATCCCCGGCTCAACCCTGTCAGACATGCACCTGGCCGTCAGCCAATGGAACACCGACGCCGGCTGGCCCTACCGAGTCATGCAGTTCCGCGTCCGCGGATTCGGCTAGAGATCACTCCAGTGGGTGGCCGTACACCTCGGTCTCGACCTGGTCGAAGACCTTGTCGCTGTGTTTGAGCTGGCAGTCGAGGTCGGCCAGTGCGACGGCGATCTCGTCTTGATGCAGCTTCTTCAGGGCTGCTGCCCGTTCCCCGGTCAGACTGTCCGGATCGTCTCCGTCGAGCAGTTTGTCGAGGCGTTCCTCGTACTCACCGATGATCTCGTCCTGGTCTTCGATGTAGTCGTAGCCTTCCGCCTTCATGCATTTCGACCATGCCTGGCGGGCTGCCACGATCCTCTTGTCGGCCTGGACAAGGACATCCTTCGGGTTGACGTAGGTGCCTCTCACCTGCACGGGGGTGAACACCTTGGTGACGGCCGCGCGGGTGCAGCCACCGGTGCTGGAGAAGTCTTCCTCGTCGAGGGTGAAGACGAAGTCCGCGGTGGGGTCCTCGCCGAACAAGGTCCGGTTGTAGGCGACCTTGTTGGCCGGCGCCAGGCTGTTGTAGATCCTCAGGTTCGGCCCGAGGCCGGTGTCACGGACCGGGTTGTCCTGGCGGGTCGAGACGGCGAATCCCCACTTCGCTTTGTACTGCGCCCGGGTCATGCCGGGGTCGTGGCGGACCCGCGCCTGGGCGGCCTCGACGGTCTTGACGTCGACCGGCACGTACTCGAAGCCGGCCTCCGACATGCAGGTGGTGATCAACGCCTGGGTCTTCTCGACATGGTCGGCGAACTGCTGCTCGGTGAGGCCGAATTCCTTGGTGCCGGGCAACTTGGGGCTTTGTTTGGTTTCCGGCGCCTTGGTGGTCTTGGCCGGCGTCGTCGTGCTGCCACCCGGCGGCGTCGTGGTGGTACCCGACGACGCTGTTCCGGCGTTGTTGCTGCACGCCGGCAAGAGGAGGGCACTCGTACAGGCGACCGCGAGGAGGGCACCACCTCGCAGCTGGGCTGAATCTCGGCTGGTGGTCCTGCGCGGCAACCTCACGTCCTCACTCCTCGCTGCTGCGTCGATCGTGTCCGGCTGCCAGACAACCATCCGAAGCCTGAACCCTGGCTGAATCTGAACCTCGAAGGCCGTGTTCAGCCTGCGGTCAGGTTGGTCTTGCGATGCTGCCAGCTACTGATCAGGAGGCTGATGCAGATGAAGCGACGGAGGCTCGCGCTATCGGTGCTGGCAGTGGTGCTGCTGTCGTCGTTGGGGACCTGGTTCGCGAGCTCCCGGATCCGGTCGCCGGCCGAGATCGCCGCCAGCGCCGCGCCGCCGCCCGCCGCCCCGATCCTGGTCCCGGTCGAGACGCGGGTGCTGGCGACCCGGATCGTGAGCCGCGGTATCGGGCACTACGGGTCGGCACAGAGTTTGTCGGTGACCAGATCAGCGCTGAAGCAGGGCGCCCGGGTGGTCACCAGCCTTCCGAGCGCCGGTGCGCTCGTCACCGAGGGCAGCGTGTTGCTGACCATCTCGGGTCGCCCGACGTTCCTGCTCGACGGCGCGCAGCCGACTTATCGTGACCTGGGACCGGGCATGTCCGGCAACGACGTCCGCCAGCTCGAAGTGGCTCTTGGCCGGCTGATGCTGAATCCCGGCCGCGTCGACGGCTTGTACGACCAGGCGACTGCCCAGGCGGTCGGAGCCCTGTACCGGAGACACGGTTTCGCCCCGGTCGTGGCCACCTCGGCGCAGGTGGACGCGGCGCAGCCGGCGGAGTCCGCGCTGATCCGGGGCGCGCGTGGCGGCGGCGGGATACAGCTTCCCGCCGACGAGGTCGTCTTCGTCGCAGCGACGCCGTTGCGGGTCAGCAAGGCCGACGCCAAGCTCGGAACCGAGCCGCAAGGCAGCCTGGTGACCGTCACCAATTCGATCGTCGAGGTGGATGGCGTGCTTCCCGTCGAGCAGGCCAAACTGATCCGGGCGGGCGCAGCCGTGCTCATCGACGAGCCGGCCCTGGGTATCAAGACCAGTGGAACGATCAGCCATCTCGCCCAGCAGCCGGGCACCGGCGGCGCGGACGGTTTCCATGTCGCCTTCCAGGTGATCGTGCCCCGGCCCGTTCCCGCCCTCATCGGCGCATCGGTGCGGCTGACCGTGGTGATCAGGTCGACAAAGGTGTCGACGCTGGCGGTTCCGGTCGCCGCCTTGTCGCTGGGGCCGGACGGCGAGTCGCGCGTGCAGCGGTCCGCAGGCGGCAAGGTCACCCCTGTTCGCGTCGAGCCGGGCCTGTCCGCCGAGGGCTACGTCGCGGTCACTGCTGCCGGCGGTGAGCTCAAGGCGGGTGACCTCGTCGTGGTCGGATTCTCCGCGGACGGCGCACCGAAGGAGGCGAAGAACGGTGGTTGAGGACAGCCCAGGCATCGATGACGAAAGGTTGGTTGAGGCCGCTGTCCCGATGGTCGAGCTGACCCGGATCACCCGCCGGTATGGGTCGGTCGCGCCGGTGGAGGCGCTGCGCTCAGTCGATCTGGAGGTACGAACAGGCGAATGGGTGGCCATCGTGGGCGCTTCCGGCTCAGGCAAGTCCACCCTGCTCAATATCGTCGGCTGCCTCGACCGCCAGACCAGTGGAACCTACCG
This sequence comes from Kribbella catacumbae DSM 19601, assembly GCF_000372465.1. Classification (GTDB taxonomy): domain Bacteria; phylum Actinomycetota; class Actinomycetes; order Propionibacteriales; family Kribbellaceae; genus Kribbella; species Kribbella catacumbae. The sequence goes on from NZ_AQUZ01000016.1 coordinate 115,240, forward strand.
GCTCGCAGGCGTCGACGTGTCGACCCTGAACGATCGTCAGCGCGCGGGGATGCGCAGCCACTACCTGGCCTTCATCTTCCAGTCCTTCCACCTGATGGCCCACCGCAGCGTCCTCGAGAACGTCACGCTGGCCGAGGTCTATGGGAGGCGTCCACGCACCGGGCGACAGGGCCGCGCTCATGCCGCGCTGAGCGCCGTCGGTCTCGAGGGTCGCACCGACTTTCTGCCCACCCGGCTGTCCGGCGGAGAGCGGCAACGAGTAGCGATCGCCCGGGCGCTGATCAGCGGCCCGAAACTACTGCTCTGTGACGAGCCCACAGGCAACCTGGACTCAGCCACGACCCAGGGCATCCTCGAGCTGCTCGGCGGCCTCCATGACAAGGGCCTCACTATCATCATGATCACCCACGACATCACAGTCGCTGACCGGGCCGAGCGCAGGCTGCGCATCGCCGACGGCAAGATCGCGGGTGACGGATGACCACCCCCGCGCCCAGCCGTCGGGGGCCGGCCGAGGCCGGCCGGTCGGGCATGTGGGCACGTGACCTGCTGACCGAGGCGTTCGCCGGATTGTTCGGCCGCCCGCTGCGGATGGCCCTGACCGTCCTCGGCACTGTGATCGGCCTGGCCGCCCTGGTGGCGACCCTCGGGCTGTCCCGCACCGCCGGCAACCAGATCATCGGCCGCTTCGACGAGCTCAACGCCACCGAGATCACCGTACTCGCCAACCCTGACCCCAACGGCGATCCGGGACCCACCATCCCGTGGGATGCGCCGCAACGGCTCAGCCGCCTGAACGGTGTCGTCGCTGCAGGCACCTTGAGCGAGATCGACGTCGGCGACGATCTGGTCAGCGCCTCACCGATGCGCGATCCGCGGCGACGCACGGACTTCAAGCTGGCCGTCGAGGCCGCCTCACCGGAGCTGTTCACAGCGATCAGGGCGAAACTCCACAGCGGTCGCCTTCCTGATCGAGGCCACGAACAACGAGGCGACCACGTGGCCGTACTCGGCCCGAACGCGGCCGAACAGCTGGGGATCACTCGGCTGGACGGCTCGACGGCGATCCGGATCGGCGACCAGGTCCTGACCGTGATCGGCATCCTCGACGAGGTCGCCCGCAAACACACCCTGCTCAGCGCGGTGATCATCCCCGAAGGCGCCGCCCGCAGCCTCTTTGCGCTGCAAGCACCACAATCCGTCGTTGTCGAGACGGCCGTCGGTGCCACCTCACTCCTTTCGCGCCAGATCCCACTCGCGCTTCGACCCGACAAGCCCGACACCCTGAAGATCTCCTCGCCGCAGCCGCCCCAGCAGCTGCGGGCCGGTGTCAGCCGCGACCTGAACGTGTTGTTCCTGATGCTCGGAGGTGTCTCGCTTCTCGTCGGCGCGATCGGTATCGCCAACGTGACACTGGTCTCCGTGATGGAGCGGGTCGGTGAGATCGGTCTACGCCGCGCGCTGGGAGCGACCCGCCGCCACATCGCCGGCCAGTTCCTGATGGAGAGCGTCACCATGGGGGTGCTGGGCGGTGTCCTCGGCGCGAGTATCGGCATGCTGGTGGTCGTCGCCGTCGCGGCCTATCAGTCCTGGACACCGGTGATCGACCCCTTCGTTCCCCTCCTCGCCCCCGTGATCGGCGGTGTCACCGGCCTCCTGGCAGGTCTGTACCCCGCGCTCCGCGCGGCGGCCCTGCAACCGGTCGAGGCCCTGCGTTCAGGGACCTGACGTACGCGGCTCACGACAGCCGATCAGTGCTGTTTCGAACCGTGACCAAGCTGGGCATTGATAAAGTAACACGCATGGTTTAACTTACTCGGGACTTGGGCTTCTGTGGCCCAGACCACACCCCTGAACCGCCCAGTTGGTCGGGGTGATCCCGGAAACCTGAGGAGTTCCGATGACGAGAACGGCACGGTTTGTCGTGACCCTGACTTCGGCGGCGCTGGTGCTGACGACGGCAGCCTGCGCGGACGGCAGTACGCCGGCGGCGACCGGCGGTGGGGCGATCGACCAGAAGGCGCCCGTCACGATCACTGTCGGGAACAAGCCCAAGCCGGACAAGCCGGCCGACGTCGCCGCCTTCGAGCGCAACGTCAAGAAGTTCATGGCCGACCATCCCAACATCACCGTCAAGGCGACCGAGACGGCCTGGGACGCGCAGACCTTCCAGGCGCAGGTGGCCGGTGGCTCGCTCCCGACGGTGATGAGCATCAGCTTCACCGAGCCGCTGAACATGATTCCGAACAAGCAGTTGCCGGACATCACCGACGAACTCAAGCTGGTCGACCTGACCAAGGACCTCAATCCCGAGACGCTGAAGATGGTCCAGGACGACAAGGGCCGGATCTACGGCGTACCGTTCGAGGCCTTCTCGGTCGGGCTCGCCTACAACCGCGCACTGTTCAAGCAGGCCGGCCTCGACCCGGACAAGCCGCCGGCGAACTGGGACGAGGTCCGTCAGTACGCGAAGCAGATCACCGAGAAGACCGGCAAGGCCGGTTACGCGCAGCTGACCAAGGACAACACCGGTGGCTGGATGCTCACCACGATGACCTACAGCATGGGCGGCACGGTCCAGAGTCCCGATGGCAAGAAGAGCACCTTCAACGACGCGCCGGCCAAGAAGGCGCTGCAGTTGCTGAAGGACATGCGCTGGACCGATAACACCATGGGCACGAACTTCCTCTACAACCAGGAGGAGGCCCGGCAGGACTTCGCGGCCGGCAAGATCGGCATGATCATGCAGGCGCCGGACGCCTACGACATGTGCGTCAAGAACTTCGGGATGAAGCCGGCCGACTTCGGCGAGGGCGCCCTGCCGCAGGACGGCGGCCCGCACGGCACCCTGACCGGCGGTTCGATCAAGATGATCAACCCGAAGTCGACCAAGAACGAGATCGTCGCCGCGCTCAAGTGGATCAAGTCGCAGGAGTTCGACAAGTACACCACCGAGTCGCTCGCGGTGCAGAACGCCAAGGACACCATCGCCGACAAGGGCTTCGTCGGCCGGCCCGGCATCACGCCGCTGAGCCAGCAGACCTACGACCAGTACAACAAGTGGCGTGAGCCGTTCAACAACGTGCCGGTCCAGCAGTTCAAGGGCTACGTCGAGTCCACCACCTCGCTGAAGCTGCTGCCCGAGCCGGTCAAGAAGGGCCAGGAGGTCTACGCGCTGCTCGACCCGGTCGTCCAGCAGGTGCTGACCAAGAAGGACGCGGACATCGACAAGTTACTCACCGACGCCGCTTCGAAGATCGACGCCCGCCTGGCGCGGTAGTCCGATGGCTGTCCTGACGCGTCCCTCGACGGCGATCCCCGCCTCTCGGTCCCGCCGGAGCCCGGTCACCTGGTACCGCTCCGGCGGACTGAGCAGCATCGTCTTCGCCCTGCCCCTGGTACTGATCTTCCTGTACTTCTCCTGGGGCCCGATCGTCCGCGGGCTGGTGCTGTCCTTCCAGAAGAACAACCTGGTCACCACGCCCGAGTGGGTCGGCATGGCCAACTTCAGCTACGTGCTGACCGACCCACAGTTGCCCCAGGCAACACTCAACACCCTGTACTTCGCGCTGCTCGCGCTGATCTTCGGCTTCCCGGTGCCGCTGTTCCTGGCGGTGTTCATCAGCGAACTGCGCAAGACCGGCTGGCTCTACAACGTGTTCTCCTACCTGCCGGCGGTCGTCCCGCCGGTGGCGGCGATCCTGTTGTGGAAGTTCTTCTACGACCCGAGTACGTCGGGGGTGTTCAACGCGATCCTTGGCTGGTTCGGGATCGGGCCGTTCGCCTGGCTGAACTCGCCGGACCTGGCGATGCCGGCGATCGTGATCGAGGCGACCTGGGCCGGCGCCGGGGCGACCTCGATCATCTACCTGGCCGCGCTGACCGGCGTACGGACCGAACTGTACGAGGCGGCCGAGCTGGACGGGGCCGGGATCTGGCGGCGGGTCTGGCACGTCACGCTGCCGCAGATCCGCGGAATCATCCTGATCATGATGCTGCTGCAGCTGATCGGGACGTTCCAGGTGTTCACCGAACCGTTCCTGTTCACCGGCGGCGGTCCGGACAACGCGACCACGACGATCCTGTTGCTGATCTACCGGTACGCGTTCATCAACGGCGACTTCGGTGCCGCCACCGCGCTCAGCGTGCTGCTCGCGCTGGTGCTGTGCGTGCTGTCGGTGGCCTATCACTTCATGACCAGACGCTGGAGTACGACATGACCGCCGAGGCGCAGGAGCGCGGCATCATCTCCACGGCCGATCGCAAGCGGCCGCTGATTCAGTACGGGTTGCCCGCGATTCAGGTGCTGCTGTTCATCGGTGTGGTGATCGCCGGTGTCGGTCCGCTGCTGTGGCTGCTGAAGTCCGGGTTGTCGACCAGCCAGGACATCCTGCAGGGCCCGATGCAGTTGTGGCCGAGCGGCATCCAGTGGCAGAACATGCCGGACGCGTGGACGCGGGTGCAGATCGGCTCGTACCTCGGCAACACGGCGATCATCGCGATCGGGTCGCTGCTCTCGACGCTGTTCGTCTGTACGACGGGCGCGTTCGTGCTGAGCGTGCTCCGCCCGAAATGGGGGCCGATCGTCACCGGCGCCGTACTCGCGACGCTGTTCCTGCCCGGCGTGATCTCGCTGGTCCCGCTCTACCTGACCATCCTGAAGATGCCGGTCCTGGGCGTGAACCTGCAGAACACGTTCTGGGCGGTCTGGCTGCCACAGGCGGCGGGCGCGTTCAACATCTTGGTGATGAAGCGGTACTTCGACGCGATCCCGCGCGAGCTGATCGAGGCGGCGCGGATCGACGGCGCCAGCAACCTGAGACTGTTCACGTCGCTGATCCTGCCGCTGTCCAAGCCCATCCTCGGAGTCGTCGCGCTGCTCACCGTGATCGGTTCCTGGAAGGACTATCTCTGGCCGCTCCTGGTCCTCCCTGACCCAAAGCTGCAACCGATCTCAGTCGCACTCCCCAGAGTGGCGGAAACCACGGAAATCTCCCTGCAGATGAGCGCATTATTCCTGGCGGTCCTGATCCCCGTCGTGCTCTTCTTGATCTTCCAGAAGCAGTTCCTGCGCGGGGTCGGAATGTCAGGCGGCATCAAAGATTGACGTCCTCCTCGCCCTGAGGCGGGGATTCCAACCACTACGTGGAGGTAGCGAGTTGAGGTTCACGCTTCGGCGAGACCCTTGTCGGCGTCTCTCGGCGTGCGCTGACGGCCCGTCCGGCCGCGATGTTGACAGCAGCGTTCACATCGGCGTTCGCCTGGTGCCCGCAGGCTACACACCGGAAGACCGCTTGGCTCTTGCGGTTGTCCGGTGCGCAATGCCCACAGGTGCTACAGGTCTGCGACGTGTACGCAGGGTTCACTTTCTCGACTCGTCCGGCAGCTTTGTACTCCAGACGACGTACCAGGGCGCCCCACCCGTTGGCCAGAACGCCACGGTTCAGACCGGCTTTGGCGCAACGACGGTTCGGCAAGTAGGCGCCTGGCCGTTCGGGATCGGGTTTCGGCTTGGGGCGCTTGATCATCTGAGTGATGCGCAAGTCTTCCACGCGGATAACGTCGAATCGTCGGGCCAACTCCGTACTGGTCTTCTCCACCCAGTCTTTGCGGCGGTCAACGGCGCGGGCATACAGCTTGGCGGCGGCAGCCTGCACTCGCTTGCGCCGGTTGGAGCCGCGACGGCAGCGGGCAAGACGGCGTTGCAGGTCCTTGAGTCGTTCCTGTTCTCGGTCAGACAAGCCAGGGCAGGTCAAAAGTTCACCGGTACTCAACGCCGCCGACACTGCAATTCCTCGGTCAACACCGACGATCAGACCCGTACCCGGTGCGGGGATCGCCGGTGGGACGACCGCGAACGCAATGTGCCAGCGACCCACCCGGTCGCGGGTCACCCGATACGACTTCGCTGCGGGAATCTCACGGGACAGCCGGATCCGCACCCAGCCGACCTTGGGCACCTTGACCGCAGCCCACTTGCGGCTGAGCCTCATTACCCGGGACGCCTGAGGGCCGACGATGCGGAACCCTTCGGACAGCCCGGCTTTGCGCCACTTCGGCCGCCCGTGGGTCCCTCTGTAGAAGTTCTTGATTGCCTGATCGAAGTCCCGCAGCGCCTGCTGCTGCACGGTCTGCGACCCAGCCCGCAGCCAGTCGAAGGCGGCTCGCGCTTCGGTCAACTGTCGGCTTTTCTCCGTATAGCCCGGCGTCAAGCCTTTGTCCTTGGTCCACATCGCCCATTGCTCCACGGCCAGGTTCCACACGTACCGGGCGTGCCTGCAGTGCTCCAGCAACGCAGCCTGCTGCACTGGTGTCGGGTATATCCGGAACCGGGACATGTACTCGATCTAATCAGCCGGTACCGACAGTTTCCGATCCCCGAAGGGAGGGAGTTGCGGTCTCTCTCCGACCTGAAGGGCGGGGTCACTCCGCGACAACTCAGGTGACTTCCTCATTGAATGGGCGGCAGGTGTTGGTGACGGGGGCGGCTGGGCGGATCGGGTCGGTTGCTACGCGTCATCTGTCCGAGCTTGGTGCGTTGGTGACCGCGTTGACGAATGTCGAGGATGACGGGTTGAAGGCGGATCGGGTCGTGGTCGGTGATGCCCGGTCGGAGGAGGATGTCGCGAGGGCGCTGGAGGGTGTCGACGCCGTCGTGCACTTGGCCGCGCTGCCTCATCCGTCGGCCGGTACGGCGTACGAGGTCTACACCACCAATGTGGTGTCGACCTTCAACGTGCTGGCGCAGGCCGGTGCCCTGGGCATCAAGCGGGCTGTGGTTGCCAGCAGCATCAATGCCTTCGGGGTGCCCTTCAATCCCGACGACATCCTGCCCGCCTACTATCCGTTGGACGAGAAGATCCCGGCCGATGTCGCCGATCCCTACTCGTTGTCGAAGCAGAACGACGAGAACACCGCACGGATGGTCTGGCGGCGCTGGGGGATGGACGTGGTGTGTTTCCGGTTCCCGCATGTGAACTCACCCGACGTGATCGAGCGGATCGCCGCCGGTGACCCGGCGGGCGGGGTACGGGAGGCGTGGTCATATCTGGATACGCGGGATGCGGCGTACGCGATCGAGTTGGGGCTGACGGCAACGTTGTCCGGGGCCCACATCTTCTTCGTTGCCGCCGGCACCACCACTGCGCCGTACGAGACCGAGGCGCTGCTCGACGCCTTCGCGCCCGGTGTGCCGCGCCTGCGCCGGTTTGTCGGGCGCGAAGTGCCGATCGACCTGACCGCCGCGCGGACCGTGCTCGGCTTCCAAGCGCGCCACGAGCTCGACCTACCCATCAACCGTCTGGAGATCTGATGCCGCAGGAGACCCCCGCCACCTTCGCCCAGCCCTGGCCGGTCCGCGACGACATCCGGATCCGTGCGGTCCAGGCGATCGTGACCGCGCCACAGGGCATCCCGCTGGTGGTGGTGAAGATCGACACCACCGAGCCGGGGTTGTACGGCCTGGGCTGCGCGACGTTCACGCAGCGGTGGAAGGCGGTCCAGACGTTCGTCGACGAGCACCTCGCGCGGTTGCTGATCGGCCGCTACCCCGGCGACATCGGCGACCTGGTCCGGCTGGCTGGCTTCTCCGGTTACTGGCGCGGGGGACCGGTCACCAACAACGCGATCTCCGGCATCGACCAGGCGCTGTGGGACATCGCCGGCAAGCGAGCCGGTATGCCGGTCTACGAGCTGCTCGGTGGCAAGGTCCGCGCCGCCGCCGACACCTATATCCATGCCGGCGGCATCAACATCGAGCAGACGCTGGAGCAGGCGAAGGAGTTCGTCGCGCAGGGCTGGCGTCACATCCGCCTGCAGGTATCCACGCCGGGCGGCGGTGGGTACGGCGCCCCGCGCCTGGCCACGCTGTACCCGGATGCGCCGTACCGGAATGGTTGGAGTGCTCGCGACTACCTCCGTACTACGCCCGACCTGTTCGCGGCGGCCCGGCAATCTCTGCCCGACAACATCGAACTGCTGCATGACGTGCACTCGCGCCTGACGCCGAAGGAAGCGGTGTTGCTCGCGCGTTCGCTGGAGCCGTACCGGCTGTTCTTCCTCGAGGACGTCCTGCCACCGGAGCACTGGGACCGCCTGCCCGAGGTCCGCGCCGCGTCGCCCGTACCGTTGGCCGTCGGTGAGTTGACCACCTCGATGAGCGACGCCGTCCGGCTGGTTCGCGACGGCGGGGTCGACTTCATCCGCTCGCATATCTCCGACATCGGCGGCCTCACCGCCGCTCGCAAGGTCGCCGACCTGGCCGAGCTCTGCGGAGTCCGTACTGCGTGGCACGGCCCGGGCGACACGTCGCCGATCGGTGCCGCCGCCAACGTCGCACTCGACGTCAGTTCGGTTGCCTTCGGCATCCAGGAGGGCCATATCTACAACGACGCTGTCCACGAGGTCTTCCCTGGCACGCTGCGGATCGTCGACGGCTGGCTGACTCCGAACGAAACGCCGGGATGGGGCATCGACATCGACGTGGAGGCAGCGGCCCGCTTCCCGGCCGAGCTGTCCGGCCACGACGAGTGGGCGGCCGGCGTACGGCGTCCGGACGGGGCGTTGGAGGCACCGTGAAGTTCGCCGTACTCACCGACTCGACGCCGCACTGGACTCCCGAAGAGGCCGTGGCCGCAGGGTACGATCTCGGCTAGTCCGGGGGCCTGTTTCATCAGCAGGGAAAGTAACGGACGAGGAGGAGGTGGGCGATGGTCACGCCTGAGAGTGACTCGGCGGTGCTCGACGAGCCGACGCGGTCCGGCGCGAACCAGTACGACCTGGGCTCCTTCAACGAGGCCGTGATCATCGAGACGATCCGGCTCGCGGGCATCATCAGCCGCACCGAGATCTCCCGGCGGACCGGGCTGACCCAGCAGTCGGTGTCGCGGATCCTGCGCATCCTGTTGCAGCAGGGCCTGCTGGTCGAGGAGAAGCAGGAACGCGCCGAACGCCTCGGCAAACCCCGTACTCCGGTGCGGCTGCGGTCGAACGCGGCCCATGCCGTCGGCATCCACATCGACCCCGAGCTGCTGACCGTCGCCGTGGTCGATCTCGACGGCGCGATCGTGCGCCGGGAGACCGTCGACCTGCCGGCCGATCTGGATGCCACGCGGCTCGTCGACCTGGCCGCGGCCACTGTGTCGGCCGCGTTGAGTATCAGCCAGGTGGACGCCGACTCGATGCTCGGCGTCGGCGTCGCAGTACCGGGGCCGATCAATGCCGACGGCACGTTGCTCGACCTGCCGCTGCAACCGGCCTGGCGCGGACTCGAGATCAGGCATCTGCTGCAGGGCAAGCTGAATCACCCGGTCCTGGTCGAGAAGGACGGGACCGCGGCGGCGATCGGTGAGCGCTGGATCGGGCGGTCGGCCCGGGCGCGCGACTTCGCTTATCTCTACCTCGGCACCGGGGTCGGCAGCGGGCTGATCCTGAACGGCTCGATCTACCGCGGCCTGACCGCGAACGCCGGTGAGTTCGGGCAGTTGTGCGCGCTGAGGATGGGGGAGTGGGACGAGAAGAACGGCCCGCGGATGATGGCCGAATGCAATCCGACCGCTTCGCTGCCGGTGATCGCGGCCGGCTTCGGATATGTCGAGACCGATACTGGCACGACCGATGAGGCGAAGCGCTACAAAGCGGTCTGCAAAGCCGCTGCGAGTGGCGATGAAGCGGCCCAGAAGGCGGTCAGCCAAGTCGCCTCGGTGATTGCGCAGGGTGCCGTCGGCCTGGTCGATCTGCTGGACATCGATTTGATCGTGCTGGGTGGCCCGGCGTTCGCCCCAGAAATCGCCGAGGTGTTCCTCTCCGAAATCAGCCGGGCAGTGAATTCGCACCCGATCGCAAAAGGCACCCGGACGGTCGCGGTGGAGGAGTCGATGCTGCAGGCCGACGCGGCCGCGGTCGGTGCCGCCTCGACGATCTTCCACGACGCCTTCACCCCGCGGGTCGGCGGTTCGAGTCAGGCTCGTAGGCTGCCGAAGTGACTCTCGACAGACCCCTGACTGACGATGTTGTGATGCGAGTGGCGACCCTCGCGGACGCCGCTGCATTCGCGGAAGCGCAGGTGCGCAATCGCGAGCACCTGCAGCCGTGGGAGCCTCTGCGGTCGGAGCGCTGGTTCACCACGGCCGCACAGGAGGATCGCCTCAAGGAGCAGTTGGCCCGCTTCGACAAGCGGGAGATCGTGCCGTGGTTCCTCTTCCAGGGTGACCGGGTGGTGGGGGCGATGACGCTGACCGACATCGTGCCCGGACCCTTTCGCAACGGGCACCTCGGCTACTGGATCGACGCCGACATGCTCGGCAAAGGGCTCGCGACAGCCGGCGTACAGGCGGTCGCCGAGATCGCGGACAGCGAACTGCTCCTGCACCGGATCCAGGCGAGCACGATGACCGCCAACGTCGCCTCCCAACGGGTGCTGACGAAGGCCGGCTTCACCCAGATCGGCACAGCGCCCGACTATCTGCACATCGCCGGCGCCTGGCAAGCCAGCCACCTCTACCAGCGCATCCTCAACAACCGCGCCCCCGGCGAACCCGCCTGACCCCACGAGTTCGTCAGCTGGGCGGCAGACGGATTCCGCGGCTGACGTCGACGTCGTCGTAGCGGCCTTCGAGGACGTCGAGGAACTTGACCGGGCGTTGCAGCGTGGACGCGATGTAGACGGCCCGCACGGTGGCGAGCGCTTCGATGGCGTCGTGCACGGTGATGCCCGGCTGCACTCCGTTGCCGATGGCATCGAAGATGTCCGCGTACTGCGCCACGTGGCCGCCCGGGCGTTCGGTGTCGACGGACTGGTCGTCGGTGGAGCCGTCGACGTTGAACCGGCGCAACAGGTCGTCCTCGATCTCGGCGCCACCCTCGGTGCCGTGGACCGAGACGCGGGTGCGGCCGCCCGGGAAGGCGGCGGTCGTCGCGTGCAGGGTTGCGACGGAGCCGTTCTCGAAGGTCAGAGTGGCGACGACCGTGTCCTCGACCTCGATCGCGTGGTGCGCCGCGCGGAGTGCCTGAGCCTGGATGTTGACCGGCCGGCCCATGAACCACAGCAGCAGGTCGACCGTGTGGACGCCCTGGTTCATCAGTGCGCCGCCGCCGTCCTGAGCCCAGGTGCCACGCCAGCCGGCGGACGCGTAGTACTCGTCACTGCGCCACCAGGCCACCGTGGCGACAGCTGAGGTGAGCTGGCCGAAGCGGCCAGCCTTGATCGCCTCCGAGACCTGCGCGCTGCCCGGGTCGAACCGGTGCTGGCTGATCACCGACGAGACGACGCCGTGACCGGCCGCCCGAGTGGCCGCCGCACCGAGGCGGCGGGCCCGCGGGAGGTCGACGTCGAGCGGCTTCTCGATGACGACGTGCTTCTTCTCGTTCAGCGCCTGCTCGGCGAGCGCGGCATGCGTGCCGCTCGGCGTGCAGATCGCGACGAGCGAGATGTCCGCTCCCGACAGAGCCGCCCCGAGGTCGCCGTACACCTTCGGCTCGGGGCGCCCGGCCTCCTTCAGCCTGGCGACCAGAGCCTCCGCGGCGGCGCGATCGCCGTCGACCAGCGCGGTCACTTCAGCGTCCGGCCGGGCAGCCACGGTGTCGGCGTGGGTGCGGCCGATGATGCCGCAGCCCACGATGGCGACCTGGTGGTTGTTCGTCGAGTCAGACATCTCGTCCCTTCGGTAAGACCTACGCAGCAGCTACCTCGGTGCGAAGTTCGCGGTCAGTAGCTGGTCCGCGGTCACGGCAAAGCTGTACGACGCGTCGGTCGAGACCACCGCGCCGTCCACGGTCCAGTTCCGGAAAACGCTATCCGACCCGGGCGTGGCTGTCACTGTGACCTGCGCGCCGACTTCGTACGTTCCTGGCTCGGATTCGTTGCCGGCGAGCTTCACTGTGCCGGTCCCGACGGCGGCGACAGCTACCTGCCGCTGGACGACGTTGATCACCATCACGTTGTGCAGGGTGACCGGCCCGGTGCTGGTCGCGCCGTTGTAGCGAGCCAGATTGGTCGCCTCGACGTCACCCTTGACGACCTTCACCGTGAAGCCGCCTTCGCCGAGGTTGTCAGTACCAAGGTTGAACGCGTCCACCTGACCGTCGTTGACGACCAGCCCGTCGTGGAACCCGTACGCGAAGACATTGAAGAGCGTCAGACCGCGAGCGCCGTCGACGGTGACGATCTTGGCCGTCTTGCGCATGTACTTGTCGATCACCAGCTCGAAGATGCTGCCCTCGTTCATCCAGTGCGGCCATTGGTAGCCGATCCGGGTGACCGCGTTGCCGTTGGACAGCACTCCCTCGATCCGCCCGCCGGTACTGCGCCCGACGGCGATCGCGTGGTCGAAGAAGGCCCCCGCGACCTTGCGGACGACGAAGCCGTCGTTGCGGTAGGTGGTGAGGTCGATGCCGTTCCACGCGTTCGGGAAGCCGGCGTTGATGACGTACGTCGCTTCGCCCTTGCCGCGGACGGCGTACGGGTAGGGGACGATGCCCTCGGCCGTGCCCGGGTTCTGCTCGGGGTAGAAGACGCGCAGTCCGCGGAGGCCTGCGCTCTTGCCATTGAGTGTCAGCAGCGCGGTCGCCGTGTCGGGTGCAGCGGTGGCCCGTCCTTCAAAGGCATGCAGCACTGTGCCGCCGCTTGCGCCACTTTGATCCCGGTTGGGTACTGCGGACGCACCTCGCAGTTCGACCTTCGCGGGAACATTGAGATGACTGCTGATGCGATACCACCCAGCCGGGAGATACACGATGCCGCCGCCAGCACGCCCGGCCTTGTCGAGCGTCTTCTGTACTGCGCTCGTCGCGTCAGCCGTGGGCAGGTAACCGATGCCGTGCGGCGCATCCACGACGTACAAGGCCTTGCGCGACGGACCGGGGAGCGCTCTCTGGGTGTAGCCCGGGGCGGTGCCCGACATCCGGTGCACAATGCCCGCAACTGTGCCGGTGACCGTGGTGCCGGTGGCCTTCACATAGCCACGAGAGTCGTTCTGGATGCCTTGCTCGCCCTCCATCCGGCCGCCGGCGAGAGTGAGTCCCCAGCGTTCGTCCATCACGTCCACCTTGAGCGCGGTCCCGGTACGCCGTACGTCGGGCTGCAGGAAGCTGCCGGTGAACTGCGCGCGCTGACCTGCGACGACGTGGATGCCGATCTTGTAGTCAGAGAGCGCGATCTTGTGGAACTGATCCCACTCGAGGTCGCCGAGCACGAGCCCGGTGCCGTTGGCCCGTGTCCAGCCGTCGAGCACGGACCGCGCCGGCGGCCGGTACGCCGACGGCGCCGCGGCCCAGTAGGCGTTGCTGAAGGTCACGTTCTCCCAGGTGCCGACGTCGGCGCCGTTGTAGGCGCGGGCGCCTTCGAAGAGAGCGGTTCCCCGGATGTTACGGATCGTCGTCGACTCGTGCACCTGCCCTGAGCTCGGCGCGTTGCCGCGGTCGTTGGGCATCGTGCTGATCCCGATGCCGCGGTACGAGTTGAGCATGGTGACGTCCGAGACGGTCGACATCATGTAGTTCTCGTTGCCGATCCAGGCACCGCCGGGGATCTCGAAGGTGTAGTTGTACGGGATCGGGGTGGTCGCGCTCTGGCGCGGGTAGTAGGTGGTCAGGCCGATCACGCCGGCCGAGCCGCCGATCCGGAACAGCGACGGGCCATCGTTGCCTGAGGCAAGATCCGCGACGATGACGGTGCCGTAGTCTCCCTTGCTCTGCAGGTCCGGGTCGCGGCGGTCGCCCCGCAGGGTGCAGAAGGCGTGTACCTCGATCGTGTCCTTGACCAGGTACTTGCCAGCGGGGAGCCAGACGGTCCCGCCGCCCGCATCCTGGCACGCGTAGATCGCCTGCTGGATCGCCTTGGTCGAGTCCTTGCGTCCACTGCCGTCCGCGCCGTACTTCGTGGCGTCGAAGTCGGCGACCACGCCATCCTCGGTCGGGTTGATCGTGTCGATCAGCGTCGGCTTCGGGGTGACGACCGGCGATTCGCGCAACTGCAGTTCCTTGACGGTGAAGTTGTCGGCGCCGGTCATCGCGACTCGGACGTAGCGCGCCGTCACGGTCGCGAAACGGGTCTTGCTGAACTGGTTGGCGCCCGGCGATCCAGTCCGGCCGACCGTGGTGAAGGTGATGCCGTCGTCCGAGACCTGGACCGTGTAGTCGGGTGAGGAGGTCTGTGCCCATTCGACCCGGACGTCGTTCACGGCGCGCGGCGTCTTGAGATCCAGCTGGAGCCAGGAATCACCGGCTGCACTCGTCCAGACGGTCTGATGGTTGCCGTCGTTGGCCTTCGACGCGTCGGTGCCACCGCTGGCGCTCGCAGTACCGGCTGGTGCGAAGTTGGTGTCGACGACCGAAGCGATGAATGCGTCGAGCTTGGTCTGCAGCGTTTGCAGCGCGGCCTTCACCTGGACATCGGTGACGCCCGGAGTGCTCGCGACAGCCCGCGCGTCGTTGATCGCCTGCAGGAAGGTGGCGCGGCTGCCGACTGGGAACTGACCGTCGCGTGCCCCTTCGCGGGCAGCCTTCTGCACCCGGGCCGCTTCGTCGATCAGGTCGACCAGCCCTTCGGTGACGTCGAGAACGGTCGCCACCTTTGCGACCCGGACCGCAGCGACCTTGAGGTCCGCCGCGCCACCACCCAGGTGGATCCGGAAGTCCGAGCCGTTGGACCGGTTCGTCATCACCGCATCGCTGAGGGCGAAGGTGTGGGTCTTCCAGGTCAAGGTGTTGCCATAGGTGATCACTTCGGAGTTCTTGAACTTCTCCGGGATCGTCTCGCCGGGGGAGTCGTAGTGCAGCCCGAACTGGCCGTTGCCCTCATCGAAGTAGTCGATGCTGATCAGCACCAGGTTGCGGTTGTCGTAGAGGTAGGTGTCCGACACGTTCATGTACATAAAGTTCGTGCCTGGCGCCGGAGCGCTCCGATCGGTCTGCCAGTACGCCCGTCCGTCCTGTACGCCGGTGACGAGGTTCTCCGGGCGGTCGCCCGCGCGAGGCGAGATGCCGTTCTGCGCGGGCGAGGCACCGAGCTCGACCGAGGCCCCCGCAGTACTGATGCGCAGGCCGGCGACAGTGATGTCTTCGCTGCCTTGGAGACGCAGGTCGCCGCCACCGAGGCGGTCGGCGAACTCGATGTCGCTCAACACGAAGGTGCCAGTCTGCCACTGGCCAGTGTTCTTCAACTGGACGTCGTCGGCACGCGCCGCGGGGTCGGCTGCGGCGTCGTACTGGAGTTGCAGAGTCCCTGTGCCGCTGTCGAGATAGGTGACCGTGACCACGACGTCATCGGTGTTCAGCTCACCGACGTAGTCACCGTCGACATCGAAGTTGAAGTAGCTGGTGTCGGCCGCCTGGCTAGTTCGCCAATAGGTGCGGCCTTGCTCCGTACCGGTCTGCAGCCCGGCCGGGTCAGCGCCGGCCGTCGGCTTCACGCCCAGTGTCGTGGGAGTCGCACCGAGGTCGGCGCCGACGCCGCTCGGGTACATCGTTGCCGCGTGTGCTGCCGGTACGGCGAGCACGCCGCCCAGCAAAAGAGCGGGCAGGAACCCCGCTAGCAGGCGTCTTGAGGACATGGCAGAACCTCCAGGTGGCGGACCCAGGAGCGGGGTGCGTGTAAGTTAAACCATGCGTGTTACTTATTCAAGAGCCGAGTGACTCGCGCGTGCCGCCGTCCGGGCTGAGCGAACTCCAGCCGGACCGCAAGTGCCCGAGAGGCCGCCGCCGCGAAGTGTGCAGCGGACAGCACCCCTCGGTAGGTCTTGCCCGAGGTACCCGACGGAAGCGTGTAGTCCCTGGGTGCCTCCGCGGCCTGCAGGTCGAACGCCTCGGCCACGAAGTTCAGCCAGATGTGGGCATGTTCGTGCACGAGGGTTTCGCGCAACGTCTCGGCATCGCGGAACGCACCGGGACCGAGATAGATGGTCTGCGGGACCAGGACCGACGTACTGCCCGTGCTGGTCGCCATCCGCCGGTAACGCTTCGGGATTCTCAGCAGCGGCGCCCACTCCGGCTTCCAGCCCAGAATGTCGCTCTCGGCCTGACCCACCAGTTCCTGTTCGGCCGCGGGCATCGGCGACCACTGGATGTCGTCCGGGGTGGAGCGGGCGTGCCGTTCGAAGATCTGGCAGGCGTTCTCCGGGTCGAGGTAGTCGACAGGTTTGGCGAACGCCTCGGGTTCGGTGTTCCTGCGGACCATCGCCACCGCGGAGAGGATCGTCTTGGGCTGGACGGTGGCGTCGTCGATGAAGGGGACTCCACCGATCTCTGCGAAAAACTGTTCTGCCTGCACGGCCCTGGTAACTCCTTCGTCAGTTGCTGGTGCGCCATGGTCGATCGGCCAGGAACAGTTCGAGATCCCTGGTCTTGATCCGATGCTCGCCGAAGTCCCGTACGTCGGCGCGTGCCTGCGAGTACCCCTCTTCGTCGAGGAGTTCCACCACCCGCGGCAAGGTGCGATCGCCGTACCAGCCGCTCTTCAGCCGCGTGAGTACCCGCAGGTGCTGGGCCGCGGTGAGGTGCTGGCTGTCCTCCAGCCGGGAAAGGTAGTGCCGGATGTGGATCAGCGGTTCGGAGACCGCCGGGAACGGGGCCTCGACACCGTGGACGAGATCATCGCCGGTCTGGCCGACGGCGTCCTCGTCCAATCGATCGCCGGTTTGCAGGGTGGTGCCAATCTGGCGAGCGGTGACTTCTCGATCAGCTTCTCTGGTCGTCTGATCCGCAACGGTGAACTGGCCGAACACGTCTCGCAGTGCATCCTTGCCTGCGATCTCGCCACGGTGCTGACCGGCATTGAAGCGGTCGGGGACGACCACACGGCTTTCCCTGGCCTGGCCGACGGTGTGACAGTGGCTATCGGCCACGTCCGGATCGGTGCCGGCTGACCGGATCCACAGCAAAGCCGGGCGGCTGGGTAGGCTTTTTCAGTGGCGACCGAGAGTTTGGCCGAGATCCAGCAGTGGCTGTCCGGTACTGCGTGTCCGTTGACGAGTCTGGTCGCGGGGGCTCCCGTCGAGGATCTTGCTCCGCTGGGGAAGGTGCTGGACGGTGTGCGGGTGGTTGGGCTGGGGGAGGCGTCGCATGGGACGCGGGAGTTCTTCCAGTTGAAGCATCGGCTGTTCGAGTACTTGGTCAATGAGCTCGGGTATTCGATGCTCGCGATGGAGGCCAGCGAGTCGGCGGCGCCGGCGGTGGACGCGTATGTGCGCGATGGTGTCGGCGATGCCGCGACGGTGGTGGCCGGGCTTGGGTTCTGGACGTGGCGGACCGAGGAGGTCGTCGCGCTGGTCGAGTGGATGCGGTCGTACAACGCAGGGCGGCCTGCCGGTGAGCAGATCGGCTTCGCGGGGATCGACCCGCAACGGTGTTCGGCGTCGCTGGCCGCAGTACGGGGATTTCTGGCTGAGTCGGTGCCTGATCGGCTGGCGGCGTTCGAGGAGGGCTTCGGGTTTCTGGAGGATGCTCAGCCGGGGTCGGTGCCGGATCCGACGCGACTGGTGGTTCGGGAGGCGCAGCAGTTGATCCCGTTCCTGGAGGCCAAGGGGGCTTCGGAAGTTGTCTTGGAGCACGCGCGGATTCTGGAGCGGGCCGCTGAGCTGGTCGGGCGGCCGAAGGAGCACAAGGATCCTGCGGAGACGGTGTTCGCCGCACGGGACGCGTATATGGCCAAGGCTGTCGAGCGGCTGGCCGACGAGAATCCGACCCGGCGGATCGCGGTTTGGGCGCACAACGGGCATCTGGCCGCGAGCCGGCAGACGCCGGGGTTGCGGCCGATGGGACAGCACCTGCGGGAGCGGTTCGGATCGGAGTACTACGCGCTGGCGTTGCTCTTCGGCTCGGGTGCGTTTCGCGCGCGCCGGCTGCGGCCTGGCCCGTGGCCGGGGGCGATGGATGGGCCAGTCGTTGCCAACAGCATCGATCGTGGTGGGTTCAACGCGCTCGAAGGACAGTTGGCGGCCGCGACTCCAGGCGACCACTGGCTGAACCTGCGCGGTGCCGACGAAGCGCCCGAGCCGGTGAAGAGGTGGCTGGCCGAGCCGCAGATGTTCCGCAGCTTCGGCGCCTACGTGCAGCGCTGGACCTACCGGATGCAGTTCACCCCAACGCTGCTCACCCGCGAGTACGACGGCCTGGCCTACGTAGCAACCTCCACCCCTTCGGTGCCGCTCCCCGAAAAGAACAATTGAGAGTTCCCTGCCAGCGGTCTCGGCGTCTTCCTCGTACTGCGTGCGGACGGCGTCGCGGCCGGTCATCTCGGGGTGTACCCCACCGGCGAGCTCACGCGCTTCTACCTCAGCCCCGACCACCGTCGCTGCGGTGGAGCCCGGGCACTTCTCGCCGCCGCCGAGGAATGGGCTCGCTCGCAAGGGCTACCGCGCCTCTTCCTGGACACTCGCACCGACCTCGTCGAAGCCCGTGCCTTCTACACCTCCGCCGACTTCACCGAGATCCCGCCGCCCACCACCACCCCCGCCCAATTCCAAGACCACTGGTTCGAGAAGCCCCTCGCCCCTTAATGTCCCCCAACCGGAACGGCCCAGGATTGCTGGTCGGCTAGTACTAACACGGTGTTTGTGATGTTGGGTGGCGGGCCCGGACGGCCACCACATGCCAACTTGCCGTTTCTGCCCGGTAGCACGCCTGTGCACGCTCAGCCGAATGCACCCAGCCGAGGTTGGTGTGTGATGGCGGTCCGGGTCACGGGCCGCGAATAACCCGCGGCTCAGTCAGGCGGGGAGGCAGGTGGGTGGGTTAGGCGACTACGGCTAGGGAGCGGGTGGGGGTTAGGAAGGGGAGGAGGGTGAAGAAGTGGGGGATGGCGTCGGGGAGGCGGAGGGCGCCGGCTTCGTGGGTGGTCCAGCCGAAGAGGAGTTCGCCGTCGAGCAGGTGCTCTGACAGCGGGGTGGTGAAGGCGCTCAGGGTGACGCGGTCGGGGCCGGTCTGCGGGTGGTGGTCGCCGCAGCCGCATTCGGGGGCGATCACGATCGAGATGAGCGCGTCGGGGGAGTAGTGGCGCAACCGCAGCGTCGTACCGCGGGCGGTGAAGCGGGCGATCGTTTCGTCCGGCAACTCGACCAGCAGTTCGACCGGTACGGCGTGGGAGCCCGGCAACAGGCGCAGCCCACGGGACGTGAGCAGGTCGGCCAAAGCGGAGAGGTTCATCTCGGGAATCCTGTGTGGCTGGTGTCGGCGGGCGGGCCTGGGAAAAGGACAGGGCCTCGCGCGCCTCAGACGGCGCGCGTCAGCGACAACAACAGCAACAACACAGCGTGATCCGCATGCGGAAGATCATGGCAGACTCCGCGGGGCACTGCCAAACAAAGCCCGCTATCTGAGACACCTGTCCACAACCACCCGGTACGCCGCTGCCCCGGCAGGCCTGCGCTGACGTCGTCAACGACGGCTACCGGGGCTTCCTGCTCAGTTGATCGGGGTCAGCTCTCGGCGCGGATGCGGTAGTCCAGGATCACGATCCCCGAGCTCAGGGCGGTGGTGCCGACGAGGTCGAACCGGGTCACGCCGGTGTCGCGGTAGAGGAGGTCCTGGCTGTTGCCGTGGCCGACGAAGAAGGGATGGAGCCAGAGGCGCAGGCGGTCCAGGAGGCCCGCGGTGATGAGTGTGCGGGTGACCGGCCCGAAGCCGTACTGGACGATGTCGTCGCCTGGCTCTTCCTTCAGTTGTCTGACCGCGGTGACGAGGTCCCCCTCGATGACGTGGGTGTTGTTCCAGGTCGGGCTGGTCAGCGTGGTGGACGCGACGTACTTGGGCAGGGAGTTCATCTTGTCGGCGAGGTCGCCGGACAGGGTAGGCCAGACGCCGGCGAAGCTCTCATAGGTGTGCCGGCCCATCAGGATGGCCGAGCAGGACTGGATCAACTCCGTCTGAACCTTGGTTCCCTCGCCGGAGAAGCCACCCAGGCTGGGCCAGCTGCCGGGGTTTTCGACGATGCCGTCGAGGGTGATGTAGGTGGAGTTGACGATCTCGCGCATTGTTGGTCCTTTCATCGTTCGGATGGCCCCAGCCTGTGGTCGAATCGGCTCTGGCTGAAGGTCCAATCCGGCGGGCCGGCAGTGGACCACTTGGGAGGCGTCATGGCCGTGCAGTGGAAGGGCGACGGGCCAGGGCTGCTGTTGCAACTGGACCGCGAAGTACCCCGTCAGCTGGGGCAACAGTTGCAAGAGCAGTTGCGCTCGGCGATCCGCGCAGGGGCGCTCCGCCCTGGCGAGCGTCTGCCCTCGTCGCGGAGCCTCGCTGGGCAGCTGCGGATCTCGCGGGGACTCGTGGTCGACAGCTACGCGCAGCTGTACGCCGAGGGCTACCTCATCACCGAGGTGGGCTCCGGGACCCGGGTGGCCGAGCGGGCAGAGGCAACGGCCCCTGCCGAGGCACGGTTGCCAAAGGTGGATCCAGCGAGGGCCAAGTGCGACATCGAGTTCGAGTACGGCGTACCGGATCTGGCCTCGGCGCCGGTCCGGGACTGGGTCTGGGCGCTCGGTGATGCGGCCCGGCTCGCTCCCGCTGCCTTGATGGGCGATGAGCCCGATGGGGGTGACCAGCGGCTGCGAGAGGTACTGGCGGCGTACCACCGTCGGGTCCGGGCAGGAGCCGCGTTCGCGGAGCACACTGTCGTGACCGGCGGTTTCCGGCATGCACTGACGCTCGTCTTCGCAACCCTGGCAAGGAATGGCATTGAGCGCGTCGGGCTGGAGAGCCCGGGGCCACGAGAGCATGATCGGATCGCCGAGCGGTTCGGTCTCCAGGCGGTTCCGGTGCCGGTCGACGAGGATGGTGTCGACGTCGGCCGACTGGCGTCCAGCGGAGCGCGAGCCGTCTTGCTGACACCTGCGCACCAGTGCCCTACTGGCGTGGCGCTCAGCCCGGAGCGCCGGCACGAGCTGCTGGCCTGGGCGGAGGCGGTCGACGGATTCGTGATCGAGGACGACTACGACGCGGAGTTCCGCTACGACCGCCAGCCGGTCGGCTCCCTGCAGGGTCTGTCGCCCGAGCGGGTGATCGCGCTGGGGTCGGTGAGCAAGACGCTCGCGCCGGGAATCCGGATCGGCTGGATGTTCGCGCCACCGGGCCTGGTCGACGCGCTCGTCGACGCGAAGGCGCTGACCAGTCGCGGAGCTCCCGCCCTCGATCAGCTCGCGCTCGCCCGCCTGATGGAGTCAGGTCGCTACGACGGGCACCTGCGCCGGATGCGGACGATCTACCAGGATCGGCGCAGCACGCTCATTGCTGCCGTGGATGAGTTTTTGCCGACTCTCCGGCTGGGTGGTCTCGCGGCGGGCTGTCACGCCGTACTCCGGCTGCCGGCCGGCGTACGGGAAGCAGATGTCGTGACCGGGGCCAGGCAGCGATCGGTGGAAGTACGCGGTCTAGGTGACTACTGCTTCGGAGGCGACGAGTTCGCCGCAGGTACTGCGCCGGGTCTCGTCCTTGGCTTCGGCAATGTCAACGAGTCACGCATCCGACGTGGAGTACGCGTCCTGGCCGAGGTGATCGGAGCAGGCTAGTCGGCCTTTTTGCCGAACATGATCTCGTCCCAGCTCGGCACGCTGGCTCGCTTGGAGCCGCGCTTGGCGGGCTTCTTCTTCTCTTCCGGCGCGGCTGCGGGCTCGGCGGCAGCCGCGGGCTCGGCCGCAGCAGCCGGCTGCTCGGCGGGAGGCGCTGGCTTGCGCCGCGGGTCGGCCGGCTTGGGAGCCGCCGGACGAGGAGCATCGCGCCGGGCCTCCGCCGGACGGGCTTCGGCGGTACGGGACTCAGCAGGACGCGGGTCGGCAGGGCGAGCGCCCTCGTCGACCGGCAGCGGCGCGGACCCACGAGGCTCCGTCCGACGAGACTCGGCCTGACGCGACTCGGCCTGGCGTGGCTCCGCCTGACGAGGATCACGTGGCTCGGACTCACGAGGCTCCGGTTGGCGAGGCTCGTGGTCGGGGTGCCGGGTTTCGGGGTGGCGGGTTTCCGCGGGCGGCATCCGGCGTTCGGTGAAGCGGTTCTCGGGGGCGGCGGCGCGCTCCTCCGGCGGTGACAGCGGCGGCGCCTCCACCGGCAACTGCGCCGGGCGCTCGACCGCACGGACAGCCGGTCGCAGCGTCTGCGGCGGCTCGATCGGTACGTCGATCAGCGTCGGCTCTTCATCCGGGCTCGGCACCGAGTGCACCCGTCGCGGCCCACGCTCGACATCGCGGGCCGTCCCGTACTCCGGGTCGCGCCCGTACCCACGTCCGGTGTCGCGGTTCGCATCGCGATCCGCCTGGGCAGCGCGCCCACGCGGCAAGCTGATCGTGTCCTCGAAGCCGGCCTCGTAGCTGTCCGCGCCATGATCCGGCGCGATGCTCAGATCGAAGTCGGCCACGGCGGTGAGCCGCCGCTCGGACGTCGGCTGCGGCGCGATCACCTGCACCTGCTCGCCGACCAGCCAGCGCGCCTCGTCGTCATCCGGTACGGCGTACCGTCCCGGGGCGTCGTAGGCGAACATCGCGACCTTCTCGTCGTTTTCCTCGGCGAAGTACGACACCCGCACGGCCCAGCGGCCGTCGTCGCGCCGCCAGGCGTCCCACTCGGCCGAGGCCGGGTCGACGCCACGGATCCGGAGCCGCTCGGTCACCCAGGCGCCGAGGTTGCGGGTGGGGGCGTCGCCGCCACCGCGCCGGCGTACGGAGGCGCGCTGGGCCAGGCTGGCGACGTGGTCGCGCTCGGCCAGCACGGGGCCGGCGAACGCCATCACGCGTTCCATCGGCATCTGCGCGACGGCGGCGACCGCCTCGGGACTCTCACCGGCTCGGATCCGAGCCTGGATGTCTCGTGGGCGGAGCGCGCTCTCCATTTGAATCTCCAGCTGGCCGAGTCGGGCACGGTCGCCGCGCAGGGCCGCACGCAACCGGTCGTCGACCGGGACGGCGAACTCCTCACCCGTCTCTGCCAGCGCCAGGATGAGTTGCTTGCCATCCTGACTCAGGCCAACGAGCCTCGCCTCGCGCATTGCCTTTGTTCTCCTGTGCGGTTCTCGACAGTCTCTCCCGATACCTGCGCCTCGACCAAGACCGGCGCGCCGTGCCCGACGGTCATTGTGGAGGTTACGTCACAAAACCCCATCTTGCCTGCTCAGGAGGGTCCTTGTCGTCACATCAGTCACACTAGTCACAACGGCGAGTGATCACGACACCGAACCCCCGGAAACCGGTCAGTTCCCGGTCGGTTCCTGTTCAGTTCCCGGGAAAGGCCGCCCGGATCGCGAGCGCCCGCGCGAGGTCGTCGTGCTGATCCCCGACCGCCCGCCGGATTCCCGCCGCGACGTCCTCGCCGGCGACCAGATCGGCGGCGAGCCCGAGCGCCCGGGCGTCGACCGCATAGACCGGGTACGCGAGCGCCGCGCTCCTCGCGACCGCCCAGCCTGAGCGCAGCTTCTCGGTCGCCGCGATCTCCGCGAAGTACCGGTCGACGTACGGCGCCGTGAGCTCGAGCTGGCCGTACTGCCAGAAGCCCTCGCACGCGGCGTACAGCTCGTAGTTGGCGATCTCGGCATCCGTGGTGATCTGGGCCCAGGCGCGTTCCTTGGCCGCGACCGTCGGCAGGGCGGCCCGGCACCGGGTCGCGTGCACGACGCCCTCGGATGAGTTGTCGCGGGCCAGCTCGGCGTCGATGCCGGCGTCGTCGATGGCACCGAGCCTGGCCAGCCGCAGCGTGATCAGCCAGCGCAGATCCGCGTCGACGGCGAGGCCCTCCGGTACGCCGTCTCCCGCGAGCCATCCGCTCAGCAGCTCCACGTCGTCGGTGGTCCCGACGACCCCGCGGGCGACCGCCAGCTGCAGGCTGCTGCCGGCCGGCGTCGACCGAAGCCGCTCAGTCAGTACTTCGGCCAGCCGTCCGCGGTACGGCTCGACCGCCAGGTACCGCCCCAGCAACTGGCTCCTGACCCAGCCGACCATCGTCTCGACGGCGATGTCGCTGCCCTCGACCGGCAGCGCGGCGAGTACCACGTCGAACCCGAGCCGCGGGTCGAGCTCGGCGTCGGCGGTCGCGTCGCGCAGGCTGTTCAGGATCACCGCGCGGGTGACGCCGTCCTCGACCTTCGGCATCACGGCGGCCAGCTTGCCCAGGCTTGCCGCGTCGAGGCGGATCTTGGCCCAGGTGTCGTCCGCCGCGTCCGGTACGACGACCGCGATCGACGGGTCGAGCTCGACCTCCACCACGTCCGCGTCGAGCAGGACCGGCACGGAGGTGCCGCGCCCGGATTCGTCGTACCCGGCGATGGTCAGCTGGTGCGGGCGGTCGGCCGGGTAGTCGGCGGGCGCCGTGCGGTGCAGTCTGATGCCGGTGGCCGTGCGCTCGGCGGTGATTGTGTCGAGCCCCGGGGTGCGGAGCCAGTTCTGTGCCCAGGCCTCGAGTCCGACCGCTCCGGCCTCGGTCCACTTCGCGACCAGGTCGGCGAAGGTGGCGTTGCCGAACTCGTTCGAGCTGATGTGCGCCTTCACGCCGGCCAGGAACACCTCATCACCGAGGTAGGCGTTGAGCTGCTTGAGCACCGCCGCACCCTTGGCGTAGGAGATGCCGTCGAAGTCGTTGAGCGAGGCGAGCGCGTCCTTGACCGCGTCAGCGGCGACCGGGTGGGTCGAGGACCGCTGGTCGGCCTGCAGGCCCCACCACTTGCGGATGAAGGCGAAGTCGATCCAGTTGTCGGTGTACCGCGTCGCGGTGGTCGCGACCCGGTGCGCCATGTACTCCGCGAACGACTCGTTCAGCCACAGGTCGTTCCACCACTGCATGGTGACCGTGTCGCCGAACCACTGGTGCGCCATCTCATGGACGACGGTCCGGGCCCGGCTGCTGCGCTCGCCGTCGGTGACCGTGGAGCGGAAGACCATCGAGTCGCGGAACGTCACGCAGCCCGGGTTCTCCATCGCGCCGGCGTTGAACTCGGGCACGAACGCCTGGTGGTACTCACCGAACGGGTAGCGGTACCCGAACAGCCGGTGGAACTCGTCGAAGGACTGCGCGGTCACCTCGAACAGGTCCTCGGCCTCCCGGTCGAGCGCCTCGGCCAGCGACTGCCGCGAGACCAGGCCGAGCGGGATGCCGTCGTGCTCACCGAGGATCTGGTGGTACGGCCCGGCGACCAGCGTCACGAAGTACGTCGACAGCGGCTTGGTCTCGGCCAGCTCCCACCGGCCCGGCGACACCTGGGTCGCGGCGCCGTTGCCGAGCACGATCCACTCCGGCGGCACGGTCACCTTGACCTTGTACGGCGCCTTGAGGTCGGGCTGGTCGAAACAGGCGAAGATCCGGGGAGCGGCGTCGAGGAACGACATCGCGTACAGGTAGGTCAGCCCGTCGGCGGCGTCCACGCTGCGGTGCAGGCCCTCGCCGTCGTTGGAGTACAGCATCGAGGCGGTCACGACGAGTTCGTTCTCAGCTGCCAGACCGTTGAGGCCGAGCCGGCCGCCGGCCAGGCCGGCCACGTCGACCGGCGTCCCGTTCAGCAGCACCGACGTCAGTTCGCCGGGCCGCACGTCGAGCCAGCTGGACTGCTCGGCGGCGGAGAAGACGATCCTGGTGGTCGATCCGAACGTGCGCTCGCCCTGGGTGAGGTCGAGGTCGACGTCGTAGGAATGAACGGTGAGAGCGGCGGCCCGGGTGCGGGCACCGTCGGCGGTGAGACTCGGCATGGCGTGCACTCTATGCGGTCGTCCCAGCCTCCGGCAGAGGCATCGATACAGTTTGCCCATGACCGAGATGGAGTACCGCCAATTGGGCGACTCCGGCCTCACCGTGAGTGTGGTGGGCCTGGGCTGCAACAACTTCGGGGGCAGGATCGACGCGGAGCAGGCCGACGCCGTGGTGACGGCGGCTCTCGACGCGGGGATCACGCTGTTCGACACCGCCGACGTCTATCGCGGCGACCGCGGGTCGAGTGAGGAGATCCTCGGCAAGGCGCTCGGCGGCCGCCGCGACGAGGCGGTGATCGCCACGAAGTTCGGCGGTGACATGAAGGGCGACAACGGGCCCGACTGGGGTGTGCGCGGTTCCCGCCGCTACATCCGCAAAGCGGTCGAGTCCAGCCTGCGCCGGCTCGGCACGGACTGGATCGATCTCTATCAGCTGCACGTGCCGGACCCGGTCACGCCGATCGAGGAGACCCTGGCGGCGCTGTCCGAACTGGTTGCCGAGGGCAAGGTCCGCTACCTCGGCAGCTCGCAGTTAGCCGGCTGGCAGGTGGTCGACGCCGACTGGGCCGCGCGGACGGCGGGTGTCGAGCACTTCATCAGCGCGCAGAACCACTACAACCTGCTCGCGCGCGAGGCCGAGGACGAATTGATCCCGGCCTGCGAGCATCTCGGTATCGGCGTGCTGCCGTTCTTCCCGCTCTCGTCCGGTCTGCTGACCGGCAAGTACAAGCGCGGCCAGGAGGCCCCCGAGGGATCTCGGCTGGCCAAGATGCCCGAGCGGCTGGCGCGCGCCGACTTCGACAAGATCGAGGCGTTGGAGACCTTCGCCGCCGAGCGGGATCTGACCCTGCTCGACGTCGCGATCGGCGGCCTGGCCGCTCAGCCGGCCGTCGCTTCGGTGATCGCGGGGGCGACCAAGCCCGAGCAGATCGCGCAGAACGTGACGGCAGGCCTGTGGGACCCGACCGTCGAGGACCTGGCGATCCTGGACGAACTCACGTGACCCTGATCCTGCTCCCGCCGTCCGAAGGCAAGTCCGGTCGCTCCCGTGGCAACGCGGTCCAGTTGCCGTCGCTGTCGTTCCCGGAACTCAACGAGGTCCGCGAGACCGTACTGGAGTCGCTGGCCAAGGTGAGTTCCACGGCCGACGCGTACGGCGTACTGGGTGTCGGTGCGTCGCTGAAGGATGAGGTCGAGCGGAACACCAGATGGCGTTCCGAGCCTTCCGTGCCGGTGTCGGAGCTGTACTCGGGTGTCCTGTACGACGCACTCGGCTACTCGACCCTGTCGCCGGGCACCAAACGACGGGCCAACTCGCGGCTGCTGGTGATGTCGGCGGCGTGGGGTGCCTTGCGGATGGCGGACCGCGTACCGGCGTACCGGCTGTCGATGGGTACGACGTTGCCCGGGCTCGGGCCGCTCGCGTCGGTGTGGCGCGATCCGCTGGCGGTGTCGCTCGAACAGGCCGCGGGGAAGTCGGTGATCGTGGACTGCCGTTCCTCGACGTACGCCGCTGCCTGGCGGCCGTCGGGCGAGCAGGCGGCCAAGTGGGTGGCCGTGTCCGTCGTGCGTGAGCGCGGGGGAGTCCGCTCGGTGGTGTCGCACAACGCGAAGCACACACGCGGTCTGGTGGCGCGGCACCTGCTGGAGTCGGGCAAGGATCCGGGCACGCCGAAGGCTCTGCACAAGCTGATCTCCGAGCGCTGGAACGCCGAACTCGAGCGGACCGGCGCGGCGTGGACGCTGACCGTGGTGGAGCACGACTAGCCTTCATCAGGCCTTCACCAAGAGATGGTTTCCCTGGCCGTCAGGGCGGGGAAGGGTTGAGACAGCGCAGTTCGTCAGGGGGGCACCGCCCAACTCGGAGGCCTGAAGATGCGTCGTCTCTTTGCATGCTCGATCACCGTTGTCGCCGCGACGACAGCCTGGGTCGTCGGCACCCAGCCGGCACTCGCCTATCCACCGACCCCGCCCTCAGCCAGTACGGCGCAGACTCAGCTGAACTCGCTGACTGTGAAGGCGGAAGGCACCACGACCGGCTACAGCCGGGACAAGTTCCCGCACTGGCGCACGGTGTCGGGGACGTGTGACACCCGCGATGAGGTCCTCAAGCGCGACGGCACCGGTGTGACCGTCGACAGCGACTGCGAGCCGACCGCCGGCAAGTGGTACAGCGTGTACGACGCCGTCTACATCACCGACGACTCGGCGATCGACATCGACCACATCGTGGCGTTGGCGGAGGCTTGGAGATCTGGCGCGAACACCTGGACGACGGCCAAGCGCGAGCAGTTCGCCAACGACCTCACGATCGCGCAGTTGATCGCCGTCTCGGCGTCGAGCAACCGTTCCAAGGGCGACCGGGATCCTGCGTCTTGGAAGCCGGCCAACACCTCGGTGCACTGCATCTACGCCCGCGAGTGGATCTGGGTGAAGTACACCTACGGTCTGTCGTTGCAGTCGACCGAGAAGACCGCTCTGCAGCAGATGCTCAACGCCTGCTGACTCCTCAGGCATCCTCGAGCAGCCGGCGTCGCTGGGCATGGACGCCGGCCTGGAAACGGGTGCGGGCGCCGAGCGTCTCCATCAGCTCGGCGACCCGACGGCCGACCGTGCGGCTGCTCAGTGCGAGCTGCCGTGCGATCGCGTCGTCCTTGAACCCGGCCGCGAGCAACGTCATCAGCCGGGCGTCGAGCGGATCCATCCGGGCCGTCACCACCGGGACCGCCTGGTCCCACAGCAGCGAGAACATCTCGATCAACGCGTCGAGCAGCGCGCAGGGATGGACCACGAGCGCGCTGTCGACGAGCTGGTCGACGGACAACGGCAGCAGCGCGGCCGTCCGGTCGAACACGGCCAGTTTCATCGGCACCTGCGGATGCACCCGCGACGTCTCGCCGGCATCGGCTGCGCTGTACGCCTCGTCGACCCCGCCCGGTACGTCGAGTGAGTCGGGGGAGTAGATCCCGCGGACGCTGACCCCTTCGCGCAGCAATCCGCGCACCCGGTTGTCGGACTGCTCGATCTCCGACGCGTACGGCGGCCGGTCCAGTACCAGGAGCTGTTCTTCCGTCCCGTTGAGCAGTTGCGCGAAGCGGGCCGCGATCGCTTCCTGTCCGACAATCACCTCGACCAGGTTCTCCGGCCGATGCTGCTCCTGCGCGCGCAGCTCCGACAGCATCACCCTTGCTTCCGCGCGAACCCGGTCGAGCTCGGCTCGCCGTACCGCGACCAGCGCGTCGATCGCGACGTCCGGCCGGGTTGGCAGCAGCCGCACCGGCTCGTCTCCGGCCGTGGTCAGCAGCCCGAGCTGCTCCAGCCGGTCGACGGTGGCGCGCACGTCGTCCAGGTCGCGGCCGAGCCGCTTGGCCAGGTCGTCCACACAGCAACCAGGACTGGCCAGCAAAGCCCGGTACGCCGCCTCGTCCGCTGCGTCCACGCCGATCGTCTCCAGCACCCGTCCTCCTGACCAGTTCATGACATGTCCGGCATCCGACACGCTATCTCGTGGCGTGGACAGCTCTGGATTGGATACCACGGACCAATGAAGTTCCCCGCCCCGGTTTTGCTTGCTGCCCTGACGAGTGCCGTCGTCCTCACGGCGGTTCCGTCGCCGGCCCTGGGCAGTGGGCAGCCGACCCCTGCAGGCACCGAGCCGGCGGTGGGGACTTCAGTGACTTTGGTGACCGGCGACCGCGTCACCCTCGGCGCCCCCGACCAGACCGGCAAGCCAACCGTCCGGGTCGAGCCGCGCTCGACCGGTGCCGCCGGCTTCTCCGTACTGCGAGACGCCGGCCGCATCTCCGTCATCCCCAAGGACGTCGCGCCGCTGATCCCGGAGGTGCTCGACCCGGCGCTGTTCGACGTGACCGGCCTGATCGAGATGCGGTACGACGACGCGCACCGCCCGGACCTGCCCGTCATCGTCCGGGACGACAGCCGCTCGACCGCGTTGCAGAGCGGCCGGGCGTTGACCAGCATCGGCGCAACTGCCGGAGTACTGCCGAAGGCGTCGGCGGCAGGGTTCGGTACCCAACTTGCCGCCCGTCGCGCCACCATCCGGAAAGTCTGGCTTGACCGGGCCGTCAGCGCGACTGCTTTAACGTCACAATCGGTGCTGGCGCAGGACCGCTACCTGGACCAGGTCAAGGCATCGGCAGCTCGGGCGAAGGGGCTCGACGGCCGCGGTGTGAAGGTCGCGGTCCTCGACACCGGCGTGGATGCGGGGCACCCGGCGCTCGACGGCAAGGTGACGTCGCAGTCCAACTTCACCGAGACGGCGACCCCGGCCGACGGCAATGGTCACGGCACCCATGTGTCCTCGCTGATCGTCGGCAGCGGCGCGGGCTCCGACGGCGCGCGCCAAGGCATCGCGCCGGCCGCCGAGCTGATCTCCGGCAAGGTCCTGGCCGATGACGGGTTCGGGCAGGAGTCCTGGGTAATCGCCGGGATGGAGTGGGCCGCCGGTCAAGGCGCCGATGTGGTCAACCTCAGCCTCAGCGCCGCGCCGGCCAACGGCGACGATCCGGTCGCCGTCGCTCTCGACCAACTCACGGCCCAGACCGGCACACTGTTCGTGGCCGCTGCCGGAAACCGCGGCGGCTTCGGCGCGAACCCGTACACGATCGGGAGCCCCGGTGTGGCGGCCTCCGCGTTGACCGTGGGTGCGGTCGACGGGAACGACAAGCAGGCGAGCTTCTCGAGCGAGGGTCCGACGCGCGGCTCGTACCGGCTCAAGCCAGACGTGATGGCTCCCGGCGTCACCATCCTCGGCGCGAAGGCAGGAGCCCGCGACGGCGACCTCTACACAGCGATGTCCGGTACTTCGCAGGCGACCCCGATCGTCGCCGGAGCAGCCGCGTTGCTGCTGCAGCAGCAACCTGATCGGACCTGGCAGCAGCTCAAGACCCAGCTCACCAACTCCGCCGATCCGGCGCCGATCTTCAACAGCTGGACTCACGGCGCCGGCCGACTCGATCTGCAGCGAGCTACCAGCTCGGGCATCACCGCCGACGTCGCCTCGGTCGACTTCGCCTATCTGCGCTACCCCGACAAGTCCGTGCGCAGCCGCGTCGTGACCCTGACGAACACCGGCGACACACCAGCGACGGTCTCGGTCACAGACCAGCAGCAGAACGACAAGAGCACCTCGGCTCCAGCGGAGGCCGTCGTCGCCACCCCGGCGACCCTCACCATCCCAGCGGGAGGAACAGCCAGTACGACGATCACGGTCGATCCGGCCGTACTGCCCGACGGCCTCTGGCACGGCGGCATCGACTTCACCGGACCCGACCAGCAACGCCTGCTCCGCCTGGGCTTCGGCGCCTACGACGAGTCCGAACGCTACGACCTGACAGTCCGCGTCCTCGACCGCACCGGTACGCCGTACGCGGGCGGCCAGGCGTCCGTCTTCAACTACGACACGGGTGGCTCGGCAACCCTGCACCTGGACGCCAACGGCACCGGCTCGATCCGGATGGATCGCGGGCACTACGGAATCTTCTCCGGCGTGACCACCCCAGCCGCCGGTGATCGGCCGGAGACGTTCGCTCTCGCCGGTACTGCGGATGTGCTGGTCGTGGCCGATACGACGTACGTCGTCGATGCCCGTGAAGCGAAGGTGCTGCCCCCGCCGACCGTGGAGGGCGTCAAGACCGCGGTGATCGAGTCGGCGATCGGGATCTCGCGGCGCAGCGCGACGCGTGGGCTCAGCGACTTCTACTTCTTCACGCCGGGACAAGTTGCCGCAGGCACCGTGTTCGTCCAGCCGACGACAACCACGGCGAGCGGGGCCTTCGAGGCGACCACGCGCTGGCGACTGGAACCGACCGGGAAGGTGGGCCCGAACGACCCGGCGGTCTATGAGTTGCTCTACCCGAAGGACCGGTTCTCGTTGCCGCTGAGTCCGCATCTGGACCGGCGGGCGCTGAGCCGGATGGCACGGGTGGAAAACTCCTTCGGCACGTTCGCGAGCAGCGGCACGGAGACGGTCGAGAGGGCTTGGTCGACAGGAGCGACCGGCATCGGCTGGGTGACTCGGCGACCGGTCGCAGTACCGTCCAAGCGGGTCGAGTTGCTCACTGCTGATCCTGCCGCCGAGTGGAATCAGTGTCTGACGTTCAGCCCGGCCAGTGCGACGCGGTTGTGCGACCTGACCAACTCGCCCTTCCCGTCGGGTGCCAGAGTGCAGCGGACCTTCGGTACGGCGCTCCACCCCGCTGTGGTCGGCGCATCGCATACGCCGACCTACTTGTTCGCGGATGCGGGCGTCGCGGACGCGCTCCACGACGGGAAGCTGCCGGCGTCGGCGTACAAGGGCAGGAAGCTCTCGTTGTTCCGCGACGGCGTGCTGGTGGGGGAGACGAGCGGCGGGTCGAGCTACTTCCGGATTCCCAACGGGAGTGGACGATTCCGGCTCGAGCAGAGCTGGAGCCTGGACGCTTCGAAGTACCCGAGGTCCAGCGAGGCGTCTACGGTGTGGAACTTCGACTCGGCGCCGCCACCGGACCCGATCAAGGCCAACGGCGTTGTGCCTGCACTGCTGCAGGTCGGCTACGACGCGGACGTCGACGGCTACGGCCGGGCCACGGCCTGGCGTGCCCTCCAGATCAAGCTCAACGTGAGCCACCTGCTCCGCTCGACGCCTTCCCGCGTCACCAGCGCCAAACTCTCGTACTCCGTTGACGCGGGCCGTCACTGGACGCCGGCCCTCGTCTTGCCGGTCGCCGGTGGGTACACAGCCCTCGTTCCGCCTTGGTCTGTTCTGCCAGGGCAGAGCCTGTCCTTGCGCGCGACCGCCACAGACGCGGCCGGTGGCAGCGTCGAGCAGACCGTGATCGGGGCGATCCCGGTGAAGTAGCTCGGCTGCCGGCCGTACGGGCCGGGCGCGCACGGACCGGATGGGGACTCCCGGTCAAGCCTCGACGCGCGCGCCCGGCCCTTATCTCCAGATGACTCGCTGAAGCAGCAACGTGACGACACCCGCGGCTGTCATCCCCACCAGGTCGCTCAGCTCGCGGAGATGGTGTCCGACAGTACGCCAAGGAAGTAGGCCCATCCCTGCGTGTGTTCGTGCACGCTCTGCGGGGGCAGCCCGTGGTGCACGAGCCGAACGGTGGTCGCGCCGTCGTTGTCGGTGAGGTCGATCTCGACGGTGGTGCTCTCAGGGGGCACGCCAAGCCGACCGTCCTCCCACCCGTAGGTGAAGACCACCCGTCGGGGCGGGACGAGTTCCACGAATCGGCCGACCACGGTGGCGCCGTTGGGGTGGGTCCAGCTCAGGCCCCCGCCGGGGGTGGGATCGGCCGTGGCGTGCGGGCCAACCCATCGAACCAGTCCACGGGCCGTAGTCAGATGCGCCCAGACGACCTCGATCGGGGCGTTAATCGTGACCTCGTGGGCGGCGAGTCTCATGGCAGGTCACCGGTCTCGGCGGCGTCCTTGAGCGACTCCAGCGCCGGCTCCCAGAAGGTGTCGAGTTCGCGGCGGAGCCGGTCGAGTCCCTCGAGGTCCACCCGGTAGAGCCGCTGCCGCCCATCCACGCGCCCGCGGATGAGGCCCGCCTCTCGGAGGATCTTGAGGTGCTGGCTGGCGGCAGGCTGACTCAGCCCCACCCTCTCGGCCAGTTCGCTCACGGGCAGTTCGTGGTCGAGCACCAGCCGGAGCATGGCCCGGCGGCCGGGATGGGAGATCGCATCGATCGCGTCCTGCACCGTGACACCTAAGCCCCATCGCATATAAGATTCTTCGCAGATGATACCTCGTGTCCTGAGGAGGCTCCAATGAGTCATACCCAACAGATCGCCCGCCGGTACTTCGACGCATGGACGGCGGGCGACACGGCAACAGTGGCGACCCTGCTCGCACCGGACTTCCGTTTTGTGGCCGGTGACATGACCATCGATGGCCGGGAAGCGTTCATGGACAGCGGAGCGTTCCCCCGCGACGCGACCACGACGATGGTGGCCGAGGCCTATCAGGACGAGATCGGCTTCCAGATGTACGACGCCGCCCGCGGCGACCGCACGATCCGGATCGTCGAGCAACTCACCGTTCGCGAAGAGACGATCGTGAGCTCGGTCTTCGTGACCGACACGGCAGCCTTCATGGGCTTCCTCGCCGGATGAACCGCAACCCCGCGGTGGACAAGTGGCTTGATGACGCCGACCACCCTCTTGACGTGATACTCAGGCGCGCCCGGGAGATCATTCTCGAAGCGGACGCCCGTGTTACCGAGTCGATCAAATGGCAGACACCCACCTTCGCGTTCAAGGGCAACATCGCCAGCTTCAATCCGTCGAGGAATGTCGTCAGCATCATGTTCCACCGAGGAGCAGAGATACCGGGCGACCACCCGCGCCTGCAGGGTGACGGCCGACTCGTCCGCACCATGCGCTTCACCGAACTCACCCAACTCGAAGCCGGCCGCGCTGACCTCCAGGCCGCCGTCCGCGCCTGGTGCGAATGGAAATCCGGCCAGTAACGCCAGTCATTGGCCGGCGCGATACAGCCCCGCACGTCCTTCGCCTGGGCACGACCGACCTACCGCGGCGGCGTATCTGCGGTCATGGGAACGCTCGGTGCTTGCGTCCCTTGCCGTAGGGTTGCAGCGGACGTTGGCGCCGGTGCCGAGACTGATATCGCTGCCGTCAAGCCCGGTCAGTTCGGTGACACGTAGTCCGGTCTGCACGGCCAGGAGTAGCCGCCAAGCGCGCCTTGACCTGCTTGGAGATTGGGAGGAACCGATGAGCGACGACGCCACGATAACCGGCTCGGATGATCCAGTCCGCGCCGAGCTTGTCGCGATCGACGAGGACTGGTTGCGAGCGATCGTTTCGGACGACGCCGAGCGGATCGGCAGCTTTATGGCAGATGACTGGGTGATCGTCTCGGAGTCGGGCGTTGCCTCCAAGGAGCAGTTCCTGTCCTTCATCACGTCTGGTGGGCTGACCCATTCCGCGATGGACCATGTCGGCGAGCCCAGGGTTCAGGTCTACGGTGAAATCGCCGTCCTCACTGCGCGGGCGACGAACACCGCCCACTACGAGGGCCGACGGTTCGACGCCGACGAGTGGACGACGAGCGTGTTCGCGCGACGCGATCACCGCTGGCTGTGCGTGCTGACCCACATCACGCCAGCCAAGGCGCCCTGAGGCCTCCATCACAGCGACGGGATTCGGCGCTCTGGGCGAGGATGATGGGGGATCGGTTGTCGACTAGGGGATGCCGTGAGTGGTCCGGATGAGATTGCGGAGTTCACCAGGTTGTTCCAGGGATTTCTGGAGCGGATGCAGCTGCCGCCCGCCGTGCCTGGCCGGGAGGCGCTTGGGATCAGGTTGAGCGATCACCTCGGGGTCGACGTCGCCAGTCTGCCGGTGGTCGCCGCGTCGTTCTCGTCGTTCGATCTGCCGAATGTGCAACTCGCGGTAGAGGCGTGGTTCGACGAATTCGAGTTGATCGGTGTGGCCGGGGCAGATCGTGGGCACTTCCCGCTCGCGGAGTTGCTTGAGATCTCGGTGCATCACCGGTTCGCCGTGGGCTCGGTCGAGTATCAGCGGCTGGCGGTCTCGGTCGATGAGGAGATGGATTGTGTCGCGTTCGGGTTCTACCTGGGCAGCAAAGGCGACGACCGGTACGTCGCGTTGTTACGGGCGGCCAATCCGCAGTACGGGCGGAACGGCGTACAGCTGGAGGTCGTTGCTCTCAGCAAGGAATCCGGTCAGCGCTTCCTGGATGCGTTGCCCGGGCTGATCCGCGAGCGCAACGTCTTCCGTGGTCAGGTCGTCTCGTTCGAGAGTCACGAGTTCGGCCAGGGGGTTGGGCCGTTCCGGTTGCACGCGCGGCCGGAGATCTCGCGGGATGACGTCGTACTGCCCGGTGGCGTGCTGGAACGGGTCGAGCGCGAGGTGATCGGGATTGCCGAACATCGCGAGGCACTTCGCAACGCCGGCCAGCACTTGCGGCGCGGCGTACTGCTCTATGGGCCGCCGGGAACGGGCAAGACCCACACTGTGCGGTATCTGCTGTCGCGCTTGCCCGAGTTCACGGTGGTGCTGCTCGCCGGGACGAGTATCGGGTTCATCGGCGAGGCGTGCGCGCTGGCCCGGATGCTCCAGCCCGCTCTTGTCGTCCTCGAGGACTGTGACCTGGTCGCGGAGTCGCGCGACTTCTCCCGCGGGGGAGGGCCGCTGCTTTTCCAGGTTCTCAACGAGATGGACGGCCTGACCGAAGAGGCGGACGTGGCTTTCCTGCTCACGACCAACCGCGCTGATCTGCTCGAGCCGGCGTTGAGCCAGCGACCGGGCCGGATCGATCTGGCGGTGGAGATACCGCTGCCCGACGCAGCCGGCCGGGCGCGGCTCCTCTCGCTGTACGGCCCGGCCCTGAACGTCAGCCCGGAGTGCGTGGCCGAGGTGGTCGACCTGACCGACGGCACCACAGCGTCTTTCGCCAAGGAGTTGGTACGTCGCGCCGTACTGCTCGGCGCCGAGAACGGGTCGACCAGTCCAGGCGACGCGGAACTCCGTGCCGCGGCCGAAGACCTCCTCTCCGCCCGCGACACCCTCACTCGCCGCCTCCTCGGCGCCTCGGACCAGGAGCCGCCGCCGGGCACCCACCCCGAGCCGGGCCTGGCTCCGTCTTACTCGTCCCACGGCACCTGGCGCGCTGGCCCGGGTCGTTAAGGGCCTTCAGCGGGCAGGCCAGCCGACGTTGAGACGTACAGGCCGATCGGAGTGATCGGACCGAGCGGCTTGACTGACGGCGAGACCGGCGGCGTCGTTGACGTTACTGAGGTTCGGTTGGAGGTCGCCGAGGACGGTTCCCCGATCGGGCAAGTTTGGCCGCTGCCGCCAAGGTCAAGGCGCGGGGTGGGCAGATAGTTGGGCACGCAGCTGGTCAGGGTCGAGGCCACGAGCGGTCAGGATCGCGGCGGCGGGGTTGCTCGCGCCGATACTCCATCCGAGCTGGGCCAGCTGCTTGCGGCCTCGCCGCCCCAAGCCG
The DNA here is from genome assembly GCF_000372465.1 of Kribbella catacumbae DSM 19601. Classification (GTDB taxonomy): domain Bacteria; phylum Actinomycetota; class Actinomycetes; order Propionibacteriales; family Kribbellaceae; genus Kribbella; species Kribbella catacumbae. The sequence goes on from NZ_AQUZ01000016.1 coordinate 151,887, forward strand.
GTGCCGAATGGGTCAGCCGCGTCCTGCAAGACCCCGTACAACAGATGCTCCGGATCTACGTCGTGCCGCCCTCGGGCGTCTGCGTACTCGGCGGCGAGAGCCACGGCCCGCTTGGCGAAGAATGGCTTCCCGCACAGCGGGGTGCGGCGTCGGCCACCGCCACGCCACCATGACCGATGACTGGCGCGCCAGACCGCCTCGCCGACGGCGTCCGGGCCGAACGCCGCCGTCAGCCGGCGTGCCACCTGGTCGACATCGATCCCGACCGCGCGCAGGTTTGCGGCATCATCGCCGTGCGACGTAGGGATGCGCCCGTCCTCTGTGAGGCGAAGCAGATCGGTCCGCACTGCGTCGGGGTTTAGGCCGTGTGCATGCAAGAACCGCTGGGCCCACCCTGCGTCATCACCCAGCAGGCCGAGCAGGACGTGCTCGTCGCCGATGTGGCCATGGCCGAGTTCCTCGGCCGCATCGAGCGCGGCGACCATCACGCGCTGGGCTGCCGGGGTGAGCCGGTCCATCATTGCGCTCACCGGCCCCGGAAGCGCAGGCCGTGCTTGTAATGCACGGCCTGCTTGGTCACGCCCAGCCGGCGGGCGATGTCGCGCCACGACCAGCCCTGCGCTCGCGCGTAGTCGACCTGTAGTACCTCGAGAACCTCGACCAGACCGCGTAGCGCGACCACCGCGGCCAACCCGGTCTCAGGGTCCGGGCTCGTCGCCGCCTCCACCATCTGCATCGCCTCATCCAGCTCGACACCCATGCCGTCAAGGTAGATTGACGTTTGACTGTCGTCAAGTCTCTTTGACGCCCCCGTTACGCCGGGCGCGCGCCGGCATTCCTGGGCTGTGTCCAGGCGCTGCTCGGGGGGCTGTGAGGAAGGCGCGGGGTCAAGGTCAGGCTCCCTCCCACTCGGCCGAGGACAGCCTCCGCCTCCTGGAGGGGGAGCAGGGGCGCGACCGCCCGAGGAGTCGCCTTTGATGAGTGGATCCTCATCTTGTTCTCATTGTGGATCTGGGCGAGGCGCGCGACTGTCGTTTCATGATCTTGTTGACCAAGCTGGTGACGTTGGGGTTGACAGGGGCTGCTGCCTCGGGCCTGGTCGCCGGGTTGCTCGGCGGGAGGAGCTCTCCGCCCGGGCTCGGTGAGCAGCTGGTTGTACCGGTCCCGACCACGGCGCCCGCGACACCGGCGCCGGTAAAGCGCTCGCCTGAACCGGTCAAGCCCACGCCGTCGGTAGAGCCCACTCCCCGGGTGGCCACGACGCGCGGGGCGACGACACAGGCACCGGTAAAGCGGACCTTGGTGCCGCCGGTCCCGTCAAAGCGCAGTGCCAAGGCCCAGCCCGGCGGCGACGACGCGGACGATTCGGCCACTGTCCGGCGTGGCGTCGGCGGTGGCGACGATGGTGGGGACGACGATGGCGTGGATCCGGGGACCTCGAACGGCAGTAGCCGAGATGACGACGCTCCCACCGGCGAAGTGGACGGGGACGACGACGGGGACGACGGGAACTGATGAGCCGGCCGGGCTGGCCCGGCTGGCCCGGCTGGTCAGTGGGGGCTGGGGGGCGGCCCGGTCGGTCAGGGCACGGATTCTGACCTGGGTCATCGTGCTCACCGCTGTGGGGATGGCTGGTGCCGCCGGTGCCGCGTATCTGCTGGAGAGTAAGCGCATCGACCTGCGGATCGATCGTTCGCTCTATCAGGAGATCGAGGAGTTCGCCGAGTTCCATCGGACGGGGGTCGATCCTGTCACCGGGGCCCGGTTTACCAGTGTCGACCGGCTTCTCCAGGTTGCGGTGAGCCGGAACGTGCCCGACGAGCATCAGACGATCGTCGCGTTCCTGCCGGAGCAGACGTTCGTACCACGGGAAGCCCTGCCCCTGCACAGCGATCCCGGGTTCCGTTCGGAGGCGACGGCCTCAGATGTGCCTGTGTACGGCAGCTACAGGTCGCCTGACGGCAGTATCCGCTTCGCCACGATGCCCGTTGCGCAGGGTGATCGCCGCGGCACGTTCGTGGTCGCCTACTACACCGCGCACGAGCACGCGGAGTTCACTGATGTGATCCGCACCTACAGTGTGGTGGCCGTCATCGCGCTGATCTTTGTTGCGCTGGCCGCGTGGCTGAGTGCAGGCCGGTTGCTGCGGCCGATCCGCGATGTCCGGCGCACCGCTTTGCTGATCAGCGATACCGATCTGACCCGACGGATCGACGTCAATGGCCACGACGATGTCTCCGAGCTGGCTCGGACGTTCAACGCGATGCTTGATCGGCTCGAGGATGCGTTCGCTGCCCAGCGTGAGTTCCTCGACGACGCGGGGCACGAGCTGAGAACCCCTATCACCATCGTGCGCGGCCATCTTGAACTGCTGGATGGATCCGATCCCCACGACGTGGCTGAGACACGCGACCTGCTGGTGGGCGAGCTGGACCGGATGAGCCGCCTGGTCGAAGACCTGGTCCTGCTCGCACGCTCCGAGCGGCCGGACTTCCTGCGGCCCGCCGCGGTCGAGGTCGGCATGCTGACCGATCTGGTGTTCGACAAGGCCCGGGCGCTGGGCAGCCGGCAGTGGCGTATTGACCGGCACGCGCAGGTGACCATTACTGCTGATCCGCAGCGGCTGACCCAGGCGCTGGTCCAGTTGGCCCAGAACGCGGTGAAGTTCACCGGCCCCGATGACGTGGTGGCGATCGGCTCATCCGAGGACGCGGAATATGTTCGGCTGTGGGTGCGAGACAGCGGGCTGGGTGTGCCGGCGGTCGATGCCGAGCGGATCTTCGAACGATTCCAGCGCAGGGGCGGCACCCGGAGTGCGGAGGGCTCCGGTCTGGGCCTGGCCATCGTGCGTGCGATCGCCGAGGCCCACGGCGGCCGAGCCTGGGTGGAGTCCCCGCCGGGAACCGGCGCAACCTTCCTGCTGGAGATCCCCCGGACGGCCGTCCGCTACCGCGGGTGGAGCAAGGGATACCGTGGCGCCGGAAACGGAGAACGCGCGTGAGCCGCATTCTGATCGCCGAGGACGAGAAGCTGATCGCGTCGTTCGTCGCGAAGGGGCTCCGCGCCAGCGGCTTCACACCGACCACGGTTGGCGACGGGCAGACCGCGCTTGACCATGCCCTGACGGGTGACTTCGATCTGCTGGTGCTCGATCTCGGGCTACCGGCTCTGGACGGATTCACGGTCCTGAGCCGGCTTCGCTCCGCCGGCAGCACGATACCGATCGTCATCCTCACCGCGAAGGACTCGATCGAGGACACCGTCGCCGGGCTCGACGGCGGCGCGGACGACTACATCCCCAAGCCCTTCCGCTTCGAGGAGCTCCTGGCTCGGATCCGGCTCCGGCTCCGGGACGATCGATCGGCCGAGCCGACCATGCTGCAATGCGGCGACCTCGTCCTCGATCTGCGCACCCGGCGCGCCGCGGTGGCCGGCAAGGTGGTCGAGCTCACGGCTCGGGAGTTCCTCCTGGCGGAGATGTTCCTCCGCAATCCCGGGCAGGTCCTGACCCGTGAACAGCTGCTGAGCCATGTATGGGGCTACTACTTCGATCCGGGGTCGAACATCGTCGACGTCTATGTCCGCTATCTGAGGCAGAAGCTCGGCACGGAACGGATTGAGACCGTCCGGGGGATGGGGTACCGCCTCGCACCAGGAACAGATGACCCTCCGGCCACCACCACGGCGCACTGAACGACGCCCGACCCGACGCCACGTCTCCCAAACCGCTCAGCTCGGCGACTTGACTGAGACGCTCGACTAGTGATCCGGCCAGTGCGACCGGTTGAACAGCTCGCCGGTCAGGAAATGAGTTGTTGGCCGAGCTCGGTGGGTGCCGCTGCCGTGCGCGGCAGCGAGTATCCGGGGCGTCGGCTCTCCCGCTGGCCCGCAGCTCGGTCCGCAGCACCGATTAGTCTTTGAACCTTCTGATCGCGCTGGCCACGTCCGCGGCGTCGTGAGGCCGCTTTGACCGTGAATTCGGGAGTCGTCTGCCCGCGAACATGGGTGTCGGTTGAGCTGTGGTGAGGGTCAAGATCTCCGCGAATTTTGATGTCGGTCGTGCGGCCGGGCCCGTCTCAGCAAAGGGAGCTGTGTGGTCAACACCAAGATCCGGCGGCGTCACGATGGGGTGTGTGGTCGTTCCTTGATCGAGTGGGTGTAGCCATCGTGTCGGGACTGCGAGGGTTTGCACTTCGGGCAGGAGGTCCGGTCATCGTGCGCAGCGGCCGGTGACCTCGCGGGAACCGGGGTCGCCGCAGTCGCGGACGAGGGGTGGTGCCGAAGGTGCGGCGCTGGATAGGGCTGGTGAAGTCGTCGTCGATGCCTGGGCTTGGTCGGCGATGGTGCCGACACCCCATGTCGGCAGCAGCGCACGGTGCTTGAGGACATGGAACCCAGGTCCGATAGGCGACCATAGGTTGGTATGGCGGCCGTGGAAGGGATCCAGATGGATGATCACACGCAGATGAGCGATGCGGTCCTGTGGCGTCGGGCGACGGCTGGCCAGCCCGATGCGTTTGGCCAGATCTTCGACCGCCACGTTCAGGCGGTCTACAGACACTGTTTCCGGCTCAGCGGTTCAGCTGACGCAGCCGACGACCTCACGTCTGCGGTCTTTATCGAGGCATGGAAGCGGGGCGGCGATCCGCCGGCGGCCGAGGACGGCTCCCTGCTGCCCTGGCTTCTCGGTGTGGCCACGATCGTCGTTCGGTCCCGGTCCCGGTCCCTGTGGCGGTATCGACGGCTACTCCACCGGCTGCCTGAGCCGCGCCCAAATGACGACCTGGCGGACGAAGTGGCCGACCGAGTCGATGCCGAAAGACAGATACAGGATCTGCTCGTGCTGGTGCGTCACCTGCCAAAGCATGACCAGGAGGTCTTGGCTCTGTGCGGTTGGGCGGGTCTTAGCTATCAGGATGCGGCGAGTGTCCTTGGGGTTCCAGTCGGGACGATCCGATCCAGACTGTCGCGGGCGCGGGCCAAGCTTCGCGAGTTGACCGCTGACCGCCAGGAAGCAAGGTAGACAATGATGAGCAACGATGATCTTCAGCCCCCCTCAGTGACGATGGCACCGGACCGGGTCCGGCAGGCCAGAGCGGACGTGCTTCAGCACGTGAAGAACCGGCCGCGGTCAAAGGCGCGGCGTCACGGACGTCGATGGTTGATCGTGTCCGCGGGAGTTGCGGCTGCCGCCATCGCCAGCGCTGCCGCCGCGGTCATCATCGACCGACCCGCAACTGTTCGCGATGAGCTGCGCTGCTACAGCGTCGCGGACGTGGGAGACATCGACGGAAGCTTCCCCGGGGTTTCGCTGGTTCGCGTTGGCCAAGACGGCAAGGCCGAAGATGTCGCATCGGCCGCAATATCGCGGTGCGCCGACCTGTGGCGTCTCAAGATGCTCCGCGAAGGGCAGAGGCAGCCTGGGGAGCCCGACGAGCGCAACCCGAATGGCCAGGTGCCGCCGCTGGTTGCCTGCACCCTGAGCAACGGCATCGCTGCCGTCTTCCCTGGCCGCGAGGGCACTTGTGAGGGTCTGGGACTGCCCAGACTAGCAAAATGAGGTTAGAACCACTGCAGGGCGCTCGTCCTGTTGTCAAGAATTCCTAGGTTTGAAGACTCGCTTTGCAATCCAGTCGAGAGACCGCGGAAGTCCTTGTGTTCCCAGTGTTTTACCAGGCAGTTGCTGTATCCCCTGAATGACGTGATTCGGTCGTTCCAGTCATCGCCGACATAGCCTAACTGCCAGTCGAGGTCGGCGCTGGAATCGCATGGGCCCGTCGCCGTGAATACCCTCTGCGCGCCGGAGAAGTTGCCTGACAACCATTCGATGCTGAGAACATATGAGGCAGCCGGCGTCGCGGCGATTGCGTTGATCTGCCTTTCGAATGCGGGATCGGCCGCTGCCTGACGCGCAGTCTTGGTGCCGGTGCGGACCTTGCCTGCCGTTGCGTGGCTAACAGCCTGCGCGAAGGAATCGAAGCATCGCTGCTTCTTCGTCTGGACGTTGACGACGCATGTTTCGCCAGACGTTTCGGCCATCTCGTCATCGGCCACACTCGCCGCCGCAGGCGGGGCAGCAAAGCCACCGATAATGACGGCCGAGAGGAGCAATGTGAGGGTTTTGCCGGTTGCGCGAGACATCTGCTGTTCCTCCGTGGATGCGGCGGCGAACGGTTAATACCAGGCAATTGAACTGGCCTTGTTGTTCATGATTCCCATGTCATTGTCGGTGCCTTGAATTGGCGTGTACGAGCCACGGAAGTCCCGATCTTCCCAGTGGCGAACCCAGCAGTTTCCGTAGCCTCTGAACGAACCGATGGTGTCATTCCACCTGTCGCCGACATATGACAGCTCCCAGTCCTCGTCCAGGTTGGTATCGCAGCCACTCGATGCCGTTACGACCCATTGGTCACCGACGTAGCCGCTCACGCTGTACTCGATACTCAGCACTACTGACGCCGCTGTGCTGGATTTACCGATGGCGTCAAGTTTCGCTGTGAGCTTGGCGTCAGTAGCCGCATATTTACCGTCTTCTGTTGCGTCTGTGACGGCGCCGGCAGTGGCTGCCCTGATCGCAGCACGGAATGAGGTGAAGCATCGCTGCTGGTGCGTCTCAACGTTCACGGTGCAGGTCGCTGGTGATCGAGTCGCTGCGTCGGGCGGAGTTGGCGGGGATGCGGCACGAGCTGCTGCAGGTTGGAATACGATCGCCAGGATGCTTGCAGCGCCGACGCTCACGATGGCTCGTATCAGAGTGGCGCGGACTCCATTGCTCATACCAATCTCCTGATCTGTTCGCCGTTCGCAGAGAATCGAAGCTTCAGTAGAAGGTCAGAGAGCTCGTCTCGTCATTCATGGCTCCGAGATCAGGACTGAGAGTGGCGGGTTCTGTGCGGACCCCGCCGAAATCGCGATCTTCGTAGTGCCGCACGGCACAGTTGCTGTAGCCCTTGAAGGAAGAGAATCGGTCATTGTGCGCGTCGCCGACGTAGGCGAGCGACCAGTCCAGATCGGCATTGGCGTCGCACGGGCCGGCTCCGGTGACATTGAGCGTCGAGCAACTGAAAGTGGCGTATCTCTTGCAGTGGTACTCGATGCTCAGTAGGTAACTCGCCGCCAGTCCCGGCTCAATTGAATTGACCTTTGTTTCGAATGCTTTGCTGCTTACTGCGTCCGTTGGGTGTGCTGGCGCGTCGTGCACCAGGCCGCCAGTCGCTACCATGATTGCTTCTTTGAAGGTGGCGAAGCATCGGACGCCCTCTCCGTTGACAGTGGCGACGCAGTGTGATCTGGGAGACGGCGTGGGCTGCATTCCACCTACGGGCGTCGCCAAGGCGGTGAGTGGCGTCATCGCGATTGCGAGGATTGCCAGGAGTGCGACTGCAACGCAACGATGAGCGGCGTTGGACATCTCTGATCCCCCTGTAGATTTTCTGGACTGCGCCAGGCGCTTGGTCTAGTACCAGGCGATAGAACTTGCTTTCGCGTTCATGATCCCCATGTCGTTATCTTGGATCTGCAACGGCGTTTGGGTGCCGCCGAAGTTCCGGTTCTCCCAATGTTTGACCAAGCAACTGCCATAACCCTTGAATGATTTGTAGTAGTCGTTACGAGCATCGCCGAGATACGCGAGTTGCCAGTCCTGGTCGATGCTCGAATCACAGCCAGTGGAGGCCTCATATACGACCGGGCCATAGCAGGGCGGTTGCAAAGTTGATCTTCCTACGATGCGAGCGCCAGCAGCGCATGTTCGGGTTTGCGAGCGCGTGCTCGTAGGGTCTTGATGCCTGCCGTGATGTCCTTGGTGTTGTCCCTGGTCAGGGCCGTGTTGCGGAGGATGGCGAGATTGATCGGGCCGTTCCCGGTGCGAGCGGTGTGTCCGTCCTCGCCGAAGACCACGTCGCGTTGCCAGTGGATCACCTCGCAGCCCCAGTGCTCCCGCACGATGCGAGCGACCCGGTCGGCTTGGGCAT
>NZ_AQUZ01000017.1 GCF_000372465.1 Kribbella catacumbae DSM 19601
CTCAAAGTCGTCCCCGCCTGCAGGGTTGCCACCTTGGGCGCCCGCCGGTCGTCTGTTCGCCTGGTTGGTGTCCGCTGGGTGCTCAAAGTCGTCCCGTACTCCGCGTGGCTGCCGCCTTGGGCTGCCGCCAGTCACGCGTCCGCGCGATGGGTGTCCGCCGGGTGTCCAGTCGTCCCGTACCCCGCGCGGCTGCCACCTTGGGCACCCGCCGGTCGCGATTCTCCACGATCCATGCCCACCGTGTGCCCAAGGTCGTCCCGGCACCCAGCACGGTCGCCGCCTTGAGCACCGGCAGAGTCACGCGTCCGCGCGGTTCGTGCCCGCTGGGTGCTCAAAGTCGGCCCGTACTCCGCGTGGCTGCCGCCTTGGGCGCCGGCCAGTCGCCCGTCCGCGCGATTGGCGTCCGCCGGGTGTCCAATCGTCCCGTACCCCGCGCGGCTGCCACCTTGGGCACCCGCCGGTCACGGTTCTCCACGATCCATGCCCACCGCGTGCCCAAGGTCGTCCCGGCACCCAGCACGGTCACCGCCTTGAGCACCGGCCAGTCGCCCGTCCGCGCGGTTCGTGCCCATTGGGTGCTCAAAGTCGGCCCGTACTCCGCGTGGCTGCCGCCTTGGGCGCCGGCCAGTCGCCCGTCCGCGCGATTGGCGTCCGCCGGGTGTCCAGTCGTCCCGTACCCCGCGCGGCTGCCACCTTGGGCACCCGCCGGTCACGGTTCTCCACGATCCATGCCCACCGCGTGCCCAAGGTCGTCCCGGCACCCACACGGTTACCGCCTTGAGCACCGGCCAGTCGCCCGTCCGCGCGGTTCGTGCCCATTGGGTGCTCAAAGTCGGCCCGTACTCCGCGTGGCTGCCGCCTTGGGCACCCGCCAGTCACGCGTCCGCGTGGTTGGTGTCCGCCGGGTGCTCTAAGTCGGCCGGCGCCCAAGCGGGGGTGGTGGGTGTTCGCCAGGGCCGGGTGGTTAGTGGTGGGGGCGGAGGGCGCGGTTGGCGGCTGGTTCGGCTATTTGGGCTCGGAAGGGGTGGGCGGGGTAGACGCCCAGGAGGCGGACCTCGACGGAGAAGAAGGCGAGTTCCTCCAGCGCCAGGGCTACGTGCGGGTCCTCGGGGTGGCCCTCGATGTCGGCGTAGAACTGGGTGGCGAAGAACGAGCCGCCGAGTTGGTAGCTCTCCAGCTTGGTCATGTTGACGCCGTTGGTGGCGAAGCCGCCCATCGCCTTGTAGAGCGCGGCGGGGACGTTGCGGACCCGGTAGACGAAGCTCGTGATGGTCGGTCCCGAGCCCACTTCCGGTACGTGCGGCTCGCGGGACAGTACGAGGAAGCGGGTCGTGTTGTGGTGCTCGTCCTCGACATCCGACGCCAGGATCTCGAGCCCGTAGAGCCCGGCCGCGGCCACCGGGGACAGGGCGGCGACGGTCGGGTCGCTCAGCTCGGACACCTCGCGGGCCGAGCCGGCGGTGTCGTCGGCGACGACGGTCGACCAGCCGTGCTCGCGGATGATCTTGCGGCACTGGCCGAGCGCGTGCACGTGGCTGCGGACGGTCTGGATCGACTCGATCGAGGAACCCGGTACCGCCATCAGCTGGAAGTGGATCGGCAGGAAGAACTCGCCGATGATGTGCAGCCCGGAGTCCGGCAGCAGGTGGTGGATGTCCGCCACCCGGCCGGCGATCGAGTTGTCCACCGGGATCATCGCCAGCCCGGCCAGGCCGGTACTGACCGCCTCGAGCGCGTCCTCGAACGTCGTACAGGGCAGCTGTTCGCGGTCCGGGAACATCTCGGTGCACGCCATCGCCGAGTTGGCGCCTGGCTCACCCTGATAAGCGATCGGTCCGTCCACGGTTTCCCAGCCTAGTGCCACCCTGTCTCACCCCTTGATTCAGGTGTCCGACTTGCGGACTTTCTTGGGGGCGCCGGTGGTCGCCCGGCCTTCCAGCTGCTTGGCCTTGGTGGCGTACATGTCGATGTACTCCTGGCCGGACAGCTCCATGATCTTGTACATGATCTCGTCGGTGACGGCCCGCAGGATCAGCCGGTCGCCCTCCATCCCCTCGTACCGGGAGAAATCCAGCGGCTCGCCGAACTTGATCGTCGGGGGCGCCAGCGAGGCGACCACCTTGCCGGGCGGCGCGACCACATCGGTACCGATCACCCCGCAGGGGATCACCGGGACCTTCGCCTCCAGCGCGAGCCGGGCGACGCCGGTCCTGCCCTTGTAGAGCTTGCCGTCGTGCGAGCGGGTGCCCTCGGGGTAGATGCCGAACAGCTCGCCGCGCTCCAGCACCTTCATGCCGGCCCGGATGGCGCCCTCGGAGGCGGAGCCGCCGGAGCGGTCGATCGGCACCTGGCCGGTGCCCTTGAAGAAGCCGCGCTGGAACCGGCCCTTGATCCCGGCGCCGGTGAAGTAGTCGGACTTGGCCACGAAGGTGACCCGGCGGCGGACCACCAGCGGCATGAAGATCCAGTCCGCGTAGGACAGGTGGTTGCTGGCGATGATCGCCGGTCCGAGCGCCGGGATGTGCTCGGCGCCCTCCACCTTCGGACGGAAGATGCGTTTGACCGGCGGGCCGACCACGACGTTCTTCAGCACCCAGTAGATGCCCTTGCCGTCGCCGTCACTGGCGTCGTCGACCGGGCGCTCCCGGTCTGGCTCGGGTCGCGGCGATTGCGCCGGTTCCGTCATCGATGTCCTTTCCTCACGTTTCCCCGAGCCCTCATGATGCCGTACGCTGCCCGCGCTCGCCGCAAGTCGCCGCGCCTGCCGTTGGGAAGTCGCCGCGCGGGAACGGCTGACAAGTTCGGCGCCAGCTTCGTAGGCTTCTGACGGCGGGCCTGACGCGGGCCGTACCGGGGCGCTGGAGCTGGGAGGGGCCGGGTTGTGAGGACTGGTTTCAGGACGAGGCGGCTGACCGCCGTACTGGCTGTGGCGGCTGCCGCCTTCGCTGGGCTCCCACTGGCAGCCGCTGCGGTGAAGCAGCCTGCAGCAACGCCCGCCGCCGCACTGGCGCCCGCCGCGACGGTGGTGCCTCTGCAGGTGACCGGGCCGGCGGCCTCGCGATTCAACCTGGTGGTGATGGGTGACGGGTACACCGCCGCCGACCTGCCGAAGTTCCGCGAGCAGGTGGACAAGCACCTGAATGTCCTCTGGAGCATCGAGCCGTTCAAGTCGTACCGCAACTACGTCAACGTGTACGCCGTCGAGATCGCCTCACCCGAGAGCGGCGTCGACTGCGACCCCAGCCTGACCTCGCCCAAGGTCGACACCCCGCTGCAGATGGGCTTCTGGGGCGGTTGCAACCCGGCATCGGTCCAGCGGCTGCTCACGGTCAGCTCGACCGCCGCCGCGCAGTACGCCGATCTGGTGCCCGGCACGACCGCTGCGAACCGGCAAATTCTTGCTATCGGCAACAGCGACACGTACGGCGGCGCCGGTGGTACCTACGCGACCGCCTCCGGTGGCAACGCGCTGTCGGCCCTGATCACGCCCCACGAGCTGGGACACTCGCTGGGTGGGCTCCAGGACGAGTACGACTACTACGCCCGCGGCGAGCGCGGAGCGGCGTACGGGGGTCCGGAGCCGAGCTCGATCCACCACACGCTGCTGACCGAGCAGCAGATGCTCGACCAGCAGAAGAAGTGGTTCCGCTGGCTGGGGGAGCCGTCCGAGTCAGGCGGCCCGATCGCCCGCTACGAAGCCGGTATGTACGCCGGCTCCGGCGTCTGGCGCCCCAGCAAGCACTCGATGATGAAGACCCTCGGCTACTACTTCGACCAGGTCTCCCGCGAACGGATGACTCAGCGAATCTCCTCCCGAGCCTCCCTCTTCCAAGCCAGTACTCCGGCCGGCCCGGTCGCCCCCAACCAACTCGTCTGGCTCCAGACCCTGCACCCGGCCAGCCACGAGCTGACCGTCACGTGGACTCTCGACAACACGGTTCTGCCCACCAACAACAGCCGTGCGGTGGACCTGGGCTCCCTCAACCTGTCGCCCGGCCCTCACACGCTGACAGCCAAGATCGTCGACCCCACCTCCTTCGTCCGGGACCCGGCTGTCCGAGCTTCCTCGGCGCTGACGGCCACCCGCACCTGGACCGTCAGCCCGGCGCTCAGCGCCTCCCCGTCCGGTGACTCGCCTACCTTCACCACCTCGACCTCGACCGAGCACCCGGTCAATGCGGATGAGGTCGTCTACGTGGAGACCACGCAGCCCGACTCCGAGCAGCCAGCCGTCGAGTGGCGAGTCGACGGGATAATGGCGCCAAACCCGGGCAACGACCGCGACTTCCCGCTGGCTCCACTCAACCTGACCGGCCGGCACACCCTCACCGCCACCGTCGGTACGAGCACGCTCACCTGGGAGATCGACGGCATCGAGCCGACCGTCGACTCCACCCTGTCCAAGCCGCTCCTCAAGATCACGAAACCCACCGGACCGGAGTACATCTACAACGACGCCTTCACGATGGGGCTGAAGGCGACGGACGACAGCGCCGGGTACGTCGTACCGGAGTTCCGCGTGGACGGTGATGGCTGGTACAACTACTACGGCTGGCCGACCGACGCGGATGCTCCGTTCAAGTTCACCGCCGAGGGCACCGCGATCGACCAGCTCGTCTACGGCAAGCTCGGCGTACCGCGGGTCGTGCCCTGGGACGACGTGCCGTCGGGCTACGGCCGGCATCGGATCGAGTATCGCGCTATCGATGCCTCTGGCAACATCGCGACGCCGCAACGACTCGCCGTCACGTTGTTGCGTCCGGCACCTACTTGCACGAAGACCATCACCGGCACCCAAAACGCCCCACTGACAGTGGTTTCCGGGGTCACCTGCCTGATCGGTGCCACCATCAACGGTCCGGTGATGGTTGCCCAAGGCGCCTCGTTGGTTGCCACCGACACCAAGATCGCCGGCCCGGTGAACGCTCGGAAAGCCGCCGATCTCCACCTCCTCCGTACTACGGTCAACGGTCCGGTCAGCCTCACCGACACCAGCCGAAGCGCAGTACTGGTCGGAGCCACCATCAGCGGGCCGGTCTCCGTCGTCGGCGCGAGTACGACGGAGCCCGTAGTACTCGCCGGCAACACGATCAACGGCGGGCTCGCTTGCTCCTCCAACACGGCCAAGCCCACCAACCTGCAGGCCCCGAACCACGTCTCCGGCCCCCGCGCCGGCCAATGCAGCGGCCTCTGACAGGTCACTGAAAGGCGGGTTGGGTAGCTTTCCGCCATGAACGGACTGCGAATTGCGTCGCTGCTGGTCGCCACGATGCTGATGGGCCTGGTAGCGGGGGTGTTCGGCATCTATGCGAACGCCTTCATGCCCGGCCTGGCCAAAACCGACGACAAGACCTTCGTCGGCGCGTTCCAGGCGGTCGACCGGGCGATCATCAATCCGGTGTTCCTCGGCCTCGGCTTCTTCGGCGCGCTGATCTTCACCGCGCTGGCCGGCGTGCTGAGCCTGAAGGAGAAGTCGCTGCCGTGGATCGCGATCGCCTTCGTGCTCTATCTGGCGGTCGTGATCATCACGGTGAGCGTGAACGTGCCGATGAACGACGCGATCAAGGCGGCCGGTGACCCGAACACGATCGACGTTACGGCCGTCCGGGCGGCCTTCGACGAGTCGAAGTGGCGGGCCTTCAACCTGGTCCGCGCGGTTCTCAACACCGCCGCCTTCGGCCTGCTCGCCTGGGCGCTGGTCGTGACCGGCAAGTCCAGCGCCCAACCGTGACGGCGAGGCTACGGCCGCCGAGATGTGAGCCGCGGGCGCACAAGCTGCCAGAATGGCGATGTGGCACCAGTTCAAGCTCCGCCGTCCCAGCAGCTTCCCGCGGTCCAGAAGCTGCGCATCCGCTTCGCCAAGCGCGGGCGGTTGCGATTCACCTCACACCGCGACTTCCAGCGCGCGTTCGAGCGGGCGGTCCGGCGGGCGGAGCTGCCGGTGGCGTTCTCGCACGGCTTCAGCCCGCACCCGAAGATCTCGTACGCCGGTGCGGCGCCGACCGGAGCCGCCTCGGAGGCGGAGTACCTGGAGATCTCGCTCACACATGAGCGTGATCCCGAGCAGGTCCGGGCCGACCTCGACGAGGCGCTGCCGCCCGGGCTGGACGTGCTCGAGGTGGTCGTCGCCGGGCCGGGGGCGCTGGCGGAGCGGCTGGAGGCCAGCGAGTGGCTGATCGCGTTGCCTGGGGCGGATCCCGCGGTAGCCGAGGAAGCCGTCGCGGCGTTCCTCGCCCGGGAGGAAATTCTGGTCGAGCGCATGACCAAACGGGGACTTCGCTCGTTCGACTGTCGGGACGCCGTTCTCCGACTCACCGTCGGCAGTGAACAGGCGCCGGTTGCGACGTGTGCGATACTGCAAGTGGTGTTACGGCACGGAACCCCGGCCGTGAGACCCGACGACGTTCTCGCCGGCGTGCTGCAAGTAGCGACGCTTCCGGTGACGGGCCCGGCTCTTCTGACCAGGCTCGCCCAGGGCCCGCTCACTGCGGCCACCGGCACTGTGGACGATCCGCTCGCTCGTGACCGCGACGCCACCCAGGCGACCGCGACCGGCCAGGCGGTCGACCACCAGACGCATGTAGCGGAGGGCGACGCCGCCGCTCCAGCTGCGCCCTAGGCGCTGGCGGGAGCGGATCCAGAAGGCTTCCGCCGTACCGGCTTTGCACCCCGGCAGCGGCGAGACCGAGACCGCTTTGGGGCAGCGCCGGACCCGTGACAGGGGTCGCAGGGTGCGCCGCAAGGCCTGAGGAGACCCGCACCGCATGCTCGACAACGAGCCGAACACCACCGAAGCAGCCGAAACAGCTGCCACCGCCCCCGCAGCCAAGCGTGCTGCCAAACAGCCGGCCAAGAAGGCGACGACCCGCAAGCGCACCACCAAGAAGTCCGCTGCGGCCGTTCCCGCTGAAGCCGAGGCTGTCAGCACCCAGTCCGACGCCGAGTCCGCCGACCCGGCGCCGGTCAAGAAGGCTGCCGCCAAGCGCACGGTCAAGAAGGCGGCCGCCAAGCGCCCCGCCAAGAAGACCGCGGCCAGTCGCGACACCGCCCAGGACTCGCTCCTGGAGGCCGACGAGGCTGCCGAGCAGCCCGCTGCCCCGGCGCGGACCGCGAAGAAGACCACCCGCAAGCGCAGTACCAAGAAGGCCGCCGCCCCGCAGCCTGACCTCCTCACCGAGGACACCCACCACACCGACGGCCCCCTTGCCGCGGCCGAACTCCCCGAAGAGCAACTGACCGACGAGGAACTGGCCGCAGCCGAAGCCGCCATCGGCAGCTCCGCGACCGCTTCCGGCCGCTCCGCGACCGCTCGCGGCAGGTCGGCGACAGCCTCGAGCGACTCGGCCACGGACACCTCCGGCGCGACCTCTTCCACTTCTTCTTCCACGGAGCGAGGCGGCGAAGCCGCCGATGCTCCGGCTGAGGGAACGCGGCGCTCGCGGCGCCGGGCTCCGGCTGCTGCCGCTGTCCTGTTCCAGGCGCCCACCGAGGTGCCTGCTCAGGCTCAAGCGACCAGCCCGGTCGAAGCCACCCCCGAGGAAGCCGCCCCCACCAGCCGCCGCAGGCGGCGTCCGTCGGCTGCCGAGCGCGCAGCCGAGGCAGCAGCCGCAGCAGCCGAGTCTGAGGCAGTAGAGCCGGAGCAGACCCCCGAGGTCGCCGAGGAGCAGCAGACCACCACCCGCCGTCGCCGGAGCCGCCGCAGCCGCGACGCTGACGAAGCCGCCGCCGCCGAGACCGCGGTCGAGGACGACGAAGAGACCGACGAGGACCAGAGCGCCGAAGCCGACGAGCTCGACGGCGAGGAAGGTGGCGAGGGTACCCGCCGTCGCCGCCGTCGCCGTGGTGGCCGCCGCCGCCGCAAGGCCGGTGACGCCGACTCCGAGGACAGCGCCGAAGAAGGCGACGAGTCGGAGGACGACCAGACCGAGGACGAGGCCGACGACGACCAGTCCGCCGAGTCCGACGACGAGACCGAGTCCGGTACGTCGTCCCGCCGCCGTCGCCGTCGTCGCCGCCGCAAGGGCGAAGACGCCGGTACCGCTGCGGACGACCCGGACGAGACCGTCGTCCGGGTCCGCGAGCCGCGCAGCAAGACCCCCACGAACGAGATCACCGCGGTCGAGGGCTCGACCCGCCTCGAGGCCAAGAAGCAGCGCCGCCGCGAGGGCCGCGCCGCCGGCCGCCGCCGCGCGCCGATCGTCACCGAGGCCGAGTTCCTGGCCCGGCGCGAGTCGGTCGAGCGGACGATGGTGATCCGAGCCCGCGAGGACCTGACTCAGATCGCCGTCTCCGAGGACAACGTGCTGGTCGAGCACTACGTCGCCCAGGCGGAGCAGAGCTCGCTGATCGGCAACGTGTACCTCGGCCGCGTCCAGAACGTGCTGCCCAGCATGGAGGCCGCGTTCATCGACATCGGCAAGGGCCGCAACGCGGTCCTGTACGCCGGTGAGGTGGACTGGGCGACCCTCGGCGGCGCCAACGGGCCGCGCAAGATCGAGTCCGTGCTCAAGTCCGGTCAGGCGGTCCTGGTCCAGGTGACCAAGGACCCGATCGGCCACAAGGGCGCCCGGCTGACCAACCAGATCAGCCTCCCCGGCCGGTACGTCGTGTACGTCCCGCGCGGCGGCAACGGCGGCATCAGCCGCAAGCTGCCCGACACCGAGCGGAACCGCCTCAAGGGCATCCTCAAGGACATCGTCCCGGACGAGGCGGGCGTGATCGTGCGTACCGCGGCCGAGGGCGCGACCGAGGACGAGCTGACCGCCGACGTCAGCCGCCTGCAGTCGTACTGGACGGAGATCGACAAGAAGTCGAAGAACGGCCAGGCGCCCGCCCTGCTGCACGGTGAGCCCGACCTGCTGATCCGGGTCGTCCGCGACCTGTTCACCGAGGACTTCTCCAAGCTCGTCATCTCCGGTGACGACGCCTTCGACCAGGTCAAGGAGTACGTCTCGTACGTCGCTCCGCACCTGGCCGCCCGGGTGGAGAAGTGGGCTGGTGACGGGGATGTCTTCTCGAACTTCCGGATCGACGAGCAGATCAAGAAGGCGCTGGACCGCAAGGTCTGGCTGCCGTCGGGTGGTTCGCTGATCATCGACCGGACCGAGGCGATGACGGTCGTCGACGTCAACACCGGCAAGTTCACCGGCTCCGGGGGCAACCTCGAGGAGACGGTCACCAAGAACAACCTGGAAGCGGCCGAGGAGATCGTCCGCCAGCTGCGGCTGCGCGACATCGGCGGCATCATCGTGATCGACTTCATCGACATGGTGCTGGAGCTCAACCGCGACCTGGTACTGCGCCGGCTGGTGGAGTGCCTGGGCCGCGACCGGACCAAGCACCAGGTCGCCGAGGTGACCTCGCTCGGACTGGTCCAGATGACCCGGAAGCGGATCGGGACCGGCCTGCTCGAGGCGTTCAGCGAGAACTGCGACCACTGCGGTGGCCGCGGGCTGACCCTGCACGACGAGCCGAAGGAGTCCCGCCGCCGGCAGGACGACGGCCGTGGCCGCGGCCAGCAGAGCCAGCAGCAGTCGCAGAACGAGCAGAAGAGCGACGGCGACAGCGGCGCGGCGAAGAAGACCTCCCGCAGCCGCAACCGCGGCAAGAACCGCGGCCGGGGCGACGACGAGCAGCCGGAGCAGGAGCAGCAGAACAACGACGCCGCTCAGCGCCTGGCGCAGATCGCTGCCGCCTCCCAGGTCACCAACGGTGACAAGGGCACGGACGAGCCCGTACAGGCGACTCCAGAGGCCGCTGAGACCGCTGAGGCGACGCCTGAGCAGGAGACTTCCGCACAGAACGGAACAGGCCGCAACGGCAGCACTCGACGCCGCCGCAGCAGCCGTAGCCGGGGTGCGGCGAGCAGTAAGGACACTGACGCAGGCAACAGCGGGGAAGACACCGGAGCGACCGCTCCGGAGCTGGCTTCAACCCCGGTTTGACCCGCGCCTGACGCGCGCCGTATTCTTGTCATTCGGCGCGCGTCTCGCGTGCCTCCTTTGTGTGGGCCGCAAACGTAGGTCTGTGCAGGCCCCGTAAGACTTCCAGACAAACAGAGAGTGAGATCCACGGTGTACGCGATCGTGCGCAGTGGCGGCACCCAGCAGAAGGTCGCCGTCGGCGATGTCATCGAGATCGACAGCCTGACGGACCAGGTCGGCGACACGGTTTCGCTGTCCGCAGTCCTCGTCGTCGATGGCGACACCGTGACGACCGATGCCGCCGCTTTGTCCAAGGTGGCCGTCTCGGCTGAGGTCCTCGGCCGTACCAAGGGCCCGAAGATCCACATCCTCAAGTACAAGAACAAGACCGGTTACCGCAAGCGCCAGGGGCACCGCCAGCACTACACCCAGGTCAAGGTCACCGCGATCGACGCGAAGAAGAAGTGAGCTGATACAGAGATGGCACACAAAAAAGGAGCAGCGTCGACCCGTAACGGTCGCGACTCCAACGCGCAGCGGCTCGGCGTGAAGCGCTTCGGTGGGCAGCTGGTCAACGCCGGCGAGATCATCGTCCGCCAGCGGGGCACGCACTTCCACCCGGGCACCCTGGTCGGCCGTGGTGGCGACGACACGCTCTTCGCGCTCGCCGAGGGCAAGGTCGAGTTCGGCGTCCGTCGCGGCCGTCGCGTCGTCAACATCGTCCCGGCCCCGGCGGAGTAACACCGCCACCCGGTTCGAGTCACAAGCCTTTGCGAAGGGCGGGTCCGCGGAATAGCGCGGCCCGCCCTTCGGCTATGTACAGAGTCAGTCAGTTAGTTAGTTCCCCAGCAGGAAGTAGAGATACACCGATGGCGATCCCCAGCTTTGTCGACCGGGTCACGGTGCACGTCACCGGTGGCAACGGCGGAAACGGCTGCGCCTCGGTGCACAGCGAGAAGTTCAAGCCACTCGGCGGACCTGACGGCGGCAACGGCGGTGACGGCGGCAGCATCATCCTGCGCGTCGACACCGACCAGACCACGCTGGTCGACTACCACCGCTCCTCCCACCGCTCCGCGACGAGCGGCCAGCAGGGCAAGGGCGATCTCCAGGCCGGCAGCAGGGGCGCGGACATCGTCCTGCCCGTCCCGGACGGCACAGTCATCAGTACTCCGGAAGGCGAAGTGCTCGCCGACCTGGTCGGCCACGGTTCCGAGTACGTCGCGGCCGCCGGCGGCAAGGGCGGCCTCGGCAACGCGGCCCTGGCCAGCTCCAGCCGCAAGGCCCCCGGCTTCGCGCTGCTCGGCGAAGAGGGCGAAGAGCGCACGATCGTGCTCGAGCTCAAGGTCGTCGCGGACATCGGCCTGGTCGGCTTCCCGAGCGCGGGCAAGTCCTCGCTGATCGCCTCGATCAGCCGGGCCCGCCCGAAGATCGCCGACTACCCCTTCACCACCTTGATCCCCAACCTGGGCGTCGTCGTCGCCGGTGAGCACGTCTTCACCGTCGCCGATGTGCCGGGCCTGATCGAGGGCGCGAGCGAGGGGCGCGGTCTCGGCCACGACTTCCTGCGTCACGTCGAGCGCTGCGCCGCGCTGGTGCACGTGATCGACTGCGCGACGTACGAGCCCGGTCGTGACCCGCTGAGCGACCTCGACACGATCGAGGCGGAGCTGAAGGCCCACGGCGGGCTGGAGGACCGGCCCCGGCTGATCGCCCTGAACAAGGTCGACGTCCCGGACGCCAAGGAGATCGCCGAGATGGTGACGGCCGAGCTCGAGCAGCGCGGCCACAAGGTGTTCTCGATCTCGACCGCGAGCCACGAAGGCCTGGACGGGTTGAAGTTCGCGATGGCCGAGATCGTCGCCAAGCGCCGCGCCGAGGAGGAGAAGCCGGACAACACCCGGATCATCCTCCGGCCGCGCGCGACCGGAGGGCCGGAGTTCAAGGTCAAGAAGACCCCGGACGGCATCTGGCTGGTGCAGGGCGAGAAGCCCGAGCGCTGGATCCGGCAGACCGACTTCACCAACGCCGAGGCGACCGGTTACCTGGCCGACCGGCTGAACCGTCTCGGCGTCGAGCGCCAGCTGCTCGAGCTGGGCGCGCAGGCCGGCGACGGCGTGCAGATCGGCGACGGCCAGAACGCTGTGGTCTTCGACTTCGCGCCCGAAGTACAGGCCGGGGCGGAACTGCTGTCGCGGCGTGGCGAGGACCAGCGACTGGACGAGGACCGTCCGGCGGCCCAGCGCCGCAAGGACAAGGACGAGCGGTACCACGCACTCCGGCTGGGCGAGATCGAGCGCCCGGCGGACCTGTCGGAGTACGGCAAGGGCTGGGTCGAGGACGAGGTCGACCTGACCCCGGCGGAGGCCAAGGCGGCTCAGAAGGCCGCCGAGAGGCTGGCGCGCAAACAAGCGCGCGAGCTGGCCGCCGCGGAGGAGCTGGAGGCCGAGCGCCTGTACCGGGCCGGCCAGGTCATCGACATCGATGCCGAGAGCAACAACCAGGACGCATGACCGGAGGCCGTCGACGACGCCGGCCCCGCTGATGCTCCCACTCCCACTGAGTCAGGAAAACTGATGCGGGACATGAAGCAACGGGTTGAGGTCGTCAAGGCCGGGCGGATCGTCGTGAAGGTCGGTTCGTCGTCGCTGACCCAGCGCGGGCGGATCGACCTCGAACGGCTGCGCCTGCTCGTCGACGCGATCGCCGCACGGCGGGTGGAGGGCACCGAGGTCGTGCTCGTCTCCTCTGGCGCGATCGCGGCCGGGCTCGCGCCGATGGGACTGCGCTCACGCCCACGCGACCTCGCCACCCAGCAAGCAGCCGCCTCGGTCGGCCAAGGGCTGCTGATGGCTCGGTACAGCGACGCCTTCGCCGCGCACGGACTCCGCGTCGGCCAGGTGCTGCTGACCGTCGACGACGTCACCCGGCGAAGCCATTATCGCAACGCCTACAGGACTTTCGCTCGCCTCCTCGAGCTGGGCGTCGTGCCGATCGTCAACGAGAACGACACCGTCGCGACGACCGAGATCCGCTTCGGCGATAACGACCGGCTGGCCGCGCTGACCAGCCACCTCGTGCATACCGACCTGCTGGTCCTGCTCTCCGACGTGGACGGCCTGTACGACGGCGACCCGCGCAAACCCGGTACGACGATGCTCACCGACGTCCGCGGACCGGCTGATCTCAAGGCGCTGCAGATCGGCCGGACGGGGAGCTCCGGCGTTGGTACGGGCGGCATGCAGACCAAGGTCGAAGCGGCCGCGATCGCCACCGAGGCAGGCATTCCGGTGGTACTCACCTCGGCCGCCCACGTCGGCGAAGCGCTGCGCGGCGACCCGGTCGGCACGCTGTTCCACCCGACCGGCCGCCGCCGCAAAACCCGCCTGCTCTGGCTCGCCCACGCCACTTCTGGCCAAGGCCGCCTCATACTCGACGAAGGCGCCGTCCGAGCAGTCACCGAGCGCCGCTCCTCACTACTCCCGGCCGGCATCACCGCCATCGAAGGCAAGTTCTCCGCCGGCGACCCGGTCGACCTCGTCTCACCCGCAGGCGTGGTGATCGCCCGGGGCCTGGTCAACTACGACGCCACCGAACTCCCCGACCTGCTAGGCCGCTCCACCCGAGACCTGGCCCGCGAACTCGGCCCGACGTACGAGCGAGAAGTAGTCCACCGCGACGACCTCGTCCTCCTGTGACGCGAGCCCACCAGTGGTGGGCTCGGACCTGAAGCGGTGACCGTGAACAGGGTAGACCTTGTTCACAGTCACCGGAGGGTGACCGAGCCCACCACTGGTGGGCTTGCAACAACGTTTTGGGCGGGGCTAGGCCGGCTCGGGGCTGGTGGGGTGGGATTTGATCGCCAGCACGGGGCATTCGGCTTCCAGGAGGATGGTTTGGGCCTGGCTGCCGAGGATGAGTTTGCCGACCGGGGTGCGGCGGCGGAGGCCGATGACGATGAGTTCGGCGTTCAGCTCTTCGGCCAGGCGGAGGATCTGGTCGGCCGCGTCTTTGCTCGCCACCAGTTGGGTCAGCTCGTGGTCGACACCGGAGTCGGTGAGGCGTTGCTCGATCGACTGCCACTCGGCGCCGGACGCGAAACGCTTGTCCACCAAGGCTTCCCCGCGCGACGAGTTCACCACGACCAGTCGCTGGCCGCGCAGGCGGGCTTCCTCGATCGCGCTGTCCAGGGCCGCGATGCCTTCAGGGGTTGGCACATAGCCGACGATGATCGCCATCTCAGTCTCCTACCTTGACGGGCTCGCGAGTCCGGAGCCGGGTGACGATCGGGGGAACGACGAGGACCAGCAGGATCACGACGTACACGATCTTCGCGAACCACGTGTCGGTCAGCCCGCTGATGTGTCCGTCGCTGATCTGCAGCGCCCGCCGCAACTGCACCTCGGCAGTCGGCCCGAGGATGATGCCGATGATCGCTGGTACGACGGGCAACCCGAACCGCCGCATCCCGAACCCGAGCGCACCCAGGACGAGTAGCAGCCACAGGTCGAAGGTGGACAGGTTGGCCGCATAGGCGCCGATGCTGGCGAAGAACAGGATCCCGGCGTACAGGTAAGGCCGGGGGATCCGGAGCAGTTTGGCCCACATCGGTGCCAGCGGCAGGTTCAGCGCGAGCAGGATCACGTTGCCGATGAAGAGGCTGGCCACCAGACCCCAGACCAGCTCGGGCTGGGTCTGCAGCAGTCGCGTGCCCGGCTGGATGCCGTAGCCCTGGAAGGCGCCCAGCATCACCGCGGCGGTCGCGGTGGTCGGGATCCCCAACGTGAGCAGGGGAACCAGACCACCCGCGGCCGACGCGTTGTTCGTCGCCTCGGGACCGGCGACGCCCTCGATCGCACCCTGACCGAACTCCTCGGGGTGCTTGCTCAGCTTCTTCTCGGTGACGTAGGACAAGAAGGTCGGGATCTCGGCGCCACCGGCCGGGATCGCGCCGAACGGGAAGCCGATCGCCGTACCGCGCAGCCAGGGCTTCCACGACCGGCGCCAGTCCTCCCGGGTCATCCGGGCGGCGCCGACGCTGATGATCTCGGCCGGCGTACGGCGTAGGTGAGCCGCGATCCACAAGGCCTCGCCGACCGCGAACAGCCCGACCGCGACCACGACGACATCGATGCCGTCGGCAAGTTCCGGCAGGCCGAGGGTGAGCCGTTGCTGGCCGGACGTCGGGTCGATCCCGATGGTACCGACCAGCAGGCCGATCGCGAGCGCGGCCAGCCCGCGGATCTTCGAGGAGCCGAGCACGGTGGTGACGGCGATGAACGCGAGCACCATCACGGCGAAGTAGTCCGGCGCGCCCATCTTGATCGCCAGCTTGACGACCCCCGGTGCGACCAGTGCGAGCGCCAGCGTACCGATCGTGCCGGCGATGAACGACCCGATCGCGGCGGTGGCCAGCGCGGCGGCGGCTCTGCCCTTGCGGGCCATCTTGTTGCCTTCGATCGCTGTCACCACCGAGGCGCTTTCACCTGGTGTGTTGAGCAGAATCGAGGTGGTCGAACCGCCGTACATGCCGCCGTAGTAGATGCCGGCGAACATGATGAAGGCCTGGGTCGGTTCGAGCGCGTAGGTGAGCGGCAGCAGCAGCGCGATCGTCATCGCCGGGCCGATCCCGGGCAGGACGCCGATCGCGGTACCGAGCAGGACGCCGACGAAGGCGTACAGCAGGTTGGTCGGATGGGCCGCGGTGGCGAAGCCGTTCAGCAGTTCGGAGAGCGCGTCCATCAGAGGATTCCCTTGAGGATCCCGACCGGCAAGGCGATGCCGAGGCCGAGGTTGAACAGGTACCAGGTGCTGACCGACAGGGCGACCGAGAGGATCGCGTTGCGGATCAGGTGCCGGCTGCCGAGCGCGAACGTCGTACCGAAGAACAGCACGGCGCCGGAGACCGGCCAGCCGAGCCGGTCGATCAGCAGGACGTTGGCGACGAAGGCGGCGACCAGCAGACCGAGTGTCTTCCAGTCGCTGCCGTGGCTGAGGTCGACGTCCTCACCGGCTTCCTGCTCACCGCGACCGCCGCGGAGGATGTCGGCCGCGAGCAGGACCGCCGAGACGACGAGCAGGATGCCGACCGCGATCGGTACCGTCTTCGGGCCGACCGGCCCGCGGGCACCCTCCACGGCGGCGAGCTGCGTCGCGTCGATCAGCGCCCAGCCGCCCAGGATCAGGAGGAGGAGGGCCACTCCGAGTTCGGAGCGGCCCTGCTTCACGGCGGCCATCAGACGACGAGACCCAGCTCTCGCAGTACGCCGGCGACCCGGTCGTTCTCCGAGGTCAGGAAGCTCTTGAACTCGTCACCGGTCTGGAACGCGTCCGTCCAGCCCTGCTTGGTCAGCGTCGTCTTCCACTGCTCGGACTCGTGCATCTTGGTGAGCAGCTCGACGAACTGCTTCTTCTTCTCGTCCGGCAGTCCGGGCGGCGCGACGATGCCGCGCCAGTTGGTGAAGACCAGGTCGATGTTCAGGCTCTTCAGCGTGGGCGCGTCGACACCGTCCACCGGATTCGCGCTGGTGACCGCGAGGATCTTCACGTCCCCCGACTTGGCCTGCTCGGCGACCTCGGCGATCCCGGTCGCGGCGAAGGAGATCTTCTTGCCGAGGATCGCGGTCAGCAGCTCGCCACCGCCGTCGTACGGGACGTAGTTGACGAGCTTCGGCTGGACACCGACGGCCTTGGCCAGCAGCATCGGCGTGAGGTGGTCGGGCCCGCCCTTGTTGGAGGCGCCGCCGACCGGCACCTTGCCCGGGTCCGCCTTCCAGGCCGCGACCAGCTGGTCCAGGCTCGTGTACGGCGAATCCTTCGGTACGACGATCGCCTCGGCCTCCTCGATCAGCTTCGCGATCGGGACGGTGTCCTGCAGGGTCGCCTTGGACTTGTTGGTGAAGACGGCCCCGACGACGCCGAGACCCATCTGCATCAGGATGTCCTCTTTGCCCTTCTCGTTGGCCAGCCGTTGCAGGCCGACCGTGCCACCGGCGCCGGCGGTGTTGAAGACCTCGACGGTGTCGGTCAGCTTGGCGTCCTGCATCGCCTTCGCGGCCGCCCGGGCGGTGGTGTCGTAACCGCTGCCGGGGGAGTTGGGGACGAGGACGCGCAGGCCCTTCAGCGGGCCGGTGCTGGCACCGCCCGAGGCGTTGTCGTCGGCGCTGACGCCGCAGCCGCTCGCCACGACGGCGAACGCCGCGACAGCGCTGATACTGGTGAACCACGTCCGTGCTCGCACGGCAGTCTCCTTGCTTTCGGTGGTGCGGTTGCCCGTCAGCGTGGCGTGGTGTTTTGCGGGTGTCACCGTTACTACCGCAAACTCAGTTGTGTTCATTGTGCTCACGCGATGATGGCGCGATCCGGCCGGTCCGAGCACAATCAGGGCGTGAAGACCAGACGGCGAGTGGTACTACGACCGCGGCGGTGGACGCTGGCCGGGCGGATGCTCGCCGTCCAGCTGCTGATCGTCCTGGTCGTGCTGGTCGGCGTCGCGGCGGTCTCGGTGGCGCAGTTGAGTGCGCGCTACCACGAGACCGAGGGCAACCGGGCGCTCGCGGTGGCAGAGCGGCTCGCGGTGACGGCCGGCGTACGGGATGTTGCCAGCCTTGGGCCTGCCTACACCACTCAGGCGCAGTCCGTGGTCGAGTCCGGACGGACCTTCTCCGGTTCGACGTACGTCGTGGTGGCGCTGCGCAACCGCCAGATCGTTGCTTCCACCGACCCGCTTCCGATCACCGGAAAGCCCTTGCTGCAGGAGACCGACGCGTTCCTCGGCCGGTCCTGGGTCGGGCGCGACGAGGTCACCGGTGCCGCGCTCGCGATGGCGCCGATCCTCAACGAGGACTCGGGGGCGACGGATGGCGTGGTCGCCGTCGGCCGGCAGTACCCCTCCGTGCTGGACAACCTGGCCGCGGCGATGCCCAACCTGCTCACCTATCTGGGGATCGCGAGCTTGCTGGGTGTGATCGGTTCGTTGCTCTTGGCAAGAACCGTGAAGCGGCAGACGCTCGGGCTGGAGCCGCGCGAGATCACCGGCCTGGTCGAGCAGCGGGAGGCGTTGCTGCACGGCATCAAGGAGGGCGTGCTCGCGGTCGACCTGGATCGCCGGATCACCATGGTCAACGACGAGGCCGCGCACCTGCTCGGCGTACCGGTCGTGTCGGCCGGGCGGGCGCTGATCGAGGTCGACGACACCGGGCGGCTGGGCGAGATCTTCGACGGTACGGACATCGCGACCGACCGGATCCTGCCCCTGCACGGGCGCGTGCTCACGCTGAACCGGATGCCGGTCCGCAGCCACGGCCGGCACATCGGCTGGGTGGCGACCTTCCGCGACCGGACCGAGCTGCTCGAACTGCAACGCGAGCTGGACCTGACCCGGAACACCACCGACACGCTGCGGGCGCAGGCGCACGAGTTCAGCAACCGGATGCACATCGTCAGCGGGCTGATCGAGCTGGGCGAGTACGACGACGTCCGCCGCTACATCCAGCGCGTCGCGGCCGACCAGACCGAGCTGACCGCGGGGATCACCGCGCGGGTCGCCGATCCGGCGGTGGCCGCACTGCTGATCGCGAAATCCAGTCAGGCCGCCGAGCGTGGGGTCAGCTTCGTCGTCGACCAGGCGACCTTGCTGTCCCGGCTGGACGAGCGGCTCGCGACGGATGTCTCGACGGTGCTCGGCAACTTGGTGGACAACGCTCTGGATGCCGCGACGGGTGCGCGGGATCCCTATGTCGCCGTCGAGGTGCTGGAGACGGCGGGCGCAGTACGGATCGAAGTACGGGACTCTGGGCCGGGTGTGGACAGTGGGATGCAGCATCGGGTGTTCACGCATGGTTTCAGCACGAAGGATGGTGCCGAGGATCGGGGGATCGGGCTGGCGCTGGTCCGGGTGATCTGCCGGAAGCGAGGTGGGGATGTGACGGTGCACAACGAGAACGGCGCGGTCTTCGTGGCGACGCTGCCGGTGCTGGCGCAGGCGCGGGCATGATCCAGGTCCTCGTCGTGGACGACGACTTCATGGTGGCGCGGCTGCACTCGAGCGTGGTCGCATCCCAACCGGGCTTCGAGGTTGTCGGTGCCGCGCGAACGGGCGCGGACGCGCTGGCCGCAGTACGGACTCTGCGTCCTGACCTTGTCCTGCTGGATATCTACCTGCCGGACATGAGCGGCCTGGAGGTACTCCGCCGCTTCCGCGAATCGTCATCGGACTACCCGGTCGACGTGATCGTCATTTCCGCTGCCCGCGACCTCGACACGCTCCGTACCGCGCTGCGCGGCGGCGTCTTCCAGTACTTGGTGAAGCCCTTCGAGGTCGAGTCCCTCCGCGCCCGCCTGACGGATTACGCCGGCCACCAAGCCGAGCTGCACGATCTCACCGAGGTGCACCAGGAAGAGGTCGACCGAGTCTTCCGCACCAGCAGCGGCCGAATCCCGCCGCCCAAAGGCATCAGCCCAGAAACCACCGATCTAGTACTACGCGCCCTAGGCGAGGCTCCCGAAACCGACCTCTCCGCCACCGAATGCGCCGAGGTCACCGGCCTCTCCCGCAGCAGCACCCGCCGCTACCTGGAACACCTGGTCACCGTAGGCAAAGCCGAAATGCGCCCCCGCTACGGCGTAGCCGGCCGCCCAGAACGCCGCTACCGGCTACTCAGCCGGAGTTCGTGATGTTGGGCGACCCGGACCTCCACCACTCACAAACGTCCCGATTCCACCCGGGAGCACGCCTGTGCACGCCTGGCCGTGGGCGATCAGTTGAGGTTTGTGAGTGGCGGCGGTCCGGCCCTCACACGCGATCGGAGCAAGGCATGACTCATCGTTTTCTGCCCGACGCGCTGCGCGCGTTCACTTCCGCCGTACTCCGCTCCGAAGGCGTTCCTGGTCCGGACGCCGAGTTGCTGGCTGACACGCTTGTGATGGCCGAGCTCTGGGGCCATGCGTCGCACGGCATGCTTCGGCTGCCCTGGTATGTCGCCCGCCTCCGCAGTGGCGCGACCGAGCGAGTCACCCGCGTCAGCACCACCAGGGACACCGGTGCTCTGCTGCTCCTTGACGGTGGCAACGGCATCGGGCAAGTCGTCATGGACTATGCGGTCGGCCGAGGTGTCGAGCGGGCCAAGGCGCATGGGGTCAGCGCAGTTGGCATCCGCAACTCCGGGCACTTCGGCACCGCGGCGTACTTCACGCGGCGAGCGGCCGAGCAAGGCTGTGTCGCCCTCCTCTGTACGAATGCGAGCCCCGCGATGGCTCCCTGGGGCGGCAAGCACAAGAGCATCGGGACCAACCCGTGGTCCATCGCCGCGCCCGCTGGCCAACGCGGTGTCGTCGTGATGGACCTCGCCAACACAGCCGTTGCCCGAGGCAAGATCTACCTCGCCGCCGAACGCGGTACGCCGATCCCGCAAGGCTGGACAGCCGATGCCGACGGCAACCCCACCACCGA
Organism: Kribbella catacumbae DSM 19601; assembly: GCF_000372465.1. Classification (GTDB taxonomy): domain Bacteria; phylum Actinomycetota; class Actinomycetes; order Propionibacteriales; family Kribbellaceae; genus Kribbella; species Kribbella catacumbae. The sequence continues at coordinate 20,374 of NZ_AQUZ01000017.1, forward strand.
TCCGCGAGCCGCGATCGAAGGCCTGATCCTGCCGATGGCCGGCCCCAAGGGCTACGTCATGTCGTTCATGTTCGACATCCTGGCCGGCGTGCTGACCGGCAGCGCGTTCGGCGACCAGGTCGCGGGTCCGTACGAGCCAGACCGCCGGAGCGGCGCGGGCCATTTCCTCCTCACCATCGACGTCGCAGCCATGGCCGACCCGACCGAGTACGCCGAACGCGTCGAAACCCTGATCGACGCCACTCGCCAGGCACCCAAAGCCTCCTGGGCCGACGAGATCCTCGTCCCCGGCGAACTCGAGGACCGCAACGCGAAACTCCATGCCGCCGGCATCGAACTGACCGCCAAAACCTGGTCGAGCCTCACCGACCTAGCCGCGGAGACCAACGTAGTACTGCCGTCGACCGAGAAGGGCTCCGCATGATCACCCTCACCGTCTCCCTCCAGGTCCTCCCCGACCACCTCGAGGCGTTCGTCGAAGCGATCCGGACCAACGCCGAACGCTCCTTCACCGACGAGCCCGGCTGCTTGGCCTTCGACGTCAGCCAGGACCTCACCGACGACCACCATTTCGTCCTCCACGAGACCTACATCGACGAAGCAGCGGTCGAGAACCACCGCGCCACCCCGCACTTCAAGCAATGGCGCGCGGCCGTTGCGGAGCACGTAGTACCGGGTAGTCAGGCGAACACCCTGGCCCGCCGGCTCTTCCACCACCACAGCCCGGAGGCCGACCGATGAGCCTGTTGATCCACCCCGACCAGATCACGCCGTTCGATCGCGGCAACGGCGTCGTCACGATCCCGTACGTCGGCCGCTGGAACGCTGACGACAACCGGATCACCACCGGCCAGACGATCTTTGCCCCCGGCACCGGGCTGCCCGTGCACAGCCACAACGTCGAGGAGTCCGTGCTGATCCTCGAAGGCGAGGCGATCGCCGAGATCGACGGCGAGCGGTTCGACCTGGTCGCGGGGGAGGCGACCTGGGTGCAGGCCGGCATCCCGCATCGCTTCTTCAACCGCGGCGCCGGCCCGCTGCGGATCTACTGGGTGTACGGCGGCCGCGACGTGACGCGCACGATCACGGCAACCGGCGAAACCTTCGAGCACCTGTCCGAGAGCGACCGGGGCGGGATGTCCACCGGGTCGCCTAGTACGACAGCCGGAGTTCGTTGATGTTGGGCGGCAGGCCCGGACCGCCACCACTCACAAACCTGCCGTTTCCAGCCGGGAGCATGCCTGCGCACGCTTGGCCCGCTGCGATCAGTTGAGGTTTGTGAGTGGTGGCGGTCCGCCCCTCCCGCTCGCCGCAGGGGTGCCTGCGGCGCATGCTGTCGCAAGGTTGAGACGGCTACGCACGGCTGCGGAGGATCGTCCTACGATGGGACGGTGAGCGAGATCATCGAGTTGTGCCGGCACGCCCGCGAGGCCTCCTACGCGTTGGCGGCGGCATCCCGGGCGACCAAGGACGCCGCGCTGCACGCCATGGCGGCCGCGCTGCGGGCCAACACGGACGAGATCGTTGCGGCTAACGCGAAGGACGTCGCAGTCGCACGAGACGCCGGTACGCCGGAGTCGACCGTCGACCGCCTCGCGCTGGACCCGTCGCGGGTGGATGCGATGGCTGCTGGGCTCGAGCAGCTCGCTGGTCTGGTTGACCCGGTCGGCGAAGTCGTCCGCGGGTACACCCTCCCGAACGGCCTGGAGCTTCGCCAGGTGCGAGTGCCCTTCGGTGTCGTCGGCATCATCTACGAGGCCCGCCCGAACGTGACCGCCGACGCGGCCGGCATCTGCCTCAAGTCCGGCAACGCGGTGCTCCTGCGCGGATCCTCCTCGGCCGCCGAGTCCAACGCGGCGATCATCGCCGTACTGCGCTCCGCCGTCACCGAGGCTGGTCTGCCGGCCGACGTGATCCAGGGCGTGCCGGGCGACCGCGCCGCCGTCAAGGAACTCATGCAGGCGCGCGGCCTGGTCGACGTACTGATCCCGCGCGGTGGTGCCGGCCTGATCCAGACCGTCGTGTCCGAGTCGACCGTGCCCGTGATCGAGACCGGCGTCGGCAACTGCCACGTGTACGTCGATGCCGAAGCGGACCTGGAACTCGCCCTCACGATCCTGCTCAACTCGAAGACCCAGCGCCCGAGCGTCTGCAACGCGGCCGAGTCGCTGCTCGTCCACGCCGACGTCGCGGAAGCGTTCCTGGCCAAGGCTTTGCCGGCCTTGGCAGAGGCCGGCGTCACCGTGCACGGCGATCCGACAGTTGTTGCTGCTGGCAAGGATATCGTCGCGGCGACGGACGAGGACTACGGCACGGAGTACAGCTCATTGGATCTGTCCGCGGCCGTCGTCCCCTCGCTGGAGGCTGCGGTCGAGCACATCCGCAAGTACAGCTCGGCGCACACCGATGCGATCATCACCCGCTCACAGGCAGCGGCGCGACGCTTTGTGCAGGCAGTGGATTCGGCTGCCGTGGTGGTGAACGCGAGCACGCGATTCACCGACGGCGGCGAGTACGGGTTCGGCGCCGAGATCGGGATCTCGACGCAGAAGCTGCACGCGCGCGGGCCGATGGGGCTGCCGGAGATGACATCGACGAAGTACGTCGTGATCGGCGAGGGCCAGATCAGGACCTGAGCATCGGCGCCGCGTCGAACGACCGCACCTCAGGGCTCTGGTCCGACAGGATCGCGAGCGCGGCGGCGTACTCGACTCCGGCCTGCAGATCCACGAGTCGCACCGGCCCGTCGTACCCGGACCACTCGCGCAGCGCGGGCGGTTGATCGGGCGCGCTGACGATCACCTTGCGCAGGTCGGCGCGGATGCCGTCGCCGGTCGCCTTCACGACGGCTTCCTTGCGGGTCCAGTACTGCGTGAACGCGCGAGCGCGGGCCGCTGGTTCGAAGCCGGCCAGCTCGGTGGCCTCCAGATCGGACAGGCTGACCGCGGCGAGCGAGTCGGCGTCGATCGCGGGATTGATCAGCTCGACGTCGACGCCCACGGCGGCCGTGGGGTGGAAGGCGACGACGATGAGATCGCCTGAGTGCGACACCGAGAGCTGCATCCCCTCGGTGCTGACCTTCCCGTGCTGGCGGCCGCAGTCGGGGCAGCTCCGGTCGAGCTGGATGTCGGCCGGCGCGAGCTCTAGCTTGCCGGCGAGCACTCGCCTGACGATCGTGGCGCCGACGAGGAAGCGGCTCTTGTCCTCGTCGCGTGCATAGGCGGCCAGCCGGTCTCGCTCGGCTGGGGCCAGTTCTCCGACCAGGCCGGGGCGCGCGTCCGCAGTACGGCCCCACCAGACCTCTACCGCCGTCACAGCTGGCGTGCCGTCTCGTAGGCCCAGCTGATGGCTTCGGGGATGTCGGTGACGGGGTAGTGGACAGCTTTGATCTCGTGAGTCGGCGCGACGATGAGCAGCAGCCGCTTGAGGCGCTCGTAGCCGCCGGCCCGGAACGTCGGCAGCCGGAGCGCGGCGGTCAGGGTGAGGTCGGTGTCCGAGAGCAGTACGTGGGGGATGCTCTCCAGTTCGGCGAAGGTCTGCTGCTCGTCGGGGCGCTGGGTGCTTACTCCGTGTACGGCGATTGCGGCGGCGGTGAAGTCGGTGGCGCGCTCGGCGAACAGCTTGTTCTCTAAGGTGCAGCCGGAGGTGCCGGCGATGTCGCGCCAGCCGTCAGGCAGCTTGGTCGGCCGCCCGGTCGCTGGGTAGGCGAAAACCACTGTTGCCCGTGCAGCTACGTCCACCACGTCCCGCAGACCAAACCCGGTGGCGGGCAGCGCTAGGCCGTCCGGGATGCGAGTGCCGACAAGCTCGTGGATGCGGTGGGCCGGGGCTTCCTCGGCCGTGTTGGTGCCGGTCAGTTCGCCGTCGCCGAGGAGCCAGCGGTCGCCCCAGTCCTGCAGGGCGACAAGTACGGGCAGCAGGGCCCGGCCGCGCGGTGTGAGCTTGTACGCGTGCCGCATCGGCCGCTCCTGGTAGGCGACCCGCTCCACGATCCCGCTGTCGAGCAGACTGTTCAGCCGCTCGGTGAGGACCTTCCGGGAGATCCGCAGCGACTCCGCGAGCAGCTCGAACCGGTCCAGCCCGCGAGCCAGATCCCGGACGATCAGCAGCTCCCACCCGTCACCGACCACCCCGAGCGACTGGGCGATCGCACAGTCGGGCTCGGGGGAGTAGCTACTACGCCGCACGACAGCCTCCTCCGCTTGCTCCCACGCTATCCGGCTCTGTAAGTTCCTCTTGGGAACTCACTATAAGCGGGGGTGCGCGGTGTACTGGCGTCGAGTGGCGGAACTACCCGGCTGGCTCAAGGCAGTGATGCTCGGCCAGCTGGTCAGCTCGGCCGGTTCGCTCGCGTGGATCTACCTCACGCTCTACCTGGTCGAGGACCGCGGGATGTCGCCGCAACAGGCCGGGTTCGCGGCGGCGGCGTACGGGGTGGGTCTGCTGCTCGGGAACCTGTCCGGCGGCTGGTTCGGCGACCGCTTCGGTCTGCGGACGGCTGCGGTCGCCAGCCAGCTCACGTGGGCAGTCGCCTGCCTCGCAATGCCACTAGTGCCCGTAGGCGCTCTCGCTGCCGTCGCCGCGATCGCCGGCCTCTGCGGCGGCGCGACTCGCCCGAACCTGAGTGCGCTGGTCGCCACCGCTCTCCCTGCTGACCGCCGCCGTGAAGGGATTGCGCTCTCTCGCTCAGCCAGCAATGCCGGCTTCACCATCGGCCCGCCCCTCGGCGGCCTGCTCGCGGCGTACGACTTCTCCCTGGTCTTCGTCGTCGACGCCGTCTCCAGCGTCATCCTCGCCGCCGTGATCTGGCGCTACGTGCCGAGCGCGACACGCGTGGTGTCTGCTCACGTGTCGGGAGTGTTGCGGGCGCTCCGCCAGGACAAGTCGATCCTGGTCCTGCTTGCGTCGATCGTGGTCATCGACACTGTCTACCGCCAGCTCTTCGCGACCTTGCCGCTGCTACTGCGCGATGCAGGCTCGCCGGCGGTCGCGTACGGCGTACTGATCGGCCTGAGCTCGGTAGTCATCGTGCTCCTGGAAGCCCCGCTGGCCATTCGCCTCCGCAACCACCACGCATCCCGGGTGATCGCCATCGGCTTCGCCCTGGTCGCCGTCGGCCTAGCAGTCCTCGGCATCTGGCCGGCACTCGTCGGAGCTGCCATAGCGGTAGCAGTCATCACTGCCGGTGAAATGCTCTACAAGCCCACTGCCACAGCCCAAGTAGCCGACGCTGCCCCGGACGGGATGACAGGCCGCTTCTCCAGCCTCTACGCCGCCGCCTCAATCTCCGGCATGACCCTGGCGCCCGCCCTGGGCGGCACTACCTACCAACACCATCCCCGGCTCCTCTTCCCCCTAGCGGCCGTCCTGGCCCTAGTGGCCGCTGTAGCCGTCTACCTCGGTACTACGAGCCGGCGCCGGTCCTCAGTCGCTGCCGCGGCTCCTGCCCGTAGTACCGGCTAGGACTCCGGCAGTGGCGCCGGCCTCGCCTCCCAGCGCGTGGAGAGCACCACTGTCGTCCGTGTCCGCACCACCCCGTTGACGCGCCGCAGGGTCCCCACCACCGCCTCCAGCTGAGTCACGTCCGCCACCCGTACCTTCACCACCAACTCCTGGTCCCCAGCCACGAACCAGCAGTCCTCCACCGCCGGAATCTCCCGTACTCCGGCGACGATGTCATCCGTCTCCACGTCATCGCGCTGGAACAACCCCACCAGCGCACTCGTCCCCAGCCCGACCTGATCCGGCGCCACCACCGCGCGGTACCCGAGCAGCACTCCCCGCTCCTCCAGCCGTCTCACCCGCTCCTGGACGCTCGGCCCGGACAGGCCCACCACGCGCCCCAGTTCAGCCCAGCTCGACCGCCCGTTGGCCCGCAGCGCTTCGACCAGCTGTCGATCGATCGTGTCCATGACATCCTCCGTTTACCGCAGATTCGTAGGGAGATCAGCCGATCTGCCTTCAATTCGTTTGAGTCTTAGCAGGTCTTCCAGTACAATTTCAACTATCGAAGCCACCCGCTCCGAGTCCCGCTACGACCCTGTGAAGGAAACATGATCACCCCCGAAGTTGCCCAGGCCCACATCGACGAGATGCGCCGTGTCGCCGCGATCCACCAGCGCGCCAACGCCGTTCCCTCCGCTTGGCGCCGGCTGCTGACCCGCTACACCCGGCACAGCTGACCCACCTCCCGCGCGACCGGCAGGGCTTCGGGCCCACCGGTCGCGCTCGCGTCGGCCGGCAAGAGATAGGCTTCGCCTCATGCATTCCCTCCTCCTGCCGCAGCTCGCGGCCCTCGAAGAAGCCGCCAGCGAGGCTTCGCACATCTCGCCCTGGTGGTACGGCGGGTTCTCCCTGTTCGTCCTGGTCGTGATGCTGCTCGTCACCATGATCATGGGCAAGGGCCGGCCGCACAGCTGAGCGGCGGATCGAGCTGACGTGGATTCCCCGGAGAGGGTGCGACCTGGCCGCCGTATCGGCGTCATGGGCGGCACGTTCGACCCGATCCACCACGGCCACCTGGTGGCGGCGAGCGAAGTACAGTCGTACTTCGATCTCGACGAGGTGATCTTCGTTCCGACCGGGCAACCGTGGCAGAAGCTGGACCGGACGGTGTCGCCGCCCGAGGACCGCTACCTGATGACGGTCATCGCCACCGCCTCGAACCCCCGGTTCTCGGTCAGCCGAGTCGACATCGACCGGCCCGGTCCGACGTACACGATCGACACGCTGCGCGACCTGTCCAAGCTCTTCCCGGACGCGGAGCTGTTCTTCATCACCGGTGCCGACGCGCTGGCCCAGATCCTGACCTGGCGCGACGTCGACGAGATGTTCAAGCTGGCCCAGTTCGTCGGCTGTACCCGGCCGGGGTACTCCTCCCAGGAACTGCCGCTCGACCGGCTCCCGATGGACCGGATCACGCTGCTCGAAGTACCGGCGCTGGCGATCTCGTCCACCGAGTGCCGGCAACGCGTCGCGAAAGGCAACCCGACCTGGTACCTGGTGCCCGACGGGATCGTCCAGTACATCGCCAAGCGCGACCTCTACATCAACCACTAGAAGCCTGCATCACTATCAAAGGACCGTAATGCCTGCCACCGAACGCGCCATCGAGCTGCTCACCGCGGCCGCCGAGGCGGCCCACGACAAGAAGGCCGAGAACGTTCTCGCGTTCGACGTCTCCGAGCAGCTGGCCATCACCGACGCGTTCCTGGTCGCCTCCGCCTCCAACGACCGCCAGGTCCGCGCGATCGTGGACGCGATCGAGGACAAGCTCCGGGTCGACTTCGACGCCAAGCCGGTACGCCGGGAGGGCGCGCGCGAAGGCCGCTGGGTGCTGCTCGACTACCTCGAGGTGGTCGTCCACGTGCAGCACGACGAGGAGCGCAGTTTCTACTCCCTCGAGCGGCTCTGGCGTGACTGCCCGATCATCCCGCTCCCGGGCCCGGACGGCACCATCGCAGCACCGGCCCCCGTCGCCGACCGGTCCGCCGATGTCGACCCCGCGCCCGCCGCCGGGTCCTCCTCCGCCGAGCCCTCTTCCGCGGCCGAATGACCGCGGGCCGGCTGATCGTCTGGCGCCACGGCCGGACCGAGTGGAACCTGCAGGACAAGATCCAGGGCCAGGCCGACATCCCGTTGGATGATGTCGGTCTCGCTCAAGCGCGCGCGGCGGCCTCTCGCCTCGCCTCACTCGCCCCGACGCGCCTCTTCTCCAGCGACCTCCAGCGCGCCGCCGCGACCGCGGGCGAACTGGCCGTACTGACCGGCCTGAAGGTCGAGTACGACGAGGCGTTGCGCGAGATCGACGTCGACGACTGGGCCGGCCTGACGATGGAAGAGCTGGCCGCGATGCACCCCGAGGCCGCCGCCCGCATCCGCGCCGGCGAACCCCAACAGCGTGGTACAGCAGGCGAAACCGTCGAACAGGTCGCCGAACGCTTCGCCCCCGCCCTGGCCCGCGCAGTAGAACTCGGCGAGCCCTCGGACACCATCGTCGTAGCAACTCACGGCCTGGCAGCCCGCGTGGGCATCTGCCTCTTCCTCGGCATCCCCCAAGCCAACTGGCCGGCCTTCGGAGCCATCGCCAACTGCAACTGGATCTCCCTCCTCCCCGGCCGCCTAGGCTGGCGCATCGAAGAGTGGAACGCCGGCTCCCTCCCCGAACCAGTAATGAGCGACGACCCCCAACGCTGAGTTACACCGCGCGTCCGCCGCCCGCTCGCTCCCAGCTGTGGCCGCTCCCACCACCCCTCACCGCTCCTCCGTCGCGCGAGCCCGCTCCTCCGTCGCGGCACGTGGGCCTGCGCGACTTGTCTCGTGCTGGGGGAGCGCGGGCTCCCGGTGCGCAGACCAGCGATGATCACAACGTCGGTCACTTCCATGGCATGGAAGTGGTCAGCGCACGTAGCCCACGCACCCGGTTGCCCCTCCTACGTCGCGGTGGGTACGGACTTGCGGCTCGCCCTTGCCGGGGGAGCGGGTCAGCCGGCCTTTCGCCTGCCGTGGAAGCCAACCTCCGCGCGTTGAGAACCCCGATCGACCTATCACTGACAGGCCCACCCAGCCCGCCAAACCCACCCCTCTCAGACGTGCTCTTCCTCACCTCCACCCCCACCCCACCCGATTTTTCTTTGCGGCCCCCCATCCGCTAAACTTCCGGAGTCCGCAAGACACCGCGGGGCTTTGGCGCAGTTGGTAGCGCGCTTCCATGGCATGGAAGAGGTCAGGGGTTCGAATCCCCTAAGCTCCACCAAAAGCAACCAGGCCGGTCTCCCAAGAGACCGGCCTTTCCCTTGTACTCTGTCGTACCCGCGCACCCTCCGCCACTCGCTCCTACGTCCCTCCCAGCACCGGCCGCTCCCGTCCACCCTTCCGGCGCTCCTCCGTCGTGCTGGGTGCCCACGCGCGCGCAGTTTCGTGCTGGGGTTGCGTCCCTGAGCACCTCCGAGACGTATCACTCGATCTCAGTCAGGGGTCATCGCCGTGGTCGCCTGACAACTTCTCTACGTCTTCAAGACAGGCCCCTCCGGGGCCCGAAAGCGCGCCGCCACTACAGGGCGGGCCGCCTGCCCGCCGCTCCGCTCTGGGCGCGTCCCTTGGCTTGGCGCGCACGTGCCAACAGGGTGCCGGGTCGAAGACAGCAGAACTCGCCGTCAACGCTCGACACCCTGCCGGTGCACCACTCGCCGGAGAGGCCCGGCCACCGCTTCGGTCCGGTTGCCCACCCCGCCCGCCGATCCGTGGGGTTCCCGCATCGCCCCGCTAGCAATCGTGAAAGGGACGCTTCGGCACGACACGCGTCAAGAGCGCCTGCGTCCCTGCGGGATCTCCGACCCTTGACCCGCACCGCACCGAACCTAAGGGCGGCAGCTATCGGAGCGATGCGGGAGGACTGCCCGCGCGCTTGACACGTAACCGTCAAGTTGAGGGTCAACGCTGACATCCGCTGTGTTTCTGGCGTCCGCTCCGTTTCCCAGCGCCTGGCCAGTCAGAGGTGGAGCCGCTCCGCCAGACCGGCGATCTCGATTGTGACGAGGAGCCGTCGGGTCAGCTCGCGGAACCCTGTGCGTGCGTTGACGGCTCGCATCCCGGTGTTGGCGACAGCGGTGGTGCTGGACAGGCGACGCACGTTCGGCAACTCGTCCGCGAGCCGGAGGGCCATAGCGGCCTTCACCCAAGTCGCCAGTCCATGTCGTCGGTGCTCACCTACAACGACCGTGTCCTCCTGGCCCACGTCGACGCTTGAGCGGCCAACCTCCACCGCGGGGAATGCCGCCACCGTGGACGTGCCGGCGACGGCGGCGGCGGTGACCCACAGCTCGACACCGCGGTCGGCGCGTTCGCGCTCACTCTGGCGTACGAGGTCGCGGTCCCACACAACGACCGCACCCGGCGGCAGATGGTTATTTGGCGCATCGGCGATCGCGCGCTTCGCCAAGGCATAGGAGTCGACCAGGAGATCCGGTGCGCGGCCAGACCAGTGCACCAGCTGGTAACCGTCATGGTCAGTAGTGACGCTCCGCTCAAGGACAGCACGGTCGAGGGTCGCGAAGTCCAACACATTGATGACGAGTTCGTCACCGACAGTGGCGCCCAGATGGAGGGCATATCTCGCGCCGGGTGTATCCGCGAGGACCGTAGTGGCGAGAATCTCCGTACCCGCAGCCCGCTGGTCACGGACCACTTCAGTGAGAAGCGACCGACCGACGCCGTGGCCACGCATGTCGGGCAGGACGTAGATCCGCGTAAAAGCTGTCTTGGGCTCGCCGGCGGGACGGACCTCCGCGGCACCGATCACCGTCCCGTCGAGATAACCAGCCCACCGAGTCGTCCTCGGGTCGGAGAGCTGCTCGCGGAGACGCTCACAGGACTGAGCAGGTGCGGGAGCATACTCTCCGCGCTCGATCGCACCCACCGCACGCACCACGTCGCTCCATGCCGCAAGCCGTAACTCATCGACCTCAGGCCGCAGAAGGTCAACACCGACACCGGGAATTCGCACAGCCCCCAGACTAAACGCCATCCAGACCATGATCCGAGCCACAACGTGCAGCGGAAGGCGGGGAGTCGGCAGGCCACCGGACCGTCTACCGCCGTGGGAGGATTTTGGGAGCGAACCACCCGTAACAACCGTCTTGAAGCGGGTCCAGCCCGTATCAACCAGGACGGCGAGAACTCCTTGTAGATAAGGGAAAATGCGCCGCTCCGCATGAATCGCCAGGGTGACCCCCGCCCATGGCATGGAAGAGTCAGGGGTTCGAATCCCCTAAGCTCCACCCACCCGGTCATGTGACTCCCTCCACCGCCGCTGATCTGCGGTTTCGTTGGGTGCTGGGGGTTCATGTGGCTCAGGGTTCTTACTAGAACACGGCGCCGAAACAACGCCACGTGGTAGGACCCGGACACCGTTGGTAGCCACAGGGCCGCCTCCCCAGACGCCGGCCGTGGGTCGTCCCCTTCGCCTTTACGCTGATCCGATGACGAAGGAGCGGCGTGGAGCTTAGAGACATCGAGATCTTCCTGACGCTGGCCGAGGAGCTGCATTTCGGGCGTACCGCACAGCGGCTGCACCTCTCCCAGGCGCGTGTCAGCCAGTCGATCAAGAAGCAGGAACGAGATGTCGGCACCCCGCTCTTCGACAGGAGCACCCGTGCCGTAACCCTGACGCTGGTCGGCGAGCAACTGCGCGACGACCTGCGGCCGATCTACCGCGGCCTGAGGGAGAGCGTGGAACGGGCGAGCCTGGCCGCCCGCGGCAAGACCGAGGTGCTGCGCATCGGCATGATTGCGAGCAACGCCTACGACTTGGGCCCGTTCTGGACTGGATTCCGCTCCCGGCACCCGGAGTGGGACCTGCGGGTCCAGCACAATCCCTTCATCGACGCCTTCCGCGCCGTGCGCGCCGGGGAGATCGACATCCTGATCGCCTGGTTTCCCGTCGAGGAGCCCGACCTCGTAGCAGGACCGATTATCTTCACTGAGCCGCGCGTGGTGATGGTGGCCGCCTCCCATGTATTGGCGACGCGCGGGCGGATCTCCAGGGAGGGCCTCGCCGACTTCAACGTCCTGGGCACAGCCGTGCCCGAATACTGGGAGGACGCGGTCTCTCCGTTCTACACCCCAAAGGGCCGCCAGATCCCGCGCGACGACGTGGTCAGGGACTGGGATGACCTGACGTTCAAGGTCGCCAACGGTCAGCACGTTCAACCCGTGCACCTGCACGCACTCCGCTACCACTCCCGCCCGGACATCACCTACCTGCATCTGCACGACGCCCCACACACCCGGTGGGGACTGGTCTGGCGGGCCGGCGCCGAAAGCCCGATGATCCGCGCATTCGCCCAGGTGGTCCGCGATCTGGGTGCCGCATCCCTCTGACCTGCACCGATAAGCGCCCCTTATCGCAGTCTTGCAGTAATCGGCGTTGCTCCCGCCGATCGCCCTCCTTGATCCTGGTCATGGTCGCACGCTGTCAGTGCCGCGGTTCAGAGTTCAACCACACGAACAGACAAGGATCACTCAATGGGCAAGATCGCACTGGTCACGGGCGCCTCGCGGGGGATCGGACGGGCCATCGCGCAGCGACTGGCCGCCGACGGCGCGCTGGTGGCCGTCCACTACGGCGGCAACGAGCAGGCCGCGCGGGAGACCGTCGAGTTGATCGAGAAGGACGGCGGGCAGGCCTTTGCGGTTCGAGCCGAGCTGGGTGTTCCCGGCGACGTGGACACCCTCTTCGCCGCTCTGGAGACCGGGCTGCGCGCCCAGACGGGGCAGCTGCAACTGGACATCCTGGTCAACAACGCCGCGACCAACGTGGGCGGGCCGCTCGACACGATCACGCCCGAGGCGTTCGACCGGCTGATCGCGATCAACACCAAGGCCCCGCTCTTCATCATCCAGCGGGCACTGCCCCTGATCAACGACGGCGGCCGCATCATCAACATCTCCACCGCCGCGACCAGGATCGCGATGCCCGAGCAGCCGTACGTGATGAGCAAGGCCGCCGTGGAGGTGCTCGGCCGGTCGCTGGCCCACCAGGTCGGCGCCCGCGGGATCACCGTGAACACGGTCTCGCCCGGCCCGACGATGACCGACATGAACCCGTGGATGCTTGGCAACCCGCAGGTCCAGGAGATGGTAGGCAGCGGCAACGCGATCCCCAGGGTGGGCCGGGCCGCCGACATCGCCGACGTGGTCGGATTCCTAGCCTCAGAAGAGGGTCGCTGGGTGACCGGCCAGACCATCGACGCCTCGGGCGGCTGTTTCCTCGGGCCGAGGTTCTGACCTTGAACCGCTTTGGTCATGCCCTCCCCGTGTCACGGATCACCAATTGACCGCCAGACACCGGCCGTGGGCCGTCGCGTTGACGCTGATCTGCTCGGCCAGCATGCTGGCCCCCGGTCTGTGGGCGTTCTTCGCCCCGGAGTCGTTCATCGCGTTCGTCAACTACCACCCCTACAACGAGCACCTAACTCACGATGCCGGAGCGTTCCAGATCGGTATCGGCGCTGCTCTGATCTTCGCCCTGATCTGGCATGACGGTCTGGTTGCCGCGCTGGCTGGGTTTGCCGTCGCTGCCGGCCTGCACACGCTGTCGCACTACCTCGACCGGCACAGCGGCGGCCACAGCAGCGATGTCCCAACCCTCGGGCTGTTCGCTGTCCTGGCCCTGATTGCCATCTACCTACGTGTCCGCGGGAGCAAATCGTGAGAATCATCTTGGCCGGAGCAGGCGGCGCGATCGGGATCCCGCTCACCAGTGCGCTGATCAATGCGGGACACGAGGTCATCGCGCTGAGCCGTACCGCAAGCGGTGCGCCTGTCGGTGCCGAGCCGCTGGTCGCCGACGCGCTGGACCGTGATGGTCTCCAGCGTGCGGCGGCGGGTCGGCGCGCCGACGCGGTCATCCACCAGTTGACCGCGTTGAAGAAGGCGCCGATGCGGCATCGGGACATGGCCGCCACCAACCGGCTACGCGTCGACGGCACCGCCAACCTGATCGCGCTAGCCCAAGAGGTTGGCGCGACCAGGTTCCTCACGCAATCCATGATCTTCGGGTACGGCTATGGCGACCTCGGTCCCCGCCTGATCACCGAAGACGACCCGTTCGGTAGTCCGGGGCACGGGCCCTTCCAGGACCACATCAACGCCATGCGCTCCACCGAGCAGCAGGCTTTCGCCGCCGACGGCATCGAGGGCATCGCCCTGCGCTACGGCATCTTCTACGGCGCTGCAGGCGACCCCACCATCGACCAGGTACGGCGGGGCAAGCTGCCGGCGCCCAAGGGCGGCATCATGTCCCGCATCCACGTCGGCGACGCTGCGTCCGCCACCCTCGCCGCGCTGGAGCGGGGTCGTGGTGGCCAGGCGTACAACGTCGTCGACGACGAACCGGCGAGCTGGCGTGACTTCTACTGCGCGGTCGCCGAGGCCTACGGGGCGCGGGCGCCCAGGGCCGTGCCCGCGTGGCTGCTGAAGGCCACGCCGTACCTCCACGGGATCTTCACCGGCACTTACCGCATCTCCAACGCCAAGGCCAGGACCGAACTCGGCTGGACACCCGCCTATCCCACCTACCGTGACGGCATCCGGGCGATGGCGGAGGTCCGATGAGGCCGCGCGCCCTCTACATCGCGGTGAGGCATCCGAGTCAAAGGAGAGCACCATGACCACCACCGCCACGACCACCACGGCCACGCCTCGCGGCACCCGGCCGCCGCTGCTGATCCCCGTTCTGGTCTTCGCCGCGCTGAGCGTCGCCTACGTCGCCTTCAACCGCTCCACCCCGCAACCCGCCGCCACAGGCGCCGATGTCCTGGCGTACGCGCAGGCGAACGGCACCGCGATCAAGTGGGGCGCCTTCCTGCTGCTCGCCTCCGCGATCCCCCTGGCGCTGGTGGCGGCGGTACTCTACCGACGGCTGCGGGCCCTGAGCATCACCGCAGCGGCTTCGGCGCTCACCCTGGTCGGCGGAGTCCTCGCCGCCGCAGCGCTGACCATCAGCGCGATGTTCGCCTGGAGCGGCGGCCGCCTACCGGCCGACACCGGATCTGCGCTGCCGCGAGCTCTGGCCGATCTGTCGTTCCTGTTCGGCGGGCCCGCCTACGCGGTTGGCTTCGCCCTGCTCATCGTCGGGATCTCGTTGCCCGCCCTGTCGGCCGGTGTGCTGCCGCGCGCGGCTGCCTGGATCGGACTGGCGCTCGGCGCGGCGGGGATCCTGTCCGCGCTCACCCTGCTCGACCCTGCCTCCGCCTTCGGCTACCTGTTGCCGGTCGTCCGCTTCGGCGGCCTCATCTGGCTGGTGTTCGCCGCCGCCCTACTGCCGGGCACCCGCACCCCTGCGACCACCGCGTGAACGTCCTGCTCGCCGGCGCCACCGGCGCGATCGGCCGCCAGCTCATTCCCGCGCTGACGAAGGCCGGCCATCAAGTCACCGCGATCATCCGCAACCCCGGCAACCGAGAACGGGTGAAAGATCTCGGTGGCGACTCGCTCGTGGCCGACGTCCTGAACCGCGACCAACTCCTGAAGGCCGTCGACAGGATCTCCGCGCACGCCGTCCTGCACCAGGCGACCGCGCTGCGCGGCGCCTCACCCCGGCTGCGACCTGACGACCCCACCAACGCGCTGCGCTCCACCGGCACCACCCACCTGCTGCAGGTCGCCCAGGCGGTGGGCGCCACCCGGTTCGTCACCCAGTCGCTGATCACCGGATACGGCTACTTCGACCACGGCGATCGCGTACTCACCGAGGACGACCCGTTCGGACAGCAGCGCGGCACCTACGGCGACCCCGTCGTCGAAGGCTGCCGCTCCACCGAACAGCAGGTCCTCGCCGTCGACGGCATCGCCCTGCGTTACGGCATGTTCTACGGCCCGCATGCCTTCAGCGACAAGTTCGCCGACATGATGCGCAAACACCTGCCAATCCTCCCGGCAGGAGGCGGCGGGACCACGTCCTGGATCCACGTCGCCGACGCCGCCGAGGCCACCGTGGCCGCGCTGGAACGCGGCCGGCCCGGGCAGGCCTACAACATCGTCGACGACACCCCGATCACCTGGGGACAGTTCGCCGCAGTTGTCGCCACCGCGCACCACACCCCGCGCCCCAAGGCGATGCCCCGCTGGCTGCTGAAACTCACCGCCCCCTACCTGGCCTGCCTCATGGCCGACACCTCCATGCGCGTCTCACACGCCAAAGGCACCAGCGACCTGGGCTGGACACCCGCACACCCCTCCGTGCACGAAGGTCTGAAAAGGATCGCGACGTGAGCCTGACGCCCCGGCTGCTCTCTGCACAAATGGGTCTCCCGCCCGCGGGCGGGCAATAGTCAAGACCTGTGGAGGAAGGGATCACTGGTTCGCGACTCTCGCGGGCTCGACGTCGTCTGGGTGGGGTTCGCTGCGATCTCGATGAACTCGAGCGTCGAGAGGGTGCGCGAAAGGGACGTGCCGGGGCTCGCGCGGTGGTCTGAGGAGCGGGTCCACGAGGGGATGACCTACGACCTCTGGGTGGAGACGACCGTCCAGGCCGCGGAAGCATGCGCACATCAAATCGTGGCAGCCGCACGCTCACGTATATGTCCTTGATCGAGCCGACTACGACCCGATCACAAAGCGCGACACCGAGCCGGAACACGGTCGTGCCCGACATCCTGCGGCGGCGGGCCCGGACCGCTGTCGCGGTCCGGGCCCGGTCTCGTGCGGTTTACTTCGTGCCGGCCAGCTCAGGCTGCTGCTCCTCCTCCTTCACATCCTCGGCTGGGGCTGGAGCCGTTCCCGTCGGGCGTACATGCCGGAGGGTGGTCAGCGTCAGGACGACGGCTGCTACCGCCAGGGCGGCGGCGACGATTCCGACCACGTTGAGGCCGCTGGTGAACGCTGCCTTCGCGGCTTCGGCGAGTGGCCCGGCCGTCTCGGCGGGTAGGGACGCCGCTACTTCCAACGCCCCCGGCAGGGTCTCCCCGGCTTCGGCCGCCTGATCCGCGGTCAGGCCGCCGACCGCGTCATCGGCTTTGAGGCCGTAGACGAGCGAACCGACACTGCCGAGGATGGCCACGCCCAGGGCGGTGCCGAGGTCGCTCGCGGTGGAGCTCACGGCCGAGGCCGCGCCCGCCTTCTCCGGCGGGGCCGCGCCGACCACCAGGCCGGGTGCGAGCGCCATGGCCGGGGCGATACCCGGGTACAGGATGTAGAAGCCCGTGATGAGCAGCGGCAGCCCGCCGACGCTCTCCACCTGCGACATCAGGAGATAACCCACAGCGGACAGTACGAGTCCGGTGCTGATGATGTACGCGGGACGTACCTTCCTGGCGATGATCGGAGTGACCGTCGAGACGACCACCAAGACGATGGCGGCCGGGAGGATCCACAGTCCGGCCTCCAGCGGGGACTGGTCGGCGACCAGTTGCAGGTACTGCGTGAACAGCAGGTACACCCCGACGAGGGCGATCGCGGCGAGCATGTACATGCCCAGTGCGCCGGAGAAGGTGCGGTCCCGGAACAGCCGCATGTCCAGCAGCGGCGACTGCAGGCGCAGCTGGCGCCGGGTGAACACCACCGCGGAGACGACGCCGACGACCAGCGTGGCCACGGAGGTCGCGTTCACGCCGCTCTCGGCGAGCTGCTTGACGCCGTACACGAACGGC
This sequence comes from Kribbella catacumbae DSM 19601, assembly GCF_000372465.1. Lineage (GTDB taxonomy): Bacteria > Actinomycetota > Actinomycetes > Propionibacteriales > Kribbellaceae > Kribbella > Kribbella catacumbae. The sequence continues at coordinate 37,524 of NZ_AQUZ01000017.1, forward strand.
AGCATCGCGGCGAGGGAGAGCGCGACGCTCGGCAGGTCGACTCTTCCGGCGTTCGGATCGCGGTACTCGGGCACCAGGAGCGGCACGGCGACGAGGACCAAGGCCATGATCGGTACGCCGATCAGCAGGGCCGCGCCCCACCACAAGGACTCCAGGAGCAGGCCGCCGATGAGCGGGCCGAGCGCGACTCCGGCGGAGATGGACGAAGCCCACAGCCCGATGGCGACGGCCCTCTGGCGGGCGTCTCCGAACATGTGCGTGATCAGTGAGAGTGTCGCGGGCATGATCGCCGCAGCTCCCAGGCCCATCAGGGCCCGGCCGGCGATGAGCATTTCCGGGTTCGGCGCGTACGCCGAGAGGACGGAAGCGGCGCCGAACAGCGCGGCCCCGGCCAGTAGCAGCTTCCGGCGGCCCAACCGGTCGCCGAGCGTTCCCAGCGTGACCAGGAACCCGGCCATGATGAAGCCGTAGATGTCGTTGATCCACAGCACTTGCTCACTGCTGGGGCGTAGTTCCGCGGCTATGTACGGGGTGGCGAGGAACAGGACGGTCATCGCCAGGAACAGGAGCATGGTGGGCAGCAGGAGCACTGACAGGCCCAGCCATTGACGGATCCCCGCGCGGGGGGCGGTCGTGGTATGCATCGAATTGCCTTTCAGGGGTGAGTAATCAGGGGATGCCGCGGGATATATGCGGCCCGCGATCTCGGTGGGGTCAGTTGGCGGGGGCAGCGATGCCCTGTGCGAAGCCGCCGTCGACCGGTAGTTCGGCCGCAGTGGTGTACGTGGCGTCGAAAGCGAGGAAGAGGGCCGCCTTGGCGACCTCGTCGACCGTGCCGTGGCGTTTGAACGGCGTGGTCTCCTCGCCCTCCTTCTCGAACTCGGCGCGTTCGGCGTCGGTCAGCGTGGCGACGCCCATGGTCGGGGTCTTGATGTAGCCGGGCGCCACCGAGTTGACGCGAATGCGGCGCGGCAGGAACTCCGCGGCCAGCACTTTCGCGATGGCCTGCAGTGCCTCCTTGGAACCGGAGTAGCTGCTCAGACCTGGGTAGATCAGGTCGTTCGCCACCGTGGTCAGGACGAAGGCGCCCTCGTCGCGGACCAGCGGCGCCAGCGCCTTGACGGTGAACAGCGCGCCTTTGGTGTTGATGTCGAAATGCCGGTCGAAGGATGCCTCGGTGAGCTGGTCGAGCGTCTCGATCTCGGCGATGCCGTGGTTGAGGAAGACCGCGTCGATCGTGCCCAGCCGCTCCTTCGCCAGCTCGCCCAGTGCAGTGATGTCCGCCAGACTCGCCGCGTCCGAACGGACCACGTGGACCGCGCGGCCGGTCAGCCGGGTGCGGGCCGCCTCCAGCTTCTGCTCGTTCCGGCCCGTGGCGATCACGTCGGCGCCGCCGTCGAGCAGCGCCTCCACGATCGCCAGCCCCATCCCGTGGGTCCCGCCGGTGACGACCGCCTTCTTGCCTGTCAGTTCGCTCATCGCAGTCTCCTTGTAGACCGGAGACTCGATGCCTCCGCTTTGCCTGAGATCAACTCTGGAGCGGCCCGCTTGCGGTCGGCTGGAGCTTCGCTGGAGGTCCGCTTGCGGCGGCCCGGTTAAGGTTGCGCCATGCGATTCGGCGTACTCGGGCCCCTACTGGTGCAGTCCGCCGATGGCGACCCTGTCGCCGTGCCCGAGGCGAAGGTCCGGGCGCTCCTCGCGGCGCTGCTCACCGACCCGGGGCGGGTGGTCTCCGCCGACCGGCTCATCGATTTCCTCTGGGGGGACGCACCTCCCGCCGACCCGGGCGGCGCCGTACAGACCCGGGTGTCGCGGCTGCGGAAGGCGCTGGCGGCCGCGGGCGGCAAGGACCTAGTTGAGTACCGCGCCCGCGGCTACGCGCTGCGGGCGGCCCCCGAGATGATCGACGCCGGCCGCTTCACCGCCCTGACCGCCCAAGCCCGCCGGACCACTGACCTGCGCGAACGGAGCGCCCACCTCACCGCAGCCCTCAACCTGTGGCGCGGTGACGCCTTCGCCGACTTCGCCGATGAACTGTTCGTCCAACCGGCCGCCGCCCGCCTCGCCGAGCTGCGCCTCGCCGCGCACGAAGACCTCGCCCACACCCGCCTCGACCTCGGCGAGCACGCCGCGCTGGCCGCCGAACTCGGCGAACTCGTCGGCCGGCACCCCCGGCGCGAACGGCTTCGGTCCGTCCACATGCGCGCGCTCTACCTCGCCGGACGTCAGAGCGAAGCCCTCGACAGCTACCATGCGCTGCGCCGCCATCTTGGCGACGAACTCGGTGTCGACCCCGCCCCCGAACTCGTCGAGCTGTACGGCGAGATCCTGCGCCAGACGCCCGCCACCCACTTCACCGACGCCACCGTCGCCGCCGCGGAGGACGCGAACCGCGGCAACGTCCCGCGCGCCCTCGTCGAGCTGATCGGCCGCGACGAGGAACTCGCGCAACTGCGCGAGACCATGCGCGCCCACCGCCTCGTGACCCTCACCGGCACGGGCGGCGTCGGGAAGACCAGCCTCGCCCTCGCCGCCGCACGTGAACCGAGCCCCGAGCACCCGGACGGCACCTGGCTCGTGGAGCTCGCCGGGCAGGGTACGACCGCCGGCCCCGCCCAACTCGCCGACGCCGTCGCCGCGGTCCTGTACCTGCGCGACGACCAGCCCGGCATTCCCGACGATCCGGTCGGCCTGCTCTCATCGGCGTTGCGCGACAAGCGGATGCGGCTCGTCCTCGACAACTGCGAGCACGTCTCCGGCGCCGCCGCCGCGCTGGTCGAGACGCTGCTGCGCGAAGTACCCGGCCTCGCGGTCCTCACCACCAGCCAAGAGCCGCTCGCCGCAGCCGGGGAACGGCTCGTGACAGTGCCGCCGTTGACCGCCTCCAGCGCCGCCGCGCTGTTCACTGCACGCGCCGAGAACGCCGCCCCAGGCCTCGTCCTCGACGACACCGCCACAGTGGACGCCATCTGCCGCCATCTCGACGGCATTCCGCTCGCACTCGAACTCGCCGCCAATCGCGTTCGGGTGCTCGGCCTGCGCGAACTCGCCCAACGGCTCGACGACCGCCTCGGCCTGCTCACCAGCGGCCGCCGCGAGGCCCCCGCCCGGCAACAGACCCTCCGGGCAATGCTCGACTGGAGCTGGGACCTCCTGACCGCCTCCGAGCAGATCGTCCTGCGCCGCCTCGCCGTCCACGCCGACGGCTGCGCGCTCACGGCCGCCGAGGCCACCTGTACGGCGTACGGCGTCGAGCGCCGCGCCGTCCTCGACCTCCTCGCCCGCCTCGTCGACCGATCCCTCGTCAACGTGTCGTACGACGACGACGGTCCCCGGTACCGCCTCCTCGAGTCCGTGTCCGTCTATTGCGCCGAGAAACGCCGCGAACTCGGCGACGACGCCGAAGCGCGCGCCGCCCACGCCGCGTACTACACGGCGCTCGCCGAAGCCGCCGACGTTGGGCTCCGCGGCCACGCGCAGGACCGCTGGCGATGCGTCCTGGACACCGAGCACGCCAATCTGCGCGCCGCCGCCGACTTCGCCGCCGTACAGCCCGAGGCCGAACTGGAACTGCGTCTCGTCAACGCGCTCACCTGGCACTGGTTCCTCAGAGGACGACTCGCCGAACCGAAGCGGCTCCTAGCCGCCGCGCTGCGACGCGACCCCACCGCCGCCCCCGAGGCGTACGCGCGGGCCGCGGTCGCCGAGGCCGTCCTCAGACTCCAGTCCGGCGACACCGGCGTCCTCGCCGACGGCGCCCGAACCCGGCTCCTCGACCGCTTCGCCGACATCCACGATCCGCAGCTGCGAGCCCGCAGCCAATGGTTCCTCGCCCAGACCCTCACCAACTTCAGCGACCTCCACCTCGCCGACGACCTCGCCGATCGCGCGTACGCCGGTTTCGACGACGCCGACGACGACTGGGGACGGGCCGCGGTGGACTTCACCCGCGCCTACAACCTCTTCCACTGCAGCGAACTCGACGCCGCCGAAGCCAAAGCCGAACCCGCCCGAGCGCGGTTCGACCGCGTGGGCGACCGCTGGGGCCAAGCCCAGACTGCCGCCCTCCTCGGGCGACTCGCCGAGACCCGTGGCGACTATCCGCGGGCAGCCGCCCACCACCGGGAAGGACTCCGCGCCGCCGAGGAACTCGAACTGTGGCCTATGACCGCCATGATCCTCAGCGAACTCGGACGCATCGCCCTCCTCCAAGGCGACCTCGACCTCGCCGACGAACACCACCGGCGCGCCCAACGCATCGCCGTCGACCACGCCGACGTGCCCGCCCGCGAATACGCCGAGATCGGTCTCGCCCTCGCCGCGCGCCGCCGCGGCGACCTCGACACGGCCGAGGCCCACCTGCGCCGCTGGCACGAATGGAACCGGCAGCTCGACACCGAACTCGGCCTCACCTTCATCGCCGCCGAACGCGGCTTCACCGCCGAACTGCGGGGCGACCATGAAGTAGCGCTGGGCCATCACACCGAGAGCCTCCATGCCGCCCAGCGGATCGGCAATCCCCGCGCCGTCGCCCTCGCGCTCGAAGGACTCGCCGGAGCCCACTCCCTCGCGGGCCGCCTCGACCACGCCGCGCGCCTTCTCGGAGCCGCCACCGCCGCCCGTACCGCGCTCGGCGCTCCACTGCCACCGGCCGAAAGTGGCGACGTCGACCGCATCCGGGAGCGCCTGCGAAAGGCCCTCAGCGAGAACGACTTCGAGCGCCTCACCATCGAGGGCAAGGACCTCGACCTCTTCGACCCCGCCGCGGCCATCCCCCTGTGCCAGACTCAGGGAAACCATCCGAGCGCGAACCTTGGGGGCGGCCATGAGTGACCTCGACGACTTCCTCACGCCCACCTTGGCCCGCCAGACGGAAGCAGAACAAGCGCTGATCAACGGCGACCCGAGCCTGCGCCTGGCACTGACCTCGAGACATGACCCGCTGACCGTCTTCGGCGCGAAAGTGCCTGTTAGACAGGGATGGAAGGAAATCAGCGAGATCCTGGGCTGGCTGGCGACGCGCTGGTCCGACTCCACCGACTACCGCTTCGATGTTGTCGCGGCGGACGTCAGTGGCGACCTGGCGTACATCGTCGGCTTCGAACATGTCGCCAACTCTGTCGTCGGGGTCCCAGTGGAGCCATACACGCTGCGCGTCACGCACATCTTCCGCCGCGAGAATGGCGAGTGGAAGATCGCCCACCGTCACGCCGACTACGTCCCCATCGATCAAACCCTCGCCGGCCAAAGCCAAGCATGACTCCTTCACACCAGAGGCGTTTGGATTTAATTCGCGGCTCCCGCCGACGACGCCTCGTCGGCAAAGTGCCGCGATCATCTGGGGAGGTCAATCTCCTTCTGCGGGGGCAAAATCCGCCGCAGGTCCGGCGAATACCCTCCCCAAGCCCCGACGCTGCGGATGGACCGTTCGCCGGTATCGGGCGTGCGTAGCGTGAAGGGGGCGTCGACTCCCAGGGCGAAGTTGGAGTGCGAGGTCCTGCTGGGTCTTCGCGAGTGCGCGCAGCTTACTGAGGTTCACGCCGTGGTCGTCACCGTGTCTCTCGTTCACCTCGCGGGCCTTCGGATCCCCGAGCGCGGCCAGCTCGGCCATCACCTCGGCTACCGTCATCTCCGGCACCTCAGTCTCCTGTCCATCAGGAGATTCAGCCTAATTTGAGCGGAGGTTGCGTGATCAGGGGATGGAACACGTTCACCGGCGTCGTAATCATCACGACTGCACTGCTGCCGGTGGCCGCACTCGTGGTGTGGGCTCTGGCTCGCCGTCGGACTGCCAACGGCACCCCATCGGCGTGGCGCAGATCGTTGGCTGAGGTCGGCATCGTCTACGGGACGGTGCCGTGGGTGTGGATGATCCTGTTGCCGGGCAGCGGAGCCGGCGTCGTCCCCGGTCGGGTGAGCCTCGTACCGCTAACGGATCTGTTCACGATGTCGTCGGGCCAGGTCGTCGGCAACCTTCTGGTGTTCGCAGCGCTGGGGTTCTTTGCCCCGCTGCGGTTCGCGGCGCTGGCGTCCGTACTGCGGATCCTGGCGCTCGCGGCGGCCTGTTCGGTCCTGGTCGAGACAGCGCAGTACGTCCTGCAGCTGGATCGGGTGTCCTCTGTGGACGACGTACTGCTCAACGCCGCCGGCGCCGGACTGGCCGCGCTGGCGTCACGCCGCTGGTGGCGCGCAACGGCCACAGCACCAAACCCCGAACGCATACAGGCGTAACGACACGTCCGGTTGCAGTCGCCGGTCGATAGCGACGGTGACGGCAAGACGGACCTGATCCGGGTGGACCCGGCCGGGCGACTGCGTACGACGCCAAGCCCACTAGTGGTGGGCTCGCACCTCAAGCGGCGACCTTGGACAAGGTAGACCCTGTCCGAGGCCGCCGTTTGGTGTGCATGCCCACCACTAGTGGGCATGCCACGTCCCGGGGTCGCGATCGGGCCCTGCGGCATGCCCGGCGGGCGTCGCTGACACGGCCCGGAAGCCGTGTCAGGTGTATGGCGGGGGCGTGTCAGCGGTGGTCGCGAAGGTTGGCACATGACAAATTCTGCGATTGAAGTTTCAGGGCTGCGGAAGGCCTACGGGGACAAAGTCGTCCTCGATGGCATCGACCTGGAGGTTCGGGCCGGCACGGTGTTCTCGCTGCTCGGGCCGAACGGGGCAGGTAAGACGACGACGGTGAACCTGCTGACCACGCTGCTGCGGGCCGACGGTGGGACGGCGCACGTTGCCGGACATGACATCGCGACCGAAGCCAAGGCAGTGCGCAAGGTGATCGGGGTGACCGGTCAGTTCGCGGCGGTGGACGAGCTGCTGACCGGCCAGGAGAACCTCCAGCTGATGGTGGATCTCACCGGTGTGGCAAACGGCGAGCAGGTCATCGCGGAGTTGCTGGAACGGTTCGACCTCGCGGAGTCGGCGCAGAAGCTGGCGTCGACGTACTCCGGGGGGATGCGCCGCAAGCTGGACCTGGCGATGACGCTGGTCGGCAGCCCGCGGATCATCTTCCTGGACGAGCCGACGACCGGACTGGACCCGCGCAGTCGGCGCACGATGTGGTCGATCATCCGCGACCTGGTGGCCGACGGCGTGACCATCTTCCTCACCACCCAGTACCTCGAGGAAGCCGATCAGCTTGCCGACCGGATCGCGGTTCTCGACCAGGGCCGACTGGTTGCTCAGGGCACCCCCGAAGAGCTCAAGCGCCAGCTGCCCGGTACCCACGTCCGGCTCCGGTTCACCTCCGTCGCCGAACTCGACGCGGCCGCGCCTGTTTTCGCCGACTCCACCCGGGACGACGAAGCACTGACCCTGCGGATCCCCAGCGACGGCGGGACCAAGTCGCTGCGGGCCCTGCTGGACAAGCTCGACGAGCACGGCCTCAGCGCCGAAGAGTTCTCGGTCCACACCCCCGATCTCGATGACGTTTTCCTCGCCCTGACGGGCCACACCACGGAGGTAGTCGCGAAATGAGCACCACCAAGTCCCCCTCGCTGGTCATGCTGCGCCGCGACTTCAAGCACATCGCCCGGAACCCCACCTCGGTGTTCAACGCGGTGCTGATGCCGGTCGTAATGCTGTTCATGTTCGTCTACCTGCTCGGCGACGCATTCAGCGTCGGTGTCGATTACGTCGACTACGCGACGCCCGGAATGCTGCTGCTGGCCGTCTGCTACGGCCTGGGAGCCACCGCCACCGCGGTGAACTCGGACATGACGAAGGGCATCATCAACCGGTTCAAGGTGATGGACGTTCCCCGCTCCGCGGTGCTGACCGGTCACGTCGTCGCCAGCGTGCTGACCAACCTGGTCGCTGCCGCGGCCGTCGTCGGGGTCGCATTCGCACTGGGCTTCAACCCGTCGGCGAGCTTCGTCGACTGGCTCGCCGTGATCGGCTTCGTCGTACTGCTCGGTGCCGCGCTCGGTTGGCTCACGGTCGCCCTGGGACTGTTCGCGAAGTCGCCCGAAACGGCGGGTCTGGCCTCCGTGCCGCTGATCATGCTGCCGTTCTTCAGCAGCGCGATCGTCCCGGCGGACAAGATGGGCCCGGGCGTCCGGCAGTTCGCGGAGTACCAGCCCTTCACCCCGATCATCGAAACCCTGCGTGGATTCCTGAACGGAACTCCGGACACCAGCGACGCGATCATCGCCCTGGCCTGGTGCGTCGGGATCGGGCTCGTCGGCTACCTGTGGGCGTCTTCCACCTTCAAGAAGCGCGCCTGAGAGGAGAACTGAGATGCCTACCTTCGCCACGCCAAGTCCCATCACTGCGACCGTGGAGGTCGCCGGAGCCAAGGTACGGGTCACCGCGACCGACCGGAGCGACACCGTTGTACTGGTCGAACCCCTCGACACCGCGAACCGGAAAGACGTCAAGGTGGCCGGGAACACCAAGGTCGACCTGGCCGGCGGTCAGCTCTCGGTGAAGACGACCACTCCCGGGGACATGAACGGCTCGGTCGCCATCCTGATCGGCCTGCCCGCCGGCTCCAGCCTGGTCGCGCACCTCGCGTACTCCGAGGTGACCACCGAGGGCGCACTCGGCGCGACCGAACTGCAGATGGCGTCGGGCCGCTCCCGGCTGGATCGGGTCGACGCGCTGAAGGCGAACATCGCGTCCGGTGAGGTCGCGATCGGGCAGATCGCCGGGCGCGCCGACATCGACGGTACGGCGTTCGCGCTGCGGATCGATGAGGTCAAGGGAACCGTCGGGTTCTCGAGCTCGGGCGGGCAGGCCTGGATCGGCCATGCCGCGGCCGACCTCGACCTCAGCAGCGCCAGCTGTGACTTCGACATCGACCGCGCCGACGGCAACGTCACCGCCGAGACCGCCAGCGGAGCCATCCGGATCGGCCGGATGACCAACGGACAGGCGAAGCTGATGAATGCCTCAGGCAACATCGAGGTCGGCATCAGCGAGGGCGTCGCCGCCTCCTTCGACGTAGACAGCGAGCGCGGCGCCGTCCACAACTTCGTTTCCACGAAGGGAGAACCGGGTCCGTCCGACCCCAAGGTCTCGGTCTTCGCTCGCACCCGGCACGGCGACGTCACTCTGCACCGTGCGGCGGGCTGACCAAGTGCCCTGCGTCCGAAGTTCTTTGGCGCTTGCGGCGCCCAGGCACGCACCTCGCGGCAGCGGAGAAACGGCCACGATGGAAAAACATCGAGGCCGCTCCTCCGCCACCGCGATGCACGCACCTGGACACCGCAATCACTCAAATAACTTCGGACGCAGGGCACTAGGAAGCGAGCGTGACCTCGACCAACTCCGACCAGCTCGTCTGCGCACCCTCCTGGGTCACCTCGGCGAACCGTACTTCGCCGAGGTGACTGCGCGCGTCCCCCTCGATCCGGACCGCATCCGGGTGTGAGCGATCCGGCAGTCCGCGGATGCCGGTACTTGCCGCGAGCAACCGTGCCGCTTGTTCGTACTGGTCGAGGCGGGCCGCCAGATCGGCAAGCCCGACGAGCATCTTGGCGATCACGGCCGGGGCTCCCGCCTCGGACGCCGCCTGCCAGGCAGCGACGCGATGCGTACGGGACTCCCGGAAATCGTCGGCCAGATAGCCCAGCAGATCGTGGATCGCGGCGCGAATGGTCGCGTGCTCCGCGGTATCGCCCAGGAGCGTGGTCGCGAGGCCGATCTGACGGCGGGCTTCGCCCGCGTCACCGCCCAAGCGAGCGAGGCCTGCTTTGGCGAGCGCCAAGTCGACTAGCGCGTACGTCCAGGTGACTCCTTCGGCGCTCCGCTCGGCGTCGGCGATGGCGGCAGCGCTGGCGTCGCGATCGCCGTCGAGCCAGTACAGCAAGGCCTGCTGCGTCCGTACCTCGATGACGTCCTCGACCGCGCCGACCTCGGTGAGGGCCGCGATCGACTGTTCGTAGTACTCGCAGGCGCCGGCGAACTCACCCCGCATGGCAAGCGCGCTCGCCAGCTCGGACAGGACCAACGACATCCCGAACCGTTCGCCGAGCGTCCGGAACTCCGCGAGCGCCACCTCCAGTTGGGCCTCCACCTCCGGGCCGCCCTGACCGAGCAAGGTGCGCATCTTGCAGCCCTGCCACCGAGCCATGGCCCGCACCCAGGGGTCGCCGTAGTCCAGCAACGACTCGAATGCAGTCGCCGCTTCCTCGGGTGCCTGCAACAGGCGTTCCAGCGGGGCCGCGAAGGCCAGTACCGGGTGGTCCTTCTTGCTGAGCAGACTGGACTGGTACGCCTTGTGGATCCACTCCGCGCCCAGGTGTTCGTCGCCCCGTCCGGAGGTCACATAGAGCACCACCAGCCCGTACGTCATCGCGCGTACGTCATCGGCCACCTCGCCCGGGAGGTTGGCCGCCGCGATCAGCAACTCAAGGCCTTCAGTACGGCGCCCGCCCAGCCACCAGTACCAACCGGCGGCGGACGCGAGCCGCATCGCCGCTTGCCCGTCTCCGGCCGCGATCGCTCCCCGCAGCGCGGCGCTGAGGTTGTCGTGGTCGGCCTCGAGCGTGGCGAGCCATTCCAGTTGTTCGGCACGGCGCAGATAGGGCTCCGCGGTCTCGGCGAGCTGGGTGAAGTAGCCGACATGCGTCTGACGGGCATGCTCGGATTCGCCCGCTTCTGCGAGTCGTTCCGCGGAGTACTCCTTGATCGTGGTGAGCATCCGATAGCGCGGGGCGCCGTCACTGTCAGCGACCAGCAGGGACTTCTCGGCCAGCGAGGTGAGCAACTCCAGTACCTGATCCTGCTCGACGCCATCGCCCGAGCAGACCCACTCGGCCGCCTCCAGACTCGCCCCGCCCGAGAACACCGACAGCCGGCGAAGCACCATCCGCTCGGCGTCGGTGAGCAACTCCCAGCTCCAGTCGACCACCGCGCGCAGCGTCTTGTGCCGCGGCAACGCAGTACGGCTCCCGCTGGTCAGCAGGCGGAACCGGTCGTCGAGCCGGTTGGCGAGCTGATCGATCGACATGGTGCGCAACCGGGCCGCGGCCAGCTCGATCGCCAGCGGCATCCCGTCCAGCGCGCGGCAGATGCGCGCCATGGTCGGCAGGGACTGGTCGTCGAGATCCCTCCGTACTGCGCCCGCCCGGTCCCGCAGCAACCGGACGGCTGGCGAGGCCGCGATTTCGGCGAGGCCTGCGTCGGTCGGGACGGCCAGTGGCTCGACCTGCCACAGGGCCTCGCCGGTGATGCCGAGTGGTTCCCGGCTGGTCGCCAGGATTCGCAGCCGGCGGCATTCCCCGAGGACCCGATCGGCGAAGCGTGCGGCCGCCTCGATGACGTGCTCACAGTTGTCCAGGATCAGCAGAGCTTCCCGATCGCGGATCGCTGCGATGAGCCCATCCACCGGTTCCGCGCTGGGCGCCGTACCGTGCAGGGATTCCCGGAGTCCGAGCCCGGTGAGTGCCGCCTGGACCACGTCACTGTCGACGCCGCTGGCAGCGAGTTCCACCAACCAGACGCCATCCGGCAGGTCGCCGATCCGCGTGCGGGCGGCTTCTTTGGCGAGCCTGGTCTTGCCCGAGCCGCCCGGCCCGATCAAGGTGGTCAGCCGATGCTCCGCGACGAGCTCGCGGACCGCGGCGACATCAGCGTCCCGGCCGACGAAACTCGTGAGCTCGGCACGGACGTTGGTCTTCCGGTTCTCCTCCCGCTGGCCGAGCTCGCCTCGCAGCAGCGCGACGTGCAGGGCCGACAACTCCGGCGAGGGATCGACGCCCAGCGCCTCGGCGAGAGCTTCCCGAGTGCGCTCGTACACCAGCAACGCCTCGGAGTCGCGACCGGACGCCGCGAGGGCACGCATCAGTGCGGCGACAAGCCGTTCTCGCAGTGGATGCGCGGCCACCACATCAGTCAGTTCCGGTACCAGCTCGGCGCCGGTCTCCGCGTCGAACCGATCCTCCATCGCCGTCAGGCGTAGCCGCTCGAGCCGGGTCAGCACCGCGTCGAACGCCTCGCTGTCCTCCAGACCGACGTCCTGCAAGGCCGCACCACGCCACAAGTCGAGGGCCTCGCGCAGCAGCCGTACCCGCCGTGGACCCTGCTCAGTACGGGCCTGATCGACGAGGCGCTCGAACCGCAGGGCATCGACAGCGTCGGGCTCCACCGTCAACCGGTAGCCGCCCGTCTGTCCCTCGATCACACCTCCGGGCAGCGCCTTGCGCAGCCGCGAGGCCAAGCGTTGCAGGGCGTTCGCCGCGTCGGAGGGCGGGTGCTCACCCCAGATCCAGTCGACGAGCGTCGCCTTCGGGACCACCTGACCCGGTTCGAGCGCGAGGGCGATCAACAGCCCGCGTAACCGCGCGCCCGGTACGTCGGCGAGAACGCCGTCGTCCGAGCGCACCTCGAAGGGTCCAAGCATCGCGATCTGCACCTGGCAGATCTTGCCATGCGCGGTTGGCGGGCCGGTTCAGCTGACGGCCTTCTTGACCAGGGCGGCGAGCTGCTTCTCGACGGCAGGGGTCAGCTTGGTCAGGGCGTAGGCGACCGGCCACATCGTGCCGTCGTCGAGGTTCGCGGGGTCGTTGAAGCCGAACGTGCAGTACCGCGAGCCGAACTTCTCCGCGGCCTGGAAGAAGCAGACGTTCTTGCCGTCCTTGGCGTACGCGGGCATCCCGTACCAGAGCTTCGGCGAGAGCTCGGGCGCAGTGGCCTTGACGATGGCGTGCACCCGCTCGGCCAGTTCCCGTTCCCCGTCCGGCATCTCGGCGATCTTCTCCAGGACGGAGGCCTCAGCCTTGGCGCCGTTCTCGGCCGCCTTGAGCTCCTTCGCCCGCTCCTTCATCGCGGCGCGTTCGTCGGTGGTGAATCCGTCGTACGACTTGCTCTTGGTGGTCATGATGAGTCCCGTCTGCTGGAGCCGTTGTGGTGATCCTCATGCTACGAAGCCGCCCGCGGTCCCGGCTTCTTGAAAACTGATCGATTCCGGATTCGCAACCAATGGTTGCGTCATCCTCGACGGCAAGCTACCGTCATGTGCAACAAAAGGTTGCATATAGAGGAGCAAGAAGATGGTAGACATCCTGCACAGAGTCGGAGTCAAGGCGTCGGTCGACGAGGTCTACACGGCCTTGACCACGATCGACGGACTGGCCGGCTGGTGGACCACCAACACGGTCGGCGAAGGCAGCGAGGTCGGCGGCGTCGTCCAGTTCACCTTCGGCCCCGGTGGTTTCGACATGAAGGTCCTCGAACTCGTACCAGGCAAGCGGGTGCTGTGGGAGGTCGTCGAGGGACCGGAGGAGTGGGTCGGCACGCAAGTCGAGTGGGAGCTGGGCCAGGTCGACGAGTGGGCCATCATCTTGTTCAAGCACGAAGGCTGGAAGGAGCCGGTCGAGTTCATGAACCACTGCAGCACCAAGTGGGCGATCTTCTTGATGAGCCTCAAATCCATGATCGAAACCGGCAAGGGCTCCCCGGACCCCGACGACGTCTCGATCAGCAACTGGCACTGACTCCCCTCTCGCGCCGCGGCTAACTATGCTGGCGGAGCGGGGGAGGTGGCGATGTCATTGCTGGCGGGGAAGGTCCTGGTGCCCGGGCGGCGCCGTGGGGTGGTGGGCCGCGGGCGGTTGGGCGAGCGGCTGGCGCTCGGCGTGGAGTCGTTGGTGACCCTGGTTTCCGCGCCGGCCGGGTTCGGGAAGACGACCTTGCTGACCGAGTGGCTGGCCGCCGGCGGGCAGGTGGCGGCGTGGCTGTCGCTTGACGAGCGGGACAACGACCCCGGAATGTTCTGGGCTTATCTCGTCAAAGCGCTGAAGTCCGCGGCGCCCGCGGTCGGGGAGAGCGCGCTCTCGCTGTTGCAGTCACCCAAGCCGCCGATCGAGGCCGTGCTCTCGGCTCTCCTGAACGACCTCAGCGCAGTCGAGTACGACGTCGTGCTGGTGCTCGACGACTATCACGTCATCGAGGCGGATGAGATCCACGGCGGGATGACGTTTCTGGTCGACCATCTGCCGCCGCGGATTCATCTGGTCATCTCCACCAGGATCGATCCGGCTCTGCCGTTGGCGAGGTTGCGGGCGCGGGGTGAGCTGGTCGAGATCCGGTCCGCGGAGCTGCGGTTCACGGCTGACGAGGTCGCGGCCTATCTCAACGGCGTGATGGGATTGAGGCTCACGGTTGAGGACGTCGCAGTACTGGACGAGCGAACGGAAGGGTGGATCGCCGCCCTGCAACTGGCGGCGCTCTCGATGCAAGGGCGCGACGATGCCAGCGGGTTCATCGCCGGCTTCGCGGGGGATGACCGCCACCTCGTCGACTACCTGGCCGAGGAGGTGTTGCTGCGCCAACCCGAAGCTGTGCAGGACTTCCTGCTGCGGACCTCCATCCTGGATCGGTTGTGCGGTCCACTCTGCGATGCGGTCACCGGGCAGGAGGGCGGGAAGGACAGACTCGCCGCGCTGGAGCGAGCGAACCTGTTTCTCTTCCCGCTCGACGACCAGCGGCGGTGGTACCGATATCACCAGCTCTTCGCCGAGGACCTCCAGGCGCGTCTGCTCGACGAGCAGCCTGAGGCAGCGGCCGGGCTGCACCAACGCGCCAGCGCGTGGTACGAACACAACGGCGAACCGGCCGAGGCGATCCGCCACGCCTTTGCCGCCAAGGATTTCGGGCGAGCGGCCGACCTGATCGAGCTGGCGATCCCGGCCCTGCGCAGGACCAGGAACGAGGCCGTCGTCCGCGGCTGGCTGAAGCTGCTCCCCGACGAGGTGGTCCGCGTCCGGCCCGTGCTCTGTGTCATGTACGCCGGAACGTTGCTGATCACCGGTGAGCTGGACGACGTCGAGCGCTGGCTCCGGGACGCCGAGCGGTGGCTGCACCCGACTCCGGCGGACGACGAGGTGAGGGTCGTCGTCGACCACGAGGAATTCGCCCGTCTCCTGGAGTCGATCGAGACCTATCGAGCCGCGCAGGCGCTGGGCCGGGGCGACCTTCCAGGCACCGTCGGGCACGGCCGGCGGGCGCTCGCTCTCGCGCCTGAGGAGAGCTACCTCTGGCGTTCGGCAGCCGCCGGATTGCTGGGGCTCGCCTTCTGGGCGACCGGCGATCTCGACGCTGCCCACCAGGCGTGGTCGGACTGCACCGCGGGACTGCAACGCGCCGGCTACACGGCGGATGCCCTCGGCTGCGCGATCGCGCTGGCGGACATCCGGCTGGCGCAAGGCCGTCCCAGCGATGCGATGCGCACCTATGAACAGGCGCTGCTGCTCAAACCCGAGCAAGGTCAGCAGCTACCACGGGGAACGGCCGACATGTACGTCGGACTGAGCGACCTGCATCGCGAGCGCAATGACCTGCGGACGGCCACGCAGTACCTGGCCAAGAGTCAGGAGCTGGGCGAGCACGCCGGCCTGGCGCAGTACTCGTATCGTCGGCGCGTCGCGATGGCCAGGATCCGGCAGGCGGAAGGAGATCTCGCGGCAGCGGTCGACCTGCTCAACGAGGCCGAGCGCGTGTATGTCAGCGACTACTTCCCGAACGTACGGCCGATACCCGCCCTGCGCGCAAGGGTGTGGATCGCGTCGGGGGAGCTCAACGCGGCGCTCGGCTGGGTGCGTGAGCAAGGTCTGACCATCGACGATGAACTCAGCTATCTGCGCGAGTTCGAACACCTCACCCTGGCCCGCCTGCTCCTGACTCAAGCCTCCCCGGTGGAGGCTTTCCTGCAACGTCTCCTGCAAGCCGCGGAAGAGGGCAAACGGACCGGAAGCGTCATCGAGATCCTGGTGCTGCAGGCGCTCGCTCACCGGTCGCTAGGCCACAACGCCGCGGCGTTCGCCTCGCTGCAACGCGCGCTGACGCTGGCCGAGCCGGACCGCCACGTCCGGATCTTCATCGACGAAGGCCCGCCGATGACCACCATGCTGCGAACGCTCGCGAAACAAGGAAGCGTTCCCGCCCAGACGCTCCTGAGGACCGACCCCGGTACGCCGGTCAAACAGGGCCTGATCGAGCCACTCAGCGCGCGCGAGTTCGACGTACTGCGCCTGCTCGGGACCGATCTCGACGGCCCGGGGATCGCCCGCGAGCTGATCGTGTCCCTGAACACCGTGCGGACTCACACCAAGCACATCTATGCCAAGCTCGGCGTGAACAACCGCCGCGCCGCGGTACGCCGGGCTACCGAACTCGATCTGTTCTCCCGCTGAGTCACCACCAGAATCACCACTTGTGGTGATGCCTGCTCATCGCATCGCCTTCTAGCTTGCGGACATGACGACCATCACCCGCAGTACAGCACTGCCACCGACCATCCCCACGGACCCGACGAACAAGACGGCGCTCATCGCGGGCGTCCTTTACCTGATCACGTTCGCGGCCTCGATCCCGGCGCTTCCGCTCTACGACCGCCTCGTCAACGACCCGAACTACATCCTCGGCTCCGGATCCAGTTCGGGCGTACTGCTGGGCGGCCTGCTCGAAGTGATCACTGCCATCACCGTTATCGGTACGGCGGTCGTCCTGTTTCCGGTGCTCAAACAGCAGAGCGAACGTCTCGCGCTGGGTTTCGTCACCGCTCGCGTCCTCGAGGCGGGCTACATCGTCCTCGGCGTCGTGGCCGTTCTCTCGGTGGTGACCTTGCGTGAGAACGCGGCGGCCGGGACAGACCCGGCCACACTCGTCACTGTGGGTCAGTCACTCGTCGCGATCCACGACTGGACGTTCCTGCTCGGCCCCGGTCTCATCCCTGGCGTGAACGCGTTGCTGCTCGGCACCTTGCTCTACCGCTCCCGGCTCGTACCGCGCCTCATTCCCCTGATGGGCCTGATCGGAGCCCCGCTGTTCCTAGTCTCCGGGTGCGCCGTGGTGTTCGGCGCCTACGACCAGCTCTCCGTCTGGTCGGGGATCGCAACCGTCCCGATCGTCCTGTGGGAGCTTTCACTCGGCCTCTGGCTCACCTTCAAGGGCTTCAAGCGGGCGTGACGTAGTCTCCGAGGGGAACTGGTTTCTGGGTAGTGAGGTGAGTGGTGTGCGGTTTATTCGGGGACAGGCGCCTGAGCAGGATCTGACGTTCAACGACGTATTTCTGGTGCCGAACAGGTCTGCTGTTCAGTCGCGACTGGATGTGGAGCTGGCCACCCACGACGGGAGTGGCGCCTCGATCCCGATCGTTGCCGCCAACATGACCGCGGTTTCCGGGCGGCGGATGGCCGAGACGATCGCCCGGTGCGGTGGGCTGGCGGTGATTCCGCAGGACATTCCGGTCGAGGTGGTGACCGACGTGGTCTCGTGGATCAAGGAGCGGCACACGATCTATGACACCCCGCTGGTGATGCCGCCGAGCGGGACCGTGGGGGAGGCGCTCAACCTGCTGCCGAAGCGCGGCCACGGCGCGGTGATCGTCGTCGAGAACGGTCGCGCGGTCGGCGTGGTGACCGACGCCGACTGCGAGGGCGTCGATCGCTACACCCAGCTCCAAGGGATCATGTCGCGCGAACCGCTGACCTTGCCGGCGGGAATCGCGGCGGAGGCAGCCTTCAACCAGCTCAACGACGGCCACCACCGACTGGCGCCGGTGATCGACGAGGACGGCCGCATCGTCGGCATCCTCACCCGGCAACGCGCACTCCGCGCGACCTTGTACGAACCGGCTGTCGACGCTGCCGGCAAGCTGCGGGTCGCTGCCGCGATCGGTATCAACGGCGACGCCGAGCAGAAGGCGAAATCACTGCTCGACGCCGGCATCGACCTCTTGGTGATCGACACCGCGCACGGTCATCAAGAGCGAATGCTCGACGTACTGCGAACCGTCCGCGCCCTGCAGCCCACCGTGCCGATCGTGGCGGGCAACGTCGTCACCGCCGACGGCGTCCAGGATCTGGTCGAAGCCGGTGCCGACATCGTCAAGGTCGGCGTGGGCCCTGGCGCGATGTGTACGACCCGGATGCAGACGGCGGTCGGCCGGCCGCAGTTCTCCGCCGTGCTGGAGTGTGCGACCAGGGCCCGCGAGCTCGGCAAACACGTGTGGGCGGACGGCGGCGTACGGCATCCGCGGGACGTGGCGCTCGCGCTCGCCGCCGGAGCGTCCAGCGTGATGATCGGCTCGTGGTTCGCCGGTACCTACGAGTCGCCGGGTGACCCGCATCGCGACAGTGACGGCCGGATCTACAAGGAGAGCTTCGGGATGGCGTCTGCCCGCGCGGTGCGACTCCGTACAGCGGACGACACCCCCTTCCAGCGCGCTCGCAAGAGCTTCTTCGGCGAAGGGATCTCGACCGCGCGCATGTACCTCGACCCCGAGCGCCCCAGCGTCGAGGACGTGCTCGACTCGATCGTCTCCGGCATCCGCAGTTCCTGCACGTACGTCGGCGCCACCAACCTGGAGGAGTACCACGACCGCGCGGTCGTCGGCATCCAGAGCGCCGCCGGCTACACGGAAGGCAAACCCCTCAACACGAGCTGGTAGTCAGCGGAAGCCAACTCCAGCTGGCGATCGGCAGCCGGCAATCAGCGGAAGCCAACGCCGGTTGGCGTCCCGACCGACAGGACATAGTGCCCAAATCGTGCCTGTCCGCCACCTCCCTGAGCGTGGCGGGCCGGCCGAACACCGACTATGTCCTGTCGGTCGGGACAGTTCTCCGCGCCGGTGGACAACGTCAGCAGATGGTTTGGGCGAGGCGGAAGCCCAGGTCGTCGATGTGGAACGTGGGATGGCTCTTGCGACGGCTGGACGCCCGGCAGGCGTTGGGCGGGTCGTAGGCGCCACCGCCGCGGAACACGCGATACGGCCCGTACTCCGGTGAGTGGAGTTCCCAGGTCCACTCCCACACGTTGCCGAGCAGATCGTGGAAGCCCCACCGGTTCGGGACCTTGCCGCCGACCTCGTGCACCCGGCCGTCGGAGTTGTCGCGATACCAGGCGATCTCGTCCAGCTCGCCGTACCGCGCCTCGCGGCTGCCCGCGCGGCACGCGTACTCCCACTCGGCCTCCGACGGCAACCGATACCCGTTCACCGTCCAGTCACAGGTGACCCGCTCCCCGTCCCGATCCCCATCGACCAGCCCGTACGCGGGTACGAGCCCCTCCGTCACCGACAACTCGTTGCAGTACCGGACCGCGTCCAGCCAGGAGACATCAGTCGCCGGCAGCTCACCGGACGCGCCCTCGGAGTGCTGAGCCTGCGTGACCGCACAGCCCGCCAGCCGAAACGGCGGCACCTCCACGACCCACGACGTCCCCGACCCCTCGTCACGCAAGCCGACCTTGCCACCCGGAAGCTCGATCATCAGACCCAGGACGCTACCAGCGCCCCAAACCCCAGAGACTTCCCTCGGATCCCCCACAGGCCAAGGCGGATCTCCTACAGTCCGCCAGGGTTGGTCGCAGGGTTAGGCGCAGAGCCGGTTAGCAGCCGAGCGGCAGGCGGTCAGGACCCGCACCACGCCACCGCGTGAAGGAAATTTGCCGCTCCGCGACAATTTTCTTTCACGCGAAGCGCATGACCGCGCCCGAGGGCGCGATCCGCTGTCAGTGTGCTTGACCTCAACCAAAGTTGAGTTTCTAGGGCACCCTGGAACACGCCGCCGACGCTCACGCTGCCATGGAAGCCCGCACGGTAGTCGGCAAGACAGTCCTGCTCACCTGACGAAGTGGGAGTGGCGGCCGGGGGTGTGGCCGTAGGTGCGGGTGAAGGCGGCGATGAAGGCTGATGGGCTGGAATAGCCGACACGATGGGCTACCTCCGAGACCGGATGGGTGTCGAGGAGGACCTGGGCCGCGCGGAGGCGGAGGTGCGTTCGCCAGGCGGTGAAGGACCTACCGAACTCGCGGTGGAAGTCTCGTTGCAGTGTCTTCGGGCTGATGTGGAACCGCGCCGCCCACTCGTCCAGCTGGGTCGGATTGCCCGGGTCCTGGGCGAGTTCGCGTGCCACTCGCAAGGCGAAGCCTGGCCCATCCGTGTGAAGACCGGTGAAGTCGCGCACCGACGCACCGAGGCCGGCCATGATCCGCGCACGGGCCGCCAGGGCGTCAGCCTCGGCGTACCCGGGTGTGGCGATCTCCGCGACCAGTTGGCCGGCCTCCGGCGAAATGGCGACAGCGCCGAACCGAAGACCGGTCAGCGCCGCCGGTACTTCGCGCAGGCAGACCCGGAAGACGAGTTGACGGTCAGGGGCGTGCACCGCGTGGGTGACGGCGCGCTGCACCCAGACCGCCTCCGACGAACCGGCGAAGGAGGTCGCGCTCCCGTGCCGGGCCGACAGTGGGCCGTCGGGCGACCAGTAGAGCTGGTGGAGGAAGTCCTGCCGGCTCTCACCGAATTCGAGTCGCCCGGCGGAGACGCAGCGCAGCACGAGGATCCCGCCCGGCGTGCCCAGTCCGTAGCCGAACTCGCGGCACGACTCGGGGTCGGTGCCGAACACGGTCACCAAACTCAAAGGTGTCCTCCCGGCGACAGTGGCTGACCTGTGCGCGCTAGTGAGCGCATCGGAGTAAGGCTAGCCTAACTTCGATCCAGCCCTCTGTCAGAAAGAACCCCGCCATGTCTTTGCGCCTGCTGGGTGCACTCGCCGTCGCGTTCAGCCTGGTCGCGTGCGGCTCGTCCGATCCCGAACCGGCCCAGGCCGTCGAGACCCGGGTCTTCAAGGCCGACAACGGCGACATCACCGTCCCCAAGGATCCGCGGCGCGTCGTCGCCACCGGGTACGCCGTACCGGTGCTGATCGAGGCGGACGCGGCGCTGGTCGGCATCTCCAGTTGGCAGCGGGGCATCCCGATGATGTCGGCCGCGGACAAGGCGACGTACGAGAAGCTGGCCAAGATCGCGGGGGAGACGGCTGACTCGACCGACTACGAGAAGATCGCGCTGGCCAGACCCGACCTGATCGTGATCGGAGTGCCGAAGCCGGTGCTCGGCGACATCGATCTCGAGCGGCTGGAGGCGATCGCGCCCGTCGTCGCGATCGGGCCGACGCTGCCGTCGGCGTGGCGTGAGCTGTCCCGCCGGCAGAGTGACGCGGCGGGGCGCAGTACGAACTTCGATGCCGCCAAGACCGCCTACGAGCAGAAAGTCGCCAAGCTGAAGGCGAAATACGCGCCCGTACTGCGGGACGTCCGCTTCGGCCACGTCGGCGGTTACGGCGAGGTTGCCAAGGGCAACTTCCAGCACGAGTTCGAGGGATCGTGGGGGACCAACGTCGGCACCGACATCGGGATGAGTTACCCCGGCGAGGTGAAGAAGAAGGGCGGCGGCAGCCTCGACGTCGCCGAGCAGACCTCGATCGAGCTGCTGCCGGAGAGCTACGCGGACGCGACCGCGATCACCTACACGCTCGAACCGGACGGCTCGGTCGGGGAGGCCGTCAGGTACGTACTGGCCTCGCCGCTGTGGAAGAGCCTGCCGGCGGTCAAGGCGGGCAAGGTCTTCCCGGTGCGCTTCACGCAGGCGGCGACGTACGAGTCCGCGCTGCTCACGCTCGATTCCCTCGACCAGACGCTCGCGCCGTGGGCGGCCGGATGAACCGCGAGAACCCGGCCGAGCGGACCGCGCTGCATCACACCCAGGGAACCGGCATCGAGCGGATCGCGTACCCGATCGGAATCCGGACGACGACTGTCGCGGCGCTGGAGTACGTCACGCCGTACATGCTGCGGGTGACGCTCGAAGGTCCGGGGCTGGACGGCTTCCACACCTACCAGTTCGACGACCACGTCCGGGTGATCTTCCCTGACCCCGATGGCACGCTGCGCCTCCCGGTCCCCAATGAACACCTGATGCTCAACTGGCCGCATCCGCCGCCACGCAGCCGCAAATACACCGTACGCCGGTACGCCGGCCGCGAACTGGACCTCGATTTCGTCATCCACCCCGGCGGCCTCGCCTCCACCTGGGCCGTGCAACTGCAACCGGGCGACGAGGTCGCGATCGCCGGCCCGCCGGGTGCCAAGTCGTTCCCGCAGACCTATGCCCACTACCTCTTCGCCGTCGACACCACGGCCCTCCCCGCAGCGGCCCGCTGGCTAGAGGAATCCTCGGATGACGTCTCCGCCGACCTGGTCATCGAACACGACCACCCCGAGGAACCGGCCTACCCACTGGCCAAACGAGCCGACGTGACCATCACCTGGGTCCCCCGCGGCCAACTCGCCCCGGCCGTCCAGCAACTCCGAGCCGACCCCAGCACCTTCCTCTTCGCCGCCGGCGAAGCAGACTCGATCAAGCCCCTCCGCCCCTGGTCCAAACCCCGCCTTCCACACCTCTTCACCGGCTACTGGAAACAAGGCCAGACCGACCACGACGAGTAGGCGGTGTCCCTAACGACAGGTAGTGCACTGCGAGACGCTGTACACATCAACGCAGCTAGCGCTCGGGTGCACTGTTCGCCGTGCGCTATGTCCTGTCGCTCGGGACAGACCAGTGGCCGCAACCTTCAGGAATGCGCTTGCCCAGCTCAGCTGGAGGTCAGGCTGATGAGCACCTTTCCGGTGGCGCCGGACTCGACCGACTGGTGGGCCTGGACGGTTTGGTCGAGGGTGAAGTGGTGGAGCGGGAGACCGGCGGCCTCGCCTACGGGGACGGCGCCCGCCGCGATTGCGGCATTGATGTCCTCGGCGGCGGCCGCGATGAACTCCCAGCCCACGGAGTAGAGCAGCACGAACTGGTATCGCGAGTTCAGTCCCATGTTGGCGCGGATGTCGATCGCGAACGGCTGGTCGCCGTCGTTGGCGTAGATCGCGATGGTGCCGCGCGGACGCAGTACTGCGAGGTCAAGCTCGTTGTTGGCGCCCGCGGCCACCTCGACGATCAGGTCGACGCCTTCGGGCGCGAACTTGCGGATCTGAGTCGCGGCGTCCTCATCGCGGTAGTTGACGACGTGATGTGCGCCCGCGACCGACGCGTACTCCGTCTTGGTGGGGCTGGTCGTCGCGATCACGGTCGCACTGGCCCAGCGAGCCAGCTGGATCGCTGCGTGCCCCACGGCTCCGGCCCCGCCGGCGACCAGGATCACCTTGCCGTCGAGCGCGCCCGGCGAGAGTCGCGCCGGCCCGCCCTCGGCAACGGTCAGCGCGCGATGTGCCGTGATCGCCGGGATGCCGATGCTCGCGCCGAGGTCGAAGGAGGCGTCGTCCGCCAACGGAAACGCCCGCTCGGCGGGGATGACGGTGTACTCCTGCGCCGTCCCGCTCAAGGGTCGCCCGAAAGCGGCCAATGTCACCCACACCCGATCGCCGACGGCCAGGCCATCGACGTCAGGTCCGACGGCATCGACAACGCCGGCGCCGTCCTGGTTCGGGACTGACTCGACCACGTCGCCGCCGTACAGGCCGGTGCGGGCTTTCCAGTCGGTCGGATTCACGCCGGAGACCACTACCCGGATCCGTACTTCGCCGGGTCCTGGTTCGGGAATGTCACGATCGACGAGTTGGAGAACGGAGTCGGCTGCGCCGAGCTGGTCGAACACGATGGCCTTCATGCTCGCTATAGCTGCTGGCCTCGCCGCCTTATTCCAGCTGTGCGGAGATTTCAGATCCGCGGATCCCTGGGGTCGGGGTGGTCGTCGACGACCGTGGTGTGGGAAGAGCGAGTGCGCTGGCCGTTGAGGAGGAGCACCAGGACAAGGCCGAGGGCGCCTGCTCCCATCAAGATGTAGCCGACCATGGTCAGGTCGACGCCGCTGATCCGGTCCGAGACGGCGAACGCGAGCACGCCGCCGAGGGCGAGCAGAAAGATCCCTGCGCCGATACCCATCAGACACCTCCAGTTCTCGTGCGCCGTACTGTCCGGGCGGCCAGCAGCGCCTCCTTCGCGTACCCGCGGATCGGGCGGGCAAACTGGGCGAGGGTGGCGACGAGTGGCCGGCCTGTTCGCCGTACTGCTGTTCGTCGTCCATCTTGGCGGGGCGTCCGGCTCGGAGTTCGTGGCCGGCTACATCACGGAGTACAGCCTCAGCATCGACAACCTGTTCGTCTTCGTCATCATCATGGCGAGGTTCGCCGTGCCGGGGATGGCGCAGGACAAGGTGCTCTACATCGGCATCGTCGTCTCGATGCTGCTCCGGGCCATCTTCATCCTGGCCGGCGCGGCCGCGATCGCCGCGGCGAGCTGGGTGTTCTACCTCTTCGGCGCGTTCCTGGTCTACACGGCGGTCAAGCTGGCGCTCGAGGGTGACAACGACGAGACCGACTTCCAGGAGAACGCCGTCCTCCGCGGTCTGCGCAAGATCCTGCCGCTGCAGCACGACTACGACGACGGCAAGCTGGTCACCAGGAACGCCGGCGGCCGGCGGATGCTGACCCCGCTGGTGATCGTGATCGCCGCGATCGGCATGGCCAACGTGATCTTCGCGCTCGACTCGATCCCGGCCATCTTCGGCCTGACCCAGGACGCGTACGTCGTACTGACCGCGAACGCCTTCGCCCTGATGGGACTGCGCCAGCTCTACTTCCTGATCGGCGGCCTGCTCGAACGCGTCATCTACCTGAACGTCGGCCTGTCGGCGATCCTCGCCTTCATCGGCGTGAAACTGATCATCGAGGCCCTGCACGGTTCGCACATCGACGACATCGGCGCGATCCACCTGCCGCACATCGGCATCCTCACGTCGCTCGGCTTCATCGCCGGAACGCTGCTCGTGACGACGGTCGCAAGCCTGATCAAGACCGGCTACGACCGCCGTCGCGTCGAAACGGAATAAACCGTCTCAGCAGCCGGTACAACGTTCCGCGGGGCCGGCCGCAGTCGCAGATAGAGCAGCGGGATCGGCGAAAGGATCAACCCGGACGCGACCAGCGCAGTACGGATCGATGTTGAGCCGGCCAGGGCGCCGAGCGGGGGACCGCCGGCCACCTGGCCGATCGCGTTCGCCTGGGACACCATCGAGATCACCGTGGCCCGCGACTTGGAGTCGAGGTTGCGGTTGAGCCAGGCCGACTCGACCGGATACGCGATGGTGCCGGCGATGCTGCCGACCCACATCGCAGCCAACGCGAGCCACAGGTACCCGGCGAGCGCGAACCCGACGACGCCGCCCAGCTGGAACAGGCTGAGCAAGGCCAGCAACCCATTCGGGTGCAGTGAGTTGACGCGTTCCGGCGAGACCTTGTTGACCACTAGCGAGCCGCAGAGTGCGAGGAGCGTGCCGACCAGCGAGAACACAGCGAACCAGACCGCCGGATCGGTCGTTCCGAGCAGATCGGGGAAGCTGAAGTCCGACAGGATCTTCACCGACCACAGCCGGTCGAAGACTTCGCTGGACAGCCCCGAGACCAAGCTGATCAGCACCAGCGTGCGGACCACCGGACGGCGCCGGGCGACCGCCAAGCCGTGTTTGAAGGTTTCGCCCATCTGCCGGAAGGTCTCCCGTTCGGCCTTCGGGGTCGGGTGGAAGTTCTGTTCCCGCATGAAGACGAACAGAGCCAGCGCCGTCAGCATCATGCCCACACCCGACAGTCGCAGCGGCAGGCTCAGGCTGACCAGGCCGATGGCCCCCGCGGAGACGATGCCGGCGATCCGGAAACCGAGGCTGATCTGCTGACTGCGGACGAAGATCCGGCCGATCTTGTCCTCGCCGACTTCATCGGTGATCCAGGCCTGATCGGCTCCCGAGGTGAACGTGAAGCCGAGACCCCAGAGCACCTGCGCCGCGAGGACGGCGAGGAATGTCGGCACCAGTCCCTGGAGCAGGAGGCCCGCGCCGATCAGGACAAAACCGATGATGACGGACAGCCGCCGGCTGTAGAGGTCGGCGACGATGCCGGTCGGGATCTCGAACAGGAAGCAGGCGACCTCGAGCGTCGTACCGACGAGCACGAGCTGGAGCGGGCTGAGACCGACTTCCTTGATCTGGTAAACGAGGCTGAGGGTGAACGCCAGTGAGGACAGGTAGGCCCAGGCGCCGTTGAAGGCGCAATAGGTGCGAGCCGGATCGGCGGCCCGGTAGGCAGGCAAAAGCATCGTGGATTCGCTCCTGAAAGCAGCACGTGTGCGGGCATGGCAAAGCGCGACCGTTCAGAGGCGACGGTCAAAGCGCCGACGTGACGCACTACGGCCGGTCCGGCGGTGGTGCGCTTTCAGGAAGAAGCTTGCATGTGCGCGATGGTAGGGCAGCGATTCCACCCGCCGCCCCCCAATTACCCGATTGCGCACCCCCACCGGGGGTACCATCAAAGAAGCCTGGCCCGGCCGTTCCCCCGTGATGGTCGGGTCAGGTCCTTTCTGCCCGAAGCGCGGCCGACCGAAATCGCTGCGGGTGAGTGCCTCGTCGTACGGCGGTATCACGTGCTGCGGACCAGGAAGATCTCACCTACGACCTCGCCGACTGGGCGGAGGTCGAGATGGCGGCCGCCAAGGATATTGTTGCTGAGAGCAACTTGCTTGGGCTGCCGCGGTACGTCGTACACGGTGACTTCGCGGAGTGGAACCTGCACTACGAGGCCGGCCTGCTGACCGGGCACTTCGACGTACCGATGGATCGAACGCCAGCTCGGCCTCACCGGCACTACGCTCTGAGGCATGCCTCTGCTCGTCGATCCGGCGTTGCCACCAGGAACACTCAGCAATCTCGAACAGCCACACCTGAGGGTCGACGAGGAGTTGCGGCTACGCCCGTGGCGCGCTAGCGACGCACCGATGGTGCAGGCCGCGTTCGAGTGCCCGAGTATCCAGCGCTGGCATGTCCGGCGTCTGGACTCACTCGACGAATCCGTCGAATGGATCGCGCAGTGGGAGCCGCGCTGGACCGCCGAGGAAGCGGTGAGCTGGGCAGTGGTCGCCAGCGATGATGAGCCGCTGGGGCAGGTGGGGTTGCGCAGTATCTCCCTGGTCGAGGGAGACGCCGGGCTTTCGTACTGGGTGGCGCCGGCCGCACGCGGTCGAGGGGTGGCTGCCCGGGCGGTTGAGGCCGTGCGCGAGTGGGCCTTCGACGAACTCGGCTTCAACCGGCTGGGCATCCAGCACTCGATCGCGAACGAGGCGTCCTGCAGGATCGCCGGCAAGACCGGTTTCGTCCTGGAAGGAACGCTGCGCCAGGCGATCAGGCACGCCGACGGCTGGCACGACTGGCACCTCCACGGCCGGGTACGCAGCGACGGCGCAAGATTCACGTCTTGACATAAGTCTCGGCGCACAGTTGACTGGTATATAGTTCACGAAGGTAATAAACTCCCGCATCGGTCCGGGGTCGCAGCGCAGAGCGACTCCGCCCGGCGCTGACGGCCGCCCAGGTCTCGTGGTGAATCCACGGGGCCTCGCTGTGTTGTTGTCGTAAGCAACTTTCCGGTCAGAGTCGGAAATCCCTTGTAGTAAAGGGTTAAAGCTCCCTCTTCCACTCCCCGGAGTTCTGTGCCATCCTCCCGGTTGAAGCCAAATCCTATCGGATATCGGTTTGGTATCAGCAGGAAGGGACGCAGGAGTGAGCGGAACGATCGAGGTGAAACCGGCGCCACCGGCGCCGGTGCTGAAGCAGGTGGTGACGACCGCCAGGATCAGGCGGCCGAGCCGCTGGACGGAGGCCCGGCGCAGCTTCCGCCGGCATTGGCAGCTCTACCTGCTGATCATCGTCCCGCTCGCGTACTTCGTGATCTTCAAGTACATCCCGATCTCCAACGCGGTGATCGCGTTCAAGGACTACAGCCCGATCAAGGGCCCCTGGGGCAGCGACTGGGTCGGCTTCCGGAACTTCGAGCTGTTCTTCCAGAACCCGGTCTTCTGGACCCTGGTGAAGAACACCTTCATCCTGGCCGCCTACACGGTGCTGGCCAGCTTCCCGATCCCGATCATCTTGGCGATCGCGCTGAACGAGATCAGGACCGGCTTCTTCAAGAAGACCGTCCAGCTGGTCACCTACGCGCCGTACTTCATCTCCACCGTCGTCGTGGTCTCGATGACGATCCTGGTGCTGTCGCCGCGGATCGGGTTCGTCGACGACGCGATCGGCCTGTTCGGGATCCCGGCGATCGACTTCCTCGGCGATCCCAACTACTTCCGCCACATCTACGTCTGGTCCGACGTCTGGCAGACCACCGGGTACTCCGCGGTGATCTACCTGGCCGCGCTGGCCGGGATCGACCCGGCGCTGCACGAGTCGGCCAAGATCGACGGCGCGAGCCGGATCATGCGGATCCTGCACGTCGACCTGCCCGGCATCATGCCGACCGCGGTGATCATCTTGGTGCTCGGCGTCGGCAACATCATGTCGATCGGGTTCGAGAAGGCCTTCCTGTTCCAGAACCCGCTGAACCTGGCCCAGTCGGAGATCATCGCCACCTACGTCTACAAGACCGGCCTGCTGAACGCGGACTTCAGCATGGCGACGGCAGTCGGCCTGTTCAACTCCGTGCTCAATCTCTTCCTTCTCCTCGGCGTGAACTTCGCCGCCAAGCGGATCACCGGGAGCGGACTGTGGTCATGACCAAGGAAAGCGCGTCCACGATCGCCGAGACCCGGACCGACCGGATCTTCCTGGCCGGCGTGAAGGTGATGCTGACCATCGCCCTGATCGCGGTCCTGGTGCCGCTGGTCTATGTGGTCGCCAACTCGTTCAGCAGCGCGGGAGCGGTCAGCTCCGGCCAGGTCTTCCTCTGGCCGGTCGAGCCGAGCCTGCGCGCGTACCAGGAGGCGCTCAGCGATCCGCAGATCCTCAAGGGCTACTACAACTCGCTGGTCTACGCCGTCGGCGGCACCTTGATCAGCGTCACGCTGACGGTCGCGATCGCCTATCCGCTGTCGCGCAAGACCTTCTTCGGCCGCAACCTGATCATGAGCCTGCTGCTGTTCACGATGCTGTTCTCCGGCGGTCTGATCCCGACGTACCTGGTGGTCCAGGACCTGGGCATGCTGAACACCCGGTGGGCGATGGTGATCCCGAGTGCGATCGGGGTCTGGCAGGTCATCATCGCGCGCACCTTCTTCCGCCACACCATCCCCGACGACCTGTACGAGGCCGCCGTCCTCGACGGCGCCAGCGACCTGCGCTTCCTCTGGTCGATCGTGCTGCCGCTGTCCAAGCCGGTGATCGCGGTGATCGCCCTGATGTACGCGATCTTCCAGTGGAACACCTACTTCGACGCACTGGTCTATCTCAAGGACCCGGGCCTTTATCCGCTGCAGATCGTGCTGCGGAACATCCTGATCCTGAACTCCACCACCGGCGCCGCCGCGGACGTCGCGGCGACGCTCGAACGCCAGCAACTCGCCAACGTGCTCAAGTACGCGCTGATCGTCATCTCGAGCCTGCCCGTACTGATCATCTACCCGTTCATCGCCCGCCACTTCACCAAGGGCGTGATGGTCGGTGCCGTCAAGGGTTAGTAGTCCTGTTCCAGAAGGGAAACGAAAGAAAATGCGCTCAACCAAACCCAAGGTGGTGGCCGGCCTGGTGGCTGCCATCGCGCTGGCTGTCGCGGGCTGTAGCTCCGACAAGTCCGACGACGGCGCCAAGAACGAGGTGAGTGCCGACGGCAAGGTCATCATCGACACCTTCGCGCCGCAGGGACCCGACGACAACCTCGACAGCAACCTGGTGACCAAGGCCATCAGCGACAAGTTCAAGATCCAGTTCCGCTGGCAGACCACCACTCTCGACGCGGGGGCAGCCAAGGAGAAGCGCCAGATCGCGCTCGCCAGCGGCGACTACCCGGACCTGTTCATGCTGATTCCCTGGGTCGACGGCATCACCCAGGCCGAGGTGCAGAAGCTCGGCACTCAGGGCGTCGCCGTACCGATCGAGCAGCTGATCAAGGACAACGCGCCGAACATCCAGAAGCAGCTGGACTCCAACAAGACGCTGAAGGAGATGTCCACCGCGCCGGACGGGCACATCTACGCGCTGCCGCAGTGGTCGGACTGCTTCCACTGCACCTACCCGGACAAGCTCTGGATCAACTCGGCCTGGCTGAAGAAGCTCAACCTGCAGATGCCGAAGACGACCGAGGACCTGCGCACCGTACTGCGGGCCTTCAAGACCCAGGACCCGAACGGCAACGGCAAGGCCGACGAGATCCCGATGACCACGGACGTCCAGGACAGCAGCCTGATGGGCTTCCTGATGAACGCGTTCGCCTACAACCCGGTCGGCGGCAACAGCAACCGCTCGCTGCTCGCGCTGAACGGCGACAAGGTCGTCACGCCGGTCAACTCCGATGCCTGGAAGGAGGGCCTGAAGTACATCAACTCCCTCTACAAGGAAGGCCTGATCGACAAGGCCTCCTTCACCCAGAACGCGGAGGCGCTGAAGGCCACCGGCAACAACCCGAAGGCCGTCGTCGTCGGCTCCGTGCCGGTGCTGTGGCCCGGCATCTTCGTCCAGCTGGGCTCCAAAGACGGCCGCGACAAGCAGTACGACGCAGTACCGCCGCTGACCGGTCCAGATGGCAAGAGCTACACCGGCTACAACTACCCGAGCTCGACCGGCTACACCTTCATGCTGACCAACAAGGCCAGCAAGGAGGCGCAGGTCGCCGCGGTCAAGATGCTCGACTACATCTACAGCGACGAGGGTCGCAAGGTCAGCGTGATGGGTCCGGAGGGTGTCGGCTGGTCCAAGCCGCGTCCGGGAGACATCGCCCTCGACGACAAGACGAAGGTGGGGTACTACCGGTTCAGCGAATCCGAGCACAAGAAGAACATCTCCTGGGACTCGATGGCGCAGTACAACATCACGCTTGCCTACCGCAACGAGCAGGCGGTACCGGCCGACATCTACTCCGACTCGGGCCTCGAGCGCCGGCTCTTCCAGGCGACCAAGCAGTACGAGGGCCACGAGGACAAGGCGCAGTGGTTCCCGCTGGCCTCGGTCTGGGTTGACCCGAGCCTGAGCGGTGAGCTGGCAACCTTGCAGACCAACCTCAACAGCTATGTAACGCAGAACCAGCTGGCCTTCATCACCGGGACGAAGAACCTCGACACCGGCTGGGAGGCCTACGTGAAGGGCCTCGACAGCACGGGGATGACCAGGTACCTCGAGCTCGAGCAGCAGGCCTACGACAAATACAAGTCCGGCAGCAAGTAACCCCCCCCACCTTCTGATCATTCGCCCCCTTTTCACCCTCCAGGTGAAAAGGGGGCGAATGATCAGGTTGGTTGGGCCCTGCCCCTCTGCGTCAAGGAAGTCGAGCTGACCGGTTAGGAATGCCTATCCAAAGTTGTTGTAGCCTCAACCATCGACCTTGGAGAGATGGGACTGCTTGTGATGGGAACGGCTCGGCGGCTGGCCGCCGGTGCGGTGATGATGACGGTGCTGCTGGCAGGCTGCGGCAGTAACGACAACAAATCGGCTGACACCGGGGTCGGTGACACCGAGGTGGCGACCGGTGGCAGGTTGTTCTCGACCGCCGACGAGGCGACCGCGAAGCTCGGGTCGGACGCGCAGCCGGGGGTCTTTCCGCGGACGGTGAAGCACGCGCTCGGCGAGACCAAGCTGGAGAAGAAGCCCGAGCGGGTCGTGGTGCTCGACAGCGGTGAGCTGGACGGCGTCCTGGCGCTCGGCATCACGCCGGTCGGGATGGCGACGAACGCCGGGCAGAGCGGCGTACCGGCGTACCTGAAGGACAAGGCGCAGGGCATCAAGACGGTCGGCGGTGTCACCGAGCTGAACCTCGAGGCGATCGCCGCGCTGAAGCCCGACCTGATCATCGGCAGCAAGCTGCGGGCCAACGACCTCTACCCGAAGCTGACCGCGATCGCGCCGACCGTGTTCAGCATCCGCCCCGGCTTCCCCTGGAAGGAGGACTTCCTGCTGCTGGCCGACTCGCTCGGCGAGGAGGCGAAGGCCACCGGGCTGCTGAACGACTACCAGAAGCGCGCGAACGAGGTGAAGAGCAAGGTCAGCGGGTCGCCGACGATCTCGCTGGTCCGGTTCCGGCCGGGCGACATCCGGCTCTACGGCAACCTGTCCTTCATCGGCGTGATCCTGAAGGACGTCGGCCTGCCGCGGCCGAAGGTGCAGGACATCAAGGAGCTGGCGGTCGAGATCTCCCAGGAGAACATCGCCCAGGCCGACGGTGACTGGATCTTCTACTCCAGCTACGGCAAACCGGACCAGACGGGAGAGAACACGGTCGTCAACGGCAAGATCTGGAAGGCGCTTCCCGCGGTCAAGGCCGGCAAGGTCGCCCGCGTCGACGACGAGGTCTGGTTCCTCGGACTCGGCCCGATCGGCGCGATGGCCACCTTGAGCGACCTGGAGAAACTGCTGGCCGGCAAGAACTGACGCGACGTAAGTTGCCTTAGGCAAGCAATCTTGGCCGTCCCTTCGGACGGGACGGGTCGTACCAAGGGATGAAATCGGACCGGCGTCAGGATGATCGGGCCCTCCCGGGCTTTGGTCCTGACCCCGGGTCCGCAAGAATCGGTTCATGTCCGACCGCCAGACTCTTCCCAGCCGCCGCAAGCCGGGTGCCGGCCGACGCAAGCCGAGTACCGGGCGTGCCGCTGCCCGGCGGGAACGCCGTGGCGGCAAGTGGCGTCGCGGCTGGGTCATCGCGGTGCTGGCGATCCTGACGGCCGTGCCGTTGGTGTTCCACCGCCACGTGCCGAACTCGATCGGCAACCTCGGCAGCCTGCTGGACACCTTCCTGCCCTGGGTCGGCGTCGTGATCCCGATCCTCGCCGTCGCGGCGATCGTCCGGCGGTCGGCCAGCGCCGGGGTGGCTCTGCTGATCCCGACCGTGATCTGGGGCCTGATGTTCGGGAACCTGATGGTCCCGGGCAAGGGCGGCGGGCAGTACGACCTGCGTGTGCTGTCGCACAACGTGGACGCGGCCAACAAGGATCCGAAGCGGACCGCGTCGGAACTGCTCGGCGCCGACGCGGACGTCATCGCGCTGGAGGAGATCACTGCGGCTGACCTGAAGATCTACAAGGCCCAGTTCGCCAAGACCTATCCGCATGTGGTCGCGCGCGGCACCGTCGCTTTGTGGTCGAAGTACCCGGTCGAGGAGAGCGAGGCGATCGACGTCGGCTTCGCCTGGACCCGGGCCTTGCGGGCCGAGGTGGCCACCCCCGAGGGCAAGGTCGCCGTCTACGTCGCACACCTGGCCTCGGTCCGGGTCGGCACCAGCGGCTTCACCTCGGGCCAGCGCAACGACACGATCAAACAGCTGGGTCAGCAGATCGCCCAGGAGAAGGTGGCCGGCGTGATCGTGATGGGC
Organism: Kribbella catacumbae DSM 19601; assembly: GCF_000372465.1. Taxonomy (GTDB): domain Bacteria; phylum Actinomycetota; class Actinomycetes; order Propionibacteriales; family Kribbellaceae; genus Kribbella; species Kribbella catacumbae. Next base: position 70,605 of record NZ_AQUZ01000017.1, read on the forward strand.
GACTTCAACGGTACGGCGAACGATCGCAGCCTCGCCCCGCTGACCGCCGGGCTCCGCTCGGCCCAGGGCGCCGCCGGTCACGGCTTCGGCTTCACCTGGCCGGCCAAGTTCCCGATGGCCCGGATCGACCACATCATGGTCCGCGGCGTCACCCCCACCAAGGCGTGGGTGATGACGTCCACCGGCAGCGATCATCTGCCAGTGGTCGCCGAGATCCGGATCTGACGGCGGTCAGGCATCGCGATGCTCGTCTTCGCTGCCCTGTTCGTGCTCTGGGCCTGGCCGCGGCCGATCGCAGTACCGGTGGAAACCGACGAGTGACCTCCCGGTACCGCTGGTCGTTGTAAGACCAGTGGTGCCGGAGGTTCCTTCCCTGTGGGATGCCGGCGTCGGCCCCGTCTCCTTGCGAAGGACCCCCGAATGCCCGCTGCAGTACCTCTTGCCCGGAGGGCCTTCCTGGCCCGGATCGGTGTCCTCGGTGCGGCGCTGGGAGGTGGTGGGCTGCTGACCCGCAGCCTGCTCAATCCCGCCGATGCCGCGACGAACCCGCTCCTCCCGCCCGCGGTGGACCTGGTCCGCCCAGTCCTCGCGGCCCTCGCCCGCGACACTCTGAACGGTCTGACCGCGTTCGCCTTGCCCGGTCCGGACCAGTACTCCCGCACCCAGCGCGCGAGCAGCCGCACTCCCGGTGCGATGGAGGCCGGCGCGACCGACTTCATGATCAACGCGCTGGAACACTTCGTCCCGTTCCCCGATGCTCTCGCCCAGCCGATCAGTGCCGCCCTCGTGACGGGACTGGCCGACACGGGCATCAGCCTGCCGGGCCTCGAAGTACTGCCTGCTGAGCTGCGCACGCTGGACCAGGCGTTCGCCGCGCTGTTGCAGAGTGACGAGACGCTGCCGCTGTCGTTCCCGATCGCCGGTCTGCTGAACCTGATGGCGACCCAGGTGAACCCGGCCGCGGTGAACGGCCCGCATCTGTCGCCGTTCGCGCGGCTCACCTACGCCGAGAAGGCCAAGGCGTTCGAGCTGATCGAGAAGACCGACTCGGACCTGGTCGCGTTGCTGGACGTGCAGTTCCCCGAGCCGTTGAAGGCTTCGGTGTCCGGGCTGCTCAAGTTCGTCGGCGGCGCCCTGATCGAGTTCGCCACCTTCGGCGCGTACGGCGAATTCGCCGTGTTCGACCCGAAGACGAAGCAGTTGCGTAAGCGGCCGGTCGGCTGGACCCTCACCGGCTACCAGCCGGACGGGCCCGTCGAAGGCTGGGACGACTTCATCGGCTACTACCAAGGGCGTACGGAGGTGCACGACTGATGCGCGACGTGATCGTGATCGGAGCCGGCGGTGGTGGACCGGTGGTCGCCAAGGAGCTGGCAGCGAAGGGCCTCGACGTTCTCCTGCTCGAGGCCGGACCGCGGCACGCGAAGCCGCGGGAGGAGTGGACGACCTTCGAGGACGACGCCAACAACCCGCTCACCGGGTACTTCCGGCTCGGCCCGACCGACCGGTCCAAGCCGGCCTGGTACAGGGAGTGGCCGCAGAACTCGTTCGTCTGGCAGTTGTCCGGCGTCGGCGGCACCACCCAGCACTTCTACGGCAACTACCCGCGCGCGTACCCGGGCGTCTTCAAGGGGTACGACGGCGCCGACCGCAACGAGTACGACGTGAACCACCGGTTCCCGTTCACCTATTCGGAAATGGTCCCGTACTTCGAATGGGTCGAGGCGATCATGCCCGTCCAGACGGCCGCGATGGGGCACAAGGAGCAGCTGTTCTTCCGCGGTGCGGAGACGATGAACCTGCCCGTGCAGACCACGAAGACGACCCGCGGACCGTCGTACCGGCCGCAGGAGAACGCGATCCTGCAGCCGGGTGGCACGGCGGGCAAGACGTCGGACAAGAACCTGCTGAACTACCCGCAGGCGACCGGCTGCACCTTCTGTGGTTACTGCTTCCAGGGGTGCATGCGACCGAATGGTGCCCCGCGCAACCAGTTCGCGAAGCGCTCGACGGACAACAGTTATGTGCCGATGGCGGTGACGGCCGAGGTCTGGGCCCGTGGCGGCAAGCCGGTGGAGTTGATCGCCGACGCCTATGTGACCAGGGTGCATACGGAGTCGCGGCACGGAGTGCTGACCGCGTCCGGGGTGACGTGGCGGGACAACGTGTCGGGTGACGAGCATCGCGAGGATGCTCGGGTCGTGGTCATGTCCGGTGGGTGCACGGAGAATCCGCGGCTCTGGTTCAACAGCGGGCTGCCGAATCCGAACGGCTGGGTCGGGCGCGGCTACACCGATCACTTCTTCGACTGGATGATCGGGTCGTTCGACGACTACACCGGCAATCCCAAGGGCGTCGGGTCGAGCGCGCGGCTGGACTACCCGCCGTACGGGGGACTGGAGAACGTCGGGCTGCCGCCGGCGTTGAACGCCTTCGCCGGGACGCTGTCGGACAGTGGGATCCGTGGTCAGTACAGGAACGGCCGCGGTCAGACCGGGCCATGGGACGGGCCGGCCGGGCGGCTGATGGGACCGGAGCTCAAGGAACTGCTGGCCGGTGGGATCGACAAGCTGCTCACCGTGCTGGTGATCACCGATGACGATGTCGAGGCCCAGAACCGGGTCACCACGTCGGCGCTGCCGGCCGATGAGAACGGGCCGATCCCGAAGGTCACCTTCCAGCAGCGGAAGCGGACCAAGCGGACGCTGAACAACCGCGAGTTCATGGCGCGCAAGGCGGCCGAACTGCTGCGGGGCGCGGGCGCGAAGAAGGTCTACCGGATCGACTGGGCGCCGCTCATCCTGCACGTCCAGTCGTCGATGCGGATGGGGGAGTCCGAGCACAACTCGGTGCTCGACCCCCGCGGCGAGACGCGAGCGGTCAAGCGGCTGTTCATCGCCGACAACTCGGCGCTGTCGAACGGCCTCGGCGGACCGAACCCGACGCTGACCAGCCAGGCGCTGGCGACCCGGACCGCGGAGAAGATCTTCCAGACGTACTTCGACGGCGACCCGTGGGTCCGCAAGGAGACGCCGGTGGTGTCGACCGACCCGCGGATCAGCGTCCGGCTGGGCCAGCTGGGGCTGTAGAAAATTGATCTGAACCGATGGCGGAATTCCTGCGTGCTGTTGGTCGAGGGCACCGAAGACCAACTACGAAAGGCTTTCCCGATGTCTGTTCGCCAGTTTGTCCTGCCAGCTGTCGTCACGGGTGTGGCGGCGTCGACGATTGTCGCCGGTGTCGCTTTCGCCCATGACGGTCACTCCATACAGCCCGCCCAGGTGACTGACAGCAAGGCGTCGGCGGTGTACTTCGCCGCTGGGCTGAGCGGGCGCAACGAAGTACCGGTCGCGGGTGGTCCGGCCGTCAACGACCCGGACGGACGGGCGACTGCAGTCGTCCGGATCAAGGGCGACCAGGTCTCGTACGCCGTCCGCTGGCAGAACATCACCGCTCCGAAGGCGTTCCACATCCATCAGGGCGCGGCGGGCACGAACGGTGGCGTGAAGATCGACTTCCTCGGCTCGGACATCCCGGCCGGAGTGTCGGCCGTGACGGGCAGCGTGAAGGTGCCTGACAAGGCACTGCTCGACTCGATCCGTGCGAACCCGGCCGGGTTCTACCTGAACCTGCACACGGCTGAGTTCCCCGGCGGTGCCGTTCGCGGTCAGACCCAAGCGTTGAGCCGCTCGGTGGATCTCAACGGAGTACTGAACGGCAGCGCTGCGGCGAACCTGCAGGCGGTTGCCGATGGCAAGCAAGAGGTGCCTGGCCCGAAGCCGTCCGGTGACCAGGACGGCCACGCCGAGTGGTTGCTGAAGGCAAGCGGTGACAAGCTCTCATATGCCGCTGTCTGGAGCAGGATCGGTGCGCCGACCAACGGCCACATCCACGCGGGCGCCAAGGGTGTCAACGGCGCGGTCGTGGCTGATCTCTTCGCTGACGCGGACGGGCTGCCGGCTTCGGTGACCGGTGTCGCCGGTACTGCGACGGTCGGCGCCGAACTGGCCGGACGCCTCGCGAAGGAGCCGGCCGCGTTCTACACCAACCTGCACACCGCCGAGTTCAGCGGTGGCGCCGTGCGGGGGCAGCTCGCGAAGAACACCCACGGACAGCCGCGTGCGTTGCAAGCAGCCGTCGTTGGTGGGTCGCAGATCTACCAGTGCGTCGCCCAGCCCGGTGGTGGGTTCGCGTTCGGTCAGTTCGGCGTGGCCGCAGTACTGCGGGAAGGCATCCTGCACTCGTTCTCGAAGCCGGTCGACGGCCCGCCGCAGTGGATCGCGCCGGACGGTACTGCGGTCACCGGCAAGCTGGTCAGCAAGTCGGCGAACGGTCAGGGCAACATCCCGGAGTTGCTGCTCGACGCCCAGCAGATCGGCGGGCGGAGCGGCATCCTGGCCGACACCACCCAGATCCTGCGGCTGAACACCGTCGGCGGGGTTGCCCCGGCCGGTAGTTGCGACCCCGAGAAGGACGCCATCGCGATGGTTCCGTACCAGGCGGACTGTCTGTTCCTTGGCTGACCGGGGCGGTGGGGTGGGGAAAGAATCCAACACAGCGTGTCTGTCTTGCGAACATCGGCGTCCGGGCAGATCCTGCTGCCTGGGCGCCTTCGTTCGTAGGCTCGGGGGTAACCGATCAGGAGGGATCCGAGATGACGATCACGCAGAGCCGAGCGGATCTGGCGGCGCTGGCGACGCAGTACGCCGAGCAGGGCTTCGTACTGGTGAAAGGCCTGCTCAGCAAGGAAGAAGCGGCGGCGTGCCGGGAGGCCGGCCATGCGTTGCTGGCCCGGCTGAACCGCGATGACGACCCCACTTGGCAGTCCGCGATGGGGATGTCGGACGCGAAGACGCGGCTCCAGCACCTGCACGACGCGCAGTTCTACGACGCGGTCTTCTCGAAGCTGCTGGTGGACCCTCGCTTCACCGATGTGGCTGCCGCAGTGATGGGGGTGGAGGACGTCCAGCTGCACCACACCAAGCTGTTCGTGAAGCCGCCGGAGAACGGTTCGCCGTTCCCGCTGCACCAGGACTATCCGTTCTTCCCGCACACGTACCACCGGGTCGGGGCCGCGATCTTCCACTTCGACGACGCTCCTGTGGAGAAGGGCTGCGTCCGGGTGATCCCGGGCAGCCACCTGGCCGGGCCGCGGGAACACGATGCGGAGGGCTCGTTCCACCTGCCCGACGTACCGTTCGAGGACGCCGTCCCGCAGCCGGCCGAGGCCGGAGACGTGCTGTTCTTCACCTATCTGACCGTGCACGGCTCCGGCGTCAACGTCAGCAGCGAGGCCCGCACGACCTGGCTCGTCCAGTACCGCGACCCGTCCGACCCGCCGACCGTCAAGACCCACGAACACTCCCTCGGCCAGGGCATGATCCTGCGAGGCATCGACCCGACCGGCAGAGGTTCGGTTTGAGCCTGGCAGCTGTTGGGACGGCGGGGCGGTTCGTCGACCTCGCGGGGCTTCTGGAGTCCTGCGAGGTCGGGGGCTTCCGGGCTGACTTCGTGAGCTGGGGGCACTACCGGCCGGAGTACTGGCGGAACTACTGGCACAGTCACTCCTTCCATGAGGTCTGCCTGGCCTACTCGGGCGAGGGCCGCTTCAACTCCGGTACCACGACGTACGAGGTCAATGCGGGCGATGTGTTCCTGGCCCGGCCGGGTGACGTGCATGAGATCGAGTCGAGCCGGTCGGCGCCGCTGGGGATCGCGTTCTGGGGCTTCACCTTCCGCGCTGTGTCGACTGTCTCCGGTACCGGCTGGTGGTCGGGGTTGATGCGCTCTGACGGTCCAGTGGTGTCGAGGGAGCTCGGTGGGCTGCCTGCGGTCATCACTGCGCTGGCGGACGAGGCTGCGGAGCTGCGATCCGGCTATGGCGAGGCGACGGCTGCTCTAGGAGCTGCGCTGGTGCTGGGCACGGCACGGGCGTTCGCACTCGACGAGGACTTGTCAGTCGCCCCCGTAGTACGGGATCGCCGGCCAGTGGTGGTGGAGGCGATGCAGCGGCACCTGCTGGACAACCTGGCTCGCCCGGTGACCGTGCGAGAGGTTGCGGCCGCAGTACACCTGTCCGAGCGCCATGCGGAGCGGCTGTTCAGGCAGGTCGTCGGCGCCTCGATGATGTCCACCCTGCGCCGCCTTCGGCTTGAGCTTGCCGCGCAGCTACTACTCGACCCGGCATTCACAGTCACCCAGGTTGCCCACGCTTGCGGGTACTCCGACGTACGGCCGTTCTCTACTGCGTTCAAGCGCCACTACGGCCGTACGCCGGGGGAGTACCGCCGTACCGGCGGGACTTCCTTCGTCTAGAACGCGAGGCGTTTCCGGGTCGTCACTGTCGGTCAGCTCGATCACTGAATGTAGTCCGGCCTGTGGACGAGGGTGGTCCGCGCTGGTCAAATGCAGGGACGCATCACCATTTCTGGAGGAGATATGAGGAGTCGACTCGGCCGGATCATCGGCATCATCGCGCTGGCACTGGGACTCGCCACCCTGCCACTGCTGTCGGCCACCGCCATCACCGGTGGCGAACCGGATGGCAACCGTCATCCGAACGTCGGTCTGATCCTGTTCTACCAACCCGACGGACGGTTCCGCTGCACGGCAACCCTGGTCTCGCCGACCGTCCTCGTGACCGCCGCGCACTGCACGCTCGGCACCAAGGGCAAGACGCTGGTGACCTTCGACTCGGTGATCGCCGAGCAGCCGCCGTCGCCGTTCCCGGTCGCGGCCGACCCGGCGGCCGGTTACACCCAGGCCGAGCTCGAGAAGGCCGGCTACAAGTCCGGTACGGCGCACTCCCACCCGGCGTACTCCGACTTCACCGACCTGGACAACTGGAACGACGTCGGCGTCATCGTGCTCGACCGCCCCGTGACGACCATCGCGCCGGCCAAGATCGCGCCGGCGAACTACCTGAACGCCTACCAGCAGCCCAAGCTGAACAGCACGATCTTCACCTCGGTCGGCTACGGCACCGAGGTCCGCAAGGCCGATTCCGGACCGCAGAAGCCGACTCCGATGTCCTACCCGCTGATCCGGCGCCTGGCTGAGGAGCCCGGCCAGAAGCTCACCCCGCAGATCCTTCAGGTGAACGGCAACGAGCACGACAACCGGGGTACCGGCGGCACCTGCTTCGGTGACTCCGGCGGCCCGACGTACCACGGTGGCTACGTGGTCACGGTGACCAGCTACGGCTACACCGCGAACTGCCGCTACCTGGACGGCCTGCAGCGGATCGACATCCCGGTCGTGCAGAACTGGCTGAAGACCTTCGGAGTCACCTTCGGCTGAGTCGATCGGTTCGTTCACGACCGCTCCTCCCGGCGCCTGAGCGCGGGGAGGAGCGGTTTTGTCCGTGCGTCCCACTAGCATCGGTGCGAAGCGGATTGGGAGGCTGAGTGGACTACGACGAAGTGGAAGCCCTTCGACGGACCAGTGCGGCCTGGCGGCTGTTGCGGGCGAAGAACGCGCCCCTGGTGATCGGCTTCCTCGGGCGAGTGTTCGTCGAGGACAATGTCCGTGGCATCGCGGCCGCCGACCTGGTGGCCCGCCTGGACGACGAGCTGTACTCACTGAACGGGCGGCTGGGGGAGGAGACCTTCCCGCGTCCCGCCAAGGAGTACCTCGACGAGTGGGCGTCACCGGACTACGGCTGGCTGCGCAAGTACTACCCGCCGGGTGCGGACGAGCCACACTTCGACGCCACCACAGCAGTCGAGAAGGCACTCGCCTGGCTGCAGTCCCTGCAAACCAGATCGTTCGTCGGTACCGAGTCGAGACTGACCACGATGTTCGATCTGCTGCGCCAGTTGGTGTTCGGTGCCGAGTCGGACCCCGACGTGCGGTTGGTGGAGCTGGAGCGGCAGCGCGGCGCGCTGGATCGCGAGATCGAGCGGGTGCGCTCCGGCCAGGTGGAGCTGATGGACACCTCGGCCCAGCGGGATCGGTATCAGCAGTTCGCCCGGACCGCGATCGAGCTGCTGGCGGACTTTCGCGAGGTGGAGAACAACTTCCGCACCCTCGACCGGGAGCTGCGCGAACGGATCACCGGCTGGACCGGGTCCAAGGGAGAGCTGCTCGAGGACGTGCTCGGCAGCCGCAACGGCATCTCCGATTCCGATCAGGGCAAGAGTTTCCACGCCTTCTACGACTTTTTGCTGTCCCCGCAGCGACAGGCCGAGTTCAGCGAACTGTTACAGCGGGTCCATGCCCTGGAAGCGGTCGGGCAGGTCGATCCCCGGATGCGGCAGATCCACTACGACTGGCTCGATGCAGGGGAGCGCACGCAGACCACGGTGCGGCTGTTGTCGGAGCAGTTGCGGCGCTTCCTGGACGATCAGGTGTTCCTGGAGAACCGGCGTGTTCTCGACCTGGTCAAGGGGATCGAGGCCACTTCCCTGCGGCTGCGCGAGCAACCGGCCATGGCGGTCGGAGCAGAGGTCGACGCTGTTGCGCCGACCGTGAACCTGCCAATGGAACGGCCGCTCTACACCCCGCAGGCCAAGCAGCAGGTCGACAGCAGCAACGTGGACGACGAGGTTGCCGAGCTGGATGCGGCAGCTCTCTTCGAGCAGGTGTACGTCGATCCCGAACCACTGCGCGGCGGCGTACGGCGTGCTCTGCGGGGCCGGCGTCAGGTTGGCCTGGCGGAACTGCTGCAGACGCGTCCGATTGAGCAGGGACTGGCTGAGCTCGTCACGTATCTGTCGCTCAGCGACTCTGGTTTCACTGTGGTCTACGACGAGGAAGTCCGGGAGGAACTGGGCTGGCACGACCCAGCCGGACAGGAACGGACCGTGAGTCTACCGAGGGTGACCTTCGCCCGGACGGAGGAGTCGTGAGCCAGCCCGTGGTCGCCCGGTCGGAGCTCGATCTTCCATTGGTGGTGACAACCCTGCTCAAAGGGGTCGTCTACCAAGATCAGCACGAGAAGGTCTGGAGCCACCTGCTGCCGCTCCGCGCTCAGGTGGCCGACTATGTCGCGACAATGGGCTTGATCGTCGTCATCGACGAAGCGGAGGGGTATGCCTTCCTGCGGTCCCGGCCGGTGGAGGACGACGAGCAGGCCGTGCCGCGGTTGATCGCGCGGCGCTCGCTCTCGTTCCCCGTCAGCTTGCTACTTGCTCTTCTGCGCAAGCGGTTGGCGCAGTTCGACGCCGACAACAGCGACACCCGCCTGATCCTCAGCCGCGACCAGATCGTCGAGTTGATCCGGGTCTTCCTGCCGGTCAACAGCAACGATGCCCGGCTGGTCGACCAGATCGACACCCAGATCGGCAAAGTGATCGAGCTGGGCTTCCTGCGCCGGCTTCCCGGCGAGGACAACCAGTTCGAGGTCCGCAGGATCCTGAAGGCCTTCGTCGACGCCCAGTGGCTGGCGGACTTCTCCGAGCGGCTGGCCGGGTACGCAGACGAGGTTGCCGGCCCGGTGGAGGGTACCGATGACTGAGGGATTGTTCAGTGCGGTTGAGTTGCACGATGCCGAGGCTGCGGAACTGGTCGGCTACCGGCTGCAGCGGCTGGAATTGCGCAACTGGGGAACCTTCGATCGCCGGGTCTGGGAATTCGGGCTGGGGGGCAGCAACGCCCTGCTGACCGGGGATATCGGATCCGGCAAGTCGACCGTCGTCGATGCGATCACGACGCTACTGCTGCCCGCGAACCGGATCGCCTACAACAAGGCGGCCGGCGCCGAGACCCGCGAACGCAGCCTCCGCTCGTATGTCCTCGGCTACTACAAGTCCGAGCGGAGCGAGACCACCGGCACGTCGAGGCCGGTCGGGCTGCGCAAGGAGGATTCGTTCTCCGTGGTACTCGGAGTCTTCCACAACGCCGGCTTCGACAGCACAGTCACGCTGGCCCAGGTGTTCTGGACGGTGGCAGGGCGGCAGGGACAGCCGGAGCGCTTCTTCGTGGTCGCGGACACCGGGTTGAGCATCGGCACGGATTTCAGCGACTTCGGGCCCGAGCTGACCGGGCTGCGCAAACGACTCCGGGCCCGCGGCGCGTTGGTCAAGGATCACTTCCCGGAGTACGGCCGGGAATACCGACGACGGATGGGGATCGAATCGGAGCAGGCTATGGACCTGTTCCACCAGACTGTCTCGATGAAGTCGGTCGGCGACCTGAACGACTTCGTTCGCACCCACATGCTGGAGCCGTTCGACGCAGCCTCCTGGATCGACAAGCTGGTCGGGCATTTCGACGATCTGACCCGGGCGCACGACGCCGTCGTACGGGCCAGAGCGCAACTGGCCGAACTGGAACCGTTGCTCTCCGACTGCGCGGTGTACGACCGGCTGACGGAACAGATCGCCGCGTTGACGGCGGAGCGGACGGCATTGCCGTTCTTCTGCGCGGACCGGAGGGTGGATCTGCTGGAGAGTCAGCGGCTGCGGCTGAGCGCCGACATCGCGCAGCGCGAGGAAGAGTTGAGCCGGATCCGCGGCGAACTCCGCGAGTTGAGTACCGAAAAGGGACGGCTGGAGCTGGAACGAGCCGGATACGGCGGTAACCGGATCGGCGAGCTCGAGCGGTTGATCGACTCTGAGACCTCGGCGGTCGGGCCGCGGCAGCAGAAGTTCCAGCGCTATAACGAGCTGCTCGCCGAGACGGAGCTGGAGGACGTAGAAGCCGCGGAGCAGTTCGAGAGGCGCCGCCGGCAGGTGCTGGAGGAGCTTGCCGCAGCCGAGATCTCGGCCGGCGACGTACAGAACCAGCTAACCGAGACCGCGGTCGAGAGGGTCCTGATCGAGGACCAAGGCAAGGAACTGAACGCTGAGCTGCTCAGCTTGCGGAAGCAGCGGAGCAATATCCCGCGCCGCACACTCGAACTCCGTCAGGCGTTGTGTGACGACTTGCGGCTGAACACGGCCGATCTGCCGTTCGCCGGTGAACTGATCCAGGTCCGGCCCGAGGAGTCGGAATGGGAAGGCGCGGCCGAGCGGGTACTGCGTGGCTTCGGCACCTCGATCCTGGTCGGACAGGACCACTACGCCGAGGTGTCGGACTGGATCAACGGGCGGCATCTGAACGGCCGGATCGTGTACTACCGGGTGCCGAAGGCAATGGTGCCTACCGTGGTACGGCCTGATGTGGCCCGTCCACTGTTCGACAAACTCGACCTCAAAGAGTCGGCGTTCTCCGACTGGCTGGATCGCGAGCTGGTCAAGCGGGCCGATCACGACTGCGTCGACACCATGTCAGAGTTCCGTCGAGCCGCCGTTGCGGTGACCCGGTCCGGACAGATCAAGGCGCGCGGAGGCAGGCACGAGAAGAACGACAGCACCCGGATCGACGACCGTACGTCGTACGTTCTGGGCTGGACCAACGAGCTGAAGATCCAGACCCTGCTGGCGCAGGCACAAGGCATTCAGACCAGGTTGCAGCAGGCGGCGGAGACGCAACGGAAACTGAATGACCGCCTTCGACAGGCTGACGCCCGCAAGAGTGCCCTGGGCAAGCTGGAGGAGTTCGGGGACTGGGCGGACCTGGACTGGCAGAGCCTGGTGAAACGGATCGCCGGGTACGAGGCCGAGAAGGCCGAGCTGGAGCGCTCGACCGGGCAGCTCGCGGAGGTCGCCGCAAGGCTGGCTGATCTGGACGTGCAGCTAGCGGCGAGCACGACGCGGCGGGACGAGCTGATCAAGCACAACGGTAAGGATGAGAGCAGCTTGGAGGACACCGAGCGTCAACTGACAGCCGCGCGGGTCGTCCTGGCCGGCGACGGCTTGGCCGATGCCCAGAAGATGTTCAGCTCCCTGGCGGCACGGATCGAAGCCGAGCCTGTCGAACCCGCCGGCTACGGAGCGGTCGAGCTTGAGTTGCAGCGGGTGCTGACCACGGCCTTGGAAGGCAAGGACAGGGCGCAGCACCAGGCGGCGGGCCGGGCAGTCGGCAAGATGCGGGAGTTCCGGCAGCGATATCCGGTCGACGCCACTGAGCTGGACGATTCGATCGACGCTGCCGCGGAGTACCGGCGGCTGCATGATCGGTTACGTGACGACGACCTGCCCCGATTCGAGGAAGATTTCAAGGCCTACCTGAACACCAACACGATCCGCGACATCGCGACCTTCCAGTCACAACTCAACAAGCAGCTCGACCTGATCGGGTCCCGCGTCACCACCATCAACGAGTCGCTGGTCAGTATCGACTACAACCCGGATCGCTACATCCGGCTGGAGACGACCGCGACCCCGAACGTGGAGATCCGCGAGTTCCGCCGGGACCTGAGGGCCTGCACCGACGACTCGCTGCCAGGTGAGGACACTGACCAGTACTCCGAACAGAAGTTCCTGCAGGTCAAGCGGATCATCGAACGCTTCCGTGGCCGGGAAGGGCAGACCGAGCTCGATCGGTCCTGGACCAGACGGGTCACCGATGTACGGCAGTGGTACGTGTTCACCGCGTCAGAGAGGTGGCGGACAGATGACACCGAGCATGAGCACTACACCGACTCGGGCGGCAAGTCCGGCGGGCAGAAGGAGAAGCTCGCGTACACCATCCTCGCGGCGTCACTGGCCTACCAGTTCAAGCTCGAGTGGGGTGCGAGCCGGTCGAAGACGTTCCGGTTCGTGGTGATCGACGAGGCCTTCGGACGCGGGTCGGACGAGTCGACCCGGTTCGCGCTGTCGCTGTTCCGGCGGCTTGGTCTGCAGCTGCTGATCGTCACGCCGTTGCAGAAGATCCATGTGATCGAACCCTTCGTGTCCGCCGTGGGGTTCGTGGACAACCCGAATGGGGCGTACTCGAGGCTGCAGACGTTGACGGTCGAGGAGTATCGCGAACGTCAGGCTTCCCGGGCAGCCCGGGCCGGGTGACGATGACCTGGACCCTGCCGTCCGAAATCGTCCAACGGCTCCGCGACCGGTGGCTCAAAGGGGGCGACCTGGCCGCGCTGGTGACCGGCCGGGGCTGGCAGCCGATCGCCCTCACCATCAAAGGCCCCTCAGTCACCGAGCTGGGCGACGACCTTGCCGCGGTGCAGGCCTGGGCAGCGAGGTGGACCGCTCAGGGCGACCTGCGGGTCGAGTCCCGGCCGCTCGGTGGGCGCAAGGTGGGGACGAACGCGGTGCCGGCCAAGGCGTGGATCGATACTCCACAGAAGTTGTGGCGGGTGCTCGGCGTCGTCCGGGAGGTCGAGCGGTTCGTCGACTTGTTCGAGCGGACCAGCGAGCTGGAACCGGTGCTGCTCGGCTGGATGGCGGACCACCCGCTGAAGGTGCTGTCGTCGGCTGACAGCTGGTTGCGGCTGGTCGCGACGGTGACGTGGGTGGCCGGGCTGGAGCGCACCTCGGACGTCTACCTGCGGCAGATCGCCGTACCGGGCGTGGACACCAAGTTCATCGAGGCCAACCGTTCGGTGCTGACGGACCTTCTCGATCTGCGGTTGCCCGCCGGAAGGATCGACATCTCGGTGCCGCGGGCGGACTTCACCGCGCGGTACGGGTTTCTCAGGAAGCCCGGATACGTGCGGATCCGCTATCTGGACGGCGAGCCGCGGGGCTTCACCGAGATGGCGCTGCGGACGTCGGAGCTGGCCGCGAACCCGTTGCCGGTGTCGACCGTCTACGTGGTGGAGAACGAGGTCACCTATCTGGCCTTTCCCGCCGTGCGTGACGCGGTCGTCCTTTGGGGCAGCGGGTATGCGGTTTCGGTTCTCCGCTCGCTGTCGTGGTTGCGGGAGCGCGAGCTGATCTACTGGGGCGACATCGATACGCACGGTTTCCGGATCCTGCATCGACTGCGGGAGTATTTCCCCGCGGCCAGGTCGATGCTGATGGACCGGGCGACGTTGCTGTTGCACGAGGGCCAGTGGGTGGACGAGCCAGTCCAGGTGCGCGAGCCGCTGACCCGGCTGACCGAGGCGGAGACAGCCCTCTACCACGATCTTGTCGAAGACCTGTTCGGTCCCGCTGTCCGGCTAGAGCAGGAACGGGTCGGTTTCGCGGCCCTGGAGGCTGCACTCGGACCCGGTTAGAGGTGCGCTATTCTGAGACGCATGCGAGTGACCCTGCTCCTTATCTAGCCGTACTGGCAACCAGGCGCCATCTACAGCGCCGATCAGTGCGGCGTCCCCTCCTGTGCGAGGGGCTTTTTCATTTGCGGGCAGCTTTCTGGCAGGGTTCCCATGACATCACTAGAACGCAGGAGTACGACGGTGAGCGACCAGGTGGAGCACGAGGCGGACGACGCGATCGACCGCGGCGGCTACGACTTCAACGTCATGCAGGCCAAGTGGCGGCCGGTCTGGGAGAAGCTCGACCCGTTCAAGGCGCGCGACGACGGCTCCGCGGAGCGCCGGTACGCGCTGACGATGTTCTCCTACCCGTCCGGTGACCTGCACATGGGCCACGGCGAGGTGTTCGCGCTGCACGACGTGCTGTCCCGGTTCTGGTTCCAGCAGGGGTACGACGTGCTGAACCCGATCGGCTGGGACTCCTTCGGGCTGCCCGCCGAGAACGCGGCGATCAAGCGCAACGAGCACCCGGCGACGTACACGTACGCCAACATCGAGACCCAGGCGGAGTCGATCCGGCGGTACGCGCTGAGCTTCGACTGGTCGCGCCGGCTGCACACGTCCGACCCGGAGTACTACCGGTGGACGCAGTGGCTGTTCCTGCGCTTCTACGAGCGCGGACTGGCCTACCGCAAGGCGTCGTACGTGAACTGGTGCCCGAACGACCAGACGGTGCTGGCCAACGAGCAGGTCGTGCAGGGCCGCTGTGAGCGCTGTGGCTTCGAGGTGACCAAGCGCGAGCTGACCCAGTGGTACTTCAAGACCACGGCCTACGCGCAGCGGCTGCTGGACGACATGGACCAGCTGCAGTGGCCGGAAGAGATCCTGCTGCAGCAGCGGAACTGGATCGGCCGCTCCGAGGGCGCCTTCGCCTCCTTCGAGGTGGAGGGCCGCGACGAGCCGATCAAGGTCTTCACCACTCGTCCCGACACGCTGTTCGGCGCCACCTTCATGGTGGTCGCGCCGGACGCCAAGCTGGCCGAGGAACTGGTCACGCCGGAGCAGCGCGAGGCCTTCGACGAGTACCTGAAGGCCGTCAAGGCGTCGACCGAGATCGAGCGGCTGAGCACCGACCGGGAGAAGACCGGTGTCTTCCTGGGGTCCTATGCGACCAACCCGGTGACCGGTGAGCGGATCCCGATCTGGGCCGCCGACTACGTGCTGTCCGACTATGGCACCGGCGCGATCATGGCCGTGCCCGGGCAGGACTCACGGGACTGGGAGTTCGCGGAGAAGTTCGGCCTGCCGATCGTACGGACCGTGCAGCCGGAGGCGGGTTTCGACGGCAAGGCGTTCACCGGCGAGGGGCCGGCGATCAACAGCGCCAACGACGAGATCAGCCTGGACGGGCTGCCGATCACCGAGGCCAAGGCCCGGATCATCGACTGGCTGCAGGACAAAGGCCTGGGTGAGCGGACGATCAACTTCCGGCTGCGCGACTGGCTGCTGAGCCGGCAGCGCTACTGGGGTGCGCCGATCCCGATGATCCACTGCGCCGCGTGCGGCGAAGTACCGGTCCCGGATGACCAGCTGCCGGTGGAGCTGCCCGACCTGCGGGGCGAAGCTCTCGCTCCCCGGGGTGTCTCGCCCCTGGCGTCGGCCCGCGACTGGGTCGAGGTCAGCTGCCCGAAGTGTGGCGGTCCCGCCGAGCGGGACACCGACACGATGGACACCTTCGTCGACTCGTCCTGGTACTTCCTGCGCTACCTGTCGCCGGACTACACCGAGGGCGCGTTCGACCCGGAGGCCGCGCGCCGCTGGATGCCGACGTACCAGTACGTCGGTGGGAAGGAGCACGCCGTCCTGCACCTGCTGTACGCGCGCTTCTTCGTCAAGGCGCTGCACGACATGGGGATGCTGGACGCCACCGAGCCTTTCGCCCGGCTGCTGAACCAGGGCCAGGTGATCAACGAGGGCAAGGCGATGAGCAAGTCGCTGGGCAACGGTGTGAACCTGGGCGACCAGCTGGATGCCTTCGGCGTCGACGCGGTCCGGCTGACGATGGTCTTCGCCGGTCCGCCGGACGACGACATCGACTGGGCCGACATGTCGCCGGGCGGCTCGCTGAAGTTCCTGCAGCGGGCCTGGCGGCTGAGCGGGTCGGTCGAGTCCCCGGTCGGAGTGGACTTCAGTACCGGTGATCTGGCGCTGCGCAAGCTGACCCACCGCACGGTGGCCGACGCGACCGAGCTGATCGAGTCGTACCGGTTCAACGTGATGATCGCGCGCGTGATGGAGCTGGTGAACGCGACCCGCAAGGCGATCGACTCCGGCCCGGGTGCGGCCGACCCGGCCGTCCGCGAGGCGGTCGAGACGGTGTCGATCCTGCTGAGCCTGGTCGCGCCGTACACGGCCGAGGACATGTGGGAGAACCTGGGCCACGAGCCCACGGTCGCCAAGGCCGGCTGGCCGAAGGTCGACCCGGCTCTGCTGGTCCAGGACTCGGTCATCGCCATCGTCCAGATCGCCGGCAAGGTCAAGGACCGGCTGGAGGTGTCACCCGGCATCTCCGACGCCGAGCTGGAGCAGCTGGCGCTGGCGTCCGAGGCCGTGCAGAAGGCTCTGGACGGCCGGGGCACCCGCAAGGTCATCGTCCGCGCGCCGAAGCTGGTCAACATCGTCCCTGCCTGAGACGCTGCACGGATGCGTTCAGAGCTGATCGACGTCGGAACGGGCGGCCGCGAGGTCGTATTCGACCTGACGAGCAAGTGCGAGCAGTTCGTCTCCGCTGGGGCCCATCAGGCCCGGGGAGACGGACTGCTGCACGTGTTCGTCCCGCACGCGACCGCCGGGATCGCGATCCTGGAGACCGGGGCGGGCAGCGACACCGACCTGCTCGCGGTACTCGAGCAACTGCTGCCGCGCGACTTCGGCTGGCAGCACCGGCACGGTGCGCCGGGCCACGGGCGCGACCACGTGCTGCCCGCGCTGATCCCGCCGTACGCGTCGATCCCGGTGATCGGCGGCCGGATGACCCTGGGCACCTGGCAGTCGATCTGCCTGGTGGACACCAATGTGGACAACCCGCAGCGGCAGGTCCGCCTTTCTTGGTTGCCGAGGTAACTGTTTTTTCAATTACGCGACAGCTTATTGACGACTTATTGCGATGTTGCCGAATGCGTTACGCATGCGAAACACGTCTCCGCTTGAATACTCCACATGGCGGCCCTGGAGAACCTGCGTGAGCACTGGCTCGTGGTCGGTACCGAGCTCCTGGTCCGCGCGACCAGAGGTATTTGCGACGGCAGTCTGCTGAATGCGGATTCGGGTCGCGCCGACACCCGCGCGCGGATCGAGGAATGGTCCGGCGTGCTGTCTCTTTATGCCCCGGTCACTGAGAAAGATTCGATTCGCGTCAGCGCCTGACGCGGCAATCAATCGCTTGTCGCTCCGCTGTCCCGCAGTGTGGTCACTGGGTGCATACGGCCCCGACACCCCTGTCACGCTATGTTGTGGGGGGACTGTGAGGCTCTGAATGGGGTGACGGGCTTTGTCGGACGCGGATGGCCGAGTTGAGGGACGGCGTGGTTTTGCCGATCTCTTGCTTGACTTGAGGGTCCAGGCAGGGCTGTCGCAGGAGGAGCTGGCCGACCGGGCGAGGCTCAGCGTGCGGACCATCCGCGAGCTCGAAGCGGGCCGGGTCGCCCGGCCGCGCAAGGACTCCGTCCGGCTGCTGGCCGAGGGCCTCGGACTGCGCGACGGTGATGCCGGCCGATTCCTGGCCGCCGCCGGGCACGCGAGTGTGCGGCCCGTGATAGCTGTCGCCGACCCCGCTCCGACGGGCCTGCGCTGGCGAGGAACCAGGCCGATCCCGGACGGCCTCGTCGGTCGCGACGTCGAGTTGGCGGAGATCGAGAAGCTGCTTCGGCAGAACCGGCTCGTGACGCTGGTGGGGCCGGGTGGCGTCGGCAAGACCGAGCTCGCCCTGGCCGCCGCCGATCGGGTCTCGTCGGTGGATACGACGGTGGTGGTCGTCGACCTCACGACGGTGCAGCGCGACGCCGCAGTACCGTCGGCGATCCTTGATGCCTTCGGGACGGCTCCTGGGACCTCGGACCTCGACGACGTGTTGTCCGGGCGCAAGCCGGGTGATCTGGTGATCGTCGAGGACAACGCCGAGCACGTGCTCGACGGGGTGGCGACCGTGGCCAACCGGATGGTCCGCACCTTCCCGGGCATCGGCGTACTGGTGACGTCGCGGATTCCGCTCGGTCTGCCGGATGAGGTCGTACGCCGGGTGCAGGTGCTCGGCGTACCGTCCAATGACAAGGATTTCGACGAGATCGCGGCTTCGCCGGCCGTGGAGATGTTCTGCCGGCGGGCGGCGCGGGTTCGGCCTGATTTCTCGCTGACCACTGAGAACGCGGCGATTGTGGCTCGGCTCTGTCAGCGGCTTGATGGATTGCCTTTGGCGCTTGAGCTCGCGGCGGCGCGAGCCGGGTCGTTGTCGGTGGAGACGATTCTGGCTGCTCTGGACGACCGGTTCCGGCTGCTGTCGGGGCCGCGGCGGTTCGGGGCTCCGCACCAGCGAACGCTGGCAGACACGATCGCGTGGAGCGTCGATGCGCTCTCCGACCCCGCGCGACAGCTCCTGTACCGCGCTTCGATGCTGGGGTCGCCCTTCACGCTGGACGCGGTAGTCGGCGTGTGCACGGGTGCGCCTATCGATCCGCTGGATGTCCCGATGCTGCTGGCCGAGCTGGTAGACAAGTCGTTGTTGCAGCCGGTACTGGAGTTCGAGCAGCTGTACGGCGCCCGCTACAAGATGCTGGAGACGATCCGCGAGCACGCCTACGCGGGGCTGTCCTCGCAGGGCGATGATCTGGTCGAGTTCAAGGATCACACTGTCGCCTGGTGTTCGAAGTACGTCGAGAGCCTGGACGGCGCCTGGTCGAGCCCGGACCGCGAGCGGCGCTACCGGGCGGCCAATGCCAACTCGGCGACCTTCGAGGTGGCGCTGGAGCGGGCGGCGGCGCTGGAGCAATGGGACGACGCTGCGGCGATAGTGCTCGGCTTCCGGATCGCGTGGCAGTACCAGGCCAGCGTGGCCGAGAGCGGGATCCAGTGGGCGAGCTTGTGTGCTGAGAACGTCCAGGACAAGGAGGTCAGCGGCAGGCTGCTGGCCATCGCGGGCCGGCTGTCCAACCTGACCGGCGACGTCCGGGCCGCCCGCCGCTACTACGGCGAGGCGCGGACTCTGATCTCACCCTCGTCGGAGATGGGGCTGATGGCTCGTGGCGGCTGGGTGTCGTCCGGGTCGCTACTGCTGGACACACAGAGCTTGGCGGAGATCCCGGCACTAGTGGCCGACGCACGGTCGCATGGAGACGTGCAGCGGTCTGCGACGGTGCAGGCGATCTGCGGGCTCGCCCTGGCGCGCTGGGGCCGGCTGCCGGAGGCGAAGGAGCTGCTGCTCGCCTGGGAGGCCGCACTGGTCAACCCGGGCGTCTACCCGGATGAGATCGCCTACTTGGCGCTCAGCAGGGTCGAGCTGGAGCTGGGGAACCTGGATCAGGCTCGCCGCTGGGCAGAGCTCGCCAGGGGCAGTCAGGCCTCCGACGACCCGGAGCGGACCAAGGTGGCCGGCTGCCTGGCGATGGTGGAGTTCCAGGCTGGGCATTTCGAGTTGGCTCAGTCGCTGCTCGATGAGGCCGACGCGGACATCCGTGGGCATCGTGGGTACTTCGACTATCTGGTGATGCTGTACCGGAGCCGGTTGGCCCGGCGTACGGGGGATCTGGAGCAGGCCAGGGCGTCTATCCGGGACGCGGTGAGCCGGTTGCTGGTCGAGGGACGCGTCGTCTACCTGCTCGACGTCATGCCTGAGGCTGTGGCTGTGCTGCACGCGTTGGGGGAGCACGAGCAGGCGGACCAGCTCTGTGGGCAGCTGCTGGCCTGGCAGCGGACCATGGACCCGCCGATGCTGCCGACCGCCTGGGCGGTGCTGCAGGAGTCCTGCGCGAGCGCTCCGGTGGCCGAGGGGTGGCCGCTGCCTGACCCGGCCGAGGCTGCCCGCCGGCTGGCGGACGACGTACTCGCTGCGCTGTCCTGACGTACCTCCTGCCCTTTCTGACTCAGTCGAGGCGCTGGCGGACGACGTACCGGGGCCTGTTTCGTTACGCCGATTCGCGGAAGCTGCCGGGGAACTGCCGGTACTTCTGCCTCGTCCGGACATGTCTGCCGGAACAAGAATTGCAGCCGTAGGACAGGTTCCACGAAGACAGAGATCTGAGACCGGATTCGAGCCATACGGGCAGGGAATGGGGGCGGTGACCATGACGAGGCAACCATGGCGCACCGGACTGCCGGGTAGCACTTCGAATCCGGAGCAGGCGACGCGGAGTACATCCGACGGTCGGACGGTGGGGGCGCCGGACAACTGTCGAGATCTTCGGGGTGCTGCTTCGTGTGGAGCTGTCCTACCTCACACCGGGGGCCGTGCACCGTCAGGGCACGTGACCCGGGGCGGGGTCCCAGCAGTGACCAGGGCACACGACACAGGGGACGAGTGCCGGTCCGGTCGACACGGGAAAGCCGGCGGGTTTGGTCACCCGCCGGTGGGTCGACCGCTGGGACCTCCCGGGGGGATCGCGGCGAGCATCACAGGGGACTGCTCACCGCACAGCCGGTACCAAGCCAAGTGAGCTGACACCGAGGGGGAGTCAGCTCTATCGGCGAGGTGGAGGGCCACACAGGGGATGGCCTCCACCTCGCCGAGGCGCTTCCGCGTCTCAGTCGTCTCAGCTGAGCAGCGCAGGCTTGTCGAACGCGTAGCCGACCATCCAGTGCGGCTGGAGGCGGCAGTAGACGATGTCATCGGCCCAGCTCGACGGTGAACTGCCGTAGTGCGCGACCAGATGACCCTCGATCTCGGCGAAATCCGGGTGGTCGGTGGTCAGGAACTCCACCTGGCCGTGGCTGAACACGCCGATCCGCTCACCGTCGACGTACGAGATGCTGGCCGCAGGTCTGGCCTTCAGTTGCCGTGCCTTGGCCGCCTGACCCGACGTCGTGAACACCCACCGCGCGTGCAGGAAATGCCCGTCGACGGCGCTGATCCGCGGCTCACCCTTCGCCGTCACGGTCGCCAGATTGAGCGTGCACATCCCCTGCAGCACCTGGACCAGCTCGGCCGCGGTCAGCCGGCGGTCGTCGGTGATGATGGCGTGCAGATGCTCCGTGGAGCGCTCGTAGGCCGCCTCGAGCAGCCGCTGCAGTTCCTCGACTTCTTCGCTGGACTCCCTCATTGGCTGAGTCTGACACCAGGCGCCGACGAAAACTGTCCGGTAACCTCGCTGCATGTCAGCCCGCGTGCACGTCGTCACCGACTCCACTGCGGGTCTGTCGGCGCACGAGGTGCTCCGGCTCCCGCTGACCGTCGTACCGCTGCAGGTGGTGATCGGCGGGACGTCGTACGACGACGGCGCGACCAGCTCGGATGCGGTCGCGGAGGCGTTGAAGACCTTCACCCCGGTGTCGACAAGTCGGCCGGCTCCGCAGTCCTTCGCGGATACCTACGCCGAGTGCGCCAAGGCCGGCGTCGAGTCGATCGTGTCGATCCACCTGTCCGGGGACATGTCGGGGACGTTCGAGGCCGCCATGATCGGGGCGAAGGAGTCGCCGATCCCGGTGCGGGTGGTCGATTCACGGTCGTTGGGGATGGGGTTGGGCTTTCCCGTCCTCGCTGCCGCGGCGGCTGCTCTGGATGGCGCCGATCAGGCCGGCGTCGAGGCGGCCGCTCGGGCGCGGATGGCGGCGGTGTCGTCGTACTTCTACGTGGACACGCTGGAGTATCTCCGGCGCGGCGGCCGAATCGGTGCCGCCCAGGCACTGCTCGGTACTGCGCTCGCCGTCAAGCCGCTGCTCACCATCAGCGGTGGCCGGATCGTGCCACTGGAGAAGGTCCGTACGTCGAGCCGCGCGATCGCCCGCCTCGCCGACATCGCCGTGCAACGTGCGGGAGACGGTCCGGTGCAGGTCGCCGTCCACCACTTGGCCAACCTCGACAAAGCGCACACCTTGGCGGACGGCCTGGCCGAACGCCTGCCCCAGGCGGAAGAGATCGTGCTGCGCGAGGTCGGCGCGGTCATCGGAGCCCATGTCGGTCCCGGCATGCTGGCCGTTGTCATCGCGCCCTACTGACCGGCTGCCGTGCCTGCCACCCGGTCCTCGCCAGGCCGACCGACCGACCAGCACCTGATCATTCGCCCCCTTTTGACCACCACCAGCACCTTGTGCACCGGCCAGGCACCCAACCAAACGACGCCCACCCTGCTCCCAAAGCCGATCACCTAGAGGGCTACAGCCGGAGTTGGTGATGTTGGGCGGCAGGCCCGGACCTCCGCCACTCACAAACCTCCTGTTTCCCCTCGGGAGCACGCCTGTGCACGCCTGGCCGGGTGCGATCAGTTGAGGTTTGTGAGTGGCGGCGGTCCGGCCCAACCCGACGACCGCACGCTGAACATCACGAACTCCGCCTGTAGTACCAGCCAGGTGGGGAGGGAAATGTCCCAGACCGGGGGCAAGATCCGCCCCGGGTCCCGCGAAAACCTCCCCAACTGCACCCGCCTCTTGCCAAACCACGCCGGATGGGTCGGACGAGCGCTCTACCCCTCCAGGCGGCCGCTGCGATCACCATGGCTCGGCGCGCGGGTGAAAAGGGGGCGAATGATCACAAGGGGTTGGCGCGCGGAGTGACTGAGCCGGTTGTCCCCAGGCTCGCAACTCGTTGCTCCGGACGCGGGAAAGGCTCGTACTTTCCCTGGTGTGAAGCTCTCCCGCCGACCCCCACCTCCGGACCCGGAAGCCCGCCGGCAATCCCTCTCCCGGCTCCACGCCGCCAGCCACCCGCAAGACCCCGAAGAGGTCAGAGGTGGCTGGACACCGCCGGCAGCTCCGCCCGACCGTTTGAAAGGACCGCTATGGACCCTGTCACCACGTCATGTGGTCGTGCTCGCACTCGTCCTGCTCGTTGGGCTGACGTGGGCGGCCTACGCCCTCTTTCGGACCAGCCCCGAGACGATCCCCAACCCACCGACCAGCCTGACCTCTGGTTCGCCGGTCGCCACGCCGACCCTCGGGACGACTCCGCTCGGCCCGAGCAGCGCCGGGTCGCCCGGGAAGCCGGCGATGGTGGTGGTGCACGTCGCCGGCAAGATCCGTCGTCCTGGCTTGGTTCGGATCTCGGCGGGCTCGCGCGTCGCCGACGTACTGGCAGCTGCGGGTGGAGCGCTACCCGGCGTCGACCTGACCACGCTCAACCTCGCGCGCCAAGTGACCGATGGCGAGCAGATTGTCGTCGGCGTCCCTGCGCTGGCACCACCCGGCACGCCTACCGTCGGGCCACCGGCTAGTACGCCGGGTGCGGCTGCCGGAACGCCGCTCGACCTCAACACCGCGACCCTCGCGCAGCTCGACGGACTGCCGGGTGTGGGACCGGTTCTCGCGCAACGGATCCTCGACTGGCGCACCGAACACGGCCGCTTCACCAGCGTCGACGAGTTGCAGGAAGTCCCGGGAGTGGGCCCCAAGAAGTTCGAATCGCTGAAGCCCCATGTCCGAGTCTGAGAGTCTTCCCGCGACGTCGACCGCGGCGTTGGTCGGCGTGCCTGACCGCGGGGCCGATCTGCGGCTGCTGGCTCCAGCGGGCGCGGGGTGGCTGACGGCCGTCTTCCTGATGGGAACGAGCGCGTCGACTGCTGTGTGGGTGGCCGTGGTGGCGGCGTTCGGGATGGCAGTCGGACTCCTGACGCTGTGGCTGACCGGGCTGCTGTGGGTGGGGCGGCTGGTATCACGGCGGGTGGTGACCACCGGGGTTGGCGTCGGGGTTGTTGTGGTGGGGATGGCGCTGGCTGCTGGGCTGCAGGTGGAGAGGTTGCAGGCGGGGCCGGTGATGGAGCTGGCCCAGTCGGGGGCGGCAGTGAAGGTGCGGTTGAAGGTGGTGGGCGACCCCGCTATACGGAGTACTGCGGGTAGTCGGAGGCCGCCGTACGTGGTGGTTCGGGCGACGGTGGAGGAGGTGACTGGCAGAGGAGTGACGACGCGGGTTCGTACGCCGGTGTTGGTGATTGGGTCTGTGCGATGGAAGGAGGTGAGATTCGGCCAGCACGTCGAGGCGACCGGGCGGCTCGAATCGGTCGACAAGGGCGGCGATGTCGCTGCGATGTTGTCGTCGCGGGTTGCTCCCCGGGTGCTCGATGAGCCCGCTTGGTGGTTGCGCGCGGCCGAGCGAGTCCGTGCCGGTCTGCGGCAAGCCGTAGCCGGAGAGCCGCCAGCAGTACGCGGGTTGGTGCCGGCGCTCGTCATGGGTGACGAGTCCGGCTTGCCACCCGAGCTGGTCAAGGACTTCGAGACGACTGGGCTCACGCATCTATCAGCTGTCTCCGGCACCAATCTCACGCTGCTGTTGGCGTTTGTGCTCCCGCTCGCCCGTCTCATCGGCGTACGGGCTCGCGGGTTGACCGTCGTCGGGCTCGCCATGGTCGTGGTGTTCGTAGTGCTTGCTCGGCCACAACCCAGCGTTCTCAGGGCGGCCGCGATGGGCTTGGTCGCCTTGGCTGCGATGACCGGTGGCGGCGGGACACGACGGGCGGTGCGAAGCCTGTCGGTCGCCGTGATCGCGCTGTTGCTGGTGGACACGTCGCTCGCGAAATCTGCCGGGTTCGCGCTGTCCGTGTTGGCGACTGCGGGCATCGTCCTGCTCGGACCGGGCTGGCGCGATGCGCTCGCCCGCTGGATGCCGGTTCGCATTGCGGAGGCGGTTGCGTGCCCACTCGCTGCACAGCTGGCCTGTACTCCGGTGGTCGCGTGGCTCTCCGGCCAGGTCTCGCTGGTGGCCGTCGCGGCGAATCTGCTGGCAGGTCCCGCAGTAGGTCCAGCGACGATCCTCGGCTTCGGCGCAGCCGGAATCGCCTTGCTGAGCGCGGATCTGGCTCGCCTCCTCGGCTGGTTGGCGGGCTGGCCCGCGAGGTGGATCATCTTCGTCGCGGAGAAGGGCGCCGACCTGCCCGGTGCCTCCAGCGACTGGCCCGCCACGGTGATCGGCGTCGCGGTCCTGACACTGCTCTGTCTCGCGCTGGTGATCGGCCTGCACCGGATACTCGCGCGCCCGATCGCGATGGTGCTCGCCGTCATCCTCCTTGCCATCGCAGTACTGCGCCCAGTCCGCTCGCTCGGCTGGCCGCCCGCAGACTGGCTGATGGTCGCGTGCGATGTGGGCCAGGGCGACGGATTGGTCCTGCACGCGGGCCGCAGTACTGCGGTAGTGGTCGACACCGGCCCCGACCCGGCAGCCATCGACCGCTGCCTACGCGAGCTCGACGTGCAGTACGTACCTGTCCTCGTGCTCACCCACTTCCACGCGGATCACGCCGGCGGCTTGGCGGGCGTGCTGCGAGGAAGGACCATCGGTGAGATCGAAGTGACGCCGTACTTCTCGCCGCCCGCGGAGTACAAGCGCGTCCTGGAGCTCGCCGCCCTGCACCGGATCCCGATCCGGACAGTCACCTACCGAGAGAAACGCGTGGTCGGCCCAGTCGCATGGACCTCGCTCTGGCCGGCCCGGGTGCCCTCGCCAGGTCGACCGAACTCAACCGCCGACGAAGGCTCGCCGGAGAACAACGCCAGCATCGCCATGATGGCCGAGGTGTCCGGCCTCCGGCTTCTGCTCACCGGCGACCTGGAGCCCGAATCCCAGCGAGCCATCCTCGCCACCGGCGCCGACCTGCGAGCGGACGTCCTGAAGGTCCCGCACCACGGCTCCAGCCGGCAGGAACCAACCTTCATCGCCGCCACCCAAGCCAGACTCGCCATCATCTCCGCCGGCCTCAACAACGACTACGGCCATCCAGCTCCCCGGACCCTCGACCTCCTCAGCCACCAAGGAACGAAGATCGCCCGCACCGACACCTCCGGCTCGATCGCCCTGCAAAACTCCGGCGACCAGCTCTCCATCACCTCCGGACGAACCCACCCGTGAAACGACGATCCGATCGTGGCGGACACCGGCGACGGCACCTCCGGAAGGGCTGGTGGGGATTGTCGGTCGGGCATGGCATGCTGGCGGGCGTTATGGCTGCTCGAAAGAACTCCGCGCCCAAGCTCGGCGACGTGCTGCTCGTCACCGGTCCGGAAGCGTTCCTCGCCGACCGGGCTGTTCGCTCTGCGATCGCTGCCGTCTCGAAGGGCGGGGTCGAGATCGAGGTGACCGAGGTCGGTGGGGCCGACCTGGACGTCGGTGTGTTCGCCGAGCTGACCGGGCCGTCGCTGTTCGCGGCCGAGCGGGTGATGGTGCTCCGGACCTTGGAGAACCTGCCCGCCGAAATGGTCTCCCACCTGCTCGAGTACGCCGCTGCCCCGTCCGAGGACGTGCTCGTCGTCCTGGTCCACTCCGGTGGGCAGAAGGGCAAAGCAGTCCTCGACAAGTTGCGGAAGGCCTCGGTCAACGAGGTGGTCGCGACTGCGCCGAAGACGTGGGAGCTGCCACAGTTCGTCCTCGGCGAGGTCAGACTGCTCGGCGGGAGTATCGACGAGCGGGGCGCCAATGCGCTGGTGGACGCGGTCGGCCACGATCTGCGGGCGCTGGCCGGAGCGTGCTCGCAGCTCGTCTCGGACTCGGGCGGCCAGCCGATCAGCCCGGAACTGATCGGCCAGTACTTCGGCGGTCGCGCCGAGGTGACGAGTTTCGCGGTGGCCGACGCGGCGATCGCCGGGCGCACCGAGCCCGCGCTGGAACAGTTGCGCTGGGCCCTGGATTGCGGCGTCGCGGCGGTGCTGATGACGAGCGCGATGGCCGGCGGGTTGCGGGGCCTGGCGAAGTACACGAGTGCTCCGAGCGGGCTCCGTGAGGCCGACCTGGCGCGCGAGGTCGGCGTACCGCCGTGGAAGTTGAAGACTCTCAAGCAGCAGGCTCGCGGCTGGACCGCGGGCGGCCTCGCCACCGCGATCAAGGCAGTCGCTCAGGCCGATGCCGACGTCAAGGGCGCCTCCGGCGACGCCGGCTATGCCCTGGAACGCATGGTCATCACCGTGAGCCGCGCTCACGGCCGCCGCTGACGCTGACCTCAACCTGCACGCTTGCACCCAGGGGCAGACCTTGACTTCACTCGGTAGGTAGGAAAAATTCTTTCCAGCAAATAGCTGATGTAGTTACTTGTCGGAGGGCGGGACCGATGACCACTCCCAACAACCTGTCGCGGCGGCTGTTTCTGCAGCGCGCGGCAGTCGGGACCTTGCTGGCGACGGGCGGCGGAACGCTGCTGTCGGCCTGTGCGAGCGGCGATGACAGCGGCGGCACCGGCGGGGGTGGTGCGGAGAAGACATCCGCGAACCCGTTCGGCGTACAGGAGGCCGACCCACTCGACGTCGTCATCTTCAAGGGTGGCTACGGCGACGACTACGCGAAGTTCCACGAGTCGCTGTACAAGAAGAAGTTCGGCAAGTCGGAGATCAAGCACAAGGGCATCACCGACATCACCCCGCAGCTCCAGCCGCGGTTCAACGGCGGTACTCCGCCGGACGTGATCGACAACTCCGGCGCGTCCCTGCTGCCGATGTCGACGCTGGCCAGCTCGGGGCAACTCGCCGACCTGACCGTGCTGTTCGACGCGCCGTCGATCGACGACCCGAACGTCAAGGTCCGCGACACCCTCGAACCGATCGCGCTCGATGCCGCCATGCGCGACGGCAAGCCGCTCGTGCTCGAGTACGTCCTCACCGTCTTCGCGATCTGGTACGACAAGAAGCTCTTCACCGAGAAGGGCTGGGAGCCGGCCAAGACGTGGGCGGACTTCCTCACGCTGTGCGGGGAGATCAAGAAGGCCGGCATCGCGCCGCTGGCCTACCAGGGCAAGCACGGCAACTACATCGGCCAGGTCGTGATGGACATGGCGGTCAAGCACGGCGGCCACGAGGTGATCAAGAAGATCGACTCGCTCGAGCCGAACGCCTGGATGCACCCGTCGATCAAGCTCGCCGCGGAGGCCCTGCTGGAGCTCCGGAGTAAGGGCTTCATCCTGCCCGGCACGGACGGACTGGACCACATCCAGTCTCAGACCGCCTGGAGCCAGGGCAAAGCCGCGTTCATCCCGAGCGGTTCCTGGCTGGAGAACGAGCAGAAGCCGGTGGCGCCGAAAGACTTCCTCACCACCGCGACCTTCACGCCGTTGCTGCCGGACTCGAAGCTGCCGGTCGACTGCACCGGGATCAGTGCCGGTGAGAACTTCATCGTCCCGGAGAAGGCCAAGAACAAGACGGGCGGTCTGGAGTACCTCCGGCTGATGCTGTCCAAGGAGGGCGCCGGCAAGTTCACCGAGCTGACCGGCTCGCCGACGGTCGTGAAGGGCGCGGCCGAGGGCCTCAAGCTGAGCCCGGGCGCCGAGTCGTCCAGCGCGCTGCTGAAGTCCGGCGGACAGAACAACTGGACGCAGTACTGGGCTGCTTGGTACTCGACGATGGATCAGCCGATGCGCGGCGTGTACGCCGAACTCGCGGCGGGCCGGATCACTGCCGACGAGTTCCAGAAGCGGGCCCAGAAGCTGGCCGACGAGACCGCGAAGGACCCGAAGACCAAAAAACAAACCCGCAGCTGAGGGGGCGTGCTAGCAAACCCGCAGCTGAGGGGGCGTGCTAGCAAACCCGCAGCTGAGGGGGCGTGCTGGCAAACCCGCAGCTGAGGGGGCGCTGGCAACCCGCAGCTGAAGGCACGCAAAAACGATCGGCCTCGTTCCGGTATCGGAGAGGCCGATCGTCAGGGCGTGGTCAGAGGGAAGCGGCCTTCTTGAAGATGGACGACTTCCGGTTCGCAGCCTGGTTGGCGTGAATGACGCCCTTGCTGGCGGCCTTGTCGAGCAGCCGAGCGGCAACGCGGGCCTGCTCCTGCGCCTTCGCGGAGTCGCCGTTGTCAGCAGCCTCGCGGAAGCGGCGAACAGCCGTCTTGAGGGTCGACTTCACCGACTTGTTGCGAAGCCGCGCAGCCTCGTTCTGGCGGTTGCGCTTGATCTGGGACTTGATGTTCGCCACGGATGCAGAGCCTCGATCAGTTTTGGGATCAGTACAGGAAAGGTGGTGCGTGCACGGGTGAGTACCGACGCACACGCGCGAACAGACAGATTAGCAATAAGCGGCCGCCAGCACCAAACCGGCCATTCCTGGTGACACGGCCGGGGCTGAGCGTGACATCGCAGCGGGCTGACGGCATACTCGGGGCCCTCAGTGACGCTGATCACCGCGGGGGTGGTGTCTGTGGCCGTCACGAATCCGCTCCACTCAGCTCCTTGCCTGGAGGACCTCCGTGCCAGCTTCCGCCCGCCGTCGTACCCGCCTGCTCGTCGTGGCCTCGGCCTCCGCCGCTGCCCTGCTGATCGCCGCCGGCGCCCAAGCCACCGCGGCCACCACGCAAGCCACACAACCTCCGGCCGGCCCGACCTCCGACGCCGCGCAGAGCGAGACCGTCAAGGAATCCCCGACCGGCTCCTACATCGTGCAGCTCGACGACTCCCCGGTCGCGGAGTACGGCGGTGACATCGCGGGCCTGCCGTCCACCCTGGCGCTCCCCGGCGGCAAGCTGCTCACCGGCGCCCGCCAGGTCACGTCGTACGTCCAGCATCTCGCCCGCGAGCGCGGCGATCTGCTCCGCCAGGTGCCGGGCGCGAAGAAGCTCTACGACTACAACTACACTTACGCCGGTTTCTCCGCCCGGATGTCGCATGACGAAGCCGTCAAGCTGGCCAAGTCGTCGGGTGTGAAGAGCGTCGAGCCGAGCGAGCTGCAGCACCAGGACACCGTCGATACACCCCGGTACCTCGGACTGTCCGGCAAGGGCGGCGCCTGGCAGCAGGCGGGTGGCATCGACAAGGCCGGTGACGGCGTGATCATCGGCGTGATCGACTCCGGCTACGTCCCCGAGCGCGCCAGCTTCGCGCCGATCAAGACGACCCGGCAGTCGGACGCCCTGGTCGCCAAGAAGTGGAAGGGCACCTGCCAGGTCGGCACGGAGGCTCCGGTCGCCTGCAACAACAAGGTGATCGGCGCCCGGTACTTCGACGCCGGCATCGGCGACCGCCCGATCGCCGACGAGTTCCGCTCGCCTCGCGACTACGGCGGCCACGGCACCCACACCGCCAGTACCGCGGCCGGCAACAACGGCGTCGAAATGAGCGTCCTCGGCCGGGACTACGGCAAGGGCTCGGGCATCGCCCCGCACGCCAGGCTCGCCATCTACAAGGCGCTCTGGGCCGTGGATGCGACCGGTGGCGGCAGCGGTACCGACGCGGACATCATCGCGGCCATCGACCAGGCCGTCGCGGACGGCGTCGACGTGATCAACTACTCGATCTCCGGCTCCGGCTCGACCTACGTGAACACGACCGGCCTCGCCTTCCTGCGCGCGGCCAAGGCCGGCGTATTCGTCGCGACCAGCGCCGGCAACACCGGCCCGGGCGTCAGCACGGTCGGCAAGAACTTCCCGTGGGTGACGACCGTTGCCAATGGCACCCATGATCGCGACGTCCAGACCACCGTCACCTTGGGCAACGGCAAGTCGTACACGGGAGCCGGCATCGGCGCCGGTACGCCGAGCGCTCCGATGATCCTGGCCAAGGACGCCGGCCTGGCGAACGCCAACCCCACGAACCTCGTGCTCTGCATGCCGGGCACGCTCGACGCGGCCAAGGTGACCGGCAAGATCGTCGTCTGCGACCGCGGTGTCAGCGCGCGGGTGGACAAGAGCCTGCAGGTGAAGAACGCCGGCGGTATCGGCCTGATCCTGGTCAACCCGACCGCAAGTACTCTCGACTCCGACCTGCACTCCGTCCCCGCCGTGCACCTCGACCACGTGACCAACCCGGAGATCAAGGCCTATGTCTCCGGCACCGCCAACCCGACCGCACAGGTCGGCGCGGCCCAGACCGTTCGGGTGAACGCGCCCAAGGTCGCCAGTACGTCGAGCCGCGGCCCGTCCCTGGCCGGCAACGGTGACCTGCTCAAGCCCGACATCATGGCGCCGGGCACGAACGTCCTCGCGGCGACCAGCGCGTTCAGCGCCGCAGGCGGTCAGTACGCGTTCATGAGCGGTACTTCGATGGCGTCGCCGCACATCGCCGGCGCGGCCGCCGTACTCAAGAGCAAGTACCCGAACTGGTCGCCGATGGCGATCAAGTCGGCCCTGCTGACCACCGGCAACTCGCTCGACACCAACGGCGAGCCGATCAAGAACGACTCGGGCTCGGCGGGCAACCCGTTCGGGTACGGCGCCGGCATGATGCAGGCGAAGAAGGCGATGGACCCGGGCCTGGTCTACGACTCGTCGTACGACGACTGGGCGAGGTTCGTCTGTGGATCGGGGCAGGTCGCGCCGACGCACGAGATGTGTGCCAAGGGCAAGATCGACCCGAGCGACCTGAACTACCCGTCCATCGCGGTCGGCGACCTGGCCGGCCAGCAGACGGTCAAGCGGACCGTGCGCAACGTCGGCCTGTTCCCGGAGATCTACCGCCCGAAGGTGGAAGGCCTGGCCGGGTTCCAGGTCACTGTCTCGCCCAAGCTTCTGATCGTCCTGCCTGGCCGCACCGCGTCGTACACGGTGACCTTCAAGCACGACGGGGCACCGCTGGAGCAGTACTCCTTCGGCAAGCTCAACTGGACGTCCAGCCGGCACGTGGTCAGCAGCACGCTGGCGATCCGGCCCCTGACGGTCAAGGCGCCGGTGCAGGTCAACGGCACTGGCACCAGCGGCTCGCTCGAGGTTCCGCTCATCTCTGGCTACAGCGGCACGCTGGCGACGTCGGTGAGCGGCCTGACTGCGGCCACTGTCGCCGAGACGACCTTGAAGGACCCGGGTGGCGTCTCCTTCCCGACTGCCAACCCAGCGGCCAACGCCCACGTCGCGAAGTACACGGTGAATGTCCCGGCTGGTGTTAAGCACGCGAGGTTCTCCACTTTCGACGCTGACTACCCGGCTGGCACTGACCTCGACGTCTTCGTCTACAAAGCCGGCACTACCGCATTGCTCGGCAGCAGCACTGGCGGCTCGGCTGAAGAGGAAGTCAACCTCGCTAGGCCTGCGGGTGGCTCGTACGACGTGTACGTCGACCTGTTCGCCGGTGCGGCCGAGCAGGTGGTCAAGCTCAACCACTGGGAGATCAACGAGCCAGCGGGCAACCTCACTGCCACCCCCGCCTCCCAACCCGTCACCGCTGCAGGCCAGACCTCGGTCACTGCTTCCTGGTCCGGCCTGACCGCAGGCACTCGCTACCTAGGCCGCCTCGCCTACACAGACGGCGCCGACGGCTCCGGCTCAACCTTGGTCCGCATCAACAGCTGAGTCGCTTGCGCAGCCAGTCGAGATGCTGGATAGCCGACTCGCGCTGCCACGCACGGATGGTGGGCAGCCCCGCAGGAGACTGCTGGTGGCTGCCCCACCACTGCCCTCCCGCAACACCCGCGATGAACCCAGTGATCCCTACATCGTCCGGCAGCGCCGGCAGGTCCACTGAGCCTTGCATGTCGCCGTACATACTGCGGCCACCGGCGCATCCGGCCACGGCGACGGCTGCAACGCAGCGGTCAGCTCCTCGAGCGCGTCGAGCACCCGGGTCGCGTCCTGCGGGTGCCACGGGTGTGGTGGGAGGTAGCCATCGATGTCCTCCATCAGCATCCCCACCCAGTCGCCGTCGTCGTAGACGTCGTACAGGAACGGGGTGTGCGGCAGCGAATGTGCCGCCAGCCCTTGCATGGCGGCGATCTCGTTGCGGAACAGGGTCGGCGTGTCCGGGTTCAGCGAGCTGCCAACGGCCTTGAGGAAGGCCCGGCGACCGGTACTGGTCACCAGACGAGCAGCGACGCCGGGGGAGAAGCCGCCCTGCTGGGTCGCAGCGGAGACCACAGACGATCCCAGTGCTCGGTCCACCCATCCTCGGACCTGTGCAGGAAGCTCCTCGTAGGGCATACGTACCCCAGTTGCGTGTGCCATGCCTACCGAGGGTAGGTGCGGAGCGTTGGTCGGGGCTTGGGAATTAAGGGAAGCCGAGGTCTGGGCCGGCGGGGGCGCCTTCTTGGGGGCTGTCCTGGATGCGTTCGCAGGTGCCGTTGAGGACGTCGCAGCGGATGGTGACCATGCGGTCGGTGCCGAGGCCCGCGGAGTTGAGGAGGTGGGTCGGGTCCTCCCAGATGGCCTCGTTGTCGACGCTGACGAGCATTGACGAGACGTTGAAGCGGGTCGGTTCGCCGCTGTCGACCAGGTAGCCGTGGATGCCGTCGATGTCCACGACCAGCACCTTGCCGTCCGGCGAGAGGGTGCCGGCCGTGCCGCCGCACTTCCCCTGGATGGTCTTCAGCTTGTTCGCGGTGTCCAGCGTGGCGACGCGCACGCACAGGCCGGGCGCGTTCCCGTTGTTGCCCGGCGCCTCCTGGTCGCTGAGCAGCATCCGGTCCGTACCCCGGTACGCCGTCAGCTGGTGCTTGTCAGTGTCGACCGTGATCGGCGTCGCGCCCGGCCGCCAGACCTTGGTCAGGTACTTGTCCCGATCCAGCAGGAACCACACGCCATGGCCGTTCCAGCCGACCACCTCCGAGTTGGCACCGGCCGGTGTCGCAGCCAATCGCTTGCCGGTGGCAACGGAAACGGTGACGACCTCAGCCTTGCCACGCGAAGCCGGCGCGACGTACGCCAACTGACTGCCATCCGGCGACAAGGACGCGCCGTCGTCGGTCACCGGTCCGAACGAGCGAAACTTCCCGTCAGTCGTCAGTACGCCGATCTCCGCCGTCACCTGGCTGCTGGCCTTGCCCGACTGCCGGTACACCGCCCAGCCGCACTCGACCCGGCCGATGCTGAAGACCTGTTGCCCAGCCTGGAGCGGCACCCGGACGCCGCGGTCCTCGAGGTAGCCGCCGTTCAGATCCACGTCCTTGGCCATCATGAACGGCACTTTCGGCGCCGCCCCGAACGGCAGCTTGTTCAGCTCGGCGTAGTTCGGGTCGGTGTACTCCCGCCTCTCGTACTGCAGCGCGTCGACGGCCGGCGCCGTCGGGCACAGCACCGAGGCCGGCGGCGGTGCTGACTTGTTCCGCGAGATCGCGATCGGAATCGCCACCGCGATCACCACCGCGGCCATCGCGAGCCCGACCGCCAGGACCGGTACCCAACGCCGCTCGGCGCTCGGCGCGGCCGGAAACAGCTCCGGCGGTACTGCGTTGTCCGGCACGGTCCGGGCGGCGGCGTCGAGAGCGTCCGACAACCGCTCTTCGAGACGCTTGGTCATCGGTCCTCCTTCAGCTTGTGGCCCAGACTCTTCAAGGCGCGGGACGTGGTCGACCGGACGGACACCTCGCTGATCCCGAGAGTCTGGGCGATGTCGGCATCGGACAGCTGCAGGTAGAACCGCATCACCAGTACTTCGCGCCGCCGGGCCGGCAACGTCGCGAGTGCCGCGAGCACCTCCCGGCGGTCCTCGCCGATCATTGCCGCGCTCTCCGCGGACCAAACGGCCGGCTCGGGCTGGCCCCGGTGCAGCAGCGCGAGCTTGCGGCGCCGGA
This sequence comes from Kribbella catacumbae DSM 19601, assembly GCF_000372465.1. GTDB lineage: Bacteria > Actinomycetota > Actinomycetes > Propionibacteriales > Kribbellaceae > Kribbella > Kribbella catacumbae. The sequence goes on from NZ_AQUZ01000017.1 coordinate 105,166, forward strand.
GTACGGACCGGCTGGTGTTCAGTACTGCGGAGCGCAGGTAGGCCTCGACCCGGGTGCCGTCCTTGATCTTGTCCCAGCTCCGGTACATCGCGGCGAAGGCTTCCTGGACGGCGTCCTCGGCCGACGGGCGGTCGCCGAGCATCAGCAGGGAGAGCCGGACCATGCCGGCCCACTGCTCGCGGTACAGGCGAGTGATGGCGGCCTCACGGTCCGTGTCCGGCGCAGGCGGCGCCTCAGGACGGCTGCCCCCGCTCAGCATCATGTCGCTCACAGTAGAGAGACACCGGCTCAGCGCATTTGTTGCACGCTGAGCCGGTGAAGGGTCTGCTGCTGGATCAGCGCCAGGGCACGGCGAACAGTTCGCCTGGCTTCTCGGTCCGGAGCGCCTTGCACTCACCGGTGGTGACCCGGCAGCGGTACATCGTCTGGCCCGTGGCCTTGGTCGGGTCTTTGGCAGGGACTTCGCCGAGCACGATCGCATCGGTCGGGTTTTCGAAGACCGCCGGGTATCCGGCCCTGAACCCGGCGGGCAGCCGCAGCTTGGTGGTATTCCCACCAGCGACGTCGATGGCGACCCAGGCGTGAGTGAGCAGCATCGTCCCTCCGTCCGGGGAGAAACTGATGCGGGGCCCGGGCAAGGACGCGTCGTTGGAGCAGTACTCCCGCTTCACCTCGGGTCCGTTCGCAGCCAGGGTGGCTGCCTTGGCGCAGTAGCCGGCTTTGCCGTTGGAGGTCAGGTAGCCGATCGTGCCGGCGCCCCGAGCGACCGTGATCTCGTTGCCGAGGTCCGCCACCGTCCGTGCCTCCTGCGATCCGGGCTGCCAGACGAACGCCGGCTTGCGTTCCGGACCGGCTGGGGTCAGCCAGATGCCCTCCTTGTTCCAGCCCCAGGGCATCAGCATCGGCGTCGGGATCCGAACGCTGGACACTTCCTTGCCGTCCGCGACGTGACCGGGTTCAGCCGTGACTCAGAGTGATGAAGTGCCGGTCGAAAACCGGTGGGGCGGCATGGGATGATTGGTGGGTTGCGCGGACCCTGCCGCGCGCTTGGATCGACCACCCGAGACGAACTGGAATCTTCCGTGCCCGCTGGCCCCACGTCCGTTCCGCAGCCCGGTCGTACCGACCCGTCGCTGATCCGGAACTTCTGCATCATCGCCCACATCGACCACGGCAAGTCGACGCTGGCCGATCGGATGCTGCAGATCACCGGAGTGGTCGACGGCCGCGCGATGCGGGCCCAGTACCTGGACCGGATGGACATCGAGCGCGAGCGCGGCATCACGATCAAGTCGCAGGCGGTCCGGCTGCCGTTCGCGCCGAAGCCGGACACCCCGGGTGGACTGATCGCGCCCGACGGTACGACGTACATCCTGAACATGATCGACACCCCCGGCCACGTGGACTTCACCTACGAGGTGTCCCGGTCGCTGGAGGCGTGTGAGGGCGCGGTGCTGCTGGTCGACGCGGCGCAGGGGATCGAGGCGCAGACGCTGGCCAACCTCTACCTGGCGCTGAACGCGGACCTGCACATCATCCCGGTGCTGAACAAGATCGACCTGCCCGGCGCGATGCCGGAGAAGTACGCCGCCGAGCTGGCGCACATCATCGGCTGCAAGGAGTCCGACGTACTGCGCGTGTCGGCCAAGACCGGCGAGGGCGTCGAGGAGCTGCTGAGCGAGATCGTCGCCCAGGTCGAGCCGCCCAAGGGCGTCAAGGACGCTCCGCCGCGGGCGCTGATCTTCGACTCCGTCTACGACACGTACCGCGGCGTGGTCACCTACGTCCGGGTGGTCGATGGTGAATTGACCCACCGCGACAAGATCAAGATGATGTCGACCGGCGCGGTGCACGAGATGCTCGAGGTCGGTGTCATCTCGCCCGAGCCGATGAAGTCGCCGAGCATCGGCGTCGGCGAGGTCGGCTACCTGATCACCGGCGTGAAGGACGTCCGCCAGTCCCGAGTCGGTGACACCGTCACGTCATCGATCCGCGGTGCCACGGAAGCGCTCGGCGGCTACAAGCACCCCCAGCCGATGGTGTACTCCGGGCTGTTCCCGATCGACGGCGACGACTACCCGACGCTGCGCGACGCGCTGGAGCGGCTGCAGCTCAACGATGCCGCCCTGCAGTACGAGCCGGAGAGCTCGGGCGCGCTCGGCTTCGGCTTCCGCTGTGGCTTCCTCGGCCTGCTGCACATGGAGATCGTCCGCGAGCGGCTCGAGCGCGAGTTCGACCTGGACCTGATCTCGACCGCGCCGAACGTGGTCTACCGGGTCCAGATGGAGGACGGCAAGGAGCACGTCGTCACCAACCCGAGCGAGTTCCCCGAAGGCAAGATCGACGAGATCTACGAGCCGGTGGTGCGGGCGACGATCCTCAGCCCGAAGGACTTCATCGGCGTCATCATGGACCTGTGCCAGACCAAGCGGGGCAACCTGCAGGGGATGGAGTACCTGTCCGAGGACCGGGTCGAGCTGCGCTACACGCTGCCGCTGGCCGAGATCGTCTTCGACTTCTTCGACCAGCTGAAGTCGAAGACCAAGGGCTACGCGTCGCTGGACTACGAGCCGACCGGCGAGCAGGCCGCGGCGCTGGTCAAGGTCGACATCCTGCTGCAGGGCGAGACGGTCGACGCCTTCTCGGCGATCGTGCACCGCGACAACGCCTACGCGTACGGCGTCGCGCTGGCCGGCAAGCTGAAGGAGCTCATCCCGAGGCAGCAGTTCGAGGTACCGATCCAGGCCGCGATCGGGTCCCGGATCATCGCCCGGGAATCGATTCGGGCGATCCGCAAGGACGTGCTGGCCAAGTGCTACGGCGGTGACATCACCCGGAAGCGCAAACTGCTCGAGAAGCAGAAAGAGGGCAAGAAGCGGATGAAGATGGTGGGCCGGGTCGAGGTCCCCCAGGAAGCCTTCATCGCCGCCCTCAAGACCAGCGAGTCCCCGGGCGACAAGACGAAGAAGTAGTGCCGGTCGAGATCCCCGCGGAGTTCCTGAAGGTCGGGTCGCGGGGACCGGAGTGGGTCGCGTGGCTGGACCGGCTGCCGCGGCTCACGAGCGACCTGCTGGCCGAGTGGGACCTGCGGGTCGACGGCCAAGCGACGTACGGGAACTGTGCCCTGGTGGTTCCTGTACTCACAGCGGACAGCACGCCGGGAATGCTGAAGGTGCAGTTCCCGCACTGGGAGGCCGAAACCGAGCACCTCGCGCTGCGGATCTGGGACGGCAACGGCGCGATCCGGCTGCTCAGGGCGGATCCGCGACGGTTCGCGTTGCTGTTGGAGCGGGCGCAGCCGCGGGACCTGACCAGCGTCGAGGAGATTGAGGCGATCGAGATCGTCGCCGCCATGTACAAGCGGCTGCACGTGCCGGCCGGCCCGCAGTTCAGGGTGCTGTCCGGTGAAGCGAAGCGGTGGGCGAGCGAACTGTCCGAGCTCCCCGCCTCGTCGGCAGTGCCCCACCGGTACGTCGAGCAGGCGGCCGCGCTGGCGCGGGATTTCGCCTCTGACGCCGAGACCGACGGCAAGCTGATCCACACGGATCTGCACTACTTCAACGTGCTCGCGGCCGACCGCGAACCGTGGCTGGTGATCGATCCCAAGCCCCTGTCGGGCGATCCGCACTACGAGGTCGCGCCGCTGCTGTGGAACCGCTGGGACGAGATCGCGTCAGCGCGGGACCTGCGCTTCGCCCTGCGGCGGCGGTTCTACACGATCGTCGACGCGGCCGGCCTGGACGAGAACCGGGCCCGCGACTGGGTGATCGTCCGGCAGATGGTGAACGTCAAAGGCGCCATCCAGGACGCCGGCACCGACCAGGTCCTCCCACACGACTGGCTGACCCGCAACATCGCCATCACCAAGGCAATCCAAGACTAAATAGGTGGCTGTGCGGCCGGTGTGGGGGAGACGATGGCTGTCATGCGGCTGCTGACGGTGAATGTGGTGGAAGGGTTGATTCCGGGGCCCAAGGAGACTGGGCTGACGGCGATTGACAAGCGGCCGCAGGGTGGGCGGGTGGCTGTGGGGGTGCTGGGGCTCGAGCGGGATCGGGTTTGTGACACGAAGAACCACGGCGGGCCGGACCAGGCGGTCTACTGCTATGCGCAGGAGGATGCTGACTGGTGGGCGGGTGAGCTGGATCGCGATATCCCGCCGGGGTTGTTCGGCGAGAACCTGCGGACCGAGGGGCTTGATATCACCAACGCGCTGATCGGCGAGGTCTGGCGGTTGGGTGAGTCGGTCGAGGTGATGGTCCGCGCGCCGCGCATGCCGTGTGTCACCTTCCAGCACCGGATGCAGCTCAAGGGCTGGGTCAAGCGCTTCCAGCAGGCAGGTTGCCCGGGCGCCTACCTCAAGGTCCTGAAGACGGGCACGATCGGCGCCGGCGACCCCATCGAGATCCTCAGCCGCCCCGATCACGAGGTCACCATCGCCGACATGTTCGCTGCCCAGGACTCCGCCAAGATGCAGGGCATGCTCGACTCCGGTGTGGACCTGATGGACGAGCTCCGCGAGGCCGCCCAGCGCATCGCCGCGCGGGCATGAAGGGCCTGCTCCCCGCTCCCGGACCACTGAGACCGCTGGCCCTGGCGACGCTGCTCAGCCGCGTCGGCAACGGGCTGCTGATGACCGTCAGCGTGCTCAGGTCAGGTCGAGCCGCGGAATCGCGGACCCGGCGACCGCCGCGCGAGCGACCAGGACCGCCGGATTGTTGCTAATGGCATCCATGGTGCTCTTCGCCGGCGCCTCGGGTGGCGGTGTTGTCGTCGCCGTAGCGCTGCTGGCGGTCGGGGCCCTGGTCCAGGTGATCGGCGAACTGCTGCAGTCGTCCGGCTCGTTCCTGCTCGGCTTCGACCTCGCGGCAGACGAGGCGCAGGGGCAGTACCAGGGCGTCTGGAACACGAGTATGTCGATCAGCACGATGCTCGCCCCGATGGTGCTGGCGCTGTTGCCGCTGGGGCTTGGGGTGCCGGGCTGGATCATCCTCGGGGTGTGGTTCGCGGTGATCGGCGTTCTGTTCGTACCGGTCGTGCGATGGGCCGCCGCCCGCCGTACTGCGACGCTGGAGCGGGCGGCGGCGTACAGCCTCTAGTGCGTGGGCTCCAGGTAACCGAGGGCAGCGGAGATCTTGCGGGCCGCCTCGATCGCGGCCGGTGCCATCAGGGCGACCTGGGCGATCGACTGCTCCAGCGAGAGTGTCGAGATGCTGACCGCGGCGATCGCCGTACCGGTGTGGTCGTGGATGACGGCCGCGACGCAACGAATGCCCGGCTCGTTCTCCTCGTCGTCCAGCGCATAGCCGCGAGAGCGGACCTGAGTGAGATCGGCCTTCAGGGAGGCGGCCGTCGTGTGGGTCAGGGGAGTGCGGGCCGGCAGACCGGTACGGGTGACGAGGGCGTCGAGCGCTTCGTCGTCCTTCTCGGCGAGCAGCGCCTTGCCGATGCCCGTGCAGTGCAGCCAGAACGCCTTACCCACCCGCGAAGGCATCCTGTACGGCTTCGGCCCGTCAAGGCGGGCTACGTAGATCGCCTCGTCGCCGTTGAGCAGGCCGACGTGCACCGTGCAGCGGGTCTGCGAGACGAGATCGGCCAGCACCGGCCGGGCCACCGTCGCCAGGTCGACGTTCGTGAGCGCGTGACCGGCCAGCCGCAGCGCCTTCGGGCCCGGATGGTACGAGCCGTCCTCCGCCTGCGCCACGAACTCGTGCTCGACCAGCGACGCCATGATCCGGTGCACGGTCGATTTGGCCAGGCCGGTGGCCGTCACCACGTCGGTGAACCGGGAGTGCTCGAGGACCGCGTCGAGCACCATCAGCGTCTTGTCGATGGCCGAGGGCGAACTCATATCGCTCATCCTGTCACCTCTTACCTGGCTAGCCAGCCACCGTCGACCGCGAGAATGTGTCCGTTGACGTAGTCGGAGGCCGCCGAGGCCAGGAAGACCGCGGCTCCGACCAGGTCCTCGGGCCGGCCCCAGCGCCCGGCTGGGATGCGGTCGCGGATGGCCGACGCCCGTTCCGCGTCGGCCCTGAGATCGGTCGTGTTGTCGGTACTGATATACCCCGGCGCGATCGCATTCACCTGTACTCCGGCCGGGCCCCACTCATTGGCGAGAGCCTTCGTGAGGCCGGCGACCGCGTGCTTGCTCGCGGTGTAGGCGGGCACGGTGATGCCGCCCTGGAAGCTCAGCAGTGAGGCGATCGTGATGATCTTGCCGCCGCCACGCTGGACCATCGCGGCACCGACCGGCCGGGTGACCGCCCAGGTGGAGTTCAGGTTCACGTCGATGACGTGCTGCCAGTCGGCGGCCGCGGTACTGGCCGCCGGAGCTCGCCGGATGGTCCCGGCGTTGTTGACCAGGATGTCGATCGGGCGACCCGCTGCGGCGGCGACCGCCTCGGTGGCGGCCGCCTCGACCGCTGCCGGGTCCGCGAAATCGGCCGTGATGACGCGAGCCTGCCCGCCGCCGTTCTGCTTGATCGCTTCCAGCGTGTCTTCGAGCGCCGCGTCGCGGGCCATCAGGATCAGCTCGGCGCCGGCCGCGGCCAGCCCGGCGGCGATCGCCGCACCGATCCCGCGCCGTGCTCCGGTGACCAGCGCCGTCTTCCCTGCCAGCGACAAGCTCGACGGCGGAGCCGGCTCCGGGGCCTGCGTCATCGAAGGTCCGCCACGTTGACGCCGTCCATGTCGGTGAAAGCCTGGTTCTCGCCGGCCATCGCCCAGACGAAGCTGTACGACGAGGTGCCGACGCCCGAGTGGATCGACCAGCTCGGCGAGATCACGGCCTGGCGATCGGCGACCAGCAGGTGCCGGGTCTCCTCGGGCTCACCCAGCAGGTGGACGATCCGCTCGGACTCCGGCAGGCCGAAGTACAGGTAGCACTCGGTACGCCGGTCGTGGGTGTGTGCGGGCATCGTGTTCCAGGTGCTGCCCGGGTGCAGGGTGGTCACGCCGAGCACGATCTGGCAGCTCTTGACGCCGTCGGCGTGGATGTACTGGTCGATCGTGCGGCGGTTCGCGGTCTGCTGGTCGCCGAGCTCGAGCCGGTTGCCTTCGCCGGGCTGCACGAGCGTGGTCGGGAAGTCGGTGTGGGCCGCGGCGGAGAACAGGTAGAACGCGGCGTCGGTGCCTTCGAAGACGATCTCGCGCGCGCCGCGGCCGGCGTACAGGCAGGCGCCGGTGGTGAGCTCGAACTTGGTGCCGTCGACCGTCACGGTGCCCGTGCCGCCGACATTGATGATGCCGGCCTCGCGGCGCTCCAGGAAGAACTCGCTGCGCAGCTCCGGCCAGGTGCCCAGGGTGAGCGGGCCGCTGACCGGACAGGCGCCGGCCAGCACGATCCGGTCGTGGTGGGTCAGCACCGCGGTGATCGTGTCGGCGGTGAACAGGTCATCGACCAGGTACGTCCGGCGCAGCGCGGCGGTGTCGAACCCGGGCACCTGGTCGGGGTGGGTGGCGTGCTTGACCTGGAGGGCTTTCTGCGACGAATTCACAGAACTAGGTTCTATCTCGCGGAACAGTCTGTCAAACCACGTCCGTGTCGTGGGCTGAAGGTCCCCGATTGGTCTCGGTGTTTGTTCCGCCTCTTGACACTTGGTTCTGACAGATGGAACCTTCCATCACATCCCGCCCCGAGGAGGACCTCTGATGACCGCGCTCGACTGGACGGTGCTGGCCGGCTATTTCGTGCTGATGGTGGCGATCGGGCTGTGGTCGCGCACCAAGATCAAGACGGTGGTGGACTACTTCACCACCGGCGGCCGGATCCCCTGGTGGCTGTCCGGCATCTCGCATCACATGTCCGGCTACAGCGCGGTCATGTTCGTCGCGTTCGCGGCGGTCGCCTACAACTACGGCATCACCGTGTACGTGTGGTGGGCCGTGTCGATCGGTGTCGGTGTCGGCATCGGCGCGTTCATCTTCGCCGCCCGCTGGAACCGGCTGCGGGCGAAACACGGGGTCGTCTCGCCGCTGGAGTATCTGGCCCGCCGCTACAACCTGCCGACCCAGCAAGTGCTCGCGTACTCCGGTGCCGCGCTCAAGGTGGTCGACATCGCGGCGAAGTGGGTCGCGATCGCCGTACTGCTGAACGGCTTCACCGGCGTACCGATGCGCTGGGGCATCCTGCTCACAGGCGTGGTGACGATGCTGTACGCGACGCTCGGTGGACTGTGGGCCGACGTGCTCACCGACTTCGGCCAGTTCATCATCCAGGCCGCGGCTGGGATCGCGATGTTCGTCGGCGTCCTGACCCATCTGGACGGCATCCCGACGCTGTGGAAGATGTGGGACCAACTGCCCGAGGGGCACGGTGACGCGCTGACCGGGCCGTACACACCGATCTTCCTGATCGCGTTCCTGTTCATCAAAACCTTCGAGTACAACGGCGGCATGTGGAACCTGGCGCAGCGCTACATGGCCGCGCCGTCGGGTTCCGCGGCGAAGAAGTCGGCACTGCTGTCCTCGGTGCTGTGGCTGGTCTGGCCGCTGGTGCTGTTCATCCCGATGTGCGCCGCGCCGCTGCTCGTGCCGAACCTCGGCAAGGCCGAGCAGTCGTACGTCGAACTGGCGCAACTGCTGCTGCCGAGCGGGCTGATCGGCTTGGTGCTGGCCGGGTTCTTCTCGCACACGATGGCGATGGTCGCCTCGGACGCGAACGTGATCTCCTCGGTGATCACCCGCGACATCGGCCCGGTACTGGTGCCCAAGCTGCGCCGGCTGTCGGATGTGGCCACCCTGAAGTTCGCCCGGATCACCACCTTCACGTTCGTCACGCTGAGCATGCTGATCGCGATCATCACCAACGGTCAGGGTGTGGTGCTGAAGATCGTCGTGGACCTGGTGGCCGCGACGATGGGGCCGATCTCGATCCCGCTGATGCTCGGGCTGCTGCCCTGGTTCCGGCGCTCGGGATCGCGGGCGGCGATCGCTTCCTGGGCGTCCGGGCTGATCGTCTGGTCGATCGTCAAGTGGGGTATCGGTTCGACCGACACGACGATGGTCGTGGCGTTGCCACTGGCAACCTCCCTGATCGTGTACGTCGGCCTCGGGCTGCTCCTGCCGGAACGCCGTCCGGAGGTCGACGTGCTGCTCGAATCGCTGAACCATGACCCCGACGAGACCGGCGAGGTGCTCGCCAGGCGAGCGGCCGCGGTCAGCTGACCAGCATTCCGGAACAATGTTCCACAAGGCAGAACTCAAACCCTCCTGAGGAGCCTCATGCCGAACATCACCGTCGAACTGCTTCCGGGGCTCGCACGGGCGTCAGTTGCCGGCCGGATGGTGGATGGTCGGTCAGGTGGGCGGAAGCCTTCTAATAGGCTGTTCTCATGCGAGTAGGAGTGTTCGGGGCAACAGGTCAGGTCGGCGGCGTGATGCGGCAGTTGCTGGTGGAGCGAGAGTTTCCGGTCGACGAGATCCGGTACTTCGCTTCCGCCCGCTCGGCCGGCAGTCAGCTTCTGTTCGGCGCCGAGAAGATCACCGTCGAGGACTCGGCGACCGCCGACTTCAAGGGCCTTGACCTGGCCCTGTTCTCCAACGGGAAGACGGCCTCCAAGGAGTTCGCCCCGAAGGTCGCCGCCGCGGGAGCCGTCGTCGTCGACAACTCGTCCGGCTGGCGAATGGATCCCGACGTCCCGCTGGTGGTCGCCGAGGTCAACCCGGGCGACCTCGACCATCTCCCTAAGGGCATCGTCGCCAACCCGAACTGCACCACGATGGCCGCGATGCCCGTCCTCGCGCCGCTGCACCGGGAAGCTCGCCTCACCCGCTTGATCGTCTCGACCTATCAAGCGGTCTCCGGCTCGGGCGGCGTCGGCGTACGGGAGTTGGAGGAGCAAACTCAGTCTCTGGCTTCTGACTCCGGCCGTCTTGCGCACAGCACCGAGGGGATCGTTCTCCCGCAGCCGCAGGTGTACGCCCGGCCGATCGCGTTCAACGTGCTCCCGCTGGCCGGAGCGATTGTTGCCGATGGCACCGGTGAGACCGACGAAGAGCAGAAGCTGCGCAACGAGAGCCGCAAGATCCTGCACATCCCGGATCTTCTGGTGGCCGGCACCTGCGTGCGCGTGCCCGTCTTCACCGGTCACTCGCTCAGCATCCACGCCGAGTTCGCCGACCCGATCACGCCCGAGCGCGCCACCGAGCTGCTGGCCACGGCTCCCGGCGTCGAGCTGACCGAGCTGCCGACGCCGTTGCATGCCGTCGGCAACGACCCGTCGTACGTCGGCCGGATCCGCCAGGACCAGTCGGTGCCGGACAATCGCGGCCTGGTCCTGTTCGTCTCCAACGACAACCTGCGCAAGGGGGCCGCCCTCAACGCAGTACAGATCGCGGAACTTCTCCAGCAGCGCTGACGGAGGCCCTCAGGTCAGCAGCCGTAACGGTCCTTGGTGTAGTAGCCGTTGACGGCCGTGAGGGTGTGGTCGTAGCAGCCATCGGTGCCAGTCGATCGGTAGCGGACGGTTTGAGTTCCGGTGGCGTGGCGCTGGTCGCGAGGGACGTTGTAGATCCACGAGGCGCGACCGTCATACGTGTCGGCCGTACGCCGGTCCGCGAGGGTCACCGGGCCGAGCCGGCTGGTGGTGTGGCTGCGGTCGGCCAGGTCGAGATCGGTGATCACGTCGTACGCGTCGGGGATCGTTGCGTGCGGCAAGAAGCTGATGTAGCCGTTCTTGCTGTAGGTCAGGTCGGTCCGGTCGACCCGGAGCCCGCTGGTCACGGTGGAGAGGTCACGCCAGGACGCTTCGAGAGAGTCGCGGGACTCGCCGGCTTCCCAGACATGCACGCTGCTGTTGGTGAGTGATCGCTCGACCGTGGTGGGGATGCGGCCGGCCGACGTGTCGACGTACCCGCTGATCTTGAGTGACCGGGAGGCCTTCATTTGCACGGATCCCGCCGTGCCGCTGGAGCCCGTGACGTCATCCGACTTGGTCAGCGGCGACACGGAGTACGAGGTCAGCTTGCCGCTCGTCTGCTTCAGGATCGGGTCGGTCCAGACGTGCAGGTTGGGCACGGTGAACCACCCGCTCTGCCCGGCTGGTACGCCGACCACGTGGACGCGGAACTCGTGCGGCTTGCCGTCGTTGACCAGGCCGGCGAACGGCGTCAGGTCGTAGGTCAAGGGTTTGATGTCGAAGGCGCGCGGCGCGGGCGACGGGCGCCAGGCGTACGGGTTCGACCAGCCGCCCGAGTAGATGTGCGGATACGGCAACGCGATCCCGGCGAGCTTCCCGTCGATCTGTACTTCGACCTCCCGGTACGGCGACCCGTCCGGGCACGAGTAGCCCGTCGAGGCCGGCGCCGAGGTGTCCCAGAACTCTTCACACCCGCCGCCGGAGCCCGTCACGTAGACCTCACCGAGTAGGCGGGAGGTGTTGCGCGGCAACGTCGCAGTACCGACGAGGTCGGAGTCTTCGCGTCGCTGGTCCTGCAAGGGGAGGACGGCGGCCGCAGTACGGGCCGCTGGGGCGCCGAGGCCGGTTGGGTAGAAGTCGAGCGTGACGACGATGTCAAAGATGCCGGTGTAGGTCTCGTTGACGACGTTGCCGAGCTCCATCACCACGGGCTGGGGAGTGCGGAGCAGAGGGCTGTAGGAGGTGAGGTCCTTCTCGACCTGCCAGCTGATTCCGTCCGCGCTCGGCTCGGGGGTCGACGTACGGAACACGCCGACGCTGCCGATCGTGATGTGGCCGAGGCGGTCGTACTGGACGCCCTTGACCGAGCCTTGCAGCCGCAGGACGACCTTCGACCAGGGGCCGCGGCAGGCGGCCGGCGGGGTGTAGGTGGAGGTGTACGGGTCGAAGTTCTTGAACCCGTTCCGGACGATCTCCACCGAGCAGTGCCTGGTGTGGGGGACCGCGACCGGCGGCGCCGGCGTCCGGGGATCGGAGTAGTCGGAACCGAACTCCGCCGGCGGCGGGACCGCCGTGGCCGGGGTCAGGACGCCGAGGAAAAGGACGGACAGTGAGAGCATTGCCACAGACCGTGCGCGCATGTTGCGGAAACGTAATCGAGATGGTGCCCATGGGCAAGCGAGGACCATGGCCACCGCTGGCTCAGACCATTACTGTTCGGTTACTTGACCCCTCGTGGAGGCCAGACATGAAGCCCGTTGCCGACGGTCCCCAGCTTGCGTTGCTCAGCAACCGCAAGGAACACCTTGCACAGATGTTCCTCGACCGCGTCGTCTCGACGCCCGATCGCGAGGCCTTCAGGGCGCCAGCCGCCGACGGCTGGCGATCCGTGACCTGGCAGGAGACCGAAGACCTTGTACGGCGTCGCGCCGCGGGCCTGGTCGCGCTGGGCCTCCAGCCGGAGGAGCGGGTCGGCCTCGCCGCCAGCACCCGGCTCGAATGGGTCCAGTGCTATCTGGCCGGCATCCTCGCCGCGGCCGCGACCACCACGATCTACCCGACAACGATGGCCACGGACGTCGCGTACATCGTCGCGGACGCCGAAGTACAGGTCATTTTCGCCGAGGACGCCAGCCAGGTCGACAAGCTGCGCGACCACAAGGCGGAGACCCCTTCCCTGCACAAGGTGATCCTGATCGACGGCGAGCCTGACGAGCGCGACGGCGATTGGGTCATGACGCTGGCCGCACTCGACGAGCTCGGCGCCAAGCAGCTCGAGGACAATCCGGAAACGGTCAACGAGCGGATCGCGCAGGTCGAGCCCGAGCATCTCTGCACCCTCGTCTACACCTCCGGCACGACCGGCCGTCCCAAGGGCGTCCGGCTGCCGCACTCGGTCTGGACCTACGAAGGGGCCGCTGTCGAAGGCATCCGGGTGCTCAGCCCGGACGACCTGCAGCTGCTGTGGCTGCCGCTGTCGCACGTGTTCGGGCAGGTGCTGCTGGCCGTGCAGTTCCAGATCGGCTTCGCGACCGCGATCGACGGCCGCGTCGACAAGATCGTCGAGAACGCCGCCGTCGTCCAGCCGACCTTCATGGCCGCCGCGCCCCGCGTCTTCGAGAAGGCGCACGGCCGGATCGTGACGATGATGGAGGCCGAGGGCGGGGTCAAGGCCAAGCTGTTCCACTGGGCGTTCGGAGTCGGCGCCAAGGTGTCGTCGCTCCGCCAGCAGGGCAAGGAGCCGGGCGGCGTACTGGCTGCGCAGTACTCGCTGGCCGACAAGCTCGTACTGTCGAAGATCCGGGCCCGCTTCGGTGGACGGATCCGCTTCTTCGTGTCGGGCTCGGCCGCGCTGGACAAGCACCTGGCCGAGTGGTTCCACGCCGCCGGGTTGCTGATCCTCGAGGGCTACGGGCTCTCCGAGACGGCCGCCGGGTCGACGCTGAACCGGCCCGACCACTACCGGCTCGGCAGCGTCGGGCCGATCTTCCCGGCGTCGGAGTTCAAGATCGCCGAGGACGGCGAGATCCTGATCAAGGGCCCCGGCGTGATGAGCGGGTACCACAACCTGCCGGACCAGACCGCCGACGTGATCGACGCCGACGGCTGGTTCCACACCGGCGACATCGGTCACTTCGAGGACGAGTTCCTCTTCATCACGGATCGCAAGAAGGACCTCTTCAAGACCTCCGGCGGCAAGTACGTCGCGCCGCAGGTGATCGAGGGCCGCTTCAAGATGATCTGCCCGTACGCCAGCCAGTTCCTTGTCCACGGCAACCAGCGCAACTTCGTCAGCGCGCTCGTGACCCTGGACCCGGAGGCGATCCAGGGCTGGGCCGACCAGAACGGCTTGGGCGGCAAGTCGTACGCCGAGATCGTCACGTCGGAGGCCGCCGAGAAACTGGTCCAGGGGTATGTGGACGAACTCAACTCCGGCCTCAACCGCTGGGAAACCATCAAGAAGTTCACCATCCTGGACCGCGACCTGACGGTCGAGGGCGGGGAGATGACACCTAGCCTGAAGCTGAAGCGCAAGTACGTCGAAACGACCTACGGGGATCTTCTCGACAAGATGTACGACTGATCTCGCTGAGGTTCTCCCCACGCCGGCTCCGCCGTCCGCTCCTGCGTCGCGTTCGCTAGCTCCCACCCGCCCCGGGTGCGCGGGCTCCTTCGTCGCCCGCTTGGTGAAGGCGTTGGGGCGCGGGCCGGCGCGGCGGGGTTGATGTGGTTTGCGTTGTCTCGGTGGGGCGGCCCGGTGTGGTGTGGCCAGCTTCGTGTGCTGCGGCTGGTTGTTGCCCACCCCTTCCCCGCGGCCCATCTGCCGAGGCCGGCGGGCGGGGGTGGGTGCGGGTCAAGGGTCGGAGATCCTGGAGGGACGCCGTAGGCGCCCTTGATGCGTGCCGTTCCGGGCAGTCCCTTTCATGGTTGCTAGCGGGCGATGCGGGAACCCACAGGCAGACGGGTGGCCCGGGCAACCGGGCGAGGCGGGGTAGCCGGCCGTTCCGGTGGGGCGTGTACCAACGGGGTGTCGAGCGTTGACGGCGAGTTCTGCTCTCTTCGACCCGGCACCCCTGTCGGCATGTGCGCGTCAAGCCAAGGGACGCGCCCAGAACACAGCGAAGCGGAGTGGCGGGCAGGCGTCCCGCCCTGTGGTGGCGGCGCGCTTTCGGGCCCTGGTGGGGCCCGTCTTGAAGACGTAGAGAAAGTTGTCAGGTATCTGCAGATCGCTGACCATCTAGGTCGCAGCCGGTTCTCGACGACGCAGGATGTCTAAGAGCCTGTTGGGAGATGGGTCTGGGGTTCGCGTTGTGTCCCGACCGACAGGAAGTAGTGCCAGTTCTGCGGCCGGCCGCGGCCTGCGTGAGCGTGGCGCGCGGCCGAACGGTCGACTACTTCCTGTCGCTCGGTACACAATCGGCCGCTGCCGAGCCAATTCGCAAAGGCTCCTAAATGGGCAGCACGGCAAAGAACTCCGGCGCGGCCATTGCCGCGAAGCCAGCTTGAAGGCGCCCTGGGCAGGATCGAGCTAGGGGCGTGGGCAAGGGCAGCGGCCCCGGAACGCCTGTCTTCAGGGCAGCGGGACGAGCGACGCAGGAGCGAGGTAGCTGGGGGTGGGCGAATCGCGCATCACTCGTTCTCGCGGGCCGATCCCGGGCCGTTGCGGGCCTGCGACCAGGTCAGGCGCTGTGGGTTCCAGGTTGCGGTGTTCGAGTTCTTGTCGAGTGCGGGGTCGATGAAGGTTGCGACGAGTTCTGCTGCGGTCTTGGCAGTGAAGGGTTCGGCTACTGGTACGCCTTTGGCGGTCTGGGAGTAGGTCCGGGTCCAGTCGGCGGGGATGTCGAAGTGCCCGAACGGATCGATGTCGCTGAGGTTCTGTTTGGCGGCGATCGCGGTCCGTAGCTCGTGCAGGTCCACTGTCTGGGTGTGCGCCAGCACGACGAGCCGGGCTGGTTGTCGCCGAGGCCGGTGGGCGTGGAGCGGATGAGCCGGAACGTGAGATGGTCACCGAGGTCGACGTCAACCAGCTCGGTCAGTGCTCTCTCAGCCTCGGCGAGATTGGTCGCGTGCTGCGCTGCGAGGTCCATGTCCTTGGTGGCGCGCGAACGGGGCACGCGGGCGAGCATGCTCATCCCGCCCTTGAGTAGCCACTCGGACTGCTCGCCGTGGGCGAAGACGCGCGAGAGGAATCGGTCGAAGCGAGCCTGCCGGATCTTGGCGTCGACGCTGGCGGCGCTGACTCCGGGGCCTGCGTGCTGCGCGGCCTTCTTCGCGGCGTCCTTGATCGCCAGCTCCAGGGATCGCCAGCTGGCGTAGCCCTCGTGCTCAGTTACGGTCCCCCTTCCGGGCTGACGCCAGCCAGCTCGAACAGGTCGTTTGCCAGGGAGATGCCGTCGCTCCGGCGCTGCGCTGCGATGGGGTCGAGGTAAGACGCGAGCCGGCCGGGTGCCACGAGCTTGTCGGCGCGCACCGCGTCCCGTACGGCGCCGGCGACCAAAGACAGGTCGGTCCCGAGCTCGACCAGGTCCGCGATCGTTCGCTCGACCGTCAGGGTGGGGAGTCCATCGACGGGGATCACCTCGTCACGGGTCAGTCGCCGGATGCGCAGGCGCACGCCGGCAAGACGGGTTCCTTTGCGGGCAGGCACCATGAAGTCGAAGCCGTCGAGGAAGTAGTCACCGACATCGTGAATGATCGCCGCCGTGATGCCAGCCGCCACAATCGATGCGACGCTGGCCCCGGTGCGGGGTGCGATCGCTCCACCAAGGGCCAGCCAGGTTGCGTAGATCGCCTCGTGATCCTGTGGTGGCGCTCCGGCCATGCGGTACACGCCCTGTGCCACACGCTCGAGCGCACCGGCCGACGCCATCCGGGAGAGCTGCTTGCGGGAGACGCCGGCGTCCTCGGCCTGGGCGGTAGTGACCAGGCCCCACCGGCGTTCCGCGATGGAGCCGAGCCGTACCAGCGTTGAATCCGCCATAGCAACTATTGTACCCAGTTTCGGGGACAAATGTTGTCTCCCCTTGTCTGCAGCCTGGAACGGCGGGACTCCTGACGAGAGCTAACCGGTGTGAGAGATCTGTACGAGCTGGGCCAGTCGGTGTGGGAGAGATGTTAGGAACCGGTACTCCGGGAGCGGCGGCGCCTAGCGTCGGGATATGAGCATCTCGATGGATGATCCCGTCCCGTTATTCGTGCCTACCCGGACCGCCGGGAGCGTCGATGCGGTGGCATTGCAGATCGGCAGGCGCCCAGATGGTGCCCGGGTGGGCATCGCGTTCAGCAGTCTCGAATTGTTGCGCGAGGCAACTGGGCCGCGACAGGACTGGCTGCGGATGCACGAGGACGACCTCCGCGAGCTACTGGCACAGGTCGGCGTCGAGGTGATCCAGCTCGATCCAGTACTGGTCGGCCCCGATGTCAGCGCACCCGCTCCGCAGTTGGTGGGTTCCCATGGCCATTGAGCACTACCGGCACCCGCCAAAGCGGCGTACGAACAATCTGGACCCCGAGCTGGTGGCGATCATCCGCATCCTGGTGGTGACCGGCGCTCTCGCAGTACTACTGGGCGTCCTGAACCACCTGGTCTAGCTAGGGGAGAAGGTTGCCGGCGTAGAGGCCGATTGCCATTCCGCTGCAGAGGAGTAGTGCGCTGAGGATGAGCTTGTAGCGGAAGGCGGACGCCAGGCCTGCGATGGCGAGCATCAGGGCCAGTACCCACAACCCGATCGCCATGGGTCTCCTTGTCGGGGTCGGGGTGGTCAGCCGACGTGGATGCCGGGCCGCAAGGCGGGGTCATCCTCGTGCTGGCGGATGATTTCGCGGACGACCGGAGCGGTGTCGCCGTGGCCGAGGATGAGGTAGCGGAGCAGGTGGGTTAGGGGGTTGCCCTCGGACCATTCGAAGTGGCAGTGCGGTCGTACGCCGGTGGTGTCGCGCAGTGTCAGCAGGATCGCGGCGATCGCGTTCGGGGCCGCGGGGCTGTCGGCTCGGAGGATCCGGTGGCCGTCGACGTCGACACCTTCGACACGGAGTACGTCGCTGAACGTGGAGGGGTCGACGACGTTGATCTCCAGGAACATCACGTCGGCGTGCCCGGGGACCGGGTCCATCGCGCGGACCTCGGCCTCCTTGGCGGTGTACTCGGCGGCATCGCCGGCCTGCCGCCGGTTGGCAATCAGGTTGAGGGCTCCGTCGTTGCGGATCGAGTCGGTGATGAACTGACGTGCGATGTCGTCGAACTCGATCCGGTCGGCCCGCAGCTCGGTGGTGCGCGCCACCCGGGAGATCAGCGAGACGACGACGATGCCGGCGATGAACAGGCCGGAGATGGCGATGCCGTCGGGCTTCTCGCGGATGTTCTCGGCCAGGGCGTACAGCAGCACGAGGGTGAGTACGGTGAAGGCGATCGTCTGACGCCGCTGCCGCCGGTGCCCTGCCGAGACGGTGACGGCGACAGCACCGGAGACCATCATGACCAGGATCCCGGTCGCGTAGGCACCTGCCTGCGCGTCGACGTCAGCACCGAACGCGATGGTGATCACCACGCTGATGGCCGTGTAGACGAGCACGACCGGCCGTACCGCGCGACCCCATTCCGGTGCCATCCCGTACGTCGGGAGGTAGCGCGGCACGATGTTGATCAGCCCTGCCATCGCCGACGCGCCTGCGAACCAGAGGATCAGGATGCTGCTGATGTCGTACGCCGTACCGAAGATCTCGCCGAGGTGCTCGTGAGCCAGATAGGCCATGGCGCGCCCGTTCGCCGCTCCGCCTGGCTTGAACTCGTCGGCCGGGATCAGCACGGTGGTGATGAAACTGGTGGCCAGCAAGTAGACGCTCATGATCAGCGCGGCCACGGTGAGAAGCTTCTTGGTGTTGCGGATCCGGTCGGCCAGCCGCGCCTTCGCGTCCTGACCGTCGGCGGCGACCAGGGGCATCATGCTGACGCCGGTCTCGAACCCGGACAGCCCGAGAACGAGCAGGGGGAACGCGATGATCGCTGGCCCGATGACCCCGCTGAAGCCGTCCCGGCCTTCGGTCAGCGCGTCGACCCAGGCGGAGAACGCACCGGCGCCGGTGGCCACGTCGTACAGGCCTACCACCACGACGGCAGCGTTGAGTACCAGGAAGATCCCCACCAGCGGGATGGCGACACCGACCGCCTCGCTGAACCCGAGCAGGAACACCCCACCGAGGATCAGCAGCAGGACGACGGTGACCGCGACTTCCTGGCCGTGCAGGAAGTCCGGGGTGTAAGGGTTCTCGACCAGGTGGACCGTCGCATCAGCCGACGACAGCGTGATGGTGATGATCCACGAGGTCGCCACGAACCCGAGCAGGACCAGCACGAACAGCTTCCCGCGCCAGAACGGCAGCAAGTTCTCGAGCATGGCGATCGAGCCTTGGCCGTGCGGGCTTTCCTTGGCCACCCGCCGATACATCGGCAACATGCCCAGCAGGGTGAGCGCGACGATGAGGAGGGTCGCGAGCGGTGACAGCGCTCCGGCGGCGAGTGCCGCGATGCCCGGGAGATAAGACAGCGTGGAGAAGTAGTCGACCCCGGTCAGGCACATGACCTTCCACCACGCTTGTGGCGGCGCGTGGCCTTCGCCGGTCTCCGGACCAACCGGCTGGACGCGGTGCTGTAACAGCCAGCCCGCAAGCCCTCGAGCACCAGCCGATTTATCGCCCGGTCCTCTGACTGTCGCCGGTACTACGTACTCGTCTGACGTTGTCACGCGAGACAGGATGCATGACCTTCGGGTCGAATCCGAATCGGTGTTAGAAGCGTGTGAGAAGGCCTCGATCCCGTACCGATTGCCGCTAAGGTACGCCGGTGCAGCCAGGATTGTCGCCCTGGACCACGATCGTCGAGGACCCGGCTGTTGGCCTTACCCTCCTCGGGGTCGCCGAAGACGATCTCCCGCAGGTAGGTCCGCCCGTTGTCGACCTGTTTGCGGTTGCACTCCACGACCGGGCGGACGATCGCCATCACCGCGTCGAGTACGTCGGGGATGCTCTCGGCCGCCGACCTGCCTTCTGCGAGCGCTTCGGCGTACGTGGAATTCTGCACCAGCAGGAGGAGCTCGCCCTTGGTCTTGGCGTAGAGGAACAGCGTGGCACGATGCTTGGTATGCGGGTGTTCTCGGGGCCGGTTGGTGAGCCGGCGGTGGAGTTGGCTGTCGCGACCGCGATGGTGCGACGTGCGTCTGCGGGGGAGTTGGTGGAGGCGCTACGGATCTATCGGCCGGCCGAGCCGGTGCTGGTCTTCGGGCGCCGGGACACGCGGCACCCTGGCTTCGAGGCCGCAGTACGGGTCGGTCGTGACGCCGGGTTCGTGCCACTTGTGCGCGCGGTTGGTGGGCGGCCTGTCGCCTATACGTCGGAAGCGCTGGTGATCGACCACGTACGGCCTGACCTGCGAGCGACCGAGGACCAGCAGAGCCGCTTCAAGGCTTTCGGTCAGCTGTACGCCGATACGCTCCGGGCGATCGACATCGATGCACGGGTCGGCGAAATCCCCGGCGAGTACTGCCCGGGCCCAGAGAGCATCAACGCTCGTGGCGCCGTCAAGCTGGTCGGTACGGGCCAGCGAGTCGTACGGAACGCCTGGCTCTTCAGCTCCCTGACCGTCATCGGCGACGCCGACCTGATCCGATCCCTCCTGACCGAGGTCTACGCCAACCTGGAGCTCCCCTTCGACCCGGCCACCGTCGGCTCCCTGTCAACCGAACGCCCCGACCTGACGGCGACCGCCGTCGAACACCACTTCCACGCGACCTTCGCCGCCGGAATCGCCCCATCGCTCCTTGACCACCCAACCCTGGAGCTGGCCGCCTCGTCCGCGGCCGACCATCGAATCTAGTCGCTGCCCGGATGCGGGCCTTGGTTGGCCGGCGTTACTTCTCGGCCGGGCCGGGTTCCCTCTTGATGGACTTCTGATAGATGTCCGCGTAGGTGGGCGAGTCCTTGACCAGGTCGTCGCAGAACGCGGCAACATCGGTGCCGATGAGTTCCAGAACTCCCTTACCGGCCGCGGCGCCCTCCTCGAAAAAGTCGACGATCCCTGTGAGCAGGGACCCGTCAACCAGGTCGAGCGGTCCAACCTTGAAGAGGTACCTCTGGATCTCCTTGTAGACGATCTGGTAGTCCGGCGGGAGCGCCTTGACTCGCGCCAGGTGCGCCCGCCACTGCTTCTTGCCCTCGATGATGTCCTGGATGCCCACGTCAGCCTCCTAGCTTGGCGAGTTTCCTTGCGACGTTCCTGTTCAACTGCTCGCGCCACCGGTCGCGATAGGTGCGAGCCTCCCTGCCGCCGGCCAGCGCCGCGCTGAAGCCCTCGATGTCGTCACCGACTACGTGATAGATGCTTTGCCCGTCGGCCGCTGTCTCTTCGAGCAGCCCCAGGGCGCCGTCGAGGATCGGCATCAGGTTTCGGCCGGTGAGGTCCGAGTAGGGTGAGAGATGACTCTTGATCTCGTCCCACGCCGCCCGGTAGTCGTTCGGCAATGCCTCGGCCCGGGCTTCGAACGCCTTCCATTCCCTGGTGAGATCGCTGCCGGTGATGGTCTCCCAGAAGTTCATCTCCCGCCCTCCTTGAGCTTGTCGATCCGTGCTGTCACGTACTCCCATTTCGCCCAGAACGTCGCGAGTTCTTTGCGCCCCGCGTCGTTGAGTGCGTAGAACTTGCGCGGCGGGCCCTGCCCGGACGGCCGTTTCGTGACCTGGACGAGCCTGTTCTTCTCCAGTCGCAGCAGGATGGTGTAAACCGTGCCCTCGATGACCTCGGTGAAGCCGAGTTCGTTCAGCCGGCGTGTGATGGCGTACCCGTAGGTCTCGTCGCTGCCGATGATTTCCAGCACGCAGCCCTCGAGCGTGCCCTTCAGCATCTCCGTCAGGTCGTCCATCGTGGGTCCTCTTCGATCCTCCTGGTACTCGGTGGTACCGAGTACCACTATACCGTACCACCGAGTAGTGGGTGGTCGCCCGCGACCCCGGAGATGATCGACCTGGACGCGACCTCGGCAGGCGCCCGTCCAGAAGACCTGATGCACGATGCGATCGCTGTCGCCTAGTTGACCTGCGAGGCGTGGGCCGCCTACTGTCCGGCCAGCTTGGCCACGACCGGCGCGAGTGTGTCGGCAAAGTCGGCGCCGATGACGAAGTAGGAGAAGCCGATCTCCTCGCGCCGTCGTTGGATTTCTTCGGCGGCTGCCGCGGGGTCACTCGGAAGTATGACGAGCGAGTCGGCCGCGCGAAGCGCCGCGGTGTCGAGGTTGGGCGGTGCCATGAACGGAGCGACACCGTCACCGACAGCGGCGACGTGCTGGCCGAGTTCGATGTCCCGGCCCTCAGGAAAGTCGCGTACCCGGTTCGTGGTTTCGACCCGATCATCTTCCGGTGAGAGTACGAACGTGACTGCGTCAGCGACTTCGAGCGCCAGCGCCTGCGATTTCGGTCCGCTCACCGCCATGACAACCGGCGTGTGCAGATCGGGGCCATCAAACGTACGCAGGGCGGCCACGGTCTCGCGCATCCTGGCACGACGCTCAGCCGGGGAGACGACAGGCAGCCCCAGCTCGACTTCGATCCCGGGACGGCCGGCGCCGATGCCCATTTCGAAGCGGCCTTCCGTGAGTACTGAGAGTGAGTGGGCCTCCCATGCTGTACTCCATGGTTCGCGCAGCGCGGCGGCATAGACCCACGAGCCGATCCGCAGGTCAGCGAGCGCGGCCGCGGTTGCCAGCGTGGGGCCAATTGCTGGTTGCCAGGTAGGAACGTCGGGCATCAGCAACGTTGAGTAGCCGCTGGCGGCGATGCGGCGCACGCGGTCTCGCCACGTCGGCAGGTCAGAACCGATCGGCGCAACGACCCCGAATCGGAATGGTCTGGTTACGCGCCTGGCCTGGTCGTTCATCGTGGTTCTCCTTGAGCCTGGGACCTTGTTCGGTCCGGTTGCCCTATCCACGAACCCGCTACCCGGAATCCGACAACCCCGCCCAAGAACGTCGACACTTCGATCGGAGATGAACCGCCGTGGTCGGCGATCAGCAGCGGCGTTACCGGAGTACTGAACAAGGGACTAGCGCCGCCGTCCAGTCCGCCCAATCAGTCCGCCCTGGCCTGCCTGACCGAGGGAACGGCGCGGCAGTGGTGTGACCACCAGTGGGACTACGGTAGCTACAACGACCCGCAGGTCTACTTCCTGGATTCCTCGAGGTCCGCGTGGCCCGTAGTGGCTTCGGTGACCGAGTGGCCGGAACCTGACCGCCTGAGCCTCGAGCACCGGTAATCGGCACCCTGTCCTTGCCCTCGGCATCGGTACCGCGAAGTGGTATCTCCATGGTTGTTGGAACTCACCACTACAGTCGCCCGGGTACGGTGAGGTTGATCGGGGCAGCGAAGGGGCGTGGGTGTGACGGCGGACGTAGAAGGCTTCGATCGGCTGATCGAACCGTTTCGTTCGGAGTTGCTGGCGTACTGCTATCGGATGCTTGGCACGGTTCACGATGCTGAGGACCTGGTTCAGGACACGTACCTGAGGGCGTGGCGCGCGCGGGCGCAGTACGACGAATCCCGTAGCTCCGTACGGACGTGGCTCTACCGGATCGCGACGAACGTCTGCCTGACCGCGTTGAAGGGTCATGGGCGTCGGCCCTTGCCGTCGGGGTTGGTGGCCGAGTCGGAGCCGCTCGCGCCGCTCGTCCTGGGGGACAACGTGCCCTGGCTGCAGCCGCTGCCGGACTCGTTGCTGACCGGCGGCGATCCCGTCGGGACCGTGATCGACCGCAGCAGTCTGCGTCTGGCGTTTGCCGCAGCCCTGCAACACCTGTCGGCGCGTCAGCGCGGCGCGCTGATCCTGCGTGACGTGCTCAGCTTCTCCGCGGCCGAGGCGGCGGAGATCCTCGGCACCACTGCCGTGTCGGTGAACAGTTCCCTGCAGCGGGCGCGTACCCGGCTGAAGGAGGTCGGGATCCAGCACGATGGTGTCAGCGAGCCGCTCGAGGCCGAGCAGCGAGCCTGGGTAGAGCGCTTCATGAAAGCCTTCCTGAACGCCGACATCGAGGGGCTCAAGCGACTGCTCACCGAGGACGTGCTCCTGGAAATGCCGCCGATGCTCAACTGGTTCACCGGCCGCGACAACTACGGCCTGTTCATGGAATGGGTCTTGACGAAGGCCGGAACAGACTGGCAACTGAAGCCCGTAGCCGCCAACGGCCAGCCCGCTTTCGCGGCGTACCGGCGCGTTGGCGGGGGATACGAGCTGCACACGCTCCAGATCCTCACGGTCACCACCGACGGCATCAGCCGGAACTCGGTGTTCCAGGATCCCGAGGTCTTCGCATCCTTCGGCCTGGCGGCCAGACTCGACGCCTAGGGACTTGCCAGCATCTTTTTTCACGGGCGCGATGAGTTTCGGGCCTGCCGACGGTATGTACTCCCGAGCCCACCGGAACACCCCGGCGGGCCGATCGCAAGGGAGAATCCGATGTCATACAGTCGTCCGGCAGACGAGGCCGCCATCCAGGCCGTTCTGGCTGACTCCTACAAAGCGTGGGAAGCCGGCGACGCCGCCGGCATGGTCGCCAACTACGCCGAGGATGCGACCGCCATCATGACCGGCTCGCTCGGCGACAGCCGCGATGTAATTCGCGAGAGCATGGCGATGGCTTTCGAGGGGCCGCTCAAGGGCAGCTCCACCTACAACAAGCAACTGAGCCTCCGCTTCGTCGGCAGGGACGCCGCGATCGTCATCAGCGAATCCGGCATCCTGTTCCCTGGCCAGACCGAGGTCCCGGAGAGCGGCAAGGTGAACGCGACCTGGGTTTTCGAGAAGCGGGATGCTCAGTGGCTGATCGTTGCCTATCACAACAGCCCGGTGCTGGCGCCTGTGTAGTGAGCCTTCGCCGTACCTGGTGATGAAGGTGCGTAGTGGCGAGCGGGTCTGACATCACTGACCCACCCCAGACCCGCCGCCACCCAGCACCTTCCCGCAAGCTGGCGACGCAGGAGCCCACGCGCCACCCCAACCACTGCAACCACGGCAACGACCTCGGACCGCCGCCTTCACCTAGCGGGCGACGCAGGAGCCAGCGCGTTCCAGCGCCGCGCACGCCCTCGTGAGCCGCGGGACCGTCCCGACCGACAGGACATAGTCCCCAAAACAGGCCGCGCAAACGTTTGCCCGGCCCGATAGCCGCACTATGTCCTGTCGGTCGGGACGGCATCCGCGACTCGCCTACCCTCGCTAGGAGTCCGCGTGCAACCACGGTAACCACCCCAGTCCCGCCGCCATCCAGCGCCTTCGCCAAGTGGGCGACGCAGGAGCCCACGCACCACACCGACCCCGCCACGCTGACCATCGGCCCCTGCCTTCACCAAGCAGGCGACGCAGGAGCGGACGACTGAGCAGGCGTGGGGTTTACTGCCAAGGGCGGAGTTTGTTGGGGTTGCGCACGGCCCAGATGTTGCTGATCCGGTCGCCCACGACATCGAACGCCAGGACCGCTGCCGCCACGTCGTTGTCCATGACAACCAACCCGGGCTGGCCGTTGACCGTGCGTTCGACGATTGTCAGGTGGCCGGCCCGTTCGGCGAGGTCCACGAAGTACTGGGCGACCAGCTCGCCGCCTTCGACCGGGTGGAGGGCGGCAGTGGCGAGGCCGCCGCCGTCGCCGGTTGCGGTGGCGGTTGGGTCGAGGAGGCCGATCAGGGCCTCGATGTCTTTGGCTTCCCAGGCCTGCTTGAAGTCCCGCACGATCGCCGCGCACTCGGCCGCCGGAGCCGGGGGTTCCTGCGACGTACGAAGCCGACGCCGCGCTGACGTAGCCAACTGACGGCAGGCAGCCGGCGTACGACCGACGATGCCCGCGACTTCAGGGAACGAGTACCGGAAGACATCGTGAAGGATAAAGGCGACCCGCTCAGCCGGAGTCATAGATTCGAGGACGACAAGGAAGGCCATGTTGACCGACTCATCGAGGGTGACCCGGTCGGCCGGGTCCGCGGTGCTGCCGGTCGTGCGCCCGCCGGTCCATTCCGACTGGTCTGGGATCGGCTCAGGGATCCACTCTCCGACATAGTTCTCCCGCCGGACTCGCGCCGATCCGAGCAGGTCGAGGCAGATGCGGCTCGCGACCGTGGTCAGCCAGGCGCCGGGGGAGCGGATGGCGTCCTGCTCCTCCCGGGTCAGGGCGTACCAGCGGGCATACGTCTCCTGTACGACGTCCTCCGCGTCCGCCAGCGATCCGACCAGCCGGTAAGCGAGGTTGATCAGCTGACGCCGCTCGCTCATGATCGCGCTCAGATTCGGATCACCGCTGGTCACGGTCGCGCCTCCTTCGGTCGTTTCGGGCTCTCGATCAGTCCGACGAGACAGCGTGCCGGACTGTGAGGTCTGCGGCTGGCCGGCCCCCACGTGCCCTCACATCCGGGCCGGCTGTCTCGTCGGGGGTGGAGAGACGAAACGGACCAGAGGAGAGGATCGAAGTGAGCGACATTCAGGCTATCGCCGACCGGTTGGAGATCGAGGCGCTGCGGTGCGGGTTCACGGACTCGTCGCTGATGCGCGACTGGGACGGGTTCGCGGCGACCTTCACCCCGGACGGCGCCTTGCGGATGCCCCACGCGAAAATCGAGTTCACCAGCCGTGCGGACATCCGGGCCGGCGTCGAGCGGCTGCGGGGCCTCTGGGAGTTCTTCGTGCAAACGGTGCACCCAGGCCCGATCCAGCTCGAGGGCGACACCGCGACCGGGCGCACCTACATCGAGGAGTTCGGCCGCTTCCACGACGGCGCCTCGCACCGGAACTACGCCCGGTACCACGACCGCTATCAGCGCACCGCGGACGGCTGGAAGTTCACCGAACGCGTCTACGAGATCCTGTACTACGACACCACCCCGCTGACCGGCTCGGTCCCGACCGCCACGACCGAATTCGACCTGCCGGCAGGCGTCCACGCATGACGAAGCTCAGTGAACTCACCGGCGACTACCGCCTGGACAGCGCCGGCAGCAGGATCGGCTTCGTCGTACCGACCGTGCTGGTCAGCAAAGTGCGTGGGCAGTTCGACGACTTCGACGGCACCGCCCGGCTGGATGGCGACGACCCGTCGAGGTCGTCGGTCAAGATCACGATCCAGGCGAAGAGCATCCAGACCCGCAACACGCGGCGCGACAACCACCTGCGCAAGAGCTACCTGGAGACAGCCGATCATCCGGCCATGACGTTCACCTCGACCAAGGTGGAGCAGACGGACGAGACCCACTTCGCCGTCACCGGCGACCTCACCATCCACGGCGACACGTTGCCGGTTACCGTGACGTTCGAACTGATGAGCGCTGACGAGCTCCGGTTCGAGGGCAAGGCGACGATCAACCGCAAGGACTGGGGCGTCAGCTGGTTCGAGGCCGGTGGATTCTTCGTCGGTGCGGAGGTCACGCTGGAACTGGAGGTCGCCGCGGTCAGGCTCCGATAATTTTTCCCGCGTTCGGCGCATCATCCCCGGTAGTGACGCTCTCTCACAACTGGGGCAACAATGAAATTGCTGAAGAGACGGAGACTGTGGCGGACCGGCATGGCCGGCGTGCTGCTGGCGACCGTCGTGGTGGTGCCGGGGTCGGCGCAGGGTGCGGCGGCGGCCGCCTGCACGATGTCGCTGGGCGCGATCCGCGCCGACGGCATGCTGATGCGGTGGGCGATGGACGAACACAACTGGGTACTGACCCAGACAGGCGCGGACCCCGGGTACGCCTCGTTCCGGACGATGGCCCTGATCAGCCTGACGCGGACCTACGACACCTTCCTCGGTACGACGCGCAGCGGCGCGCTCTACACGGTACGGATCCCGCTGACCTCGCCGATGAAGCCGGTGCTCAAGCTGGTTCGCCAAGGGAACTGGCAGAAGTACGAGACGCTGGTCGCCGAGCGTTGCGGCCAGAGCGGCACGCTGCTGCTCGCCATCGACACGAACACGAGCTCCGCTGACCTGTACGCCGTCGGGCACGCGAACGGTACTGCGACCGCGATCCAGAGCCTCGGAGTGGTCGACAACCTCCAGGGCGACGAGGCGTACTTCCGACTGACCGGCCGTCCGTGGGCGACCAAACCCCTCTCAGGCGAGTGAAGGAATCAATATGACCAGCAACAACCCCTGGATCCGTCGCGCACTGGCCGTCGCGGCCGGAACAGCGATGATGTCCGGCCTGGCAGTCAGCTCCTCGATCGCCGCACCGACGGCCGGTCAACAAGCGACAGCCGCCTGCAAGGCGTACTCGATGTCGCTGACGGCCGCCGGCGATCACATCCAGCGCGACTTCGAAGCAACCACGCCACCGGCCAAGACCGAGATCAAGGGCGCGACCGGAGTCTTTCCGCAAACCCGGCTGAGCAGCGCGATGCTGGCCGAATCGGTTGACTCCGGCACCTTGTTCTCCGGCTGGATGGTGTCCGGCGACTCGATGTACGAGGTCGGCTACCAGGCCGACCAGGAGCGCAAGCTGGTACCGGGGTCGCTGCTGAAGAAGCGCGTCGGCGGCGGCTGGAGCGTCTTTACCGACTTCGAAACCTCCCGGTACTACGAATCGACCGCGCCGACCGCGTTCCGCCGCATCAACCAGTACGCGCTGCGCTCCGACGGCACGCTGTTCCGCTGGACGATG
The DNA here is from genome assembly GCF_000372465.1 of Kribbella catacumbae DSM 19601. Classification (GTDB taxonomy): domain Bacteria; phylum Actinomycetota; class Actinomycetes; order Propionibacteriales; family Kribbellaceae; genus Kribbella; species Kribbella catacumbae. The sequence continues at coordinate 133,191 of NZ_AQUZ01000017.1, forward strand.
TCCGGTGACAGCTGGACCAAACCGGTGAGCGCAGCCGGCTTCTCGTCGGTCCGGTCGATGGCGTTGATCAGTCAGACCCGGACGTACGAGACCTTCATCGCCACCACCAAGGGTGGAGCGCTCTACACCGTCCACCTGCCGACCGACGAGACGATGAAGCCGACGGTCAAGCAGCTCCAGCCGTCGGGGAGCTGGTGGCAGCCGTACGTCGACCTGATCGCCCAGCGCTGCGGCCAGTACGGCACCCTGCTGCTCGCGATCGACCGGAACCAGCGCAACGGGAAGCTGTACGCCATCGGGCATGCCGACGGACCGGCGACCGTGGTGAAGGAGCTCGGCTGGGTCGGCGACGAGTCTCTCCCGGACCCGGTCAACTTCGGCTGGGTCAGTGGACTCGGCGTCAATCCGCCCCTGAACGGCGAGTGACACTCGCCCAGACTGACGACCGGCATCCTCCGTTGTAGCGTGGAGCGCGATCGTGAAATCGATTTCGCTCAGCAGCTAGGAGGAGCCGGTGTCGAAAGGGCTCAAGCTCGCGGTCCTGGGGTTCTGGCACGTTCACGCGAAGGACTACGCACGGCAGGCGCAGGAACATCCCGGCACGGAACTCGTCGCGGTCTGGGATGACGACCTGGAGCTCGGACAGGCCGGTGCGGCCCAGTTCGGAGTCCCGTTCACCGATGACCTCGGGACTCTGCTGGGCCGCACCGACCTGGACGGCGTCATCATCACCACCGCGACGACCGCGCATCGCAACCTGATGGTCCGGGCAGCGAGCGCGGGCAAGCACATCTTCACCGAGAAGCTGCTCGCGCCGACCGTCACCGAGGCCACGGACATCATCGCCGCGGCCGACGCGAGCGGCGTGAAGCTCGTGGTCTCCTTGCCCCGGCTCGCCCACGGGTATACGCAGGCGATCCGAGAGGTGATCGACAGCGGCAGCCTCGGTCAACTCACCTACGGCCGGGTCCGGCTGTCCCACGACGGAGCGGTTCCGAGAGACGGCAAGGAAGGCTGGCTGCCGCAGCGGTTCTTCGACCAGCAGGCCGCGATCGGCGGAGCTCTGACGGATCTCGGCTGCCACCCGGTCTATCTGCTGCAACTGTTCCTCGGTGCCGATCCCGAGACGGTCAGCGCGACCTATCGCTCAGTGGCCGGCCGCGGGCTCGAGGACAACGCCGTCGTCACCGTCGGCTATCCAGACCAGAAGATCGGCGTGATCGAGGCAGGGTTCGCCAGCCCGAATCCCTTCACGATCGAGATCTACGGCACTGACGGCAGCCTGACCTACACCGACGAAGGCAATGTACTGCGGGTCGCAGGGCACCAGCTGCCCGTGCCTGAACATGGCAAAGACCCCTTCGCGCAATGGGTCGACCACATCACCAACGACACGCGGGCGGACGACAACCTCGCCCGGGCGGTGGAGCTGACCCGGCTGGTCGTCGCCGCCAACGAGGCTGCGGTGCAAGGCCGGGCGATCGCGTACGCCGTACCGGAGGCCGTCTGATGGCACAGCTCAAGGTCGGACTCATCGGCGGCGGGGGCATCGCGTCCGCTCACATCAAGGGCTATCGCGAGCACGCCGAGAAGATCGGCATCACCGCGGTGGCCGACGCGGTGGAAGAGACGGCTGCCGCACGCGGCGGCGAGCTGGGCGCAACGGCGTACACGGACTATGGGCGGATGATCGCGGCTGAGGAGCTCGACGCGGTCGACATCTGCCTGCCTCACCACCTGCACAGGGATGCGATCGTCGCCGCTGCGCAGGCCGGCAAGCACATCCTTTGCGAGAAGCCGCTGTGTCTCACCGCGGACGAGGCCGCCGATGTCCGGGCCGCGGTCAGCGCGAATGGCGTGACGCTCATGTGCGCGCACAACCAGCTGTTCATGCCAGCGGTGGCCAAGGCGAAGGAGCTGCTCGACGCAGGACTCCTCGGCACCGTGTACGAGGTGCGAACCACCGACAGCTTCTACAACGACTTCGATCCGTCGACCATGGGCTGGCGCGCTAGCAGCAAGACGAGCGGCGGTGGCGAGCTGATCGACACCGGGTACCACCCGACGTACCTGATGTTGCACCTGGCCGGTGGCTCACCGGTCGAGGCGACCGCGATGCTGTCCACTCATCGGCTGAAGTTCATGGACGGCGAGGATTCAGCGCAGGTGCTGATCAGGTTCGACAACGGCGTTGTCGGGCAGCTGGTGACCAGCTGGGCGTACCAGCCGGCCGCGGGCACCGAGCGCTTCTCCGTGGTCGGGGAGCTCGGATCCCTGCGCAGCGACGGCAATTCGCTGACCACCCAACTCCGGTCCGGCGAAACCCACACCTACGACCTGGAGCCCGTCGACACCTTCATGGCCGAGATCGGCCACTTCGCCGACTCCCTGCTCGGCAACACCCGCCCGCTCCACACCGAGCAGGAAGGCATCGCCGTCCTGGGAATCCTGCTGGCCGCTTACGAGGGCGCCCGGACGGAGACCATCGCGCCGATCAGATGACCGCGATGGCCGTGACGCCGAGCGTGATGCCGACCAGATAGGTGCCTAGGGCACCAATATCCCGAAGTGGGCCGTGCGCGGCGAGGGTCTTGGCTTGGAGCATGCCGACGGCGTGCGTGGTCCGTACGCCGAGAGCCGCGACGGCCAGCGCCTCGACCCACCAACTGCTGGAGAGCGCGGAGCAGACCAGCAGCAGCACGATCAGCGTCGGGATGTACTCCGCTGCGTTGCCGTGCGCGCGTACGGCGATCAGGAGCCGGTCGGCGGGATCGGTCGATGCCTGGTCGCCGCCGTTCTTGCCGCGGAGCGCGCGGTGGCGGGTGACGTTGGCGCCGAGCAGGAACAGCAGCACACCCATCAGGGCGATGCAGACGATCGTGACGGTACTCATCCCAGGACTCCTTCGAGCTGACGGGTTGATTCGGCGAGACGGTGGACCATCGCGTGGCTGAGCTCGGTGCCCAGCAGTGCGTCGGTCTTGTGCATGCCCCCTGGGCAGGTCACGTTGACCTCGATCAGCCGGCCGCCGATGACGTCCAGGCCGGCGAGTGCGATGCCGTGGCGGAGCAGGTGCGGGCGGAGCGCGGCGACGATCGCCCGGTCGGCGTCGTCGATGTCCGCGGGTGCGATCGGCGGGCCGATCCGGAAGTCGTCGGCGCACGGCCGGCGTAGTACCGCGCCGACGATCTCCGCGTCGAGCAGGAACAGTCGTTTGTTGCCGTGCTCAACGGCCGGCAGATACTGCTGCGCGATCACCTGACGTCGGCCGCCGCGGGTTGCGGATTCGAGCAGTGAGATCGCCGAGTGGTCGTTGCCGACCAGCCAGACGTCGAGGCCGGCGAAACCGTCGACGGGCTTGACGACCGCCGTACCGACGGTTGCGACGAAATCGCGCAGACTGGCGAGATCGGCGCCGACGTACGTCGGCGGGCAGAGGTCGGGGAAGCGCAGGGCGATGAGCTTCTCGTGCATCGCCCGGATTCCTTCGGGGCGGTTGATCACGCGAGTGCCGGCGTCTTCGGCGAGGTCGAGCAGATAGGTCGTGTGGAGATAGCGCTCGTCGACGGGCGGGTCGATGCGCAGGTGCACCAGGTCGAACGCTTGGATGTCGAGGACTTCGATGCCGAGCTCGTCGAACCAGGTCGGGTCGACGATCCAGCGGTGGTGGCCGCCGGTTGAGCATCGCGGGCGGAGCTGGAGTCGGTGGGCACGGACATGAAGGTTGCCGTCGGCAACGGAGAGTTCCTCGGGTTCGCAGTACCAGACGTCGAGACCGAGGTCTTGAGTTGCGGTCATCAGGCCGATGGTGGCGTCGACGTCGGCCTGCAGTCCGGCCAGTGGGTCGGTGATGAAGAGGACGTTCATGCCACTAGCTCCAAATCGAGTTCGCGACCGCGATCAGCTGTGGCTGGGTCGCCCATCGCTGCGGCCCGCCAGTGTTCGGCCAAGCGAGGGAGCTCAGGGCGGAGCTCCTGGAGTGTCCGCTGACGTCGATCGTCGTCATACATCAGCGTTGAGAGCGCTGTGACCACTTGAGCGACGGCGGCAGGTTCTTGGGCGTCGAGGTAGCGGACTTCGAGGTACGTAGCGCGCGGACGAACTGGCGGGAACAGCGTGGTCAGGTGGTCGGCCGGGCCTTGAGAGGTGAAAACTGCGGCGCCGGCGGCGAACTCGGTGTAGGCCGTGATCGGGTCGCCCCGCAGCAAACGGTCGTCGAAGCCGGTCCGGGCTGGGTCGAGATCGAGCCAGGTGGCGAGTCTTCCCTCTAGGCCGGTGCTTCGCGCGAACCTCGCGGCCAGGAACGGGCCGGCCAGGTTGAGGACCTGCCACTGCTCCTCGCCGGCGCGCCCCGGCCACCAGTCCAGGCAGGCCTGGGTCGAGGCGGTACGGCGCATCATCCGCCGGCCGGCGGGGCCGATCGCGTCGAAGTGGCGATGCATGGCGACGTACCGCGGCGTCGTCAGTTGCAGAGGAACCTCGTGTTCGGGGCGCGGGTCGCAGGGGAGCGCGTCGATGCGGATCCCGTCCGTGGCGAGGTGCCGCTGGAGGTCGTCGGTCAGCGCGCAGAGGTCGGCGGCCGGATCCAGGCTGCAGGGCAGGCTCAGCTCGAGCTGTCCACCGGGTTCGAAGCTGAGGTACGGGTTCGCGTACGCCGTACGGGCTGCTCGGCGAACTCGGTCGATCGGTACTGCGGCGCCTGTCGCGATGTCGGCGACGAGAAACTCCTGCTCGACGGCGACCCGAGTGGTCCGGCGGTGGCCGCGAGCGAACAAGCCGGCCACGAGCGCGTGTAGCTCCTTGGTCTCCATCGTTCCCCCTGATACTGTAAGGACTCCTGTCGAAATATTGAAAGGAATCCTTACGGATGTCAAGGGTTGATCTGCCCCGGCTCGGCCAGAAGCCGCTGATCGCGCTGGTCGACCGGGCGAACCGGGCTCTGCAGGCCGACATGGTGCAGACCGGACATCGCCGCGGTCACCCGGAGCTGAAGCCGGCCCACAACTCCGTCTTCGGCACCTTGGCCGAGGAGGGATCACGCGCGATCGATATGGCCACCCGCGCGGGGATCACGCGGCAGTCGATGGGCGAGGTGATCCGCGAGATGGTCGACCTGGGCATCCTCGAGATGCGCCCGGACCCTGAGGACCGGCGCGCCAAACTGGTCACCTACACCGAACACGGCCGCTGGGTCGCAGGCGGCGGCCGCCAGTACCTGATCGAACTCGAGCAGCGCTTCGCGGACGAGTTCGGCGCCGCGGAGTACGCCATGGCGCGCGATATCCTCGCCCGAATCGTCCCCCTCCTGGACCAATGGGCCAGCGAGGAGGCTGAAGCCGACGCCGTTTAGGCAGACCGGGTCAGCCAGGGATCTCCAGGCCTCCGGTCGGGGCGGAATCCGTTGGCTGCTGCCAGGGCGGCCGCGTCGGAGAGCCCGGCATCCCAGGACCACTCGCTGTGGACATGTCCGTCGCCGGGTAGCTCCATGCCCGGCATTCTGCCTCAGCCGAAGGGGCCGGCCGGCCGGGTAGGTTTCTTCTTCATGGGTGAGATCGCTGTCGACGAAGCGTTGGTGCGGGACCTCTTGCTGCAGCAGCATCCGGATCTGGCCGGGCTGGAGATCCGTGAGGTGAACGGAGGCTGGGACAACCAGATGTGGCGGCTGGGGGAGGAGTTCGCAGTACGGATTCCCCGGACGCCTCGTGCACCCGAACTGCTGCGGATCGAGCAGCAGTGGTTGCCGTCGCTGGCTGAAGAGTTGCCGTTGCCGGTTCCCGTACCGGTGCGGTCCGGTGAACCGTCGGAGCGATTCCCCAAGACCTGGCACGTCGTCCGGTGGGTCTCAGGAGAACCAGCCGACCGTACTCCGATCAGCAGCGCCGGGTCGGCCGAGACGCTCGCGGAGTTCCTCAAAGCCCTGCACCAGAAGGCTCCTGCCGACGCGCCGGTCAGTCCGCGCAGCACTCGGTTGAGCGACCACGTTGACGGCCTCGAGCAGTGGTTCCCGTACGCCGACGCCAGCGAGGCCGCCTTACGCCGTACCTGGGAGGCGGCCGTCGCCGCCCCGGTCTGGCAGGGCGCGCCAGTCTGGTTGCACGGCGACCTTCATCCCGCGAACGTCGTCGTCGCGGACGGCGCCCTGTCCGGCGTGATCGATTTCGGCGAACTGTGCGCAGGCGATCCGGCGACAGATCTCGCCGCGGCGTGGGTGCTGTTGCCCGCGGATTCGGCCAACCGCTTCTTCGACGCGTACGGCGACGTGGATGACGCCATGATCCAGCGCTCGCTCGGCTGGGCGGTGGCGAAGTCCCTGGCGCTGCTCAGCATCGGCCGGGCCGGGGACCGGGGTCTGCCCGGCGGGAAGAAGACCTGGGGGCCGGCGGGCCGGGCGGCGATTGCGCGTGTTCTGGACCATGCCCGCTCGTGATTGCTTGGCGGGAGGTATCGAATTTGATACTTTGGAGGACATGGAGGTTGCTGACTATGAGCGGGCGCAGATCGCGGATGACATGCGGTCGGCGCTGGTTGACGCCGGTCTGACGCAAGCGGCGTTTGCCCGCCTGCTCGGGACCTCGCGGCCCCGCCTGTCTGCCTATGTCAGCGGTAGGACCATCCCGTCGGCCGCCCTCTACCAGCGGGCGTTGCGAACCGCCCGAGGGCTCAAGAGCAGCCGCGACCACGGCTGGATGATTCCGGATCGGACGATCGACGAGATCAACGCTGCCCTGGCCGACGGCGACGAGGAGTGGGCTTTCAAGCTGGCTTTGCAGGCGCGTGATCAGCTGGCCTACCAGTTGCGGAGCCATGATCCGGCCAGCGATGCGTGGTTGCTGCGGAGCCGAGAGATCACGGACCCGCGGTTCGAGACGCTACTTGCCGCTCTGATCTGGCACGAGTTCGAGAAGCGTGACCACCGGCGCGTCCCGGAGTGGGCCCAAGCCCCCAGGCTGAAGAAGCCATGGCTCCAGCCCAACGCCCGCCGTGGCGCCGCTTGGACCAGGAAGAACACCCCGCGATGGCTCGCCGACCGCGGAATCTTCATCTCCGAACACGACCTCATGACTGCGTAGAAGCCTCACCTGCTCCTGTGGTGCCGCACCTTCGTCAGCATGCTTTGCCGGTACGTCGCTGACGCGCCTTCCTCACGTCACCAACAGGCGGCGTGAACCCAGTCCTAACCGTCCTCGCCAACGCCCTCTGAGTCGCCCACCTCATCAGCCGACTCTGATTCTGGTGCCGGTGGGGTGGGCTTTCGGGTGACCTTGAAGTGGTCGACCTGTTGTGGTGTTAGCGGCATTTCCTCGATGGGGGTGGTCGGGCGGCGGGCGGATGGGACCTGGTCGAGGCCGATGACGTCTACGGAGACCTTGGCTTCGTCGAACGTGAGGCGGAGTACGGACTTGTACTTCGATGACCGGGTCGAAGCGAAGGCCTCGGTCTCGTGGTAGCCGAACCAGTCGCTGACGATCAGGTAGAGCGTGAATACCAGGGTTCCGAGGATGACGAACGGGATGTACGCGAGCAGAAGCCAGGCTGGGCGGCCCGCGCCGTTGAGTTCCCAGACCAGCCAGGCGACCAGCGCGATCGCCACCAGATGAACCGCGGTATGCGCGACAGCCGCGACCCCGACCTTGATCAGGCGGAACTTCCAGGAGCGGCCTCTTCGGCCGCGGATCCCGGTCAGGGCGTAGGCGTAGGTAAGGGCTGCGAACACGACGCAGGCAATGACGGAAGGCCATCGCACGACTTGATCGAGCGGGCGACCCGCCACTGTCCAGAACACACAGGTCAGGAGCGCGCCGATGAGGGCAGGGAGCCCGGGACCGTTGTGCAGCCCCATCGTCCAGATCCCTCGACGGAGCTTCTTCGACTCGTCGACGCTCGGGTAGGTAGTGCCCCTGTTGTACCGCGTCACTGGTCGTGCAGCGCCTTCCCGCTGCCGCCCCCAGGGCACCGACAGCTTTTCCTTCAGATGGTGAGTGGGTGACGTGAATGCACCACCGCCGCCACAAGTGACGAGGACAGGACCCGGGAGCCAGTTCAGCCTCTCGTCCCCGGCCGGCTGCTGGTCGGTCGGCTGTGGCTCGGCCGGGTTGTACACCGCGTAGTGATGCCTGTCCCCAGTCACGATCATCCGGAGCCGCTCGTCTTCCGGCAGTCCGAGGTACCGGCGGCGGAAGTTCACCATGGTGGTCATCGGCGTTTCCCGGTCGAAGGCCGGCGGACTGTCGTCCTCGGCTTCCAGCCAGCTCGGAGTGGACGTGCAGAGTACGACGCCGTCGTCAGCCTTCAGTTTGCCCTTGGCCGCGTCGAAGTACGCCAGCTGGACCGAGTCGATAGGGGCGTTGAGTTGTGAGTCGACCCCCCAGATCCACCAGTTGGGGTGAACCCGGATCGCGAAGTAGCTGCGGGACTGAATCGTGGTCCAGCCACCCGCGACCTCCCGCTGAGTGGTCTTTTCACGGGTCTCGTAGCCGCCGACCTGCGTCAAGCCGGCGGCGTCGACCTCGTCTGTCATCCGCGTCCATGACTCGCAGAAGGTACGACGGAACGCGGACAGCCCGTCGTACCAGTCGTGGTTCCCGGGGAGTGCGAGGACCGGTGGCCCATAGGCGGGGGAAGCGGGATCGAGGAACTGCGGATAGCAGTAGCGGGCGGCCCTGAACACAGCAGTGAAGCGCTTTCGGTACGCGTCGGCGCTGGCCACCGGATAGACCTCGTCGCCGCCCAGCACAAGCAGGTCGGCCGGACCTGCGGGCTCCTTCTTGGGATCAACGGGCAGGCCGCCCGCAAGGAGCCGGGCTACCGCGAAGGTCGCGTCGAATCCGTCACCGGTGTCCGCCGTGAAGTCGACCCGGACCGGCTTCTTGTCATCTGGATGCGTCAGCGCGTAGATGCTGGCCGGGGCGCTGCCCATCACGTCACGCTTGTCGGCGAACCGCGCGAACAGCGACGCCGCCGTCACCTCTTGCGCGGTCCGAATCAGCTGCATCAACGACAGCCACCGAACCGCATGCTCACCGAACCTGCCTTTGGCCAACCTGACTTCAGCCGCCACCCGAGGATCCGTGGACACAGCGCGCCCCCCAAAGCCGATATCCGGACACCATCGGTCCCATCATGACGCCCCTGCGTCACCTGGGCTATGGCTTGGGTCGCTAGATGCGGCTCGGGTCGTAGCTGCACAGGGAGCCGGTCCGGACGCTGCTGCTGAGCTGACGCCCGAGGTCGGGGTCCAGCGCGGTGATTCGTTCGAGGGCCGACCGCAGGGCCCGCGTGACGTTGAGGCGTGCCTTCTCGGCCGAGGAGCCCAGCTTCCTGGACCGCCCGGCCAGCCCGGTAGCGCGGCGCAGTTCGGTCAGCAGGGCCTCCTTCTCGGACTGGGCTCGCTGTGCGGCCGAGAGGTCGTTCGAGGCACCGGCTTGATCGAGCTGTACTTCGAGCTCGTCGAGCCGTGCTCGGTACTCGCGGCGTGCCCGGTCATCGAGCACATTGTCCTCGACCGATGCCTCCGGCAACCCGGCCAGCGTGACGGCGCTGATCTCCCGGCCAGGGTTGCGCAGTAGTTGATCCAGGTAGTGCAGGCCGAGGCTGTCGGTCAGCAGTAGCTCGGCCGTGCCGTTGTGCAGCCGCCACATTTCGCCGTCGCGAACCAGGGCTGGGCCGTGGCCGGGCAGGCGAGGCCTCATTCCCAGTCGCTCGGCGGCCTGCTCGGCCTGCGCAGTGACGTGCGGTGCGACGCTGGGAAGGTCGCGAACGGCATGCACAACCCACGGTCGTGCGCCGATTTGCTCGTAGGTACGTCTTGCCTGTTCGATGCGGCCGGCGGCGGTGCGAAGGTCGCCGTACGCCTTGGCGGCGATACCACGGTAGTGGCTGACCAGGCCCATCCATTGGACGGCACAGCCGACCACCAGCGCCTGGCCGTCATAGGGCGCCAACGACATATCCACGTCGCGTGCGGCGTCCGCGTCACCTAACGCGCAGGCCAACCAGGCGAGCAGCGCGAGCAGCCAAGGCAGGTGCTGGTCGCGCGGGAACGAGGTGACCCCGCCGGCCATCGCGTCATGGAACAGGGTGCGGGCTTGCTCCAGCTGGCCCGCCCGTACACACAGCACTGCGAGCGCTGCGCTGAACACCCGATTCGTCGGCGTGCCGAGGGAGCGGTGCGCGACCTGCTCGACGAAGGCCAGGTCCAAGGGATCGAGGTCACGATGCCAGGCGATGGCGTACAGCTGACCCCAGCGCACTGCGTCCGCCTCCGGCTCGTGTGCCTGCAGTCCTACGGCGTGCGCCCGCTGCACGGACTCGGCAGCGAGGTCGAGGACACCCTCCATGGTCTGGATCGTGGCCCGCCGGGAGAGGGCATACAGCCGGTGCCGCCCCCACCCTGTGCGGTCGGCCACCTGCTCGATCGCGAGCAGCTCGGCTCGGGCCGCGGGCGCATCCGCCGCGACGAGCTGCTGATGCAACGCCCACAGATGCCCCTGCATGCGGCGGTCGTCCGTGGTGGCGGCCGACACCAGGCGCGCTGCGTCGTCGACCCTGCCCTGCCGGATCGGGCTGCCCCAGAGCGCGTGCATCCGCGCCGCCTGGACGTCGAACCGCAACGACTTGTCGCCGACCTGCTCGGCGATCCGTACCGCCTCGGCCGTCTCGCGGTCGAGCACCGCGACGTCGTCGCGACCGGCGGCGAGTACCGCCCGCCTGGCGAGCAGCAAGGCTCGCTCCGCCGACGGCTCGTCGCCCAGCTCGCCTGCGCAGCGGCCGATCAGGTCGAGAAGTTCGTCGTCGTGCTCGAGGAACGGGACCTGAGCGGAGGCGGCCAGCAGCGCGCGCGCCGTGCGCCACAGGTCACCGGATCGCTGCGCGATCTCCGCCGCCCGCAACCCGTGCTTGCGGGTCGCGGCCGGATCACCTGCCTGGCCGGACACCTCGGCGAGGTCCGTCAGTAGGTCACATCGCTTCAGCGGGTCCGGCGGTGCGACCAGATCGAGCGCATCGAGGGCGTTACGCAGGTGTGCGGCCGCAGTCTCGAACGCGTACATGCTGCGGGCGCGGGTGGCCGCCAGAGAGGCAAGGCCGACCGCCTCGCGCGCGTGCCCGGCGATGGCGGCCCGCACCGCGTGGTACGCGGCCTCGTCGGGGTCGAGGATCTCACCGGCTGCCAGTACCTTGGCGTGCAGGGCGGCCCGCCGCCCCGGCGCGATACCGGCGTAGATCGTGTCCCGTACCAGGGCGTGCGGGAACGCGAGCCGCCCGACAGCCATCGGAACCTCGGTGAGCAGGCCCGCCCGCACCGATGCATCGGCCGCCTCCGTGAGGTCGTCGGCGGAGTAGACGTGCCGCATCACAGCGAGCCCGACTTCCTCACCCACGACCGCGGCGGCCTCAAGGAACTCCGGCAGCGATGGACACCCGGCCGTGGCGAGCGCCACCTGTCGCCGGACCGCCTGCCGGATGCTCACCGGGATCTCCAGGGCCTCGACCCCGGCCCCGCCTCCAGAGCTGAGCAGGCGGATCGCCGTGTGGACGAACAGCGGGTTGCCCGCCGTACGGCGCAGTACCGGTGCGGCGTGCTCCATCTGCAGTCCCGCGCTGTCGAGCAGCGCCCCGATCTCCTCCTCGCCGAGGGCGCCGAGGGCGACCACCTGGGCACGCGCGGAAAGGTCGTCGACGAGGTCGGAGATCTCAGGCCGCAGGCGGGCCTCCACCAGCCGGCAGGTCGCCACCACGAGCAGTCGCGAGTCGGGAAGCTGCCCAGCGAGGTGCCACAGCAGCAGGGCGGACTCGCGGTTCGCGTCGTGCACGTCCTCAACTACCAGCGTCAGGTCGTGCCCTGCCGCCGCCCGGATGAGCGCCGACGTGACGTCATCGAGCAACGCCCCCCGGAAGGACTCGGCACGGTTCGGGATCGGCCAGGCGTCTGCCTGGATCAGGCCAAGGCCCATCAGGGCCTGCTGGATCTGCAACCACGGTTGAAACGCCGGCCGTGCCGCCCCCTCGAGGCACCTGCCGCGCGCGACCGCCGTGCCCGCCTGCTCGGCAACGGCAGTGAACTGCCCGACCGTGGCGCTCTTGCCGATCCCCGCCTCGCCGGTGAGCAGTACCAGTGCGCCACGACCGGCCCGGGCCGCATCGAGGGCGTCGGCGAGTTCGCGCAGCTCGGGTCCCCGCCCGACGAACTCCACGGTTGCACCCCCTCCGCGACGGTGAACGGCCTCGTTCAACCCGGATGAACGCCTATCGGGTGACGGCGCGTTCGCGCCGAGAATGGAAGGGAGCCCACCATGGGTACCAATGTAGAGGTCCTGCAGCGCTACCTGCAGTCCATCGACCAGCACGACGAGGACGGTGTACGCCGCGCCTTCGCCGAATCAGCGCAGGTCCGGGCCCCCGGCGTAGCGCTCAACGACGTCGGCGAGATCGCCTCGTGGATCGGGGTGTTCTGGCGTGCCTTCCCCGACCTGCGTCACGAGATCCTGGGCAGCGTCGAGGCCGACGGCACGGCTGCTGCCGAGGTGCGGTTCACCGGGACCCACACCGGGCCGCTCGCCTCGCCGGACGGCGACATCCCGGCCACCGGGAAGCCGTTCGACTTCACCTACACCCACTTCACCCGGTTCAGCGACGGCGTGATCGCCGAGGACCACGTGCATTTCGACCAGCTGACCTTCCTGACCCAGCTCGGCCTGGCCGGCTGAGATCCCGGAAAGGAGTCTTGACATGACCATCACCGCTGCGACCCACGAGGAGAAGGCCGCCGAGTTCACCGGCCGGGTACTCGGGGACACGAGTGCGACGACGACCCTGGCGATGAGCCTCATCGGCGACCGGCTGGGCCTGTTCCGGTCACTCGCCGACAACGGCCCGGCCAACAGCGCCGAGCTGGCCCGGCGGACAGGCACCCAGGAGCGGTACGTGCGGGAGTGGCTGGCCGCGATGAACGCCGCCGGCTACCTCGGCCACGACCCGGCTGACGGCCGGTTCCGGCTCCCGCTCGAGCACCGGCCCACGCTGGTCGACGAGCCGGGACCCTCGTTCCTGCCCGGCGTGCAGCAGGAGCTCTACGGCGCGCTGATGCGCTTGCCTGACGTCATCGAGGCGTTCCGGCACGGTGGCGGCGTCCCGCATGAGGACTTCCCGGACGACCTGCACATCGGTGTCGACCGCTTCACCTCGAGCTGGCACGAGAACCTGCTGACCCAGGCGTGGATCCCCGCCGTCCAGGACCTGCAGGACAAGCTCGAGCGCGGCTGCCGGGTGGCCGACGTCGGGTGCGGCGCCGGCCGGGCGCTGATCCGGCTCGCGCAGAAGTTCCCACGGGTGACCGCGGTGGGATACGACGTGCACTCACCCAGCATCGAGCGGGCCCGCACCTTGGCCGCCGAGGCTGGGCTGTCCGACCGGATCCGGTTCGAGGTTCGTGACGCCGGCCTCGGCCTGTCCGAGGCGTATGACGTCATAACCACCTTCGACGTGGTGCACGACGCGGTCGACCCACAGAACCTGCTCCGCTCGATCCGCGACGCCCTCGCATCCGACGGTATCTATCTCTGCCTGGACATCAACTGCTCCGACAGGGTCGACGAAAACGTCGGCCCGGTGGCCGCGCTGCTGTACGGCTTCTCGGTGATGTACTGCATGACCTGTTCGCTGGCCCGTGACGGCGAAGGCCTTGGCACCATGGGCCTGACACCTGCGGTCCTCGCGGACTACGGCAGGCGCGCGGGCTTCTCCTCGGTAACCCAGATCGACATCGACAACCCATTCAACAACCTCTACGCCCTACGAAAGTAGCCCGAACTGAGGCGGCCGGACCGCCAGCACTCATAAAGGTCGTTCGCTGGCGGATGCTGCCGCTCAGGACGACCACGAAGGTGGCCGTTCGGGGAGCTTTGTGAGTGGGGGCGGTCCGGGGCTGATGGGAGCCAGCGTGGCCCGTACGATGGGGAGGTGCCATCGACACTGCCCGAGGGGGAGGTTGCGCCCCGGGACGGGTCGCTGCCGGAACCCGCCGTCCGCGAGGGCGCGACGCGTCCTTTCGGGTTCTATCTGCACGTCCCGTTCTGCGCCGCGCGCTGCGGGTACTGCGACTTCAACACCTATACCGCCAAGGAACTCGGCGGCGGCGGTTCGCAGGCGTCGTACGCCGAAACCGCGGTGGCGGAGGTCCGGCTGGCCCGGCAGGTACTGGGCGATTTGGACCGGCCGGTCGACACGGTGTTCTTCGGTGGCGGTACGCCGACACTCCTGCCGGCCGAGGATCTGGGCCGGATGCTGGCCGCGGTCCGCGACGAGTTCGGGCTGGCTCCGGACGCCGAGGTGACGACCGAGGCGAATCCCGAGTCGGTGGATCCGGCGTACCTGGCCGCGATTCGGGCCGCCGGCTTCAACCGCGTCTCGTTCGGCATGCAGAGCGCATCGCCACATGTGCTGCAGATCCTCGATCGCGTGCACACGCCCGGGCGCGCTCTCGAAGCGGTGAAAGAGGCGACCGCCGCCGGGTTCGAGCACGTCAATCTGGACCTGATCTACGGCACCCCGGGCGAGTCGTTCGAGGACTGGCGCAAGTCGCTCGAGTCGGCCTTGTCGGCCGAGCCGGACCACGTCAGCGCCTACGCGCTGATCGTCGAGGACGGCACCCAGCTCGCCCGCCGGGTACGCCGCGGCGAGCTGCCGATGCCGGATGACGACGACCTCGCCGACAAGTACGTGCTCGCCGACGACCTGCTGACCGCAGCGGGACTCGGCTGGTACGAAGTCTCCAACTGGGCCCGTACTGCGGAAGCCCGCTGCCGCCACAACGAGCTCTACTGGCGCGGCGACACCTGGTGGGGGATCGGCCCGGGCGCACACAGCCACGTCGGTGGCGTCCGCTGGTGGAACGTGAAGCACCCGACCGCGTACGCCGAAAGGCTCGCCGCGGGCGCCAGTCCGGCGTACGCGCGGGAGACCCTGGACGCCGAGACGCGCCGGGTGGAGCGCGTGCTGCTCGAGGTCCGGCTGGCGGCCGGGCTGCCGCTCGATGTGCTCGACGAGGCCGGCCGGGCGGCGGCGAAAGATGCGCTGAGCAACGATCTGCTGATCGAGCGGGACGGCCGGCTGGTGCTCACGCGGCGTGGCCGTTTGCTGGCCGATGCCGTCGTCCGCGACTTGCTGCCCTGACGTCCGGTTCTCAGGGAAAAGCCAGGCTCCGATTCTCAGGAAACAGCCAGGAAGGGCAGCGATCTGTCACCACCGAGGTTCGGACCGTGACAATCGTGACCGCTTTGTGCTGACCAAGTAGGTGTCGTGTCTCAGAGTGACCGTGTGGTCCTTGACACATTCAGTTGAAACGCTCGAAACTCAAGCCACTTTCACAATCGAGAGCGCTCTCAACCCGTCCTCTGTTCAGGGAGCATTCCCATGCGGCCCAGTGCCCGCCAACGCAGTGCCGTCCTGGCGCTCGCCTGCAGCCTCACCCTGCTCGCGACTGCCTGCGGCGGAGACCCCCAGTCCTCCTCGGATTCCGGATCCGAGCAGGACGGCCCGACCATCCGGCTGACCATCGCGACGTTCAACGAGTTCGGCTACGACGACCTGTACGCCGAGTACGAGGCCGAGCACCCGAACATCAAGATCACCCCGCGTAAGGCCAAGACGGTCGACGAGCACATCAAGAACCTCGAGACGAACCTGGCCGCCGGGTCCGGGCTGGCCGACATCGAGGCGATGGAGGTCAGCTGGATCTACAAGTACCTGGCCAAGGCCGACAAGTTCGTCGACCTGCGCGACCACGGCGCGAACGACCTGAAGGAACGCTGGCTGGACTGGAAGGTGGCCGGCGCCACCACCAGCAGCGGCAAGATCATCGGCTACGGCACCGACATCGGTCCGGAGGCGATCTGCTACCGCAAGGACCTGTTCGCCAAGGCCGGGCTGCCGACCGATCGCGCCGAGGTCGCCAAACTGTTCCCGGACTGGCCGTCGTACTTCGCCGCCGGCCGCAAGTTCAAGCAGAAGGTGCCCAACTCGGCCTGGTACGACTCCGCGGTCCTGACCTGGGAAGCGATGCGCAACCAGCTCATCGAGGCCTACTACTCGAACAACGATCGCTACCTCGGCGCCGAGAACCCGCTGCTGAAGCAGACCTGGGACCAGATCGTCGAAGGCACCAAGGACGGCCTGTCCGCCAAGCTGCCCGCGTGGAGCGACGCGTGGAACAAATCCTTCCGCACCGACGCGTTCGCCACGATGGCGTGCCCGGGCTGGCTGCTCGGCGTGATCCAGGACAATGCCGGCAGCTTCGGCAAGGGCAAGTGGGACGTCGCAGGAGTGTTCCCCGACGGTGGCGGCAACTGGGGTGGCTCGTACCTGACGGTCCCGGTCCAGTCGGCCCAGCCGGCCGAGGCAGCCAAGCTCGCCGCCTGGCTGACCGCGCCGGAACAGCAGATCAAGGTCTTCAAGAAGGTCGGCTCGTTCCCGTCCACGGTCGACGCGTACGACGCGCCGCAGGTGAAAAGCCAGGTGAACCAGTACTTCAACAACGCCCCGGTCGGCAAGATCTTCATCGACCGGGCCAAGAACGTCATCCTCAAACAGCACAAGGGCCCTCGGGACGGTGAGATCAACCAGGTCTTCACCAGGGCGCTGGCCCGCGTCGACGAAGGCAAGCAGCAACCCGACGACGCATGGCGCCAAGCGCTGCGCGAAGCCGACAAGACGGCCAACCTGCGCAAGGGAGGCTAGGGCACGGCGGTGTCTCCGGCGGCCGGGGCCTGATTGGTACTACGGTGTCAAGGTCAGATTCAGCCGGGGGAGGTCCGTTGTCGATGCAGGGGCAGGACAGTGGGTCTCCGACGTTGGAGCAGGTGGCCGCGCTGGCTGGGGTTTCGCGGGCGACGGTCTCGCGGGTGGTGAACGGGTCGCCCAAGGTGCTGCCGGAGACGGTGGCGGCGGTCGAGCGCGCGATCGGTGAGCTCGGCTATGTGCCGAACCGGGCCGCCCGCGCGCTGGTGACGCGCCGGACCGACTCGGTGGCGCTCGTAGTACCGGAGCCGGACAGCAGGGTGTTCTCGGACCCTTTTTTCGGTGACATCCTGCGCGGGATCAGCAGGACCCTGGCGCCGACCTCGTCGCAGCTCGTGCTGCTGATCGAGCCCGCCGAGGGTGACGACCAGCGGTTGCTGCGCTACCTGCGTGGCGGTCACGTGGATGGCGCGATCATCGTCAGCCACCACGGCCGCGACAACGTGCTGCAGGAGCTGGCGCAGTTGCCGCTGCCGATCGTGTTCAGCGCGCGTCCGCTCGGCGTCGAAGTACCGGTCGCGAGTGTCGACGTCGACAATGTCGCCGGAGCGCGGACCGCTATCGAGTACCTGCTGTCGATCGGGCGGCGCAAGATCGGCACCGTTGCCGGGCCGCTCGACATGACCGCCGGCCTTGACCGGCTGACCGGGTACAAGGAAGTGGCGGCCGAGGCTGGCATTGCCGAGGCCGTTGCCTATGGCGACTTCACGGCTGACGGTGGCGAGCAGGCAACGCTGCAGCTGCTCGGTGAGCACCCGGATCTCGACGGGATCTTCGTCGCCAACGATCTGATGGCGACGGCGACCCTGCGCGTCCTGTCGCAGCTCGGGAAGCGAGTGCCGGAAGACGTTGCCGTGGTCGGGTTCGACGACTCCGTGGTGGCGACCACGACCACGCCCAAGCTGACCACGGTGCGCCAGCCGGTTGAGAAGCTCGGCGCGCGGCTGGCCGAGATACTGCTCGCGAAGCTCGCTGGTGCCGACCTGACCAGTCCCGAGATCTATGACACCGAATTGATCATCCGTGGCTCTGCCTGAGACGGTCTACGGCGGATCGTTCTGGAACTGGAACTGCACGCGGACCGACCCGTCCAGCGGGACCACCAGGGTGGTGTTCGACGCGTTCCACTGCTGCGGCACGAGGAACAACCGGTTCTGCCCGACCACGAGCAGCCGCAACCCGCGGTACCGGTAGTTGAAGGTCTGGCCGGTACCCGTGCCGGTCCGCAGCGAGGTCTCCTCGATCCCTGGCGACCGCAGTTGCAGCCGTTCCTTGGTGTCGAGGATGACCACGGGGAACTGCTTCAGGTTCTCCGCATCCGACTTCGCCAGCCCGCGGCCGGAGTACTGCGCTGTCGTGGCCGTTGCCCAGAACGCACTGGTTGTCGTGACGACCGCGAGCAGTCCGAGCAGCACGTACTGCGGTTTGAGGCCGGCCGATTTGCGATCGACGTACGAGAGGTAGCCCAGGGTCGCCGCGGCCAGGCCGATCACGACTGGGACGACCAGGGCGTAGTACGGGAGGCCGCCGAGCAGGGGATAGCCGATCAGGCCCACTACACCGAGGAGCAGCAGCGCGATCGCGACGATCTTGGCCCGGCGGATGCTCGTCGCGCTCGGCTGGATCGCGTTGTGCAGCAGGAGTCCGGCGACGGCCAGCAGCGTGATGCCGAGCAGCGGGACCAGTAGCGGTTGCGGGCTGCGCATCACGTAGTCCTGGGTGCTCAGGCCGATGGTGTCGACATCGATCCCGAAGTACTCGTACTGCGAACGGGCGGAGACGTAGCCGAAGTAGAACAGCAGGCCGCTGATCAGCGTCACGGGCGCGACGATGCCGGCCGCGAAACTCACCCAGCGTTCGGCCGGGGACCGCTCGTCAGCCACCCGGCGAGCCTGGCGCTGGCGTGAAGGTGATCTGACTCCCCGGATTCTCGCCCTCCAGGGACTTCTGGCAGTCTGCCTCGGTCGCGCACTCGGCGAACGCCGGAATCCTCAGCTCGACCGGGTCGCCTTCGGTGACTTGCTTGACGCCGACATAGCAGGGATTGAAGCCGCTCGACCGCCAGACGATCTCCGCGGTGCATCGGGGTGACTTGTCGCCGCAGCCGGTCTGATCGAAGGTGAAAACGCCTTCGGGAACGAGTTTCGGCGAGCCGATCTTGATCGTCGTACCGTCCGGGATCGGGGTGCGGCCCAGCCAGTTCACCTCGGCGCACTGGTAGCCCTCTTCGGTGGGCGCGGCGTTGCCACCGATCGGCGCCGACACGATCTCGATCGACGGCTTCTTCTGCGTCGGCTGGGTCGTCTCCGGCTCGGTCGGCTCGACCGGCGGCTCGGTCGGCTCGATCGGCTCGGGCTGGGTGGCGGTAGACGTGGGGTCCGGAGGCACGATCGTGCCTTGGTTGTCCCCGGCCGTATCGCCGGCGCAGCCGAACGGCAGCATCAGCAGACCAGCCACCGCGATCGGACGCCACAGGGTCATGGCAACCACCCCCAAAATCAGGATGGCCTTCCTGGTTGCTCAGGACAACACTTCGTTGCCTACCGTGATCATTCCTGGCTGTGATCAGTCCTGGCTGTGATCAATCCCGGCTGTGATCAGTCCTGGGTGGCGAAGTCGATCAGTTCCTCGACCCGGCCGAGCAGTTCCGGCTCGAGATCGGCGAAGCTGCGGACCTTGGAGAGGATGTGCTTCCAGGCGGCCGCGACATCGGCCTGGTCGGTGGCCGGCCAGCCGAACGTCTGCAGCACGCCCTTCTTCCAGTCCTGACCGTGCGGGATCTTCGGCCAGGCCGCGATCCCCAGCGACGACGGCTTGACGGCTTCCCAGATGTCGATGAACGGGTGGCCGACCACGAGCACGTGCCGGTTGTTCACCTGAGCCGCGATCTTCGACTCCTTCGAGCCGTCGACCAGGTGATCGACGAGTACGCCGAGCCGCCGGCCGGGCCCGGGCTGGAACCGGTTCACGATCGCGGGCAGGTCGTCGATGCCCTCGAGGTACTCGACCACGACGCCCTCGATCCGCAGGTCGTCACCCCAGACCCGCTCGACCAGCTCGGCGTCATGCCGGCCTTCGACGTAGATCCGGCTGGCCCGCGCGACCTTGGCCCGCACGTTCGACACCGCGACCGACCCCGAAGCCGTATGCGTCTTCTTGGCCGGCCCAGCCTTCTTCGGCGCGACCAGATTGACCGGCTTACCGTCCACCCAGAACCCCGGCCCGAGCGGATAGGTCTTGATCTTCCCGAACCGGTCCTCGAGATCGACCACCCCGTGCTCCCACCGAACCACCGCCCCGACGTACCCAGAACTGGGCTCCTCGACCACCAGCCCTTTCTCGATCACCAGATCGACAGTCCGCCCAGTCTTGGGCTTCCGCCAGTCCCCCGACAGCACATCTCTCCCATACCGATCAGCCACCCCCCAACCGTATGCGCTCCATCCCTCCTTCCCCGTCAACCACACCCCGGTACTACGTCCCCCACTCGCTCGAGACAAGCCACCCACCTCGACCTTGAGCACGGCGTAGTCAGTCCCCTGCCCAAAACACGCCTAGGCGGTACCCAAAGTCCCGCTGCTTCCCCTACCCCAACCGACCTTGGGCACCCGCCAGTCGCTCCTTCGGCAAAAGGCTGACTTCCCGGTGCCCAAAGATGACATGCATGGGCCCGTTGGCGGCGGGGCTGGGGATATCGGTGCGGCTGCTGAGGTGACCTCCTCAGCTCAGTCGCATCATCATCGGTTGTATCTATCCGTTTGCGTTGCGGGCGCTGGTGTGCCCGTTGGGAGCTTGAGGAGGTCCCTGATGTCTATCGTAGGAGGATTGGACGTTCATCGGAAGCAGATCACGTTCGACTATCTCGAGGTGGAGTCCGGGCAGGTGTGGTGTGGTCAGATCGCCCCGGCCGATCGGGTGCATTTGGCCGGGT
>NZ_AQUZ01000018.1 GCF_000372465.1 Kribbella catacumbae DSM 19601
CCTTGGTCTCGACCCGCTGCCTGACCCAGTGCCTGTCCTTGGCCTTGCCCCGACGGCTGGCCTGGTGCTTGGCCCGGCGCCTGGCCCTCGCCTTGTGGCAGACCCTGGCCCGGCGCCTGACCCTGGCCAGTGACCGGCGGGTGGACTGCAGTCGGTTGGGCTGGGTGAGTTGGAGCTACGGGCGGCTGCGCTTGAGCGGACGGCTCTGCAGCGGCAGGCGCAGTACCGGCGGCTGGGGTCGGGATGCCTGGGCTATAGCCAGCGCCGCCCGCGCTCGCAGTACCAGCGGGCGCAGTACCGGCTGCGCCGGTGATGGTTAGGCGGCGTTCCATTCGGTCGAGGCGGGCTTGGATGCCGTTGGTGGAGTCGTCGGCGCCGGGGAGGAGGACCTTGGCGCAGATCAGTTCTAGTTGGAGGCGGGGTGCGGTTGCGCCGCGCATTTCCAGTAGGCCGGCCGCGACGATGTCTGCGGCGCGGGTGAGTTCGGCTGCGCCGATGCCCGCCGCCTGGGTCTGCAGTCGCTCGCCCTGATCTTCGGCGGCCTCGATCAGGCCGGAGGCGACCGCGTTCGGTACGGCGGACAGGATCACCAGGTCGCGTAGCCGGCGGAGCAGGTCCTCGGCGAAGCGCTTTGGGTCCTGCCCGGTCTCGATGACCTTCTCGATCGTCTCGAAGACGGCCTTGCTGTCGTGTGCCGCGAACCCGTCCACGCAGGCGTCGAGCAGCGAATCCGGAGTGAAGCCGAGCAGCTGCACGGCCAACCGATACGTCACGCCGTCGGTGTCGGCGCCACCGATCAGCTGGTCGAGCACGCTCAGCGAGTCACGCACCGACCCGGCACCCGCGCGGACCACCAGCGGCAGCGCGGCCGGCTCGATCGTGACGCCCTCGGCCTCGCAAAGGGTCGCCATGTAGTCGGCGAGCGCCTTCGGCGGGACCAGCCGGAAGGGGTAGTGATGCGTACGCGACCGGATCGTGCCGATCACCTTGTCGGGCTCGGTCGTCGCGAAGATGAACTTCAGGTGCGGCGGCGGCTCCTCGACCAGCTTCAGCAGGGCGTTGAAGCCCTGCGTGGTGACCATGTGCGCCTCGTCGATGATGTAGATCTTGTAGCGGCTCTCGACCGGCGCGAAGAAGGCCCGCTCGCGCAGGTCGCGCGCGTCGTCGACACCACCGTGCGAGGCGGCGTCGATCTCGATCACGTCGATGCTGCCGGGACCGCCGCGGGCCAGGTCGGTGCAGGACTTGCAGACCCCGCACGGCTCGGCGATCGGGCCCTTCTCGCAGTTGATCGCGCGTGCCAGGATCCGGGCGCTGGTGGTCTTGCCACAGCCGCGCGGACCGGAGAACAGATAGGCGTGGTTCACCCGGTTGTTGCTCAGCGCGTTCCGCAGCGGAACGGTGACATGGTCCTGCCCGATCACCTCGGAGTAGTTCTCCGGGCGATACCGGCGGTACAACGCTAGGGGTGCTTCCACGACGGCAACCCTAGCGCCGAGCTCCGACAAATCCTCCCCACCGCCCTCCGACCAGCTCCGTAGCTGCACACGCCGACTCAGTCGAACAGGGCTGACACGGCAGCCGGATCCCAGTAGTACGTCCGAAACTCCGTCACCAGACCGGCCCGGACCGCGTTCACCTGCACCAGCGAAGTCTCCAGCTCACGTCCGCCGGCTGCGACGTACTCGGCCTCCGCGGCGTAGAAGCGATCCAGGACGGCGACAGCGGAGTCATTCGGCATTCAACGAAGGTAGGCCTGCGGCCGTCTCCGAAGCTGGCAGAAATCCGTCGCGAGGTTCAGCGCGGGCCCTCCTCGAGTAAACCGAGGAGGTAGTCGCCGTAGCCGGACTTGGTGAGTCCGTCGGCGCAGCGTTGCAGGCCTGCATCGTCGATGAAGCCCCGGCGCCAGGCGATCTCCTCCGGGCAGCTGATCTTCTGGCCTTGCCGTGTCTCGACGGCCCGGACGAATTCGCCGGCTGCCATCAGTGCGTCGAAGGTCCCGGTGTCGAGCCACGCAGTACCGCGCGGCAGCACCTCCACCTGCAATCGCTTGTCCTGCAGGTAGATGGCGTTGATGGCGGTGATCTCCAGCTCGCCGCGCGCCGACGGCTTGATCTCCTTGGCGACCTCGACGACGTCACTGGAGTAGAAGTACAGCCCCGGTACGGCGTACTTACTCTTCGGCCGGGCCGGCTTCTCCTCGATGCTCAGCGCACGCCCGTCCGCGTCGAACTCGACGACCCCGTACGCCGAAGGGTCCGCGACCCGATAGGCGAAGATGGCGCCGCCGTCCACGTCGTTGAACCGTTGCAGGTGCAGACCGAGTCCCGGCCCGTAGAAGATGTTGTCGCCGAGCGCGAGCGCGACGGGCTCCGAGCCGATGAACGACTCCCCGATCAGGAACGCCTGGGCGAGACCGTTGGGGGCGGGCTGCTCGGCGTACGAGATCTCCATCCCGAACTGTGAACCGTCGCCCAGCAATCGCCGGAACTGCGCGGTGTCCTCCGGCCGGGTGATCACCAGCACCTCGCGGATGTTGGCCAGGATCAGCGTCGAGAGCGGGTAGTAGATCATCGGTTTGTCGTACACCGGCAACAACTGCTTGCTGACACCCATCGTCAATGGATGCAGCCGGGTACCGTCGCCACCGGCCAGGATGATCCCTCGCACCCACGCCACGATACCGACGGCACTACCCTTGCGCAGCGGCAGCGGTGAGGCGGACGAGTTCAGCGAAGTGGGTGTGCGCTGCGTCGTGACCGACGAGAGCCTGCCCTGGTTCGAACGGCACTGGACGATGCCGTTGGCAACGACCAGCCTCGCGGGACGGCGGAGTACGGGGAGTGGCTGCCGCAATCTGGCGGGACCTCCTGCCTGGCCGTGCTGGTGTTGGCCCGGGAGGAGGTGTCTTCGTCAGCCCGCGTCGGCGGGGACGATCGGTAGGCCGATCGAGCTGGCGGCCAGGGTCACGTTCACCTTGGCGGCCGGGTAGAGCGGGTTACCGGCTGCGGCGGTCTCGCAGGCGTACCAGAGGTCGGTGCACTCGGTCGCCGCGATCACCACGCCGATCCGGTGACCGGCTTTGAACGCGTAGTCCTCCGGCGACAGCTTCCAGCGGAAGTCGTACGACGTACCGGGTACTACCGGCGTGACCCGCTCGCGGGATTCGCGGTGCTCGGTGTCCGCCCAGCCCTCGGCGACGATCTCGTACTGCGCGGTGCGTACGTTCGGGCGCGACTTCGGGATACAGCCGGTGTCGACGGAATCGCCCCGCCCGATGCACTGCTCGCCGTCGGCGAGCAGGCCGGACTCACCCTTGTCTGCATCGTGGGCCAGGTGATCGCCCGGGCCGTAGTCGACCAGCAGTGCGGTCACAGCTTGCGCGGCGTGGTCGCCAGTCACCCTGCCGGACGACGCCGTTGTGCCGCATGTAGTAGTCGTACCAGCTGCCGACTGCGGAGATCGGCACGATCGTCTTCAGGTTCGGCACATCCGTGGCCGCGACCGCGAGGGGAGTCGTGCCACGGTAGGAGCGGCCGACCATGCCGACCTTTCCGGTGCTCCAGTTCGCGGCAACCGCTTGACCGGCCTTGTTCACGGCCTGCGCGCGGCCGCCGATCCAGTCGACCACGGCTTTCGCACCGAGGGGCTCACCGCGACCGCCGGTGGTCAGGCAGCCTTCGGACGCGCGGGTTCCGGGGAGGTCCACCAGGACGACGGCGTACCCACGCGGCACGAAGTAGTCGGGGAACTTCGACGGGGTGCCGTCGTCCTCGAGGTCCTTGTAGTCGTCGTCGACGGCCGGCTCGAACATCCGCCTCCCGCTCTTCGCCGCCGCCTTCGGGCGAGCGAAGTACGGGCTGGTCGCCGTCTTGTAGTCGTATTCCGCTTGCGTGACCCGGGTGCCGTCACTCGTACCGGGCGCGTTGGCCTCAACAGCCTTGGTGACCCGCGTGCCGTCATCCCCTGCTCGGGCTCGTCTGAGTCCCTCGCGAGCTAGCCCGCGAGGGTGGCTCAGGTGGAGGGTTAGCTGAGGTGGTAGTCGGCGAAGCGGGTTCTCAGGTCTTTCTTCGAGAACTTGCCAACGCTCGTCTTCGGTACCTCTTCGATGAACTCAACCGCGTCGGGCAGCCACCACTTGGCCACCAACGGCTCCAGGTAGGCAAGGATCTCCTCCGACGTCGCGGCCTCGCCTTCCTGCAGTACTACGCACGCCAGCGGCCGCTCGTCCCACTTCGGGTGCGGCACCCCGATCACGGCCGCCTCCTTGATCGCGGGATGCGCCATCAGCAGGTTCTCCAGCTCGACGGAGCTGATCCACTCGCCACCGGACTTCACCAGGTCCTTCGTCCGGTCGACGAGTCGCACTGATCCGTACTGGTCGATCGCGGCGACATCGCCCGTCTTCATCCAGCCGTCCTCGGTGTTCAGCTCGACACCTTCGTCAGGCCGGTAGTACTCCGCCGCGATCCACGGCCCGCGCACCTGCAGCTCGCCCGTCGCCTCGTCATCCCACGGCAACGGCGTGATCGATCCGGGCTCGACGATCCGCACCTCGACACCAGGCAACGGCAATCCCTGCCGGGCCCGGAGCGTCGCCAGCTCTTCCTCGGGCCGGTCCTGGTCACGCAGCGGGACGTGCGCCGCGGTAGCCACCGGGCTGGTCTCGGTCATGCCCCACGCCTGCAGAATCGGCTTGCCCAACTTCTCCCGGAAGGCCTCGGACAGAGCCAACGGCACAGCCGAGCCCCCACACGGAATCCGCCGCAGCTTGGGCAGCTCCACCCCGTCCAGCAGCGGCAACAGGCCCTGCCAGATCGTCGGGACGCCCGCCGTCAGTGTGACCTCCTGCTCCTTCAGCAGCTTGAGAATGCCCTGTGGCGACATGTCCGGCCCGGGGAAGACCAGGCTCGCCCCGGCCATCGGTGACGCGTGCGCCAGACCCCACGCGTTGGCGTGGAACATCGGCACCACCGGCATCACCGTGTCGGTCTCGTGCAGCCCGATCCCGGCGTTGGTGAGCACCCCGATCGAGTGCAGCCAGGTCGATCGGTGCGAGTACACGACACCTTTGGGATTGCCCGTCGTCCCACTCGTGTAGCACATCGCGGCAGCCTGGTTCTCGTCCTCGACGTGGAACTCGACCGGCTCCGCGGCGGCGAGCAGCTCCTCGTAGTCGTGGAAGCGCGGATCATCCGGCACCTCGACGCTCGGCGCACCGGCCGGCAGATCGTCCATCACCACGACGTGCCGGACCAGAGGCAGCCGGTCGAGCAATGGCAGGAACAGCCCGAGCAACGACCTGTCGACGAAGACGACCTCGTCCTCGGCATGGTTCGCGATGTAGACGACTTGGTCAGGGAACAGCCTGATGTTGAGGGTATGCAGGACCCGCCCGGTGCACGGCGCCGCGAAGTACAGCTCGAGGTGGCGGCCGGAGTTCCACGCGAAGGTCCCGACCCGGCCGTCCGCGCTGATGCCCAGGGTGTCGAGCACACCGCCCAGCCGTCTGGTCCGCGCGGCCCATTCCGCGTACGTCGTCCTGGTGGGCGCTGGGCCGCCGGTGTAGACGGTCTTGTCCGGGAAGAACTCCTCAGCCCGGCGGAAGATCGTGTCCAAGGACAGCTGGTAGTCCTGCATGAGTCCCTTCATGCAGACACTGTGCCAGCACCGATGTCAGCTTGGCCATGACCGCACACCGACCCGCGAGTGCACTCAACATGAACCCACGCCATTAGTTGACACGACATACGTGTCGTGTAATCTATTGCCCATGGAGATCAGCGGAGTAAGTGCCCTCAGCACCGGGAGCGTCCGGATCCGGCCCGAGCACGTCGGCCCGACGGACAAGAACATGTACGTCTGGCTCGCGACCTCGAAGAGCTGGACCCCGCCCAGGCCGATCAACGTCTACGTCGTGGAGCACCAGGACGGGCTCGTCCTGTTCGACACCGGTCAGGACCGCGCCTCCGTCACCGAGCCGGACTACTTCCCGGGCGGGCTGAACGGCGTCGTCTACGACCGGCTGGCGACCTTCGAGATCGCCCCCGACCAGACCCTGTCCCAGCTGCTCAAGACGAGCGGTCACGACATCCGCGATGTCCACACGGCCGTGCTCTCGCATCTGCACCAGGACCACATCGGCGGCCTGGGCGAGCTCAGCAAGGCACGCATCGTCGTCGCCGCCGAGGAGTGGAAGTCGATGCGCCGGCCGCTTCCCGCCGCCCGTGGCTATCTGCGGCGCCACATCGAGCGCCCCGACCTGCGCTGGGACCACATCAACTTCGAGAGCATGTCCCCGATCGGTCCCTTCGACCAGGGACACGACCTGTTCGGCGACGACAGTCTCGTACTGCTACCGACCCCCGGCCACACACCAGGCTCCCTGTCGATGCTGGTACGCCGCCCCGGCCGCGCACCGCTCTTGATGGTCGGAGACCTCACGTACGACGCGGAGCTGCTGGCAGCCGGCGAGATCCCCGGAGTCGGCAAGAAGCAGGAGCTGCACCGCGCAGTCGACATGGTCAACCAGCTACGCGACCTGTACCCCGACCTGGTCGTGCTGGCCGCCCATGACCCCGCCGCAGCCCTCGCCTTGCAGCAGCAGGAGGCTGTCGCTTCATGAAGGCTGCAGAAGAGCTCCGGTACTTGATCCTGGCCATCCAGCGGGAGGGCAATCGGCTACTGGCCGCAGAGCTCCGGCCGTTGGGAGTGACACCGTCGCAGGGCGAGGTACTGCGAGTACTGCGCGACCACGGGCCCCTCACCCTGAGCGCACTCGGCGGGTTGCTCGTCTGTGAGACCGGCAACAGCCCCAGTCGCTTGGTGGATCGCCTGGTCGCACAGGGCCTGGTGCAGCGCGACACGGACCCCGACGACCGCCGGTACCTCGCGCTGAGCCTCACCCCCGAGGGCAAGGCGCTCAGCAAGCGCATCGCCGCCGTTGAAGAGAAGCTGCACGACACGATCGCCCAACTCGTCACTGGACAGCCAGTGGCCCAGACCATCACCACCCTGCGCACGCTGGCCGACGCCTTCCCTGCTGGCAAGGCCCTGGCCCGGCGACGCGCTGCCGAGAAGGAGTGAAGCCCCATGGAACAAGCAACTCTGCAGATCAACGGCTCGCCCGCCAAAGCCTTACTAACCCCGCTGGACCTGCCGTCGTGGAACGAGGCGTTCCTCAGCATCGACGGCCCCAAGACCCCAGTAGTCGGCCAGCGCTACCGGCTGCGCGTGCGCCCCGGCCTGAACGGCTGGCTCGAGTACACGGCAATCTCCCCGACACGGATCGACATCACCTGGCAGGTCCCGGGCTTCCACGAGGACGGCGTCTGGCTCATCGACCAAGGCCTGGTCACGCACTCCTTCGAGCACAAAGGCGCACTGGCCGCAGTACTGCGTTCTGCCTACCGCGGGATCGCCGCCGTACGGCTAGAGCGGCTAGCGGCTGTTTCGTAGGTAAGTAAGGACGGCATGCACTCGGCGATGCGTCGCTGACGACTCGTCGAGGGACAGCTTCTGGAAGATCGAGCGCAGGTGGCTCTCGACCGTACGGTCGGCGACAAAGAGCCGGCCCGCGATTGCGGCGTTCGAGTAGCCCTCGGCAACCAATCCGAGCACCTCCAATTCCCTTGGCGACAAAGGTTCCAGCTCCGAGCGACGGGGAGCGAGCAGCGCCGAGACAACCGCGGGGTCAAGCGCAGAACCGCCCGCCGCGACCCGTTCGAGCGCGTCCAGGAAGTCCTCGACCCGGAGTACGCGATCCTTGAGCAGGTAACCGAACGCGCCGGTGGAGACGAGCTGGACGGAGTAGCGAGTCTCCAGATGCTGTGACAGCAGCAGGATCGGCTGGTTCGGGCGGCGTAGCCGAATCTCCCGAGCCGCGTCGGCGCCGTCGTCGGTCATCGTCGGCGGCATCCGTACGTCGATCACGGCAACCGCCGGCTCGTGCTCGACGACCGCCTCCACCAGACCTTCCGCGCTGGCCAGCGACGCTACGATCGTGTGGCCGGCCGTGACCAAGAGCCCGGCAAGCCCCTCCCGGAACAACGCGGAGTCCTCCGCGATCAGGACGCGCACGGCAGCACCGCCTCGATCGTCGTACCGCCGGCCGCTCCACAGGTCACGGTGAGCCGCCCGCCAACTGAGCCGACGCGGTCACGGAGCGCAGTCAGGCCGGTATCGGCCGGGACGCCGCCGATCCCGTCGTCTCGCACGGCCACCCGCAAGCCGTCGTCGTGGCGTTCGACGTTGATGCCGATGCGGGAGGCACGCGCGTGTTTGAGGATGTTGGCCATCGCCTCCACGACCACGAAGTACGCGGTCACCGTGACGACCTCCGAGCTCGCCGTCTCCTCGACCTCGAAGTCGACCGGCAGCGGGCACTCTGCCCCGAGCCGAGCCAGGGCCGCGGGCAGACCGTCATCCAGACTCGCAGGCCGTACGCCGTGCGCCAACCGGCGAAGCTCGCCAACCGTCGTCTCGAGTCGCTCGACAGCCAGCTCGAGATCGCCGGAGACCGGGTCATCCATCCCCAGCTTGTACTGCGCGGCGCGCAACTGCATGCCGATGGCAACGAGTTGCTGCTGCGCGCCGTCGTGCAGATCCCGTTCCAGCCGTTGTCGTTCGTCGATGGTTGCCGACACCAACCGACGGCGACTCTCGGCAACGTCGGTCAGTGCGCGGCGCAGCCCGATCCGGAGCCGGCTGACCTCGATCGGCAACCGGGCAGCGGACGCGGCCAGCTTCACCCGGCGCAGGCGGCGCATCGATCCCGGGTTGACCAGGATGATCCCGATGTCCGCGTTCGCCGTCCGCAGCGGCACCTGGATCCGCTCCGGCGACGGCGTCCGGGCGGCGCCGGTCAGATCGACAAGGCCTGTTCCGGCTGGGTCCGACAGCAACAGAGTCAGCTCGGGATCGCGGGTGGCGGTACGGAGTACGGTCTCGATCTCTTCGGGCTCGGCCGAGCCGTCGCGGACCTGCTCGACGAAGGACTCGATCTGCTCGATCAGCACCGTCCGGTCCCGGTCGAGGACCCGGCCGACCGCGTAATGAACCCTTCTGTGCAAGGGGAAAACGACCAGCGCGACCAAGAACACCGAACCGGTCAGGCCGATCACGGAGTCCCGGCCGGCCAGGTAGCCGGTCAGCACGACTCCACTCGTGAGCAGCGCCGCGGCGATCAGCGTGGTCAGGAACCAGGCAACGGAGTCGCTCAGAATCCGGTCGATCTCGAACAGGTCGTGGCGCAGCACGGCGATCGCAACGGCGGCTGGGACGAGGACGAGAATCCCGAGCAGGAAGCCAAAGTACGCCTCCGGGCCGACTAGTTCGAAGGAGGTGACGATCCAGCTCGCCACCATCAGAACCACCACGATCCCCGTGGCCAGGATCAGCCAGCGCAACTGTTGCTGCGTACGCTCGCCACCGCGGCGATAGCGCAGTACGACACTGGCGCCGCAGGCAACGACCACCGCCAGCAGCAGGCCAAGCGCACTGATCATCAGCGGCATCCAGATGGGCTGCGGCACGAGTACAGGCGTCGTGAAGTAGCGGGGAACCGCATAGTCCATGGTCATCACTACACCCACCACTAGCGCCGACACTGGCACGCCTACCGCCACTAGCTTCCAGCGGCGGCCCGGGAGCAGTCCGTCGGGAAAGACCAGCAGCAGCGCCAGGAACCCAGTCAGCTGCCAGGGCCACGCCACCACACCCAGTGCGGCCATCAGATCCGACCGCGGCCAAGGTGCCCGCTGAATCAGCGCAGGCCTCGATGCAAGCCAGGGGTGCGACGGGCGACCTTGGAGTCTCAACCAGCTTCGGGAGGGATCACCATGATCGCCATTCTCACTGTCCTCGTCGCGCTGCCCCTCGGGCTCCTCGTCCGCAATCGGCTGGCCGCCTATCTGACGTACGCGATCCTGTTCGCGCAGGTCTTCACCTTCCAGACCGCCAACCTGGTGATGGAGTGGGCCAAGGGCTCCACAGAAGCCTTCCCCGCGGATCCGGACCTGTCCGGCTCGTTGGGCTACCTGGCCTTCACCAGCACGATCTACGCAGTCGGCTTCGGCCTGATCACGCTCGGCCACTGGCTCCGCAACCGCCGGCGCACGCGGATGGACGCAGTACTGCTCGACAACTGAGGTCAGTTGAAGTGGGCGCCTGGTTTGCGGTAGCCGCGGAGTAGGTCGCGGGAGATGATCAGGCGCTGCATCTCGTCAGTGCCTTCGAAGATGCGCCAAAGCCGGAACTCGCGGAACCAGCGCTCGATCGGGAGCTCCTTGGTGTAGCCCATGCCACCGTGGATCTGGAGCACCCGGTCGGCGATCCGGTTGACAGTGTTGGTGCCGTAGAGCTTGGCGATCGCGCTGTCGTGCTGGGGCGAGCGGCCCTGGTCGACGGCCCAGGCGGCGTACAGGACGAGCCAGCGGGCCGCCTCCAGTTCGACCTCGGAGTCGGCGATCATCCACTGGATCGCCTGGTTGTCACCGATCGGGGTGCCGAAGGTCTGCCGGGTGGTGGCGTGCTCGATCGCCAACTGGAGCAGCCGTTCGCAGGCGCCGATGCCACGAGCCGGGATGAGGAACCGGCCCTTCATGATCCAGCGCATCGCCAGCTCGTAGCCCTGGCCGATCTCGCCGAGCACATGATCCTGCGGGACGCGGACGTCGTCGAAGTTGAGCGTCGCCGGGACTGCCTGTCCCATCGTGATGATCGGGTCCGAGGTCCAGCCCCGGTCTCGGTCCACCAGGAACGCGGTGAAGCCGCCCTTCGAACCCTTCTCCGCATCGGTGACGGCGATGACGATCGCGAAGTCGGCTTCGTTTCCTCCGGTGATGAAGGTCTTCTCGCCCCGGATCACCCACTCGTCACCGTCGCGGCGGGCGGTGGTCCGGATCGCCCGCGTGTCGGAGCCGGCGCCCGGTTCGGTGATCGCGAAACACGACCGGCGCTCACCGGAAATGGTCGGCAGCAAGTACTCCGCACGCTGCGCCTCATTGCTTTCGTAGAGGATGTTGTCGGCCTCGCCACCGAACGAGAACGGCACGAAGGTCCGCCCGAGCTCACTCGTGATCAGCACCTGGTCGACCGCCGACACGTCCATCCCGCCGTACTCGGCCGGCGTACTCAATCCCCAGAACCCGAACGACTTCGCCTTCAGCCGCAGCGCCTTGATGACCTCCGGCTCGACCCCGATCAGCCCTTCCCGCTCCCGCTTGAGGACCTCGTTCTCCAGCGGCATCAGCTCCTTGCGGACGAACTCCCGCGTCGTCTCACGAATCGCCCGCTGTTCCTCACTGAGCGAGAAGTCGACCATCAGCCCCTCCAGAGATCGCGTGTCCAACCACCGTAGGCGCACTTCCGCCCGTCACACGCGGTTGGCCGGAGCGCCATCACCTTCCAAGCAGCGCCGGAAGGCCGCGCTACACCGTGGCCAGGCGTGCGATCCGGTGCGCGGGAGGGGTTGGCATGTGGTGGACGTCCGGGGATCAGGGGGCGATCGGGACCGCGCGCTTGTGGATGGTGCGGCGGTGGTAGCCGATGATCGTTTCGGCGGACTTGTCGCTGATCGGTTTGCCTTCGAGGAAGTCGTCGATCTCGTCGTACGTCACGCCCAGGACCAGCTCGTCGGGCAGTCCCGGGTTGGCGGTCTCCAGGTCGGCGGTCGGCACCTTGCCGGTGATCAGGTCGGACGCGCCGAGCCGTGATCCCACCGCGCGGACCCGCCGCTTGGTCAGCCCGGCGAGCGGCGTCAGGTCGCACGCGCCATCGCCGGACTTCGTGAAGAACCCCATCACCGCCTCCGCCGCGTGATCCGTCCCGACCACCAGCCCGCCGCGCGCACCCGCGACGGCGTACTGCGCGATCATCCGCTGCCGGGCCTTCACGTTGCCGGTGTGGAAGTCGGCGCGGTCGCCCAGACCCGAATGCCGGACCGACTCGACCAGCGCGTCCGTGGCCGGCTTGACGTCCACCGTGAGCGTCTCGTCCGGGCGGATGAACTCGAGCGCCCGCTGCGCATCGTCCTCGTCGGCCTGTACGCCGTACGGCAGCCGCATCGCGATGAAGCTGGCGTTGCCGCCGTCCGCGCGGACCCGCTCGACGGCGAGCTGGCAGAGGCGGCCCGCAGTACTGGAGTCGACGCCGCCGGAGATGCCGAGCACGTACGCCGAGGCGCCGGAGCCGCGCAGCTGGTCGGCCAGGAAATGGATCCGCCGCTCGATCTCGAGCTCAGCGTCGAACGAGGGTGTCACCCCGAGCTCGCCGATGATCAGTTCCTGCAGGTACCGGCGGTCGAGCTCGCTCATCGGACTCCCTCGTAGGCGGTGGATCGTCGACCCCAGCTTATTTCGCGGGTCGGAGCCGCCACGTCGGAGCCCACGAGGGGGGTCCGGACATAAGGATTCCCCGCGCACCCGGAAGAGCTCACTTACCCTTGCTGCCTTCCGGCCCTGGGGGAGTTGGGCGAGATACCGCCACGCGGGGAACCAGCCAAGAGTGTACGGGATCGAGGGCCCTTCCCCAGAATCCGGGGCCACCGGTACCGCGTCGCGCCGCCTGCCGGTACTGCGTTGCGCCCTCCGCCGCTACTACGTCGCGCAGTCGCCGGTACTGCGGAATACGGGTGGCTGCCGGTGGGTTGCCATCCGGCATGACGAGTCTTGAGTTCGGGCCGTTCGGGATCGCGACCGGGCTGGACAGCAGCCCGCATTCACTGGAGGCCGCCGCTGCCGCTGAGCAGCTGGGCTATCCGGCTATCTGGTTGTCCGGTGGGCCGCTGCCCGGGTTGCAGACCATCACCGATCTCGTCGGGGCGCCGGACCGGGTCGTCGTAGTACGAGTAGTCCCCCACCTCGACCAGCTCCGACTCCACCAAGGCCCCGAGCAACACCACCCGCTCAACCCCAGCCATCGGATACACCACACCCGGATCCGGCACACTCACCATCCGCCAACCCTAGGCCCGCCGCCGCCCCTCCACCCCGATTTTCATCCCCACCCCGTCCTCGCGTATCCTCTCGCGTGGAGGATTCGCCTAGTGGCCTAGGGCGCACGCTTGGAAAGCGTGTTGGGGGCAACCCCTCACGAGTTCGAATCTCGTATCCTCCGCCACTCTCCGAGAGGCCCACCCGACCGGTGTTTCCGCTGGTCAGCGCACTATGTGGTCACTCGCAGGGGACGAACACAAGATGGGCCGGTCGCTCTCGCGACCGGCCCATTCTTCGTTCATAGTCTCAACGCCAGTCTCAACGGCCCTTCTCAGGCCGACTGCAGAACCCCGGCAGCGCCCTCGTCCGGCTCGTCGTCATCGCTACCTTTATGAGGTTGAGACTGCGCCCAGAGCAGGCCACCGACCCGAGCCGCGATGTCCATCCGGACCGGCGCAGTGATGTGCTGATACCTCTTCACCATCGCCGAGGACGACCAGCCCATCATGTCCATCGCAGCGCGCTCGGAGACACCCAGCAGTAGGAGAACCGTGGCGGCGGTGTGGCGGGCATCGTGTAGCCGGCCATTCCGGATGCCAGCCGCGACTAGCAGCGCCTTCCACTCTCGGTAGTCCATGTTCGGGCTGAGAGGCTTGCCGGTCCGACCGGCGAACACCCAGTCACCCTCGGTCCAGAGTTGGCGAGCTAGCTCCTTCTCAGCCGCCTGCTGCGCCTGGTGCTCCTTCAGGATCGCGGTCAGCTCCTTGGGCAGGCCGATGGTTCGGCGTCCCGCCCGTGACTTGGTCGGCGCCGTCTCGGGTCGGGCGAGTTGACGCTTCGGGCAGAAGCCGGGCTTTCGCCCGCACGGCTCATCCGTGCAGCCGTGCTTGTACTTCGGCCGATTCCGGCTCCGCCGCACCCTGAGAGTTCCGGCCTTCAGATCAACATCTGCCCACTTCAGCCCCAGCGCTTCGCCCTGGCGCAGACCCAACGCCAGCGCAATGGCCCATCGCACGCTGTTCCGGCCCTTGTTCGCCTCCTCCATCAGTGCCTTGATCTCGTCCACGCTGTAGGGCTCGATCTCGTCTTCTTCTTCCAAGTCGAGCCGTGGCGGCTTGGCTTTCTCAGCCGGGTTGCCCGTTGTCAGTGTCCCGCGCCTTTCGGCTTCGCCGAGCGCCGTACGTATGGTGCGGTGCGCCTGGTGGGCGGTACCCGCGCTCGCTCCGTTGTCCTGCATTTTCGTGTAGAAGCGCTCTAGGTGTTCAGGTAGCAGCCTTTCGAGCTTGTGCTTGCCCAGACCGGGGACCAGGTGGACTCGGACGGCCACTTCGTAGGCGTCGTACGAGCCGTCTCGCAGATTCGGCCGGGCGATCGTGAGCCAGTGGTTCAACCACTCCGCCACGGTCCACTTCTTCTTAGCGACCGGTAGCACCTTCCCGGTGCCTCTTTCCTTCTCCAGCTCCTCAACGCGCGCGACTACGTCTTTCTCGTCTTTCCGCATGACGTGCCGTCTGTCGGGCGAGCCGTCGTCCTTCACACCCATCGTGATGCGGCCATGCCAGAAGCCGTCCGCGCCCAGGTAGATGCTCGATCGACCGTCCGGGTTCTTCGGCCGCTTGTCCTTCTTCTCAACGGGCTTCGGCTGCCTGCTCTTCTTCTCCACGTGACTCCCTTTCAGGCGGCCTGGTTGTTGACGCGGGATTGCGTCCGTAGCCGGTTGATGTAGTCAGTGATGCACTCAGCCGGAATTCGGCGGAGGCGTCCGAGCGGGATCGATTCGAGTTCGCCAGACTTCACCAGGGCAAAGGCTGTCGTCCGGCCGATGCCGAGCAGCCGCGCGGCTTCCTCCACCGTCAGCAATAGCGGCGTCGGCGTCTCGTACTCCGGTCGCAACGAATCGACTACCTCAAGAGCGCTGGCCATTGCCGTTCTCCTTTGCCCTGCGGTGGTGTGGTTGGTGATCGCGTTGCGGGGTTCGGTCATGCGCTCTCCCAGATGGGCTCGGCATCAGTGCTGGCATCGGCGAGGGTCGGGACAGCCCTTGGTCCCCAAGCCGTCCCAGCCGTCCCAGCCGTAACTTCCCTGGTCAGGCCTGGGACGGCTTGAGTGGTTGGGACGGCTTGAGCCGTCCCAGGGGGTGAAGCCGTCCCCGTGCTGACCTGCGAGGGGACGCCTGGGACGGCTGGGACGCCTTCCCCTCCGACGGCCTTTGGCTCGGGGCAGTAGCGGTTCCATGCGTCGGTGAAATCGCTGCGGGTGTAGCCCTTGGCCTGTCCGGTGGTGAACCGGATGTTGGCGCTGCGGATCTCGAAATCGCGCAGCAGGGCACCCATCTTCGCCGGGGTCAGCCCGCTCGGCCCAAGGCCTACCCAAGGCGCTTCAGGATCTGCTTTGAGCCGTTCGAGGAGTGTCGCCGTGGGCAGTGCGTCGGCGTCTTGGAAGGCGATCCGGCAGTCGGTCAGGAGCCTGGTGTGCAGTGATGTTTCATCGCCCGCGTCGCGGTCGCTGGTAAGCGCTACGGCGGCTTTCCGGGCGGCACGTGGCCAGTTGCCGCCTGCGAGGTCGGCAACGGCAATGAGTGGTTCCCAGGTGTCGGCGGCACGGTCTTCCAGCGGCATATCCGGGGCAGCGGCAGTGAGCACGTCCAGGTGGGCGGTCAGCCACTGGCTGAGGCGTTTGCGCAGCTCGCCCAGTTGTGGGCCGTCGCGGCGGACTCGGTAGGGCTCGACCTTTTCCCCTGGTGCGCGGCGGCGCATGCGGATGATCGCGGCCCGGTCTTCGATGGTGTCGGGCATGACGCCGATGCCCGCGAGAGCGGCCATGGCGAACGTCTGAATGTCTTCGACATCGTCTTTGCTGGCGTTGTAGCGCAGAGTCGGCCGGTTGCGTTGGTGCCCGGCGTTGAGCAGTCCGCGCAGGTCTTCGTTGTCGCCTGCCTTGGCGCCAAAGATCGTGTCGGCCTCATCGATCAGCAGCGTGGGCGGATCGGTCGGGCGCTTGCCGATAGACCGGTAGACCGCTGACGGGCTCGCGTTGGTAGTCATCAATGGCCGGTGACACATGCCCTCGACCATGTCCAGCAGCCGTGACTTCCCGCACCGCTTTTCAGGCGCCCGGATCACCAGCCGTGGCGCACAGTTCCAAGCCGGGATCGCGTGCGATGCGGCGATCCACAGCACCACGGCGACCATCGCGGAAGTGCTGGGCAAGATGACGTAGCGAGCCACCGTGGCAGTCACGTCGTCCAGCAGCTCGGCGCCGTCGATGGCGTCCCCCTGGTCGTGGTTGTTGTCTGTCATGCGGCAATCCCTTCGTCACGGAAAGCGCCAGCGATGGCGGCCCTGATGTCCCGGTCGGTTTGGGCGACTTGGTGTCCCACATAGGTCAGTGCGGTGACGGCGGCGGCCTGGTCGATGACTCCGGCCGCGACCATCCGCGCAACGCCTCTAGCGGCGCCGTACAGGGTGGTGCGGCGCCTGCCTTTTGGAGCGCGGCGCACGGCGTCCAGGTGGGCCGTTAGGAGCTTGTCGGGGTGGGAGATGCCCCCGCCCGGTTGTGTCGCGGCTGGGCTGGTTCGCGGGGTGAACGATTCGGCCGGCATAGGCGGCAGGCATGCGGCGACGAGAGCGGGGGGCATCTCCGTCGCACCGGACCCGCTGGTTGCCCACCGGTACGGCAAGCCTGTGCGGTGGTGGATCGAGGGTGGGAGGACGACGTACCCGCCATCGGCTTTGATGTCGATTCCCGAGCGTCCTGGCATCGGCCGTGACGGCATCGGCTGACCCGGATGGCGGTAGTACAGGTGCAGGCCACCGGAGCCGGTGATGACCCGCAGCGTGTGGGGCAGCAGGCCTTCGTTCACGAGGTGGTGAAGGCTGGCTGTTCCGCCGTGGGCGGGGTCGACGTCGACCACCAGGAGCCCAGACACGGCGCCGGTGCGGACGGCGAGCTGCCCGTACGGGACAGCGGCAACGAGTGCTGTGATGCGGGCCGGGTCGGTGGCGGCGGCGTAGAAGCCGTGGCAGGTCAGGTGTCCGCAGCTCGCGGGGTCGTGGTTGGTGGCTGTGCGGCAGGCGTTGCAGTTGGCTACGGGCCGCTTCGACCGGCCGAGCATGAACACTGGCCAGCCACGGTCGGCGGCGTCCAGTGCGGCGGTCAGGATGTCGTTCATCGGTGGTTCTCCCCTCGAGGGATTCGGACCGGTCACTTGCCGCGTCCCTTGCTGGTGGAGTTGGTGGCGGCGTTGTGGGTGCGGCGGTAGTAGCTGATGACCTTGCGGCCGATCCGGACCCGCAGGCCGGAGCCGTCGCACTTGCCGCAGTGGCGGTAGGCGTTGCCGAACGGGGATTTGAACTTGCCTGCGCCTTTGCAGCGGCGGCACTTCCCGAACGGCCAGACGAGGCAGGTGAGGAGGTACAAGGCGATGCAGACGGTGAGGATGAGGGCGACGGTGGCGACCTGTCCGGCGGTGTGGACGGTCGCGGCCAGGTCGCTACCGTGGGTAGCGGCGGGTAGGTAGGGGGTAGCGGCACTGCTGAGCATGAGAAGTCTCCAGAGGGCTGTTTTTGGGCGTGAGGAGCCGTGGCCGCTACCCGCTACGCGGGGATGAACGGCCTGGTCAGGTCTGGGTTTCGGGGTAGCGGGACGGGTAGCGTTGCCGCTACCGGTAGCGGTCCGGCCGCTACTTCTCTCGTCCCACTGCCCCTTTGGAGTTGGTTACTGTCTGCGTTGCCGGCCTAGGTGGTGCGGCGGGCGATCGCGGCGCGGATGTCGTCGGCCTTGGCGCCCTTGCGGGTCGCGCCGTCCCGCTTGACGTTGACGCTCGGGACCTTCAGCGCTCGGGCTTGGGCAGAGATCGCATCGGGCGTGGTGCCGTTGTACTGCTCGGGCATCTGCTGCGCGAGCCGTCCGGCGATCGCGTCCCAGTGCGCCGCCGTGTCGGCGCCCATCACGGTCAGCACATCGGCCAGGACGTCGCGGGTGGCCCGCTCGACCTCTTCCCCGGCCGCCATGCCCGTCAGCAAGCCCATCCGCTCCCGGTGCGCCCTGGCAGCGGTGAGGATCTTCTCCGCGTCGCTGTGGTCGGCCAGGTAGGTCCGCACGGTAGGCGTGGCGTCGGCGGCGCCGTAGAGGTAGCCGACGCCTCGGTAATCGTCGCCGACCGGCAGGGTGCTGGCGTCAAACCCTTCCTGGTAAGCGTCACCACCGAGCACAGCTTCCGAGACGGTCCGGTTGCCGCACTTGAGCGCGAACCGGACGGCGTGGTTGTCGCGGTACCGGTTGAACAACCGGCCGACATCACCGGCGCCGACACCGGACGGCTTCTGCGAGCTGGACACGATCACCACACCAGCGCTCGGACCGACTGCCTGAATACGGGAGAGCTTGGCCGCGATCTGCTTGTTGAGCTCCTGGTCCTCGGTCTCGAAGTAGACCTGAAACTCTTCCATCACGATCACCATCACCCGCAGGTCCGGGTACCGCGAGTCGCGGGCCAGTTCCTCGGTCAGCTTGCCTTCCGGGCACACGCTGACCGGCAGCGCGGCGAGCTGGGTGTTCACGCGGTCGATGTGGGCCAGGATCTCGTCCAGGATCGCCAGCAGGTTGCCGATCGGGTCCGGGTCGTCGGGTGACGGGTGGGTGCCGAACACGATGCGGTGGGCAACGAGCTTGAACTTCAGCCAGTCCGGAGAGTTCTTGCCATCGACAACGATCAGCTTCACGTACGGGTCGAGTGCCGCGTGCAGCGCGATCAGCCGGGCCGCGAACGTCTTGCCCTTGCGCGGCTGCGCACCGACCAGCAGTGAGATCCACATCAGCATCAGCGACACCGGGGCGTCGCGCTCGTCCTTGCCGAACTTCGCAGGGCGCCAGATGCTGCGCGGCTTGCAGTCGAGCATGTCCGTGCGGCCCACCGGCACCGCGAGCGGATCACGGTCGGCCACGAACAACGTGTGGCGGCGCGAGCTGGTCTTGTCCGGCGACAGGAACACCTGGTTCATGTGCACGTCCAGGCCGGACGCGATTTTCTCCCGCGCCCCGGACACATCCGACCAGCCCTTGCCGTACGGGAGATCCACCAGCACCTGAGACCCGGTATTGCGGGCATCCCGCGACATCTGCGACCCAAACCGGATCTCCTGATCCGACCTGTCCGGCTTCCCCAGACCGGCCGCGTAGTAGGCCCGCAGCACGATGTCAGAGTTGAGCTTGCGGAACCGCGGAGCGACCACCGCAGTACCGACCAGGGTCTGACCGGCCGGGCGGCCGTAGTGCGCGGCAGCGGCAACCAGACCAGCGCCCGCGAGGGCCACGGCGGCGGTAGGAGCCGTGTTCAGGGCGACCGGGACACTGATGGCAAGGCCCACGTTCTGAGCCGCCAGAACGAAGCCGCGCCACAAGCGGGTGCGCTTCAGCTCGCGGTGGATCTTCTCCCATTCCTTGAGCTCGTTGCCGTCTGCGGCCTTCTGCTCAAGGGCAAACGAGTTCGGCACCCAAAACCAGTTGATCTGATTGCGAGCCACACGGGTCACACCGCGACCCGCGAACCACGCCAGCTTGCAGCCATACCAAGGTGAGCGGACCGCATGGAACGCAGCCACATGCGCAGCACGAGCCAGCGCACGCCGCACCGTCGCGGGCAGGTTCTCCGGGCGCAGGTGAACCGGAATGATCGGCAGCCGCTCCCCCGGCGTCGCCACCACCGGCACACCTCGCGTGTCCACCGGCACCAGCACCTTGCCCCCACCGGGGTCAGTGCCGGTGTCTTCGTCCAGGGCGACTTCATACGCGGTGTCCATGCGCTCGACGTCGCCCGCAGACAGCGGCACCGCTATGCCGGCCTTTTCGTCCGGCGTCTGTGCGGCGTCGTCGCGGCGTGCACGGCGGGCTTCCAAGTCGATCGGCTCGGGCAGGTTGTCATTGGCGTGCTCGCTCATTTCAGTTCCCCCTGTTCTGGTCCGACTGCACGCTGACGACCTTGAACGGCCGGACCGATGTGTTGACCTGCCCCAGGCCGAACGGCGTCATGTTGACGAGCGCCAAGGCCTTCGCGACGGCATCGCGGACTTGCGGTGCCCATCCCAGTGCCATCACGGCGATAGCAGGCTGAAGAAGGGCCAGCGCCGTAATCAGGTAGGCGATCTCATCGGTGTCGAAGACGGTCACGTTGACCGGCGTCACGCTGTCGTGGTCGGTCATGATCACTTCTCCGAGTTCTGCGCGGGGCGGGCGTGGATGAGGTGGGCAAGCGCTGCGCCCATACCGAGTACGGCGACGGGCAGGCAGGCAACAACCGTGGTGATCCACCACGGCGCCTGGGTGACCCCGGCCGCCTCCAGCAGGTGATAGGCGACCTGACCGAGCGCACCCAGGACCAGCGCTGCCAGCGCCGACACCTTCGCGAAGCGCCGGGCAGACGGCGGGACCTGGCCCGACAGCCAGACCCGCAACGCGAACGCGGCATAGGTCTCCACACCGATCGGCAGCGTGATGGCGGAGTTGATCGTGAAGCCGTCCGCGATACCAGGCAGCGGGTGGACCACCCCGAACCCGGTGAGTTCACCGAGTCCGACCCACCCGGACCAGACGGCGACGAACGCGGGCAGCGCCAGCAACAACACCGGCCACGAACGCACCGGCCGAACCTCAGCAGAGGCAGCCGCGGGAACCGCCTCAGACAACGGAGGTGTGGCATCGATTCCCAGGTCTACGAACTGGGTGACCTGCGGAGATGCCTCCTCCCCCGGCGCGGAGGGCATCTCATCCTCACCCGCAGTCTGCTCCGGGGCAGTCCGGTTCTCGACCACATGTAGGTGCGGCTCGACCGGCTCCGGCGCCGGGTTCGGCGTGGAATCGGTGGTCAGCGCGTCGAGGATGGCGCGAGCCTTCTCGGCGCCGATCCGGTATTCCTTCATGATCCGGTTCCGAGACGGCACCGCACCCAGGTCCGCCGCAAGCTTGCGGGCGGCCGGGATCAGGTCCTCAACAGGTACTGGGTAGGTCGTACGAAGCGGGGTGCTCATCACGCGACCTCCGCCCCATCGATGTCGGCAGCTTCCGCACCGGCATCCAGTTGCCGCTCTACCGCAAGGACGCGGCGCTTGGCCCGGCGTACCCGGCGGTGATCCATCGCCGACACAAAGCCGGACAGGCCCAGGAGGGAGATTTCGGCGTCCAAGAGATCCAACTCGGCCGCGATCAGCGGCCACTCACGCTCGATTGCAGCCAAATCGGCAGCGGTCGGCTCATCGCCGTCGGCCACCGGAAGGGACATGATGTTCACGGGTTGTGCTCCTCTGCGAAGGGACAGTGCGACCCCAGACGCCTCGGCGGGTGCCACCGCCGGGGCGTCGCATACTCGGGTCTTCTAGGTCTTGGTCTGCTTGTTTGACTTGTAGGTACAAGTTGCTTGGGTGACATGTTGGTATAAGTCGCATAAGCTTGTCAAGCACCAATCGAGAGGACTTGGAGATGCCGGAGACGTTGCAAGAGCGAGTCGCGCGCCTGATCCGCGACTCGCTGGGAGAGCCGGGCTCAGCCCTGCCCAGTGAGGCGGAGCTGGTCGAGCGCTACGGAGCCAGCCGCAACACGGTTCGCGCTGCCCTGTCCGCGCTGGAGGCTCAGGGTCTGATCACCAGCAGCCAAGGCCGGACCAGGCAGGTCCGCGAGATCAACCGCTGGGAATGGAAGATGGCCGAGTGGGAAAGGGCCCACAACAACGACGGCGACGCCTGGGCGAACACCATCAAAGCCCAAGGCGGCACCCCAAGGAACGACCTACAGATCCTGTCGATCCAGGCGCCGGCCGATGTGGCCAAGGAGCTCAAGATCCCCGCAGGCACAGCGATTCAGGCCCGCAACCGCCTCCGCTGGGTCAACGACGAACCCCACCAGCTCAGCGACTCCTACTTCCCACCCTTCGTCACGGACGGGAATGACCTCTTCTGGAACCCCGGTGATCTCGGCGTCCAAGGCGGCCTCCTAGCCGCGACCGGCCACAAGCAGGTCCGCTGGCACGACACCCTCACTGCCCGCATGCCCAGCGCCGAAGAGTCCCAGCGCCTGATGATGGCGCCCGGCACACCGCTACTAGTGCACACCCGCCTCGGCTACGACGCCGAAGGGCGGCCGGTCCGCTACATGGTCACCCGCATGGCGGCCGACCGCGTCGAAGTCTCCTACGACTTGGACGCCTGATGCTGATCACGCTCGATGAATCGCACCGCCAGCTCGTCCACCAGGTCCGCGACGAGGCCGGAGAGTGGCTAGCCACCAAGGGCACCGACCAGTACCGGGGCGGCCTCGACATGGCCAAGGTCCACGCCAACATCGACCACGACTTCGACAAGTTCCCCTTCGTCGGCTGGGAGGTCGACGGCCGCGTAGTCGCCATGATGGCCCTCATCGACCCAGAACCCGACTTCTGGACCCCCGAAGAACTAGCCGAACCCCAGACCTACATCAGCCGCTTCTTCGTCGTAGAACACGGCAAGGGCTACGGCTCAGCCCTTCTTGAAGAGGTGATTGACCAGGCGCGGAAAGAAGGCAAGCGGTGGGTCCGCCTCAACTGTTGGAGCAGCAACACCAAACTGCACGACTACTACCGCGCCCACGGCTTTCAACATATGCGTACATGCGAAATACCCGGCCGAATGAGCGGCGCACTCTTCCAGCGCAGCATCTCCTGACGTTGTGAGAAATACACATTCTCGTTCGAGGCAGGCACCTGAGGAGGTAGCAGCCGAGCTACTCTTCAGCTCCCCCGGCGGCCGCTTGGTCCCGCAGGCGACCACGTATGCGCTTCTCGGCCCCGCGCACACCTGACCGAGCTTCTACCCCTACTCTCCACCGGAGCTCATTGAGCTTGTCTTTCACTAGCCGCCTAACGGTTCGTTCATTTTGGCCCTCGAACCGCTTGCGAGTGGAGTCGGCGACTTCCAACAAAGAGGACGGAATAGATTCATAAGTACTAATTGACGTAATCACTGGTAGCGCGACGTGCTTCTCAGTTTCGATCGCAGCCCGAAGCGGACCTAAACGCAAAAGCTGCGAGAGAAAATCGGGACTGAGCGCCGGTGACTGGGGTGCAGCTCCGACCATGCGCTCCGCCAGCCTTGCTTTCAGGTCGAACGCCGTTCGGTCGAACGTGAGCCACCACTGACGATATCCCGTCCCAGAACGCTGCGTCGCTTTGCGGAGCTGAATCACACCAACAGCCACCTCCACATCATGTGCGACCAGGCGACTTATGACCTCCGGCGGGGTCTCGCCGTCACTACGCTTCCGATCCATCTCGCCAGCCCATATCTCCTGAACAGCTCCGCGCAACTCAGTAGGTGCTGCATTCGCTTCTTCGAGAAGGCTTCGCAGTTCAATTCTGAACTCGTCACGAAGATATTCCTCAATATCTTCGAGAGGACTATTCTGGCCTCGGAACTCACTGAGCCAATCGAAGAATTCGTTCCGCGGACGGCCCGATAGCGTATAGGC
Source organism: Kribbella catacumbae DSM 19601 (assembly GCF_000372465.1). GTDB lineage: Bacteria > Actinomycetota > Actinomycetes > Propionibacteriales > Kribbellaceae > Kribbella > Kribbella catacumbae. The sequence goes on from NZ_AQUZ01000018.1 coordinate 23,427, forward strand.
AGCATAAATGAACGGCACATCAGATCGCCAGTCGGCCGGAGCTGTTCGTGCACACAATTGCGCCCTATACAGATGGCGCTCGATTTCTTCGACGGTGCCATCCGTTACATAGAGCTTGAATCCGGCATCAAGCGCCGAGCCGAGAAGTGTTGTGTAATGACGCTTTGCCAGGTCATCTATTAGTGTCTCTTCTAACAAAGGCAGGACGACACTCGCGTCCAGCCAGATTTCGCCACCCGAGAAGACCTCCAGCATTATTTTCTGAACGTCCGCAGTCTGCCGCAAGAACGCAAACAGTGTGTAGCCGTCAGCTAAGCGTCCTAGATGCTTTTGCGTGTCCTCTGATGGACTGTCCAGCACCGAGAAGATTACATCTTTTGCATCCGAAATTGTCAGAGGTCGAACATCGTGGCCGGCCTCAGTCAGGTAGGTCATTACTGCTTCACCATCAACTTGAACCATGACTCCACCAGCAACAGCACGAGCGAAAGCCTCTCCCTTGCGGAAGAGAATCTCCTCAATACCTGCCCGAAGATTGATACCCAAGTCTTTACATCGCGCATCCTCGATACCAATATCCAGCGATTGGATCGCGGCGGCAAAATCGTCCTCGATGTGGCGCTGGCGCGTAGCGAATTCTTGCGCGGCGACCACATTGCGCTGATGCTGCTCAAACGAAAGATGGTACTTGTTTTCTTTGGCAATAAACTTGACCGGCCCTCCCTTACGAGTCAGGCGACTGGCCGCGCCTGAAATCTGCGCCTCCACCTGAGCGACGGCGTCAACCGGCACAAGCGCCTTCACGGCCACCTGAAGTTCATCCATACCGATCGGACTGTCGACGTTTGTGTCGTGAAGTGCAGCCAGGAGCAGCGCCTCGAAGCACGACTTCGTTATATTTCGATCCGAATTCTCGTCATAGCCCTCCAGTGACAGATGGAAGAGAGCAACTCGCGCATCATCATCAGACATCATCGGTCCCGAAATATTCGCAATTCCGTGACGACTTAGAAGTGGATCAACCTTTAGCACCGAGAGATCTTCAGAAGCTATCTCACGCTGAGCAGCAGTGTATTGCCGATCAACAAACCAGGATCTATCACGGATGTCCAACGAGATACCTCGGTTACGAAACTCCTCCACTAGAGAATCCGCTGCGGGCCCAATGACCTGACTAGTGCAATAAATGAGCCGAGTAAATCCCTTGAAATTCTCATTAAGCCTCTTCTCGGTCCCCAAGATCTTGGCTCGCCAGTCCTCGGCTACCGAGTACTGAACCATTGTCTTTGGAGCCTCATCGACAACATACAACTGCCCGTCCCTGCCCTTATCCCCGGCAGGCGAAGCCATGGTCCTGAGACTGGGATAGTCGACCGCCAGGAATGCAGCAGCGAATTTCTCGAAGACTAGCCAGTCCCCAGACTGAAGCTCCCGTAGGGCCAGCGCCAAGCGTTCAGAAGACATGCCATGCAGGCTAGCGCGAAAAGGACGAAATGGGGCAGAGGCCAAGGGAGCAGACGAGGGCGTCGGAGGCATCCTGGCCGGAAACCCTTGGCCCCAGAGTTACCCACGCCGTATTTCAGTAGCGGAGGTTCCCAGGGTCGTATCAGAGGCTACGCAGAGCCTCTTCGAACTCAGCTACCAGGCCCTCGCTGGGGAAGCGTTGGCGTAGTTCCTGGTCGAGTTCTGCGGCGATCATCTGGAGGGGCGGCTTGCTCTGGCGGCCGTCCTTGAGGCCCGAGATACCTAGGCCTACTGCTTGCTCAAGGTCGCCTTCGCGGCCTGCGACGACGCCGAGGGTGAGGCGGCACTCGGCGATGCGCATGGGGCTGAGCTCGGCGCCGTCTGGGGTGATGTTGTCCTTGATTACGGCGCGGGCGTACTGGGTGGCCAGCTCGTCGTCTCTAGCGACGCGGTGGACATCCATCGCGTAGTAGTCCCACTTAGCGGGGTCCACCTTGAAGTGGTTGTCCGGCCGGTCTGGGTGGGGCAGGTGATCGAGAATGTCTTTGCCACGATCAAGCACCGTCTGCAGACCTGAGTCACCAAGGCGCGCCTTTGCCTTCGCCTCCTGGGCGATGAGCTGCACATGCACAGTGCTCCTGGGTGCCACGGCCTGCCCTCGTTGGGAGGCCTCGACGGCTTGCCGGTACCGCCCCTGTGTCAGCGCGAACCAGGCGGTCATTTCGTATCCCCAACCGACGATCTCTGGATGGCCGGCCTCGAGGCCGAGTTGCATGGCCGCTCGCCTGGTGGACTCTGCTGCCGTGCGCATCCCGAGGTCGTACTCAACACATCCGGCCAGCAGGGCAAGCCATCCACCGGTTACCAGCAGGTCTGCGTGTGCCTTCAGGCCCACCGGCCGATCTAAGAGACCTACGACGTGCAGGAGCCAGCTATGCGACTCCTGGCGCAGCTCAAGGGCATCGCGATGGTTGTACTGGCAGCACAGCTCCTCGACGGTTGATTGCAGGCTTTCCAGCGTGCTGGCCGTTGTGTCGCTGGCTTGCATCCGCTGGATTAGCTCAGCCGTTTGCCACGGCCTCCGATCGAGCTTGGCGACCGTGTCACCTCTGGCGGCCGCGATCAGCTCGCCTTTGGCCCGCAGCGCCGCGTCACAGGTCTGTGCGACATCTTCGGTCGGGGGCTTGCGGCCGTTCTCCAGATTCGACAGGTACGACCGGCTGTAGTGCGTTGCCTTGTTGAGGTCGGCCAAAGACCAACCCCTGTGCTCGCGGTACTCCCTCAGCCGATCTCCGAAGGTCACCTATCCAGTGTCTCCCATGCCCTTGTATCCCTGCATCCTGAACCAGAGGGATACGCGGGAATCAGTGATGACAGGCTCTGCGGCCCTCAGGCTGAACCCATGAACGGCACACATACAGGGCGCGAACTGAACGGCGTCGAGTGGGCAGGCACCGATATCTGCGAAGGCCTCCACCCGAACACCGGCATGCCGTGCATCCTCGGGGAACACAAGGGCTACCACCGCACGGCTGACGGCGCGGAATGGCTGGACGAAGAATGAACCGTCGAGCCTTTTGGCGCACGTACGTGCGCTTCACCATGTTCGTTGAGTTGTGGTGGCACGAGATCAGAGATCGGCTGCCGTGGATTCAGAAGTCCTTCAGCGAAGGCTGGGACACCGGCATCGAGCAAGGCGCGGAAGCTATTGAGAAGCTCCTCGCGCAACTCCCAGGACCCAACGTGCCAAGGGAACTAGTGGAGCAAGTTGCCGCCAGGCTCCGCTGCGAGCTGGAGGGCGGCTAAGACCGGCGAGGCGTGCGTGTGAAGCCCTGTGAACCCGCGTACGCCTCGTCTTCCACTCTCGGCCAGATGCGCCTGGCCTGAGACCGTGCGGAGCCAGTTGGACGGCTGCCTCCGCGCGCACCTGCGGTCCCCGGCGAGGGCGGACACGGGGACCGCTCGTGTACCACTCTCAACTCGGCCGCCGGCTACGTAGATGGGCTCGAATGGCTAGCTCGACGCAAGTTGCAATGACGGACAGTCAGCGACGTACTGACGAGGCGCACGAAGCGTGACACACTGCCGAGATGACTGCCAGCCGACTGACAGTTCAAGTTGACCAGGACCACCTTGAGCGCTTAGTTAAACGCCCAATCACTGGCATTGCCGAGCTGATCTGGAATGCGCTCGATGCGGATGCTACAAAGGTGGACTGCGAGGTCGTTGACAACGGCCTGGGCGGCGCAGATTCTCTGCGGGTCATCGACAACGGTCGCGGCATGAACCGCGAGCGCATCGACATCGACTTTTCCCAGCTCGGCGGATCTTGGAAGAAGCTCACTGCCAATACCCCGGACGGCCGGCAACTTCATGGCCGCGCAGGGCAGGGCAGATTCTCTGCTTTCGCAATCGGTGAAACAGTCGTCTGGACCAGCATCGCGGATGCCGTCGTCGGCCCTCGACGTGAAATCGTCGTGACTGGTCGACGGACATCTCTGCGCGACTTCGACGTCTCTGATGTAGTGGTGGCGGCCGACCGAGATACGGGCACCGTGGTGGAGTGCACGAATCTCACCAGTGAAGCGGAGACCTATCTCCTTCGTGACGATGTCATTGACGAACTCGCAGCCATCTTCGCGTTCATCCTAGAGAAGTATCCAATTGATATTACCTGGCGCGGGACGCCTGTAGATCCTGAATCTCTTCAGCTAAGGCGAGAGAATCTCTCACTAAGCATCGAAGGCATCACGGGCGCAGAGTTGGACATCATCGAGTGGCGCAAGCCCGCCAAGCGCGCACTCCACCTCTGTGATAGCTCAGGCGTTTCTTTACATGAGATGGCACCCGGCATTCGAGCCCTAGGTTTCGAATTTACATCATACATTCGCTGGGACGGATTCAAGGATCTTCAAAGTCAACTCGTGCTTGAAGAAATGGATGACACCGACGTAGCCACGGTAATCAACGCTGGCCGCGATGCACTTCGCGAGTACTTCAAGAAGCGAGCATCGGACAAGGGTGGTGAATTAATAAAGGCTTGGAAGGAGGAGAAAACATACCCCTTCAATGTTGAGCCGGCTACCGTAGTCGAGAAGACGGAGCGCGACCTATTCAACATCCTCGCCATCACCACAGCGCCTGTCGTGGAGGCCGCAGACGTCAAATCGAGAAAGTTGTCCCTACGCCTGCTCCGCGAAGCAATTGAAAAGAGCCCAGGAACAGTCCATGAGGTTCTCCAGGAAGTATTGAACCTGCCCGAAGACCGCCTTCAAGAATTGCGCGACCTAGTCGAGGCAACGTCTCTCGGCTCGATCATCTCGGCCGCAAGGCGGGTCACGGACCGTCTTGATTTTATTCAGGGCTTGGAACAAATCCTGTTCGATGGCGTTCTGCGGAAACACACACTAGAGCGCAGTCAATTACATCGAATCTTAGCCAACGAGACTTGGCTTTTCAAGGAAGAGTATGCACTCACCGCAGATGACGTAACCTTGCGCACTGCCTTAAAGGATCATATCGGCCTTCTTGGCCGTGAAGACCTTGTTCCATCCGATCTCGATGCCGAGGTCTTGGACGCGGACGGCAGACGCATAGTGGTCGACCTAATGCTCAGCCGCATAACCGAACAAGCCCACAATGAGCGCGAGAACATAGTCATCGAACTGAAGCGACCTTCGGTCCACATCGGCTCCGAGCAACTCTCCCAGATCCAAAACTACGCATCTACCGTCAAAGCCGATGCTCGATTCAACGGCACCGACAGCCGATGGGAATTTTGGATCGTTGGCGATGAGCTAACAGAGAGCGCCAAAGACCAGGCAAACCAGCAGAATCGCGAACCGGGCATCGTCAACATTTCTACGGACGGAAAATATATTGTTCGTGCGGTTACATGGGGGAAGATCCTTCAAGATGCCAAGCATCGGTTAGCGTTCATCCGTGCTGCACTTGAGTACACGAGCGACACCGACCGTGGCATCGAATACCTCCGGAGAGCTTATGGCCGATATCTACCCAATGCGGCGCTTGCTAGCGACTCTCCGACAACAGGGATTAACGACGCAACTGACATCGACAGCAGCGAAGAATCGACTGAGGATTCTGGCGCATCCGAATAAAATCGGTTCGATGGTGAATCCCGCATCCTGCAAAGCGCCTAGGTCTCATCTCGACATCAATGGTCGTCGACTCAGGTTAGGAGTAGCGGCCCAGCTACTACACCCAGGCTAATCGTCCACGCGGTTTCTAGAACTGCACTTCCGAACAACCCTGCATATCTAAGAATCATGCTTGGCTCCTTTCCGCCTCGCGGCGTGTTCACTCCCGGGTTGGTGTTTTCTAGGCCCAGACTGATGAGTCGAATCACGGTTATTGCGAGGACGATTAGAACCAGGATGCAGATCGGAATCGAACCGATCCCCGTAACCCCTAGCCTCAATCGACGACTAGCCCGATGCTAGCGGCTTCGGATGCCATGGCATAGCCCGTGGGGCAGCGAACGGCGGCGACTGCGCAACCACAGTCCAGACGCTGGCCCGCTGGTCGTCTGCAACCTCGAAGTACCCGCGACAGGTACCGCAACAACCAGCGACAGGAACCATGCGAAGCCCCCTGGAAGGCCCACAGCGCAACGGGTCGACGCCCCGTTCCGTGGGCTGCTGTCGAACGGAAAAGCGGCGGTCCCAAGTCAAGACCACCCCACCGTTGCTCTCATGTCGGGTGTCTCGCGCAGTCTCAAAGCCAGTCTCATCCGCCTGCGTTCGGGGGCGTTCGGGGAGGTACTGAGGATGGGCGTCGCCTGCTTGTGCGACCCTTGGGGAACAGTGCTGAACACGGGATTGAGCGATTGGAAAGCGTGTTGGGGGCAACCCCTCACGAGTTCGAATCTCGTATCCTCCGCCACTCCCCGAGGGTCGCAAAACCGCAGGTCAGAGCGTGGTTGCAGACTCTCGGAGGATAAACACGAACCGGGGCGGCTCCCACATCTGGGAGCCGCCCCGGAGTCGTTTGGTCTCAGTTTTGGTCTCAGTTCTCCTACGCCGGGACCGGAACGCGCCCCCAGCGTCATCGGGGCCGTCCTTCCCGGAGGCCTGGTCGTCCTCGTTGGGCACCGCCCAGAGCAACCCTCCGAGCCGCTTGGCGATGTCCCGCCAGATCGGGTCAGTCATGTGCTGGTACCGAGCTGCCATCGACGTTGAGGACCAGCCCATGACTCCCATCGCGGCTCGCTCAGGCACGCCTAGCGCCAGCAGCATCGTCGCGGCGGTGTGCCGTGCGTCGTGTAGCCGTGATTCTCGGACGCCAGCTCGACATAGGAGCGCCTTCCATTCGTGGTGGTCGGTGTTGGGATTCACGGTTCTCCGGTCAGACCTGCAAACACCCAGTCGCCCCCATTCCAGAGCTGCCGAGCGCGCCGCCGTTCCTCGTCCTGGGCTGCCTTGTGATCGCGCAGCAGCTCTACAAGCTCGTCCGGCAGACCGATGACGCGTTTGCCGGCGCGGCTCTTGGTCTCACCTACCAGTGGATTCACCCGGACCTTCTTGGTGCAGTATCCCGCCGATCGACCGCACTTCCCGCCACACCCGTGTTCGTAGATCGGCCGTAGGCAGGTCCATTTCACGCGGAGCTGCTTGGCGTCAAGATCAACGTCCGGCCAGCGGAGTGCTAGCGCCTCTCCTTGTCGCAGGCCGAGCGAGAGTGCGACCGCCCATCGCGCGCTGTTTCGGTGTTCTCCAGCCTCCGTCATGATCCGCTGGGCATCTTCGACCGAGTACGGCTCAATTTCCTCATCCGTCAACCGTGGCGCTCTGGCGATCTTGCCGACATTTCTTTTGACGTGCCCTCTCCTCATCGCTTCGCCCAGGGCGACTCGGGCTGTGCGGTGCACCTGATGTGCAGTGCCTGCCTTGCTGCCGTTCACGATCATGCGCTGATACAGACCTTCCAGGTGCTCCGGTTCGAGCTTTTGAAGCTTGTGTGCTCCGAGCCCAGGAACAAGGTGCTTGCCCGATCGGATGGTCCTCGGTGCGAACCACCGGTCAACAGCGGTCAATTCAGCCCGGGCGGCCAGCTCGCCGCTGCTCCGGCTGAGCCGACTGCGACCGACAATTCTGTTCCCAAGCTGACAGTGCGGGTTCGATTCCCGTCACCCGCTCCAACGCAAGACCCCAGGTCGAATGCAGGTTTCTGACCTGGGGTCCCTGACTTCGGCCAAGTTAGTGCGCATGGCTTGGTCAGGTGATCTGGGCGAGCGGGGGAGCACAGAAGCAGACAGCCACCTGCAGCAAGGAACGGCGCGTCAAGATCCCATATCGCCGCAAAATACCTGCCAGCCTGCTACGAGCACCCTGGCTGCGTCCGTGCCAGCCGGGTCAGAGGATCAGGACCTCGGGCCACCTGGCGTTTGGCGCTGCGGCTGAAGCCTCAGGGTTGGTCGATGGTGATCGTCACTGTCGCTCCGAGCGGCAGCATCGTGCCGGGCGCCGATGAGAGAGAGACGGCCAGGACGTCGCCAGGGCTGTAGCCGGGAGCCTTCCTGGTCTGGATCCTAGGTTTCAGGCCCAGTGCCGTGAGCCTGTTCGCATACTTCTCGCCGGACAGTGCCGGTGAGTTGTTCGGTGCGATGAACTCAAGGGGCTCCGGCACACCGACTCGGTCGGGAACGATGACGATCCGCTCGAGGATGCGGTCGACCTCGCCGGCGTTCGTGGAGGACTCGGCGCGGAATGATACGTCGAGAGACGGAATGAACACCGCGCCTGAGCAGACCCTGACGTTGTTGATCGCGCCATCGGTGCAGCGTGTGCGCTGACGTTCGGCCCGCACGCCGTCGACCTCGATGGTCTCGTCGGCGTGGAAGTCGAAACGCAGTGGCTTGCCACTCGCCAGCTCCACACTCTCGACACCGCTGGGGCGGGACGACTGACAGAGGAGCGCGGCACTCGGGTCATCGATAAGAACCGTGTCTTTCTTCGGCGTACCGCAGCTGCTCTGGTTCGTGCCCCAGACCTTCGGCACAGCGATAGCAGCATGCCCGATGCCCAGCAGCCGCGTCGCGGCAGGCACCGGCCCCGGGCTGGCGGAGGCGGCAGGAGGTGGAGGGTTGTCCAGGCTCCTGCCGTGAGTTGCGACCAGCGCGGTCCCACCGACCATGGCCACCAAGGCTGCCGCGGCGGTCACGGACGCTGCCACTGTGCGACGACGACGTAGGCGGGTGGCGCCTGCGCGGATCGCGTCGATCGGCGGTGGCCCGACGCTTGTCCGTTCCCCGGCGCGTTCGAGGAGTTCGGTCAGCTTGGATTCGTTCATTGTGTTCCTCGCAGTTCTGCCAGGTCTGGGTCCTGCGCGAGGGCCTTCACGGCTCGGGACAGACGGCTCTTCACGGTGCCTGCGGCGACGCCGAGTATTGACGCGATCTGCTGTTCGCTCAGGTGGGCGTAGTAGCGCAGTACCACCGCAGCGCGCTGGTCGCTGCTCAGCCGGTCCAGCGCACGCATCATTGCGTCGGTGTCGTCCACGCTGGCGGTCTGGTCGGGGCCGGCCCGGTCGGGAATGACCGCCGCCGGTTTCTCACCCGTCCAGCGGCGGCGACGTGCGGAGATGAAGGTGTTGATCAGGACTCGGTGCACGTAGGCGTCCCGGTCCTCGGCCGCTTGCACCTTGCCCCACTTCAACAGGCATCGTTCGAGGGCTGTCTGCACGAGGTCCTCGGCCTCGGCATGCGCGCATCCCAGGAGCACCGCGGAGCGCACCAGGCCGGGCCAGCGCGCGGCGACGTACTCGCTAAAGTCCGAGTCCCCGGCCATCTCTCACCTGTCCCTCAGGAGCCCCTCACCCGTATAGACAGGCTGGCAGCACCCAAAGGTTCCGCCACGTCTTGCGAAGACCTGGTCACGCCGCTCGTCGCTGCGCGCGGCAGCCTTCAACAGCTCCAGCTCAACGTCGTCGTGCGCCGATCCGATGTGCTCGATGTCCCGCGAGCCGCGCCGCGAGGAATTTCACGATCTGGGCCTCGGTCGCACCGATGGTTTTCACCAGGCGCGCGTACGGAGCTACGACTGACAGCCTTAGGACGCTCGCTTAGTGCACGCATCCGAGCAGCAAGCGGCACATATCCACAGGTCAACGCGCTGCGCTCAGCCGAGATCACCGAACGTGGCACAAGTCAGGTGACAGTGCGGGTTCGATTCCCGTCACCCGCTCCAACGCAAGACCCCTGGTCGAATCGAGCTGATGGAATTGATCTTGATGAAGAACGAGCCGGAATAGCCCACGGCACAAGCAGTCCAAGCCGCAAGATCATCAAATCAACTCTCCGGGCCTCCACCAACGGCTTCAATGAGCTGGAGGGAAACGCGCGGATCGTTGAGCTTCTCAATAGCGTGAATGAGGGCGTCGGCATCCTTGTATTTCGGATCGACTTGCAGGAGGACTCGATTTAACCGGGTATCGAATCCGCCACCGATGCCTGAAGCCCCCGCCCATTCAACCTGATTTGTCAAGAGCTGGTTGGCAAGGTCATCCAGCTCCTTCGCGGAATACTGCACACGCGCGAACCTGATTCGCAGCGTCGTCGCGGCCGATGCTACGAGCTTCCGCGCGTCCTCGACGGCGTCGTCAGAAGTCATTTGTATGGTCAGCGCTTTAGTCGAGTTATCCCACATCATGCCGCCGTCGTAATCCAGCAAAGGCCTCAGTATGCTTCGTAATCGGTCGCGCTCTACGGACGAATCCCAGTCACCCGTCACGTCCAACGGCAATGACCCCTGCGTCGCTCCGGCCAACTTGGCATCCGGACTTGGGTCCTGAGCGTCAGCAGACGCGTGGGGCAGCAAAGCTCCGCTTTCCAAGCCTGAGTTGGGGGGAGCGGGGAGCGTGGAGATTTGGATCACAATCCTGTCGTCGTTCAGCGCCCGCACTCGCTCGGTCCAGGCCCCTGCTGTTTCGGCAGGCACCCACACCTCGACGCGGTTGATGAATGCATTCCAGCCTCCGCCCGCTCCGGTGAGACCAGGAGCCCACTGATCCGTGGTCGAGAACAACCGATAACTCAGTTGCTCCAGTTCGGCCCGGGAATATTTCACCGACTGGAATTCCACGGTGAATCCCTTGGCCGTGGACAAGACCGAGGACTTCACCTGCTCTACCGCAGGCGACGTCCCGTCGACAGCCCCCACCAGGCGGACGACCACCGTCCGCGTGTCCGCATCCCAACTCAAGCCACCATCCGGCACAGGCCCCTTGCTCAGCAACTCCGCAATCGAGTCGATCTGCGCCTGACGGTCCGCCGTACCGGTGATGTCGATCTTCACCGGCTGATCAGTCACGCAGTCAGCGCAACCCTTCAACCGCAGAAGCTCATCCCGCCCCGGGTACAGACCGTACCCGGGATCATCATCCCCCGGAGCCGCGCTAACAGCAGGAGGCGACACCATCGCCGCCCCCACCGCCAGCACCGCCAGCACGCCAGCTGAGATTCGCCGCATCATCTCGGCCCCTAACCACAGAATGCTTGCACGCTACCCGCGCAAAGCCCGTTGGACTAGACCACCGCTCAGGCGTAATGCCGCCCTGTACCTCTACTAGGTCCTGGCCGTGCTGTCGGCACGTCTGAAACGTCCCGAGACTCTCTCCATTGGTTGGACGGCACAGCCTGTCCAACGCGTTGCACCGATTCGTGCCCGATCGGAAAATCTCACGTGGCCACCGGCGGTCAACCGCGGTCACAGCCCCGAAAATCGAGCGGAGACGTCAGCGCCGCGAGCTGGACAATTCAGTTCCCAAGCTGAGGGTGGTGGCCGACTCCCGTCAGCCGCCCACGACATGTTTACCTCGGACCGTCGAGGCTGCCGACTACGGGTCTAGGCGCACCTGGATTGGTCTCAGTTTGGTCTCATTCGTCGCCGTTCACCACCGTTCACAGACGTTCGATGAGCGTTCCGCCTAGGCGACGCGAACGCCCACAAGGCATCCTGAACATCAGTCCAAGGAATTGGAAAGCGTGTTGGGGGCAACCCCTCACGAGTTCGAATCTCGTATCCTCCGCCACTCTCCGAGCGGCCGACCGACCAGCTTCCACCTGGTCAGGGCACCATTCCGGCCGTCTGAGAGACGAAACACCAGGTGGGTCGGTCGCAATCGCGGCCGGCCCACCTTTCGTTCTGGCTTCTAGGGCTGTGTGTGGACTTCGAGTTTTTGTTTGGGGACTGCGGCGCGCACCTGGGCGATGGTGGTGTCGGCTGGTACTGCGATTTGGCCGTGGCTGACCCATTCGGCGATGTTGGCGACGATCTTGCCGACCGCTAGCTGGGAGGCCGGGGATGGGGTTGGGACGGTCCAGTTGGACGGGCAGCGGGCGACGAGGAAGCAGGCGAACGCGAAGGTTGAGCCGTTGAGGACGCGGGCTCCGGAGGGTGCGGTGTACGTCGTCATGTGCATGGGTGCTGCTTTGCCGCTCGTGCGGCACGTGCCGGTGGAGCTTGCGGCGGTCGTCTGGCCAGGGTGCTGGTACAGACCCGGTTGGGCGTAGTCGATCTCGCCTGCGACGAAGCCGGGTAGAGCGGTCCCTGGAGCGACTCCGTCGAAAACCCAGCTGGTGCCCGTGGTCAGTGTGCTTGCTAGGACGGCGCACACGTACTCGGCGCCCAGCAGCGGTTGCGAGGCATACCCATCCCCCAGATACCGCCAGGTGGTCGAGTTGTACCCGTCCGCGTACCGGTCGATATCCCAGGTTCGCCTGCTGTCGTTGGTGAAAGTGATCCGCCGGTACGCCGTATTGGCACCAAGATTCGCCACATTCACACCACTGTTGATCGCCTGGCTAAGGGCCGCCCGCATCGGCAGCGAGAAGTACTCGTCATGCGCAGGCAGGAAAACCGTCCCAGCGCGATCGGGCAGTTGCCCGCCGTACTCGTCCAGGTCGTGGTTGGTCCAGTACGTGACGTCGAGCCCCTTCGACTCGGCCCAGAACACCAATCCCTGCTCCAGCGGGAGAAATTGCCCAGACCCCTGCCCCTCGGCGTACGGGCGGTCGGAGCTGAGCCGGCCCGAGCCGCCGGTCACGCCGCCGCTGTAGAAGCCGATGCCCCCGTAGGTGTTGTAGGCCTCCCAGGTCGTCGTCGCCTGCTGGATCAGCAGGTCGTGCTTCGTCCCGCTGTCATCGCGGATCGTCAGCGGCGCGTACGCCGCCGCCCCGCCGCCGCTGACCTTGATGAGATAGACACCGGGCACCCAGGTCGCGTTCACCGGGATGCTCGCGGTCGTCGTCCAGTGCGCCGCGGACGTCATCCGCAGGCTGTTGCCATTGGCGGTGCCGCCCGTGGTCGGAGCCGCCTGAACCACCGTCGGTACGCCGTCCTGGCGCCAGATCTCCCGAGCGCCAAGGCCTTGGTAGTAGCCCATCCGGTACGCCACGATGCTGACGGGATTGCCAGACGTCACCTTGATATCGACGACGTCTCCGCAAGTGGCCGACGTCTGGGTGAGGTAGGCAGCCAGCGCTCCGTTCATCGAGGATGGAATCACCCAATCGGCGGTGCCCGGCCGCACGTTCTCCACCACGGTCGACGGCCAGCTCGACGGACAACCGAGCCTGACACTCGGCATCGCGTTGACCGGTACCGGCGGCATGGCGGCCGGGGGTGCGATCAGCGCCAAGGTGGCGGAGCCGGACATCAAGCTCACGCCCGTCGAGGCCGAGGCCGACATCGCCAGCGTCAGGATCCCGCCGTACTTCGACAGCACCACCCCGTAGATCGGGATGGACAGCCGAGCGCCGGCGCCGACGCTGATCGGAGTACGGGGCTTCCAGGTCGCGTAGCCGCCAGAGGTGGTCAGCGTGCCGTTGATGCTCGTGACGGCGCCTGACGCTCCCGCCGGCAACTGCATCCGCACCGCGGCCAGGACGCCGGCGCGGGCCAGCGTACCGGCGTACGTGAGGGTCGTTTTTTGTCCCGGGATCGGGTTGCTCGCAAGGATCAGTACATTCGCCGGCAGCGCCAAAGTCCCGTTGCCGGAGGACAGAATCGCGCCGGTGGTACCAGTCGCCTTGAAAGCAAGGCTCCACGGTCCACCACTAGGCAGTCGCAACCCATAAAGCGGAATGGAGAACCGCGCCCCTACGGCCACGACAACAGTGTTGCTCGGTCGCCACCGCAGTACGCCGGGCGACACCGTGCTGACCGTCCCGTTGATCGAGGTGATCTGCCCGGTCGAGCCAGCAGGCACCGACACAACGATGTCCCGCACCGTCCCGGCCCGAGTCACCGTCGCCCGATAACTCAGGGTCGTCGTGCCACTCGCCCCCGCGGACGCCGCAATGGTCACATTGGCACTCACGAGCGACACAGCGGCCGGCACGATAGTGGCCGAGAGCAACAAAGCGGCGGCGGTCGACCCGAACAGCTGACGGAACATGATCCCCCCAGGAATCCGTACCGTGAACTTCCCCCCACAGGAAGGTGGCCAGACAGGCCACTGTTCCGAGAGTTACACGCAGTCACCGCAGACGGAAGGGCGGCGCAGGTCACGGCTCGGTGACGACTACTTCCCGGTTCGAGGCAGCCACTGGTCAGGCAGCAGGAGTTGACCTGCGCTCAGGGCGGGGAAATGAGCGCCTACGCCAGGGGTGGTTTCCAGCTCGGCCCGGAGGCGTTGGCGGGTTTGCTCGGCGGTGGTTGGGTCTACGTCGCCGTACGAGTGCCAGGTGGGTTCGACCAGTTGGATGGGGCAGGTGATGGCGTCGCCCAGCAGCAGGAGCCGGTCGGGTCCGGACTCCAGGGAGACGCACAGATGGCCTGGTGTGTGGCCGGGAGTCAGTACTGCGGTGACACCGGGCGTGACCGTGGCGTCGTGGGTCAAGGGGTGCTGGCGGGACGCCTGGGCGAGGAAGCCGTCGCGGATGTGAGGGCGGATATCGCCGGGGCCGTTGACGAAGTAGTCCCAGTCGGCGGCGCCGTACCAGATGATCGCGTTCGGGAAGACGGGCTCGGCGGCGAGGTCGAAGAGCCAGCCGACGTGGTCGGTGTGGAAGTGGGTGATGACGACATCGGTGATGTCCTCGGCACCGATCCCCAGCGCACCGAGCCCGACGAACAGCTGCCCACCGACGAGCACCATGCCGTGCGCTAGCTCGTCCTGATCCGGCCCCATCCCCGCGTCGACCAGGATCGTGCGCTCACCAGTACGAATCAGAAAGCACCCGATCGGCAACCACCCGAACCCGTCCCGCGCAAAAAACTCCCGCCGAGCATCACCCTCAGCACCGAAGTACTCCGGCCGAACAGTGAACGTCCCGTCACTGATGGCGTCCACCTGCATCGCACCCAACTGCATCGGAAATCCTCCAGGAAAGTCAGGCGTACATGTCCCCGATACCCACCAGGAGAACATCCTCCCGATCGGACCGGGCCGCTTGAAGCGCATCGGTGAATCCCGCACCACTGAAGCAGGCCAGGACACAGCGGGTGGTGTCCATACCCCGCGCACCGAGCACATCACGAGCCCGGGCCAGGCGCTCGAGATGCTCGACGCCCATCTTCTTTCCCCACTTGGCCTCGCCAAGCAGGGCGGCTCGCGCGCCGCCTCTGCCGCCCTCAGTCACCGCGACATCGATCTCTGTCTGCCGGCGGCCCGCCACGTCGGACACCACTCCACGCCCGACCTTGCCCAGCGGCGCGTCGACGAGAGCCAACCCCGGGCCCAGCATGAACTCGCGACACATCGCCTCGAAGTGCGGTCCCACGACCTGGGACGAGAACCGCTCACTCGACTGCGCCCACACCTCGCGTCCCTGTCCGGACTCCAGCCGCGCCCACGCCGGACGCATCACCGCCTCGTAGAAGTTGATCAGCGGTTCAGTGATCCGGTACTGCGCTCGCCCCGACCGGAACATGTCCTCTTCGTGCTCGACCAGATGAGCATCCTCGAGCACGTTGAGCGGATGAGAGATGTCGACGGCCTTCCGGCCGATGTAGTTGGCGATGCCACCGCGGGTCGAGTTGCCCCCGGCAACAGCAGCGAGAACCGAGTGATACAAGGCGGTATCCCGGATATCGGCCTCCGCCGCCAGCAGGTAGCGGGCCTCCCGGAAGAGCGGACTCAACGGCGACAGCACCGTTCGGGAGATCCATTCGTCGAACTCGTCCAGCCTTCGCGGCGCGTCATCGGCCAGGAACTGACGCCGGTACGCCGGTGTGCCACCCAGCACGGCGTGCAACCTGGCGGCCAGCGCGGGATCGTCCTGAACCCCCCAGAACCGGGCCGAGGCGCGGTAGTCGAAAGGCCGGACGACCAACTCCAGTTGTGCACGTCCGCGCAGCGGCGCAGTACTGGCGAGCAGTCCTCCCATCACCGACATCGCGGATCCGCAGAGCAGCAACCGGATCGAGCTCTCCTCCCGCTGGAAGCGGTCGACCTCGCGCTGGATCAGTGACGGCAACTCCGGCGCGGTCTTCGCCAGGTAGGGGAACTCGTCGATCACGACCAGGAAAGGACGGCCCGGCGTCGCCAGGCCGAACAAGTAGCTGATCGCGTCGTCCCAGTTCGCGAAGGAGAAGGGTGAGGGCGATCCCGCCTGGGCGGCAAGAGCCGCTCCGAACTGGCGAAGGGACTCTCCGGCCGTCGCGGCAGTGGCCGCGAAGTAGAACCCCTCTTGCTGCTGGACGAGGGCGCGAAGGAGGTACGTCTTGCCCATCCGCCGCCGGCCGCCGACCACGCCGAGCATGGCGTGCGGCAGCGGCCGGGTCGCGAACGAGACGAGCCCCGCCCACTCGGCGTCCCGGCCGAAGATGTGATCAGGCTTGGCCGCAGACCTGGGCACACGTCCTCCCATTTCTTAGGACTGTACTTTTAAGAAGTGTACTCCTAAGAATCCACACCCAGGCCGGAACGCCTACTCGATTACTGGCCGAGGAGGGGGAGGAGTTGGTCTTCCTCGTAGTCGAGGTGGTGGTTGAGGGCTTCGATCAGGGTGTCCAGGCGGGGGAGGACGTCGAGGGCGGAGGTGTTGGTCAGGAGGGTTTGGAGTTCTTCGAGCAGGGTGGCGATCTGGGCGTGCTCCTGGTCGAGGCGTTCGATGGTGCCGGCCAGGTCGGGGTTGGTGGCGAGCAGGGCTGGGAAGAGGCCGCCCGATTCCCGGGTGTGGTGGAAGTGCAGGCCCTGGCAGACCTTCAGGCAGTTGATCCGGAGTTGGGCGCCTAGTCCCGCGGTGGTGCCGGTGCTTGCGGCGGTGACGACCTCCTTGCGGATCAGGGTGAGTTCGTGGCGGAAGGCGTCGTGGATCATCCGGAGCGTGAGGGTGGCGGGCGGTGGGCCGGTGGTTGCCGCGGTGAGAGCCACCACCGGGAGGATGCGGGTGGTGTCGGCCTGGTACTTGCCCCAGCCCGGATCGGCCTCGACCAGGCGGTCGAAGATCTCGTCGCGCTCGGCGTCCCGCAGTACGACGGCGTCGGCCTGGTAGGTGTGGAGGCCGTCCTCGACGGTGACGCGGGGGTTGGCGAGCAGGTTGTGGTACCAGTCGGGGTGCTTGGGGCCGCCGCCGGCTGAGCCGACGATGAGGATGCGGTCGGAGGTGTCGGGGTAGTACCCGAGGACCGCCGTGTGGGGCTTGCCGGAGCGGGCTCCGGTGGTGGTGAGGAGCAGCAACCGCGCGCCGTCGAACGGGCCGCCGACGCGACCGGCGTTGGCGCGGAACTCCTCGATGATCTGCTGGGTGAAACTGTTCAGGGTTCTCTCTGCTTTCTGGCTGAAAAGGAAACTCAGGACCGGAAGAACAGAGAAAGAGGAGGAGCCCTAGCGGCCCCACCGGCGCTCAGAACGCAGCCGGGGACCCAATCGGTGAATGGCTCAAGGCCGACCCGGCAGTCACGGGGGAAAGACTAACCGCCCGGCCTGGTCAGGTAAACCTGCTTCCCCCCAGAACCCCCCAGGACGAAGGATGAGGGATTGACCCTCATGCCCTCAGGTGCGGTGGCGGACAGAGTTGTCACTACCGAGTCAGTCACCGAGTTCAAGACCTGGGGGTTCCACCGAAATGAAGCGCTACAGCCTCTCCCTTCTCGCCGGCCTTACCGCCGCCGCGGCCATCTTCCCGACCACTGCCGCCCACGCCGACCAGCTCCCGATCGCGCCGCTCTGCGCCGAGCAGCGGGACACCACCGGCACGCAGTACGCCGTGAATCTGTGCGACGTGACTGATGTCGACCAGTTCCGCACCCACCTGGCCGCCAAGGGCAACAGCCACTGTGGGCCCGCCTCGCTCTACAACGCGATGTTCTACCTCGGCGAGCACAAGGGCCTGCCGATGCGGATCACGCCCAACGGGCAGTTGCTGACGGAGTACGACCCCGCAGTACCGGCCGACTACGACCCGGTGACGGCATGGCTCGGGTGGCTCGGCTACAAGGCCGGCATGGGCCCCAACGGCGGCGGCTCGAGTTCGTCGCCGGTCGCCTGCATCCGGACGAATCCACGGTCCTTGGCCAGCGCGCGAGCCTCGTCGACGAGCCGGGTCTTGCCGATCCCGGCCGTCTCGATCGCCTCGGCGTCGCGCAGTCCGGTCCACAACGGCACGCCGAGCGCCTCGCAGACCGCGTGGCTGGAGCCGAAGTGGTCAGGATGTGCGTGGGTCACCACATGGGCGCCGACCTGCCGGTCGCGAAGCTGGCGCAGGATCCGCCGCGCGGCGGCCGGAGTACCGGCGTCGACCAGGACGTCGTCGACGAGGCACGCGTTCATGAAATGCGGCGGCCGGCCAAGCAGCTGTTCGACCCCATCGGTTAGCCCCACCACGTGGCGAATCATATACGTGGAGTAGGCCTTTGATCGCCCCTCGGAATGGAACGTTCAAGAGGCTTGACGACCGGCGTAGTGATCGACGTACTGCTGAGCGGAATACTGCTGCAGAACCTGCATCAGATAGTCGGTGGCGGCGCGGGCCGCTTGCTGATTTATCGGGCGGGAAAGGTAGGGCGACAGGTCGAGCGGCTCGCCGATGGTCAGGTGCACCTTGCCGAAACGCCAGAGCCTGGAGCCGACTGGATTGACCGTCTCCGTACCACTGACGATCACCGGTACTACGGGTGCGCCGGTGGCGAGGGCAACTCGCATCGCGCCCGTCCTGCCGCGGTACAGGCGGCCGTCGCGGGAGCGGGTGCCTTCGGGGTAGATGCCCCAGACGCCGCCTGCTTCGAGGATCGCCGTCGCGGTGTTCAGGGCGTTTTGCGCGGCTTTACCACCGGAGCGGTCGACCGGGACCTGGCCCATGGCGGTGAAGAACCAGCGCAGGAAGCGGCCCTTGAGTCCGCCGGTGGTGAAGAACTCGCTCTTCGCTATGAACGTGATCCGCCTGCGCACCAACAGGCACAGGTAGAAGGAGTCGGCCACCGCGAGGTGATTGCCGGCCAGGATCACCGGGCCCCTGCGCGGGATGTGCTCGGCGCCCTCGATCGTGGGGCGGCCGAGCAGGAGCAGTACCGGGCCGGCGAGGGCGTACTTGAACAGGTAGTACCACATGCGATACCTCCGGCGTAGACAGTGTCTACTAGGCATCGTAGACACTGCCTACGGCAGAGTGTTAGACAATGTCTACCGTGGACTCACTGCAGGACAGACTCGTCGCGGCCGGCGTCGAACTCCTCGAGGAGGAGGGCCTGGCCGAACTCTCGTTGCGCGCGATCACCCGGCGTACCGGCGTCTCGCACGGCGCACCGCGGCGCTACTTCCCCACCCACAACGCCTTGCTGGCCGCCATCGCAGCTACCGGCCTGGCCGACCTGGCCACTCGACTCCGTACGCCGACAGCCGGCGCCACGGCCGAGGAGCAGTTGGTCGAGCTCGGGGTGCGTTATCTGGAGTTCGCCCAGGAACGCCCGGCGATGTTCCAGCTGATCTTCCGGCACGACCTCCTCGCCAACGCCGGCGGCAACCTCCGCGAGACCTCACTCCCCCTGCTCGCCACCATCACCGCTCTGATCGAACAAACCGGCGCCACCGACCCACCCACCAAAACCATCACCCTCTGGACCAACCTCCACGGCCTGGCCACCCTCACCCTCACCAACGCCCTGGACCTCCTAGACCCCAACCCCACCTCCCTGATCCCAGGCATCGTCCACACGCATCTGGGTCAGGTGAGGTCGGCCAGTACGCCGTAGTGGTCGCTTAGCCAGGTGCCGTTGATGGGGTGGGCGCCGATCAGTTGGGCTGAGGTGATTCGCGCCAGGGTGAGGATGTAGTCGATTCGGCGGTGGTGGGTGGGGTCGCCGAGCAGCTTGGTGATCTCGAGGGCTGCGACCGGGTTGTCGACGGTCCAGGTGTCGCCTGGGCCGTCGCCTGCCGCGGTCCACGCGTCGTCGTAGTACCGGCTGAGGTAGCTCATGGTCGGTGAATCGGGTGCTGCGTTGAAGTCGCCGGCGACGATCGTCGGGAGAATGGCCTGGTGGCGGGCGTCGAGTGCGGTGAGGTCGTGAGCCTGCCGCAATCGCTCGTCTTCGTGCTCCAGCTTCCAAGGCGTGGTGGGGACGATAAAGAGCTGGTCGCCGCGGTCTGGGATTTCCACCGCGGCGACGACCGTCCACCAATGGGGGTCGCCGCGATGCTCGCTCACCTCCAGAATGCGATGCGGCCAGCGGGTGGCCAGCGCCGTTCCGTGGCCGAATCCGGACGGGCCGATGAGTTCGTGCTGCTGGGTGGTGTGCACCAAGCCGGTACCGGCCGTCAGTTCGGCCAACTGGTCGCCTGGATGGCAGACCTCTTGCAAGGTCACCAGATCAGGCGCCGTACGCCGGAGCTCGGCGTTGATCAGGCCGGTACGGCGGGGGTCGCCCGCGTCGTGCTGGACGTTCATCGTGAGAACTCGCATCGGCGGTTCGGTGCCCAGCGTGGGGTGCGGCTAATCCGGCGTACGGGAATTCGCGGAGTTTGATTACGGACAGTTAACTTGCCCGTTCAATGAGTAGTGGAATTGTTGTGGAAAGGGTGGTTCACCGGAAAAAGTGCGGGCAATCTTCGAAATAGTGGAGAAAAGCTGTAACGGCCCTGAGGTTGTGACGATAAAAGGTTGAGCGGCCTGGTCTTGAGGGGGGCAAGTGGACGCTCCGGTGTTTCCTCGGGAGCGCTGGTGATTTTGGAGGGGGCCCTGGCAGGTGCTCGCCCGGGGCGGGGCGAGCACCTGCGGAGGGGAATTCCTACCCCTTGATGCCCACGTTGGCCATTCCTTCGACGAAGCGCTTCTGGGCGAAGATGAACATCACGATCATCGGCAACGTCGCGAGCGCCGTCCCCGCCATCAGATAGGGCCACTGCACCTCGGCCGGGTTCTGGGCGAAGATCGCCAGCCCCAGTTGCAACGGCCGCATCTCGTCCGACGTGGTGATCATCAGCGGCCAGAGGAAGGCGTTCCAGGCGGCCTCGATCTGGAACACGCAGATGGTGATCAGGGCCGGTTTGATCAGCGGCGTCATGATCCGCCAGAAGATGCCGAACTCACCGAGCCCGTCGACCCGGGCCGCCTGCGCCAGCTCGTTCGGGAGCGACACGTAGAACTGCCTGGCCAGGAAGGTGAACAACGGCGCGGCACCGAGCGGGATGATCAGACCCCACCAGGAGTTCAGCCAGCCGATACCACCCTGGC
Organism: Kribbella catacumbae DSM 19601; assembly: GCF_000372465.1. Classification (GTDB taxonomy): domain Bacteria; phylum Actinomycetota; class Actinomycetes; order Propionibacteriales; family Kribbellaceae; genus Kribbella; species Kribbella catacumbae. Next base: position 44,524 of record NZ_AQUZ01000018.1, read on the forward strand.
CGAGGATGTTGTTGCCGCCGAACAGCGGGATCGACTTCACGATCAGGAACAGCGGCACCAAGATGATCTGGAACGGCACCAGGAGCAGCAGGATGAAGTAGCTCAGCAGCGCCTTGGAGCCGCGGATCGGCAGCTTGGCCAGCGCGTAGCCGGCCGTAGTACAGACCGCCAGGGTGAACGCGGTCTCGCCGATGGCGATGAACAGGCTGTTGCGGAAGTACCGCAGGAACGGCGCGGTCTGCATCGCCTCGACGAAGTTGCGCCAGCGCAGTTCGCCCGGCAGCCAGGAGAACTTCGCGATCTCCAGGTCGCTCTTGAAGGCGGTCAGCACCATCCACACGAACGGCGTGATCATCACCAGCGCGCCGAGGCACAGCGCGACGTACAGGAGCACGCGGCCGACCCGCAGGCCCGGCGCCTTCGAACCGGCGATCGGGCCGGTCACCGTTGCGCTAGTCATTGACATCCGCCTTCTGTAGCAGGCGTCCGAGGCCGATGAACACCGCGATCAAGAGCATCAAGATCACCGTCTCGGCGGACGCGAAGCCGAGTCGCAGGTCCTGGAACGCGTTCTGATAGATGTCGAGCACCAGCACCATCGTCTCGGTCCCAGGACCGCCGTCCGTCATCACGTAGACGAGGTCGAAGACCTGGAAGGTACCGACGATCGAGGTGACGAGGACGAAGAACTGCACGGGGCCCAGGGCCGGCCAGGTGACGTTGGCGAACCGCTGCCACCGGCTCGCGCCGTCCAGCGCGGCCGATTCCTGCAGATCGCGGGACACGCCCTGCAAGGCGGCGAGGTAGATGATGATCTTCGTACCGAGTCCCTGCCAGATGCCGACCACCATCAGGGAGGGCAGCGCCGTGTCAGGGTTGGACAGCCACTGGTTCGGCGCGAAGCCGAAGAGACTGAGGAAGCCGTTCGCCAGACCCGATCCAGGGTTGTAGATCCACAGCCAGATGGTGGCGATCGCGACGGTGGCGGTCACCGTCGGCACGTAGAACGCGGTCCGGAAGAAGCCGAGCCCGCGGATCTTCTGGTTCAGGCCGAGGGCGATCGCCAGCGAGACCGCCATCGACACCGGGATCACCACAACGGCGTACAGCACGGTGTTGGCGAAGGCGGCGCGGAAGTTCGCGTCCCCGAAGAGGACCGAGTAGTTCTCGAAGCCGACCCAGGACCAGGAGTCGCCGAAGCTGTAGTCGGTGAAGCTGAGCGCGACCGCGAAGATGATCGGGATCACCAGGAAGATGCCCGAGTGCAGCAGGGCCGGCGCGAGCAGCAGCCAGCCGGCCCGTACCTGACTCCGGACCAGCTTGCGGCTGTCCTTGGCCGGCGCGTCCCGACGGGGACTGGCGACAGTGGGAGTTCGTTCCAGCGTGGCGCTCATCGGGACTGTCCTGACAGGTTGGCCAGCGTCTTGGCGGGATCCTTCTGGCCGAGGACCGCCTGCGTGAGCTGGGTGTCGAAGTTGCCGCGCATCTCCAGCCAGTTCGCCGAACCGCCTTCGTAGATGGCGAGTTCGAGACCGCTCGCGACGAACTTGCTGAGCGGGTTCGACTTCGCCTGCGGGGAGTTCGCCGCGTCCTTGTAGGCCGGAATCTTCTTGTTCAGCTTGGCGATCGCGTCGACCGACGACGGCTTGGTCAGGGACTGGATGAAGGCCCAGCCCGCGTCCTTGTGCCGGGCCCGCGAGCCGATCGAAGCCAGGTCGCCGCCGACGAATTGAACCTCTTTGCCACTGTCGAACCGGAAGAACCTCAGGTCGTCGCAGTTGGCCTGACCGATGCCCTTGTCGGAGCAGTCGACGGCCCCGCCGGTGATGCCCATCGCTGCCTCACCGGTGTACACCAGCGGCTGCTGGGCGGCATTGCGCTGGCCGTAGACCTGGACGTTGTTGATCATCGACTTGATCCACTCCAACGTCTCCACACCCTTGGCGTTGCTGTAGTTCGGCTGACCGTCGAGGTACAGCGGCGTCCCGGTGGACGCGAGCAGGGTCGTGTACGTCTGGCGGAAGCTGGTCGGCGCGGCCAGATCGAAGCCGGAGCGAGTGATCGTGCCGTTGGCGTCCCGTTTGGTCAGTTTCTCGGCGGCGGCCTTCAGCTCGGTCATGTTTTTCGGCGGCCTGTCCGGGTCCAGCCCGGCCTCCTTGAAGGCGCTGACCCGGAGCGCGACCGCCCGGGCGTCGGCGACGATCGGGTAGGCGTAGAGCTTGCCGTCGTACGTCGCGGCCGGCACCATCGCGCCGATGCTCTTGTCCTGGATCACCTCGGGGGTCACTCCGTACGGACCGAGGTCGGCGAAGAGCCGCTTCGACGCGAAGGTCTGCACCCAGCCGACGCCGGTGACCATCACGTCGTACGGGATGCCGGCCGCGATCGAGGTGGAGATCTTCTCGTTCAGGTTGCCGTACGTCGCGAAGTCGGGCTCGACCTTCATCTTCGGATAGGTCTTCTTGAAGTCCTCGACGACCTTGTCGAACTCCTCCCGGCCCTTGTTGCTGGGCGGGAAGGACGGGATCAGCACCCGTAACGTCCCGGTCGCCTCGGCCGGCGGGACGCCGTCCGTGCTCTTGTCGATCACCCCGTTGCCACAACTGCTGGCGGCCAGGCCGAGCACCGCGGCCAGCACCACCACTCCACTCCGGGCACCACGTCTCACAGGGGAACTCCTTCGCTGCCGAGCGGGGTCCGCGCCCACCTGCGACGACCAGACCACCGAGTGCAGCGAAAGTAGGAGGAAAGGGCTTTCCCGTCAATACCTGAGCGCTCGAATGATCAAATTCGATCAATAACGGAACAGCCGCGATCAGAGTTCCATACAGCGCCAGGCCCGCTCACGCCCCGCGCTCAGGCCCCTGCCGCTCCGGGCCCTCCTGCCCAGTACTCCGCCGAGCCCCCTGCTCCCCAGCCTTCAACGCCCGAGCCGACGACATCGGCGAGGTACCGGTCAGCCCCGCCCGCATCGCGTTCTGGAGATCACCAGACTGCGCAACCGCCCCCTCGGAGGCACCCGACTGGACACCCGTCTGCCCGTGCTGAGCCTGGCCGGCTTGCTGCCCACGCCCCGGCTCCTGCGCTTGCCGCGGATCCTGAGCTTCCTGCGGACTCTGCACTAGCTGTGGGTCCTGAGCTTCCTGCGGACTCTGCGTTTGCTGTGGATTCTGCGTTTGCTGTGGGTTGTTCTGGGCCTGCTGGGTCGCCTGGTGGGGTCCGCGGGTCACCTGCCGACTGGGCTCAGGAGCGGTCCACTGTGCTCGAATGGCGTTCATCTCGGCTGCACCGGCTTGCACCGCATTGGCGCCTGCCTTGGCGGATTCGCGGCGGAGCCGGTCCTCGTCCGACTTGTCCAGGTCACCGAGGTTCGCGAGCGGCTCCTGCATCGCCGTCTCGATCCGCCGTACTGCGGCGTCCCGCTCTTGGTCGGGCACCAGACCGGGCAGATCGCTGTTGTCGTACAGGATCTCGGCGGCGACGCGGAACTTCTGCTCGGCGTTCACCACCGCCAGCCGGCGCACCACCTCGTCGCTGTCGACGCCGCTTCGGCGACCGATCGCCTCCGTGAACCGCGTGGCCGCGGGAGTGAACTGCTTGTACGACGGTCTCGCCTCGGCCGTACTGATCCCGGGCGCGATCTCCTCCAGACCGAGGTCGTCGATGTAGGCGTTCAGGTTGTTGTAACTGTAGAGCTCGGTGATGCCTTCTTCGAGTGCACGAGCACCAGGCGTGTGATTGAAGGCGTGTTGCGCATCGCTATGGTCCGTTCCCTCAGCAGCGAGAACATGGGTGTTCTCGTGCAGGACCGTCTTGAGAGCCTCGCGGTACGACCGCAGCGTCTCCGCGTCCTGGTTGTAGACGCGCGCGTTGTCGAACATCTCGCGCAGCGGCTCGTTCACCGAGGCGTTGTCATACTCGATCGTGTTGTCCCACTTCACCGCGCCCCGGACCTTGCGGGCAGGGTCAGCGACGGCGAGTCGGCCGTTCCAGGACGAATGATGGGCGCCGGAGATGCGGACAGCTGAGCGAGCCTGCTCAGCCATCAACTCCTTCTGGCTGGTGACCTTCACCGAGATTCAGGTTCCAGGGCCATGATGAGCATGTACAGCGACTCGTTCATCTCCAGGATGGAGGCCTGTTCGGCCGGCTCGGCACCTTCCGCGATGCGGGCGATCTCCTCCATCCCCGCTTCGAGCCGGGCGATCCGTTCGACCGGGGTGCCGACAGCGGAGTCAGCCCTGGCGTGAGCGCGGATAGCCTCCACCATGGCCGGCGAGAGTGGCTCGGCGTCGTACTCGAGAACACCCTCCAGGTCAGCGATGAGATTCTCTGCCTCAGTCCGCTCCCGCACATCCTCAAGGGTGGACGCGTAAGCCTTCAACCGTGCGACATCAGGCGCGAAATGTGCAGCCGACTGACTCTCGACCGAGTCGAAAACCAACTGGTACTCGACCTCGAACTGCTCGAAGTTCATCAGCGACTCTCACTCGGTTCGAAGGTTGTGATCAGCATGTACAGGGACTCGTTCATGCCGGCGATCGACGCCTGCTCGTCGGGGGCGGCCCGATCCGCGATGCGCTCTATCTCCTCGATCCCCGTCTCGGCCCGGGCGATCCGTTCTGCCGGGGTGCCATCCATTGCGGAAGCCCTTCGGTAGGCACCGAAGGCCACGAGCATGATGGCCGAGGGTTCCGGGTCGTCGTCGTGGGCGACCAGATGGTCGAGCATGGCGATGTCATACCCGGCGTTAGCGCGCTCGCGGGGGTCCTCGATCGTCTCCGAGAGTTGCCGCAGCCGCAGTATCTCCGCCTTCAGGGCTCCGGTACTCAGACCGTCCCCAGCTGCTTCGTAAACCCGCTTGAAGTCCGCCTCGAATTCCCCGTAGTTCATCAACGACTCCCACTCGGCTCGAAGGATGTGATCAGCATGTACAGGGACTCGTTCATCTCCAGGATGGAGGCCTGCTCGGCGGGGTCTGCGGCAGCGGCGATCCGGCCGATTTCCGCCATGCCGGCCTCTGCACGGGCAATTCGCTCCTCGGTCGTGCCACCCGCGGCGCTGGCCCGGGCGTGGGCGCGGCTGGCGTTGGCCATTGCCGGGGAGAGTGGGGGCTCTTCGTCGTAGGCGAGGATGTCCTCGATCGTGGCGATCTGGTTCTCGGCGGTGCGGCGGTCGGCGGGTGAGTCGATCGCGGCGGCCATCGACCTCAGCCGGGCCAGATCGGGCGCGAAGTGGGCTGACGGCTGGTTTTCGATTGAGTCGAAGACCTGCTGGTATTCGGTCTTGAACTGCTCGTAGTCCATCCGTGCCTCCTGATGATGACCTTGTCGGGGCCAAATCTAACTGCGGGTTCAGGCCCACTGACGGCTGGCTGCCGCCCCGCAGGACTCGCGGATGTGGAGTTCCGGCAGGAGGCTCAGGTGCTGGGTGGCTGGGGCGTGGCCCTGGAGTTTGCGGAGCAGTAGTTCGCAGGCCGTCTCGCCGAGCGTCTGCTTGGGCGGGCCGACGGCAGTCAGCGGTACGACGGCGAAGGCGGCGGTCTCGTCGTTGTAGGCCACTACGGCCAGGTCGCCGGGGATGCGCAGGCCGGTCTCGAGTGCTCGTTCGGTCAATCGCGCGGCGTGTTCGTCGGAGTGCACTAGTGCCGCGCGAGCGCCGAAAGTCTCACACTCGGCCAGGAACGCGTCGTGCTGGGCAAGCGTGGCCGGATCTCCACCGTGGGCGGGCAGCCCGGTCGACGAGATGAACAGCTCCACCCCGAGCGCCTCGGCCGCCTGCTCGATCCCTTGCCGTAGCCAGTACGCCGTGACGCTGTCGTCCAGGTTGATCCCGATCCGCTGGTGACCGAGCGAGACGAGATGCCGCAGCGCGAGCGTCGCGCCGTACGCGTGATCCGTGCGGACATGGTCGTATTCGCGCTCCACATCCGGAAACCCGAAGGCCCGCTCCATCAGCACGACCGGTACGTCGATCGCGTCGAGCGTCCGGCTGATCTCGGCCGCGCTGCCGTCGCCGAGTGCGGTGCTGAGCAAAAGGCCGGCCACCCCGATCCCGAGCACCTTCTCGAGCCGCTCCTGCTCGACGACCACGTCGTACCCGGAAACGCCGAGCACCAGGCGAGCGCCGTACCGGGCGGCCATTTCCTCGGCGCCTCGGATCACGGACGTGTAGTAGAAGGTCGAGCTCGGTACGACGATGCCGATGGTGAGCTGACTGCCCTGGCTGGTGCGAACCGCGGCCGGGCTGGTGCCGATCGCGCCGCCGTGCACCCGGCGCAGCAGTCCGGCCGAATCGAGCTCGGCGAGGTCCCGGCGTACTGTGATCGCGGAAACGCCCAGCTCGGCCGCCAGTTCGGCAACCCGCAGCCGGCCGTGCCGGCGCAGGCTGCGCAGGATCAGCTCGTGGCGTTCCGATGCAAGCATGCGGGTCCTCCGGGGACGGTGATCCGGATCTGATTGTTTGTGATCATATGATCATGCGCAGGCCAAGCGCCGACTGCCAGGGAGCCTATGTGAGCGATACCAGTGGCCGGACCAACGTCGTGCTGTCGAAGCTGACGGTGATCGGCGATCTGCTCATGCTGCAGATCGTTTTCCTCGTCCTCAGCGTCGGCATCGTCACCCTCTACCCGGCGGCGTTCGCGTTCCAGCGAGTACTGCCGGACGCGCTCAGCCAGCAGCATCCGCAGTTGCTGCGGCGCTTCTTCCGGCAGTTCAAGTGGGCCTTCCCGCGGTTCTGGCTGGCCGGCCTCGGCCTGTACTTCGGCAGCGTCGCGCTCGCGTTCGGCCTGTTCTTCTGGGCGAACACGAACGGCCCGGTCCGGATCGTCGCCCTCGCCATCCTCATCCCGCTGACCGGAATGATCATCGGGCTCTACCTGAGCGCACTCGCGGTGCTCCCCGACGCGGCCGAGGACAGTACACCCAAGACCCTCTTCCGCGCGGCCAACCTCTTCCTGCTGCGCCGCTCACTGGCAGTAGCCGGCGGCGTGATCGCGCTGGCCACCTGGTTCGCTCTGGTTTCCCGGCTGCCCACCCTGTTCGCGATCGGTTCCGGGCTCGTTCCGGCACTGATCGGCTACTGGATCTCCCGCACCCGGACGACCGGTCCGAAAAAAGATTCTCCGGACGTGTCAATCTGAGTCCTGCTGGTCCGACGTAGGGGTGTAAGGCCCAACCGGACCAGAAGGAGAACCCAGATGTACGCGACGACCGACACCCTGGCGACGACGCCGGCCGCGCAGGGCGGCCGCTCGCGCTGGCTGGCCCTCTACGTGCTCTGCGCCGGCATGTTGATGATCGTGCTCGACGTCACCATCGTGAACGTGGCACTGCCGGCCATCCAGGACGACCTCGGCTTCACCAGTTCCAGCCTCGCGTGGGTGGTGAACGCGTACCTGATCGCCTTCGGCGGCCTGCTCCTGCTGGCCGGCCGGCTCGGCGACCTGCTCGGCCGGCGGACCATCTTCGTCGCCGGCCTGATCGTCTTCACCGTCGCCTCCGTGCTCTGCGGACTCGCCTCGTCGGCCGAGGTCCTGGTCGCGGCCCGCTTCCTCCAGGGCGTCGGCGGCGCGCTGACCTCGGCAGTGATCCTGGGCATGATCGTGACGCTGTTCCCCGAACCGCGTGAGCAGGCCAAGGCGATCGGCGTCTACGCCTTCGTCGCCTCGGCCGGTGGCTCGATCGGTCTGCTCGCCGGTGGCGTGCTGACCCAGGCGATCAGCTGGCACTGGATCTTCTTCGTGAACCTGCCGATCGGCGTCGCGACCGTGATCGTGGCCCTCAAGGTGATCGAGAAGGACAAGGGCATCGGCTTCGGCCGCGGCACCGACGTACCGGGTGCCGTGCTGATCACCTCGGCGCTGATGGTCGGCGTCTTCACCATCGTGAAGCCGGCCGCCGAGCTGGGCTGGACCGCACCGCGGACGATCGCGCTCAGCCTGCTGACGCTCACCCTGCTGGCCTGCTTCATCGTCCGCGAGGCGACCGCCGCCAACCCGCTGGTCCCGCTGCGGATCTTCAAGTCGCGCACGCTGACCGGCGCCAACCTGATCCAGGCGCTGTCCGCCGCGGGCATGTTCGGCATCTTCTTCCTCGGCTCGCTCTACCTGCAGCGGGTGCTCGGGTACGACGCCCTGGAGATCGGGCTGGCGTTCCTGCCGACGACGCTCGTGATGGGACTGCTGTCGGTCAGGTACTCCGAGAAGCTCGTGATGCGCTTCGGTGCCCGCCGGCCACTGATCGGCGGACTGGTCCTGATCGTGATCGGGCTGGCGCTGTTCACCCAGGCTCCGGTCGACGGCAACTATTTCATCCACGTGATGCCGGTGCTGTTCCTGCTGGGGCTGGGTGGCGGCATCTGCTTCCCCGCGCTGATGGGGCTGGGGATGGCCGACGTGAAGCCCGAGGACGCAGGTCTCGCCTCCGGCCTGATCGGCACCATGGCTGAGGTCGGCGCCGCACTCGGCCTGGCCGTCCTGGCCACGCTGTCCGCAACCCGCACCGAGACCCTGGCGACCGCGGGCAAGCCGGTCCTGGAAGCACTGACCAGCGGCTTCCACCTCTCCTTCGCAGTCGCCGGCGGGCTCGTCGCCATCGCCGTGGTCATCGCCTGCACGGTCATGCGCCCGGCCCGCTCAGTAGCCGCCGAGGTTGAGGCCGAGCTGACTCTCGACGCCGCCTGACCCGTACCACGCCAGCCCCGACGTGCCAAACCCACCACTGGTGGGCTCGGACACCAAGCGGTGGCCTCGGACACGGCACACCTTGTCCGAGGCCGCTGTTCTGGGTGCGAGCCCACCAGTTGTGGGTTCGGCACGTCGGGCGGTCGTAGTACCGGATCTGGGGTAGTTGTCCACAGGGTGGGGGCGGTGGTCGTGTTCTGTCCGGGGGATAGGGAAGGATGTGCGATGCGGCGAGCGGGGCAGAATGCTCGTCTGTCATCGGATGTAGAGGGGATGCGGGACAGTGGCATTGCAGTCGGTCGAGCAGAGGATCGCTGACGAACTGGAAGTCGGCGTGGGCCAGGTCCGGGCAGCCGTCGGGCTGCTGGACGAGGGCTCGACGGTGCCGTTCATCGCGCGGTACCGCAAAGAGGTCACCGGTGAGCTCGACGACGCGCAACTGCGCACCCTCGAGGAACGCCTGCGGTACCTGCGCGAGCTCGAGGAGCGCCGGCAGACCGTGCTCGAGTCGATCGAGAGCCAGGGCAAGCTCGACGATGCGCTGAAGGCGTCGATCCTGGCGGCCGAGACGAAGTCGCGGCTGGAGGACATCTACCTGCCGTTCAAGCCGAAGCGCCGGACCAAGGCGATGATCGCCCGCGAGGCCGGGCTGGAGCCACTCGCGGACGGACTGCTGTCCGACCCGAGCGTGCCACCGCTGGCGGCGGCAGCGGTATTCGTGAACGACCAGGTGGCCGATCCGCAGGCCGCTCTCGATGGCGCCCGGGCGATCCTGGTCGAGCGGTTCGCGGAGGACGCCGACCTGATCGGCGAACTACGCGAGCGGCTGTGGACCCGCGGCCGGCTGGCGTCGAAGGTGCGCGAGGGCAAGGAGACCGACGGCGCGAAGTTCTCGGACTACTTCGACTTCGACGAGCCGTTCACCAAGATGCCGTCGCACCGGATCCTGGCGATGTTCCGCGGCGAGAAGGAGGACGTCCTCTCGCTGACCGTCGAGTCCGAGCCGGCCGGCGTCGAAGCGGCCGAAGGCCCCACGGAGTACGAGGCGACCATCGCCCGCAAGGTCGGCGTGGAGAACAAGGGCCGTCCGGCCGACCAGTGGCTGGTCGAGACGGTGCGCTGGGCCTGGCGGACGAAGGTCCTCGTCCATCTCGGCATCGACCTGCGGACCCGGCTGCGGCAGACCGCCGAGGACGAGGCGGTCCGCGTCTTCGCGGCGAACCTGCGCGACCTGCTGCTCGCGGCACCCGCGGGGACGCGCGCGACGATGGGGCTCGACCCGGGCTTCCGCACCGGCGTGAAGGTCGCCGTCGTCGACGCGACCGGGAAGGTCGTGTCGACCGGGGTGATCTACCCGCACGTCCCGCAGAACCAGTGGGACCGCTCGATCGCCACCCTGGCCGCGCTCGCCGCCGCACACAAGGTCGACTTGATTGCCATCGGCAACGGTACGGCGTCGCGCGAGACGGACAAGCTGGCCGCCGAGCTGATCGCCAAGCACCCGGAGCTGAAGCTGACCAAGGCGGTCGTGTCGGAGGCGGGCGCGTCGGTGTACTCCGCATCCGCCTTCGCGTCGGCCGAGCTGCCCGGGATGGACGTCTCGCTGCGTGGCGCGGTGTCGATCGCAAGGCGGCTGCAGGACCCGCTCGCCGAACTGGTGAAGATCGACCCGAAGTCGATCGGCGTCGGTCAGTACCAGCACGACCTCCCGGAGAACTCGTTGTCGCGGTCCCTGGACGCGGTGGTCGAGGACTGTGTGAACGCGGTCGGCGTCGACCTCAACACCGCCTCCGCGCCGCTGCTGACCCGGGTCTCCGGGATCACCCAAGGGCTCGCCGACAACATCGTCATCTACCGCGACCAGAACGGCCCGTTCAAGTCGCGGACCGCGCTGAAGGAGGTGCCGCGACTCGGCCCGAAGGCGTTCGAGCAGGCGGCCGGCTTCCTCCGGATCCCCGACGGCGCTGACCCGCTGGACTCCTCCAGCGTGCACCCGGAGGCATACCCGGTGGTGCGCCGGATGCTCGACTCGACCGGCAGCGAACTGAAGTCGCTGATCGGTTCGCCGATGCTGAAGTCGCTCAAGGCGGCGGACTTCGTCGACGACATGTTCGGTCTGCCGACGGTGACCGACATCCTGGCCGAACTGGAGAAGCCGGGTCGCGACCCACGCCCGGCCTTCAAGACCGCGACCTTCGCCGAGGGCGTCGACAAGATCGGCGACCTGAAGCCCGGGATGCGGCTGGAGGGCCAGGTCACCAACGTGGCAGCCTTCGGCGCGTTCATCGACATCGGCGTACACCAGGACGGCCTTGCGCACGTGTCGGCGCTGTCCAAGAACTACGTCAAGGACCCCCGTGAGGTGGTCAAGCCCGGCGACATCGTCAAGGTCAAGGTCCTCGAGGTCGACATCCCGCGTCAGCGCATCTCCCTGACCCTGCGCCTGGACGACGAGGTCGGCGCCCCGACCTCAGGCGGTCGCCCCGGCGAAGGCCGCTCAGCCCGCACCGGCGAAAACCGCGGCACCGGCCGCGGCGGTGCCGGTGGTAGCGGTGGCGGCGGTCGCGGTCCGGGTGGACCTGGCGGCGCTGGTGGTAGCGGTCGCGGACCGGCTGGCGGTCAGGGTGGTGGCGGTCAAGGACGTGGGTCTGGTGGCGGCCAGGGTCGTGGTGGTCAGGGTGGCGGCCAGGGTCGCGGTGGTCAGGGCGGCCGTCAGGGCGGCGGCAACTCGCAGCCCGCCAAGGAAACCCCCATGGACGAAGGCTCCCTCGCCGACGCCTTCCGCAAGGCAGGCTTCACCGTCCGCTGACACCCCCCGAACAGACAACCGGTCGGCGCCCACTGGGCTTGCCGGCCGGTTGTCTGTTGTCAGGTGGTTGGCCGTTGGCCGTTGGTTTGGCTGATGCCAGCCGACTTGGCTGATGCCGGGCGGCTTGGCTGATGCCGGGCGATTTGACTATCGCCGGGGCAGCATGGCTGATGCCGAGCGGCTTGGCTGATGCCGAGCGATTTGGCTATCGCCGGGGCAGCATGGCTGATGCCGGGCGGTTGGCTGATGCCGGCGGCTTGGCTGTTGGTGGGTGGTTTGGCTGTTGGTGGGGGTGGGTGATTTTCTGGCGGATATGCATCTTGAGCAGTTCGCGTTGATCGTCGACGACTACGACGCCGGCATCGAGTTCTTCGTCGAGGTACTGGGTTTCGAGCTGGTCGAGGACTCGCCGTCTCTGACCAACGATGGGCGCCCGAAGCGATGGGTGGTCGTCCGGCCGCCGGGAGCTACCACCGCGTTGCTGCTTGCTCAGGCTGATGGGGAGCGGCAGGCGCGGGCGGTCGGGGATCAGTTCGCCGGGCGGGTGGGGTTGTTTCTGCGAGTCGACGACTTCCAGGCCAGCTATCAGCGGATGCGCGACAAGGGAGTTCAGTTCGTCACCGAACCACGGCACGAGCCGTACGGGCAGGTGGCTGTCTTCATCGACATCGCCGGCAATCGCTGGGACTTGCTCGGCCCCAAACCAGAGAGCTGAACGCATCACCGCGGCGGTGGCGCTGGGCCGACTGGCCAAAGATCCGTGTTACCGGGCCGGGTCGGCGTCGTAGTCGTGTCGGGCTGCGTCGACCTTGGGGAGGTTGGTGGTGGCCCAGTCGGCGAGATTTGCGAAGAGTGGGCCGAGGGTGCGGCCGAGTTCGGTGATCTCGTACTCGACCCGGGGCGGGACTTCCGGGTAGTAGGTGCGCAGGATCATGCCGTCGCGTTCGAGTTGACGCAGCCGCTGGGTCAGCACCTTCGGCGTGATCGCGGTGATCCGGCGTTCCAGCTCAACGAACCGTTGGCGACCGTGCATGTTGAGGGTCCACAGAATCGGTGTCGTCCACCGGCTGAAGACGATGTCGACAACGGGGGCGATCGGACAGGCCTCTGCGGGGTCGGTCGATGGGACTGCCGTCCAGGTCGCCTTGCCGGTCACACGGACTCCTTATGGGTAGTCACTTTCCTGTAGGTACCTACTATACCGGCGGTGTTAGCTTCGCCGGGTCAGCAGCAACCACGGTGAAATGACACTGGAGAAATTCATGATCGTAGTGACGGGAGCGACCGGCAATGTTGGCCGACCGCTGGTACAGGCCCTCGCGGCGGCTGGCGGGCAGGTGACGGCGGTGTCCCGACGGGTCTCGGACGCGGTGCTGCCGGAAGGCGTGCGATACCTGCAGGCAGACCTGACCGCGCCGGAGAGTCTTCGGCCAGTTCTGGATGGCGCTGACGCGCTGTTCCTCCACGACGGCGGTCCTAGTGCTCACCTGCTGAGCCCACAGGACATCGTCGATGTCGCGAAAGTCAGCGGAGTCCGCCGCATCGTCTTGCTGTCCTCCATCGGAGTGGTCACCCGACCCGAGTCGGAATCCCATGGAGGCATGGGGCGGGCCATCGAGGATGCTGTCCGGCAATCAGACCTGGACTGGACGATCCTGCGACCTGGTGGCTTCAACTCCAACGCGTACGCCTGGATCGAGACGGTCCGTACCCAACGGACTGTCGCTGCGCCATTTGGCGAGGTCGGCATTCCCACCATCGACCCGGCCGACATCGCTGAGGTGGCTGCGGCCGCCCTGCGCGACAACGGTCATGCTGGGCAGGTCTACGAGTTGACCGGGCCTGCCCTCTCCACGCCGCGGCAACGAGCCGAGGCGATCGGCGACGCGCTCGGCGAACCGATCCGGTTCATCGAGCAGACACGGGACGAGGCCCGGACGCAGATGGTGCAGTTCATGCCCGAGGTCGTCGTCGACACGACTCTCGATGTCCTCGGCGAGCCCACCCCCGCCGAACTGCGGATCAGCCCCGACGTCGAACAGGTTATCGGCCGCGCACCCCACACCTTCGCCGACTGGGCGATCCGAAACATCGCGGCCTTCAAGTAGCCGACCACCCGCCGTACCGGCCAAAGCGGTCCTCGAAGGGGTTAACTCCTCCAGGAAGGGTTCGCCCCTTTGTCTAGCAGGGAGCGAACCCCACGAACCGGGGTTGAGCACACCGCATGCACGGTCGGCGGGTGCTTGGGCTTACCCGTACTCCGGAGGGGTTCGCTCCTCGGCGCGGGGTTCGCCCCTTGCTCTACCAGGGGGTGAAGCCCGCCAGGAGGGGCGGAGCCCACCGATTGGTCGCTGGAAGCCGGTGGCCGTCGGGCCAGCGTGCGCCGGGGCGTCCGCTACGGCGCCGGGCGGTCCATGTTGGCGGTCTGGCGCTCGTCTTGGCGGATCGGGTTTGGGGTTAGTCCGCTAGGTCGTAGCCTGCTTCTTCGATTGCTGCTTGTAGTTGCGGTAGGCCGAGATCCTGGTCGCTGGTTATCGTGACGGTGCCGGTTGGTAGGTCGACGGTGACTGCTGTCGCGCCGGGGAGGTGCTCGAGTTCCTCGGTTACGAAGTTCACGCAATGGGCGCAGGTCATCCCGAGTACGCGCAGCTCGCGGCTCGTCATTGTGGTGCTGCTTCCGTCGTCTGTGGGGTGACGTCTTGCGGCGTCTGTGGGGTGACGTCGCGGGTCAGTTGGGTGGCCCGGCGGAGCCGGCCGTCCGGGGCGAACTCTGCGAAGAGGTGGACCTCGGTGGAGAGCATCCGTCCCTTTCGCAGTTGGGCGTGGATGGTGAAGCGGGCTGCGAGTTGCTCCTGCTCCCGCACCGCCTCGTGCACCTCATAGCGCCAGCTGACCAGGTTCTTGCGGACCGGGCGCAGATGAGCGATCAGCTTGTCGCGGTCGATCTCGATGCCGTCCGCGATCTGGACGGCCTCGGCGGCGTAGTACCGGTCGACCACTTCGGCGGGATCGGCCGCCGTCAGTACCTCGCTGGTGAACGAGTTGTAGAACTCTTCGACGAACTTCTCGGCTATCCGGGTCATCGGCCCTCCCAGTTATCTCTTACAGTCCGTCAAAGATAACGAGAGGCGCTAACCTTGACAAGGTGACAGAGATCAAGCAGGTGGATGGTCAGCCGGTACGCCGGCGGCGGGCGGATGCCGATCGCAGCCGGGCGGCGACCCTGGCTGCAGCGATCTCGGTCCTGGGTGAGAGTCCGGAGGCGAGCGTCGAGAGCATCGCGGCGGCCGCCGGCGTCACCCGGCAGACCGTTTACGCACACTTTCCATCGCGGGACGCGTTGCTGGTCGCGGTTGCCGATCAGCTCACGGGCGAACTGCTGGCGGAGTACGGCCGGCTGGATCTTGAGAGCGGTACGGCCATGGATGCGCTGCTTCTCCTGATCGACACCGGCCGGCGATTCTCCGAGCAGCATCCAGTGCGGCTCTACCCGGCCGCCGCGACCGGCGACGACCAGCGCCACCAACCGATCAACGAGTTACTGACCAAGACCATCCGTCGCGGTCAGCGCACTGGCGAGTTCACCAAAGAACTCCCCGCCACTTGGCTGGCCAACGCCACGATCGCCTTGTCGCACGCCGCAGCCGACCTCCCAGCCCGCAAAGCGACCACCACCCTGCACACCACCCTCCGCCGCCTCCTGCTCGGGACCTGACCGGCCGGCGGCTGGGGCGTTGGGGCGGGAAACCGGTCGCTTGGGCGGGAGGGTCGCAGTACGTTGCCCGGGGAAGGCGGGGCCTCGGAGCGTTGAGCGGGCTGCCGGGATCAGCTAGCCGCTGGCTCCGGTTTGAGCGGGTCTTGTGGGGTCAGCAAGCCGCGGGCTCTGGTTGGGCGGGTTTTGTGGAGTCAGCAGGTCGCGGGCGGGGCGAGTGGAGGTGACTGGTGATGGGCGTGGTGGAGATCAGGGCGATGGGTGATGGGGATCCGGCGGTGATCTCGGTGGCGTTCAGTGCGTTGGGGTGGCCTGGGCGGACGGTGGAGAGGTACGAGGGGTTGCTGGGGCAGCAGCGGCGGGGTGAGCGGGATGTGTTCGTGGCGACCGTGGATGCGTTGATGGACGCGGCCGAAGCGCGGGCTGCTGAGCGGTCGGCGATTGTGGGGCTCGGTGTGGGGCTGTACGCCGACTATGGGTCGGCGCAGCGGATGTACGCTCGTCGCGGTTATCTGCCCACCACGAACACGAGCGGCACCACCGCGCCGTACACGCCGAACTGGGCGCGATTCGAGATCATCTGCGGCAGGCCGAGCCGTGGGCCCTGCGCCGAGTGCAGCGCCATCACGATGCCGCCGAAGACATTGCGAGCAGCAGTCCGATGATTGCCCCCTGACTGGGGTGGTGGGGTGGGGTCAGAGATTGCACAGCGCGTCGGCGCCGAACACGACCGCGAGGGCGCCCGCGACGACCGCGGTTACGTGCATGTTCGCGCCGAACCACAGGGTGAACTGACTGATCGGGGTGCCGTGCCGTTCCGTATCCGGCACGACGTCGATGCTCCGTCGCTCTACGACCACCTTGTCCATGCCCTGCATGTTGCCGCCGACAACGAGTTCTCTACCGTAGATCCTCGAGGTGACCGCCGGGATCGCCGAGGTGGATGGCTGTTGCCTTGGGCTCGTAGCCGAGGCGGCGGTAGATGCGATCGGCGCCGTCGTCGCCAGGGGTCAGCCAGGCCAGCGTCGCGCCGCCGGTCTCGAAGGCCTGCTGTGTTGCGTACGCCGTTGCGATTGCGCCCAGGCCCTGTCGACGATGCGAGTGCAGCGTGCCGACTCCGGCGACCTCGGTCACGCCATCGGCGATCGCGGTCCATACAGCCGTAGCGACCGGTACGCCATCCTGGCGGATCAGCACGCTGGCGCCGTTGGCGGGGTCGGGCTGGAAGGGGCTCGCCGCATCCTCGGTCTCGTACGCATCAGCGGCGACGGCGTTTGCCTCGACCTGCTCTTCGGGCGACGTGACGACCGAGGCGGTGACGCCTTCGGGAAGGTCAGGGAGCTTGAGGTCCGCGGGCTCGACCGCCAGCAAGGGCGGGCGCGAAACGATCGTCATACCCTCAGCCGCCAGGGCCTCCGCCAGGCCGGGATTGGCTTCCTCGACCAGCTCAGCATGCAGCCAGCGCCCTTCGGCGGCGAACGCCTTCCGGATCGTCTCCAGCGCCCAGGGCACTTCTTCTGGATCGAAAGGCGTTCCAGGGTCGGCGGCGACCGCGCCCGACAAGAACCAGACCTCCTCGTCGTGCAGCAGTCCGACGAGCGGACCGGCCACGATCTGCCGGCGCGATCGGGTCAAACCCTGCAATTGAGCGGACGCGATCCGCGCAGCAATCTCCACCCACCCGACCCTAGCCCGAAGGCCAACTGGCTGCTCAGCTTTTGCCGGCCAGTAGCAGGAGATCCAGCAGGCGATCCAGATCGGCATCGGTCGGTGGTTCGCAGTACTGGCCGCGCCGGTGACGCTGTTCGCAGTACCGGGTCACCCGGCGAAGCTCAGCCGGATGAAGCACCCGACACCGTGATGGCATGCCCCTCCGGCAGACGGAAGGCGAACTCACGGCGATGCCACGGCATGTCAGCAGGACGTGCATCGACGGCAAGACCAGCGGCTAGAACAGCCTGATAGACAGGATCGACCGGTACGCCGATGTCGACGCCGAGCGTCAGCGGGGCGATCTCGCCAGAGCGCTGTAGATCGAGGGCCGGCCCGCCGTTCCACCGAGAAAGACCGAGCCGCGCGAACTCCACTTCCGGCTCACCGAACTGGTAGATGACCTGCAAACCAAGGAGGTTGACCAGCAGGTCAGCCGTGCTCATCACGTCACGCACCGGCACTTGAGAACGGATGCTGATCACCGTCGGGTCGATCGGATGCGCCGCGCGAACCATCACCAGCCACTGCGAGGTCACGCCACCGTTCATCCGCGGCAGGCGTCCCGCCAGCTCCAGCCTGGCCCGGCGCGCGACACCGAGCGACCGGGCGTTGCGGGAATCGATCCAAGCCTCCACACCGTCAATGCCCGGCAGCCCCAGCAGATGGTCCACAACCGCGCGAGCAGCCTCTCCCATCAAGCCCTGACCCCACTGATCGCGATGGAGGTACCAGCCGAGGCCGCGGATCGAGGTGCCCTGGTCGGAGAACACCCCGATCACCCCGAGCGCTCGGGGGGACGTGCGGGACCGAAGTGCCCAGGCGTGGCCGCCGTTGTCGCCGAAGTTCTGGTCGAGGCGGGCGCGCGAGGCGGCGAGGTCGGGAGCCGGCTTCTCGAAGGCGGACGCCGACCAGATCGGGTCCACGAACATCGCATGCAGATCTGCGAGGTCGCGTTCGACGTCGAGCGGGACCAGGTCGAGCTGGTCGGTGGTCAGCTGCATGGCGTCAGGCTGTAGCTCTGCTGTCGTAGGTGGCGCGGGCGGTGGCGATTTCTCGTTGGTGGGATTCGGTCCAGGTGACGAGGGACTGGATGGTGGCGTGCAGCGTCACGCCCAGTGGGGTGAGCTCGTAGTCGACGCGTGGCGGTACGACCGGGTAGACGGTACGGCGTACCAGGCCGTCGCGTTCCAGCTGGCGGAGCGTCACGGTGAGCATGCGCTGGCTGATGCCGTCGATCGTTTTCTTCAGCTCGGTGAAGCGCAGCTTGCGGTTGTCGAGCAGGGCGATCACCAGCAGGGACCACTTGTCGCCGATCCGGTCCAGGATCTGCCGGACGTCGCAGTCCTCGCGGGTGTCCCACTGAAATGCGTCCTCGGTGCAGCAGGAGTGACTCGGTTCCTTTGAAGTGCCTTCTTCCACAATCGTTCATGGTTCCCCAAGATGAGATCGGTTACAAGAGGTAACCGACCACATCTCAGAGAACCGGAGCAATTTCCGTGCCTTCAACCATCACCCAGGAGCGGCTGACCGGCCGGTCCTGGGCTGTTCTCCTCGTCCTCTGCGGCGCGATCTTCCTGGAAGGCATCGACGTTTCGATGATGGGCGTCGCGCTGCCCTCCATCCGGGCCGAGCTCGGCCTGTCCACCAGCGAACTGCAGTGGGTCGTCAGCGCCTACGTGCTCAGCTACGGCGGGTTCGTCCTGCTCGGCGGCCGGGCTGCCGACATGCTCGGCCGGCGCCGGATGTTCATCACCTGGCTGGTCATCTTCCTCGCCTTCTCCGGCCTGGGCGGCTTCGCGACCGAAGGCTGGGTGCTGATCCTGGCCCGCTTCGTGACCGGGATCGCCGCCGCCTTCATGACCCCGGCCGGCCTGTCGATCATCACCACCTCCTACCCCGAAGGCCCCCAACGCAACAAAGCCCTGCTCGTGTACGCCGGTACTGCGGCCGCCGGTTTCTCACTCGGCATGGTGGCCGGTGGCTTGCTCACGGCGATCGACTGGCGCTGGGTCTTCTTCGCGCCGGTCGTGCTCGCGGCACTGATCCTGGCCGGCGCGCTCACCCTGCTCCCGCGAGAAGTTGCCCCCGGCAAGCACGAGGGCGGCTTCGATCTCGGCGGCGCGATCAGCCTGACCTCGTCGATGCTCCTGCTGGTGGCCACGCTGGTCCGCGCGCCCGACGTACCGGTGACGCAGACGGTGCTCACGGCAATCGCCGGTTTGCTGTTGCTCGCCGCGTTCATCGGGATCGAGCGACGAGTGGCCGCACCGTTGATCCGGTTGGGCATTCTGCGCAGCGCTTCCCTGGTCAGAGCCAATCTCGGCGCAGTACTCCTGGTCGGTTCCTTCGTCGGCTTCCAGTTCATCGCAGTGCTCTATCTGCAGGAATTACGGTCCTGGACGGAACTTCAGACCGGGCTCGCGTTGATGGTGATCGGCATCGACTCCGTCCTCGCCCCGACGTTGACGCCTTGGCTGGTGAATCGCTTCGGCAACGGCCGGGTGGTCTTCGGTGGATTCGCCTTCGCCGCGCTGGGCTACGCACTCTTCCTGCCGCTCAGCGCTGACTGGAGCTACCCGGCGATGCTGCCGTCGCTCATCCTGCTGGGGCTGGCGTTCTCACTTGCCTACGGGCCGCTGACCATCGCCGCCACCGACGGGATTTCTGAACAAGAGCAGGGATTGGCGGGCGGAGTACTGACGACTTCGTTCCAGTTCGGTTCGGCATTGGGACTCGCTGTGGTCGCCGCCGCCCTCACCGCGGCGGACGAACTGACGGTGGAAGGCTTCAGGTCCGCCCTGCTCGTTCCGCTCGTGGCGGCCGGACTGGGCCTGCTGATTGCCCTGCCCGGACTGAATCGCTCCGTGTCCGAATGACCTCTAGGAGTTACCAGGAAGTCCTACATTTCCTGCCGAATCGAAACTCTGAAGCGCTGCTCGAATCGTTATTGGCAAATTCCTGTAAACATTCTTGACAGGCCATAAAGCCGGGCCTCGGCCGGAACCGCTCCCAGCGGGTCTGACCAGCGGTTTCACCCGGGAACCAGGGCAGCGTAAGGCCTCTGTAAAGGTCCTTGCCGGTCTATTCCGGGGCCCGGCTTTTTACGGTGTTCTTTCCTTATGTCCAGCGTTGGGCAGCCCCCTCGAGAACCGAAGGACCACCGATGACCGAGTCGATCGAGATTCCCGCCTCGCACCGCCGCGTGCGGGTCTGGTTCGGCGCCACCACCATTGCTGATCACGTCGCCGACATCGACCAGGCCGCGCAGTACGAAGAAGCCATGCGCCGCCGGTTCGCCTCACTGCGCGTGACCAGCGAGCCGGTTCTCGTCGACGCGGTCGGCACGCCGGAGCGATCGCGATGACCACCCGTCCGACGCTGCTCGGCTATGTCCGGGCCGACGCGCTCAGCTGCGCCGAGGAGCTGGCCGAGGCGACGAACTCGCTCGCCGCGTTCGCCAGCACCGAGGGATTCACCCTGGGCACGGTGTACACCGAGCGCGACGCGGCCGAGTCCGCGGCGTTCCACGCGCTGCTGGACGAGGTCAAGCGGACGGACGTGCGAGCGGTCGTCGTACCGACTCTCCAGCACCTCGGAGCAGCCGGCGTACCGGTCGGAATGCAGCAGCACCTCGAGTTCCACCAGGCCCACGTATGGGCGGTCGACACGCGATAACCCCTCAGGCAAGCGGAGCTGGCGTCTTGACCCCTGCATCGGCGCCGGTTCCGCTCTCCATCTCCACAGCTGCACCGGAAGACTCGGGTGGTAGTGGACCAAACAAGGCCCCACCGGCTGCTACCGGTGGGGCCTTGTCGTTGTCACAGTCGTTGGGTCAAGCGGTGATTTTGTAGCCGTAGCGCTTCATCACCGCGGCGATCCCCTCGTTGAAGATCCCGGTCACCGGCAGCTGGAACTTCAGCTGCACCTTCCTGAGCACCCGCTGGAAGTGCAGGTGCCACGGCACCCCGGCCGGCGGCAGCGTCTCGGCCTTGCTGATCGCCGCGACCCTCGGGTGCGCGGCCCAGGCGACCACGCGAGCCCGATCGGCACCCCAAGCACCGGTCATCGCGTCATGCGTCCGCGCATACGCCATCGCGCCGAGCGAAATGGACGAGTCCGGTACTGCGACCGGCACGGGCGCCGGGTGCGCCTTCTGGTAGAGCTCCCAGGTAATCCCGTAGAAGCCGGGCGGACCGTCGTCCTTGCCGCGATTGGCCAGCCCGTTCCGCTTGCGCCTGTACTCCGTCACCTGGATCGCCGCGCCGCGGGACAGATCCTGGTCGCCGATCGCGATGGCGTGCACGTGGTACGGCCAGCGACCCTGTGCCGGCGTCCGCAGCCAGGCGGCGAAGCCGACCTTGCGCAGCGCGAGCACGATGGCCCGGCGCTGGGCCGGGCTCTGCTTCACCACGTCGATGTCGACCGCGCCGCCACCGTCGTGCGTGCCGGCCGAGGCCTGCACCCCGCCCTTGTTGTACGACCCCTGGATGAACTTGAACTGCGACTGGTAGAGCTTCTCGGCGGCCACCAGCATCGCGACGGTCCGCCGGTTCAGCTGCGTGCGCCGCCAGACGATCCTTGCCTCAGACATCCGAGGTCCCGAGGATGTGGTCCGCGTCCTCGGCGGCCCCGAGCGCTTCCAGCTCGTCCAGCTCGGCTTCGGTCAGTTCGTCCTCGTGGATCTCGTCGAAGACGTGCGTCATCGGTTTCCCTCCCCTGCGACGTCCGCGACCTCCCCCGGCCCCGGAATCGCCTTTCAGAGTAGGGGCGCCCGGTGTCACCCGTCCATGTCCTCGAAGGCAGGACTTGTATGAGGAACGTCAAGTTTTCTGACGACGCGGGTGTGAGCGGCCCAGGCTGGGGTACGTGTAAAGGGTCCCGCGGTTCAGTCGGCCCCATTCGGGCATGGGTGGCGCTCACCGAGCCGCGAGCTCTCCCACTGAGGGGCGGGAGAGCGACCGACGGCGGCGGGCGTATCCCACGGTACGCCCGCCCCCTGGCCGTCGGATGCCAAAAGGACTACAGCGCCGAGGCCACGAAGAGGTAGCGGTTGAGGCTGAAGAAGTAGCTGTCGCCGAGGTTGCGCAGATCGTCCGCCCAGACGCCCGCCTCCTGCTCGCTGATCTTGGCGCGACCAGGGACGAACGCCTCGACGATGTCGATCAGGCCGGCGCTGTAGGTGCGCGCGTCGTAGCTCACGTTGAGCATCGGGACCACTTGCTGGTGAGTGACGGTGAAGCCCGCCTTGTCCAGCAGGTCGCCGAGCGTGCGGGGCAGGTGCGGATCCTCGAGGTGCTCCTCGAAGGCGGTGAGCACGCGGCCCATCCGGGCGTCGTCGCTGGAACGCCAGACGATCGAGTCCCAGTCCGTGTCCAGCAGGACCACGCGCCCCGCAGGGCGTAGTACCCGGCGGATCTCGGCGAGAGCACCCGGTACGTCGTCCAGGTACTCGAAGACCTGGGTGGAGACGGCGACGTCGAAGCTCTCGGCGCCGTGCGGGATGCGCCCGGCGGCGGCGAGTTCCAGCTCGATCTCCGGCCCGTCCGGCACCTTGGTACGGCGACCCGCGAGCGCGAGCATGCTGTCGCTGATGTCTATCCCGCAGACCCGCCCGTCCGGGCCGACCTCGGCCGCCATCTCAGCCGCGAGCAGACCCGGACCGACGCCGACGTCGAGAACCCGGTCCCCCGGCCTGAGCGCCAGAGCGGTCCGGACCACTCGGCGCTGCTCGACCACGTCCGGTGTCGTGTAGACCGACTCGATCTGCCGCGACACCCCCGGATCGAACTGCAGGTTACTCATCCCCGCCCCTTCCGCATCCGCCCATGCACCACATCATGGTCCGCCGAACCGGGAACGGGGAGGCCAAACACCCACCAATCACATCGTGGAACGATCACTGCCGCCGGATCCTCGGTGCCTTTGCGGTCTAGCCGGTGCGCCTTTGCGGTCTAGCAGGTAGAGCGCTTCGGCGGGAGGTCGCCGTCGAGCAGGTACTTCGCGATGGCGGTGCGGGCACATTCGGAGTTGAAGTACGCCGTGTGGCCATAGGCATCGGCTATCAAGAGGTGACTGCCGCGGATCTGACGCGCCAGGCCGCGCGCGTTGCTGACCGGGGTGGACGGGTCCTTGCTGGTGGAGGTGATCAGGATCGGCGGGATGTCCTTCACCGGCGTCGGCTGCCAAGGGTTGCTCGGCGCGATCGGCCAGCCTGAGCAAGCCGCTGTGATCACCCACCCCTCGACGGCCGCGCCGACCCGAGGCGCCACCGCCTTGGCGACGGCGAGCCGCGCCTTCGCATCGGCGTACCCCATCAGCTCACCGGGCAGATCCATGCAGGACACGGCGGCGTACGCCGTTTCGTAGTCGCCGAGGTAGCTCGTCTCGGCGAACAACGAGCCGTCTCCCTTGACCGCCTGTGCCAGCCCGTTGGCCAGCGCCGGCCAGGGATCACCGAGGAAATCCGTCTTCGGCAGCAGAGCCGGCAAGGCCATCCGCATCGTGTCGCCGGTGACCGGCGGGTGATCAGGGACCTGCAGGGGAGTCTTGTCGGCCTTGCGACCGTCTTGTCCCAGACGGCGCCGACATCCTGCCCGTGCAGCGCGCACGCCGTCTCCTTGTCACACCACTCGGCGAAGCGGTTGAAGGTCTCCTCCATCACCTTCGCCTCCTCGAGCATGAACCGGGTCGGCCTCTGCGCGTGGTCGACGATTCCGTCCAGCACCATCCGGCCGACGCGCTGCGGGAAGAGCTGCGCGTACGTCGTACCGAGGAAGGAGCCGTAGGACAGGCCGATGAAGTTGAGCTTGTCCTCGCCGAGAGCGGCCCGGATGGCATCCATGTCGCGGGCCGCCGTGCGGGTGTCCAGGTTGCGCATCAGCTCGCCGTGCTGCTTGATGCACTGCTCGCCGGTCGCGCGATTGGAGGCCACCATCGCGTCGTACTGCGCCTTGCTCTTGGGGAACACCGGTACGCCGGCGCGCAGGATCGGCCCGCAGTTGAGCGCCGTACTGCTGCCGCTGCCGCGCGGGTCGAAGCTGACCAGGTCGTACCGGTCGCGATAGTCCGCGAACAACTTGTCGCCGAGACCCGCGGCGAAGATCGACGCCCCGGCGCCACCGGGACCGCCGGGGTTGAAGGTCAGCGAGCCGAGCTTGTGCGCTTGGTCCTTGGCCGGCACGCGCGCGACGAAGATCTGCGTCTTCGCCCCACCCGGCTTCGACCAGTCCAGCGGGACGGTCAACTTGCCGCACTGCTCGACGCCGCCCGGTCTACAGTCGCTCCAATTGATGGGCTCGGCAGTTGCCGCCGAAGCAGTAGCCGGCACCAGAGCGCCGACGATGCCAGCGGCAACCACCACAGCCGAAAGCCCTTTGTTCCAACGTTTTTCCATGACCTCGAACCTAGGCCGCCGGGTGGGTAGCCAGGAATCCCCCATCAGTCGGTCTACCGGGCCCGACCAAAGTCGTAGCCGGACCCTGACCTACCCCTGACCTAGTGCGCCGGCGCGAAGTCCAGGAAGCCGATCACTTCGTGGATGCGGCCGTCGGGAGCGAGGGTGACGACATCGGTGCCGCCGGCAACGGGCTCCTGCCCTTCCGCGGCCAGGTGCCAGGTCCAGCGGAGGCGGTTGTGGTGCTCCTGGATCTCGCCGGTCACCGAGAAGGCGTGGCCGGGGAACATCTGCTGTGCGGTCCCGACCAGCTTGTTCAGGCCGTCGTACCCGCTGACCTCGAAGCTCGGGTCGACGAAGCTTCCTTCGGGCGCCCAGGTCTTGGAGATGATGGCGGATCGGGCGTCGGCGTCGGCCTCGTTCCACATCGCGAAGTACTGGCCGGCCAGGGTGGTGGCGTTCATTTGGTGCTCCTCAGGTTGGTCGTTGCGATGACCTGAACTCTGCCGCCGGACCCGGTACCGGTCGATGACGTCAGAGGTAATGGAGGTGACCACCTCAGCGGTTACGGTCGGGACATGACCGCAACGATCGACGAGACGTTCCAGCGCCCGGTGGGCGAGCTGTTGCGTGCCTGGCGGGAGCGCCGCCGGCTCAGCCAGCTGGACCTGGCCAACCAGGTGGAGGTGTCCACGCGGCACGTGAGTTTCGTCGAGACCGGCCGCTCCAAGCCGAGTCGCGAGATGGTGCTGCGGCTGGCCGAGCATCTCGACGTACCGCTGCGGGACCGCAACCAGTTGCTGCTCGCCGGCGGCTATGCGCCCATCTACACCGAGGCCTCGCTGCACTCACCGGCGATGCTGGCGATCCGGGAGGCGCTGCGCCGGTTGCTAAAGGCCCACGAGCCGTACCCGGCGCTGGTCGTCGACCGCTGGTGGAACATCGTCGAGGCCAACGCGGGCATCCAGTTGTTCACCGAGGGAGTGTCGGCCGAGCTGCTCAAACCGCCGATCAACGCGCTCCGGCTGACCTTGCACCCCGACGGCCTCGCGCCACGGATCGGCAACCTGCCCGAGGTCCGCACGAGCGTCCTGTCCAGCCTCCACCGCCAGGTCACCAGCACCGCGGACCCCGACCTCCAGGACCTGTACGACGAACTGCGCGGGTACTCCGGCGGCGAGCGGACCGAGATCGCCGGCGCGGCCGAGGTCGTAGTACCGATGAAGCTCCGGCAAGGTGATCGGGAGTTGTCGCTGCTGACCACGATCGCGACGTTCGGCACCCCGCTGGACGTGACGGTGTCGGAGCTGATGATCGAGTCATTCTTCCCGGCCGACGAGAAGACGGCCGAGCACCTCCGGAAACTGTGATGCTGGCGGGTGGAACCACCGGCGAGTAGAGGTCGATCGCTCTACTCGCCGGCGGATCGGGGGTTGCCTACCGGTGGGAGGGGGTGCCGGTGGGGAACGACGGGGGAGGCGTGTTCGGCCAGCTCGGCGTCGCGGTGGGCCACGTCGGCTTGGGCGGCTTGGACCAGGTCGGCGTGGCAGTCGGCACCGGCGGGTGAGTCGGCTTGCCCGGCAGCGACGGCGTGGCCGTCGGGACCGGCGGCAGGGTCGGCTTGCCCGGCTTCCCTGGGAGGGAAGGTGTTGCGGTCGGTACCGGCGGCAGCGTCGGCTTACCCGGTAGCGACGGCGTGGCCGTCGGCTCGGGGAGCTGCACGCAGG
The DNA here is from genome assembly GCF_000372465.1 of Kribbella catacumbae DSM 19601. Lineage (GTDB taxonomy): Bacteria > Actinomycetota > Actinomycetes > Propionibacteriales > Kribbellaceae > Kribbella > Kribbella catacumbae. Next base: position 70,564 of record NZ_AQUZ01000018.1, read on the forward strand.
GCGGCAGTTCCGGCTTGCCCGGCGCAGACGGCGTCGGCACTGGCGGGAGAGTCGGCTTGCCCGGCAGTGACGGCGTCGGAACCGGCGGCAGCGTCGGCTTGCCCGGCAACGTCGGCTTCGTGGTCTGCACCGTGGGCTTGCCCGGCAGCGACGGCGTCGGCACCGGCGGCAGCGTGGGCTTGCCCGGCAACGTCGGCTTCGTGGTCGGCAGCGTCGGCTTGCCCGGCAGCGACGGCGTCGGCACCGGCGGCAGCGTCGGCTTGCCCGGCAGCGTCGGCTTCGTCGTCGGTACCGGCGGCAGCGTCGGCTTGCCCGGCTTTCCTGGCAGGGAAGGCGTTGCGGGAGGCGGCGGCAGGCTCGGCTTGCCCGGCGTCGGTACGGTCGGCAGGCAGGTCGGGGCCGCCGTCGGGAGGTTGGTGGGTACCTCGATCGGCGCCGGTGGCTTGCCGTCGCCGGCCAGCAGGTTCCGGACGTCGGAAGGTCCCCCGACCGCGGCGGACACTGTAGCGACAGTGCCTGCGAGGGCCGTCACGCCCGCCGCGGCCAGTCCTCGGCGGAGCCAGGCGAGCCGGCGGCCGCGACGCATCAGGTCGGCCGGGTCGGGCTGCCAGGGCTCCAAGTCGTACTCGAGCGCGCTGCGCACCCGCTGCTCGTCGGTCATGCTCTTCCTCCAACAGTGGTGGTGTCGATCAGGTCGGGTGCGAGACGCAGCTTGGCCAGAGCCCGGGACGCGGTGCTCTTGACGGTCCCGGCGGCCATGCCGAGCAACTCGGCGGTCTCGGCCTCGGAGAGATCCTGCGAGTAGCGCAGCGCGACCACGGCTCGCTCTTTGACGGTCAGACCGGCCAGAGCCGCAAGTACGGCCTCCCTGGTCTGCACCTCCGCGGAGAAGTCGGCGACCTCGCGGCGATCCCAGTGGTTGTCCACCGGGTCACTCGGTACTTCGTTCGTCCAGTGCCGACGGGACGCGGTCAAAAACCTGTTCACCAGCACCCGGCGTACGTAGCGAAGCGGATCACCGTCAAGCCGGTGCCACTTCGGATACGACCGCATCAACGCTTGCTGAACGAGATCCTCGGCCGTATGCCGATCCCCGCACAACACCTCCGCGAAGCGGAGCAACCGGGTCGACTGGGCCTGCACGAATCGCTCGAAGTCGGCGTCCGCGGTCCGGGTCATCGAATCTCCTCTGCCTGCGTCACACCCGTCCCAACCCGCTGGGTCACCACTTAGGTTCTGTTACGTCACCAATTGATCGGAAGAAATTTATTGACGAGCTATACCGCAGATCCAGTTTGTTTGTCACATTGGGTGAACCGGGTAGTGCACCCGGTGACCTTCACCGCCCCGGAGGTACAGACATGCGTATCACCACGAAGGTGCGGACAGCAGTCTGTCTTGCTGCTGCTGCCGCCATCACCCCGCTCGCACTCGCGGCCGGGCCGAGCTCCGCCGCCTCCACCGACCCCGTCAGCGTGGCTGCTCAGCCAGTCGACGGCTCTACCAACGTCCGGGTCGACGGCAACCGGATCATCCTCGGCGACGCGCCCCCGTCGATGGGATCGATCGAAGTACGCCAACGCTCCGGCATCGCCAACCTTGCCCCGGTGCACTTCGCCGCGGCTACCTCAGCCGTCGTCGTCGACTACACCGCCGGTACGCCGGACCTGTGGACGGCCGAGGTCGACGTACGGGCTCTGGTCAAGGACAGGTGGTCCGAGTGGACTCCCGCCAAGGCCGGTCAGCCGACGGCACTGCCTGCCGCCAGCGACCAGGTCCAGCTCAGGATCATCGTGATCGCACCGCCGCAGGGTGGCAGCCCGTGGATCAGCGACGTGAGTGTGCACCCCACAGATCAAGCGGCCACCAACCGGATGGCGATCCAGGCCGCGCCCTTGAAGTCACGCGTCTTCGCCACCCGCGAGGGCCTGGTCGGCGGTACGACGGCCAACGGGCACGTCATCATCAGCCGCGACCACTTCGTCGCGTTGCCGTCTCGCCGGGGCCTGGCGAGCAACGGCTCGGGCAACTACTCGGTCAAGGTGTGCACCGCGACCCGGTGCGCGTTCGAGCCGGTCTGGGATGTCGGGCCGTGGAACACCAAGGACGACTACTGGAACCCGAGCGCCACCCGGGAGATGTGGAAGGACCTTCCGCAGGGCCGGCCGGAGGCGCAAGCGGCGTACCAGAACGGCTACAACGGCGGGAAGGACCAGTTCGGCCGAACGGTCGCCAACCCCGCCGGGATCGATCTCGCGGACGGCACCTTCTGGGACGCGCTGAAGCTCACCGACAACGCATGGGTGGACACGACCTACCTGTGGACCGGTGACGGCGGTCGCGGCACCGTCTCGATCTCGTCCGGCTACCTGAACGTCCGCAACTCCGCGAGCTCCAGCGGCGCGGTCGTCGGGATGGCAGGCAAGTCAGCCCAAGTAACCGTCGAGTGCCAAACCACCGGCCAAAGCGTCACAGGCTCCCAGGGCACCACCAACATCTGGCTCCGCGTCCACACCGGCATGTACGTCTCCAAAGCCTGGATCTCCGCAGGCACCTTCTCCGCCTGCTGACCCACTGCCATCCGAAGGACCGAGTTGCCGGTCCTTCGGACGGTCTGCGGCCGGATGATGACCTGGGTCAGCGGCGCCCGACCGTGGTCGAGTGGCGGATGTGGCGCCTCGACTTCGCTGACCTCGTCCGGGCGTGCGCCACCGGCCGGATGTAAACATGGGTCAATGGCGCCCGACCTCGTCGGTGGGCGCTTTGGGCGCGCGGCGGAGGGCCGCGCCGGCGGCTGGTGGGCCGCCGGCGGTGCGGTGGTGCTACGGGCCCGCTGACGGGGTACTGCTGCCGCCCCAGGGGTCGAGCAGTGCGACCGCTTCGGGAGTCAGCCAGGACAGACCTCCGGTACCGGCCTGCGGCTTGGCGCGCGGGCTAGGCGGGGCGAAGAACCGGCCGGGATGTTCTTGGTGTGGGTCGCCGCCGCCGGGCCCGGTGGACTCGCCGGGCTCGGCGGACTCGCCGGGGGTGCCGGGTGTGCTGGGGGTGCGTTTGCGGGGCATGGTGGCGGCGGCTGCGTTCAGGATGGTGGTGAGGGCGTCGGCCTGGCGTTTGGCGTGCGAGCGCGGGTCGAGGTCGCCGTCAACGGTCCGGTGAGGTTTCGAGAGACGGTTGATCTGGGTCCGGAAGAGTTCGGCGTTCTCGCCGGTCAGGTAACCGTTGATCCTGACGCCGCCGTCGGCCCGGCGCAGCGACAGGGTCTCGTTGGCGTGGGCGTCGTCTTCGGCCGGTTCGGGGCCGTCGGTGTCCAGCCTGTTCAGGACCTCGCGACCGAACTCCACCAGCCCGTCAGGGCTCAACAGCCGGGCAGCCTCGATCATCTGCTCCTCGGCCACCCGCAACTCCTCATCAGAGACCGTCGGCGGGGCCTTCTCCAACGTCGACACGATGGCCTCGGCCTGGCCCGGGTTCAACACCACCACACCCTGCACCCCACCCCCACTCCCATCGCCATCCCCGTCCACCTGCGCGTCCGCGTCGGCGTGAGAGTCCGCGTCCGCGGACGCGTCCACGTCGGTGGGGTCGGCGTCGTCGAAGCTGGTGTCGGTGGGTGTTTGGGGGTCGGGCAGGGCGGCGGTGACGGCGGTGTACTTGGGCAGAGCTTTGCCGGTTTTGAGGTCTCGGCGGACGTCGCGGGGGTTGCGGTGGTGGCGCAGCGCGAGGAACTCGACGGTGTCATGGGCGCCGATCACTTTGGCCAGGCCGCGGTGGTCGAGGTCGGCGGTCACCTGGAGCCGGTAGGTGAGCAGGGTGGACAGGGCAGCGTCGACGCCGTCGATGGTGGTCAGCAGGGCGCTGTCACCGAGCATCGACGGTGGGAGTAGCTGCGAGGTCTCCATACCCAGAACTCTAGACGAGGCCACCGACAGTTTCTGTGGCCGGAAGGCCTTATCTATAAGAGGATTCGTGATTGGCCGGAACTGGTCAGGTTATGCACAGGGAGCTGCGAGTTGTGGAAAGCCGATGATGTTGCCAACAGCAACAGTCGGCGATCTGTGACAGCCTGCATCGGTTGAGAGTTCACGTGGCGACGGAGGCGTGGGCTAGCCGGTCGAGGTGGTTGGTAGGAGAGCGTGGCGTTGAGGTTGGCCCCGCGTAGGTCGATGGGCTTGGCCTGGTCAGCAGCCGTGGGAGATCTGTGCGCAGGTTTGTTCGCCCCAGATCAGCCGGAACTCCTTCAAGACCGAGCCGTTCAAACGCTGCAGGGTCACCTTGATCTTCGGGCGGTTCGTGGCGGAGCCCGGAGTCCAGGACCTTGCCTCGCGATGCTGCATCAGCCAATAGTTGCCCTTGACAACTGCATTCGCGGTCGTGCCGTCGGGAAACGTGTAGGCGATCTTCGCGACACCGGTGGGCAGCTGACCGGCCGCCCAGTAGTAGTCGTATTCCTTGCCCTGCATCGGGATGAGGTTGTTCGCCACGGCGAAGGTGTCCGCGGTCAAAGCTGGTCTACCGATCTTGGCCGGCTCGCGCAGCGAACCTTCGCCATTGTGGCGCGCGTATGCCGTACTGCACCCAGCCCAGTAGTTGCCATTAGCAAGCACCACCACGCTGCCCGGCTTGCCATCGAGACGCGCGGCCAGCTTGACCGATCCCAGAGGATGCTGGGCTTTCAGCAGATCCTTGCAAGCCTTAACCGGATGTTGTTCGCCGCGGCGGCCGCAGCGCCCGCGATACCGGCGACAGCTACCACCGCCAGCCCACCGACCGCCAACTGCTTGATCACGTGCTTCTTCATCTGTTGCCCTCCGCAAGGTTTTCCTGCTGGTCGGGCTGAAGGACGCGAGGCCGGCCGAAAAGGTTCTGCCTGTTCAGCAACCGTGCGAGATCTGCTCGCAGGTCTGCTCTCCGGGCTGCAGCTTGAACTTCTTCAGGACGGCACCGTCTGCCGCAAGCAACCGAACCTCCACTCGCTCAGGACTCGGCGTAGTCTCCGGGCCTGCCATCGGCACCGAGTGACGCATCAGCCAGTACTTGCCGCTGACTACCGCATCGACGGAACTGCCACCGGGGAACGAGTAGCTGACCTTCGTCACACCGACCGGCAGCAACCCCGCGGCCCAGTAGTAGTCGAAGTCCTTGCCCGCCCTGGTCACCACGTTGTTGGCCACGGCAAAGGCATCGGCGTCCGACGTGGCCGGCCGCCGGATGGGGCCAGGGCTTCGCGCGGACATCCTGACCGAGCCGCCGACCTGGCGGTAGCCGGTGTCACAGGCAGTCCAGTTCTTGCCGTCAGCAATCACTATGAGAGAGCCGTCTGCCGACGACAGCAGGGCCTGCTTGGCCGTCTTTGGTCCAAGGGCCAAGTCATGCACACGCAGCTCTGCCTTGCACTGCGCGACCAGCGTCGCCACATTCGGCCCTTGCGGCGTAGTACGGGTCGCCTTCGGAGTACTGACTGAAGGCGTCGGCTGCTCGACCACTGGGCTGCCACTCGGCCGAGTCCCGGCGATCACACTCACAGCAACCACAGCCAGTACTGCGACCGCTGCCGCGCCGCCGACCGCCATGCCGCGTTTCCGGCGGCGGCGGTGTGCGCCGGCGATCACGTTCGCTGGGTCGAGCGGATCGATGCCATCCGGCGCGCGCAGTACCTCCCGCAGTTCGTCGTCGTTCATGACTGTTCTCCCGCGTAGCTGTCGCTCAATTCGGGGGCGGAACGCAACTTCTGCAAGGCCCTGGCGTTTGTACTCTTCACCGTTCCCAGCGCTACGCCGAGGGTGGCCGCGGTCTGCGTCTCGGTCAGGTCCTCGACGTAGCGCAGTACCACCACGGCTCGTTCCCTTCTGGTCAGCGTCGCCAGCGCTTCGGTGATCGCCAGCCGGCGTTCCACGCCCGTACTCGGGTCGGCCGCCGTTCGGCCGCGCAAGGACGAGCTGAACTGCTCGTCGAGCTCGCTCGTGCTCCCGCTCGGGCGCTCTCGCCACGGCCGGCGCCGGATCCAGGACAGATGCTGGTTGACGACAGCTTGCCGGACGTAGGCGAAGGGGTCGCCGAGCTCGATCCGGTCCCAGCGCAGGTACGCCTTTTCCAGCGCCGTCTGCACCAGATCCTCCGCCAGCCCGGCATCACCGCACAGCATGCGCGCGAGGTGCACCAACCGCGCCGAGCGCGCGAGCACGAAAGCCGTGAAGTCCTCATCGCGGCTCGCCGACCGCTGCATCCGCCCCCACCTTCCTCAGGCCCTCAGGCCGTAGGACGTCAGCGGGCCGCAAAAGGTTCTGCGGACGGAACTATCGGTGTTGGAGGTCAGCCGGCGGGCGGGCCGCAGTACCGGCGCGGCCGGGCTCGAAGGAGCGCTGGGGCTCGATGAGCATGTCGGCGGCCAGCCGGACCCGGTCGCGGCCGGCGGCCTTGGCGGCGTACATGGCGCGGTCCGCGCGCAGCAGCAGGTCGTCGACGGTGCTCCCGTCGGCGGGATAGACGGCGACCCCGATCGAGACGGTCAACCGGAAGGTGTCCGGATCCAGATCGGGATCATCCAGTACTCCGGCGCACATCGCGGCCAGCGGACTCGCGGCGACCGCCGAGCGCAGCCGGTCGGCCGTCACGGTGGCGTCGTCGAGGTCGGTGTCGGGCAGGGCGATCACGAACTCCTCGCCGCCGAACCGGCCGATCACGTCCTTGGTCCGGATCGCCGAGCGCAGGATCGTCGCGACCGCGCGCAACGCCTCGTCGCCGACCAGGTGGCCGTGCCGGTCGTTCACCAGCTTGAAGTGGTCGATGTCGATCAGCAGCACGGCCATCGGCTCGCGCTGGGTCCGGGACACCCGGAGCATCTCCTCGGTCCGGCGGCGCCACCAGTCGACCCGCCCGAGGCTGGTCTTCGGGTCGGTCTGCGCCTCGGACTCCAACTGGCCGAGCAGCAACGCACGCTGCGCGGTCAAGGTGATAGGGATCGCCACGAAGGCGAACCACGGGCTGACCAGAGTCGCGGCGGCGAGCAGGCAGCCGAGCGTGCCGGCGGTCGCGTCGACGCACAGGTCGTCCTTGCCGCCGACCGTGTCCTGCCGGCTGCTGCCCGGCACGATCAGCGAGATCGCCAGCCCGCAGAGCAGGGTGTCGGTCGCGACGTAGGCCAGCGCGCCGCCCGCCATCGAGATGACCAGGCCGAGCTCGCTGCCAACGGCCAGCTCGCGAGCGGACAGGTAGACGGCGTGCGCGGCACCGATGGCGAGCACGTGGACCGCGGTGGAGAAGGCCCAGCGGTACGGCACGCACTTGCCGGCCCGGATCCGCCACCAGATCCGCAGCAGCACCGCGACGAGGATCGCCAGCGCAGGATGCAGGACGAGCGCGGCCGCGATCATCCAGGCCGGGGCGAGGTCCTTGTGCAGCGCGCCACCGCGCCGGCGCCGGCTCTCCACCCGGCGCGCGCCCTCGACCGAGATCAGCGCCGAGACCGTCAGCGCGAAGACGATCTCGAGCCCACGCCCCGACGGTAGAGCGGAGAAGGCATGGACGCCGTAGCCGATCGCCGCCAGGTCCACGAGCAGGACCATGCCGAGCGCTGGGACCGACAGCGTCCACAGCGCCCAGGAACGGACCGCTCGCCTACTCTGCGCAACCATTACCCCACACGGTACGACGAGTGAGGGTTCGGTCCCAATCGGCGACGGCGCGCTGTGGATAACCAGTTGGACACGAAAGTCGCTGGTTGATTAGTCAGTCGTTTGATCAAGGATCAATGATCGCCATACCCAGGGTGACTATTGCATCAGGGTCGAATACTTGGTCAGCGTTTGCGGCGGGCCGCGCCGAACAGGCCCCGGATGATTTCCCGGCCGGCCGACCGGGCGAACTGCTTGAAGGCCGATGAGCCGACAACCTGCTCCACCATCCCCTTGTCCTGCTTCTGGCTGCGCGGTGCCGCCTTGGGCTCCGGCGCCGGCTTGTTCTGCGCCTCCGCCTCGGCCTGCTCGGCACCCGCCTGGACCTTGGCGGCCAGCTTCTCGTACGCCGACTCGCGGTCGATCACCTCGGTGTACTTCGCGTTACCCGCCGACGCCTGCACTGCGGCCGTCAGCTGCTCAGCCGTCGCCGGCGCCATCAGCGACAGCGGTGCCCGCAACCGGGTCCACGCGACCGGGGTCGGCGCGCCCTTCTCGTTCATCACCGTCACGACCGCCTCGCCGATCCCGAGCTGGGTCAGCACCTCGCCGAGGTCGTACGACGAGTTCGGGAAGGTCGACACGGTCGCCTTCAACGCCTTCGCGTCGTTCGGGGTGTGTGCGCGCAACTGGTGCTGGACGCGCGAACCAAGCTGCGCCAGGACGTCGTCCGGTACGTCCTTCGGCGTCTGGGTGACGAAGAAGACGCCGACACCCTTCGACCGGATCAGCCGGACGGTCTGCGCGATCGAGTCCAGGAACGCCTTCGAGGCGTCCGCGAACAGCAGGTGCGCCTCGTCGAAGAAGAACACCAGCTTCGGCTTGTCCACGTCGCCGACCTCGGGCAGGTCGTGGAACAGGTCCGCCAGCAGCCACATCAGGAAGGTCGAGAACAGCGCCGGCCGGTCCTGCAGGTTGGGCAGTTCCAGCAGCGAAACGACACCCTTGCCGTCTTTTTGCTGCAACAGGTCGGCGGTGTCGAACTCGGCCTCGCCGAAGAACGCCTCGGCGCCCTGGTCCGCGAAACCGATCAGTGCCCGCAGGATCACTCCGGCGGTCGCCGCGGACAGCCCACCGAGATCCTTCAGGTCGGCCTTGCCGTCGTCGCTGGTCAGGTGGTTGATGACGGCGCGCAGGTCCTTCAGGTCCAGCAGCGTCAGGCCCTGCTTGTCGGCGTAGTGGAAGATCAGGCCGAGCGAGGACTCCTGGACGTCGTTCAGCCCGAGCACCTTGGACAGCAGGACCGGGCCGAACGAGGTGATGGTGGCCCTGATCGGTACGCCGGTGCCCTGCCCGCCGAGCGCGTAGAACTCGGTCGGGAAGCCGGTCGCCGACCAGTCCTGCCCGATCGTCTTGGTCCGCGCCAGCAGCTTCTCGCTCTCCTGGCCCGGCTGCGAGATACCCGACAGGTCGCCCTTGATGTCGGCCGCGAAGACGGCGACCCCGGCCGCCGAGAGCTGCTCGGCCATCAACTGCAGGGTCTTGGTCTTGCCGGTACCGGTGGCGCCCGCGACCAGGCCGTGCCGGTTCACCATCGACAGCGGGATCCGGACCGCCGCCTCGGGGTTCGGCGTACCGTCCACGAGCAGCGCGCCCAGCTCGATCGCCGGCCCCTCGAACGCGTACCCCTGCTTCACGGTCTCCACGACGTCGGCTGTCTCGGCCATGTCAGCCTGCCTCTCGAACGAACGAAGAAAAACTCGGTCCCCTGCGCTCGGCATGCTAGTGCCCCGAGGCGGAGGTTGGCTGAACCTCACACGCTCGGGGCACTGAGTGGTTTGCAGTACTGGTCAGCGGATGACGACCACCCGGGTCGCCGTGGCGGCGAAGGACCAGATGGTGGCCGACATCGCGGCCGAGACCCGAATGCAGCCGTGCGACGCACGGTAGTTGGTGCCGAGCAGCCAGTCGGCGTGGATCTGGGCGCCGCCCCGCTGGTACGTCGGGATCTGGTGGAAGCCGACCCCGCACGGCGCGAACCGGACGAAGTTGTTCAGGTAGAGGCTGCCGCCGTCGGTGTTCTTCCTGATCCGGGCAGCCCGGCCGCACTTGGCGCCGCTGGTGTAGGTCCCCGCCTTCAGGTACTGCGGGTTGTCGATGATGCCGCCCTGGCGCACGACCTTGCCTCGTGCGTCGACCAGCCAGACCCAGTTCTGGCCCTGGCTGATCACGATCCGGCGGCCGCTACCGGTCCTGGCCGGTACCGCCCGGACATCACAGCGCTTCGCCGTCGAGGCCAGCAGCCGCGCGTACGACGTGGTGGTGAGCGTGCCGGTCTGGCTGAGCTTGTTGGCCGACTGGAACCGCACGGTCGCGGCCTTGGTCATCGCGCCGACCTTGCCGTCGACGGGTCCCGCCGTACAGCCGAGCTTGTTCAGGCGGGTCTGGGCCGCCTTGTTCTGGCTGATGGTGAGCGCGTCGGCCGGAATCGTCGTACCGGCGACGGCCACGACCAGCACGGCCAGGCCGGCACCCAATCGGGTCAAAGTCCTCATTTTTACTCCCCCTACTAGTCCCTATCCCCATTGGACGACGGACCCGGGCAGAAGGTTGAGTGCTCGGGCCAACTTTCCCGGTGACATTCCTGACCTCTCACCGACCCTCAGGCCCCGCTAGACTTCGGTGGGTGATCTTCAAGCGCGTCGGCGAGGAACGGCCTTACCCGGACCACGGGTACAAGCCGAAGGACTGGTCTGTGCTGCCACCGAGGCAGGTGCGGCTCGACCAGCTCGTGACCACCAAGGGCACTCTCGACCTCAACGCGCTGCTCGACGAGGACTCGACCTTCTACGGCGACCTGTTCGCCCACGTGGTCGAGTTCAAGGGCGAGATGTACCTCGAGGACGGTCTGCACCGCGCTCTGCGCGCGGCCCTGCAGCAGCGTCTGGTCCTGCACGCCCGGGTTCTGGTCGTGGATTAAGTCATGAGTCGGGGGACTGTCAGATGAGCGCACTCCAGCCACAGCCGCGGCCGCACTCGCGGATTCACTGGCGGACGCCCATCACGATGGTGGTGCTGCTGTCGGTGCTGGTCGGGGGCGCGTGGTGGGGATGGAACTCGCTGACCAAGAGCAGCGCGGAGCCGAACTGCGTCGAGACCAAGATGGCGAACGACCGGCTGACGCCGAAACAGGTCGTCGTGAACGTCTACAACGGCGGCGCCAAGGCCGGTACGGCGGCCGCGGTGGCGCAGATACTGAAGAAGCGCGGCTTCAACATCGGCAAGATCGCGAACGAGCCGAAGGGTGACAAGGTCGCCGGCGTCGCACTGCGCGGGACGACGGCCAACGCGCCGGAGATGAACCTGATCGCCGGTCAGGTGCTCGGGAAGGTGAAGGCCCTCGCCGACGCCCGCCCCGACCACACCGTCGACCTCGTCGTCGGTGAGGGCTACCGGGGACTGCGCCCGGAAGGGGTCAAGTCGATCGCCCTCGCCAAGGAAACCACCCTGTGCCTGCCGAGCATCCGCCCCAGCCAGCCGATCCCGTCCGGCCAAAACCCCGGCTGAGCCAAGCAGCCCACCACTGGTGGGTTACTGCTGTTCGCGGCCGCGTTCGCCGAACCAGCCGGCCAGGCGGCCGGCCCGGCTGACTGCGCGGAGGCGGCGGACCGTCTGCTCGCGTACTGCGGTCGGCGCGACCACCAGTACGGCGTCGCCGGCGCGCAGTACGGTCCGGAGCTCGGGGACGAAGGCACGCTTCTCCCGGATCACCAGCGAAACCGACACCCCCGCCGGCAGCCGTAGCTCGCCGATCTCGACGCCGGCCAGCCGTGACTCGCTCGGGATCTGCACCTGCAGCATGTCCGCGCCCAGCGACTCCAGCGGCGCCACGTCGATATCCACCTCATGCGACGCGTTGTCGTCGAGCACCCCCAGCCGCTTCGCCAGCCACGGCAGCGACGGCCCCTGCATCAGCGTGAACAGCAGCACGAGCACGAACACCACGTCGAACACCCGGGTCGCCTGTGGCACCTTCTCCGCGAGCGGGATCGTCGCGAGCACAATCGGTACCGCGCCGCGCAGCCCGGCCCAGGCGATGAACGTCTGCTCCCGCCACGGGATCCGGAACCAGGACACCGACAACGTCACCGCCGCGAACCGCCCGACCACGGTGACCGAGATCCCGATCACCAGCGCGAGCAGTACGTCGTTCAGCCGGATCCGCCCCGGCGACGCGAGCAGGCCGAGCATCACGAACAGCCCGATCTGCGCCAGCCAGGCGAACCCGTCGACGAACGACCTGGTTGCGAGCCGGTGCGGCAACTCCGCCCGCCCGAGGACCAGGCTGGTCACGTAGACGGCGGCGAACCCCGACACGTGCAGCAGCACCGTGCCACCGGCGTACGAGACGAAGCAGAGGGAGACGATCGCCAGCGGGTACAGGCCGGCCGAGCCGAGCGCGACCCGGCGGATCAGGCCGACAGCGGCCCAGCCGATCACGAAGCCGAACAGGGCGCCGATCACGAGCTCGTAGAGGACCAGGCCGGCGAAGTACGGGAGACCGTGCTCCTGCAGGCCGTCGGTGCTCACCAGAGTCACCAGGAGGACCGTCGGGGCGTCGTTGAGACCCGACTCGGCCTCCAGCATGCCCCGGAGCCGTGGACGGACGGGGACGCGCCGCAGTACGGAGAAGACCGCGGCGGCGTCTGTCGGCGACGTGATGGCGCCTAGGAGCACCGAGATCTGCCAGTCGAGGCCGAGCACGTAGTGGGCGACACAGGCCACCACACCCACGCTGATGGCGACGCCGAGGGTCGCCATCACGACGCCCACTGGCATCACCGGGCGGACTTCGTTCCACCGGGTGGTCAGACCACCCTCGATCAGGATGATCACCAGCGCCGCGAACCCGAGCGCGTGCGCGAGCTCCGCGTCCTCGAACTGGATCCCGGCGCCCGACTCGCCCAGCATCAGGCCCATCGCGAGGTAGATCAGCAGCGACGGAAGGCCCAGCCGCCCGGTCAGCCGGACGGCGATGATCGCCACCAGCAGTACGCCGGCGCCGGCGAGCAAGATCCGGTCGAGCTCATGGACGTCCACGTCGGCCCTCTACTTCTCGGGTCGGGACTGCAGCTTAATGGAGCCGTGCCTCCGGCAACGAATCATCAGCGCGGAGTGAGATCGTGTCAGAAAGGAACGGAGACCCTGACGCATCACACAGCATCAGGGTCTCCGGCGTAACTACCACCCGAGAGTGGTTGGCGGTGGCGGAGGGATTTGAACCCTCGGAAGGGGGGTACCCTTCACGCGCTTTCGAGGCGCGCTCCTTCGGCCGCTCGGACACGCCACCGCCGCAGAGGCTATCAAGACCTATGGCCTGTGAAGAAATCGCGGAGTCGCGCACCCGCTTCGTCGGCCATCACGCCGCCCACCACCTCGGGCCGGTGATTGAGTCTGCGGTCCCGGACGACGTCCCAGAGCGAGCCGACCGCACCCGCCTTTTCGTCGTACGCCGCGAACACCAGCCGGTCCAGCCGGGACAGTACGATCGCGCCCGCGCACATCGTGCAGGGCTCGAGCGTGACGACGAGCGTGCAGCCGGTGAGCCGCCATTCGCCGACGTGCCGGGCCGCCTCGCGGATGGCCAGTACCTCGGCGTGGGCGGTCGGATCCCCGGTCGCCTCCCGCTCGTTGTGCCCTCGGCCGATCACCTGGGCATCGGCGTCCACGACGATCGCCCCGATCGGTACGTCGGCGCTGCCGTGCGCACGCTCGGCTTCTTCCAGCGCGAGGCCCATCAGCTGGGCCCACGCCCGGTGGGCGGGATTAACCAATGGCTTCGATCGCCTCGTGGAACTGGTTGCCGAAGCCGAGCACCTCGGCGATCTCCTCGAGCATCTCCTCGGGGTACAGGTCGACGTCGTCGATCAGCGCGCCCAGATCCATCGCGCTCATCCCCAGGTCGGCGACGATGCCGAGGTCACCGGCCGGGACCTGCTCGTCGTCGTCATCGGCCAGCAGGATGTCGAGCTCGTCGACGACCTGCTTGGCCAGCGGCCACTCGGTGGCGGCGGTGACGTCGGAGATCAGCAGCCGGGCGCGGCCGCCGATCACCCGGAGCAGGATGAAGAAGTCCTCGTCGACCGAGATCATCCCGATCACCCCCGCGTCGCCGGGATAGCGCCGCAGCGCCGAGACGAGCGCGGACAGGTCGGGCTCCCCCCGCAGTGCCAGCGGCGCGACCAGCCAGTCCCCGTCCTCGGTGTAGGCAGCGACCGCGAAGTCGAGCTCGGTGGTGGTCATCGGCCCAGCCGTGGGATCAGACACATTTTCATGGTCGCAGACTCGCGTACCAGTTTTCTCTTTTTTACTGCATTTTCTGTTTCTGTTCCCGGTCAGTATTGGAAGGTGGCCCGGCTAGCAGCGGGCGTACTTCCCGGCAGCGAATCGCCGACGGTAGCGTTCCGGCCATGCAGATCCTCGTCGTGGACCATCCGCTCGTCGCCCACAAGCTCACCACCCTGCGGGACGAGCGGACGGATTCGCCGACTTTCCGGCGGCTGACCGAGGAACTCGTCACGCTGCTCGCCTACGAGGCCACCCGGGACGTCCGGACCGGCCCGATCACCGTCACCACCCCGGTCGCCGAGGCGGAGGGCATCAAGCTGACCTCCCCCAAGCCACTCGTCGTACCGATCCTGCGCGCCGGTCTCGGCATGCTCGAGGGGATGTCGCGGCTGCTCCCGACGGCCGAGGTCGGCTTCCTCGGGATGATCCGCAACGAGGAGACACTGACGGCTTCGACGTACGCCGAACGGCTGCCCGAGGACCTGTCCGGCCGGCAGTGCTACGTGCTCGACCCGATGCTGGCGACCGGCGGCACACTGGCCGCGGCGATCCAGTTCCTGGTGGATCGCGGCGCCGACCACATCACCGCGATCTGCATCCTGGCCGCGCCCGAGGGCGTCGAGCGGATCGAGCGCGAACTCGCCGACGTGGACATCCCCTGCACGCTCGTGATCGCCGGGATGGACTCGCACCTGAACGAGAAGGGCTACATCGTGCCAGGCCTGGGCGACGCCGGTGACCGCTTGTACGGCGTCGCCCAGTAGTCGCTAGACCAGGTCGTTGCGGTAGAAGAGGTTGGCTCGGCGGTCGCCGCTGACGCCCGACGCGAAGCCGAAGTACAGGCGGGCGGTCGCGTCGGTCGAGCCGTAGACCGCCATCCCCTCGGCCTCGCGGTAGGTCAGGCTCTTCCCGGCCAGGGTCAGGAACGAGTCCACGATCTTCCCGGCGTTGATGTCGTAGGCCCACAGTTTCGAGTTGGCCTTGGTCTCGTCCGGCTCGCCGGGATAGGCCGTGCCCTCCCAGAAGTAGCAGTACGAGCCGTAGAGCGCCCAGCCCTGGAAGGCGACACCCGCAGTCAAAGTCGGCTGCTTGAAGGACGCGAGCACGGTCGAGTAGTCCCCAGCGGACGCTGCGGCGAGGTCGTAGACATTGATGCGCATGCCGTCGGGCGACGAGTGGCGTACGCCGAGCCGGCCGTACCGCTGGTCCACCGCGGGCGTGAAGACGCTGCCGCCCGCGACCGGCTTCCACTTCGTCACCGAGGACGAACTCAGGGTGGCGCCGTTCTTCCACGGGAACCGGCAGATCTGACGTCCCCGCCCGTTCGCGGTGTCCACGTCCGTCTCGGTCCAGATGTACGTCGTACTGCCGACCGCCTGGGCGCCGATCGAGACGGCATGGCCGAAGCCGTTCAGGTACATGTGGCCGAGCACGGTCCCCGAGAAGCTCAGCTGGCTGAGTGTCAGGTCACCGCTGTTGGCCGGCGTGCCTGATCTGAGCTGGCCGGTGAACAGCCGGTTGTTCGGGGTGTCGAAGGCGAACGACTGCATCACCGTCGGACCCCACAGCGGCTTGCTGCGGAAGAACTCGTTGGTTGTCGCGCTCATCTTGAACCGCTTGGTGGCGGGCAGCGCGGCAGCACGGACAGGGCGGGCGGAGGCGGTGGGAAGGCCGAGGGAACCGGCGGCGACAAGCGCACCGGCTCCCGCGAGCAGTCCACGGCGGGAGAGGTTGTCCATACCGGTCGACGGTAAGTGACTTACCGAGAACTGTCAGTAGCTCGAACAATAGTTTCTGGGAACTACTCACGAACTCCCGTTAGAACGCGTACGGGTAGCCCGACCAGTCGGCCGGCCGCTTCTCCAGGAAGGAGTCGCGCCCCTCGGCCGCCTCGTCCGTGCCGTAGGCCAGCCGGGTCGCCTCGCCGGCGAAGATCTGCTGGCCGACCAGGCCGTCGTCGATCAGGTTGAACGAGTACTTCAGCATCCGCTGCGCGGTCGGCGACTTCGCGCAGATCTTCCGGCCCCACTCCAGCGCGACGGCTTCCAGCTCCGCGTGCGGCACGACCTTGTTGACCATGCCCATCCGGTAGGCGTCCTCGGCGGAGTACTCGTCGCCCAGGAAGAAGATCTCGCGGGCGAACTTCTGCCCGACCTGCCGGGCCAGGTACGCCGATCCGAACCCGCCGTCGAAGGAGGCGACATCCGCGTCGGTCTGCTTGAACCGCGCGTGCTCGGCCGAGGCCAGCGTCAGGTCGCAGACGACATGCAGGCTGTGCCCGCCGCCGGCCGCCCAGCCCGGTACGACGCAGATGACGACCTTCGGCATGAAGCGGATCAGCCGCTGCACCTCTAGGATGTGCAGCCGGCCGGCCTTGGCAGGATCGATCGTGTCGGCCGTGGTGCCCTCGGCGTACTTGTACCCGTCCTTGCCCCGGATCCGCTGGTCGCCGCCGGAGCAGAACGCCCAGCCGCCGTCGCGCGGGGACGGGCCGTTGCCGGTGATCAGCACGCAGCCGACGTCGGACGACATCCGCGCGTGGTCGAGCACCCGGTACAGCTCGTCGACCGTCTGCGGCCGGAACGCGTTGCGTACCTCGGGCCGGTTGAACGCGATCCGGACCACCCCGGCATCCACCGAGCGGTGGTAGGTGAGGTCGGTCAGGTCGAACCCGTCGACCTGCTTCCAGACCGACGGGTCGAAAATCTCGGAGATCTGCGCGGGATCAGTCACTCCGCGAGCATATTCAGAGCTCGCAAGGCTCAGCGCTGCCGGGTGCTCTCCCGCAGGACGACCTCAGCCGGGAACGTCTCGGTCTGCGGCTCGCCACCCTCGACCGCCAACTCCAGCGCCCGGCGGCCCATCTGCTCCAGCGGCAACCGCACAGTGGTCAGCCCGGGCCAGACGTCCCGCAGCGTCGCGATGTCGTCGAAGCCCGCGACAGACAGCTCCCCCGGTACGTCGACCCCGCGCGCCCGCAGCGCCGACATGGCACCGACCGCCATCACGTCGTTGACGGCGAAGAGACAGTCGAGATCCGCCTTGCTGTCAAGGAGCTCCAGCGCCGCCGCATGTCCACCGTCACGAGTGAACTCACCGGCCTGTACTGCGACCGGCTCCAGCCCCGACTCGGCCAGCCCGGCCACGAACCCGTCACGCCGGTCCCGAGCCGTCGCCAGCCCTTCCGGACCACCCAGTACGCCGAACTTGCGCAACCCGAGACCCACCAGCGACCGGGCCAGCTCGGCCGCGCCGGCCCGGTTGTCCGGCTCGATCGTGTGGGCGGGCATGCCTGCCTGGCTGACCAGGGCCAGCCCCGCACCGGAGTTCAGGAAGGTCTCGATCTCGGTCGCCGTCCGGGCCAGCCCTTCGGCGTCGGTCCGGCGCGAGCCGATCATCACCGCGGCCCGGGCCCGCTGAGCGCGCAAGGACGAGAGGTAGGCAATCTCACGGTCGGCGTCACGGAACGTGCTGGCCATCATCACCAGCAGGCCGCGCTCGTCGGCGGCCCGCATCACGCCGTTCGCGATCGCCGCGAAGTACGGGTCCTCGATGTCGTGGACGAGGATGCCGACCACGTTGGTCGACGATTTCGCCAGTGCCTGCGCCTGGGCGTTCGGCGTGTAGCCGAGCGCCGCCGCGGCGTCCCGGACGCGTTCCTGCAGCTCCGGGCGTGGCACCCGGTCGCCGCCGTTCAGCACGCGTGAAGCGGTCGCCACGGACACGCCCGCGCGCTGCGCCACATCGAGCAGTGTGACTGGTGCTCGCAGGTTCATCGCTTTGCCCACCTTCCGTACATCTCCCCCTGGGTGGCGGTCACACTATCGGAAGTGGCGCCGGCATCACCCTGTGTGGCTGTGATGTGGCCGGGAATGTTCTCAGAACCTGGCTTTGCGGCGCTGGAATGACTAGCCTTCCCAGCCATGACGACCGTCCGCGCCAGGGTGCTCCTCCTGGCTTCGTCCACCGCGCTGTTAGGCCTGAGTACCGTCACCGGTACTGCGGCTGCCGCGCCGGCGCCGGACGGGGTCTTCGGGGGTTTCGCTGCCCCGGAGAGCACGGAGCAGAGCTCTGAAACGGCCCCGGCGCCGGATGCGGATCAGCCCGGAACGCGGGCCGCGGACTCCGACGTACCGCCGAACGTGGACCCGGGCAAGCGCAGTACGCAGCCGGTCTACGACTACGCCAACGCGATCCGTGAGTCCGTGTACGTCGATACCACCATGGACACCGACTCCGACGGCAGCAACGACGTGATCGCGGTCGACATCGTCCGCCCCCGCGAGACCGCCGCGGCCGGCCGCAAGATCCCGGTCATCATGGACGCCTCGCCGTACTACTCCTGCTGCGGACGCGGCAACGAGAGCGAGAAGAAGACCTACGACGAGAACGGCGACATCCAGAAGATGCCGCTGTTCTACGACAACTACTTCGTCCCGCGCGGGTACGCGATGGTCGGCGTCGACATCGTCGGCACCAACCGCTCCACCGGCTGCGGCGACGTCGGCGGCAAGGACGAGATCGACTCGGTGGTCGCGGTGATCGACTGGCTGAACGGCCGCAACACCGCCAGTACCGCCGACGGCGCGCCCGTCCGGGCGACCTGGACCACCGGCTCGGTCGGGATGATCGGCAAGTCCTACGACGGCACGCTGGCCAACGGCGTGGCCGCGACCGGAGTCCGCGGGCTGAAGACGATCGTGCCGATCTCGGCGATCTCCTCGTGGTACGACTACTCCCGCTCCGGCGGCGTACCGTACTCGGTCGACTACATGCCCTGGCTCGCCGACTACGTCGGTCACAAGACGCCGGCCTGCGCCGCGGTGCGCGCCGACCTGGGTGAGCAGGACGACGACGAGACCGGCGACTACACGAGCTTCTGGGCCGAGCGCGACTACCTGAAGGACGCGCGCAAGGTGAAGGCCTCGGTCTTCGTGACCCACGGCCTGAGCGACTACAACGTGCAGACCAACCACTTCGCGCAATGGTGGACCGCGCTGGCCAAGAACGGCGTACCGCGCAAGATCTGGCTCGGCCTGGAAGACCACGTGGACCCGTTCGAGTTCCGCCGCGACGAGTGGGTGGAAGAGCTGCACAAGTGGTTCGACTTCTGGCTGCAAGGCCTGCAGAACAACGTGATGCGCGAGCCGATCGCGACCGTCGAGACCGCTCCGGACGAGTGGAAGAACTACAGCACCTGGCCGGCCACGCAGAAGACCGTGCCGGTCCCGCTGTCGGCCGGCAAGCTCGGCGCGTTCGGCAAGGGGTCCGTCTCCATCACCGACGAGCCGTCGCTGACCGAGGACGACATCGTGGCCACGCCGTCGGCGGTGATCGCCGGGCGGCAGATGTTCTTGTCCGCACCGCTGCCGGCGGCGATCCGGGTCAGCGGCACCCCGACGGTGACGCTGCGGGTCAAGTCCGATTCGCCGACCACGCCGGTGACCGCACGCCTGGTCGAGTACGGCGAAGCCGAGCGGTACTCAGGGATCCGGCGTACCGACACCTCGACCTGCGAAGGCTCGAGCGTCGACTACGACGACTCCTGCTACTTCACGGTCGAGAAGCAGACCGCGGAGAGCGACCACGGCATCGTCAGCCGCGGTTGGGGCGACGCCGCGCACAGCAACTCACTGAGCAAGCCGAAGCCGCTGACACCAGGCAAGTGGTCAACCGTCACCGTGCCACTGCGCGCTCAGGACCAGGTGATCCCGAAGGGCCGCGTGCTCGGCCTCGCGGTGACCTTGAGCGACACCGAGTGGACCACCCCCAACGACACCGGCGCGACCATCGACATCGACCTGGCCAACAGCAAGCTGAACCTGCCGATCACCGTCGGCAAGGTCAACCCACCGACCGCCAAGGCCGCGCCCCTCGAGGTCACCATCAACACCCCGAGCGAACGCCCAGACCTCCACGACCCGAAGAACTAACCGGCGATTGGGCTTGCCGTGTGGGGTTCAATCCCACGCGACCTCCGATGCCCGCTCCTGGGGTTGCTCCACGCGCCCTGTTGCACCGGGTTGAGCGACGAAAGATTCTCCGACTCCTGTGCGATGCCCGCCAACGCTTGTCGCGGTAGCCGTGTTGCAGCCGGAGTTCGTGATGGCCAGGATCCATTGCCTGCCTGCACGCCAGTTGGTATCCGGTGTGGCTGGGAGTTGGAGTTTGGGGAGGATTTTCGCTGGACCTGAGGCGGATTTTGGCCCGATCCGGGGGTATCTTCCTCCCCGAACGGCAGGGGCTGGGCGACGTTGGGCACGGGGTGGGCGCGGTTCGGCCGGTTGGGGTGGCTGGGCGGTGCTCAAGGTCGGGTGGAGGCCATCTGCCGCTGGGGGCGGAAGGCGGTCGAACGCGCTCGCGACGTACGAGAGCGCGTGGGATCAACTGCGCTAGCTCGGAGTACCATCGGCGACGAAGTGCATGGGGTCACCGAAGCCGAGGTCGTTGATTCCTGCGGTGTAGAAGGCGCCGATCAGCAAGGATCGGCGGTGGGCGGCGAAGGTCAGTACGTGCGCGACCATCCCGCCGTAGGTGAAGACGCGCGGCGGTTCACACGTGATG
The DNA here is from genome assembly GCF_000372465.1 of Kribbella catacumbae DSM 19601. GTDB lineage: Bacteria > Actinomycetota > Actinomycetes > Propionibacteriales > Kribbellaceae > Kribbella > Kribbella catacumbae. The sequence continues at coordinate 91,086 of NZ_AQUZ01000018.1, forward strand.
TCGACGAAGCTGTCGTCGAAACGACCCTCTTCGTTCAGCCGATTCACCAGCACCACGAACCGCGAACCCGCCTCCGCATGCCGACTGCGCAACTCGGCGATCGGCGTGGTCACGTCGCGTCCACACTCCGGCACTTGGAACGGCCGGTCCTCCACCGACGCCAGCCACATCTCCTCCTGCCAGACCAGCCGATCCAGCAGATACCGGATCGACACGTCGTCGTCTATCCCTTCCACCGACAGCTCGATCGGCTTGTCCAGCTCCACGGCCGGCAGCCGGCTCCCTCGCTCGATCAGCTCCCCGGTGAGCCAGACGTGATGCTCGACCATCCTGACCAGTACGTCCATCCCTCTCGTCTCCTTCTGAGCGGGCAGGCGCAAACCTGCCGGTGGCTGGAAATGAACTCCACTCGGCGCCGACAGAAAGAACCGCCGCGACGGCTCCCGCCGCCACACTCGCGGCGACATCCCGAACGCCCTGCTGAACGCCCGCGTAAAGGCCTCATGCGACCCGTACCCCGCCTCGATCGCCAACTCGAGCACCCCGGCATCCCCCGCCAACAACCGGTACGCCGCCCGCTCAAGCAACAACCGCCGCCGAAACGCAGACGGCGACTCACCCGCCACAGCCGCAATCACCCGATCGCAATGCGACCGCGACAAATGCACCCGCTCAGCCAGATCGCACCCCGTCGTATCCGGCTCGTCGAGGCTGTCCGCAACCGCGGCGACAAAGCCAGCAAACACATCCGTGGAGTTCATACCTCCACTGTGACCGACCCCGGGCTGCCCCGACTTGATCGATTTCGCTCAACCACCGACGCGGCCTCATGAGGAGTGAGCGAGTCGCGGATGCTGTCCCGACCGACAGGACATAGTGCGATTTTCGGGTCGCGCAAACGCTTGCCCGGGTCAATTCGAGGACTATGTCCTGTCGGTCGGGACAGGACACCCACCGCATCACGCCTCGCCAACCTGGCCGACCACCCACACGTGGTCAAACCGCGCGACGCAGGAGCGCAAACACCCGGTGGGCGGGAGCGCTCGACCAAGCACGCGACGAAGGAGAGCGCGTGGGGAACACCCAGCACCTGACGCTTCGGGGTGAAACAGGATTGCGGAGTACTCTGCGGTGTGTAGTAGTGTGGTCGGCAGAGCACCGCGGGATCGGTCTGAGGGGTCCGGTCTCGCGGTGCACCTAATGGAGGTGGTGGAGGCGATGGACCCGAGTCAGCTGCTCAAGGGCGTGCTCGATCTGGCCGTCCTGGCTGTGCTGCGCGATGCGGACGGCTACGGCTACGACGTACTGCGCCGGTTGCGCGCGGCCGGGCTCGAGGACGTCGCCGACGCCTCGGTGTACGGGACGTTGCGGCGGCTGTTCGCGGCCGGCGCGCTGACGTCGTACGTGCAGCCGAGTGAGGAAGGCCCGCACCGCAAGTACTACGGACTGAACAAGACCGGCTTGGACCTGCTCGCTCAGTCGACCAAGACGTGGAACCACTTCGCCGACACCATGTCGGTGTTGCTGCTCGAGGAGGCGGCGTGAACAGCACTCTGACCGGACCGGTCGCGACCTACCTGGCTCAGGTCAGGGCCGAGCTGAGCGACCTCCCGCCGGGCGAACTGGCCGACGTGCTCGACGATGTCAGCGGCCACCTGACCGAGGTCGCCGCTGAGTTCGAGGACGAGCCGACGGCCGCCTCACTGCAGGAGCGCCTCGGGACGCCGCAGCAGTACGCCGATGAGCTGCGCACCGCGGCCGGCTACCCGCCCCGCAAGGCGACCCCGAAGGAGAAGACCGGCGGCGAAACCGCGCTGCGCTGGGGCATTGCCGCCGCGATCGTCGGACCGTTCTTCGTGGTCATCGGCCTGGCCAACGGCACCGAGGAAACGCTGTTCTTCGGCGTGATCGGCCTGATCGCGTTGTTTGGCGCGGCGTACCTCGGGGTGCGGGCTCTGCGCGGCAGCAACCCGGAGGTCGTGCTGGAGACCCGACGCGGCCAGCAGGCCGCCGAGTCCATCCGCGGCATGCTCGATCAGGTCCCGCCGAACGTGCGGCACGAGCTCGTCACCATCGGCCAGCCTGTCTGGTGGGTGGCACGCGGCGTCGTCGGCGGCGGCGCGATCTTCGCCATGTCGGGGGCCTCTGCCGTCACGGTGGTCGGCGCCCTGGCCGGAGCCGCCGTCTCGGTCTGGATCGGCCGCAAGACGCAGCAGGATCGCCGCTGGCTCTGGTACGTCGTACCGCTGAACGTCATCGCGACCATCATCGTGCCGATCTGGCTGGCCTTCAGCTTCGTCGGCGGCACGTCGTCCGGAGTGTTCGGCAGTGGCGACGACTACTCCGCCAGCTCCGCCAGCTACCGCGAAAGCGGCCTGTGGCTGGATGGCAACCAGGTCGACAACATCTACCCGTTCGACGAGCAGGGCCGGCAGGTGAAGGTCCGGCTCTACGACCAGAGCGGCAACCCGATCAACCTGCCAGTGCAGGACTGCCGGATCAACACTCCCGAGAGCAACACGGATTCTGTCAGCAACACCTTCCCGCAGCGCACCATCACGGATGGCTACGGCTCCAGCGAGAACTGCAAGGACTCCGACAAGGCCCCCTTCGTACCGCCGCCTGCCCCGGCGACGACACCCGCCACACCATCGGCGACCCCCACGCCGCCAGGCGCGAGCGTGACTCCGGGCAAGACACCCACCCCGACGCCGCCGACGTCGTCCAAGCCGGGCGTCACGCTGACGATCACCCCGACTCGCTGATCCAATAACGCTGGGCTACACGTGCGCCGCGGCAACCGCGCGGTACTTGTAGCCCAGCTTGCGATAGACAGCTATCGCCGCATCGTTGTCACCGTGGACCATCAGTGCTGTCAGTCCATGCCGCTTCACCAGCTCGGCCGTCGCGAACGCACACACCTGCCGCGACAATCCCTGCCCTCGCGCAGCCGGCTTCGTAGCCACCCCGGCCAGGAACCCCACCTCGGGAGCACTCCAGGCGTCAGCCGCGATGCTCAGCAACTCGCCCGCTTCACCAGTGACAGCTGCCCACCGGAGTACGCCGGAACTTCCCGGCCATGCGTAGGAGTCCGGCGATGCCTCGCTCAGGAGCTCGTCGACCCCGGCGTCGCCTTCCATCCACGCAGCCGTGGTCGTCTGGGGAGGCGCAACTGTCGTCTCCATCCACCCGAACGCCGCCCGGACCGACAGCCCGGGAACGCGCTCGACCAGCTCGCGGATCAGCGCCTCTTCGCCGAACGGCCGGAGGTGCCGCCCGATCTCCGCTAGCGCGCTGGCGACGAGTGGCGCGAGGTCATCGATCGGCCCGCGTACCACCAGCCGGTCGTGCTTCGACAGATCATGAACGGCCACCGCCACCGCGTCCCCGGAGTACCAGGCTCTGACTCGGCCACCGACCTCACCCTGCCCGGCCCACATCACCAATGGATCCCCGTCAGCGATCGACGCCAGCTCCCCAGCCGTTGAAATCTCATCCACCCGGCCATTGTCTCTGACGGGTCAGTGGTCCGACGAAGCGCGCTGCAGCGCGTACGGCGTCAGGTGGTGGTAGCCGCGGACGGAGACCCGCCGAAGCCTGCGCAACCGGTACGCCGGATGGCCGTCGAGCGCGCCCGCGAGCTCACGGTCGGCGAGAACGCGACCGGGCTTGGCCTCCGACGTCAACCGGGAAGCGAGGTTGACGACCTCGCCGTACACATCGCCCAGGCGGATCAGGATGCTGCCGTAGGCGAGGCCGATCCTGAGCTCGGGCATGTCGCCGACCTCGGAGACCTTGTCCTGCAGGGCCAGTGCGAGTGCGGCGCCCTGGGCGGGAGTGTCGGTGACGAAGAGGACCTCGTCACCGATCGACTTGATCACCCGGCCGCCGTTCAGCGCGACCACATCGGCGGCGAGGCCTTCGAAGCGTTCGATCAGGCTGCCCAGCTCGACCACGGACAGCCGACGGGTCAGCCTGGTATAGCTGACGATGTCGGCGAAGCCCACCACCCGGACTCCGCGGGACAGCTCGTCGGAGCCGGCCATGGCGCGACCGGCGGCCGCCGCGAGATGCCGTCGCCAGACGTAGGTCTGCAACCGTTCCATTGCCGGAAGCAACAATGATGCGACCTCGATGGCGTCGTCCGCGGAGAGCTTGGAGCCGGCCAGCAACTCCAGGAACATCGCCGACTGCCATGACGCCAGCCGGGACTGGGTCTGGCCGAGCTTGCGTGCGAGCGAGGACTCGACCGCGGGGTCGATGAAGCCGTCGTCCTCCAGCGCCGCGACCAGCCGGAGCGCCTCGACATCGCCGTCGGTGAAGGCGATCTCGTCGTCCGGGACGGTGGCGAAGCCGAGCGCGTGCCACATCTGCTCTGCGCGCTCGCTGGAGATACCGGCCCGCTCGGACACCTGGATCCTGGTGAACTTCCGCTCACCACCGAGCAGCGCCTGCTCGAACTCCCGCTGCATCGCCACCAGATCCGGCTCAGATCCGGCAGGCTCCGGGCCGGGCGACTCGGCACCGGCCGGCTCACGGCCCGCCGGCTCACGGCCCGCGGGCTCGGGGCCGGCGGGCTCAGCCGGGTTGGGGACCACGGCGTTCGGCGATGGTGGCGTCGATGGCGTTGCGGAAGTTCGGCAGCCGGTCGGTCAGGTCGTCGAACTTCTCCCGGGTGAAGTGCAGCAACTGCAGCCGCGACTTCGCCGTGACCGTTGCCGTCCGCAACCGGTTCTGCCGGACCGCGACCTCGCCGGCGATGTCACCCGGGCCGAGGACGGCGATCTCCTCGCCCTTGACCCGGACCGCCGCCGTCCCGCTCAGGATCAGGTACGCCGCGTCCGGTGGCGTCTGCTCCAGGATCAGCGACCAGCCGGCCGGAACCGAGACCTCTTCGCCGGCCCGGAAGATGTCCTTGATCTCCCGGCCGGACAGCTCCGCGAACAGCGGCAGGTCCCGCGGGGACGTCCTACCCAGTGCCACGTCGATCCTCCGAGCCCGCCGGGCCTTGACCCGGCGATAGCAGGCCGATGTTTCCAGTCAGTAACTCTAACGGTTGACCTCGCCAGGGGTCACCTTGAGGGCCATCACAGCCACCGGGCGAGATCATGGACGTCGATCATCGGGAGATCCCAGCGCAGCGCGAACTGCTCCAGGTCGACAGCATCGGCCATCACCCCATCCGGCCGCATCACCTCGCAACACACCCCGACCGGAGCCAGACCGGCAGCAACACAAAGCGCAACCGTCGCCTCCGTGTGCCCGCGACGCTCACTCAACAACCCCGACCGAGCTGCGAGCGGAAAGACGTGCCCCGGCTGAAGAAAATCCCCCGGTACTGCGTCCGCCGAGGCCAGCCGCCGAATCGTGGCAGCCCGGTCGGCCGCACTCACCCCGGTCCCGGGCAGCGAGGCCAGATCGATCGGAACATGCATCCGGGTGCCCTGCCGATCCCCCTCGCCAGGCATCCGCGGAATCTCCAACCGCTCCAGCACTTCGGGCGCACACGGAATCGTCGTGTGCCCGCAGGCCTGCGTGAGCAGGAAGATCATCGCCTCCGGCCGGAACCGCTCGGCCGCGAAGACGACATCCCCTTCGCCTTCCAGCGTCGGATCCCACACCACGACACCACCGCCGGCGGCCAACTGGGCAACGACTTTCTGTACGCCGACCGGCCCGCTCAGGTGACCCGCCCATGGCAACCGGGCCACCGCTTCGAGCAGCTCGGGCCCGTGCCCTTCCCGTGCCATCCGGGTGAGCAGGTCACTCTCCAGGTTGACCCGGTCACCCGCCGCGAGCGTGCCGAGATTCGTCTTCTGCAACGTGGCCGGCACCAGCACCACCGAGAAGCGGTCCTTGAGCACTTCGGCCACCGTCAGGCTGACCCCGTTCAGCGCGACCGACGACTTCGCCACCAACCGCGCGAGCAGCCGCTCACCCGGCTTGATCCAAACCCGTCGCCCGGCCGGCTCGTCGTCGACCCGGAGTACCTTGCCGACGCCGTCGACATGCCCCTGGACCAGGTGCCCGTCGATCCGGTCACCGGCCGCAAGGGGCAGTTCGAAGTGGACCGGAGTACCGGCGGTGACTCGGTCGAGCGTTGTCCGCCGGCGGGTCTCGTCGGTGACAGTGGCCACGAGCTCGCCCGGTTCGGCCGACATCATCGTCAGCCGGACACCGTCCAGACAGACGGCGCCTCCGGCAACGAGCGGGATAGCTGGATCGACTGTGATCCGGAGGGATTCGTCGCGTACCTCGGCGACGGTGGCGGTGGTCTCGATACGTCCTGTGAACATGGCTCGCTACCTCTGGGTGAATGAAAGCATCAACCAGGGACCCGGGTCGGATCCGAGCAGGAGCGGGGTATCACCGCTTGGCCCCGGTCGTTGCCGGGTCACTCCGCACCGCGCGGAGCCGACGGGCCAGGGATCACTCCCAGCCGCCACACCTTGGAATCGCACCACGAGCAGTAAAGCACAGGAAAGCGGGACGCTAGCGGGGTCCGGCGCTTAGCATCGGGGTTCGTACGCCGGACTGCGGCGTACCGAGGCTCAGGGGTGGGCGCATGCGAGTAGTCATGGTGGGAATGGGCAGCCGGGGGGACGCGCAGCCGATGGCCGTGCTCGGCGCGGAACTGGCTGCGCGCGGGCACGACGTCACGCTCGGGTTGTGTTCCGATCTGGTCTGGATCGGGCGGGCGCTCGGCCTGCGTACGGTCGATCTGCGGGTGAGCGCCAAGGACTTCCTGGAGTCGGAGCAGGGCCAGCAGTGGCTGGCCGCAGGCGATTTCCAGTCCTATGTGCACTGGTTGCTCGACTACAAGCATCAGACCGCGGACCAGTTGCAGGCAGACCTGATCGAACTGGCCTCCGAAGCGGACGTCCTCGTCTCCGGTACTGCGACCGAACTCGAGGCCGTCGTGATCGCCGAGGCCGCGGGCATCCCGTACGCGTCCGTCTATCACGCGCCGATCCGCAGCAACAGCGCGTTCCCGCACCTGCTGGTCTCGACCGACATCTTCTCGCCGGAGCTGAACCTGGAGACCTATGCCCAGGTCGACAGCGCCAACTGGCCGGTCTTCGAGCCGTTCGTCAACAAACTCCGCGCCCGCGTCGGCCTGCCACCGACCGAGGAGACGACCGGCGTCCGCCTCGAACGATCCGGCGCGCTGGAGCTTCAGGCTTACAGCCGGCACGTCGTACCGGAGCTGATCGACTGGGACGTGCGCCGGCCGTTGACCGGATTCCTGACGCCGTCAGCCGACCAGCGCCGGTTGCTCGCCGAGGTTGACGACCCCGAGCTGGATGCGTGGCTCGATGCCGGTGACCCACCCGTGTACTTCGGCTTCGGCAGCATGCCCGTCCTCGAACCGGACGCCGCGCTGGCCATGATCGAAAAGGTCGCCGACACGCTCGGCGTTCGCGCTCTCGTCACTCTCAAAGCCGGTACTGCGAACAACAGCGCGGTCCGAGTCGTCGGAAACCTCAACCACGACACCGTGCTGCCCCGCTGCCTCGCGGCCGTCCACCACGGCGGCGCCGGTACGTCGGCCACCTCGTTGCGCGCCGGCGTCCCGACGGTGGTCTGCGCGGTCTTCGCCGACCAGCCGTTCTGGGGCGCCCAGCTCCAGCGAATGGGCGTCGGCAGCACACTCCGCTTCACCGACCTGAGCGAACCCACCTTGTTCGCCGCGCTCGAACCGATGCTTGCCGACGGCCCCCGTCAGCGCGCGGCCGAGCTGGCCGTCCTGCTCCAGGAAGAAGACGCCACCGCTCAGACCGCCGACGCCCTCGAGCAGTCGCTGCGCGCCTGAGGCCCCGGGCCTGCACCATGCCTGAGCTCTCGGTCTTGCCGGAGGACGCAAGGCGTTGACCGCGGTCCGGGTGATGGCTACGGTGTTTCAGAAATCGATTTCCCGCGCTCTGTCCCGGCCTAGGAGATGCGCATGCAGAAGCGATTCGTTCTGATCCTGCCCTTGCTGCTCGGAGCCGCGATGTTGCCGGCCAACCCGCCACCGGTCGCCCAAGCGTCAGCGATTCCTTCGCCTGCCGAGCAGGTCGCCAAGCTCACCGGGCCCGGTTCGATCAACGACACCGAGGCGCGCTTCCAGCTCAAGTCCACCGATCTCGGCATCCTGTGGGACAACGGCTCGGGCGAGATCCTGACCGCGTTCGGTGACAGCTACGGCAGCGGCTGGACCGGCCCGGGCGGTGGCGTCGGCGACCCGGCGACCCTCGACTGGCGCTGCAACCTGCTGTTCCGCAGCAAGGACCGCAACCTCGCCGACGGCATGACGCTCGACAGCGCGGCCGAAGACCGCCCCGGCCACGCCAAGCAGTTCCTGGACTGCAAGAAGATCGACCGGGACGAGCACACCGTCATCCCGACCGGGGGCATCTCGGTCGGCAAGCGGCAGTACGTGCAGTACATGTCGGTCAACTACTGGGGTCCGGCCGGGAGCTGGTTCACCAACCACTCCGGCTTCGCGTACTCCGACGACAACGGCGAGACCTGGACCAAGGACCCGAAGGCGATCTGGAAGAACACCGCCGCCTGGGACGACAACTTCCAGATGACCGCGCTGGTCCGCCGGGACGGCTACGTCTACATGATCGGTACGCCGAACGGCCGGTTCGGCAACGCGCAGCTGGCCCGCGTGCCGGAGAACCAGGTGCTGTCCAAGAGCTCCTGGCGCTACTGGGACGGCAAGACCTGGTCGAGCCGCATCGGCGCCGCAGTACCGATCGCCATCGGGCCGATCAGCGAAGTATCCGTGCAATGGAACGCGCACCTCGGCAAGTGGCTGATGATGTACCTCGACGAGCAGCGCGCTTCCGTCGTACTGCGTTCTGCGGCGTCCCTCACCGGTCCTTGGTCGGGCGAGCAAATCGTTGTCCGAGGCACCGACTTCCCCGGGCTCTATGGGACGTACCTGCATCCGTGGTCGTCCGGCCAGGATCTCTACTTCACGATGTCGCAGTGGGATCCGTACAACGTGTTCCTGATGCACACCAAGCTGACCGACGACGGTGCGAAGACCAACCTGGTCAGCGATCCCGGCTTCGAAGGACAGGCCGGGCCGTCGCTGTCACCGCCGTGGCAACTCAACGGGCGCGGCGGCATCGACAAGGCCAACCTCGGTCACAGCGGCGCGAACAACGCCTTGCTGCGCGACTCGATCGGCTTGCATCAAGTCCAGCAGAACGTTGCCGTGCGCCCTTATCACCGCTATCGACTGTCCGCCTGGATGCGGACCGCGGACAACAACAGCGAGACGATGCTCGGCGTCCGCTCGCTCCGCGGCAAAGCCCTTGCAGAGAAGGCCGGCGGCGCGCATCCGCAGTACACGCAGGTCAGGGTGGAGTTCGACAGCGGGCGTGAGTCGCTCGTCCAGCTCTACGCCGGATTCTTCGGGCACGGTCAGGATGTCTGGCTACAGCTCGACGACGTCGTACTCGAAGAGATCCGCTGATGCGCCGGCTCGGGCTGGCCCTCGCCTTGTTGATCGGTTGCCTCGTCAACACGTCGTACGCCGAAGCCGCGACGGGGCAACTACTTCGCGATGACACAGGGCTTTATCCGCGGGCGGTCAGGCTCCAGCACAGCGGCGCCGCGAACGGACGGGTGCTGGCCAGCGTGGTCACCTTCGTCGGCAACGCTGACGGGATCGGCGCGATCTACGAGAGCACCAACGATGGCGCGTCGTTCGCGCAGGTCGGTACGGTCGCCGATCCATCCGCCTCGGGCGGCAAGGGACTGTGCTGCGCCACGTTGTTCGAGCTTCCGCAACAAGTTGGGGCGATGCCATCTACCCGCCAGTAGGACGCGGCCGGTTCCGCCCTTCGCACCGCGTGAAGGATTGTTGTCACGGAGCGGCCAAAAGCCTTCACGCCGTGTAGGAGCGTTCCCGAGTCGGGGCGCATCCCGACTCTCAGGGTCACGAGGCTGGGCCTGAGCGGCGGGTTCGGCGGGAGCGGTGGGAGCGCTCGGTGCGGCGGCGGATGGGGCGGCGAGGGCCGACGAGACGGGGGCCGGCTAGGCGGTCTTCTAGGCGGCGGGCTTCGCGGCGGATGGGTTGGGCTACGTACTCGCCGAGGATGACACCTGAGGCGAGGGCGACTCCGATGGCGACGGCGGTGGCCAGGGAGACGATGCCGACCAGGTTGCCGAGGCTCATGAGTTCGTACAAACCCTTGTAGATGGTCAATCCTGGCAGCAGCGGCACGGTGCCGGAGACGACTACCACCAGTGGTGGTACGCCTACGCGACGACCGAGTGAGTAGCCGCCGAGGCCGACCACGAAGGCTGCTGCCGCCGTCGACCAAGCAGGGCCGAACTCGGCTCGCGCCATCAAAGTGAAGACGAGTGACCCCAGCGCACCGACCACCGCGATCGGCAGCAGCGAGCGCAGCGGCGCGTACGACGCGTAGGCGAACGCGACTGCCATCAGGGCGCCTGAGCCGACCATGATCGGGAGGTTGGCGAGCTGGATCGTCTGCGCCTCGATCGCGACCGGGAGGCCGAGTTTGATGCCGAGACTGATGCCGAGGGAGACGCCGGCGATGATGCCACCGGTCAACAGCATCGCCTCGAGACTGCGAGCGGCCGCGGTCACGTAGTACCCGGTGATCGCGTCCTGGACGGCACCGGTGAGGGCGATCCCGGCCAGCAGCATGATGATGCCGGCGGCAACTACCAGGGACGGTTTCACCGGTGCGTGGACGGCGTACAGGATCAGGGCGACGGCAGTGGCGACGAATGCGCCGGCCACCTGCTGATAGAACGCGGGCAGTCGCTGGCGGTGGAACCAGCGGTTGCTGAGCTCGATCACGACCGCGGTGACGACGGCGACGAGCGTGATCAGCCAGCCACCACCGAGCAGCAGGGTCGCGCCGCCGGCCATCACGCCCCACGCGACCACGGAACTCCAGCGCGGGAACGGCGGGCCCGCGGACACCATCCGGGCGAGTTCGCGGCTGGCCTCCTCGCGGGTGAGTTCGGCGCGGGCGAATCGGCGTACCAGTTGGTCGACGGCGGTGAGGCGGGAGAAGTCCTGGCCGCGGTACCGGACGATCCGCATGTGCGTCTCGGGGGCGACGTCGGGCGCGGCCTGGTACGAGATCGCGATCGAGGTGAAGGTGATGTCGACCTCGCAGCCGCGCAGTCCGGCGGCCGCGGTCACGCTGAGGATCGTCGCCGTCGCGTCCGCAGTACCGGCGCCGCTGGAGAGCACGACCTCGCCGATCCGCAGGGCCAGGTCGAGGGTGCGATAGAGCTCGCGCTGCTCATCCCGGGCCTGCTCCTCGGCCGCCCGCAGCTCGGCGGACAGCTCGTCGACCGACTGCTCACCCGGCTGCGGCTCCGCCTGCCGGCGATCCCCTTGCCGCCGATCCGTCCGCCGACGTTCACCCCTCCGCCGCTCCGCATCCGAGCTTTCGACCCCGTCGGTTGCCTGCTCACCGCGCTTGGCCACCGTGCTCCTTCCGTCTCCTGAAACGACGCTAACGCCGATCGCCTCGCCGTACCCCATCCGCTCGGTCGCACGCACCGGAGGGCGCGGTGTCCGGAATCGGCCTGCAATCGCTTTCCGCCAGCTTTCCCATCAGGTTGACTCGTCGTGACGACCCACCTATGGTTGCGGTCACGAGCCTTGGAAAGCCCTTTCCCAGGCGACGAGGGAGGCGAGCATGCAGCCGCTGCGCCGAAGAGAGGTAGCACAGTGAACGATCGACGCGTCGGCATCGTGATGAACGGCGTCACCGGCCGGATGGGCCTGCGCCAGCACCTGGAGCGCTCCATCGTGGCCATCCGCGAGCAAGGCGGCATCCCGGCCGCGGACGGGTCGATGATCATCCCCGAGCCGATCCTGGTCGGGCGCAACGAGCTCAAGCTGAAGAACATCGCGGACACCTACGGCCTGAGCCGCTGGACCACCGACCTCTCCGAGGCCCTGGCCGAGCCGGACGTGGAGATCTACTTCGACTCCCAGCTCACCCAGCTCCGGGAGAAGGGGGTCCGCGCCGCGGTCGAGGCCCGCAAGGCGATCTACTGCGAGAAGCCGATCGCCGAGGGCCTGGAGGCGGCCGTCGACCTGGCCCGCCTGGTCCGCGACTCCGGCCTGAAGAACGGCGTCGTCCAGGACAAGCTGTCGCTGCCCGGCCTGCGCAAGCTGAAGCGGCTCGTCGACGGCGGCTTCTTCGGCGAGATCCTGTCGGTGCGCGGCGAGTTCGGCTACTGGGTCTTCGAGGGTGACTGGCAAGAAGCGCAGCGGCCGGCCTGGAACTACAAGACCGAAGAGGGCGGCGGCATCGTCGTCGACATGTTCTGCCACTGGCGGTACGTGCTCGACCAGATCTTCGCGCCGGTGAAGTCGGTCTACTGCCAGGGCGCCACACACATCCCGACCCGGTACGACGAGCAGGGGCAGGCCTACACCGCCACCGCCGAGGACGCGGCGTACGGCGTCTTCGAGCTGGAGGGCGGCATCATCGCCCAGCTGAACTCGTCCTGGACCACGCGGGTGTTCCGCGACGAACTGGTCGAGTTCCAGGTCGACGGCACCGAGGGCAGCGCGGTCGCCGGACTGCGCAACTGCCGCGCCCAGCACCGCTCCGCGACGCCGAAGCCGGTCTGGAACCCCGATCTCCCCGCCGCGTACTCGTTCCGCGACCAGTGGGCCGAGGTACCGGACAACGAGGTGTTCGACAACGGCTTCAAGGTGCAGTGGGAGATGTTCCTGCGGCACGTCGTCGACGACGCTCCGTTCACCTGGGATTTCGTCGAGGGCGCCAAGGGCGTCCAGCTCGCGGAACTCGGCCTGCAGTCGTGGCGCGAAGGACGCAAGCTGGAGGTCCCCGCGCTCGACATCGAGGCGCGGGCATGAGCCTGTCCCTGCGGCTGCCTACCGGCGACGGCGGACTGGAGAGCTACCAGCTGACCGGTACGCCGGTTGCTCACGGCACCTATCAGCCGGCGACCAGCCGACTCGCCTTCGCGGCGGCGCATGTCGTCCCGGACCCGCTCGGCGACAACTCGCCGGGCGCGCCCGCGGTGATCGACTGGGAGCACACGCTGGAGTTCCGGCGGCACCTGTGGTCGCTGGGCTTGTCGGTCGCCGAGGCGATGGACACCGCCCAACGCGGCATGGGCCTCGACTGGCCCGCAACCCAAGAACTGATCCGCCGCTCAGCCGCCGAAGCGCCGCTTCGCAGCGCCTCGGCGATCGGTGGAGTAGCGGGCGGCGGCGCGCCCGCGACCTCGCGCCCTTCAGGCGCCTCGGAGAAGCGCATTGCGGTTGGCGTTGGCACTGACCAGCTCCCCGCTGGCGTGCACCCCTTGGACGCGGTGATCGCGGCGTACGAGGAGCAGTTGGCGCTGGCTGAGGAGGTTGGCGCCCAGCCGATTCTGATGGCGAGTCGGGCATTGTGCGCGGCGGCTGGATCGCCTGATGACTACCGCAAGGTGTACGACCGGCTGCTCGGCCAGTCGTCGCGGCCAGTCATCCTGCACTGGCTCGGGTCGATGTTCGACCCAGCGCTGGACGGCTACTGGGGCAGCGACTCGCTCGACGCCGCGGCCGACGTGGTTGTCGAGCTGATCAACGACAACACCAGCAAGGTCGACGGCATCAAGGTGTCCTTGCTCGATGCAAGCAAAGAAGTTGCTCTCCGCAAGCGTCTTCCGGCCGGCGTCCGGCTCTACACCGGCGACGACTTCAACTACCCGGAGCTGATCCGCGGCGACGAGGATCACCACAGCGACGCGCTACTCGGGATCTTCGCGGCGATCGCGCCAGCCGCCGCGGCCGCGTTGAAGGCACTCGACGACGGCGAGCTGACGAAGTACGACGAGATCTTCGCGCCGACCGTCCCGCTGGCGCGGCAGATCTTCTCGGCTCCGACCTACTACTACAAGACCGGAATCGCCTTCCTGGCTTGGCTTAACGGCCACCAACCCGGCTTCGGCATGGTCGGCGGACTGCAGACCGGACGCTCGTTGCCACACCTGGCTGACACGTTCCGCCTGGCCGACGCGGCCGGAGTACTGACGTCACCCGAGCTGGCCGTCGACCGCTTCCGCAAGCTGCTCATCGTCGGCGGAGTCGACGCATGAACCGCTACAGCTTGAACCAGGCAACGACCAAGTACTGGTCGCTGGAGGAAGTAGTTGCCGCCAGCGCCAAAGCAGAACTGTCCTGGATCGGCCTGTGGCGCGAACCGATCCAGGAGTACGGCGTCGAGCGGTCGGCGAAACTCGTCGCCGATGCCGGACTGCGGGTTTCCTCCTTGTGCAGAAGCGGATTCTTCACCGCCACCGACGCCGCTGAGCGCCAGGCGAAGATCGAGGACAACCGTCGCGCCATCGACGAGGCCGCCACCCTCGGTACCGACGTACTGGTGCTCGTCAGCGGCGGCCTGCCACCTGGCTCCCGCGACATCGACGGCGCCCGCGGGATGATCCGCGACGGCCTCGCCGAGCTTGCGCCGTACGCCGGTGAGCGGGGCGTCCGGCTCGCGGTCGAGCCGCTGCATCCGATGTTCTGCTCCGACCGCTGCGTCGTCTCGTCGCTGAGCGGCGCGCTCGACCTGGCCGAGCAGTTCCCGGTGGAACAGGTCGGAGTCATCGTCGACGCCTACCACTTGTGGTGGGACGCCGATGTCTACCGGCAGATCGAGCGGGCCGGCGACCGGATCTGCTCCTACCAGGTGAGCGACTGGGTGACGCCGGTGCCGGCCGACAACCTGCTCGGCCGCGGCATGATTGGCGACGGCTCGATCGAGCTGCGCCGCCTTCGCGAGGCCTGTGACGCCGCGGGGTACAACGGCCCGGTCGAGGTCGAGATCTTCAACCAGGAACTGTGGGACGCACCGGGACAAGAGGTTTTCGACCTCGCCCTGGCGCGGTATCTGGAACACGTCGCCTGACAAAATCTCGAAGGAGACCCTCCATGAGCGACCGGACCATACCCGCCGATGGCATCGGCATGCACCTCTACACGATGCGCAAGGCGCTCGCCGAGGACTACCCCGGCACCTTGCGGCGGCTGGCCGAGATCGGCTACCGAACCGTCGGCGTGAGCGGCCGGCACGGGCACACCGCCGAGGAGATCCGCTCGTACGCCGATGCGGCGGGCCTCAAGATCGTGCTGGAGCACGTCGGCTATCCCCGGCTGACCGACAACTGGGAGGGCGCCCTCGCGGACGTCCAAACCCTCGGCGGCCAGTGGGTCGCCGTACCGTCGCTGCCTGTCAAGCTGCGGACGCCCGATGGGTTCCGCGAGGCCGCTGCCGCCTTCAACACCGCTGGGCAACTGGCGAAGAAGGAAGGGCTGAAGCTGCTCTTCCACAACCACGGCCATGATTTCGCCGAGGTCGACGGGCAGGTGCTGTTCGACATCCTGCTCGACGAGGTGGAGCCCGAGCTGCTCGGCTTCGAGCTCGACCTGTACTGGGTGGTCGACGGCGGTCGCAACCCGGCCGACTACTTCCGCAACCACCCGGGCCGGTTCCCCGCGCTGCACGTCAAGGACATGGCCGAGGACGGGTCGTTCGCGGATGTCGGTACCGGCAAACTCGACTTCGCGGCGATCTTCGCCGAAGCCGAGTCGGGCGGGGTCCGGCAGTGGCTGGTCGAGCACGACGCCCCCACCGACGAATGGGAGTCGGCGCGGACGTCGTACCGGTCGCTGGCGGAGCTCCAGTACTGACAAATCTCACGGTCGGTGCCAGCAGGCGTATTCTCGTCACAGGCAGCGAGGGATCGGCTCCCGTCCGGCATTGATCGGGCCGGTCCCGGCGTGTCGGAGAGCGTTGTCCGGCGGGCATCGTCTGTCACCCTGTAAGGGGGCCCTCACCACGGCGGGGTCCCGTGAGGCCGCCGACGCCGTGACGCCGGAGATCGCACGTGCAGAAAGAGCCCACTGTACGGATGACGGCAGTACGCCGTCTGTACGAAGTGAGCGCCCGGATGGGCGCTGGGCGAAGCCTGTCCGAAACCCTCCAGGCAGTGGTCGACGGCGTCGTGGACGGCCTCGGTTTCGGCATCGCCGTCCTGAATCTGCGGCAGGCCGACGGCAAGTTCGAGGTGATCGCGGTGGCCGGCTCGCCGGAGGCCAAGGAGGCGCTGCTCGGCACGATCAGCGCCGCCGACATCTTCGACGCCGAGTTCGCGATCGCGGACAAATGGGGCGGGCTGCGGTTCGTCCCGCACGAGCGGCTGCCCGAGGGCGAGATCGTCGGCTGGGTGCCGGAGATCCCGGTCTCGTCGGCTCCGGACGCCTGGCATCCGCTGGACGCGTTGTTCGCGCCGCTGCACTCGCCCGACGGCGAGCTGGTCGGGATGCTGTCGGTCGACCTGCCGGAGGACCAGCGGCGGCCGGGACAGATCCACCGCGAGCTGTTGGAGATCTTCGCGACGCAGGCCGGTCTGGCGATCGACAAGGCCCGGCTGACCGACGCCCTGCTCGCCGAGAAAGCCCGGCTCGAGGCGAGTGAGACAACCTTCCGGCTGGTCTTCGAGGGCGCCGGCAACGGGATGGCGACGATCGCCTTCGACGGCCCGGAGGCGGGCCGGATCCTGCGCGTCAACGATGCGTTCTGCCACATCACCGGCTACACCCCGGCCCAGCTGGTCGGCACTGTCTTCGTCGACTATCTGCGTGACGAGACAGCCGGGCAGACCAAGCAGGAGATCGAGCAGCTCAGCACCGGGCGAGGTCCGTACCGGTTCGAGCGGACCTTCCGGCGGACCGACGGCAACGACATCTGGCTGGGTGGCACGGCGGCGATCGTCAACCAGGGCAAGGATCTGCCGCGCATTATCCTGATCCAGATCGACGATGTGACTGCCCGCAAGGACGAGGAACGCGAACTGCGGCACCACGCGGCGCACGATCCGCTCACCGGGCTGCCGAACCGGCGGCTGCTCCAGCACCGGTTCAACGCCGCATTGCAGAGGTCCCGGCAGAGCGGGCGGCGCGGGGTTCTGTTGTTCTGCGATCTCAACCATTTCAAGCAGGTCAACGACCAGTACGGGCACGAGGAAGGCGACAGGGCGCTTCGCGAGATCGCCGACCGGCTGCTGACCGAGGTCCGGCACGGCGACACGGTGGCGCGGCTGGGTGGCGACGAGTTCGCGATCCTGGCCGAGGACATCGACGGCGACGACCTCGACGTTCTGATGCGCCGGATCGACGAGTCCATCCGGCAACCGCTCGAGGGCATCGACGTACGGGTCACGGCGAGTATCGGCACCGCGGTGGTCAGCCCGTACGCCGCCGACCTCGACGAGCTCCTACGCACCGCCGACAACGCGATGTACGAGGCCAAACGCCGCTACCGCGCCAACCGCTGACGCAGTACCGGCTATCGCGTGCGACGCTGACGCTGCTTCTTCTTCGGCGCCTGCGGCTTGGGGTCCTCGAACCAGTCCTTGAGAATCGAGATGGCGGCCTCGTTGTGCCGCTCGACCAGGGGTAACACCCGGCCCAGGTTGGCGAACGCGAAGATCGGCGTCCAGCGCGCCTTCCCGGCCCTGGTCTTCCACCGAACGGCGGGGAAGTTCGTGATCGCGACGATCTCCTCCTTCGCGATCCGCCGGCTGCGGAACAATCCGTGCACGTCGATCCCGCCCGCATCACAGACGACCCCCAGCCGCCACCCGAGGAACCCCAGATAGACCGCGGCCACGAGGCACACCAGCGCACCCCCGACCACAGCCACGACCGGCAGGTCGCCGCGCAAGGCGATCACGATGACCCCCGCCAAAATCGGCCAAACAGACGCATTACAGAGCCGGGTGATCAACAGGGGTTTCAGTTCCACCCACCCATTCTCACTCAGCGGGTCACGAGCCCAGTTCGGTGAGGGGTTTGTCGGTTAGGCGGTAGGTGGTCCATTCGTTTTGGGGGTGGGCGGCCAGGGACTTGTAGAAGTCGATGGCGGGGGTGTTCCAGTCGAGGACTGACCACTCGAGGCGTTCGTAGTTGTTGCGGACGCATTCCTGGGCGAGGGCGGTCAGGAGGGCTTTGCCGAGGCCGGAGCCGCGTTGAGTGGGGTGGATGAAGAGGTCTTCCAGGTAGATGCCGTGGACGCCGCGCCAGGTGGAGAAGTTGAGGAACCAGATCGCGCAGCCGACCACCTCGCCGCCGGTCTCCGCGACGTGGCAGAACACGGCGGGCGCAGTACCGAAGAGTGCTGTCTGGAGTTGGCCGGCCGTCAGGCGGCATTCAAGAGGTGCCCGCTCGTACTCCGCGAGGGCGTGCACGAGGTCGACGATCGCCGGTACGTCGTCCGGCCGGGCGCGGCGGATCCGCTCATCAGTCTGCATGCGCCCCATCCTGCCAAGTCACCCATTGACCGAGATTCACCCTCCGGAGGAACTCGTTTACCGCGCTGTTCACCTGGCGCTTGAAGGCTGAGAACGCTTTCCACCGACCGGCCCGCTCACGGAGGAACCCCATGGCTGTTTCACGTCGTCGCTTCATCGGGCTCGGAGGCGCGGGCACCGCCGCGGTCCTCCTCGGCACCGGCGCCTGGGACGCCTCGACCACGTACGCCGCCCCGGCCGGCACCGGCAACCCGTTCACCCTCGGCGTCGCGTCCGGCGATCCGCAGTACGAGAGTGTCGTGCTCTGGACCCGCCTCGCCCTCGACCCGTACGTCGTCGACGGCCGCGGCGGAATGCCGGCCAAGCCGGTCCGGGTGGAGTACGAGGTCGCCCGCGACGAACACTTCCGCCACATCGTACGCCGGTCCAGCGTGATCGCGACGCCTGAACTCGGGCATTCGGTCCACCCCGAGGTCCGCGGGTTGCTGCCCGACCACGAGTACTACTACCGCTTCCGTACCGGCGGCGAGGTCTCGACGGTCGGCCGGACCCGGACCACGCCGCATCCGTTCAGCTCGCCGCGTGAACTGCGGTTCGCGTTCGCCTCCTGCAACGCTTGGCAGGACGGGTACTTCACGGCGTACGAGCACATGGCGGCCGAAGACCTCGACCTGGTCGTGCACCTGGGCGACTATCTCTACGAGTCCGGGGTGAAGACGAACAAGCGCGGTGTCGTGACGGATCCGCGGTTCCACACCGAGACGTTCGACCTGGCGCGGTACCGGCTGCAGTACTCGCTCTACAAGACCGAGGCGCCGCTGCAGGCCGCGCACGCCGCGCATCCGTGGATCCACACCTTCGACGACCACGAGGTGGAGAACAACTGGGCCGGCGACCTCTCGCAGGCCGACACCGAGCCGGACCAGGATCCGGCGGTGTTCCGGGCCCGCCGGGCGCAGGCGTTCCAGGCGATGTACGAGAACCTGCCGCTACGGCATGAGCAGCTGCCGTCAGGTCCCGACGGCCGGTTCCACCGACGGCTCCCGTACGGGCGGCTCGCCGACTTCACCATTCTGGACACCCGCCAGTACCGGTCGGACCAGCCGTGCGGCGACGGCGCCTCGTCGACCTGCGACGACCGGTTCGACCCGGACAACACGATGCTCGGCGGCAAGCAGCGCAAGTGGCTGCTCGACGGGTTCCGTACGTCGCGCGCCCGCTGGCAGGTGCTCGGCAACCAGGCCCCGATGGGCCAGACCGACTGGACCCCCGGCCCGGAGACCCACGTCTGGCTCGACCCGTGGGACGGCTATGTTGCCGAGCGCAACAAAGTGCTCGCGGCCGCGCAGGACAGCGGCGTACGGAACCTGGTGGTGATCACCGGCGACCGGCACCAGAACTACGCCCTGGAACTGAAGCGCGACTTCGCCGACCCCGACTCCCGCACGGTCGGCACGGAGTTCGTCGGTACGTCGATCACCAGCGGCGGCGACGGCGCCGACACCACCCCGCAGGGCCAGCAGTTCCTCGCCGCGAACCCCCACCTCAAGTTCTTCAACTCCCAACGAGGCTACGTCCGCGTCACCGCCAACCAGCACCAGTGGCGCTCCGACTTCCGGGTGCTCCCCTACGTCACCCAGCCCGACGCTCCCATCACCACCCGAGCCAGCTACGTCCTCGAAGACCGCGACCCGCACGTCCACTCCGCCTGAATCAGGAGCGGGCGTAGATGCCGAAGGCATCGAACGCTATCCAGGACCCGGTGTCCTTGTAGAGGTCTACGAAGTTCTGGCCGACTTTGAAGAGGCGCCGGGGCAGCGGACGTTCGATGTACGACGGCTTGAGCGGGGAACCCGGCAGCGTGCTGTCGTTCAAGGTGGAGCCTTTGGTGGCGCCGTTGGCGAAGGCAATGCGTTCGAGCTGGGTGCCGTTGACCGAAAGCAGCGCGGAGCCGGCCAGGGAGGCATGGCTGTCGATCAGCCAGAGGGCGAGGTCGAGGTCGGTGGTCGGCCGCGCGGCCAGGTTGAAGCGGAAGCGGACCCGGTGGTTCTTCGAGCCTGCCCACTTGTCCGACGGACCTGGCTGCAAGTAGCACCAGTCCCGATCACGGACGGAGACCCCATAGGTGTAGTCGACGTCGTTCGGGAACGTCGCAAGATAGTCGGCGCTGCGATTCGGCGTCAGCGCGAACTCGCCCTTGCCGTCGTAGTACCCGACCCGGGCGATCGGCCGCCCGGAGACGGTGACCGAGGTTTTGTTGGCAACGGCAACGGTCCTCGATGGAGCGGAGCTGTTGCCGGCGGCATCCACCGCGACCACGCGGTACGAGCGGGTGACCGCCGTGAAGCCGAGCTTGCGATGGACGAACCGTGGATAGACCGTCTTGCCTGCCAGCGTCCAGGTCGATCCGGAGGCGACGTACACGGCGTAGTGATCGACGACCGTTGCCCAGGGCACCGGAGTCCAGTCGAGCGTGACGGTGGAGAGCTGACCGGTACCGCGCAGTCCGGTGATCGTGGGCGGGGCCATCACAGCGCCTCCAGTCGTGGTGAGCCGGCCGGGGTACGGAATCTGGCGAGGACCTTCGGCTGGGCGCCGGCGTCGGCCTCGATGTAGGGGAAGGTGACGAACTCCGAGGTCATCTCGGTCGGTGTCAACGTCGTGTGGACGTACCCGCGGCGCCCGCTGTAGAGCTTCACGTAGGGATGTTGGAGCCAGTCCTTCGCGTAGGCGTCGGTATCCGCACCGTCCCCGTCGGAGCCGATCGACGTACAGATGAGTTCGACCCCGACCGTCTTGGATGAGGGGTTGGTGAAGTCGGCCTTGAGTTCGGCCGCGACGTGGTGATGGATGTCGCCGGTCAGGGCGACCGGATTGCTGGTCTGCTCCATCGCCGCGAGCAGCCGGCGCCGGTTGGCGGGATAGCCGTCCCACTGCTCGACCCGGCCGTCGGTGACCGCCGTGATCACGACGCCGTTCGCGATGATGTTCCAGGCGGCCGGCGAGCCCGTCATTCCGCCGTACAGCCACTCCTCTTGCGCCTGTCCCATGATCGTGCGCGACTCAGAAAGGCGGTCAGCCTCGTCGACCGGCAACGGATCGCGGTACTGGCGGGTGTCGAGCAGGTTCAGCCGGGCGAGGGTGCCGACGTCGAATCGCCGGTAGACCAAGCTGTCGGGGCCTTGCGGCAGGCTGTCCAGCGACAGTGGCAGGTTCTCGTAGAAGGCGCGATAGGCGACCGCTCGACGATGCACGAACAGCTTCGGCGGGATGCCGTAGAGCGAGTTGTCCGACCCGTAGTTGTTCTGTACTTCGTGATCGTCCCAGACCATCAGCCAGGGCGCCGAGGCGTGCGCGGCCTGCAGATCCGGGTCGGACTTGAAGAGGCTGTAGCGCAACCGGTACTGCTCCAGCGTCTCGATCTCGACTCCGTGCTCGACGCCGACCGACACACCCTGGCGCCATAGGTTGCCGCCAGCAACTATCCCGTACTCGTAGATGTAGTCACCGAGGAAGAACACCGCGTCGACCGCGCGCTGCGCCAGATCCCGGTACGCCGTGAAGTACCCGTGGTACCAGGCCTGACAGGACGCCATCGCGAAGGTGAAGCGAGCAGCCGGCTGCCCAGCCGCCGGAAACGTCTTGGTCCGCCCGACGGGACTGACCTGATCGCCCGCGCGGAAACGGTAGAAGTACTCCCGCCCCGGCTGCAGCCCCCGCACCTCGGGATGGACCGAGTGCGCCAGCGCCGGTGACGCGATCGCGGTACCGGTCTTCACTACGGTGGCGAACGCCCGGTCCTCAGCCACCTCGTAGCTGACCACCACGTCCTCGCGCGGCATCCCGCCATGGCCGTCCGCAGCGAGCGGCTGCGGCGCAAGGCGCGTCCACAGCACGAACCCGTCCGCACTCGGCTCGCCAGAGGCCACCCCCAACCCGAAAGCCCCGGCCGGTACGTCGACCGCGCCCGCGACCGCCGCGGCATCCGCAGGCGCGGAGACGCCGAGAGCGACAGTGGCCGCCGACAGACCGGTCAGTTGGAGGAATCGCCGCCGGTCGAGGCCAGGCGGTGGAGACGACGTCATTGGGCGGACTCCGTTCGCTGGGAAACCTTCCGCCACATTCTTACGTAATGACTCTCCAGAAAGTAACCCCTTGACTAGAAGGCGACACATTCAGCAGCCGCAGTGCCGGCTCTCAGTGGTTTTTACTGTTGGAAAACTGAGTCGAGTCGCGGCAGGTTGGGGGTATGGCTTCTGATACCCCCAGCACCCGCGGCATCGGCGACGTACAGGTCAGCGCGATCGGGCTCGGCGCGATGCCGATGTCGATCGAAGGGCGACCCGACGACGAGAGCCGTTCGGTGGCGACCATTCATGCCGCGCTCGACGCCGGCATCACGCTGATCGACACCGCCGACGCTTATCACCTTGACCAGTCCGACGTCGGCCACAACGAGACGCTCATCGCCAAGGCGCTCAACTCGTACGG
This sequence comes from Kribbella catacumbae DSM 19601, assembly GCF_000372465.1. Classification (GTDB taxonomy): domain Bacteria; phylum Actinomycetota; class Actinomycetes; order Propionibacteriales; family Kribbellaceae; genus Kribbella; species Kribbella catacumbae. The sequence goes on from NZ_AQUZ01000018.1 coordinate 113,904, forward strand.
CGGTGACACGTCCGGCGTACTCGTCGCGACCAAGGGCGGGCACCTTCGCCCGGGTGGCGGCGCGTGGACCCTGGACGGTTCGCCGAAACACCTGAAGCAGGCCGCCGAGGAGTCGCTCAAGCGGCTCGGGGTCGACGCGATCGGGCTCTACCAGTTCCACCGGCCGGACCCCAGGACGCAGTACGAGGAGTCGATCGGCGCGATCCGCGATCTGCTCGACGCGGGCAAGATCCGGATGGCCGGTATCTCCAACGCGAACCCGGCCCAGATCCGGCAGGCCAACGAGATTCTCGGCGGCCGGCTCGTCTCGGTCCAGAACCAGTTCTCCCCGGCCTTCCGCTCCAGCGAGCCGGAACTCGACCTCTGCGACGAACTCGGCATCGCCTTCCTGCCCTGGTCCCCACTCGGCGGCATCTCCGGCGCCTCGGACCTCGGCAACAAGCACCCCGCCTTCCACACCCTCGCCGCGGAACTGGGCGTCAGCCCCCAAAAGCTCACCCTCGCCTGGATGCTCGCCAAGTCCCCGGTCGTCATCCCGATCCCCGGCTCCAGCCGCCCCGAAACCATCCGCGACTCGTACTCCGCGGTCGACCTCACCCTCACCCCCGACCAGGTCGCGACACTCGACGCCGCCTGACCTCCTGTCAAGAGGAGTTGCCACTTGCTGATTGCAGCAAGTGGCAACTTATCCACAGATCGCGATAATCGCCCTCCCGTCACCTGCTCCGACCACTAACCTCGGACGGTCGACTCTCGGGAGGAACAAGTGGGGATCTGCGTCCGCTGCGGGAATCAGCGCGACCCGGCCAGCCAGAGCTGCCCGCACTGCGGTGCCGGCTCCGCGCAGCCACAGCACCAACCAGTACAGCAGCACCAGCACCAGCCGGTGCAGCAGACGCCGGTGCAGGCGCCGTTCCTGGAGACCGCCGGTCCGCCGACCAGCTCGCCGGAATCGTGGTCGCCGCCCGTTGTCTCGGCGCAGGTCGCCGGTCCGGCGCCGCGGACCTCCGTCGGGACGAAGCTCCGGAAGGTCTTCACCCGGCCGCCCGGCTATCAGTCCGTCTTCGTCTGGCTGGTCACCGGCATGCTGCGCAATCCGCGCGGCCTGATCGGCGCTCTGCTCGCGAGCTGGTTCAATCTGCCGATCGCCGTCCTCCTGGGCGGTCTGGGCATGGTGCTCGGCGGCATCGGCGGGTATGTCGGCGGTGCGTTCACCGGCCAGGACCAAGCCAGCTCCTGGGCGCAGAACATTCCGCTCCTCGAGAGCGTGCTGGGCAGCGCGCTCCTCCAGGGTGGCGGCATCGTCGGCATGCTGCTGGGGATCGCGGCCGGTGCGATCGGTGGCTTCGTGCTGGGTCTGCTGCTCCCCTGGTTCATGCTGGCCGCCGCGAGCCCGGTCGAAGGGCTCGGCCGCTTCCTCGCCCAGTTCCTGGTCGCCGCCCTGTGCGGTTTCCTCTACACGATCTACGGCATCGCCACCGAGGGCTGGCACATCCGGGTCTTCGAAGGCGCCCGGGAGCCCAGCCGCCGGGAACGCGCTTTGATCGAACCGATCGTGGCGGACTGCGCCCGCCGTCTGGGCCTGACCTCCACGCCGAAGCTGCTGATCTCGGACGACCGGACGCCGAACGCCATGGCGTACAGCCGGCACATCATCATCTACCGAGGCTTCATGGACGCCTTCGAGTACGAGACCGAACCGCTGGCCGGGGTCATCTGCCACGAGCTGACCCACTGGCGCAACGCGGACTGCGTCTCGAACTACTTCATCCGCGGCGTCGCTCTCCCGCTGTACCTCGCCTACAGCGTCTGCGCCTTCCTGCTGCAGATCACCCGCGGGACCATCGCCTTCGCCCTCTGGCTGGCCTTCTGGCCGATCATGGTCAGCATCCGGTACGTCGTGATGCCGCTGCAGTCGGCGGGTATCCGGGCCGCGGAGTACCGCGCCGACCAGGGTGCGGTGTACGCCGGGTACCGGGACGGCCTGCGTACCGTGCTCGCCCGGTTCCGGGACAGCTTCGACGGCGCCCGCAACGGGTGGGACATGTCGATCCTCGCCACCCACCCGGCGCCCGAGCTCCGGCTGGAACGCGTCGAGGAGCCAGGCGTCGACTATCCGTTGCCGGACGCCGAGAACCCCGACATCCCGACCCCGGTGATTATCACCGGGTCGCTCGCGAGGGACTGATGAACGCGACCTGGCCGCCCATCCCGCCGTTCGGGCTCGAGCCACGCCGGCAGGTGTTCCTCGGCTGGGATGCCCGAGGTGGCTACAAGCGATGCTGGAGCGCCCCCGAGGACTCCGTCGGCATCGTCGGTCCGCCGCGCTACGGCAAGACCTCCGGACTGATCATCCCGTCCGTGATGTGGTGGGAAGGTCCCGTCGTCTGCACGTCGACCCGCGGCGACATCCTCGGGTTCACCGGAGACCGCCGGCGGGCGCTGGCCGCGCCGTACGGCGGATCGGTGCGGGTGTACGACCCTTTCGGCAGCGAGTTCCCCTCGCTGTCGATGCGGTGGTCGCCGCTGGCCGACTGCGAGAATCCGTCGGTCTGCTACCGCCGCGTCGCGGCGATGACCGCGGTCGCGGGCCAAGGCGTTTCGGACGGCGACCACTGGCGAGGCGGTGCCGCGGCGATCCTGCGCGCGTACTTCCATGCCGCGGCGCTGGAGGGTCTGCCGATCTCCGTCGTACGGCGCTGGCTCACGGCCCAGGAGACCCGTGATCCCACGGCCATCCTGCGCCTCTCCTCGAGCCCTGGCGCGATGTGGGCCGACGACCTGGATGCGGTGAAACTGCTCGGCGATCGCGAACGCGGCAGCTTCTACTCCGTCGCCCGCAATACGCTCGAGGCGACCTCGGAGCCGACCGTACTGGCGTCATGCTCTACGAACGATCTGGACATCGACCAGTTCCTGGAAAGCAGGTCGTCGCTGTTCATCATCGGCCCGTCCCACCAGCAGCAGGCGATCGCGCCGCTGATGGCCGGCCTGGTCGACAGCATCGCCCAGCGCGCCTCGGAGCTGGCCGCCGCCCGCGGCGGTCGCCTGGATCCGCCGCTGCTGCTGGCGCTCGACGAGATCGCCAACATCGCACCGTTGCAAAGCCTGCCGTCGCTGGTCAGCGAAGGCGGCGGCCGCGGCATCATCACCCTCTGGGCCACCCAAAGCCTTGCCCAGCTGCGGAATCGCTACGGCATCGAACAGCAGGCCGCGATCCTCGCCGCGACCACCGCCAAGCTGATCTTCGGCGGCATGTCCAACGGCGAGGACCTGCACAACATCTCCTCCTGGGCCGGCGAAGAACGTCAGTCCAACACCAGCACCCAGCTGGGCCCCCAGGGCGTCCCGCAAACGACCGGCGGCGTCGGTGTGGGCGGCGCGATCACCAGCCAGAACACCACCATCGGCACCATCTACCGCCCTGCCCTCCCCGTCAACGCCATCCAGATGCTCCCCCCGTTCCACGCCTGGCTCTTCTGGCGCAGCGACCCACCCTTCCAAGTCGAATCCCGCCCCGCCGGCGCCATCCCCGAATTCGCCCAACTAAAGGGCTTCACCCATGACCGCTGACACCGACGAGCTCAACCATCTGAAGGGGTACACCGCATGACTACCGACAACGATTACGAGTACCTCGTCAGGGTTTTCGAGCCGGCAGGTGAGTCTGTGGACCGTCCCAGCGGTTTGTGGCGTCATCGGGGCGACGATTTCGAGTACCTGTCGATGGTCGACTGGACCTGGCATCCCCAGGGCGACGTACCGTTGCCGCATCCTGACAGGTGCCGATCAGTGCCGAGCAGGCTCAAACACTGCTCGCGGATCGCCAGCGGTTCGCGAAGTACTGGGTCATGCACCGAAGCCCGGCCAAGGGCGACCTCCATGAGGACACCCTGGTGTACAGGCAGTTTCGGAGCCCTGAACGCCTGGTCGAAGAGGCATTCGGTCGTGCCAACGTCTGGGTTGAGACGCCGGACATCAGGGACTTCGAGGTGGGTGGTCCGCACGACGTCCCCGACCTGGAGCCCATCGACGCCGACACGGCCGAGCGCCTGATCAACGAGACCCGCGGAATCAGCGGCATGACCGACGAGTTCAACCACCTGAAGGGACACCGCATGACCACCAACGACTACGAGTACCTGGCCTGGGTTTCCAAAGCACGTAAGGAATCGGTGGATCGACCGAGCGGTCTGTGGCGCCACCGCGGCGACGAGTTCGAATACTTTTCGCTCATCGACTGGACCTGGCATCCGCGCGGTGACGCGAACCTTCCGCACCCCGATCTACTGATACCGATCTCTGCCGAGCAGGCGCGGACTCTGATCGCGGACCGCCAGCTATTCGCCAGGTACTACGTTCAGTACCTCAGCCCGGCCAAGGGCGACCCCATCGAGGCAACCGTTGTGTACAGGCATCTCCCCAGCCCGGAGGGGATCGTCGACGAGGGGTTCGGCCGTGACAACAAGTGGATCCGGACCCAGACGATCAGAGACTTCCAGGTCGGCGGCCCCCACGAGGTCCCGGATCTGGAGCCCATCGACGCCGCGACGGCTGAGCGGCTGATCCAGGAGACCCGCGGAATCTCGGGAGCCACCGAGCTGTGAGTCCGGGACCCTGGAACGGCAAGGGACACGAGGCACGCCTACGCCTGGAGGCCGACGACAACGAGGCCGTGGAGGCAGCTCACCTCCGTGCCGTTCGACGGCGAGGACTGCTTGACGAAGCACTCGAACAGACCAGACGTGCGGCGGCAGCCTACGGCAGCAGGCTGGAAGGCCTTCGCTACTCGCTCAAGAGTCTCGAATCGTTCCGGAGCAAGGTTGCCCGCCGCCCGGCGTTGACGACGGCGCCCGCCGCCGCCTTCGCAACCAATGATCTCAACCGCTACACCCTGACGTTCCCTCGCGAGCGATACACCCAGGGCGTGCTCGCCTGTTACGAGAACTTGCGCGCGCAAGGGTTCGTCAAAGTCAAGGACCGGAACAGCTGGAACACTCCGGACTACCGCGGCATCAACTCGACGTGGGCGATGGTCGGAGAGGACGGGCGGGCGCAGCACTCATTCGAGGTGCAGTTCCACACACCGGAGAGCTTTGAGGTAAAGAACGACCGCAACCATCTGCTGTACGAACTGGATCGCGTCGGCAAGCCAGAAGACACCCAACGGCGGATTGCGATCAGCCAACTGCAGGCCGAGCGTTACGGGAACATGGAGGCTCCCCCTGGCCACGAAACGATCCGCACGCCGGCGACTGTCCAGGAGTTCGACCCCGCGCCCCAGAACGTCATCGATCAGGTTCTGGCCGAGGAGGAGCAGCTCCGCCAGCAGAAGGCCGAGGAGGCACGCGAGCAGGCGGAGCAGCAGGCCGAGCGGGAGCGCGAGGACGAGCGCAACCGCGAGAAGGAGCGGGATCAGGATCGTGATCGAGAGAGTGGTGAACCTGCCGAACCGGGACGGGATCCTGCTGCCGAGGACGACGCTGATCAGTCCGGCCTGAACGACTCCGCGAAGACCGAGGAGCAGCTCAGTCTCGAAGAGGAGCCGGGTCTCGAAGAAGAGCCGACTCTCAAGGAGGAGCAGCCGAAGACTGGGCCGGGTGCTGACGATGGCCTGGAGGACGAGAACGACGGTACGGAAGCTGATGCGACCGCTCAGGTTGATGCTCAGGAAGAGTCCGAGCAGCAGGCTGAGACGGACGCGCAAGTACAGGCGGAAGATGAGGCGGCGCAGGGCGAAGCTGACGAGCAGGCCGCGACCGAAGCCGACGACGCTCAGGTCGACGAGGAATCCGACCAGGAAGTAGCGCGCACCGAAGCCGAGGACCAGGAGTCGACGCGCGCGGAGAACCAAACCCAGTCCGAGGACGATGCGGACCGCGACGACGAGGCTGCGACACAGGCGGAGGACGAGGCTGCCACGCAGGCAGAGGACGAGGCTGCGACACAGGCAGAGGACGAGGCTGCCACGCAGGCAGAGGACGAAGCTGCCACCCAAGCCGAAGACGAAGCCGCGACCCAAGCCGAGGGTGAGGCAGCGGCGCAGGCGGAGGATGAGGCTGCTGTGCAGCGTGGGGACGATGAGCGGGCTGCGGCTGAAGCTGATGATGCTCAGGTCGACCAGGAGGCTGATCAAGAGGTAACGCGCGCGGAGGGCGAGGCCGAGGAAGAGTCGGCGCGCGCGGAGAGTCAAGCGCAGTCAGAGGAGCAGGCGGATCGCCAAGGTGAGGCCGGCTCGGAGACGGAGGCTGGGGGCGCGGATGCGGATGACGAGCCTGGCCGGGCGGCTGACAGGCAGGCGGATTCTGAGGCTGGCGTGGACGGGGCCGAGGCGGGCGCTCAGGACGAAGCAGGAGCTAAGGCGGAAGCCGACGCCGACACTCAGGCGGAGGCCGACGCTGATGCTGACGCTGGAGCTGGTCCGGGAGCTGAGTCCGACGCTGACACTCAAGCAAATGCGGAAGCCGGATCCGAGGCAGGCGCTGAGGTTGAGGCCGGTACTCAGACTGAGGTAGGCGCTGACGAAGACGCCGGTACTCAGACCGAAGCAGGTGCTGAGGAAGACGCCGGTGCTCAGGCCGAAGCAGGTGCTGAGGAAGAGGTCGGTGCTCAGGCCGAAGCGGAGGGCGGTGCTGATGCTGAGGCGGCTGGGGCTGAGGGTGGGGAAGCTCAGGCTGAGGGTGGGGCTGAGGATGCGGGTTCGGGTGGGTATGAGGAGCAGGCTGCGGCGGATGATGCGCGGGTGGCGGGGGCTATGGAGTCTGGGGACAGCGGCGGGGATTACGAGGGTGGGGACTACTCGTACGAGGACAGCTCGGCGGGCGACGACATGGGGAGGGAGTGACGATGGCGCCTAAGCCGCCGTGGGTTTGGGACGAGGTGAGCGCGGAGGCGCTGGAGCAGTCGTGGGACGGGTTGGCGGCGTGGGTCGACTGGGTCGAGGAGGCCTATGCGCCGTGGGTGATGTTGCCGCCGTGCTGGCCGGTGCACGAAGGGCTCCGGACCGAGTTGACGATGTACTGGTACTGGCATCGGTGGGTGATGTCGGCGGCGGTGAATCCGATCGACGGGGTGCGGTGGCACAACGAGTTGCGGCGGTCGGCGGTGGCTTGGCGCGAGCTGGCGACGTGCCGGCACGAACCGCCGGTGGCCCATCACGGTCAGATCCTTGCCGCCCGCAAGGTCAAGCGCGACGAGTACCTCGCCCAAGCACGCCGTACTGAGGAGGCATGATGGTGCAGACCCAGCCCAGTCCACCGATCAGTCCGTTCGTCGAACCGTGGCAGGCATCGCCGCGCACCAAGGCGATCACCGCGGTGGTGACCGCGGTGGTCGTGGTGCTGTGTGCCACGACGTACGCCGTGCAACGGATCTGGCTGACGCCGGAGGCCGCGGTCGAGGGGTACTTCGGGGCGCTCGCGGATCGCGATGCAGCGAAGGCGGCGTCGTACATCAAGGACAGCAGTTCGGCGACGAGTGAGATCGTCGGCGCGGAGCAGTACGTCCCGCCGACCGACCTGAAGATCGGCGAACTCGAGGACGAGAAGGCCGCGCAGGTCAGCTTCCGCATCGGCGAGAACACGATCAGCGGCGAAATTCCCCTGCACCGCAAGGACGAACTGACACTCGGCCTGTTCCGCGGCTGGGCGATCGACGGCGGTCTGCCGTCGATCCAGATCACTACGGCGGCGGCCTCGGTCGACGTCCAAGTGAACGGGAAGCCGCTGCCGGACGAGTCCAGAGAATCGCGCCTGCTGCAGGTGTTCCCGGGCCGGTACGTCGTCAGTGTCGCGGACAACCCGCTGCTGGAGAGCGCGCCGGTCACCATCGACGCCGGGTTCGACGACCAGGACGCAACCCTGGATCCGAAGATCAAGGCCTCCGCCCAGTCGGCCGTGGACGCGCAGGTGAAGGACTATCTGAAGGGCTGCCTGACCGACGCGACCAAGCCCGACAGCAACTGCCCGTTCTCGTCCGAGGCGACCCAGCAGGTCTGGAAGATCGACACCTTCCCGACGATCCAGTTGAGCCTCGACGACAGCGGTTCGGTCATGGTCGAGACCACCGCCAGCGGCACGGCGACCGTCACTGGCACCGGGTACGGCGGTAGCCCGATCACCGACAACTCGACGTTCAGGGTGTCCGGACCGGTCATCGTCGACCAGGGCAAACTCGTGTTCCAGCCCGAGTCGTGATGACTCAGGCGAGCTCCACCAAGGTTGCCGTGATCGCTTTCACCGCCAACCTTGTCGTCTGCGGGCTCATCGGCACCAGCCTGCTCCTGCTCCGCGGGACGAGCGGTACGGCGGATGCCGCCGTACCCAAGCCGTCCACCAGCACGCCGACCCCAGCGGCCTCGTCATCGCCCACACCGACCGAGAGCTCGGAGGCGCCCAGCACCCCGACCGCCCCGACGAGCAAGCCGACCCCGGCTGGGGCATTCAAGGACGTCTCCGGCCCGGGCGGGGTCGTCACCAAGATCCCCAGCGGCTGGCCGGCGAAGGTCCGTGGGGGCAAGACCGACGCCCAGGCCACCGACCCGACGCAGCCGACCAGCTTACTACGGTACGGCGGTTCGGCGTCGCCGGCTCAGCCGTTGATCGACGTCATGCGGACCACCGAGCGGAACTTCAGCAAGCAGTACCCAGGCTACAAGCTGATCGCGCTGCGTCCGGAGACCTGGCGCGACCATGAGTCGGTCACCTGGACGTTCGAGTTCGACACCGCCGACGGCCGCAAACACGTGGACTCCGTCTACTGGCGGGCCGGGCAGAACGACTACGTGGTCTACGCGTCCGCGCTGCTCAAGAACTGGCCGGCCATGCAGCAGATCTACACGACCGCCCACGACGCGGCCAAGCCGTGACGTCGTACCAGGCAGGAATTGACCAGTGACTCTTCACCCCGACGAGGGCCCGGCCGCCGCAGTCGAGCGGCTGCACCATGAGCTGCTCGCGCGGCCGGACGACAACGAACTGCGGCGTCAGCTCGCCTGGGCGATCAGGCGGATGACCGAGGCCTCACTGGCGATCACCATCTACGAGGTGCGGTTGATCGCGAGCGAGCAGCAGCGCGCGATGTGCCGGGAGGCCGCGGCCCGGATCCTCGAGCTGGCGCCATGGGACGACGAGCTGCGGACGTTCGCGAACGGTTTGGCAGCCGAGGTCGAGAGCGGTGGGCAGTGGGTCTGGCAGAGCCGGTCGACGGCGATCGTACTGGCGGTCTGCGCGGTCGTCGTCGGGCTCGGGCTCGTCGTGACCGGCGGGTTCACCGGCGACGTCGTACTGATCGTCATCGCCGGTGTCCTCAGCAGTGCGGCGCTCGCCGGCATCGTGCTGGCGTTCCGGCGACAGAGCTGGCAGCTCGCCGCCAGAGCCGCCGCACCCGTGATCCAGCACGCCGGGATCTGAGCTCGACGCCCGCCGACGATTCGTTGCTGGCCTCCCAGAGTCTCCGCGCTCAGTCCTGCCGCGCCCGCTGAGCGGCGTACAGGTCGGTGACTGACGGCCGCGACGCCAGTTGATAGGTGCCGTTTTCGAGGTCTCCCGGGAAGTCGCGCGGCAGGCCGCTGCCCGCGGAGGCCAGGCCCTGTACGCCGACGGCGATGCTGCGGGGAGCGACATCGGCGAAGGGCATCGCTCGGTGGGTGTCGAAGGTGCCTTCGGCCATCGTGCCGCGGCGCCAGACGTTGCCGGCCGACAGGCCTTCGAGGTTGAGGCCGTGATGCAGCGCGCCGGCCGGCAGCGGTACTGCGAACTTCTCGATCTCGAAGCCGTCGACCAGGTTGTCATGTGATTGCATCCGGCAAGCAAAGCTGTGGTGCGCGGATCGTCCGCCGACCGCGACATCGGTCAGCGTGACCGCCTTGGTGGTGGTGAACCCGAACCCGAGATCGCAGTTCTCGACCCGTACGTCGTCCGCCCAGCAATCGTGAACCGCCTGGAAACAAAGGCCGTTCGAGCCAGGATGGCGGTTGTGGATCGTCATCGGCCGGAGCTCGTTCCGGATCGTCAGCGACTCCACCCCGAGGTCGTGCACGGTCGGCCCCAGCGCCCGGATCCGCGACGGCCAGCTCGGCTGCAGGTCGTAACGCAACGGCTGGGCCAACCTCACCCAGGCGATCCCCGAGCACCCTTCCGAGGCGGCGAAGTCCTCGGCCTCGGACTTGGCCTTTCGTTCGGGCGCGATCACCCAGATCTGCCCGCCGGTCCACGACCAGCGGCTCTGCAGACTCGGCTGCAGGTTGGGGCGATAGGACTCATCCAGCGGCGGAGATATCGCGAGCAGTGGTTCCGCTGGATGGAACTCCCCCGGCGGAGGCGGGAAGCGCGGCCGCGGCTGGGAGGCTGACAGCACTGGCTAGCAGCAAACGGCGGGTAAGTCTCGGCATGGAAAACGCTCCTCGGGGCGGCGAGGTTTCGCAGGACGGGACCTAGTTTCACTGGACGGAATCAGCCTGACAAGAGCCAATCAGCCCTTGAGCCCGGAATGGGCGATTCCCTCGACCTGGACTTCGACAGCCCGCTACCGCCGGCCGGTCGCCGATGATGGAATGAGCCGCTGCGGATTGGCGTTCACCACGGTGAGGTAGTTTAATCGTGAACTACCAAGATCTCGAGGAGCGCAGATGCAGTTCGGTGTGTTCACCGTCGGCGACGTGACCAAGGACCCGGTCAGCGGCCGGACGCTGACCGAGGGCGAGCGGATCCAGCAGATGGTGACCGTCGCCCTGAAGGCCGAGGAAGTCGGTCTGGACGTGTTCGCGACCGGCGAGCACCACAACCCGCCGTTCGTACCGTCGTCGCCGACCACGCTGCTCGGCTTCATCGCCGCCAAGACCTCGAAGATCCTGCTCTCCACCTCCACGACGCTGATCACCACGAACGACCCGGTGAAGATCGCCGAGGACTACGCGATGCTGCAGCACCTGGCCGACGGCCGGGTGGACCTGATGATGGGCCGCGGCAACACCGGCCCGGTCTACCCGTGGTTCGGGCAGGACATCCGCAACGGCATCCAGCTCGCGGTCGAGAACTACGCCCTGCTGCGCCGGCTCTGGCGCGAGGACGTGGTCAGCTGGGAAGGCAAGTTCCGTACTCCGCTCGAAGGCTTCACCTCGACCCCGCGCCCGCTGGACGGCGTACCGCCGTTCGTCTGGCACGGCTCGATCCGCAGCCCCGAGATCGCCGAGCAGGCGGCGTACTACGGCGACGGGTTCTTCCACAACAACATCTTCTGGCCGGCCGACCACACCGCGCGGCTGATCCAGCACTACCGTTCGCGCTTCGAGCACTACGGTCACGGCGCCGCGGACCAGGCGATCGTCGGGCTCGGCGGGCAGGTATTCATGCGCAAGAACTCGCAGGACGCGCGGGCGGAGTACCGGCCGTACTTCGACCACTCGCCGATCTACGGCGGCGGCCCGTCGATGGAAGACACCATGGAGCAGACCCCGCTCGCGGTCGGCAGCCCGCAGGAGATCATCGACCGGACCATGACGTTCCGGGAGAAGTTCGGTGACTACCAGCGGCAGTTGTTCATCGCCGACCACGCCGGCCTGCCGGTGAAGACGGTGCTGGAGCAGCTGGACATCCTCGGCGAGGAAGTGATTCCCGTACTGCGTAAGGAGTTCGACGCATTGCGACCGGCGCACGTACCGGAGGCTCCGACTCACGAGTCGCTGAAGGCGGCGGCCGATCGGGGCCGTGCGCTCGAGACCGTCAGCCCGGAGGTCGTCGGCCTGGAGGGGACCCGATGACCGAGCGCACGATCGCGGTGGTGACAGCCGGCCTCACGACACCTTCGTCGACGCGACTGCTCGCCGATCGACTGTCCGCCGCTGTCCGAGACCAACTGGACGGACGCGGTACGGCGTACCGGGTCGAGGTGATCGAGCTGCGTGAACTCGCGCATGATCTGACCAACAACCTGCTGACCGGCTTCCCGTCGCGGGAGCTCGGGAAGGTGCTCGAGACCGTTGTCGCGGCGGATGGTCTGATCGCGGTGACGCCGACCTTCAGCGCGTCGTACAACGGCCTGTTCAAGATGTTCTTCGATGTCCTGGACGACCAGGCGCTGGCCGGCAAACCCGTCCTGATCGCCGCAACCGGCGGCACCGAACGCCACTCACTCGTGCTGGATTTTGCGCTGCGGCCACTCTTCTCGTACCTGAAGGCGGTAGTGCTGCCGACCGGCGTCTACGCCGCTTCCTCCGACTGGGGAGCGGGCGCCACCAAACTCCACGGACGCATCGACCGCGCCGCAGCAGAACTAGTCGATGCCATGAGCAACGAACGCCGGGCACCCGTGGATCCTTACGCCAACCCGACGCCGTTCGAGGATCTGCTCAACAGCTGAGATCCGTGCCGATCGACAGGACATAGTCCCGAATTCCTGACCCCTGACCTACTCCCTGAGCGGGCGAGGCTGCGCGGCTCCGGACTATGTCCTGTCGATCGGGACACCACCGCCGCGCTCAGCGATCAGAAGAGCTGTGCCGTCGAGGATTCGGGTTAGGCCGAAGGTGAGGGCGTGGGCGGGGTCCATGGTGGCTTGGTATTCCTGGCCGGCTGAGGTGCCGACGCGGCCGGCTACCGGGAACTTGTCGGCCAGGCCGGCCATGTAGCGCTCCAACACCGGACTCGTGGTCAGCCACCACTCCTCGTCCGACATGCCGGACTCCTGCTGCGTCCGCAACTGCTCGGCGGCCGCTCGGGCCGTGCCCGTGACATGCGTGATGACGAGGGCGAGTGTCGAGTCCATCTCGACGTCGGTGAGGCCGAGGCCGTCCAATGGGCGGAGCTCGGCTTCGTACTTGAGGCTGATGTTCGGCCCGAGGGCATTGCGCCCCGCCGAGATGTCGTGGAGCCATGGGTGCCGGGTCAGCACGTCCCAGTTGCGGCGGGCGATGAACTCGAGCGCGCCACGCCAGCCGCCCGACTGACGGGACGGCTCGTCGACGTCGGCGTACAGGCTTCCATAGACGGTGTCGAACATCAGGTCGGCCAACTCGCCCTTGCCCGGTACGTGCGTGTAGAGCGACATCGTGCCGACCTTCAACTGCTCGGCGACCAGCCGCATCGAGACGGCCTCGAGCCCGCTGGCGTCGGCGAGCCCGATCGCCGCCTGGACGATCGAGCGCACCGTCAGCCCGGATCTGCCCGGCTTGGTGTGACTGCCCCAGAGCAGCGCCAAACTGCGCGCCGGATCGGATGGCGCGGTCTTCTTTCCACTCACAGCTTTCCACTCACGGGAACAAACTCCAGCCGGTCGTCGTTGACCCGATCGTACCTGAGTCGTACGGTGTACGGTACAGTCTACGGCTCGCGCCGAACGAGAGGGTGGGAAGTGACTACGGAGCGTGTGATCGAGGCGTTCGAAGTACGCAAGAACTACGCCGGAGGCACCGAGGGGGCGGGGCTGAACGGATTCGACCTGGAGGTGAGCGCCGGCACGGTGACCGGCCTGCTCGGGCCGAACGGGGCCGGCAAGACGACAGCGGTACGGATCCTGGCGACCCTGCTCACGATGGATTCCGGCGAGGCACGGATCGCCGGGTACGACGTCCGCCGGCAGGGCGCGGAGGTCAGGCGCAGGATCGGCCTGGTCGGCCAGTCCGCCGCCGTCGACGAGATCCTCACCGGCAAGCAGAACCTGGTCATGTTCGGCCGGCTTAACCATCTCGGCCATGCCAAGGCGGTACGCCGGGCCGACGAACTGCTCGAGCGCTTCAGCCTGACCGAGTCGGCCGCGTTGCCGGCTTCGAAGTACTCGGGTGGGATGCGGAGGCGGCTTGACCTGGCCGCGAGCCTGATCGTCGCGCCGGCGGTGCTGTTCGTCGACGAGCCGACCACTGGGCTCGATCCGGGCGGGCGGGCCGAGGTGTGGTCCGCGGTGCGCGAGCTCGTGAAGGGCGGGACGACGGTGTTGCTGACCACGCAGTACCTGGACGAGGCCGACCAGCTGGCCGACCGGATCTCGATGCTCAAGGCAGGCAAAGTCGTTGCCGAGGGCACCCCGGATGCGCTGAAGGCCCAGCTGGGCGCGGACTGGCTGGACCTGGTGGTCACCGAGCAGGACGACGTCCAGCACATCCGGCAGCTGGTCGACCGGCTTGCCGACGGCGAGGTCCGGGTGGACGGGTTGCGGGTGAGCATCCCGGTCAAGGACCGCACCCGGGCACTCGTCGAGGTCGCCACTTTGTTGCAGGGAGCAAATATCGAACCGGAGGACATCACTTTGCGCAGACCGACCTTGGACGAGGTCTTCCTGAACCTGACCGGATCGGGGGTGCCGGCATGACGGCGCGACTGGGCTGGGCCCTGGCGGACGGCTGGACGATCACCCGGCGGGCTTTGCTGCACTGGCGGATGCAGCCGTGGCCGGTGATCTTCGGCTGGTTCTTCCCGGTGCTGATGTTGCTGATGTTCGGCGCCCTGCTCGGCGGCGCGATGGAGACCCCGGCCGGTGAGTCGTACTACGAACTGCTGGTGCCGGGCATCTTCGCGCTGGCGATGCTGTTCGGGCTGGAGGCGACGATGACCGCGGTCACCACCGACGTGGCCAAGGGCGTCACCGACCGGTTCCGTTCGCTGCCGATGAGTTCGGCGGCGGTTGTTCTCGGCCGGTGCATCGCGGATCTGCTTGATTCGGCTGTCGGGTTGCTCGTGCTGAGCGGCGCCGGGCTTGCGCTCGGCTGGCGGTGGCACGGCAGCATGCTCGAGGCGCTGGCGGCCTTCGGGCTGCTTCTGCTGCTGCGGTTCGCGCTGCTCTGGGTCGGGATCTTCATCGGGCTCGCCGTGAAGAACGCCCAGAGCATCATGGCCGTGCAGGTGCTGATCTGGCCGATCGGATTCCTGTCCAGCGCGTTCGTCGCCACCTCGACGATGCCCGACTGGCTCGGCACGATCGCCCAGTGGAATCCGCTGTCGGCGGCGGCGACCGCCGCCAGGTCGCTGTTCGGCAACCCCGATCCGTCGGCGGCCTCGTGGATCGGCGACCACGCTCTCGAAGCCGCGATCATCGGCCCGCTGCTGCTGACCGCGATTTTCCTGCCGCTGTCCGCGGCCACCTTCCGGCGGCTGTCCAACTGAAGGTCTTGCGCTGATTCTTACTTCCCGGCGTGAATGATCCTGCCCGGAAACGGGTAACGATGGGGGATGGAGTATCGCGATGGAGTCGTCCGCCGGGCGGCGTGGGAGGTTCCCCACGCCGCCGGGCGGTCGCTCGGCGTCGATGCCGCGCGGCGGATCGCGCGAGTGGTGGGCTCCGCCGAGGGCCTGACCGAGGCCGGCGTCACGCGAGTCGCCAACCGGATCTCACCGCGGGTCGCGGACCGGAATCCGCACCTGGTGAAGATCTCGCCGGAGTGGGCGACGACCGACATCGCAGTACGGCGACAGGGTCTGCGGTGGCATCTCGACCTCCGCGACAACCTGCAGGCGGTCCTGTACTACGCGGGGCGCTACGAGCCGGCCGTCACGCGCTTCCTGCGCTCCGAGTTGAAGCCGGGCGACGTAGTACTGGACATCGGGGCGAACATCGGGCTGCACAGCCTCGGCGCGGCCAAGCAACTGCGTGACCTCGGTGGTGGTCAGGTGATCGCCTTCGAGCCGGCCGAGGATTCGTTGGACAAGCTGCGCGCCGCGGCCGAGAGCAACGGGCTGGCCGACCTCATCACGCTGGTACCGGTGGCACTAGGCGAGCGCAAGCACCAGGCGGCGCTGCACGCGGACTCGCGCTATGACCCGGCTGACTCGGGCGTCCGGTCGCTGCAGGCGGATGGCGAGGTCGTCCAGGACGTACCCGTGATCCGGCTGGACGACTGGGTGCGCGAACGGTCGCTGGAGCGCCTCGACGTGGTCAAGCTCGACGTCGAGGGCTCAGAGACGGCCGCCCTCGCCGGCGCGACCAGGACGCTGATCCGGCTACAGCCGCGCGCCGTACTCGTCGAGGACAAGCGTGCCGACCTCAGGCCGCGGCTGCACGCAGTACTGGATGAGCTTGGTTACCGGTCGACCGGAGCGACCTTCGACCACAACACGCTCTTCCGGCCCGACCGCCGCGAGCAGGCCGCCGTCACCCGACGCCACTCGGTGCGCTGACGGCCGTCACCCGCGCGCTGATAGCCGTCACGGCATCAGCTGGCCGCCGTTGACCTCGATGATCTGGCCGGTGACGTAGCTGCTCATCGCGTCCGAGGCGAGGTAGAGGATGGTGCCGACGCATTCGCGCGGGGCGCCGGTGCGGCCCATCGGGATCGCGGCGCGCATCGCCTGCAGCTGCTCGTCGCCGGTGTGCCGGTCGTGGAAGGGCGTCCGGATGACGCCGGGCGAGATCGCGTTGACGCGGATGCCTTCGGGCGCCAGCTCCTTGGCCAGACCACGGGTGAACGTGCTGACAGCGCCCTTGCTGGTCGCGTAGACGACCGAGCCGCCGCCTCCGCCGTGCCGTCCGGAGATCGAGGTGACGTTGACGATCGCGCCGCCGCCCTGCGCGCGCAGTACCGGCACGATCCGCCGGCACATCGCGAACACCGACGTCAGGTTGACGTCCATGATCCGGTGGAACTCCTCGTCCGGTAGGTCGGTCACCGGCGCGCGCTTGACCAGGTCACCGGCGTTGTTGACCAGTACGTCGATCCGCCCGTGCCGCGCGAGCACCTCGTCGATGAGCGCGGCGGCGGAGTCCGCGACCGCGAGATCGGCCTGGTGCACCGACGCCGTACCGCCCGCGGTGCTCACCGCGGTCGACGTGTGCCGCACGCCCTCCTCGTTGCGGTGGTAGTGCAACGCGACCGTCGCCCCCGCCTCGGCAAACCCCACCGCGGCCGCCGCCCCGATCCCGCTGCTGGCCCCGGTGATGAGGACGACCTGATCCCTGAAGTCAAGAAATGCCATGAGCTAGACCCTAATGCGGCGTTAGGGGGTTGGCAGAACGCGCCGTGCAGGGGTTTGGGGACGGTGACCCGGCGGTAGCCTCGATGAATGGGGTATGACCTGGCGAGGCTGGACCTGCGTCGTTGGCGCGTGGCTGATGCGTTGCGGCTGACCGATGCCCATCGGGAGCCCGACATGGTCAACCAGGGCGGCATCCGCGACACCGCGAGCGCGGTCGACTGGATCGGCCGGGTGGCAGACCTGGACAACGGGCACGTGTACGCCGTCGCGGATGCCGACGACCATCCCATCGGCTGCGTCGCGGTGACCAACATCGACCGCCATCAGGTCGGCTGGACGTGGTACTGGACGATCACCGACGTCCGCGGGCAAGGGGTGGCCAGGGACGCCCTCCGTGCGCTCGTCGACTGGGCGCATCACGATGCCGGCCTCTATCGGCTGGAGCTCGGCCACCGCACCAACAACCCGGCTTCGTGCGGGGTGGCGGGCAGCGCGGGCTTCCTCTTCGAAGGCCTCGAACGTCAGCGCCTCAACTACGACGGCACCCGGTACGACGTGGAGCGGCACGCCCGGCTGTCGACCGATCCGCTCGAACACCCGCAACGCCCGGTCACCATCACGACCTGAACGCACCACCCGAACCGCTACCGTTCTGGCATGGCGAAGAGCAGCAAGGGCGAGACCTTCCTGTCGGTGGTGATCGGCGGGTCGGCCGCGTTCGGGCTGATCGTGATGACCCGGCGAGCCTGGGATGCCTGCCACGTCGTACTGACCGGAAAAGTCAGCAACGGGACGACGCTGTTCTTCGTGGGCATCCCGGTGTCCTTCGTGGTCAACATCGTGCTGTTCAACCTCGTCTTCCGCTTCATGCGCCGAGGCAAGGGCGGCAAGTGGACGATGCCGCTGCTGGCGGCCGCGATCGCCATCGCCATCGCCGATCTCGCCCTGTTCTCCTGGGCCGGTACGCCGGAAACCCTGCCCGGTACCTGTCCGGGCAACATCCCCCCGTGGTGGCCTAAGGGCGTCCCCAGCTGACCGGCGAAGGTCAACCGGTCCCCAATCGTCCGGCCAGCGCCTCCGCGTCGAACGGCGCCCGCACCTTGACGTCGTTGTCGAAGTACACGTAGACGTCCTGGTGCCAAGCCTGGATCTTCTTCGCCCACGCGTCGAGCGCTTTGTCGTCATATCCACTCACATAGAGCTCCTCGGCCCCGTGCAACCGGACATAGGCGAAGTCCGCGGTGATGGCGTCCAGCAGCGGCCATTTGCCCGCGCTGTCCGCGCAGACCACGGCGATATCGTGCTCGCGCAGGAGGTCGAGGAACTCCTGGTTCTGGTACGACGGATGCCGGATCTCGAGCGCGTGCCTGATCGGCTGATCCACCGGGCAAGTGAGGAGACTCCGGCCTTCCATCCGCTCATCGTGGCCCTTGGCAACCTTTGCCGCAGCGCTTGTTGTCCTGGGCAACAGGTCGAAGAACGCTGCCAGCCTTGCAGGTTCGTAGCCCAGCGTCGGAGGTAGTTGCCACAGCACCGGACCTAGCTTGTCGGCTAGTGCGAGCACGCCCGAGGCGAAGAAGTTGGCCAGCGGGGCTTCCACGTCGGCCAATTTCTTCAGGTGCGTGACGAACCGCGGTCCCTTGACCGAGAAGACGAAGCCGGGTGGCGTCTCGTCGTACCAGCGCTGGTACGACGTCGGTCGCTGCAGCGAGTAGAACGAGCCGTTCAGCTCGACCGAGTTCAGCCTGCGGGAGGCGTACTCCAGCTCGGCCCGTTGCGGCAGGCCGTCGGGGTAGTAGACCTTGCGCCAGGGTGGGTAGCGCCAGCCGGAGATCCCGATCCGGTACTGCGAATCCGGCCAGCGCTCCATCGTGGGGTCAGCCCAGTTTGCGGAGAAGCGGCAGGACGTCCGAGGTGAACTGGGTCAGGAAGCGCTCCTGGTCGTGGCCCGGGCCGTGCATCACCAGGTGGTTGAAGCCGGCATCGAGGTACGGCTGGAGCTGGGCGACCGCATCCTCGGGATCGGAGGCGACGATCCAGCGCTTCGCGACCTGCTCGATCGGCAGTTCGTCGGCCAGGCGCTCCATCTCGGTCGCGCTGTCCACACTGTGCTTCTGCTCCGGAGTCAGCGACAGCGGCGCCCAGAACCGGGTGTTCTCCAGCGCCTGCGCCGGGTCGCGGTCGTAGGAGATCTTGACCTCGAGCATCCTGTCGACCGCGTCGACGGAACGCCCGGCCTTCTCGGCGCCCTCCTTGACGGCCGGCAGCAGCTTCTCGGTGTAGAGGTCCATGCCCTTGCCCGAGGTCGCGATGAAACCGTCGCCGACCCGGCCCGCGTACTTCGCGACGAGCGGGCCGCCGGCGGCGACGTACACCTTGATCGGGGTCGCCGGGCGGTCGTAGATCGACGCGTTGACGGTCGGGTAGAACGGTCCTTCCGAGCTGACGCCCTCCTGGGTCCACAGGTTGCGGATGAGGTCGACGGCCTCCCGCAGCCGCGCGAACCGCTCCTTGAACTCCGGCCACTCCCGGCCCGAGACGGCGATCTCGTTCAGCGCCTCACCGGTGCCGACGCCGAGCATGATCCGGTCCGGGTAGAGCAGCCCCATCGTCGCGAACGCCTGCGCGATCACGGCCGGGTTGTACCGGAAGGTCGGCGTGAGCACCGACGTACCGAGCAGCGCCCGGTTCGTCCGCTCCCCGACAGCCGCCATCCAGGCGAGCGCGAACGGTGCATGCCCACCCTCGTGCCGCCACGGCAGGAAGTGGTCCGACACCGTCACGCTGTCCAGCCCGAGCTCCTCGGCCCGTACCGCGTACTCGACCAGATCCCGCGGCCCGAACTGCTCAGCTGACGCCTTGTACCCGACCCGAATGCTCACCCTTGACTCCCAACTCGTCACCAGTCCTACCCCCACTCTGCCACCCAACCCGGTCGGCCCCCCGAATGTTCCGGTTTTGCGTTGTGAAGCGGTTAGCGGCATCGTGGTGAACCCGCAGGGCACCAAGGCTTCCATGGATTCGTCGCCTCGGTGCCCTGCTTTCATCCCGCGTGGGGCTACTAATCCTGTTGCCCGGTGCGGAGCGTGTTGAGATCGTCATGGGCATGCCGACCTTCTCCGCACCCGACGGGACCGAGCTGGCCTACCACGAGTTCGGGCAGGGTGCACCAGTCGTCTGCCTACCGGGTGGACCGATGCAGGCTTCCGAGTACTTCGGCGAGTTGGGCGGCATGTCGGAGTACCGGCGACTGGTGATGCTGGATCTTCGCGGTACCGGGGAATCCGCAGTACCGGCGGACACTACGACGTACCGGTGTGATCGGCAGGTCGAGGACGTGGAGGCTCTGCGGAAGCACCTCGGCCTCGAGCAGCTGGATCTGCTCGCCCACTCGGGCGGCGCCAACCTGGCGATGCTGTACGCCGCCTGGTACCCCGAGCGGGTCAGCAAGCTCGCACTGATCACCCCGAGCGTCTACGCGGCCGGCCTGACGATCTCCGGCGAGACGCGCTTGTCGCAGGCCCGCCTCCGTGACGGCGAGCCGTGGTTCGCCCCGGCGTACGCGGCACTGGAAGCCATCACAGCGGGCGAGCACACCTCTGAGAACTGGGAAGCGATCACACCCTTCTCGTACGGCCGCTGGGACGCAGCCGCGCAGGACTTCCACACTCTGGAAGACATACAGCGCAACAACGAAGCCGCCGCGCTGTACAGCTCCGAAGGCGCTTACACCCCGCACTCCACGCGCGCCACCCTCGCGACGTTCCCTGCGCCTGTGCTGCTCACCGCCGGCGAGTACGACCTGGGCGCCCCGCCTACCACTGTCGCCGAGCTAGCGGCCCTCTTCCCCAACTCCCGTGTCGTCGTTCACCCGGCCGCCGGCCACTTCCCCTGGCTCGACGATCCGGCAGCTTTCGCTACTACCTTGAAGGGTTTCCTTACCTGATGGACGGCCGGCTGTCGAAGGTTCGGTTCGAGATCATGCCGTGGGCTGGTGTCAGGCTGGATTGAGTGAGCGACCGCGCGAGGCTAGCGGGTTGCCGGCGCAAGCTGGGAGGCGTCGGGCCAGGTCATGCGTTGGCCGTTGGGGGTGCCGTTGAGGCGGGTTGGGTCTCCGCCGGGTGGGGGCACGGGTGCGGTGTCGGCGCGGGTGGCTCCGGTGGCGAGGTAGAACTGCTGGGCGGCGGTGTTCTGCTCCAACACCCATAAATACAAGGCTTTGGCGCTTGCGCGGTCGATCGTGGCTTGGGCGGCGTGGTTCAGGAGTTGGGTGCCGATGCCGGTACGGCGTTGGGTGTGGTGGACGTGGAGGTTGTCGACGAGGCTGCCCCACTTCGGGTCAGTGTCGAACATGACATGCACGAAGCCCGCCAGCTGTCCGTTGCGCTCGGCAAGGACCGTTGCGCTGTCGCCTGGTACCGATAGCCGTCCCGACCACACCTCCACACGATCGGCGACGACGTCTCCATCGAGGAACGAGTCGGCATAGGCGCCCCGGTAATTGCGTCGCCAACTGTCCGCATGCAGCACCGCGACCTGCTCCGCGTCATCAGGTCCGGCCGAACGGAACCGCAGCAGCCGGGTCTCATCGGCGTACGGGGCAAACGTCATACAAAACCTCCAACTCGCAGATCGCCAGTACGAGCGTAGCGAGCATGGTGGCCCGGGATTTCCCCTATCCACATACTGAATGCGGGCTGTACTGCCGATTCGTTCAAGATGACCCCGTACTGCGAGTGACACCGGCGACAGCAGGTCCCAGGAGCTATCGCTGGGGATGAGCCCGCCGCGCTTCTCCGCTGATTCGCCAGTCGAGCGAGACCCCTTCAGGCACCTGCTCCCACTGACCCCAGCCGTCACAGTCACCTCGTCGGCGCAGTAGCGCCGCCGGATTCTCCGACAACACCTTCCAGGCTCCGAGCTCCTGGATCTCCGTGGGACGTCCGCCGTTCTCGATCTGCTTCTTGTGCAATCCAGCATCACGAATACGCCGAAGGGCTTCCTGCCGGGTCTCCGCCACGACCGCGACTTCCGAGACCCACCAATCGGAGTCGATGTCCTGCA
Organism: Kribbella catacumbae DSM 19601; assembly: GCF_000372465.1. Lineage (GTDB taxonomy): Bacteria > Actinomycetota > Actinomycetes > Propionibacteriales > Kribbellaceae > Kribbella > Kribbella catacumbae. The sequence goes on from NZ_AQUZ01000018.1 coordinate 135,866, forward strand.
CTTCGAAGATGAACACCGGCCCCATGCCCCGAGTGTGACACCTGCCCTGCCCGGCTGTCAGCGAGAATTGTGGGCGCTGGCGGCTTGGTTCCAGGCTTTGTTGCGGAGTAGGCGTAGGCCGTTGAGGCCGACGATGACTGTTGAGCCTTCGTGGCCGGCTACTCCGAGGGGGAGTGGTAGGTGGCCGACGAGGTCCCAGATGACGAGTCCGGTGATGAAGGTGCCCGCGATGATCAGGTTTGCGGTGACGACTCGGCGGGCTCGGCGGGAGAGTGCGATGACTGCGGGGATGGCGCTCAGGTCGTCACGGACCACGATGCCGTCCGCGGTTTGCAGGGTGAGGTCGGATCTGGCGCCGCCCATCGCGATGCCCACATGTGCCGCCGCGAGAGCAGGTGCGTCGTTGATGCCATCGCCAACGACAGTGACTCGTTGCCCACCCGCCTGAAGCTCACGAACCGCAGCGACCTTGCCATCAGGCAGTAGCCCGGCGCGTACGTCGGTGATGCCGACAGTTGCCGCAACCTGAGCCGCAGTAGCGGAGTTGTCTCCAGTGATGAGTACCGGCCGCTGACTGGTGAGCTGCGCCATCCGCCGTACCGCGTCGACCGCCTCAGGCCGGATCTGATCCACGATGCCAAGCACCGCGACAGGCTCGCCGTCGACCGCCATCACCACGGCGGTCGCACCGCCTTCAGCCAGCTCATCAACGTCCGCGCGAGCCTGTGTCTCAGCATCGGCAAAAGCTGCAGGCGCACCGATACGAACCACCCGGCCGCCAACCACAGCACTAACTCCTCGACCCGGCGCAGCCGTGAACTCCTCAACGGGCTGCAGCGCCAGGCCTCGAGCGCGCGCGGCACGAAGAATCGCAGCAGCAAGCGGGTGTTCGCTGGGATGCTCGGCCGAAGCCGCGAGGGTGAGGATTTCGTCCTCAGTGAGGTGTACTCCGGGCAGCAGCCGGACCTCGGCCAAGTACGGCGTACCACGAGTCAAAGTGCCGGTCTTGTCGAGCGCAACCTGAGTGGTGCCGCCGAGCTTCTCCATGACAACAGCCGACTTCACGAGTACGCCGTGGCGGCCGGCGTTCGCGATCGCGGCGAGCAGCGGCGGCATCGTCGCCAGTACGACGGCGCATGGCGAGGCGACGATCATGAACGTCATCGCACGAAGCAGCGTCGGCGTGAGCGGCTGACCGAGCAGCAGCGGAATCACGAACAGAGCAACCGTGGCGGCGACCATGCCCACGGAGTACCGCTGTTCGATCTTCTCGATGAACAGTTGCGTCTTGGCCTTGGTCCGCGCCGCCTCCTCGACCAGGCCGGCGATCCGTGCGACGACCGATTCCGTGGCCGGCCGATCGACCCGGATCCGCATCGCACCGGTGCCGTTCAAGGTTCCTGCGAACACCTCGTCACCGGTCAGCTTGTCCACCGGAAGCGGCTCGCCCGTGATGGTCGCCTGATCCACCTCGCTCGCGCCGTCAATCACCGTGCCATCAGCGCCGATCCGCTCCCCCGGACGGACCAGGACCTCATCCCCGACGACCAGGTCTGCGACCCGTACCGTCTCCTCGCCGTCGCCCGTCTCCACGGCCCGCCGGATCCGGGTGGCAGTGTCGGGCGCGAGGTCGAGCAGCCCGCGGACGGAGTCCTCGGTGCGTTTCGTCGCGACCGCCTCCAGCGCTCCGGAGGTGGCGAAGATGACGATCAACAGCCCGCCGTCGAGCACCTGACCGATCGCGGCCGCGCCGATCGCCGCGACGACCATCAGCAGGTCGACATCCAGCCGACGGTTGCGCAGTTCTTGCAGCCCCGCCCACCCCGGTTCCCACCCTCCGGCTACGTAGCAGGCGATGAACAACGACCAGGTCACCCATCCCGGACCGCCGGCCAGCTCGGCGAAGAGACCAGCAAGAAAAAGCACGGTCGCAACCGTTGCCCAGCGGACCTCCGGAAGGGTCCAGGCGCTACGCCACCAGCCGCCGGTCGCCACCCGCACTGGCAGACGGCCTTCAGTTGCGGTCGGGGCCTTGGTGTCGATAGTCACCGGAGCAGCGTACCTGCGCATGCATGCAGGTACGCAAGCAGGCAGGTAAGCAGGTACTGGCTAGACTCACGACATGCACTCGTCGATCGAGAACTTCGAGATGCCGAACGACGAACAGGTCCACCTGGCGGCCGAGTCGTTCCGGCTCCTGGCCGACCCAACCCGGATCAAGGTCCTGTGGGCCCTCCTCCAGGGCGAATCCTCAGTGGCCTGCCTGGCGGAACTGGCCGGCGTAGCACCAACCGCGGTGAGCCAGCACCTGGCCAAACTGCGACTCGCGGGCTTGGTCAGAGGCCGCCGCGAAGGAACGTTCGTCTACTACTCCGCAGCCGACGACCACGTAAAAGGCCTGCTGGACCAGGCCCTCTTCCACGCCGACCACCTCGACCGAAACCTGCCGGCACCGACCAAGTAGCTCGGGCTACGTTTCGACGCTTCGCCACCGTGCGGAATCGCGCCAGCCCGGCAGATCGAACGCCCAGCCTGTCACCAGGGAGTGGGCTGAACGCATGTCGCTGACCACGGTCCCGTAGTGGCGTTCGGGGCCACCGTCTCGATACTCGACGATGTAGCTTCCGTCGGGATTGCGGGAGGTCTGCGCGTAAACCTGCCCCGACGGATCCGCCAGGCGGTCGACGATCAGGAAGGAACTCTCCCCCGCCTCGATGTCCTCGAACATCAGGAACAGCGCATCCTCCGAGGGATCGTCGATCGTGTCGCCTGATTCTGCCGTTGCCCGAAGGGTCAGTCCTCGATCCATGCCCGCAATAGTGTCAGCAAATCGGTACACGGTGTCCTTTGTCGCGCGGTACTGCGAACTATCCGGCGCGGTGGTCGTCGAATGCGGCGAGGAAGCGTCGTAGTACGGCTGCGTCACCTGCTGTGGTCGCATCGCCGGATCGGATGACGTCGCGGAGTTTGCGTCCGTCGAACACGAGGTCCTGGACCGTGCGTACCGAGGCGGTGAGTACGGCGTCAGCGTCGGCCGTGCCCCGAACTGCGGTGAGCCTCCCGTCCTTCACCGCGAGGTGGAACGCGTCACCGGGCAACTCGAGTTGGACGGAGCAGTGCAGGTCGTCCGCAGCGATCGGGTCGAACGTAGTCCGCAGGGCGACGACCAGCGCGTCCGGGCTCAGCTCCGTCGCCGACTCGGGAACTGGCGGCAGAGGGCTGCCCCACTGCCCCAGCGCCAAGAGCACCGGTTCGAGCGCCCGTCCACGATCGGACAACTCGTAGACCAGCCCGGCGCCCGGCGGGAGGGAACGCCGGCGGGCCAGTACGCCGGAGTCCTCGAGCTCGCGCAGCCGCTGCGTCAGTACGTTCTGGCTCATGCCGGGCAGCCCACGATGCAGGTCAGCGAACCGCTTGGGCCCGAACAACAGTTCGCGGACCACGAGCAACGCCCACCGCTCGCCTACGAGGTCCAGGGCGCGGGCGATGCCGCACAGATCCCGGTAGCTGCGCACGTTGCACTTCCCATCAAGGACTTGTTACTCCTAAAGTAGGAGTAGTCTACCTGAGGAGACGATGATGCCGCATGTGACCTCGGCTGATGGCACGACCATCGGCTACGACCGCCTGAGCGACGACGGACCCTCCCTAGTACTCGTCGGCGGTGGCCTCGACGACGGCACCGAGAACGTCCCGCTAGGCGAATGGCTGGCCGAGACCTTTGCCGTGGTCAACTACCGGCGCCGCGCCCGCGGCGACAGCGGCGACACCTCGCCGTACGCCGTAGAACGCGAGATCGAGGACCTCGCAGCCGTCATCGAGGCGGCCGGCGGCAGGGCGCACGTGTTCGGCGCGTCCTCCGGCGGCGCGCTCGCGCTGGAGGCAGCCGCCGCCGGGCTGCCCATCGACCGGATCGCAGTACACGAGGTGCCCTACCTGCTGGGTGACGAACTGCTCGCGGGCTGGCGAGGCTACGTCGACGACCTCGACGCCGCGCTGAACGCCGGCGACCGCGATCAGGCGCTACGGCTCTTCATGCGACTGGCCGGTTCCTCGGAGGAAGACATCGCCGGCGCCGAGGCGGCCCCGGTCTGGCCCGCACTGGTAGCGCTCGCACCAACCCTCCGGTACGACGCCGCCTGCCTCGGCGACGGCCCACCACCCGCAGACCGACTGGCGAAGGTCTCCCAGCCGGTACTGCTAACCACCGGCGCAACCGTCGACCCGCACTCAGCCGGGCTACCGGTCGACTTCTTCGGCGCCGCCGCCGCCGACGCTGCTGCCGCCTACCTGCCAGACGCCCACCGACACACCATCAAAGTCGCCGGCCACGTCGCCGACCCGGCACTCCTAGGCCCGATCCTGTCCCACTTCTACACCTCCTAAGGCCAGGGAACGGCCGGAGTCGTCAAGAACTCTGCGAGCCTGGCCGACGGTGATTTGCGCGGCGACTCCGGCGATGTGCCGGGCGAGCGTGGGGCGGTCCGGAGTGGTGAATGGCTTCTCGGTGACTAGGACGTGATGCATCGCCGCGGTGATGATGAATGCGAACGCTTCGACATCGACGTCGCCCCGTACGTCGCCCGCGCGCTGCCGGGTCTTGAGGAACTCGGTCATGAGCGCTGCCCATGACCTGGTGAGCCCGGCGTCGGCCGCCGTACGGAAGAGTTCTTCACGTCGCGGACCGCGGGTGATGTGGTCGACAAGCACCGGCGCCAGCGAGGCGAAGTGAAGATCGGAGAACTCCATCAGCCGGTCCGCCAACGCGCCTCCCGGCCTGGTCACCCAGTCGTCGAGCTGCTGGGTGAGCTCGACCATCGAGGCCAAGGTCAGCTCCCAGACCAACTCATCGCGTGACGAGAACGCCTTGTACGACAGCCCGACGGCGCTACCCGCTTCGGCAGCGAGAGCCCTCATCGTCAGGCGTTCCAGGCCATCGCGCGCGATCACGGCTCGCGCGTGCTCGAGGAGATTGGTACGCAGCGCGTCGATGTCCGTGGCGGGGCGTGGCATCCGTCCTCCGAGGTGTTGACGCTGAAATCTATCATGAACTAGTGTTCATGAACATACGTTCACGATTCAGACGGGCGGCTCTCTTCATGAACCCAGCAGATCCTCAGCAGCACGACGACCCAACGCCACTGGGTACCGGCAAGGTGCTTCTGCACTTCGTGATGTCCCTTGACGGCTTCATCGCCGACGCCGGCGAGGACCCCATCGGCTGGTTCGCGGGAGTGGACTTCCGCCCCGGCATCGTCGAGGAGTACGCCGCAAGCATCGGCGCGATCCTGGGCGGCCGCAAAGGCTGGGACGCCCTCCCCGATCCCAGCGCCCCGTACGGCGGCGCGATGGGAGGGCCGGTGTTCATCCTCACCCACCATCCCGAAGACGCCCAACCCGCTGAGGGCGCCACCTTCCTCAACTGCGACGTGGCCGAGGCGGCCCGAATCGCGCTGGAGGGAGCGGGCGGCAAGAACCTCGCGATCTTCTCCGGATCGATCGGCAGTCAGCTACTCGAACGCGGACTGATCGACGAGATCCACCTACACATCGTCCCGGTCCTCCTCGGCAACGGAGTCCGCTTCTTCGACAACGCCGGCGGCACCCCCATCAAGCTAGAGCCCCTGAACGGCGACGCCCCGCGCACCGCGATCGACGTACGCTACCGCCCCGTCGCTTCACGCTAGCCGGTCGCCGGCAGATCCCTGCCTGCACGCGACCCTGTGACTACGTTCGTCGTCGGCTTGCCGCCATCGCGCGCGTGGCGTTGCCATACTTCCATGATCCCCGCCTATCGATGTCGTGCTACACACGCAGTCGTACGCGGGCTCACGCATCGGCGCTGTCGAGGAATGCCAAGGCCTTCGCGACGCACTCGTCCAACGGCTGGGTCGTGTCGAGCCGAAGGTACGTATCCGGCCGCTTCATGTTCGCGATCCCGTCGGCGAACAGATCCGCACCGGTGCGCTCGCGATCGGGTGCCAGGTCGATCGGTGGCGCGTCAACGGAGGGCCGCTGGCTGCGCAGCGCAGGCCGGGCCCGCAAGCGTGTATCAAGCAGGCCGATGTCCTCGGCGACGCATTCGATGTAGCGGTAAGCCACCCCGTACTTCGCCGCGAGCGCCTGCCCGGCCGCCAGCAACTCCTCGTAGAAGCACGGGCTGTCGATGATCACGCCGAGCCCCTGCGCCAGTACGTCGTCGGCCATCGCCTTCACCACGCTGTAGCTAGCCACCCGGGCGAAGGTGAAGGTGCCGTCACCATCCAGTTTCTCTGCGCCGTCACTGTCCAGCATCGCGGTCAGTACGACGTCGCGGTCTATCGCAACCAGGCGACGGCGGCGGACCAACTCGCGAGCGATGGTTGTCTTGCCGGCTCCCGGTACTCCCGACATCTGGACAACGACAACGTCACCCATGCGGCTCCCATCGCGATGGTCCTTCAAGAAAATTCGAAATCCTGGCCGGATGGCGGCTTCCTGTGTTTAGGTTCCGACGACGCGGGCCGCCCGGGTCGCGCCCAGGTTGGACTCGAAGCTTTGCATGCGATAGATCAATCGAGCGGGCAACGTGACCGGAGGAGTTGATGCTGGGATGACGGCAGCGCGACCGATGCCGACGCAGGACGACGTACTCGGGTACTTCGACACGCTGTCGAACTGGGGGCGGTGGGGCGACGACGACGAACTCGGCACGCTGAACCACATCACCGACGACGTCCGGCTGGCGGCGGCACGGGCCGTGCGCCACGGCAGGAGCGTGTCGTGCGCGTGGGAGGTCGCCGTACCGGGAGAAATGGAGCGGTCGACCACGACGTGCCCGTGCGCCGCCGACATGCCGGGCGCCGAGAACATGCCGGCGCCTTTCCGCAATGACCGGCGCTGGGGCTTTTCGAACGAGCGGCTCGGCATCATGTTCCACGGCAACACGATCACCCACGTCGACTCGCCGTGCCACCTCTACTGGGACGGCACGATGTACAACGGGCGCCCGCACTCGCTGGTCGACGCCGAAACGGGATCAGCGTGGGCGGCTGTCACCGCGGCAGCGAACGGAATCATCACGCGTGGTGTCCTGCTGGACATTGCGAGGGTCCGCGACGTGCCGTGGCTGGAACCGGGGCAGGGCGTGTTTCCCGAGGATCTCGAGAAGGCCGAGCGTCGCCAGGGCGTGCGGGTGCAATCCGGCGATGCGGTACTCCTGCGCACCGGCTATGGCCGCGCCCGGCACGAGGCCGGTGCGACCAGCGGATTCACGCAGGCCGGCTGGCACGCGTCCTGCCTGCCATGGCTGCAGGAACGCGAGGTCGCGCTGATCGGCGCCGACACTCCGCAGGACGTTCAGCCCTCGGGGTACGACGACGTGTTGATGCCGGTACACGCCGTGAGCCTCGTCGCAATGGGCCTATGGATGCTCGACAACTGCGACCTGGAGGCCTGCGCAACAACAGCCGCCGAGCTCGACCAATGGGACTTCCACCTCACAGTCGCCCCAGTCCGCTTCGCCGGCACATCCGGCAGCCCAGTCAACCCAATCGCGACATTCTGACTGCGGACTCGCGTCTGGGCGTCGATCAGGCCTGCGCTATTGGTCAGCTACGCCCTCGTCCTGGTCGAACGGTTCACGGCCGTGCTCAACGTCAGCCAGGCCGACGAGATCGGCGCCTACGAACGCGTTTTCGAGCCACCTGGCAGGGCGCCGCGGTCTACGGAGCCGAGGCCAGAACACTGCTGACTGGCTTGCTCGATCGGCAGTGGCCGGGCCGAGAAGATGCTCATTCGTCGGTGAGGCCGGTGCGGAATGTGGTGACAACCGGCCGCGGCGTGGTGTCGACGGCGAGCCGGAAGACGTCGGGGCGGTGGTAATGGCCGACCGGGTCGAACATTCGCCGCGCCGAACGTACCTTGGCGAGATCCAGTTCGGCGACCAAGACGGTCTCGGCGTGCCTGGCAGGTCCGGCAAGGATCTCTCCGTTCGGGCCCACGATCACCGTGTTGCCGGGCTCGACCCAGCCAGGCTCGTCCGGATCGTTCCGCCATACCCGGTCCCGGTCGGGAAAATCGGCCGGAATCTGGTCGGAATGCAGGCACGGGTTCACACCGATCACGTAGCAGCGGCCTTCTCGGGCTATGTGTCGCATAGTCGCGATCCAGCCGTCACCTCTCGCCAGCGTCGGTGCCACCCATACGTCGACACCCTGTGAGTAGAGGTAGAACCGGGCCAGCGGCATGTAGTTCTCCCAGCAGATCAGCCCCCCGATGCGACCGAAGGGAGTCGGGTAGGTTTCGAGCATCGAGCCGTCGCCCATACCCCACACGGTGCGCTCCGAACCGGTCGGCATCAGCTTGCGATGCTTGCCGATGAGGTTGCCGTCGGCATCGAAGTACAGCAACGTGTTGTAGATCGTGCTCCCCGTGGCCTCGCGTTCGTTGACTCCGATCACGAGATAGACCCCCGCTCGCCGAGCCGCTGCCCCGAGCCGGTCGGTGGTGTCGCTCGGTACGACGACAGCCTGATCGGCCAGCATCGCGAACCACTGCTCGTCACCGTCCCAGATCGGCGGCCCGTCGATCCAGATCGGAGTACCAGGCACGAACGCCTCGGGAAACACGACCAGGTCGGCCGCCTGTACTGCGGAGTCGGCCAGCAACTCCTCCACCTTGGCAAGCGTTGCCTCGCGATCCATCAGCACGTAAGCCGCTTGCACAGCCGCAACCGTCAACGTCGTCATCTCGCCTCCCGCCCCGACGATACGCCGGACGGCGGGTGTCACACCCGCGACGAAGACATACCTCTCTGGCCGAAGGGGCGCCTAGCGGACCACGCGATAGTCGACGTGAAGGTAGCCCCCCACCCGGCTAAAGCACGCTGATCGGCGGTTGACGTACCAGTTGGTCCAGCAAGCCAATCCCAGGCGCACAACCGCCCGGCCGTAGCCACCGATGATCCAGACGCCCTTACCAGGCAGCGGTCCATCCCGGCAGCCGGTCGGATCAAGATCAGGCAAGGACTTGCACTCGATACCTAGGTACAGGTTTACCGTCAAGACATGACCACAGAACCTCTGGATCCGACGAACGCCGACGAGGGGAGCTGGGCTCCGCAAGCCTGCACCCTCCCGACGGCCGAACAACCTCTCCGGATCGCCGAGTTCGACAACCTGTTCGCTGAAGGTCTGCGAGAGCTGGAGCGCCAGGCCCCGACTGCGCTGACGCTGACACTGGATTCGGCGACCGAAGAGACAGCACGGGACTTGGCTGCGCGTGAGTCAAGCTGCTGCTCCTTCTTCGGATTCACCTTCTCACCGGGTGACAGCGGGAAGCTACAGCTTCAGGTGACCGTTCCCCCGGCGCACGTCGGCGTACTGGACGCCCTAGCGGCGAGAGCAGCGAGCGCGGCTGGGCTGTCACTGTGACTGGGACCTGGCTCCGTACCGGACAGATCGCCGAGGCAGCGGGTGTCAACCAACAAACCCTCCGGTACTACGAACGGCGCGGCCTGCTGGCCGAACCGGACCGCAGCCCTGGCGGCCATCGGCTCTATCCACCGGGGACCGTCACCGTGCTCCGGGTCATCAAAGCGGCGCAGCGACTCGGATTCACTCTGGAGGAGATCTCCGACCTACTCGAGGCCGGCCAACACCACCACGGCCGGAAGCCCGATGCCGGTCTCCAAGCTCGGGCACGGGAGAAGCTCGTTGACGTGGAGGCGAAGATTGCGGACCTCAACGTGATCGCAGGCAGCCTGCGTACTGCGCTCGACGCGGGCTGTGACGACCTGATCGACTGCGCCCACAACCCAACCTGCCCCCTACCTTTCGCCGACCTTGCTACCACCGGCCCTAGAGGCTGACCGACGGATCGGGGACCAACCGTGGCTGCTGCTGATTGCACGTTAACTGCAGGCATCTACCGGGCTGAGCGGCCGAATGGGCGCCGATGCGCACACCGAGCACGAATGACTACCGCCGAACTCAGCTCCCGCATTGATCAGCTTCCTGCGCCGAGCCGATCTAGACTCCCGAGACCGGCCCATTCCCGGAGTCCAAGGAGCTCATCGACGCAGGCCCCAGCAAGTGCCACTGCCGTATAGGCGCCGACGGAGAAGCCTCGTGGGAATTTCTGCCAACGACCTGTCGGATCCGGAGTGAGGCGTTCGTAGTACGGGTGACGGGGCCGGAGAGAGGCCGCCGGACTAACAGAAAGGCATTGCGCCATGCGGAAGCTGATCTACGGTATGAACCTGACCCTGGACGGCTACATCGCCGCGCCCGGCGACGACATCGGCTGGGGCGTGCCGAGCGACGAGCTGTTTCAGTGGTGGCTCGACCGGGAGTTGGCGATCGGGCTGTTGATGTACGGGCGCAAGCTGTGGGAGACGATGAGTTCCCACTGGCCGACCGGCGACCAGCAGCCCGACGCCACCCCGGCGCAGATCGAGTTCGCGCGGAACTGGCGGGACACGCCGAAGGTGGTGTTCTCCTCGACGATCGACAAGGTCGACTGGAACACCCGCCTGGTCACCGGCGACGCCGTAGCGGAGATCACCCGACTCAAGGCCGACGACGGCGAGCCGATGAGGGTCGGTGGCGCCACGCTCGCTGGGGCGGCCATGCGGGCCGGGCTGGTCGACGAGTACGAGATCGTCACCCATCCGGTACTAGTGGGCGGCGGCACACCGTTCTTCACCGCGCTGGACAGCTGGGTGAACCTGAACCTGGTGGAGACGCGGACGTTTCCCGGCGGCGTGGTGCTGACCAGGTACGAGACGAGGCGGTGAGCGCGATCCCTTTGCTGCGGCAGGTAGCCAGGCAGAGGGTCATGTCGTGCCAGTTGATGCTTGACGGTTCGGTGCCACCTGACGGTTGACACCTCGTCTAGGAGACCGGGGGTGCGACGCTCGTCCGCTCATGCCAAGTACGGCGCGCGCATGCGGAGGCCGGCCGAATCCTTAAGGCAGGGTTGTCGGATCCGGTACGTAGTGTTCGTGGAACAGGTGAATGGTGGCCAGTCGAGGGCGCCACAGGGCAAGACAAGGAGTCAGGCGATGACAGGTCCACGGTTTGTACGCCGCACGGATCCGTCGCACTCAACTCGGGAGGCGTTGTGAAGCTCCTTCTCACATCCGGAGGCATTACGAACGGGAGCATCCGCGAAGCGCTGGTCGATCTGCTGGGCAAGTCGATCTCCGAGTCCCGTGCGCTCTGCATCCCCACGGCGCAGTGGGGCCACCCGATGCTCGGGCCCGCCACGGTGCGGCGCTTCGTCACCGGCGAGCCTCCGTGGCACATGTCCAGCCTGGGCTGGGAATCCGTGGGCGTCCTCGAACTCACCGCGCTGCCCAGCATCGGCGAGGAGCGGTGGGTGCCCTGGGTCCGAGAGGCCGACGTGCTGCTGGTGGACGGCGGCGACGCGACGTACCTGTGCCACTGGATGCGGCAGTCAGGGCTGTCGCGATTCATGCAGTCGCTGCCCGAGACGGTCTGGGTAGGGATGAGTGCCGGCAGCATGGTGATGACACCGCGGATCGGTGACGACTTCGTCTCGTGGCCGTCTGCGCCGGACGACCGCACGCTTGGAGTCGTCGACTTCTCGATCTTCCCGCACCTGGACCACGAGCAGATGCCGGAGAACACCATGGCCGACGCGCAGAGATGGGCGGCCGGCATCGCAGGTCCGACCTACGCCATCGACGACCAGACCGCCATCAAGGTGACCGACGGCAGTGTCGAGGTCATCTCCGAAGGGCACTGGAAGATGTTTTCCGCATAGCCGACGGGCTGTTAGCAGGGGCGCTGACCGTTGAACGAGTTATCACGCGAAGGAATTGTCGGATCAGCCTGGCAACCTCCGCGGTATGCCGATTCCAAGAGCAGCCGCCGTAGTTACCGAAGGCCGTCGAGCACTCGTGATCAAGCGCTACTTGCGGCACAAGTCAGCCAGCGCCTGCGTCATGTGCGAAGCCAGCGACTGGAAGGGCCCGGACTGTCCTGGCCACCACTACGCGGTGCTGCCAGGTGGGCATGTCGAGGAAGGCGAGACGCCCGAAACAACAGCCTTGCGGGAGCTGAACGAGGAGACCACTCTCACGGCCCGAATCGACCGGTTGCTGTGGACCGGCAAGCACAACGGTAGGCCCGCGTCCTATTTCCTGATGACCGAAGTCACGGGCACACCAGTCTTGTCCGGTGACGAGGCCGAGGCGCATGGCCCAGAAGACAGCTTCGAGCTGATGTGGGCCGGGGCTGACGAGTTCGACGAGCTGGGTCTCTACCCTGCCGACGTCAGGTCGCCACTGGCCGAACTCCTGAGCGCCAGCGCCTAACCCCACTCAGCGTTTCCCGTCCGCCACTTGATGGTGGACATCGGCATCAGCATGACCGCCCGGAACACGACAGATCCGGGGGCGCCGATTCTGCTCGCCGAGGCGGCATTGCCGCGGCAGCCTGGGTGCCTGGTTGTTGTAGAGCTGTCCACCCTTGGCGAGGTAGCAGGTCCAGGGTGCTGTCGAGAAGCGGGCGCAGCACCGTGCGGTTCAGGGGGCGCAGCACGCGCCCGGGGTGGGTGGGAGCACCCGGTGTGGCACGCGACGGAGGAGCGGGCCTAGCTGGGCGCGTGCGGGTTGATCCACAGTCCCCGGGATGACAAAACCCCAGGTCATCCACCTGGTGGCCTGGGGTTTTGCTTACGCGCTCGGAGGGATTCGAACCCCCAACCTTCTGATCCGTAGGAGCCTGCACCACACACCCGGCAGCAGGGCAGCGCCTCGGGCCTGGAGCCACCAAGAGCGCAGATGGGCCGATCGTAAGGGACCGTTGGGGTACGACTGGGGTACAGAACATCAGCTTGAGAATCGTACGAAAGCTGCTGGCACCTGGGCTCTGCGCCAGCTCAGAGCGGTCCCGAGTGGCCCGGAGTGCCCCTGTTGGCCTGCCGTATGTCACGCGGATCCCTCGAAGTCGGTTGCCGCATGGCGGATGATGCCCGTGATGAGAACAACACAAGCTGAACGCGACCAAGCCAACCTTCGGCGGCGACTGGAGGTCTTGAAGCTGCCGATCGTGCCGTTGGAACACCACGGGTACTTGATGCCCTCAGACCGGGCGGAGATGCAGTCCGAACCTGAGGCTGTGGGAGTTGGGCCTGATGGCACGGCCTTCGGTGTCTGGTCACACCGGCAGGACCCCCGGCGCAAGCAGGTGACCTGGCACCTCGGTGGTAAGGAGCTCGGCGGTGCCATCGCCGTGGAGACCGAGCTTCGGGTGTGGTTCGTGCAACCGCTTCCTGGGGGGCGCGTCCTCTTGGCAGCAGCGCGGGCTGGGCATGGTGAGTCAAACGGTGAGGTGTGGACTCGCAACGGCGATCTGGAGCACCGAGGCCACCTCGGCGATGCCATCGAGGAGCTTCAAACGACGCCGTCCGGCAAGGTGTGGGCCGGATATTTCGATGAAGCGATGGGCGGAAGCGGCCCGGAGGGGCATGGCCTTGCACGCTTCAACCATGATCTGACTGTTGACTGGCTCTACCCGAGAGACGCCGGGCTCCCGTACATCTCCGACTGCTACACGCTCAACCTTCACCGCGAGACCGCCCACTTCTGCCCCTACACGGACTTTCGCATCCTGTCGGCGTCAGGGGACAAGGTCAGCGACCTCGGGGCGTCTCCATATAGGTCCGCGCACAACATGCTGGTGAGGGGCGCAGACCGCGCGCTCCTGGCTGGCTGGGGTCCCGAGTACGACGTCGTGACGCTGTTGCATATCGGCCACGACGGTGTGCGCCGTGTGGGCGGGCAGTGCCGCATCGTCCTGCCCGATGGCATGGAGACACAGCGCCTGCGTTACACCTGCCGAGGCAGTGACCTACACGCCTTCACCCAATGGGGAACGTGGTACCGCACCAGCTTGGACGCGCTGAGCGCGGTGGCAGGCTCCGCTGACGCATGACGGTGGTCGTCTTACATCGCCAGTCGACGCGGTTCAGGGTGTGTAGCGGGTGACGTGAATCGAACCCGCATATTCAGCTTGGGAATCGTGCCCACTCCCCCGCCCACGCTCAACTCGGCATACCCAACCGGCCCCTTCCTGCCTGGAGTACCCCTCCCCGGCCACCCCGAATGGCACACCAATGGCACGGTTTGGGGCCGCACGAGCGCTACTCCACCTTCTGGCCGGCTGTGGTGACAACCCACCCACCTGGGCGACTCACTTAGTCAGTCGTCCGGCCACAAACGCGACGGCGGCAACGACCAAGCCTCCGATCACCTGGATAGCTAGCCTCGGCGTTTCACAGAAATTGGTGCGACACGTGAGCTGAAAAGGCGAGAGTGCCTTGTCTGTAAGGGAAAATTGGGCTTGTCGAAGGTCCAAGGATCCCGAGCAGGAAGGCACTCTCAGGTGAAGGTTAGCAAGGCGGCGCGTCGGTTCAAGGTGTCGGCGGATGGTAAGGGGATCGTGTCGCATGCCGGAACCGCGCTGTTGCGGGAGTTGGCGGCCGAGACCGGGCTGGTGAAGGGGTGGACCGAAGCGCTGATCGACACCTACCGGTTGCCGCCGCTGCATGCACCGGGCCAGGTGCTGGTGGACTTGGCGGTGACGATCGCCGACGGCGGCGACGCGCTACGGCACCTGCGGACACTGCGGGACCAGCCGAAACTGTTCGGGCCGGTCGCATCCGACCCGACCGCGTGGCGAGTGGTTGACAAGGTCGATGAGGTCAAACTGGACCTGTTGCGGGCCGCGCGCGCAACAGCCCGGGAGCGGGCCTGGGCGGCCGGTGCCGGCCCGGACCTGTCCGAGCAGTTGTGGCTGCTCTTCGACGCGACCCTGCTGACCGCGCACTCGGACAAGGAGAACGCCGCACCCACCTGGAAGAAGGGATACGGCTTCCACCCGTTGCTGTGTTACCTGGACCGGCCCGACATGTCGGGTGGAGAGGCGCTGGCCGGGCTGCTGCGGCCGGGCAACGCCGGCAGTAATACCGCCGCCGACCACGTGACAGTGCTGGACCTGGCGATCGCCGCGCTGCCCGAGAACGTCCGGCCCCGGCCCGGGGCGGTCGACGCGCCCAAGGTGATGGCCAGCGCTGATTCGGCCGGTGCGACCCACGTGTTCGCCGCCGCGCTCCGCAAACACGGGATCGGGTTCTCGCTCGGGTTCTCCGTCGACGAGAACCTGCAGCAAGCGATCCTGGCCACCCCGAAACACGCCTGGCAACAGGCCTACAACGCCGACGGTGAGCCCCGCCGCGGCGCCTGGGTCGCCGAACTCACCGACCTGCTCAACCTCGACAACTGGCCAACCGGGTCCCGCGTCATCGTCCGTAAAGAACGCCCCCACCCCGGCGCCCAGCTCACCTTCACCGACATCGACGGCCACCGGTTCACCGCGTTCCTCACCGACACACCCGGTGGTCAACTCCCCGACCTGGAGATGGAACACCGCGCCCACGCCCGGGTCGAGGACCGGATCCGCACCGGGAAAGACACCGGCCTGCGCAACCTTCCGTTCTACGCCTACACAGCCAACGCCTGCTGGCTCGAACTCGCGCTGGCCGCCGCCGACCTCATCACCTGGTCCCAGGCCGTCTGCTTCACCCACACCCTCGCCCGCACCGAACCAGCCACCTTCCGCTACCAGATCCTCCACACCGCCGCAGTCCTCGTCCGCACCGCCCGCGGCCGGCACCTCAGACTCGACACCGACTGGCCCTGGGCCCCCAACCTCGCCGCCGCATTCGACCGACTCCGCACCGCACCCTGGCCAGCCACCTAACCCTGGCCCACATCCCTACCACCCAAGGACATCGGACCCCCGCACACCCGACGCGACAGCCGGGCCAAACCCACGCCACCAACCGTCAAACCCACCTAAAACACGGCACCCGAAGACACGCCAGAACCCCATGAAATATCGAGGCTA
>NZ_AQUZ01000019.1 GCF_000372465.1 Kribbella catacumbae DSM 19601
CGAGAAGATCCGGCGTGCGCCGAAGAGGTCGGACAGCCGCCCGCCAAGGAGCAGCAGGCCGCCGAACGCGACCACATAGGCATTGAACACCCACGACAACGCCTGTGGGGAGAAGCCAAGATCCGCCCGTATCTCAGGGAGCGCGACTCCGATGATCGACGTGTCCATGATGACCATGAACTGCGCCGCGGCGATCAGACCGAGCGCCCACCAGCGACGCGACGCCGAACGCGTGACTCCAGCTGTAGTACTCATGACAATCCATCCCTTTCTAGTACCCCCCGGGGGTACCGAGGTCGAGACAGAACATAGCACGCCGGCCTTGATACGCAAAGGGGGTATATGTATCGGCCCATCTAGCGGAGCTCATCCCCAGCCGGAGCGCGACTAGCCTCAAGACTCGTTCCCTGTAGAGCATTCTGGCTCCCGAGTCGCTCACCAGGCGGCTCGGTGGCCAGACTTGCGCAATACCCATAGGGGGTATATGTTCTGTCGCATCAGCCAAACGAAAGGAAACGAAAATGTGCAACGCCTGCAGCTGCGGCACCACCGACGCGACCACGACCGAGGCCACGACGGAGTCACTCGCCGCCGCGGAGACGGCCGTCTTCTCGGTAACCGGCATGACCTGTGGCCACTGCGTCAGCTCCGTCACGAGTGAGGTCAGCCGGATCGACGGCGTCAGCGCCGTCAACGTCGACCTGGCGAGCGGCTCCGTGACGGTGACCAGCGAGCAGCCGGTCGGCCGCGACGCAGTACGGGTAGCGGTCGAAGAGGCGGGCTACCAGCTCGCCGACGCCTGACCGGCCGCCTGAATCCCGACCACCACCGACCTGACGAGGACTGACCGGTGAAGACCACCACCAAGATCGCGACCTTCGTCGCCGGCCTCGCCGCCGTTTTCGGCGGCGCGGTTGGCGTCGGCACCCTCGTCGGGCCGGTGGGCTCGGCCGGACAAGAGGTGCACCACTCATCGCCGGCGGCGACAACCGCCGGCCCCGAAAAGATTCCTGGAGGACTGATGATCTCCGACCAAGGCTTCACGCTGGCACTCGCGAACGACGAGCTACCGGCAGGGCCCGCAACCAACCTTCGATTCTCTGTACTCGGCCCGGATGGCCGACCGGTCACCGCCTATGAGCGCAGCCACGACAAAGATCTGCACCTGATTGCGGTACGCCGCGATCTTTCCGGCTTCCAGCACCTCCACCCTCAACTGGACAACAGCGGCAACTGGAGCGTGCCGGTGGCCCTGACCTCCGGGCAGTGGCGGGTGTTCGCCGACTTCGTCCCGGCCGGCGGCAAGAACCTCACCCTCGGCGCCGACCTCGCAGTGGCCGGTGTCTCAGAACCAAAACCGCTCCCACCTCAGAGCAGCACCGCTCAGGTCGACGGCTACACCATCACGCTGACCGGCGACCTCGAACCCGGCCGCGAATCCGAACTCAAACTCTCGGTCGCCAGAGAAGGCAAGTCGATCACCGACCTCCAGCCGTACCTCGGCGCCTACGGCCACCTGGTCGCACTGCGCGACGGCGACCTCGCCTACCTCCACGTGCACCCCGCAGGTGCACCAGGCGACGGAAAGACCAGCCCCGGACCCGACATCACCTTCTACGCCACCACCCCGAGCACCGGCAGCTACCGGCTCTACCTGGACTTCAAACACGACGGGAAGGTCCGGACGGCCGAGTTCACCGTCAACACCACAACCGGCAGTACTACGACACCGTCACCTGCGCCATCCACCACACTGCCGTCACCCACCGCATCGGCCAGTACCGGCCACGGACACGACGGCGACCACGGCTGAGCAACTCTCACTCCCCTGCTCAACCACAACTCGTTACGTAGTAAGGAGATCTCCATCATGAGTTCCGTCGGTAACACCTCGGCCCCGCCGCTCGGCGGCGAGGAGAAGATCGAGTTGGCGATCGGCGGCATGACCTGCGCCTCGTGCGCGTCGCGGATCGAGAAGAAGCTCAACAGGCTTGAAGGCGTCACTGCTTCGGTCAACTACGCGACCGAGAAGGCCCTTGTCCGGTTCACCGGTGACATCGGCGTCGACGATCTGGTGGCCGAGGTCGAGAAGACCGGCTACAGCGCCACCCCTCCGGCTCCGGGCGGTGGGGAGAAGACGGACGGCGGACCCGATGAAGTCGACCCGATCCGTTCGCTGCGGCAGCGGTTGCTGATCTCGCTGGCGCTGACCGTGCCAGTAATCGCCATGGCGATGATCCCGGCGCTGCAGTTCACTTCCTGGCAGTGGCTCTCCCTGACGCTGGCCGCGCCCGTCGTGGCCTGGGGCGCCTGGCCGTTCCACAAGGCTGCCTTCACCAACCTGCGCCACGGCGCGTCGACGATGGACACCTTGATCTCGGTCGGCACGCTCGCCGCCCTCGGTTGGTCGCTGTACGCCCTGTTCTTCGGTACCGCCGGCGAACCCGGTATGACGCACCCGTTCGAGCTCTCCGTCGGACGCAGCGATGGCTCGGGCAACATCTATCTCGAGGCGGCCGCCGGGGTAACGACGTTCATCCTGGCGGGCCGCTACTTCGAGGCTCGCTCCAAGCGCCGCGCCGGAGCTGCCTTGCGAGCGCTGCTGGAGCTGGGCGCCAAGGAAGTCTCAGTACTACGAGACGGCCAAGAGGTGCGGGTCGCCACCGATCAACTCGCCGCTGGGGATCTGTTCGTCGTCCGTCCGGGAGAGAAGATCGCCACCGACGGCGTCATTGCGGAAGGCTCGTCCGCTGTCGACGCGTCGATGCTCACCGGAGAATCAGTACCGGTCGAGGTCGGGCCGGGCGACACCGTCACCGGCGCCACCATCAACGCCGGCGGCCGGATCGTCGTCCGAGCCACCCGGATCGGCGCCGACACCCAACTCGCTCAGATGGCCAAACTCGTCGAGGCAGCACAGACCGGCAAAGCGCAGGTGCAACGCCTCGCCGACCGCATCTCGGGAGTGTTCGTCCCGATCGTGATCGCGCTGGCCATCGGCACCCTCGGATTCTGGATCGGCACCGGCTCCGGCCTGGCTGCAGCCTTCACTGCCGCAGTGGCAGTCCTGATCATCGCCTGCCCCTGCGCCCTCGGGCTGGCGACCCCGACCGCGCTCATGGTCGGCACCGGCCGCGGCGCGCAACTCGGCATCCTGATCAAGGGACCAGAGGTACTCGAATCCACCCGCCAGATCGACACCGTCGTCCTGGACAAGACCGGCACCGTAACGACTGGAAAGATGACCCTCACCGAGGTCATGCCCGCCAGCGGCGAAGACGCCGACCAGGTACTGCGGCTAGCGGGCGCCCTCGAGCACGCCTCCGAGCACCCAATCGCCCAGGCCATCGCCACCGCGGCCACCGCAAAGACCGGCTCACTACCTGCGGTGGAAGGATTCACCAACCTCGAAGGCCTCGGCGTACAGGGCGTCGTCCTGGTCGACGACAACTCCCACGCCGTACTAGTCGGGCGCCCCCGCCTGCTGGAGGAGTGGTCCCAGTACCTGCCCTCCGAACTCGCAGACGCCAAGGCAAAGGCCGAAACAGCCGGGGGTACGGTGGTCGCGGTCGGCTGGGACGGCGCCGCGCGCGGCCTCATCGTCGTCGCCGACACCGTGAAACCGACCTCACCACAGGCCATCCGGCAACTGCGCGCCCTAGGATTGACGCCAGTTCTGCTCACCGGCGACAACGCGGCAGTAGCCGGCACAGTCGCCGCAGAGGTGGGTATCGACGAGGTCATCTCCGAGGTACTGCCGAAAGACAAGGTCGATGTCGTTCGCAGGCTGCAGGCCGAAGGCCGGGTCGTCGCGATGGTCGGCGACGGCGTCAACGACGCGCCCGCGCTTGCCCAAGCCGATCTCGGCCTGGCCATGGGCACCGGAACGGATGTTGCCATCGAAGCGGCCGACCTCACGCTGGTCAGCGGAGACCTGCGCGCAGCACCCGACGCCATCCGGCTGTCACGCCGCACCCTGGCCACGATCAAGGGCAACCTGTTCTGGGCCTTCGCCTACAACGTTGCCGCTCTACCACTAGCGGCAGCAGGACTGCTGAACCCGATGCTGGCCGGCGCCGCAATGGCGTTCAGTTCGGTGTTCGTGGTCAGCAACAGCCTGCGACTCCGCCGGTTCCGACCCCTCACCGATCACTCCGCGCCGCGGCGCTGACGTCGGCCCGGCTCGCCGTGTTCCTCCTGGAGGCCGGATCTCCAGGAGGGAACGGTCTCCTGCTCGTTGGACAGTCAGCCGGGGCGGGCAGCCGGAGCGCTGCCGGCCGAGCCGGGATTCGACACAGGCAATGTCGGCTCTCCATTTGAGCCGCCAAGCCCGCGCTCGGCCGGAGCGGACCGGCCGCGCTGGCTGGAGATGCACGCAGACGCCCCCGGCGCAAGCACAAGCAGTAGATCTGTCCCGGCTACCATCGGCTGGCATGCAGATGCGACGGATGAACCGCGAGCAGTTCTTCGGCAAGCTGGCGCCGCTCGACGAGGATCGCCTCGCGAAGGTGTTGTGGAACCTGTACTGGCGCGGCTCGGCACCGATGAGGGCACGCATCGAAGCCGCGATCGATCCCGACCAGCACGATCGTGGCAAGGACGCCTCGATCGCATCTGCTGATCCTGAGGGCGTGCTGGCCGAGGTTCGTGACTTCGTTTCGCTGGCGCGCTCGGGCGCGTACCTCGGCGGTGACCGGCGCGTGTCGCCGAAAGAACGGACACGCTGGCGGTTCACTTTCCGGCGCCTGGTCACCGGGGCCCAGGACGCCTTACGCACAGACGATTCCGATGCCGCTGCGGCGGCGGTGGCGGAGTTGATCGATCTGGCCTGCGCGACCCGGGAGTACGACTACTTCCGCTCCGAGGATCCGGTTGAGGCGGCACGGTTCGTCGTCTCGGACGCCGCAGCGCTGCTGTGGAGCGCTGTGCGAGACCGGCATGGGTTGTCCGTATTCGCCCAACGATCGGCGCCGCAGCTCATCCGATGGGCGTCGCGGCATGGCTGGACCCGCAGCGGGTGGGGTCCGCTCAGCGAAAAGGAGACCTCGCTCGCCAGCGTGCTCGCCGGAATGCTGCGAACGCCCGAGATGTGGATCGAGTTCGCCGACCGCTACCTCGACGCACTCGACGATGCGGCACACGCCCCAGCACGTCCGCGGAACACGTGGCGGCGCGAAGGGTGGGCCCAGGAGCAGCGGACCGCCGCACTCGCCGATTGGCATCTCCTGCTACTCAACAAGCTGACGGACTATGAGGGCGACGACCAGCTCACCAGCCTGGCCACACATCCAGCACTCGCCGGGCCCGAGCTGACCTATCTACAGGCGCGCCTCGCGCATCGGCACGGCGATACCAGCCGGGCCCGCGGGCTGGTGCACGACTGCCTGCAGAAGCTGCCCGGTCATCAGCAGTTCCTCGACCTCGCCACAGAGATCGGCGCACAACTCCCGCCCCGCGCACAGGAGATCAGCAAGCAGCGGCAGACCGCTCAAGCGTCGACGTCATAGCCGATGCGCCCCTCGGCCGGCGCGCCAACACTGGGATGAACCGACCCGACGAGCATCAGCGCCTCGCCGTAGTACGACGCTGACAGGCCCAGGCCGCCTGTACTCCGTCGGGATCTTGACGCTGAACACCTTGAGCGCGCCAATCCCGGCCGCGCGCGCGTTGGCTGGGCGTTGGTCGTCGGGCGTCAGCGCAGACTGGACAGTGCCTTGGTGGTCGCTTCGGCATCGAAGCTGGCGGGGTTGAAATCGGCGGCGGAGTCGAGCCCCAGCCACTCCAGTCGTTCCTGGTGTTCCAGGTGGTCCGGATCGCTGAGGATCTCCACAAGGTCGGCGTAGCCCCAAACTCCGCCGCAGTCTTCGGGCGGAGCGGCGCGCCGTCCACCCGTGCACCGCGGATAGGCCGCTGTCTCGCGGTTGTGCACCTTCTCCACCAGGATGTCGTGCTCCCAATCGTCACCGAAGTCATAGGTGTAGCGCAGTTTGGAGTTGAGCGTGGGGGCGACCTGTTCCAAGGTCACTGGCGCCTCCGCGCGATGACCGAGCTCCGCGTCGGCCATCCCGAACTCGCCGTACGGCGTTTCGAACACATGCAGGTGACTGTCGTACCACCCGAACGCGACCTGAATCACCCGGTGAAGTCGAGCGAGGCTGATGTCGCCGGGCACCTCCAGGCGCCGCCAGATCGGTGGCTTCGCGCCCCGCAGCCCCACCTTGATCTGATAGACGGGTGCCGGGCGCCCGGACCGCTTGGGTTTCGCCGGCAGCTCGGCCACCATCGGCCGGCCGCGCCGCGCGACCGGTCCCCCGGCGCCGAACGGGCTGCCGTTGCCGACGAACTGCGCCAGCATCTGCAGCGTCGTGAGCCCAGTCTCCCCATCCCCGTGCGACGCCGGAGACTTGCTCGGTGTCGGCAGGGCCGTCATCCGGGCCCGCATCAGCATCGCCAGGACCGGGTATCCTGGGCCGTCCTCGTCGTCCGGTACTCCGTCGAGGTCGTCCAGCTCACTGCCATGCACCGCCCGCGCGTCCAGCGCCCGCTCAACCTGCCAGCGGAACTCCGCCGCGTCCAGCACCTCCGTCGTCAGCTCGACGCCACTGTCCAGAGCGTCGGCTCGCGTCATCTCCAGCGCCGCGGGCAACTGGTCGGAGTCAAGCAGAAGAATATCGCCGGCGGCTCCGCAGTCGAGATTGTCGACGCTGACCATGACGGCGTGCGAGCGTCCCGCTCGATGAAAAACGCATGCCAGCATCGCCTCGGCGCCCTGCGCATCCTGAAGGCGCCAGCAGTCTGCGACCTTCACCGGCTCCGCCAGCTCAGCCGCCCACCCGGGCGGTTCGACGCCGGCTTCGACGAGCCGGTCAGCAGCCGCAGACGCCGCCTTGCCGGCCTGGCCCGGGGCGACCGAACGAATCGCCAGCAGCATCGCCAGCGCCCCGGTGGAAGCCTCGTCCTCGAACCGCGGGACAAAGCCCTCGATCAGCGCCTGCTCGAACGCCTCCCAGTCAAGCGCGCCGATCGACACGAACGCCGCGCCCAGCATTTCCGCGTCCAGCGGGTCGTCGGCCTCGGCGAGCTCCGCAGCGCCCGCGACCACTCCATCGATCAGTTCCCGCGGGTCGAAGTCCGCACCCGAGCACACCGGGCAATCACACTCATCCGGTCCGCCGAGAAGGTCAGGCCGGGCCGGCCGCTGGGTGGACTTCTTGTTCTTCTTGGTTTTCCTCGCACGGCTCACTGGACTCACCTGGCCAGTCTGCCCGACCCTGACCCCGGTACCGGCACCGAGTACCGGAGTGTCGCCGATCTGCCGGATTGCTCCATGAGCAGCTTCCGGGCCGGGCCACAAACCGCGATCCGATCCACTGTGTCTCTCGGCTGGTGTTGCCGGAACTGCTCGACGATCTGACCGCACTGGCGGAAGCGAGTAGGTGCGAGCGAACACCACGCACGCCCGGCCCATCCTTCCTCGGGGACTCCAAAGCTGTCGAGCACTCTCGAGCTGTCGGTCCTGACGGATCGTTCGGGAACTCCTGGTCGATGCTGAGCCCTGAGCGGCCGCACCTCGTGGGTTCGGCGTTCCCCTCAATGGCTGCTTCCGTGCGACAGCCGACGGCCGGTGGACCGCGATCGAGGGGCTTTCCTCCTGAGTTGCTCGGGTAGATGATGAAATGTTGGCGGTCAGCCAGACCGCGCAGGGGGCTACAGAGGTGGAGATGGCGCCATGCATGGTCAGCTGGCCCGGGAATTCGCCGAGATGGCGCTTCGGCTACATGACAGCGTCGATCCCGAGCAAGCCGCAGCGCAGGTGCTGAGGTTGGCACTCTGCGGGACCAAGTGCGGACATGTCGGTGTGATGCTCTGCCCAGGTGGGGCACGGTTGGAAGCGGCCGTCGCAACGGACTACCTGGCGGAGATCGCCGACAAGCTGCAGGTTGAGCTCAGCGAGGGTCCATGCGTTGCGACCAGCCCCGCCTCGTGTCGCATCGACGACACCGCGACCGACCGGCGCTGGACCCACTGGAATGCGAGCCTCGCCGAGATGGGGCTGCGCAGCGTGCTGAGCATCCCGTTGAGCACCGAATCGTCGACCGTCGGAAGGCTGAACCTGTACGACGAAGTCCCCTACCGATTCAGCCATCAGGACATGGCGATCGCGGGCGTCGTGGCCCTCCACGCGGTCGGCGCCCTGACCCGATCCGCAGGTCGACCCGACCGCTCCGCATTGGTCCACCAGCCGACCGCCGGGTGCGAGTCGCCTGTGCGCAGACTCTCCCGCCACGCTCGCCGGGCATCGACGGCGCGTTGATCCGCCTCAGATGCCGGCACCGCCGTTCGGGCGCATACGGGCGGCGGCGAGGATCTGGGGGAGATGGGTAGTCGCCCAGGGTCTTGCCGCGGTAGAGGAACCGAACCGTTCGACTGGTGTCGATGATGGCGAGGCCGGGTGCCTGCAGGGGATGGTCGGTAACGCCCACACCGATTGCCTCCAGCTCCTCACGAACCTCGTCAAGCTCATGGAGGAAGCTCTACAACCGCTGCACTTCCAGTGCCCCGCCTGCAGCATCACGGGCTCGGTTCCTGGCGAGATGCACGATGGCGCGGGCTGTCAGGATCGCCTGCAGCGCCGTCGTACGACGGTGGGGCGTGGCACGTCGACCATCCTGCCCTTCTTCAGGCTGGCGGCGGTCACGGCGGCCACGGGTACGACCCAGACGAGGGCAGCGGACCGGCGGTAGCGGCGTATGCGCGAAGCACTGCCAGCAGTGTCGTGTGGCATCGACGGCAGATACGACATTCAGCACTCCTTCGGCTCAACGGTCGGGCAGGCGGGCGACGACCCGGCGCAACGGCAGGGGCAGCCTGCGCCCCGGTCGTGCCCACGACGCGAGAACATGCTTGGCCTGATCAACGCGGCCGGCGTCCACACCGGGCAGGTACAGTCCATCGATGAGCAGCGCGGCCTCGGCCGGGTCTGCGATCTCAACGTGGAACACGCGGCGTTGGTCGGAGTCGACGACGTAGCCGTGCGAGCGCAACAGCCGGGCAAGGCCGTCTCGGGCGTGCGGGTTGGGCCATGGCTGAGAGCGGATGCCGAGGGCCCGCATCACCCGAACCCAGCCGAGTATCCCGAGCGGGTCCAGACCGGGCCTGGAGGGGACCAGCGCCACGACCATCCCGCCCGGCCGCAGAACCCGCCTTACCTCGGCCAGCACGAGGTCCAACGGCGTCAGTACCTGCAGGCACATCGCCGCGCACACCGAGTCGATCGCCCCATCGGCCACCGGCAGGGCTCCCGCGTCGCCGCGCACCAGCGGCCCGCGACCGGCGACGGCTGCGACAGCCAGCTCGTTCGCCGACGCGTCGATACCGATCCATCGCGCCGTGCGCAGCAACGGCCGGGTGGGCGCGGATCCGCACGCGAGGTCGAGGATCGGACCATCGCGCAACGGCTCCACCAGCCAGGGATAGGGCCCTGTGCCCCTACCGGCCGCCGCGCGGGTTAGCAGCCGCTCGGTGATGCCGGGTCGGTCCCGGTGATAGCCGGCCAGGTAGCGCGGCCAGTCAAGCGCGGGGGCCCGGACACGGCGTCCCGACAGGTACCCGATGCTGGCGACAAGGAGCGGCACTAGGTAGTTCACCGCCACCCGAACCCAGGTACCTAGCGTGGCGGCCCCGCCCGCGATGACTGAGCCTTGGTTCACCAGCGACAGCACCGTGCCGACCACCGCCGCCACCGGCAGAGACTTCCTGGCGGTGCGGCCGCGCACGACAAGCAGCACCGCATCGCGTGGTCGCACCCACGAGCACCGCGCGCAGCTCTGGCCGCCCGTGTGCTGGCACGTTTCGACAGTCACCGGATCATCCGGGTCTCGGGATGGAAGGCCACCCAGGCGAACCAGAAGGTGTCCAGGTGCTGGTGGGGNGCGAGCCGTTGTCCCTTCAGCTGGCCGGTGGTTGCCTGCCCGAGAATGTTCCACTGCGAACCGGTCTCCCGGTCACGGAAGCCTTCACCAGCAGCAACGAAATGCAGCCGCCGACCCTTCACGACGGGATCGAACACGGAGACGGTGCCGACGTCGCGGCCGCGGACGATGCGTTCGTCGTCGAGGGCGGAGGCCTGGCCCGGCCGGTGCCACACGATCAAATCCTTCCCCTCGACGGCCACCTCGAGGACGCCGGTCCGGGCGATCGCCGACCGCACCACGGCGACCGTGTCGCGGCCGCGGGCGACGCCGACGACGCGTTCTTTCACCGGCAACCGGGCGTCGGTGCTGGGCAGCTCGAACAACACGTCTCCGGACGGATCGTCGTACCCGGTGTAAGGGTTGCGTCCGTACGGGCGCTTGTGGCCGGTGTCGCGGGTCAGCACCCATGCCTCGGGGTGCGCGGCGCGGAAGTCGCGCCACGCCACGGTCCCCATCGGGATCGCCTGCAGAGTCGTGCCGGTGAGCTTGCCGAGCGCGGCCTGCCCGGTGAGCTGGGGCCACAGCGACTCGGTCTGCCGGTCGTACATCACCAGATTGTCGGCATACAGGCGTCCCGACGTACCGAACGACAGCACCCGGGGCGCGGCCCGCCGCTCGAACGCCACCCCGGAGTTACACAGCGGGCAGTACGTGACCGCGACCGGCACGCCGCCGACGGTGTCGTTGACGATCTCGTGCCAGGTCATGATCTGCAGCGGATACCCACGTGTCTCACCACCGACCGTGAGTGACAGCAGCGGCTCAGTGTCGGCCAGCCAGCCGACCGTCCGGGCGAGGGAGAACCGCGGCTCATCGATCGGCGGGATCCCGTCCGGTGGCGGTCCACCGGACAAGATCTTGCCTGGGTCGAGCAACGGCTTCGGCAGGCGCTGGTCACGCATGTCGTCCAGCGCGGACGGGCCGTCCTCCCGCGGACCGGCAGCGACCTGAGGCAGCTCGACGTGCTCGATCTCCTCCGGAGGGGTCTCGCTGTGCCGGTCCGTCGTGTCCGCCGACGACGAGCACGCCGTGACGACAAGTACCGTCACGGCCAGGAGCCTGACGATCCGTCCGCGCATGACCCCAGCATCACCCCGGAGCGACGCCTGTTCGGTGATCGCGCTCACGGTTCTCGGCTCTCAGCCCGCGGCATCATGGAGTGGTGACGACCACCGGCGGGCGTTTGGAGCTGCCTCGGCGGCGGAGCGTAACGGCATCGGGTCTGCTGCTCACCGCCGTCGTGGTCAGTGGCTGCGCCGGCACGCCGTCGACGGGAAACACACAGACAGCGCCGGAGGTGACCGCCGGCCAGACCGCGGCGCCCGCTGACCTGCTGGACTTCACCGCGCGAACTGTGACCGGGGCGACCTTCGACGGCAGGCGTCTGGCCGGGAAACCGGTGGTGCTGTGGTTCTGGTCGCCGTGGTGCGCGACCTGCCGAGCCCAGGCAGGCTGGGTGAGCGCGCTGGCCGACAAGTACGCCGGCCAGGTCAGCGTCGTGGGCGTCGGCGGCCTCGACGAGAGCGCCGCGGTCCGCGACTACGGCGCCACTCTCCGCGGCTTCCCGCAGTTGGATGACGCGAAAGGCAAAATCTGGACCCGGTTCGGTGTGGTCGTCCAAAGCTCGTACGTCGTACTCGACGCGGCCGGCCGCGTCCAGCACCAGGGCTACCTGGACAGCGACGAACTGGACCGCCGCGTCGCCCAACTCGTGGGCTGAGCCGAATGCCCGACGGACTGCTCGCGATCGCGCTGGGCGCGGGCATGCTCGCCGCCGTCAACCCCTGCGGATTCGCGTTGCTCCCCGCCTACCTCTCCCTGCTGGTCACCGGGGACCAGCCACCCAACCGGGCCACCGCCGTCGGACGCGCGCTGCTGCTCACCGCCGGCATGACGCTCGGCTTCGCGGCCGTGTTCGGCGTGTTCGGGCTCGCCGTCGCACCGGTCGCCTCATCGGTTCAGCGATACCTACCATGGTTCACCATCGGCCTCGGCCTCCTACTCGCCGGACTGGGCGCCTGGCTGCTGACCGGCCGGCCACTGCCCACGCTCGCGTTCCACCGCCGCGGACCGGCCAAACTGACCCGATCCCTCCGCTCGATGATCGCCTTCGGCGCGTCCTACGCCATCGCATCGCTCAGCTGCACCATCGCGCCCTTCCTGGCCGTCGTCGTCTCCAGCTTCCGAACCGACTCGATCTGGGCCGGCGCCGCTCTATTCCTCACCTACGCCGGCGGAATGGGACTCGTAGTCGCGACTGCGGCCGTCGCAGTCGCACTGGCCAGAACCTCCCTGGTCGGCCGGCTACGCCGAGCCGGCGCCGCCGTACCTCACGTCGCCGGCCTCATGCTGATCGCCTCCGGCGGCTACGTGGCCTACTACGGCTGGTGGGAGATCCGCACCCTGCAAGGTGCCGCGACCACAAACGACCCCATCATCACCAACGCAGCCGCCATCCAGCGGTACCTCGCCGACACCATCGACCGCCTCGGCCTGCCCGGCATAGCCGCACTGCTCGCACTCTGCCTGGTCGCCGTCGGCGTCACTCGGGCCCTGGGACGCCGACACCAACGAAGCGCCACATCGCGAGGGCCACAATGACTCCCGTGCGGTTACCGTCGTTTCGTCCCCGATACCGACAGCCGTCATCATGTTCGGGATCGTCGCCATGTGCCTGGGCATGCTCTCTGCGAATCGGCAATCGCTCGACGGTGAAGGGTCGGGACGGCGGATCGATTTCGGTTTCCACAAGGCTCCGGCACGGCTGGGCCGCAGGGTTCGTCTTTGTGTCGTTCTACGGAATGGCCAGCCTCGTCGAGGTCGCTGTCCGAGATCGTGGCATTCCGGCAGCAGGTCCTTGACGAGCTCGAGCGACGGAACTCCGGCGGCTTCAGTGAATGGCTCGCTGCCCGGCGCCCGTCCCCCTAGCGACCCAGCAAGATATCTCCACGATCGCCCCGACGGAAAGCGCTGACGCGGCACCGGCCTCCGTGCAGAACAAGCGACGCGACCAGGACAGCCAACTTTCGTCCGTCGGGAGCGTGGAGGGCTGCCAGCGACGACTACTTCCGGCCGCTTGATCGGGCCGATTACTCCGCCGACGACCACTCGCACGGTGTCGCGGCCGCTTCACCTTTCGTGCGGGTGATTTGGTGTCGCACAGTGTCGCGCCGGGTGGCTGATCGGCTGGTGCGCGACACCTGCTCGCAGGTGAGTGTGGGATCGACTGCCGCTCGGAAGAACTCGGTTAGCTCCGGGCGGCGCCGAAGAGGCGGTGGCCGGCCTGGTCGTCTCCGGTGATGGTGAGCCGGCCGTTGCCGATGGCCTCGGTGAGCGCCTGCTCCTCGTCGAGGACGCGGGCCAAGGTATCGGGGTCGGAGTCGATGATTGTGTCAGGCGGGTCGTGCGGTTCCCCGCGGGTCATTTCGACGAGGTTGCCGCCGGCGACCCGGGTGGTGAAGCGATAGGGGCCGAGGCGCATTTCGTAAGTAGCGGTCCATGGTCGATCTGGCTGCGGGCGGAAGAAGCTGCGCAGCCTGATCATGGCGGAGTCCGCACCCACAGGTTCATCCGACGGCTCGGGCGCATCGGCTCCCCAATGTCCTAGGGCGACGACGACGGCATCCAACCGGGCGCCCCACTCAGTCAGCTCGTATACCCGTGAGCTGGCAGGCGGAGGCAGGGTGCGACGTCGCACGACGCCGGCGGCCTCCAGTTCTCGCAGTCGCTGGGCAAGGACCTTGGGCCCCACCCCTGGCAGCCCGTCCTGCAGATCGGTGAACCGTTTCGGGCCTAGCAGGAGCTCGCGCACGACCAGCAAGGCCCACCGCTCGCCCACGTAGTCGAGCGCGGTCGCGATCGCACATCCATCACCGTATCGACGACTCCTGCTCATGGTTCCGATCATATCCATGACAACTCACTCTTGACCAGGGCATGCTTCCCTGTTAAGCATTAAGTACTTTCCAAGAGGAAGTTCCCATTACCCGAAGGAAGTCGTCCGATGAAGCGAACAGCCATCAATCCATGGCCCTTCTCGGTGAAGCTCGGCTTCGACCAAGCCCAGCTCGTCGAAGGTCAGGGTCGAGAGCTCATGACGCTGTTGACGCCAACGGAAACTCACAGCACCCGGGCGACATGGCCGCCCAGCTCGGGCACGCGCTCGACAACCTCGAGACGGTGCTCGCCTGGCGCCACCTGACACTCGGCAACGTGGTCCGGCTCAACTTCTGCACCACCGACGTCAACACCCTGCTGCTGCACTTCCCCTGGCGAAGCGAACCCCTCAACAACCGCTACAGCGCGACCCACAAGATCGGAGAAGGACATGCCTATCGGATACCTCGACGTGCCCACCGGCGCTGACCTCGACACGAAGCGAGAACTCGTGAAGGCGATGTACGACGCTCTGCGCGAGGCCTACCCGTTCCCCGACGACACTCGGATCTTCCTGCGCGAGTGGCCGATGGACTGTGTGAGCCAAAACGGGCTCCTCGGCTCGGTACCGGCCAGGCCCGCGTTCATCGCGCACGTCCCCGAGGGCGTCGATACCGAGGTCAAGCGCACGATGCTGAAAAAGATCAACACGGCGGTCGCCAACGCCTACCAGCTTCCGTGGTTCATCACGTTCCTCCACGAACACTCGCTCGAGCTGGTAGCCGTCGACGGAGTCGTACTCGCGGACGATCAACAGCGCGTAGAAGACCAGCGGAAGGCCTACAGCTGAGTACTGGCTGAGCGGAGGGCACTTCATCGAATCTTTAGGGAAGCGGCAGGTCTAACAGCGGGTACGGTCCGTAGCGTCGCGGGCGAGACCGGTTGTACCCAGCGAAGGAGCTTGCCATGCGACGTCGCCACCTCCGGAAGATCGCTATCGGCGCAGCGGCGCTGCTCACTCTGTCGGCGTGTGCCGGGAACGGCGACGGAGCTCAGCCCGGGTCGACGCCGACGGGCTCGCCTACAGCCAGTGCATCGCCGACTGAGCCGGAGCCGAAAGGTGAGCCCCTCACGAAGGCCGACATCGCGACCCTGGCGGCGGCGTTCGCGGATCAACCGTTGATCGGTGGCCAGACCGCGCCCCGGCAGTACAGGTGGGTGAACGAAAAGGTTGCCTTGTTCGTCCAGTTCGATGACAGGGATCCCGCCAAGGCCACCGCCTTGCGCTACGTCGGTATCAGCGTCAAGGGCGTGTTCTGCGCCGAGAACCAACCTGGCGGCGCCAAGGGCGGCTTCCCGCACTTCCACCGGTTGAACGCGGCCGAGTACGCCCAGGGGCACGCCGGGCCGGCCGGCACTCCCGGTTACTGGCTCAGCTGGGTCGCGGTGGACACGTTCGCCCAACGGGACGGACGGCAGGTCAAACCCGGCGTGGACTACGAATTCTCCCCCACCCCCGTTCCCCCGAAGTGCGGCGCGAAGCTGCCGAAGGCCGACTTCGCCGCGCCGGGCGCGAAAGCCCTGTCCAAGCAGGACCTCACCGCGCTCGCCGGGTTCTTCACCGACAACCCGCTCACCGGCGGCCAGACCGCCCCACGCCTGTATCGCTGGGTCAACCCTGACGTCGCGATCTTCGTCCAGCTCGACAAGTCCAACCTGGCCGAGGCGACCGCGGTCCGGCACGTCGGGATCAGCGTGCGCGGCGAGTTCTGCAAGGCGAAACAGCCATCTCCGGACTTCCCTCACTTCCACCGCACCAACGCCACGGAGTACGCCAAAGGGCACGGCCAGGCGCCAGGTGACCGCGGCTACTGGTTGTTGTGGATGGCAACGGACACCTTCAAGCAGCGAGACGGTCGCCAGGTCACACCTGGTGTGGACCGGGAGTTCTCGCCGACACCGCCACCGGGTTGTTGATCATGGCAACGGGTCGGTGCACGGCAGGGGCGCTGATCCTGGTTGCGATGCTGGCCGCGGCCGGCTGCGATGCGGAGCGGCCGGCTGCCCCGCCCACCTCCACCGCCGGAGCGTCGAGCCCGGCAACTCCGCCCCGGGCCGGCGAGCAGGTCGAGGTTCACTTGACCTGCTCGACCGGAGCCCGACGCCCCCTGTGCGTTCAGACCGGCCGAGGTGAGGATCCGGGCCGGCGGAACGGTGCGCTGGGTGAACGACGACGCGACATACCACACCGTCACCTCGACCGAGCGCCCCGACGTACGCCGACCGAGCGGCCGGTTCGACGGCGTACTGGATGCGCCGCAGGAGGTCTTCACGGTCACGTTCCCCGAGCCCGGCGAGTTCGCGTACTACTGTCAGCCACACGCCGAGTTCATGGCCGGCGTGGTCCGGGTGGCGCCGGAGTAGCGTGATCCTCAGACAACAGGTGGAGGCACGGTGGGCACCTCGGCGACCGCTCTGAAACCACAGCTCCTGGTCGTCGACGACGATCACAAGCTGGTCCCGCTGCTGGAGCGAGGACTGCGCTATGAGGGCTTCGGCGTGATCTGCGCCTACTCCGGGGCCGAAGCGCTCGCCGCCATCAGACACCACTTGCCGGATCTGGTGCTGCTCGACGTCGGCATGCCCGAGCTCGACGGCTTCGACGTACTCCGCGAGCTCCGCCGCCGCACCGACGTACCAGTCGTCATGCTGACCGCCAAGGACGAGGTGTCCGACAAGGTGGGCGCGCTGGATCTCGGTGCCGACGACTACGTGGCCAAGCCGTTCGACTTCGACGAGCTGGTCGCCCGCATTCGCGCAGTACTGCGCCGCCGTGGCGCGGACGCGCTGGATCGGTTCAGCCACGACGACCTGGTCTGCGACCTCGGTACCCGCGAGGTCGTCCGCGGCGGCAGGCGGATCGAGCTCACGGTCACGGAGTTCGACCTCCTCGGCTTCCTGTTGCGGAACCCGAGGCGGATCCACAGCCGCGAGGCACTGCTTCGAGCCATCTGGGGCTACGACGTACCGGTCGACAGCAACGTGGTCGACGTACACATCGGCCATCTTCGCCGCAAACTCGGAGAGCCTCCGCTCATCCAGACCGTACGTGGAGTCGGCTACGCCCTGCGGAGCGAGCCTTGAACCGCTGGAGACCCTCGCTGCGGGCCCGGCTCGCGATCACTTTCACCCTGCTGGTCGGCGTGATCCTCGTCCTCGTCGGGGTGGCGACCAACCAGCTGTTGCGGCAGAGTCTGCTCGCCGAGATCGAGCGAGATGTCGCTCACCGGGCGGCCGCGTTCCGCGCCACGCCGCCCGACCCGCCGTACACACTCGACACCTTCGGCGCACGCGACGTCTTCCTCCAGGTCGTCGGTCCCGACGGCGCCCCGGTCGCGAAGTCGGCCAGCCTCGGCGACCGGGTGCTGCCGATCCCGGACGCCGCCCGCCGGGGTGAAGTCGTCGAGGCCCGGGTCGGCGGCCGGCCGCTGTTCCTGACCGCCGCGCCGCTGGACGCCGGCCGCCAGATCGTCGTCGCGCGGTCACCGATGACGACGTACGGCGCCCTGCGAACGCTCCGCAACCTGCTCACCGGCATCATCGCGGGAGCCGTGCTGCTCACTGCCCTGACCAGCTGGCTGTACGCCCGCGGCGCGCTCCGCCCGATCGGCCAGGTCGTCGCCGCCGCCCGGTCGGTCCGCGACAGCCGCGACCTCAGCCGCCGGGTGCCACAACGCAGTACCGGAGACGAGGCGGGACGACTGGTCGAAACCTTCAACGAGATGCTCGCCGAACTCCAGATCGCCTACGAGTCCCTGGACAACTCCAACCAGCACCTCCGGCAGTTCCTCGCCGACTGCTCACACGAACTCAGAGCCCCGCTGGCCCGGATCCGCAGCACAGTCGACGGACTGGCCAGGCTCGACGACCCGGACACCGGCGACGCCGCCTTCCGATCCAGAGCCCTGGCCGACGTCGCCGCCGACACCGACCGGATGGCGCGGATGGTCCGACAGCTCCTGATCCTCGCCCGCGCCGACGCCGGCGCCACCATCGAGCGAAGACCCATCCGGCTGGCCGACGTGGTGCAGTCGGCCTGCCGTCAGGCCGAACGGATGTCCAACGGTGTCCAGTTGAGTCCGCCGGACGACCACCACCTCGCCGACGCAGTCGTCCTCGGCGACGCCGACCACCTCGAGCAGGCCGTCCTGATCCTCCTCGACAACGCTTTCAAGTACACCCCGCCTCCCGGCCGGGTGGAAGTTCGCGCACAGCGCCACAACAGCCAAGCCCGGATCGATGTCACCGACACCGGGCTCGGCGTACCGCCCGAGGACCGGGACAAGATCTTCGACCGGTTCTACCGCGGCCGCAACGCCAGGCCGCAACCGGTACCGGACTCGGCCTCGCCATCGCCACCTGGATCGCAGCCCAGCACGGCGGAACCATCGAGCTGCTCACCACCCCGGGCGACGGCTCCACCTTCTCCCTCCAACTCCCGCTGACGGACTGACAACAAATGGGGAATCAGCAGCCGCCAAGGGAACAGTAATCCCATCACCAGCCGCCGTCTTCTGCGAGCACCATGGGTGTCTGTTCAGTGAGCGCGGTCACCGAACCTCCGGTGGATCGCGCCTACCGTTGAGCGCGACCAGGTGCTCCTTCGAAGGGATCGAGTTCAATGCCCACGGTGGATCCGGTACAGAGGAAGCGGGATCGCGACGAGGTGTTCGTGGAGTTCACCCGGTCGATCTGCCCGGTGTGCAAGCTGGTGATCGATGCCCAGGTGAACATCCGCGACGACAAGGTGTACCTGAGGAAGCGCTGCCGTGAGCACGGCGAGTTCGAGGCACTGGTGTATGGCGACGCCCAGATGTACGTGGACTCGGCGCGATTCAACAAGCCCGGCACGATCCCGCTGACATTCCAGACCGAGGTGAAGGACGGGTGCCCGAGCGATTGTGGGCTGTGTCCGGAGCACAAGCAGCACGCCTGCCTGGGGATCATCGAGGTCAACACCGGCTGCAACCTGGACTGCCCGATCTGCTTCGCCGACTCCGGCCACCAACCTGACGGGTACTCGATCACCCTCGAACAGTGCGCGCGGATGCTGGACGTGTTCGTGGCCAGCGAGGGCGAGGCCGAGGTGGTGATGTTCTCCGGCGGCGAACCCACCATCCACAAGGAGATCCTTGACTTCATCGACCTCGCCCGGGAACGGCCGATCAAGTCGGTGAACCTGAACACCAACGGGATCCGGCTCGCCTCCGACAAGCGGTTCGTCGCCGACCTCGGCCGCCGCAACCAGCCTGCCGGAGCGGTGAACATCTACCTGCAGTTCGACGGCCTCGACGAACACACCCACCGCGCGATCCGCGGTCGCGACCTGCGAACCATCAAGCAGCGGGCCATGGACAACTGTGCCGAGGTCGGTCTGACCGTGACGCTGGTCGCGGCGATCGAACGCGGGCTCAATGAGCACGAGATCGGTCCGATCATCACGCACGGCCTCGGCCATCCCGCCGTACGATCGATCGCGTTCCAGCCGGTCACCCACTCCGGCCGGCACACTACGTTCGACCCGCTGACCCGGCTCACCAACTCCGACGTCCTGCACGCGATCGCCGACCAGCTACCCACGTGGTTCCGCGCCGAAGACTTCTTCCCGGTGCCGTGCTGCTTCCCGACCTGCCGCTCGATCACCTATCTGATCACCGACGGCGTCCCCGGCGAGCCCGACTTCGGGCTGGTGCCCATCCCACGGTTGCTGAACGTGGAGGACTACCTCGACTACGTCTCCAACCGGGTACTGCCCGACGACGGAGTACGCGAGGCACTGGAAAAGCTGTGGAGCGCGTCGGCGTTCATCGGCACCGACACCTCCAACGACCGCCTACGCCATGTCGCCGAAGCGCTCGACTGCGCAGACGCCTGCGGCATCAACCTGCCCGAAGCAGTCAAGGAGATCACCGACAAGGCGTTCATGATCGTCGTCCAGGACTTCCAAGACCCCTACACCCTCAACGTTCGGCAGCTGATGAAGTGCTGCGTGGAGGAGATCACCCCCGACGGCAGACTCATCCCGTTCTGCGCCTACAACTCGGTCGGGTACCGCGAACAGGTCCGCGCCGACATGTCCGGCGTACCGGTCGCCGACGTAGTCCCCAATGCTGTACCGCTGCAGCCGATGCTGACCGAGTCGCCGTACGGCTCCAAAGTTGCAGCACCAACGATCCGCGGAGAACGCGATGACGAAGCCTGATGAAATCAAGGCATGCTGCGCGGCGGCGTACTCGTCCGACCTGGTCGCGCTGCTACTCGGTGACTCCTATCATCCCGGCGGTCAGGCCCTGACCCGCCGACTAGCCGCCTCGATGGATCTGCACAGCGGGCAATCAGTGCTGGACGTGGCGTCCGGGCGCGGCACCTCTGCGCTGACGATCGCCCAGCAGTACGACGTGAGCGTGGTCGGCGTCGACCTGTCACCCGCCAATGTTGCCCTCAGCAACGGCGCGGTCCAGGCCGCCGGGCTGTCGGACCGAGTCAGCTTCCGGCCGGGGGACGCCGAGAAACTCCCCGTCCGCGACGGATCGGTCGACGCCGTGCTGTGCGAATGCGCGCTCTGCACCTTCCCGGATAAGCCGGCGGCCGCTCACGAGTTCGCCCGCGTACTACGCCCAGGTGGCCGCGTCGGCATCACCGACGTCACCGTCGACCGCGACCAGTTACCGCCTGAACTCAGCACGCTCGGCGCCTGGGTCGCCTGTGTCGCCGACGCTCGCCCTGCCGCCGAGTACGCCGAGATCCTCACCGACGCACGGCTGCGAGTGACCGTGATCGAGCACCACGACGCGGCTGCCGGCCGGATGATCGACCAGATCGAGGCACGCCTGCACTTCCTCCGCCTGACCTCCCGCGCAAAGCTCGACTCCTACGACCTCGACGTCAACCGCGCCGGATCCGTACTCGGCGCCGCCAGGACCGCCATCACCAATGGCGCCCTCGGCTACGCGCTGCTGGTCGCGGACAAGCCGGCGTAGTACTCGCTGCCGGCGACGGGGGCGAGGGCACCGACCGCGCTTACTGACCGACTGCGACCGGGGAGGCGTAGTGTCCTCAGACCATGAGCCGCTCACAACGTGTGATGGATGACTACGATCTGGTGGTGATCGGCGCGGGTGCGTCCGGTCTCGGCGCCGCTCGAGCCGCGGTCACCAGAGGCGCAAGGACGCTGTTGGTCTCCGACAGCGAGCCCGGCGGGGACTGCACCTTCACCGGATGCGTGCCGTCTAAGACCTTGATCGAGTCCGCCCGGTCCGGCGTCTCGTATGCGCTGGCCACACAGCGCATCCGCGACGTCATAGCCACGATCGCGGCCACCGAAGACGCCGACGCGCTGCGATCGGAAGGCATCGACGTAATCCTCGACCGGGCCAGATTCCGGTCCCCCAACCGGATCGATGTCGGCGTCCGTACGATCTCCGCCCGCCGGGTGGTGATCGCCACCGGCTCGACTCCGGCCGTACCGGACGTCCCGGGCTTGCGCGACGTGGATTTCCTGACCACCGAGACCGTCTTCGACCTCCCGACGCTGCCACAGTCGCTGGCGATCGTCGGCGGCGGCACGACCGGCTGCGAACTCGCCCAGGCGTTCCATCGGCTCGGCAGCCACGTAACCCTCATCGAGCAGGCCGACCGGCTGCTCTCCGACCAGGACCCTGACGCGTCCGCGATCATCACCGAGGTCCTCCGCCGTGACGGCATCGACGTCCACCTCTCGACCAGGCTCAAGAGCGTCGTACAAGGACCCAGACTGGAGCTGGACGACGGAACGTCACTGGCCGCCACGCACATACTGATCGCGGCCGGGCGCCGGCCACCTGCCGTGGACCTCGGGCTCGGGGCCGCGGGAGTCGACGTCGACCACCGCGGCTATATCAGGACCGACCAACACCTCGCCACCACCGCACGCGGGATCTACGCGGCCGGTGACGTCACCGGCCGCCTGCAGCTCACCCACGCCGCCCACGCGATGGGACGCCTCGCAGCCGCCAACGCACTCAGCCGTCGGCCGAACATCTACCGCGAGGATGTCGTCCCGCGAGTGACGTTCACCGACCCCGAGGTCGCGCAGGTGGGCATCCTCGCCACCAACGCCCCGCGCCGTGCAAGGATCGCCGAACTGCCGATGAGCGGGCTGGACCGGGCCCTGACCGCCGGAGCCGTCGACGGGTTCGTCAAGCTCGTCGCCGGCCGCCGACGACTCCTCGGCAACGCAGGTGGCGGCCGCATTCTCGGAGCCACGATCGTCGCCGAACGGGCCGGTGAACTGATCCACGAACCCGCACTCGCGATGGCGACCCGCATGTTCACCGGCCGCCTCGCCGCCACCAGCCACGCCTACCCGACCTGGTCGATGGCCGTGCAACTCGCCGCCGCGCAATTCTTCATGACCGTCGACGGCCGCACCGCCAGAACTGTGACCGCGATCACCGAACAAGCGTGATCACTAGGCGTAGCTTCGCCGTCGACAGCTAGAGGAGGAACTCTGATGGCTTCGACAGGCGCGACAACAAGCATGCGTGCACTACCGATGAACCTGGTCACCGGCGCCGCCGCCGGCGTGGTGGCCGGGATTCCCCTGGGCATCATCATGCAGGTCCGCGACGCCGACCCGAAGATGATGCCCGGCGTCCAGATGATCGACCAGGTCGGTGACCTGATCTCGGATCCCTCGACGGGCCTGGGCTGGCTCATCCACCTGTTCAACTCGGCACTGTTCGGCGTGGTCTTCGTCCTGCTGTTCTCGCGGCTGCTCAACCAGCGCGGCCCCGCGATGCTGGTCGGGCTGCTGTACGGCGTGGCGTGGTGGGTGATCGGCGCGCTGTGGATCATGCCGGCCTGGCTGGGCATGGATGCCATGGTCTTCGAAGTCGGCGCCAACCAGTGGTGGAGCCTGGCGGGCCACCTGATCTACGGGCTGCTCCTGGTCGCCGGCTACATCATGGGCCGCCCCATGCTGTCCAAGTCCTCGTGACGGTGTGTCGTGGCTGAGGCCGGCGAGCGGTACTGTCTGGTCGAGGGCTTCGAAGCCCTCGACCAGCAGTCTGGGGCCCTACCCCCCTGGGCGCCGGGACAACGCGAGGAGTGGGCCGACGTGGAGCGAGCCACCGGCGACGACATCTGGTGCATCGCGGAGGTCGACATCTTCACCGACCTCTCGTCCGCCGAGATGGAGGCGATCGCGGCCGCGGCCCCGATGAAGACCTACTCGGCCGGCGAGCTGCTCTACTCGCCCCACCAGCCGGTCGAAACCCTCTTCATCCTGAAGAAGGGCCGGGTCCGGATCTTCCGCGTCTCCCCCGATGGCCGGGCCCTCACCACCGCCCTGATCACCCCCGGCACGATCTTCGGGGACATGCTGCTTGTCGGGCAGCAGATGCACGACAACTTCGCCGAAGCACTCGATGACGTGACCGTCTGTGTGATGGCCCGGGCCGACGTGTACCGCTTCCTGCTGTCCGACCCCCGGATCGCCACCCGGATCTCGGAGATCCTTGGCCGCCGCGTCGCCGAACTCGAACGGCGCCTCTCCGACACCGTCTTCAAGAGCGTGCCCCAGCGCATCGCCGCTACCTTGTGCCTACTCGCCGCCGACCAGCAGAAACGCCCGCTCGGCCGCGGCGTACAACTGGCCCTGACGCACGAGCAGATCGCCGCCCTCACCGGCACCTCCCGCGAGACCGCCACCAAGGTCCTCGGCGAGTACGCCGACCGCGGCCTCCTCCACCTCGGCCGCGGCAAGATCACCATCCTCGACCCCGCCACCATCACCGCCGAAGCCGGCGACTAGAACGCTCCCCTTCGCCGCTGGATTGGCGCCGGCACACCCGGTCCCGCTGGCCGCTACGCATGGCGTGCATCTGGAGGCTGACCGTGGCCGTCCTGGTGGAATTCCCCGTGCCACCGGCAACGTTTCGCATGCCGGCCACCCAGTCCAGCAGACGGTCGTCAGCCAGCACCTCGTCAACCGCCTCGGCAGGCGCAGCGGCGATGATCACCCACAGTGCCGCCATCCGCGCGGCGGCATCGGACATTCCCCAGTCCAGCGGCTGTCGGGTGTAGCGACAACGACTCAAGGTTCCCCCAGTCTCCCCCTGGTTACATCGGAGAACCGCGCGAATTCGTTTCACCCATCAGGAGGTCGGCACCCAGCCAGCGTTGGGGAGCAGTGAGATCCTGGACTTAGCGGCAGCCCGACCTTTTGGCTGCCAAGCAGTACATCTGGGGATCCACGATGGCCCATCGAGCGCAACGGCGTACCGTGAAACACCGGAGAGAGGACGTCGCCGTGCGCCATGCCCGGTGGGCATGGCGACTGATTCTGTTGGCAGCGGCCGCTGCGGTTGCGGCGCGGACGGGTCACGAGATCACCTGGACCTGGGTGTTGGACAGGGCCGCCGCGGCCATCGTACTCGCGGGCCTCGTACTGCCGGTTGTCGTCATCAGGCCAAGCCGTCGTCTGGGGTCGCCGACCCGCCACCCCGGTCACCTGAGGCCCGGACTCCACCGCGCCGCGCGCACGGGTCGTTGCTGGAGGCAAAGAACGGCTCGCCGGTGACGGGCGAATGCGCCCGAGGTCTCCGGCATCGAGCGCGGGATCATCCGTCTCGACGGGTGATCGACCACCGAACCCGAGATGTCAGTTGGTGGTTGGGGTCGAGGTCGGTGTAGGCGGATGCCTGGAGGGTGAACAGCTCGGCGTAGTGGCCGGCTCGCGCCATCAGCTCCTCGTGGCTGCCGTGCTCGGCGATCTGCCCGTCGCGGAGCACATAGATCCGGTCCGCGTTGCGGACGGTCGAGTATCGGTGGGAGATCAGCAGCACGGTGCGGCCGGCGTACAGGGTGCGGATGCTGGTGAACAGGTCATGCTCAGCACGAGGGTCCAAAGCAGCGGTCGGCTCGTCGAGGATGACCAGTGGCGCGTCCCGGATGAACGCGCGGGCCAGAGCAACCCGCTGCCATTGCCCGATCGACAGGTCGCGGCCGCCGCTGAACTCCGGCGACAGGATCGTGCCGTATCCGTCAGGTAGCGCGCTGATCGCTGATTCGGCGCCCGAACGCCGGGCAGCGGAACGCACGGCCTCGACATCGTCGACGTGAGCGATGGACCCGAAGCCGATGTTCTCCCGCGCCGTCAGGGCGTAGTGCAGGAAGTCCTGGAAGATGACCGCGATGTATCGGCGCAGCTCGTCCGAATCGACGGTTGCGGTGTCGGTGTCGTCCCAGCGGATCTGCCCACTCTGCGGCAGGTACAGCCGGCACAGCAGCTTGGCGAGGGTGGTTTTGCCGGACCCGTTCTCGCCGACCAGGGCGATCACCTCGCCGGCGCGTATGTCGAGCGAGACGTTCGTGAGCGCCGGCGTTGTGGCCGCAGGGTAGGTGAAGGTGA
Source organism: Kribbella catacumbae DSM 19601 (assembly GCF_000372465.1). Taxonomy (GTDB): domain Bacteria; phylum Actinomycetota; class Actinomycetes; order Propionibacteriales; family Kribbellaceae; genus Kribbella; species Kribbella catacumbae. The sequence goes on from NZ_AQUZ01000019.1 coordinate 25,303, forward strand.
CGTTGTCGACGACGAGCCGGCCGAAGCTCCGCGGTGCCGGGCCTGATGCCCGGTCGGCGATCGCGGCCGGCCCGAAGGCGAGGAACGAGGTGAAGTCCTCCACGAACAAGCCGGACTCGTAGATATCGCCCACACTCATCACGCTCATCATGATCCGCTCGGCGAGGACGAGCAGCGCGGCACCGGCCGTGGCCGCGTCGGCCAGGGCGATCCGGCCTGTCAGTGCGAGGTGCAGGAGGACTGCGATGGAGCCGGCCAGGCTGATCGCGAGTGCCAGGTTACCGGCCACGGCGAGCCGGAACCGTTCGCGGGCGGTACGTCGCAGCTCGACCATATGAGCGTCGTACAAGTCGGAGTGCCGCGTCCGCAGATGGTCTGTCAGCCCGAACGCCCGCACCTCGGTGGCGGACGGCTTCCCGGTGAGCAGTTCGAACAGGTAGTTGCGGGCGCGGGTCGCCGCGGTCATTCGCAGATGGAACCCGAACAGTGACTGACCGGCCTTGAGCACTCCGGCGACGAGCGGAACCGAGGCTGCAGCCACGATCGGAACCAGCCACGGTTGGATCGCGAGCAGCGCCACGGCGATACCGGCGACGCCGGAGACGGCGCCGAGCGTGCCGATCAAGCCGTCGACTAACTGGATCGGGCGATGCTGACCGGTCGCCGCGCGCGCCAGCCGGTCATGGAAAGACGGGTTCTCGTATGCCTGCAACTCGACCGCGGCGGCCACGTCGATGATGCGTTCCCTGGCGTACCTGGCGGTCGTCTCGGACAGAACCTCGCGCACCTCCCGGCCCGCAGCCGCGATCAGGCCAAGTGCGGAGATGAGAGCAGCGACGGCGAGGACCTTCGGGAGTACGTCGACCGTGCGGGGCAGCTGCCCCTGGGTCAGCAGGGTCGCCATCAGGTTCTTGCCCATCAGGAAGACGAGTGCCAGGCCAGCGCCGCTGACCAGCTTCAGCACGATGCTGATCGACAGTTCGCGCGGTGCGGCTGCCCTGACCAACCGGATCGCGTCCCGGGTGATGCCAGGCAGTAGGCGAATCGACTTCGGCCGCGCCCGCGCCTCGTCGTACAGATCCTCGCAGGTCGGCGGCGGGGCGCCGGCGGGCGGGTTCGTCATCGCTGGCGCGGGTCTTCCGTGGCCGACCGACCTTGGGGGTCGGCGTCGGAGGGGCCGTCAGCGGGAGAGGCAGGGCGGCAGGAGGCACGGTGAGCACGGGAGGTACTGCGCTGCGCGACAGTCGCAATCACAGCGCTCCCGACGAGGGCGACCGCGGCGGCGATCACCCACGGATTGGACAGCCAGGCCCCGACCGCACCAAGAGCACCCGCAGCGAGCAGAACGGGAGCGGCGCAACAGACGATCACCAGGACAGCGGCGCCGATTCCACCGACGATACTGCCGACGCCGGACTGGTGAGGATCATGGGATGTAGGCGGAACCTCGGCAGGCATGGCCGTTTCCCTTGCCGATTCATTCCTGGCCGATACGAGGGCAGCAGTCCAGAGCGGCTGCATTGTCGGCGGCCAGTGCGCGGGCGAGCACGACCAGGTCGGCGACGCGGGGGTCACCTACGGAGTAGTGCAACTTCTTGCCGTTCCGCCGGGCGGTGACATAACCGCAGTCGACCAGGCAGGACAGGTGCACTGACACCCGCGGCTGGGAGATGCCGGCGTGCTCGACGCAATCGGCCGAGGTCCGCTCACCGCGGAGGATGAACTCCAGCAGACGCAGCCGGGTCGGGTCGGCCAGAGCCCGGAAGAACCTGGCCACGGTGCCGGTATGCGAACAGGCAGCGGCCGGTGCGGCGGACGCCAGGACTGCGGACTCGGTCATGCCCGTCGCCTCCCATCATCGGATCTATTCGCCTACCCGCATAGTATGGTTGCATTGTTGTATTCGGCAAGGCGTATAGCAATCACCTGACATCAGGTATGAGGAGGCTGCGTTCATGACCGAAGATCGATCAAGTGTCGACCTGGCGATCATCGGCTCCGGTGCGGCGGCGTTCGCCGCCGCGATCGCCGCCACCGGCAAGGGGCGGCGGGTGGTGATGGTAGAGCGCGACACCACCGGCGGCACCTGCGTGAACGTCGGCTGCGTGCCCTCCAAGGCGCTGCTGGCCGCCGCGGAAGCGCGTCACGTCGCCAGCGCGGCGGGCAGGTTCCCCGGCCTGGCACCGGCGGACCTGCCGATCGATTTCCCGACCCTGGCCGGCGGCAAGGACGCGCTGGTAGACCAGCTGCGCGCGGAGAAGTACACCGAACTGGCCGCGGACTACGGCTGGGAGATCGTCCATGGGACCGCGGCTTTCGACGGGAACGCAGACAGCCCTGTCCTGGAGATCAGCCTGCAAGCTGGCGGTAGCCGGCGCCTCGGGGCGGCGCAGTACCTGATCGCGACCGGCTCAGCCCCTTGGGCGCCGCCGATCCCGGGCCTGGACGACGTCGGCTACCTGACGTCGACCACCGCCATGGAGCTCGATCAGCTGCCGGATTCCATGATCGTTGTCGGCGGCAACGCGGTCGGGCTGGAGCAGGCGCAGCTGTTCGCCCGTCTCGGTACGACGGTCACGGTGATCGAGACGCTCGACCGGCTTGCCCCGTTCGAAGAGCCCGAGGTCTCCGACGTGATTGCACAGGTCCTCACCGACGAAGGCATCACCGTGCACACCCGGGCGACCCTGGCCGCGGTCCGCACCCAGGACGACCAGGCGATCGCGACCATCCACACCTCACAAGGCAAGGACTTCGAGATACACGCCGAGCGGCTCCTGGTCGCCACCGGCCGCCGCCCCGTCACCGCCGGCCTCAACCTGGACCAGGTCGGAGTCAAGACCGGTGAACGCGGCGAGGTTGTCGTCGATGACCACCTGTGCACCACCAACGCACGGATCTGGGCCGCCGGCGATGTCACCGGCCATCCGCAGTTCGTGTACGTCGCCGCCGCCCACGGCACCCTTGTCGCCGACAACGCACTCGATGCCGCGGAGCGGACCCTGGACTACACCGTAGTGCCGAGGGTCACTTTCACCAGTCCCGCGATCGCGTCGGTCGGCCTGACCGACGCCAAGGTCGTCGACGCCGGGATCCGATGCGACTGCCGCATCCTGCCGCTGGAGTACGTGCCCCGCGCCCTGGTCAACCGCGACACCCGCGGCCTGGTCAAGATCGTCGCCGAGGCCGGAACCCGCCGCCTGCTCGGCATCCACGTCGTCGCAGAAGGAGCGGGCGACGTGATCACCGCCGCCACCTACGCCCTCAGCGCGGGGATGACCGTCGACCAGCTCGCGAACACCTGGGCGCCGTACCTGACCATGGCCGAAGCCCTCAAGCTCACCGCCCAGACCTACACCCGAGACGTGTCGAAGCTGTCCTGCTGCGCGGCCTGAACCAAGGAGGTAACGATGACGATCACCCGGAACGGGGCCAGCCTGATGACGGTCGGCGATCTCTCCCGCAGTACCGGGGTGCCGATCAAGAACCTGCGCCAGTACACCGACACAGGCCTGATCTACACCGTCGGGCGCAGCCCGTCGAACTACCGGCTCTACAACACCGACGCCCTGTGGTGTGTGCGTTGGATCGGCACGCTGCGCGGTCTCGGCCTGACCGTCGCCGAGATCCGCGGCCTGACAGCCTCGCATGCACGCCGATCGTTCGGGCCGCACTTGGCCGAACGGCTGGACGCATCTCGCCGCCGGCTTCAGGCGCGGATCGCCCAACTGGAAGAGACAGTCCGGCGCATTGACAAGTTCGAGGCCGAGTACCGCGCGGATCTGGCAGGCGAGGGCGAAGCGTGCTGGGACAGCGACCCTCGCTGCACGATCGACCAGCGCCACGCGGACCGATGAACGCTTGACCCTCACCCCGGGGTGAGTTCCTACCGTCGCAATCGACACCGATCGAACCACTGCGACGGAGGAAACGACCATGACCAACGACAATCGGGCTGGCAGCGCGATCACTGACTTCGCCGCCAGGTTCGGCCTCACCCTGATGAACCAGGCCCAAGCCACGCTGAGTCCTGAGCTGCGCGAGCTGCACCGGGCCATCTTGTCCGCATTCGTCGGCACCGGCACCGCGCCCACCGTCGCCTGGATCACCGACCGAGCCAGCCTGCTCGGCGCCGACCCCGACGACGCGCTGGCAAGCCTGTCCGAGGCCGACCTCGTGCACACCGCCGACGGCTCCGTCACAGTGGCCTACCCGTTCTCCGGCACCCCGACGCCGCACCGGGTCGAGTTCGACGGCGGCCCCACCACCTGGGCGATGTGCGGCGCCGACGCCCTCGGCATCCCGCTGATGACCGGCCGCAACGCCGCCATCACCAGCGCCGACCCGCAGACTGGCGAGCTGATCCGGATCCGGTACCACAACCGCGTCTGGACGTGGGAACCCGACAGCACAGTCATGCTGACCGCCGCCACCCGTGGCTGCGGCACCGCCGCCGAGGCCGCCTGCCGCTACGTGCATTTCTTCACTCGCCCCGAACACGCACAGCTCTATCTGGAGACCAATCCAGCACTGTCCGGCGAGGTCTACGACCAGGCCGACTCCATCGAAGCAAGCCGGATCATCTTCGGCTCCCTACTGGGCCGTTGAGAAGGGCAACCATGTCCGAACAGTTGCTCAAGCCGCACACTACCGCCGGCACAGCTGCGGCCCCGGCCATCGAGCTGCGGCAGCTCACGAAGAAGTACGGACACCTGACAGCCGTCCTGGACGTGTCCCTCGATGTCCCGGCCGGTCAGGTCCTCGGGCTGCTCGGACCCAACGGTGCCGGCAAGACCACGATCATCAAAATGATGACCAGCCTGGTTACCCCGACCGCGGGCACCGCGCGGCTCGGCGGCTTCGACATCGGCAAGCAGCGCAGCCGGGCCGTCCAGCAGATCGGCGCCGTACTGGAAGGATCGCGCAACGTCTACTGGTCGCTGTCGGCCTGGCAGAACCTGCTCTACTTCGGCCGGCTCAAGGGCTTGTCCAAGGCCGAGATCAGACCGCGAGCGGAGCGGCTGCTGCGCGAACTCGACCTGTGGGACCGCCGCAACGAACCCGTGGGCGGGTTCTCCCGCGGGATGCAGCAGAAGGTCGCCGTCGCTGCGGCCCTGGTGACCGACCCGCCGATCGTGCTGCTCGACGAGCCCATCATCGGGCTTGACGTGGAGGCCGCTCGGACCGTGCGGCACTGGGTACGTCGAATGGCTCGCGAGGAAGGCAAGACCGTCGTTCTCACCACCCACCAACTGGCGATGGCCGAGGAACTGGCCGACCGGGTAGCCATCATCCGCGACGGCCGCATCATCACCGATCTGCCTACCCGTGAACTGCTCGACCACTACGCCGAGGACCGTTTCGAAATCGAGGTATCCGGTATGACGACCACGGTGGCCGCCGGGCTCGGGGCGAAGGTCGCGATGGAGTCCGCCAACGGCCAAGCCACCATCCAACTGCCGACATCCGATCAAGACGCGCTGCACGCCGTACTGAACGAACTGCACCACAGCTCGGTACCGGTCCTCAGGGTCAGCCGGGTCCGGCCAAGCCTCGAAGACATCTTCGTCTCGCTGCTGAAGGGAGATGTTGGCCATGGCAACGACAGTTGACCTGCCCACCTTTCGCCTAGGGCTGAGGATGCTCGGCAACGAAACAACCAAGGGCCTGCGGGTGATGTGGGTCCACAAAGCACCACTGGCGCTCGGGCTCGCCTACGTCGCCATGCTCTACTGGGTGATCCAGGTCTTCATCGGCGGCGGCCGGCTCGTCGGCGAGGTGCTCGCGATGACCTTCGTCGCGTTCCTCGGGTACGTCGTCCTCTACATCGCCTCGCTGCGGATGGTCGGCGGCGTGCTGGAGGAGATGTACACCGGGACCCTCGAACAAAGCCTCCTCAGCCCGCTCCGGCCGTGGGTCGCCTCGACCGGCCGGCTCGCCGCAGCGCTGGTCGAAGGGCTCGTGATCGCAGCGGTCGTCGCCGGGTTCAACCTTGTCATCCTGCTCGCCGTTCGGGGCGTCGAACTGTCGTTCCGCTGGTCCGCGGCGATCCCGCTGGCAGTAACGCTCGTCGACATCGCCGGCTTCGTGCTGCTGTTCGGCGGGATCGCGCTGGTCGTGAATTCGATCGGAGCGGTCATCCACGTCGTCCAGAACGTGATCATGATGCTCAACGGCGCCTTCATCCCGGTCTTCGTCTTCCCCGACTGGCTTGAGCTTGCCTCCAAGACCCTCATCCCCACGACGCTCGGGCTCGACGCCACCCGCCAGATCCTGGTCGCAGGTGCGCCCCTCGAACAGGTGTGGTCGAACGGCACGCTCCCCTGGGCCGTCGTACATGCGGCCGTGTCTCTGGTCATCGGCTGGGCGGCGTACCAGGCCGCGATCCGCCGCGGACTACGCGAAGGAAGGCTCGGCGCATGACCACCACAGCCCGCACCTGGACCGCAAGGCAGACAATGACCGCCGTCGGCAACGAGACCGTCAAGGGCCTGCGCCACGGCTGGAGCGAACGGCTGCAGATCCTCATCGAGCTACCACTGTTCATCGTCTTCCTACTGCTGATCGGCTTCACCGCCGGCAAGGCCGGCACCATCGCCGCCACCGGACAGCTCGACTGGACCCTGGATCCAGGTCACATGGCCTGGCTGCTGCTCGGCTTCGTCGCATACGCCTACACCTATCTGCACGTGGTGAAGATGTTCTGGCGGCTACTCGCCGAGATCCAGTCCGGCACCCTCGAACAGACCTACCTCAGCCCGCTACCCTCCTGGGTTCATGTCGTCGCCGGACGGATCGTCGCTGCGATCGCCGAGTCGGCCTTCGTCGTCGCAGTCATGTACGCCGTTACCGCGTCGCTGGTCCGCATCGAACTGCACTGGCGCCTCGACGCACTCCTGCCCCTGGCGCTGCTGATCGTCGGCTCCGCCGGCCTAGCAATGGCGATCGCCGGGCTCACCCTGGTCTGGAAACGCATCCCACTGCTCAACGACATGGCACTGATGCTGGTCATGTTCGTCAGCGGCGCGATCCTGCCCACCACCGAACTGCCCACCTGGGCCGAAACCGTCGCCAAACCACTGTTCCTGACGCACTCCATGGCCGGCCTTCGCAGCGTCATGCTGGACGACGCCACCATCCCGATCAGGGGAACCGGTGGCCTGACCTGGATGCTCGGCACCGCGATCGTGTGGTTCATCGCCGGCTTCGCAGTATTCCGAGTCGGAGAGCGGGTCGCACAACGCCGCGGCAGCCTCTCCCGGTACTGATCGGTCACTGCTGGGTCTTTTGGGTGGTGACGGAGACTGCTCCTCTCAGGATCTGGAGATCGGCGATGTGAACCTCGTTGTCCCGGGGGGCGAGCACCTGGGGCAGATCACCGAAGACGGTGACAGGGCCCGCGCCGGGTGAGCCTTCGCGGCAGTCGGTGCCGTTGAGCGGATCCGCGTCCTGTGAGCCCTGGAAGGCCGTGCTGCCGGTGCACTGGTTGGTCAGCACCCGGATCTGCACATGCGTCGCCGTGGTCTGCGGCACGGCGAAGCTGCGCAGGATCATCTCCGGAGCCACGGGCCGCGGGTTGAAGCCCGGGAAGGCGTCAGCGGGGCTGGTGTAGATCTTCGCGAAGCCGACGGTCGGTGCGATGCAGTTCTGCACGGCGGCGTTGCAGGCCCAGATCTCGAACTGCCGCAGCGCGGTGAAGCGGTTCTGGCCGAACAGCAGTGCGCTGACCTGCACGCGGTTGAACGTCTGCGCACCAGCGGCCAGGTCGACGGTCACCGTGCTGCCGCGCACGTCGGGCTGGGCACCCGTACGGTCCCAGCTCGTGGCCTCGGTGTCGTCGATCAGGTTGGCGTGGTTGACGCCGTCTCCAAAGGCGACCGCGCCTTTGGCGCTCGAGGCGGTGTTGGCCGGCATGGCGACGGTCACCGTCTGGTTCGCCCCGGCGGCCAGGTCGAGCGCGAACCGCACGTGACCGTAGCCCGGTGCGTTCGCGACGAACTCATACCGTCCAGGCATGAAGCGCGCCACCTCGTCGAGGTTGTTCGCCACTCCGGCGCGCGGGCTGGTCGTGGCGGGATCGGTGTCCGCGACAGGCGACACCCGCGCCTCGTAATGACCGACGTAGAAGCGCGTCTTCACCTCCTGCTTCTTGTCAGCTGCGTCGACGGCCCGGAACGTCACCGTCGCGTTCTGATGCTGTGGCGAGCCGAAGTCCGGCGTCGGGTCGGTGTCGCCTCCAGCGCCTTCAGCACTCTCGTTCGTGCTGAACGCCTGCGGGCCGAAACCACGGCGCGCGAATGACGACCACAGCTCGTTGCTGTTGGCACCGCCGAACCTCATCAGGTCGGCCGCGAGGTAGGCGTCCCGAGCCTGAAGCATCGACGGGGCGGTGGGCATGAGCACCATCGCGTCGTAGACGATCTGGATCCAGCGCCGGTTGCCCGGGCACAGCTCAGCCGGCCGCTTGCCGTCCGCACAGGCCTGCTGGAGCTGCTTGTCGCCGGCCGGGAAGGTGCCGTTGTACTTCGCGACAAGGGCCTGGCGGATGTCGAAGTTCACGGCGCTCCAGATCTCGCCGTTCGCGTGCACCTGCTGGCCGACGATGTCGTGCCCCATATCGCTGAAGTTCAGCGGGTTGACCCGCGGGGACAGGCCGGGCGCCGGGAAGGCCCCGGTGCGCGGGAAGTTCATCCCGTAGTTGCGGATGGCCCGTTCCTTGTTGCCTGTGACGTAGGCGCCGACGGCGAACGGGTTCTCGCCGTTCACCGGAACGAAGCCGTACTCGTTGAGGTACTCGGCGGCGTCGAAGTCACCGAAGCTCTCGCCCATCGCGCCGGCGTGGTGACCACCGCGCGACCCACCCTTGCCGATCATGCGGTTCTCGATCAGGTGACCGTACTCGTGCCCGATCACCGCCATGTCGTAGTCGCCGTCGACGCAGGGTGCGTAGAACGCGCCCGCCAGCGGCTGCCACAGGTACATATTCGTGATCGGCGGTACGCCGTCCGGCAGCGTGATCATGTTCGCGTTGTCGCGGCCGAGGTAGCTCGGGAAGCCGCCGGTGAGCGCACCAGCCTGGGCGTCGCCGAGCAGTGGATCACGATCGGCGGTGCCGCCCGTACCGCTGTTGGAGTCCTGGGCGTTCCAGCGCTCCTCGGTGAAGCCGAGGAAGTACGACCAGTCGTGCATCCGGTTGTGCATCCCGAACAGGTTCGTGGTCGCAGCCGCGATGTCGTGGCTCTGCCCGGGCACGAACGGGGTAAAGCAGTTCGAGGTGTGCCAGGCGTTCGACCAGCCGAAGACGTACTCGCGTTGCGGGCTGAACGGCCGGAAGCCGGTTGGGCCCGGAGTCAACGGGCTGCTCCACGCCTCCGCACTGTTCGCGTTGTTGCCACTCGTCGTAAATGTCGGCGTGTTCGTCCGCAGGTTGAAGTCCCACGGCGCACGGGACGCGGTGTTCTGCACCTCGCGATCGCACTCGGGCAGCGTCACCGGCGGATTGCCGACCGTCGAGTCCCAGCACCAGATCTCGCGCGTGTCGGTGCTCGGGTAGTTCCACGGGTGCTGCTGGTTGCCGAGCAGGGGGTTCGCCGGGAACACCTTCCACTTCGGCGGGAACGGCACACCCGCGTCGGCGGGGTTGAAGGCGATCTGGCCCGTGTAGCTGTTGGGCGTCATCCAGGCCGCGCCGTCGCCGAAGTCGCAGATGCGTACGTGGTACGTGCCCTGACCGCCGTCCGCCGGGTCATATACCAGCGCCTCGGGACTGAACACCGTGTCCTGGCTGGCGACGACCTGTCCGTCGCGGATCAGGTGGATGACGCTGTCGTTCGTGGTCAGCGTTGCCTCCACCGACACCGCGACGGAACCGATCCGCTCATCCTGGGCGACAACCCACGGCCCCTTGTCGGTGTCGCACGCGCCGTCGGTCTGCGGCACGGCGCCGGAGAACTGATCCGCCGGCTGGTGCGACTGGTGCACCAGGTTCCGGCGCACGATTACGTCGCCTGTGGCCGCGTCGATGAAGGTACTGAATGCCTCGGCGTGGCCGCCCTGGTTGTCGACGACGAGCGCCTGCCAGGCAGGGCGCACACCGTTGGTGTACGTCGGGACGGCAACGGGCCGTGCACGCTGGACGTCAGCCAGCCCGTCGACTGCGAAGACGGTCCACTCACGATCACGCTTCGCCGTACCGAGGTCCGCGGCTGAGGCGTCGACGCCAGCGTTCCGCGCGGCGGCGAGCCACGCTTCGGTGGCAGACAACTTCTGCGCCGCCGCAAGTGCGGTGTCTCCGGTGATCGAGGAGGAGACGTAGGCGATGTTCCAGCCCTTCTGCGGCGATCCGACGAGGCCCACGGTCAGCTGACCGCCCTCGGCAGCCGGGCGACCGGGGTACTCCTGCCGGAAGTGGACGGCGTGACCGTCGCTGCCTCGAAGTGGGGCGTGTGCGTAGAGCTTCAGGCCATCGAGAGAGCCGAGCCGGAACAGCGCTCTGTTGTCGTCGACCCAACTCCGGGCCGCCGTCACCGCATTGTTGCCTGCAACCCCGGTGGCAAGGAAACCACTGGACCTGATCAACGACTCCGGGGTTCCGAAGCGGTTCCACTGGACGGACGCCTCCAGGTCCGCGACGGCTCGGCGCTGGGTGTCGGACGGCTGCACGCTGCCGGCGCGCAGGTCGAGATCACCGTGGTCTGGGTCTGCCGCGGCTACTGACGCGCCGGAGGGAGGGACGGCGCCCAGCACGGCGGTCGGTGCGGCCAGGACGGCGATGGCCGAGGCGCACGCAAGTGCAAGCAGGCCTCGGGCCCGGGACGAGGAACGTAGGAACCTGGGCATAACACCCTCCACAACGTCAATACAGCTGTGGTACTCGGAGAGATGAGGTCAGCGGCCACTTGTTGCCGCTGCCGGTCAGCCGGCCTCCGGCATCGGGGACGACCGGCGTCGGTGCCCGTACAGGGCAGCTACAGGTAGTAGGAGGATCGCCAACCCGACCAGACTCATGTTCACTGCCGAAGTTCGGATCGACGGCGCAGGAGCCTGTGCGCCGATCGGGTTCGGCCGGCCCGTCCAGCTGGCGAGGTCGATGCCACGGTGGATGTCGTCCGTGGCGAGGAAGTAGGTGCGGGTGCCGTCGGGGTTGTCGACGATCTTGAAGTCCTCGGCGGCCCAGGTGTTGGCGTTCGGCAGGGTGAACGAGGAGGTCTCCCGGAACTGCACATGCCCTTGGGCGTCGACGAACCAGTCGACGATCTTGATGCCCTGGCGGTAGTACGCCGCCACGAACCGCTGCTCACCCGGGACCTGCTCGATGACGTGGATGTCGCAGAACGTCTCGGCCGGTACGACGGATCGCTGATGTCGAACGCGTGCGCCCCGCCGTTGCCGAACGGGTTGTCGATACCCGGCGCGCACGACGAACCGGGCGGTACGACGCCGCCGCCGCGCTCGTCGGTGACGAACATCAGCCGCCGGTCGGCCGTCGGGTCGGCTTCGTGCGAGACCGAGACGCCCTCGTCGGAGCGGACCTGGTTGTTGGAGTTGCAGGTCCGGACATCAGTACCCGGCGGCCCGCAGTCGCGGCCCGGGTGCTGGAACGTGCCGAGGAATCGCCAACCGGTGGCGCGTTCCGTCCGGGTCGGGCCCATGCCACCGCAGTCGGTGACCTTCGCGCCGGTCCGCGTCCCGTCGATCACGGGACAGGCGAACGGCGTACCCGACACCCTCCCGCCGTTGCCGAACAGCCCTGACACGTCGAGGATCAGCGTCGCGTTCACGCCGGCGCAGAACAGGCGGTCGTTGGCGAAGGTGATGTCGTGACACGCTGCAGATCCCGGTTCGAGCTGGCCGGTGTTCTGGTCGCGCTGCATCGTCCACTCGGGCTGGAACGCGATCCGGTAGACCAACGGCCGGCAGTCACCGCGGCGCTTGGCCAGGGTCCAGTTGTGGTTGCCGAAGCACGAGCGGATATCGACCACGTCGATCCAGTTGCCGCCGGAGAAGTCCGAGCTGCTGTTATAGACGATCCAGGGCCGCTTGGTGTCCACCGTGTGGGTGTGCGAGAAGCCGAACAGCCGGACGAGGCCCACTTCGCGGGGCGCGAAGGCCGGGTCGGCGATGCCGGTGACGTCGACGATCTCGAGCCCGCCGCCGTTCGGGTCGTGACAGCGCCCAGTCGCATCCGTCGTGTCGGTGAGCAGCCGAACCTTGCCCACGGCACCGATCTGCGAGTCGTGCTGCAGACCGAGAGTGCCTGCCGGGTTGGAGGTCGAGCAGTGCGCCGAGCCGTGGTCGGCGACCCACCGCGGCGCGACCGCGTCCCCCGCTGTCAGCTGGACGATCCGCTGCCCGACGCTGCCGGCCTCGTCTTGACCCAGCGTGCCGAAGGCTCCGTACACGTCCCTGCTGCCGGCGGGTGAGAAGAACTCCAGATCCGTGCCACCGCCGGTCAGCGCCGGGCTGGCCAGTCCCGGGAGGTTCGCCAAGTGCCTCCACGTGCCTTCACCACGAACGATCCCGGTCACCGTCGCACCGTCGGTCGGAGCAAGCGGGGTTCGGGGATCCGTGTGGTCGGCAAGAGCCGGCGGCGCGACCGAGACCCCGAACAGCGTCAACGACGTCGCCAGAACCAACCGGGTGACCAAGCGCATGATTGCCACCTCCGCATCTGCCAACGTAGGCACGTCTCAGCGCTGTCGTCAATCGCTCAACAGCATGCCGGAATAACATGAGCAGGTGTTCCCAGGCCTGGCCATCACGGTGGCGAACGCGCCGGCTCATCCGATCACGCAGCGGTACGACCTTCCGGTCTCGCCGTTCATCACCGGGTGCATCACCGCTGCGCTTGTCCTGCTGGTAGCGCTCGCCTGGCCCGGCGTGCGACGGGGACCACGGGCGGGCGCGCCGCCCATGGTCGAGTCCTGGCGCGACGAACTCCCAGCACTTGCCGTGATCTCCCGGCTACTGACCGTACTGCTGCTCGGCGTTGCGATCACCGCCGGGCGGCTCGGCGCGGATGACGACCTGGAGAACCTCGCTCCCGCGCTCGTCGTGGGAGTCGCCTGGCCGGTGCTCGTGCTCGCCAGCATTCTGCTTGGCCCGGTGTGGCGCTGGGCCGACCCGTGGGACAGCACTGCCAGGGTGCTCACCCGCGGTCAACCCGGTGACGGTACCGGCAGCGTTCGGCCCGCAGCAGTCCTCGCGCTCCCCTGGCTCTGGTACCTCAGCGCGTACCAGTACCCGCTGGCGCCCCGGTCAGTCGGTCTGATGCTGGCCGTGTACTCGTTGCTGACCGTCGCAGGGTGCCTGGCCGTCGGACGGGTGAGGTGGCTCTCCACCTGCGAGCCGCTCGGCATCGGGCTCGCCTGGATGGCACGACTCCCCCGTGGCCGGCTCGCCGACTGGGATCCACCCCGCGGTGCCACAGCGCTCCTGGGAGTCCTTGCTGGCGGCACCCTTTTCGCCGCAGTACGGCGGTCGGAGATCTGGGCCGCTCCGAACAGCGCCCAGCAGGCGACACTTCTGGCAACGTTGGGGTTGCTGGCGTCCTGCGCCGTCGCCACCTGCGCCATCTGGTGGATGGCGGCCGCCGCCGGCAGGCGAAGCGTGCGAGCTGCTGCAGCCCGGGCCGTCGTACCGGCCGTCGCCGGCATCATCGTCGCGGTTGCCATGGACCGGAACCGTCTCACCACCAGCCTCCAACTGCTTCCCGGCCTGCTCGGCGACCCGTTCGGCCTGGGGTGGGACCTCCTCGGCGAGCCAGGGGCCGGCCTGAACCCTGCTCCGCTGGGGATTACCGGTCTCATAGCAACCCAGGTCGCCGTCGTAACCGCTGGGCACCTGGCAGGAGCGATCGGGCTGTCCCGTTCAGTACGACCAGTGGAGAGGGCGCCCGTCGCCCTCGGACTATCACTACTCTGCGGAGCATCCGTAGTCGCCCTCGCCTCCCACTGACCGCGCAATCAGGGTTTTGTCACGGCCGATGCCGTGAGCAACTGATCCCAGGTGAGATGCAGCGGCTCCTCCGCAGCCCCGGCAGTGAGCAGGGCCAAGGCCTGGCGGAGCGATTCTGTGGCCAGCTCGTCGCCGAAACGATCGACGAACGCGAGCGCCCGCGGGCGCGACAACCCACCCAGCACCTCGCGCACCGCATCCAGCAGATCGCGCGCCACCGCATCATCGGGGTGCGCGTCCGGCGTCAGCACAACGGCTGCGGCTATTGATCGGCCGAGCTGAGGGTCGGCTCGCTCGAAGACCTCAGCCGCCTCGACGAACGGCTGTTCGAGCAGTACCTCGCGCACCTCGCCGAGCGACACCACTGCCCCGACACGCTGACCACCTTGTCGATCCGCCCCAGGAACTCCAGCGTTCCGTCCGGCCGGCGCCGAGCCCGGTCATACGTCGAGTACGCACCTGGGCGGTGCCAGTGCCGTCGTACCACCTCGTCGGCTCCGGAACCCTCGATGCTGCGTAAGGTGCCCGCCCAAGGTGCTCGCATGATCAGCTCGCCGCCGCTGGGACTGACCTGCTACCCGGCTAGCCCGGGTAGCTGAAGGTGCGTTGGGTGAGGTGTTTGGGGGCCGCGAGGGTCTCCCGGATGATGCGGTACGACGCGTCGACCTCGAGCTCGACGTGGACACCCTCGGCGGGTAGCCCGAAGGTGAGAACACCTCCACCCGCGGGCCGGGGACGCAGTACGACGTCCGGGTCTGGCGGGCTGCCGTATGGGTCGCTGTCGAGGAACTGGCGACCGGTCAACGTCACGGTCTGCGGTTTGGGCGCGGGGCGAGAGGTGTCGCTGGTGACGGTCTCCACGACGCGGATCAATGGTTGTGCCAGCATTGCCGCGCGGACCCGAGGCAACGCGTCCCCACTGACAACCGGCGCCCAGTGGATCGGGAACACGGCCGCACCGCCGGTCCAGCCGGGCGCATCGACCCGCAGGTCGGCGTACCCGGTTCCAGGTCGCCAGGGCACCGGGCCGACGAAGCAGCCAGGTCCGCAGGGTCGAAGTGACACGGCTTCTGCAGCGTGGCCCGGGGCGTTGGCGCGGGCCGCAACGCGGTAGTCGGGCGGCCTGGTCTCGCCGAGTTGGTTCTGGTCGTCGGGCACCCGTAGCCGGACTTCGAGCTGGTTCTCGCTCGCCGCGATGCCGACCGCGATCTGTCCGGCCAGCGTGCCGAGCCGGATCACCGGGCCGTTGACGGGCGGCGGGTAGCCGATGTCAGCGGTGGCGGGTGCTGGCGTCGGTAGGGAAACAAGGATGGCGCTAGCCGCCAGGACAATGACCAGCGCCGCGGCCTCGCGTCTGGCGGCGCGGGTCAGTGAAGCCGGTGATCCACTCAAGCGACGCCGGCCGAACCAGGCCAGTACTGCGACACCGATGACGAGCCCCAGCTTCGCCAGCAGCGTCAGCCCGTACGTCGTACCGGTGAGCGCTGAGAGGCTCGGCACCAGCAACAACGCGGAGACGGTGCCGGTCGTCGCAACAAGAACGAACAGGCCGAGCGCCAGCCGTGAGTACGCCGCGAACGCGCGACCCACCCCGGTGCCACCTCGGTTGGCGAGGGCGACCCGGACGAGGTGTACGAGTGAGCCGACCCAGACAGCGATCGCGACCAGGTGTACGGCGATCAGCACAACCCCGACCGCGCCGCGCTGGGTCCCCAGGTGGTTGCGCAACGACTCAGCCGCAACGACCAGCAGGATCGGCGGAGCGGCGAGCCACCACCGGGTACGGCCACCGAGCGCCGCCACCACTGCGAGGCCCAGCGTCTCCAGACCGAGCAGGTATCCGGCACGGTTCATGCCGCCCGACGAGACCACCAGCTGAACCAGCAGACCCGAGGTGGCGAGCATGCCGAGCAATGCTGCCGGCCTGACCAGTGACCTCGGCGCGACGGCCTCGGGCGCCGTCCGACGAGCGATCCGCTCGCCCACCAGCCCACCCAGCAGCCCGACCAGGCCGAGGAAGAACAGCCAGCGCAGGATGCTGACCACCGGGAAGGCCGCAGTACTAGCCGTTTCTCGGCCGCGCAGACTGCTCGGGTCCGTGGCCACTGCGAAGTCGAAGTCCGCGTCGACCACGTCGCCGTCCTGCGCGGTGACCCGCCAGCGCACCACGTACCGCCCGGCCTGCAGGTCATCCAGAACACGGACCACGAGCCGACGACCGCCCTGCTCGCTGACCACCTCGTCGGTGCTGACCTGCTCGCCATGATCGTTTTCGATCCGTACTCCGCGGGCTTCGACGCTGACAGCCTCGTCGAAGACCATCGTGACCTGGTCCGGCGCGGAGCTCACCGAGTAGCCCGCTTCCGGCGTCGTACTCAACAAGGTCGGGTGCGCTCTCGCCGGCAGCGCAGTACCGAACAACACCAGCGGCACCACACACGCAACAACCGCGACCCGAACAGCTACTCGCATACTCAGCCGAACATGAACGGACAAGCCGCAAGACCCAGTGCCAGGCTGGCGGGAAGGGCGACCACCAGCGCGGGCAGCGCCACCATCGTGAGCGCTGCCCCGGCGCCACCGATCCGCGTCGCCACGGGGAGCGGCTTCGGAGGCTCGAGCAACCGCTGGACCCGGGCCAGCACAGACCCGCCCGCGGCGGCCAGGCCCGAGGACAACCCAACAGCTCTGCTTCCACCCAACGTGGCGATGGCCGTGGCGAGGCTGTCCCCTCGCTCCCGTCGTAACGCAAGGTCATCAGCCAGTAGCTCGACAAGGTCGACAGTCGCGTTCCCAAGAGCATGAAAGACCGGCACGCCTGGAAAGGCCCGAGCCAAAGTGATGGCCCAGGTGACGAGCAAGTGGTGCCGCCCGGCGAGGTGTGCACGCTCATGTGCGAGCACGGCTCGCAGCTCGGTTGGGTCCAGTGCCCGGAGCGCGCTGTCGGTGACCACGATCCGGTCGGTACCAGGAACGCAGTAGGCCGCCGGTGTTGCTGCGGCGATAACAGTCACACCCAGAACTGGATCGTGGCAGCCGAGCAACTCGAGAAGGTCGAGATGCCGGCCGCGGTCGACGCGCTGCGCGCGCAGCAGCCGCATCGCGACGACCGCCAACCTGGCAACCAACAGAGTCGGCACCAGGAGACCGACTCCGACGGTCACCACACCCGCCGCATCACCCCGGCCGATCAGCGCCTCCAGACAGGCCTCCACCAACCCGGGCGTGGCCACGCAGCTGATCCCGGCCAGGACGACGGCCACCAGAACCGAGGAACCGGCAGCGTGCCAGAGCATCACAGCCAACCTTGGAGACCGGTGCTGCCACAAACCCCCGAGCAACCGGGGCGCGAGCACGGCCACCGCAGCGCCATACCCGAAAAGGAGGATCGTGACGGTCATCGGCGACCCGATCCACCGCGCCGGCCCCGGAGCGCCTTCCGTACTGCGTCGGCTTCCTCGGAGGTCATCTTGCCGACGAACCGAAGCAGCGTTGTCGTGTGGTCGCCGCTCTGCTCGAGCGCCTGCCGCATCAACTCGGCGCTGTACTCCTGCCTCGACGAGGCCGGGCTGTACCGATACGCGCGGCCGTCGAGCTCCCGCGTCACGAACCCCTTGCGGTGCAGGTTGTCCAGCACGGTCATCACCGTGGTGTAGGCGAAGTCGCGGTCCTTGCGCAGATCGGCGAGCACCTCCCGCACCGAGGCCGGCTGCTCCCACGCCCACAGCCGATCCATCACGGCCGCCTCAAGATCACCGAACCCGCGCATGCACCGATCCTCCCCTATTCAGCCGCAGCCCGGAACTCCTGCCGGCGACGCCATGTATATACTACCGTCGATAGTACTATTGCGTGTCGGATTGACTGAAGTGACGCAGGGCCACCGCCGCTGATGCGAAGGGCGACGACCGAGAGGTAACCGCAGCAGATCTCGTCGAGGAGTTCACCATGGAACAGTCGCTGTTGGCACTGGCCGTGCTGGCCTGCCCAGTCGGGATGGGCCTGATGATGTGGCTGATGATGCGCGGCAAGAAAGGCCCCGCCCCACCACAGGAGGGCGCGAGTCCATCACGAGCAGATGCCGAGATCGCCAGCCTGCGGGCCGAACTCGACCAATTGCGCGCCGAGACACGGGACCGCCAGACACCGCCGAGCAACCGCACATGACGCGACCCGCGCCCGACCGGCGCCGCATGAGGGCGGGGCTGCTGCTCGTTCTCGGCATCGCCTTGGTCGTCGTCGCGGTTGTCCGCCTAGCCGGCGACGGTGGCGACTCGGGGTCGGCGTCCGGTGGCGGTACCGATGTTCGGGTAGCCCACGTTCACGGTCTCGGCATCGATCCGAGCGACAAGACGCTGTACGCCGCGACCCATTTCGGGGTCTTCCGGATTCCCGCGGAAGGCCCGCCGACCAAGATCGCCGACCGTAACCAAGACACCATGGGTTTCACCGTGGTGGGTCCGCGCCACTTCCTCGGCAGTGGCCACCCCGACCCGATCGAGGGCAAACCGCCGAACCTGGGCCTGATCGAGTCCACCGACGGCGGTGAAACCTGGCGCGACCTGTCACTGTCCGGTCAGGCCGACTTCCACTCACTCGAACTCGCCCACGACCAGGTCTTCGGCTACAACAGTTCCAGCGGCACGCTGATGGTCAGCAAGGACAAGCTGACCTGGGACCAACGCGCCACCCTCCCGCTCGCCGACTTCGCGGTCAGCCCAGCAAGTCCTCAGGTCCTCATCGCCACCACCGAAAACGGCCCGGCCAGGAGCGACGACGGCGGCCGCACGTTCACCGTCCTCGACGGCGCTCCCCCACTGCTGTTCGCATCCTGGCCTGAACCAACCGCGCTCTACGGCCTGGCTCCATCAGGAGCGATCCTCCTCAGCCCCGACCAAGGCAAGACCTGGCAGCAGCAAGGCTCACTCGACGGCCGCCCCGCCGCGATCACGGCAACCGACGCCAAAACCGTCTACGCAGCCACCGACACCGGCATCTACCAGTCGACAGACGCAGGCAAGACCTTCACCCCCCGCCTCCACATCAACCAGTAGCACCTGCCCCCGTCGATCACTGCGCTGCAGGACCCCTTCGACGCCCCCAGGGGAATGCGGTACGCCACCGTGACCGACCCGGCCGGCAACGGCGTCGACTTGTACGCAACCTGGCCGCCGGCTGAGCACCGATCCGGCAGACTGATTCTTGGAGGTGACGCACGTGCAGTACGTCTTGATGTTCGTCGAGACCGAACAGTTCGCCAAAGACCTCGAAGCAATGAACCCCGACGAGCGCGAGCAGGCCTACCAGCGCGTCAATCGGTGGTTCATCGACTATGCGGACAAGATCCGCGGCGGCCACAAACTCCAGGGCGCACACACTGCGACCACGCTGCGCCTGGACGGTCCGAGCCCGATCACCACCGACGGCCCGTTCGTCGAAGGCAAGGAAGTCGTCAGCGGCTACACCGAGCTCGAGGTCGACGACTCCGCTCCGAACACCGCCACAAGTTCGAGAACTACCACTCAACTCCACTGCGTTCCCCGGCCATGTGCCCACACCCCCCGGAACTCGTCCATGCCTCCCCATCCAACATGCCGGACGACCACCAGATCCGGCAACAGAACGAGCCAGCATCACGGCCATGCATCGATGAAAGAGGCGACGCCCATGTCACCCGAAGAGAACAAAGTGATCTTGCGCGACTCATACGGCGTGATCTTCAACCAGCGCCGTGGTCTCTACGACGTCAATGGCCGCACAGTGACCATGGTCGTGATCCACGCCGGTCGACTCGGCTGAGGCAGCACCGGCCGGAGAGGCCTCTGGCTGTTCCGCGCAGCTGGGGTTTCGACGGGTTCGGCAACCGGGCAGGTCACGCTGATAGCAGCAGCGGCATGGTCAGCGCATACGCGGCCAGCAGCGCCAAGGCTTCGACCCGGGTCAAAACCAGCCCTCGGCGCAACAGCGCCCACGCCAGCCCGGCGGTGAGGATCATCGCGATGCTCAGCGCAACGGCTGCCTTGCCGGGCGAGACCGAGCCGGACGCGAATCCCACCACCGCGCCGCCGATGAGGCTGTTGAACAGGTTGCTGCCAAACAGATTCCCGACGACCAGATCCGACTCGCCGCGGCGCTGTGCCTGGACAGTGGTGACCAGCTCCGGCAGCGACGTACCGAGGGCGACCAAGGTGAACCCGATGATGACCTGCGGCACGCCCAGCTCCGTGGCAATCGCGGAAGCATTGGCAACCAGCAGCTGTGCGCCGGCAAGCACGCCGGCCAAGCCGAGAATCGCCCGGACAGGCTCGAACCAACCCGGCAGTCTTGACCGGGTGACCGGCACATCCACCGTTGCGGTCGCCTGCGTGAACTCCACAGCGTCTTCGGCGAGCTCCTGGTTACCGCGACCCTGCCTGGCCCAACGCAGCAGCAGGAACAGCGCGCCCACCCCCGCAGCGGCCAGCACCGCCCCGGTGACAGGGCTCAGCCCCGCCCAGGCCAGAAACGCGAACAGGACGACCGCGCCGACCGCGAGCGGCACCTCGCGACGAATCACCTGCGAGGTCACCGCCACCGAACCAGCCAGCGCAGCGATGCCAAGGATGAGGGTCAGGTTCAAGATGTTCGACCCGGCGATGTTACCCACCGCGAGATCGGTATCCCCCCGCGCCGCGGCAACGCCGGAGACCAGGAACTCAGGCGCGGACGTGCCCAGTCCGATGACGACGACACCGACCACGACCGGGCTGATCCGAATCCGCTCCGCCAGCCGCGACGAGCCGAGCACCAGATGGTCGGCAGCGAAAGTCAACAGCACCAAGCCCGCGGCGGCAAGAAGAATCTGAAACACCATCGCGTGCTCCCCCAACGGTCGGCAAGATCGCCCTGCAGCCGTCCAGGCCACGCGACACCGTACCCCAGCAGTAGGTCCCCTCAAATGATCTTCAGAAGTAGTTCATCCAGGTCGAGGCGGTGTGTTCGTGGCACCTGTGCAGGCATCCGCGGCCGAGAGCAACACCTGGAGTGTCACCGGTGCGCCGGTTCAGGCGACCGGTTGTCAGACCGCGACGACCCTGCCCGACGGACGTGTGCTTGCCGTCAGTGGCCAGGGGGCACTCACCGAGCTCTACCGGCCCGCCAGTGGCACCTGGCAGGCCACGGCGAACATGAACCGGAGTCGTACGTCGGCAACCGCGACCCTGCTGCCGAACGGCAAGGTGCTCGTCGCCGGGGGCTTCAGCGGCACAACGGTCGAGGAGTCCGCCGAGCTGTCGGCATGGTGACGCCCGGCCTGGCTCTGGGCACTGTCGCCCAGACGTCAGCACAACAGCACCGACTCCGCGGGAGCACCCGCACCTCGTAATCGCCACCAGGCGGCGTAGGGTTTGAATTGCCGTCGCTGTTCATCTGTTGCTGTCCACCCTCCGCCCCAGGGCCCAGCCTGCGGCGGGGAGCAGGTCGGTCCGGGCAGGAGCGGGTGGCGCCGTGGCTACAGATCGTCAAAGTGACGAGCCTCTTGTGGATGTGCTGGGCTCAGTGCATTCGTTGCTGCTCGACGGTCCCGGACTTGAGGACTTGCTCGTCAAGCTGGCAGGCATGGCGGTGAAGGTGGTGGAGCCGCCGGCCTCGTGCAGCGTGAACACTAGGTACGACGGGCAGCCTCACACGATCGTGACCAGCGATCCACGGGCCGCGTTGATCGACGAGCAGCAGTACAGCCTCGGCGAAGGGCCCTGCCTGGACGCCTTGAACGGCAAGGTGGTCGATGTCGCGGACCAGGCGAGCGAGTACCGGTGGAGCCGTTACCGTGAGTCGGCGCTCGAACTCGGGGTGACAGCATCTCTCAGCTTCCCGCTGATCGTCGACGACCAGATCATCGGCGCCTTGAATCTCTACGGATATGACCGGTCGAGCTCGTTCAGCGAGGCCGATCGGGAGCGGGCCGCGGCCGTCGCCGACCATGCCGCCACCACATTGGCGTTCGCGGCGCGAGCGGTGCGGCAGTCACAGCTGAGCGAGCAACTGGAGCGGGCGTTGGCCTCGCGATCGGTGATCGACCAGGCACTCGGCCTGCTGATGGGCCAGCAGAAATGCGATGCCAGAACGGCCTTCGAACTGTTGCGCCGCCATTCGCAGAACACCAACCGCAAACTGCGGGACGTCGCCGCCGACCTCATCACCAGACTCACCGGACAAGCGCCGGTCGACAGTCGCACCTTTGATCTTGACGATGACTCCAACGGCTCACCGAGCGGCTGACTCGCCCGTGGATGATCCGCTCCGGGAGGAACGCCAGGACGTGACCCGGCCCGCGTTTCTGGCCGCACACGTCCTGACGCCTGTGTGTACCTCGCAGAGAGGGGTAGAACGCTCGATGTGACCCGGCCCGCCGTTCTGGCCGCACACAACGTGGCGCCTGTGACAATCACCCCTACGCCGGTCACAAGTTCCCTGTGACGTCCTCCTCCGCGAACCCGCCGCGGCGAGTGGTCAGCTCGGCAACGATCTGCTCATGGCCGGCCTGTGCCTCCACCAGGCTCGTCCAAGCCCATCGACCCGGTCGGCTGCTCCCAGCGCAGTGGACCAAGGTCTCGAAGACCGGTGGCACCGGCGTCGGCAGCAGCAGCCCCAACCAGATCGTCATGATCTGAACGTGGTGGCCACCCCCGCCCACGCGGTCGCACTCGATCACCACGTACTCACGCCGGGCGGACAAGGCCAGCCAAGTACTGCGGTTGATCGGGCGCCCGTGCCTGTCGACATACGTGAGTCTCGTTCGCGGCGCCATCACCGCCGTGCCCGTCAGCCCGCCCGACCGATCAGTTCGTCGTTGCCTCTGCGCCGATCACCGCAGCAATGAATCATCCACGCCACTGTTCTCACCCCTGATCGTTCGCGTACCGGCTCGGCGGTGGGATCTGCACGGTGTGGCGATGGCGAATCCGGACCACAACTGATCAGGCCGAGCGCGGGCACAGCGCAGTACAGCAGATGACCTGGAGGCGGTGGGATCCTCGATCTCCGTCGACACCGGCGGCACCCCTGGCCGCCTGGCTGTTCTCCCAACCAGGCGCCACGATAGACAACACCACGCCCGCTGACAACCCTTCAGCCGCCCACCGGGCATGTACGCGGCAGTTCTGGGCTCGATCGGCTCGGCGGCCGCCCCTCCAAGTGCACAGTGACAACGACCGACCAGTCAAAGTTGCCCACGGCAAGAACGCGCCTTGGTGCGGGGTGATGGTCGGCAGGCTTTGTGCGACAGGCTTCCTACTCGGCGAAAACGCCGCCATCAGGGACGGTCAACGCCCATGGGCTCGGTCATGCCGCTCCAGACAGGCTGCGATTGCCTCGAGCACCGGTTGTCCACAGGTTGCGAAGTCGTCCGTTCCGGGTCTCTGAAAGCCCATATGTTCTTGGGTAAAGGAGGTGCTCGATGAGTGCTGGCAAGGCCAAAGACGGCCGTCGGAGTGGATGTGGAAGCCGTCGGCGGCGCAAGCAATTGGACGGGTGGCAGCTACATCCGGTGTTGAGCCCGCTGACGACGAGTCAGGCGGAGCGGCTGGTGCGCCTGTCCGAGGAGGCGGTCGCGAAGCGCGGACTCTCGATGCGGTACGACGGTGCGGGGGCGTTCGTGCCGGTTGGAAGCAACGGCGTTCAGGTGCGGGACGGCGCGTCGGCAGGTCTCATAAACCTCGCACGGACCGTTGCCGACCTGCCACGCCAGCAATGGCGCTCGGCGGTGGCGGCGCACTTCGACCAGATGACCTCTCCGCACGGGCCGCCACCGATCCCGGACGATCTGGAGAACGAACTCTACCTCCGACTGGTGTGCGCGGCGACGATCGACCCGGAGATGAGCAGAGGTGTGCCCGAGTTCGCGCCAGGCGTGCTCACAGTGCCGGCGACGTACGTCGGGCGTGGGGTGGCCATGCATTTCAACATCGACAGCCTCGGCGTGCCACCGGAGGAAGCCACCAGGATCGGGCTGGCGAACCTACGCAGCCTCCGGGATGACATCGAGACCGTGCGTTTCGACGGTGCCGAGCTCACCTTGCTCACCGGCAGCATGTTCACCGCGTCCCGGGCACTGGTGTTCGACACTGTGCTGCGCGAATCATTGCAGGTCGAGAACCCTCCGTTCGGCTGCCTGGTCGCGATGCCGGCCAGAGACATGCTGTTCGTGCACGTACTGCGAGATCAGACGATGCTCAAAGCACTACAGGTGCTGATAACAACCGCCAGCAGCATGTTCAGCACTCGGCCAGGCCCGGTCAGCCCACACGTCTATTACGTGACCGACCACGAATGGCACCAAGTCACCGACTACAGCACCGGCGAGCTCCGTCTCCGCGCCATCGGCCAGCTCGAAGACGCCGCGCAACGCCTCGGAGTCAGCGACACAGCCGCCTGAATTCGCCACCTCGGCGGCTTGGCTGGGCGAGGCAGCGGGCCGGGCCAGGCATCGTGGCGGAGTGGCGGAAGGAGTTACCTCATGAAGACTCGGGCTTACAGCTTTCCGAGGTAGGCCTCCTGCATCCGGGGGTTGCTCATCAGCCTCTCGGCCGTGTCTGCGAGCACGATCTTGCCCGTTTGCAGAACGTAGCCGCGGTCGGCGATCGAGAGGGCCATTCTGGCGTTCTGCTCGACTACGAAGACTGTGGTCCCTTGCTGGTTGACCTCGCGGATGATGTCGAAGTTCTGCTCGACCAGCACGGGAGCCAGCCCCATCGACGGCTCGTCCATCAGGAGCAGCTTCGGACGTGCCATCAGCGCCCGGGCCATCGCCACCATCTGTTGCTCGCCACCGGACAGCGTCCCGGCCCGTTGGCTCAGCCGTTGTTTCACCTTGGGAAACAGGGTGAAGACTCGCTCGAAGTCTTTGGCGATCTCCCCGGAGTCCTGTCGCAGATAGCAGCCGAGTTCGAGGTTCTCGCGCACCGTCATGCGTTTGAACAGCCGGCGGTTCTCCGGAACCATCGACACCCCGAGGCCGACCAGTCGCTGCGTCGGCAGTCCGGTGATGCGCCGGCCGTCGAGCACGACGTCGCCTTGGGTCGGGACGACATAACCGAGGATCGTCTTCAACATCGTCGTCTTGCCGCTGGCGTTGCCGCCCAGAAGACACACCACCTCGCCGCGGCGGATCTCGACATCGACACCGCGGAGGATCTGGATCGCCCCGTAATGGGTGCTGACATTGCGCAACTCCAGAAGCGGCTTGGTGTCAGTCATGCCGTGGTCGCCTTCCGGCCGAGGTAGGCCTCGATCACTCGGTCGTTGCTCGCCACCTCGTCGTAGCGACCCTGGGCGATCAGCTGCCCGTAGTCCAGTACGACGACCCGCTCCGACACCCCTTTCACCAGCCGCATGTCGTGCTCGATCAGGGCGATCGTGACGCCGAGATCGTCCCGCATCCGCCGGATCAGCTCGATGAGTTCCTCCGTCTCCCGCGGGTTCATGCCCGCGGTCGGCTCGTCCAGCAGCAGCAGTTTCGGATCCGAGGCCAGGGCCCGGGCGATCTCCAGCCGCCGGCGATTGGCGTACGACAGCGAGCGCGCCGGGGTGTCGAACCGCCAGCCGACCAGCCTGCTGCCGAAGAACTCGAGTGCTCGCTCGGCTCGCTGGCGGGTCTCCTTCTCCTCCCGCCGGAATGACGGCGGCCGCAGGACCGCCTTGAGCATTCCCGATCGGGTCCGGCAGTGACGGGCGACCATGACGTTCTCCCGTACGGTCATCTCCGGGAACAGGCGGACGTTCTGGAACGTCCGCGCTATCCCCAGCGCCAGGATCTGGCTCGGTCGAAGGCCGGCGATGGCACGGCCCTGGAAGTTCACTGCGCCCTGGTCGGCGGTGACCATCCCGGTCACGAGGTTGAACAGGGTCGTCTTACCGGCACCGTTCGGACCGATGACGCTGACGATCTCGCCCTCGTCGATGTCGAGATCCAGGCCGTCGACGGCGCGGACTCCACCGAAGTCCTTGGTGAGCCCCCGGATCTCGAACAGTGCCATGCTGACCCCGATCAGTTCGGCTCGTCGCGGTCGGCATCGGTCGCGCCGGTCTCGGGCGCCCCGGCCACCAGCCACTCGTCCTGGGCGACCTCCTGCTCGTGCAGCTCCTCGGCCCGGCGTCCGCTCGGGATGAAGCCCTCCGGCCGTTTCAGCATCATGAAGATCAGCAAAGCTCCATAGATGAGGAAGCGATATTCCTCGAACTCGCGCAGCAGTTCCGGTAGACCGACAAGTACCAGGGTGCCGAGTACGACGCCTGGCACGCTGGCCATCCCGCCCACGATGATCACTACGAGGACGGTGATCGAGACGATCACGTTGAAGCTGTGCGGGAACACCGAGCCGATCTTCGTGGCGAACAGGGCACCCCCGAAACCTGCCAGCACGGCACCGACGATGAACGCCGAGAGTTTGGCGGTGACGATGTTGACGCCCATCGCCTCGGCGACCGCCTCGTCCTCGCGCATCGCCATCCACGCCCGGCCGATCCGTGAGTCCTGCAGGGCGTAGGTCGCGTAAGCCGCGAGTAGCACGAAGACGAAGAGGACATAGAAGAACGCCTCCGGCGTCCGGATCTGGACCGGCCCGAGGCTGATGTCACCGACCTGGATGATCCCCTGTGCCCCGCCGAACCAGGGTTTGAGCCAGTCGGAGATGAACAGCAGCCTCGCGATCTCGCCGAACCCGAGGGTGACGATGGCGAGGTAGTCGCCGCGCATCCGCAGTACCGGTGTGCCGACCATCAGGCCGGAGACCGCGGCGGCAAGGATCACGAACGGCACGGCGAGCCAGAAGACCCACCCGACACCGACGCTCGACTGCGGCGACGTCAAGAGCGCGGTCGTGTAGGCGCCTACTGCGAAGAACGCTACATAGCCGAGGTCCAGCAGCCCGGCGAACCCCACCACGATGTTCAGGCCGAGCGCCATCAGCAGGAAGATGCCGGCGATGTTGAGCACTTCGCTGAGGAACGGCCCGATCACCTGCGGGAGCAAGCCGAGGAGCAACAGGACAGCGGCGAGGATAGCGACTCTGAGAATGCGACGGGATCGGTCGGGCAACTGCTCGAGCCGAGTCCGGACGGGCTTGCGATGCTGGCGCGACGCAAGCAGCTGAAGGCAGAACGCCGCTGCCGCGATGGTGGCGATCCCGGGGACGCTCAGTGCGCCGCTGGCGTCGTACAGGAAGTCGGTGAGCGGCGCGGTCCAGATCCGCAACTCCTGTTGGATCCCGCGGAGCACCTGGGCGACGGCGGGCTGCATCAACGCCAGCCCGGCCACCCATCCCAGCGCGGTCAGGACCGCACGGCGGAACCTGCCGGGGAGCACCTGGAGTACGCCGCCGGCACCGCCCAGCGCGACGTAGAGGCCGAGCAACAACCCCAATCCCGCTCCGAGCTCCAGACCGAAGGTCAGGATCCGGGGACCATCACGGACGAGTTCGGGCGTGGCATTCAGGAAGACGCCGCGGATATCGAAGCTCGCGACCAACACCACGAACAGCGCTAACGTCACGCCACTCGCGAGCCCGGCCACCAGCCCGGCGAGGACATTCCGCCAGCCAGGACGCCGGGCGGTGAACCCCTCGAGCACCGGCTCGGGCCGGCCCGCCAGGTAGCCGATGAGCAGCGGGACAGACAGCAGCAACGCTTCACCAAGGGCCAGGGAACCGAGCAACAACCGCCCGGAGAACGCCTCGACCATGCCGTTGACCGACACGAAAACAGCGACTGCTCCCCCAACGAGCCCGAGCCGGATAGCCCTCGGTCCGGCCTTGGGGGCGGGGACGAAGTCGATGGCGGCAAGCTCGCCGGTCGCCGTCATCCTCGATCCTCACTCACCCGCTCGCCGAGGATGCCGGTGGGACGGAAGATCAGTACAAGAACAAGCGTCACGAAGGCCACCACATCCTTGAGTTGATGGGCAGCGGGGATCCCGAGCCCGACGAGGACGAGGCTCGGCCCCATCGACTCGACCATCCCAAGGGTGAGCCCGCCGACCGCGGCGCCGGGGATGTTGCCGATGCCACCGAGAACCGCGGCGGTGAAGGCCTTGATGCCGGGCAGGAACCCACTGAGGAAGAACACGTTCTGGAACACCAGCCCGAACAGCAGACCGGCCGCGCCGGCCATCGCGCCGCCGACTCCGAAGACCCTCGCGATGGTGCGGTCGACGTTGATTCCCATCAGCTTGGCGGTCTCCTGATCCTCGGAGACAGCACGCATCGCCTTGCCCGCCTTGGTCTTCTCGACGTACAGGTACAAGCCGGCCATGATCACCAGCGCCGCGACGATCACCAGGAGATGAACCCTGAGGACCCGGAAGCCGAGCAACGTAAAGGATCCGGTCAGTACCTCCACCTCCGGGTAGGACTTCACCGACGTGCCGAACAGACTCGCCATCGTGTACTGCAGGAAGAACGACGCGCCGATCGCGGTAATGAAAGGGATCAGCCGCGGTGCACCTCGCAGCGGCCGGTAGGCAACCCGCTCGAGTAGCAGGGCAACGAGCGCCGACACGGTCATACAACAGATCAGCGCGATGAACAGCGACAGGAACGGGGCTGCCTCCCAGAGCGCCGTTCGCGCGAGTCCGTCGGTGACGAAGTAGCCGGTCATCGCGCCGATCATGAACACCTCGCCGTGGGCGAAGTTGATGAACCGGAGCACCCCGTAGACCATCGTGTAGCCGAGGGCAACCAGCGCGTAGACGGAACCTTGCGCGATCCCGAACACAACAAGGTCGCGCCACTGCTGACCACTCAGGCGGGCGCTGGCGATGCTGCGGGTGGCGCCGACCAGGATCAGCGCGATCGCTGCGATCCGTACCAGCCAGAGGAAGCCGTCGACGATCGGGAGCTGGAATGCCCGCTTGCCGACGACAGGTCCGGGCGGCACGAGGTTGGTTCTGGCCATGTGCCTCCTCGAGCCGTCAGTCAGGCGCCGGGCACCCGGTGTGCCCGGGTGCCCGGTCGCCCGCGGTCAACCGGTTTCCGGCGGGTCGAACGTGAACAGCACGTTGCCCCGGACCTGGTCGATCGTCTTCTCCGTCGGGGTGTTCTGGACGACGTCGATCTTCGCGTCGGCACAGTCGCCGAACTTGTCACACGTCAGAGTCCCGGTCAGGCCTTGGTAGTCCTTGGTCGCGTGCATCGCATCGATCAACTTCTGCCGATCGATGTGCACGGTGCCGTTACTCTCCTTCACCGCCGATTTCTCAATGGCCGCGAAGATCATGTTGACAGCGTCGTACGCGTGCGCGTGGAAAGCCTGAATGGGCTTCTCCCCGAACTTCTTCTCGTACTTGGCGACCAACTCCTGGTACGTCGCCCCGGTCGGCGTCGCGGGCCCGGAGAAGTACATCCCCTCCGTCTGGCCGATGACGATGAACGTATCGGAGAGCAGACCGTCGGCACCGAACAGCTTCTTCGTGTCGGCCAGCAGCGGGAACCCCTTGGCCTGCTTGACGATGAAGTCCGCCTCCGGCTGGAAGATGGGGAAGAACACCACATCGGGTTTACTGGCCGCGACCTCGGTCAGCACAGGCCGCATGTCGGTGTCGCCCTTGCTGATCGCGGTGGCCAGCGAGATGGTGCCACCCAACTCCTTGAAGGAGGAGCCGAAGGCGTTCGCCAGGCCCTCCGTGTACGGGTCACCATCGTGGATCGTGGCCGCCCGCTTCGCCCCGAGCTTCTGGAAGGCGAAGTTGGCCGCCGCGAGGCCCTGGATGATGTCATTGTGCGCGGTCCGGAGGTAGCCCAACTTGTAGGCATCGCCCTGCTTGCCGCGCAAGTCGGACGTCAGCCTCGGGGAGGTGTTCGACCCGGAGATCATCACGATGCCCTTGCCCGAGAGGATCTCCATGGCCGGCACTGCCGCGCCCGAACAACTGCTCCCTACGACTGCGACGATCTGGGGGTCAGCCGCGAGCTTCTGACCGGCGGTGGTCCCGCCCTCGGCCTTGCACAGGTCGTCCTCCACCTGCGTCCGGATCGGGTGCTGCTCGAGTAGGTTGCCGCCCTTGTCTTCGATGGCGATCTCGACCGCTCGCACCTGGTCCTGCCCCAGGCTCGCAGTGTCGCCGCTGATCGCTTGGATGAGCCCGATCTTGATCGGTGCCCCTGGTTCGACGGTGACGGCGCCCAGCGGGCCCGGCGTGAATTCTGCGGCCTTCTGCTCCTCAGGAGCGCAAGCGGCGCCGACCAGCGCCAACGCACCGACGAGACAGGCCACGAACTGATATCTGCGTGTACCCATCGCACCTCCTCCAGGAGGTTCTGTGCTGCGCCACGAAGCCGGTGGCGACTCAATCGATGCTACTCCGAGGAGAGACAGCAGGACCCAACTACTACTCCACGTGCCCAGGCGGCTACCAGGTGACCGTGGCGCCGCTTGACGAGGCTCGGACCCGGACCACGAGATCACCCGGAATGTCTGCGTGCCGCTGTGGTTCGACCACGAGGATCGGAACGGCGATGCCGTACAGCTCGGCGGCGACGATCGCACCGAGGACGAGGATCCCGTCTGCCCTGGCCAGCACGATCGCGGCCGGGGCCGCTCCCGACCTGATCTGCTCTGCCAGCACGCTCGAACTCGAGCTTGATCCTCGTCCCGACTCCAGCAGGAGTACGCGGCCCACCAGGACTGCGCCGTACTGCGGGTGGTGCGGGTCGACGATGCGTCCGCTGTCGTCCGTGCCGCCCCAGAAGGAGAGCGGTTCGGTCAGCCGAATGGTGCTGCCCACTGCGGCACCGTTGGTGAGCGCCTCGGCCTGAACCATCATGGCGGTCCCTCCACAAAGAGAGAGTTGTCCAGAGCGATGTGTCCGAGCCGGGCGGATGCCACGCACTCGTGGATCGAGCCGACCACGACATCGACGTTGATGTTGCCGGGCGCGTAATGGGCCCATTTCGCCGAATTGGTCATCACGTTCTTCAAGCCGGGAGCCAGGATCGACGTCACGTACGTGCAGGTGTCGACGACCACGGTTACGCCGGCGGACTCGAGGATCCGCAGTACGCCGCTCTGCTCGGCCTGTGCCATCGTCGCCCTGCCGGTGGACAGGTAGAACGCCACGTCGCGGTGGAGCGGAGGACCCTCGCGGAGTAGGTCGGCGAGCAGTTCGCATTCGGCGTACGACGCGTGTGGTGTCCCGACGCTCACCGCGTCCAGGCGACCCGACGAGAACGTCGACAGCTCGGCCCGGGTCGCCCTGAGGACCTCCCGGCTGACTTCGTTCGTGCTGTGCGGAGGCCTGCCCTGGAGCGCAAGCTCCAGGGTGGCTGCCTCCGGCGTCACACCGACGACATGGAACATCGCAACGCCACCGGACGATGCCGCCGCCGCCCCGAAGGCCTTGAGCCTGTCCTCACTGACATCGGTGGGTATGCCGACCAGGACTGGATTCTCAGTACCGGCCACCGAGCCGACGTAGTGACCGAGGAGTGGGTAGGCCAACTCGGTCCGGAGGAAATCGCGACCGAGGAGACCACAGTCGAACACGACCGTTCCTCTCCTGGCCTCGTCCGTCTGCAGTCCGGAGAACGGTGCCCGTCCCGTGATCGCGGCACAGATGTCCAGGAAGTCTCCGTACCGGTCCGTGCGTGCACCGAGCACCGAGTTCGCGAACACGATGGCATTCGACTCCGCCCACGCGATGTGCTCGCCCACTGCGGGACGCCCCGCCAACTGGTACGGCGCGCAGGTCCAGGTGGCCTTACACCCGAGCGCCAGGTACGCCGACATCAACTGTCGCCCCTTCAGTGCGACCTCCCGCTCGGCGTCGGTCTTCGTGCGAACCAGACCCGGGTGGAGCAGATCCACCGACCCGACATTCAGCGTGGTGGGCACCCGCACGGACGCGCCGAGCTCGACCAGGCGAGTGGCGAAGTCGAGGCTGACCTTGCCGTGGTACAGACACGAGTCGACATGCGCCGAGGTGACCTCGACGAGGCGCGACGCCCCAGCGGCCCGGCTGAGGCCGACCACAACCCGCATGGCCAGAGCGACCCCGTCGCCATCCGCGCCGTGCAGCATCCGCCCTTCATCGGCCGTGAGGACCAGCTGAGTCCTGGACATCCGCGTCCCATCGTCAGGTTCAGCGCGCCAGCCAGGCACGATGCTTGCGCACAGCACCCTTTTTACGCCATCCAAGTCGCGAACTGGCGGTTCGAGCGGGATCATGGGAGTTGACACCTCGCGACTGCAGCGATCGACCGTCTGGCCTGGACGCGTGTCGCGGATGCCGGCGTCCCTGCGAACACCTGGAGGTTGTCATGGATGTCGTCGTACTGATCGGGCGGATCCTGTTCGCCGCACTCTTCGCGGTCTCCGCCTACGCGCACTTCGGACAGACCGAAGCGATGACGAACTACGCACGCAGCAAGGGCGTCCCGGCTGCGAAACTCGCCGTGCTACTCGGTGGCGTCCTCCTCACGCTGGGTGCGTTGTCGATCCTTCTCGGGTTGTGGCCGGACCTCGGCGCTCTGCTGCTGGTGGTCTTCCTCGTCCCGACCGCGCTGCTCATGCACCCGTTCTGGAAGGAGACGGACGCCTCTGCGAAGCAAATGGAACAGGTCCAATTCACCAAGGACACCGCGCTGGCCGGCGCGTCCCTGATGCTGTTCGCGCTGTTCGCACAGGTCGGTGACGACCTCGGCCTGGTGATCGTCGGTCCTCTGTTCAACCTCTGATCTGCCAGCGAGTGCGGTCAGCGTCGTCGGGTCTTGCCGGTGGCCGTGTTCGAGTACGTCGAGACCTCGTCGGCGTCGAAGGCGCGGACCCGGTAGCTGTACTGGGTGTTCCGTGCCAGCCCGCCGTCGATGTACGCCGTGACATCGTGCCCGACCGTCGCGACCTGCGCGAACCCCGTGCAGCCGATGCCCTGGCAGCGCTCGATCCGGAACCCGTCCTCAGTACCCGCGTTGTCCTGCCAGGTCAGCCGAATCTGGCTGACCGACACCCCGGTCGCGGCCAGGTTGCTGGGGGCAACCAACGCGGGCGCGGCCGCTGCGGGGAACTGCAGCGTCACGATGTCGTCGGCTGTGCCCTTGGACGACAGGTAGTCGTTCCAAGAGGTACCGGTCACCACGGCGGTGTCGGCACCGTCGACGACAAGCCCGGCGACCCGGTCGTCGCCACCGACTGGGCCATTGAATCGGTGCCGCCACAGCTCCCGGCCGTCCGGGGCGTAGCGAACGGTGAGGTAGTCGTCGTTGTGCACGAAGACGTTCCTGGCGGTACCGGCCAGCGTCACCGCCCCCGTCGAATCCGCCCGGACCGACAGCGCGGAGAGCGCGTCCTCCGCGTTCACCGTGAGCGGGGTCGACCACACCCGTGCGCCAGTCGCGTCGTACCGGGAGACCGACGACACCCCCGGCGGCTCGAGGAAGAACCCAGCGAGCACGAACCCGCCGGAAGTGTCGGCGTCCACGCTCGCCCCGCCGGCCCGGATCGTCTGCAGCAGATTCCCGCTGCGGTCGTAGCGCAGTGTGATCGGCGTCGGCACGGCGTACGGGCTGGCGCTCTCGGCTGTTGTACCGGTCACCGTGATCCGGCCCGCGGCATCGAGGTCGAGGTCGGCCGGTGTCTCATGGCTTCCGGCGGTGTCGGTCCAGCGGGCCTGCCAGACGACGTTCCCGGCCGGGTCATAGGTGAGCGTCTCCAGGTCGTTCGTCAGCCCATCGCCGGCGTTCTTGGTAAAGCCGGTGACGACGAGATTGCCATCCGGCGCAAGCATCAGGTCGGCGACCCGGTCGTCGTTCGTCCCCGGTCCGCTGTGCCGGCGTTCCCACAGCAGCGCGCCTGCGGCGCTGTACTTGTGGGTCGTCCAGTCGAAGGCCTGGTTCTGGTTCTGGCCGTAGGAGAACCCGCTGACGTAGACGCTCCCAGTTCCGTCGACCGCCACCTCGGTGGCCTGGTCGAAGCCCCGGGCCGGGCCGTCGTACCGCTGTGCCCAGCGCTCGACACCGTCGGGCCCGAGCTTCACCACCAGGTAGTCGATGTTGTTGTTGAAGATGACGCCGTCGCCGGTCCATCCAGCGGCGTACACGTTGCCGGCGCCATCGGCGGTGACGGCCAGGGCGCTGCCGCCGACTCCGCCGCGGGACCCGCTATACCGGCCGGTCCACAGCACGGTGCCCTGCGGGCTCAACTTGACCACCGCGAACGTAGATCCGCCGCTGGCGCTGTCCACGGAGCCTCCGACGTACACGTTGCCGGCGGGGTCAACCGCGATCGAGTCGGCCCGGTCGTAGCCCCCGCCGTGGAAGCGAACCACCTGCGGGGTCTCGGTGGCTGTGACCTCCGAGGCGGCCATCGCCATCCCGCCGGGTACGACGCCGAGCACCATCACCGCCGCCAGCAAGAGTCGGGACACGGGCAGGTTTGGTGTACGGCGCATGGCGACCACCCCACTGTGGATGAGAGCTCCTTAGGTAGTACGGCGTGGCCGCCCGCGCGGATTGGTCGGTCAGCGGGTCAGTCGGGCCGACAGCACCAGCCGGCCGTCGCCGTCGATGATCCGCAGCAGCCTGGCGTCGTGCACGGCCACTGGAATCGCCGCGCCCCAACCGCGCGATCGGGTCAGGTCGACACCGGCGGCGAGCCGACGGGCGCTGCCGTCGCGGATCACCAACTCGACCGCGTACCCGCCGGCCGGTAGCCCCTCGGTCACCGTGACAAACATCCAGGCCGGATTGCCTTGGTAGCCGAACACCGCACCTCGCTGTACGCCGCCGAGATCGCGCAGCGCGAACGCGACGAAGTACTGGCCGTTCGCCGTCTGCAGGCTGCTCCGCAGGCCGGCCGCAACCTCCCGGTCGTCACGGCCGGACCAGTACACCGCCCCGCCGGACGCCGACGCGACCAGCAACAGGGCGGCGGCCAGTCCGAGCAGTCGGCGCTGCACCCGGCGGGGCGGGGCCGCCGCGGGGCCGCCGAGCCGACTCAGCACCGTCGTCTCGAACCCGTTCGGCGGCTCACCCGGCGGCACCAGGGTGAGCAGGTCGTCGGCGAGAGTGGACAGGTCAGCCAGATGAGACCGGCACTCCGCGCACGAGGTGGCGTGCACGAGCACGAACGCGCGGTCCTCGACCGACGCCACGCCGAGCGCCACCTCGGGCGCAAGCTCCCGCACCTGCACGCACCGCCGGGTGTCAGTCATCGCGCACCTCCAGAGCTGACCGAAGCGTGACCAGCGCAGTTCGGATCCTGGTCTTCACCGTGCCCAGCGGTACGCCGTCCAGCTCGCTGATCTCGCGGCCGGACAGGCCGTGGAACAGCGAGAGCAACAGGCACCGCCGCTGCGCCGCCGGGAGCCGATCGAGCGCCCGACGCAGCCGGTCCAGTTCGGCGGGGCTGGTCAGCTCCTCGCCGGGTGCAGGCTCGGTGCTCGGCAGCTGCAACGCGCTCAGCACCATCGGGTCGACCGGCACCGTGCGCCGCAGCCGGACCGCGTCCACCGCAAGGTTGCGGGTGATGGTCAGCAGCCAGGTGGCGACCGTTCCGCGACGTGCGTCATACACCGCCCCGTGCCGCCAGGCCCGGATGAACGCCTCCTGCGCCACCTCCGTCGCCGCCTCCCGATCCCCAAGGATCGCGTACGCCAGGCCGAACACCCGGCCCTGGAACCTCCGGACAAACGCCGCGGCCGTGTCCGGGTCGGCCGAAGCAAGGCCTGCCAGCAGCGACTCGTCGGAGAGACCCACACTGGTAGTACGCGCCGGAGGGCGCCGCGGATTCAACGGGTTGTCAGCCGGTTGGAACCGGGCAGGCGGTCGCGCCGCTCGTCGTACACACGATCCGGCCCTGGGTCGCCGGCGAGATGGTGCCTGCGGCGGCGAGATGGTCCGCGACGACCTGGTCCATGACGTCGCGAGTCGTCGCCCGGCTGCGGAAGTCGGGGTAGCCGTCGCCACCGGCGGCCATGAAGTCGTTCTCGGCGATGGTGTACGTCGATGCGGCGCTGAGGTCCAGCGTCGCGCCGCTGCACGACCCGTCGGCGGCTTGACGAACCGCGCCGATCACACGGCTGCCCGCAGGCCGGGCGATGTTGTAGCCGACGCACAGGCCCGACACCTGCGGGAACCGGCCCGACACGGCAGGCATCGCGGAGACGCCGTTCTCCAGCATGGTCCTCAGCTCGGCGCCGTTGACCTGCAGGGTGACGGCGACGTTTCCGAACGGCAGCACCCCCAGCACCTGCCCGCGGGTGATCGGGAACGGTGGCGGCGTGTACGCCGGGCAGAAGTCGTCGGGACTGTCGGTCGTCGGGCAGGTGAGGTCAGCGCGCAGACCGCCGGAGTTGGTGATCGCGAAGTCCACACCGTACGTCGCCCGCATGGCGTCGGTGACCACATTGCCGACCAGCGATTCGCAGGTACGGCCTGCCGTGTTGCCGCAGGAGTCCGTGCGCGGCACGAACACGGTCGAGTTCCCGATGATTGTGCCGAGGACGGGTCGCAGCTGGGCGTTGAGCTCGTCCAGGCGAGCCTGGATCCGGGCGTCCGGCGTCACTCCGATGTTCCATGGCTGGTGGAAGTCGGCGGTCTGGTAGACGACGTTGCCGGTGGCAACATCGATGACGAGGCGGACCCGGGTGAACCGGACACCCTTGCTGCGGTTCTCCACCACAAGAACGCCGTTGGTGCGGGTCGACACCACCTGGAAGTCGGTGTGGTCGCCGATCACGGTGTCGACCTTGCGAGCCGCGTCGGCCAGGTCGACGAGCGGACCGGACGGGCTGGTCAGCGTGCCCGAGGTGGCACCCAGGTGGCCGAGGGCAACGATCGCCTTGATCCCCTGCTTCTCGAGCTGGGCGGCGCGCTGGTTCACCGCGGCGACCGGGTCGGTGACGACGAACGGCCCGAGCGCGCCCGGCTTGGTCAGCTCGGGGATGTCGGGGTTGGAGAACCCGACGAAGGCGACCTTCACGTCGCCGAACCGGAGTACGCGGGACTTCGACCACTCTTCTGGAGTGTCACCGGTCCGGGAGTCGAGGATGTTCGCGGACACGTACTTGAAGTCGGCGAGCGGGATGAGCTGCTCCCGCAGGTACTGCTCGCCGCGGTCGAAGTTGTGGTTGCCGAGGCCGTCGAGCCCGAACCCCATCAGGTTCATCATCTCGATCGTCGGCTTGTCGCCGAAGAAGGCCGAGATCGGTGGAGTCGCGCCGACCGCGTCCCCCGCGGTCAGCGTGACGTGCCCGTTCCGGGCCTCGGCCCGGTAGGCGTCGAACCACGGCTTGAGGAACGCGGCCCCACCGATCGCGAAGGACGGGTTGCTCGCGCCGCCGCCGGACAGGGTGTCGGCCGTCTCGGAGAGCGGCACCAGCTGGCCGTGGTAGTCGCTGATGTCGAGCACCGTGACCTCGCGTAACGCCCCGGAGCCTTGGATGGCGTCATAGAGAACCTTCCCGCGCGCGTTGTGCGGTCCGGGGATGCCGAGCAGGAAGGCGACCGTGGGCGCGACGTCGATCGCCCGTACGCCGGGCAGTGGCGCGCGTGAGCGTATCCCCGGCCCTGAGGCGATGAAAGTGCCATGCATGTTGACGTTGTGCGCCAGGTCGACCAGGTTCGGCAGGTAGCCGTGCTGACCGAAGAACTGCGAGAACGAGAAGGTCTGCCCGGGAGTCGCCGCATCGGTCTGGTACGGCGGCCGGAACACCACGACCACGTCGCCGCTGCGGCTGGGGTGCAACGAGTCGGAGCCGTCGACATTGCGCAGCTCCTCCTTGCGCATCACCTTGGCGACCACCTGCTTGCCTGGGTTCTCCGCATCGCTCAGACCCTGGAAGGCCGCGACGATCTGGTCGCGCACAGCGTCGTACTGGCTGGCCGGGATCACACCGCCCGGGTCACGGCCGGCCACGCTGAGGTAGATCTGCACGGTCCCGCCGGCGTGGCACTCCTTCGCCTTGGCACCCGGCGCCGCACGGCAGTTGCTGATCTGCTCGGCGCCCAGCCCGAGATTGGCGAGCACCTTGCTGACGTTGACGGCCCTCCACTGCGGGGCGAAGCCGTGGTCGCTCGACACCACCGTCGTCGGGTCGCCACCCATCAGCGACCTGGCCAGCGCGAGCGTGTCGTCCGCCTCGCCATACGCCGACCGGATGTAGCCCTCCCGCACCGCGAGCCGCCCGTCGGGAATGCCGTCGCCGGTCACGTCGTCGAAGTACGGGTTGGGGTCGCCGTCCATGTCGGTCGGTGTCACGAGCCCCATGAACTGGTGGCTGAACTCGTCGGTCACCGGGGTACCGGCGAGCAGCAGGTCCGGCCGAACGCCGAGGTCCTCGATGATGAACCGCAGATACCCGAAATGGGCGTCCTTCCACATCAGGCCCTGCTGGACGTAAGTGTCCTCGTCGACGATCCCTGCCTCCAGCGGCGCGAAGTCGGCGGCGGTGGAGCTGGGGAACCGGGCGTTGAGCGTCTCCTCGAAGCCGCTCGGCGCCGAGCACCCCGGCGCGTAGGTGCAGCCGTTGTACGTGGCGTTGGAGCGGGCGATGGAGGTGAAGTAGATCCGGAACCTCGACAGGTCGGGCGCCAGGTCGACTGCCTTGAGGTAGAACCCCGCGGTGAG
Source organism: Kribbella catacumbae DSM 19601 (assembly GCF_000372465.1). Taxonomy (GTDB): domain Bacteria; phylum Actinomycetota; class Actinomycetes; order Propionibacteriales; family Kribbellaceae; genus Kribbella; species Kribbella catacumbae. The sequence goes on from NZ_AQUZ01000019.1 coordinate 63,850, forward strand.
CCCGGCACGGCCGCCGGTGAGGCTGACCTTGACGTCGGCCCACTCCCCCTGACCCAGATCGGCTGCCGCCGCGTCGCCGTCCTTTCCGGCAGTGGCCGGTACGACGAGCACGTGGTCGTAGTTGGTCGTGGCGTCGTCGGTGGAGTCGAAGATGTACAGGTCGTAGAACCGGTCGACGTTGTCGGCGGACGGGAAAGCCGTGTTCGTCAGCTTGAGCCGCTCCTGCCTGGCGGGGCTGTACGACGCCGGTACGCCGGTCCAGCCGGTCGCCGCGTCAAGGTCGACCCGGTTGTAGGTGACACCGAACGCGTTCGCGCCCGCGGGCTGACCGGGCAGGTCGTAATTGAGCAACACCCCGCGGTCGGAGAAGAAGGTGCGGAAGTCGACGACCGGACCCCGCAGAGCTGGTGCATAGCTGCGAGCGCCGACCCACTCGACCGCGGCAACCGTCTTCCCGGCTCGCTCCGCCGCCTGGGCGATGGTGTCGCTCTGCAGGATCCCGGTCGCGGCGAACGACGTACGGTTGTTGAAGTTGCCCTCGCCGGTGCGGTGGAAGGTGTTGTTCGTCGAACCGTGCTCACCGGGCCAGGTACCAGTCGAGAGCGTAGCCCAGCCGACACCGGTGTTCGGCGGGAAGCCCTGCGTGAGGCCGTTGGCACCCTTCACCCCCGCCGCCTGCAGCGCCGCCATCGTCGGAACCGCGCCCTCCGCGGCGTACCGGTCGACCAGATCCGGCCGCATGCCGTCGGCGGCGAAGAGCACCACGCGGCGGTCAGCCACCTCCGCCGCGGACCGCTCCAACTGTGTCGCCCCGGCGGGCACCCCCAGCCACGAAATCGACACGGCCAGGGTCGTCGTCATAGCCATCAAGACAGCAATATTTCGGCGCATCTCCGACCTCCGCAGGACGCCCACCCCGAGCTACCCACCTACTCGTGACGGTAACCCCACCACAGACGTCTGCAAAGCCCTGGCGACCCAGCCGACCGGGCGCGCAGCCCCGCTACGGTTCTATCTCTCGTCCCGTCAATCGGGCGGACGGGCCTCTGGCCATGTTGCGTCGGTGACTTCGCCCCCGGTGACGGTTACCCGCAGCTCGACCTCGCCTGAGGGTCGCCGGTACAGCTCGTAGTCGCCTTCGGCCAGTTCTGAGAACACTGCTGAACAGACCGGCCCCGCCGGCGTCGGCCGCCGCAGTACCTCGACGTGCGGGAGATGGCCCGCAGACGGCACCATCGGGCGCGCCTCGATCTCGGTGCCCAGCAGTTCCTCGGGCATCGCGATGAGCAGCGCACCGACCTGGCCGCCGATGTCGAGCAGCACCGCGCCCTGCCCGGCGTACGGGTTCTCCTCGGACATCAGGCCGCCGGGATCCCCGGCTTGGTCTGGTACCCGCCGGCCGGCGTGCCCAGGTACGGGAAATGCGCCAGGTACGGCGCGTTCGTGTTCGACGTGCCATCCTTGATCGCGCTCGCTGCGCCGTCCGGGGTGAACGACGGGTCGACGAGCGGGATGGTCAGCCCCGCGACGGCGCGGAGCTCGACGGTCACGACGTCGTCGAAAACCCTTCTCCCATTGGGGAATCCTGCCGCGTCGCCCGCGACCAGGCCGAGCGGGTGCGGGGTCGTCGCCGGCGGTACGGCGAGATTCAGCCTGAGCATGTCCGCCTGCACCGGGCCGGTGAAGTTCTGGAAGCCGGGTACGACGCCGCTCGGGATGCCGGTGAGCAGGATCGCGGCGAGGTCGGCCCGTGGTTTGGTGTAGGCGGCCAGGTTCGGGAACACGCCCGGGTACAGCACCGGCAACAGCCCGGCCAGCTCCGGCTTGGTGACGTACTTCGCGAACTCGCTGTCGGTGTACGGCGGGAGTGAGTTCCAGCGGTCCTTGGACGCCATCGGCACGATCACCTCGTTGAACAGCGGATTGCCCAGCCGGGAGACCTGCTGGAACGGGCCGTGTCCGCTGGTGCGGCCCTTCTTCGCGTCGAAGATCCGCGACTTGTGCCGACTCGCCGTCGCCCAGACCCCGATCACCGACTTCGGGCTCAGCACGTCGGTCGGGGTCTGGCCGTCGCGGGTCAGCTCCCGCCTCGGCACCTGGATCGCGATGGTGTGCACGTTGAGGCCCTGGGTACCGTTGACGCCGACCGCGGCCGCGGACGGGATCAGGTGCAGGTGCTGGAACGGGCGCAGGGTGCCCAGGTCGAAAATGCTGCCCAGGTCGACGAAGAACCCCTCGGCCCGCTGCCCCGCGAACACTCGTCGGCCACCCGACAGGTGGTGCGTGGCCTGCGGCGTGAATCGGGCATAGTCCGGCGTACTGCGAGGGCCGATGTTCACCGGTGGCGTCAGCAGCCCGGCGCCGAGCACCTGTGGCTCGTCATCGCCGCGGGTCACCTTGGTCACCGAGTACAACTGCGGCCGGTTCCAGTTCGGATCACCGATCGAGCCGATCGGGCCGGTGTTGTACAGGAACGTGTTCTGGTTCCGGATCCGGGTGCGGAACCGGAACAGATAGCTGACGTCCGCCCGCGCGTCCCCGCGGTTGGAGACATGAATCCCGTACAGCACATCATCGCCGAACTCGTAAAAGTTCGGCCCGCCCTGCGGCGACTGGAACGGGATGAAGTTGGCGATCAGCGTGACCGTGTCCGGCCGGTCCGGGCTGACGAACGCGTAGACATCGGTGTTGTCGGCCACCGGGTCCTTCGAGATCTCCGGTGCCTCGCGATGCGACGACATCGCCGGCCCCTCAGTCCCGGCCCACAACGCGACCGGACGCACGAACGAGCCGGGCGACCAGGTCGGCATCATGGACGACGACCTCCTGCTCGCCGACCATGATCGACACCTCCGAGCGGCCGACGTTACCGACATAGGCGACGAGCGGGCCGCTCGACTCAGTGGTGAATGTCGCCGGTTGTGCGACCGCCCCCGGTGTCGCGACGGCAGCGGCACCCGCTCCCGCCATCACCAGGAAGCCGCGGCGCGTGGCATCGCTCCTCATGACTCACCCTCCCTATCGGAAGTCCTTGCCGGACCTGGCCCCTTCCGAACACCATCCACCCAACGGAGCCGGCCGTAAACCCGCCGAGCCCCTCATCTTCACGGCGTGATCGACACAGAACGCAGCGCGGTCTCTAGCTAGGCGGGCGGTTCCATGTGGCCGAGCTGAACCAGCATGCTAGTGGCGTCGTAGTAGATCGCACCTTCCAACAGTCAGCGCTGGATGGGGCACTTGAAGTCGTTGTCAGGAACGAGGCTGATCGTGACGTGACCCGCCGCCGCGGCGGCGAGCACCGCCCCTTCGGAAGTCAGCAGATACGGTGCGACGTTCCACGTGACGGCGTGGAACTTCCAGTCGCCGCCGTGGTAGCCAGCCGATCCTGGACCGACGGCGACAACCCCCTTCTGGCCCTCGACTCCGCCCATCACGGCGTAGAAGTTGTCGCGACCGGCGTCGGGTGAGGCCGCCGGCGGTACGACGGTGCGCACGACGACTCCATCCAGGTAGCAGCAGCCGTCGGGGAACACGAAGGGTGGGCGATCGGCCTGTGCGGTGGCTGGGAGCCAGAACAGGAAGACGATCACGGTGGATAACAGTGACGACACGCGGAGTTTCATAGTGCCTCTCCCCTCACGATGTGTGTGGGGCCAACGCTAGGCGCGGCGTTACTCCTGCTCCGTTGGTCATGGGTCGAGGCGGTAGAACCGCCAGAAGTCGTGCTCGATAGGTAATACGGTGGTGGTCGCGAAGCCAGCGTCATCCGCGTAGCTGCGCAGGGTGTCCGGCCTCATGACCGTTCCGGTACCGGCCGAGTCGGCCTCCGTGAGCGCTGCGGGAAGACAGTGCAGGGCACTCCAGCCGTAGTTGAACCTCTCCAGGTCGTCGCCGGGCGCTGTAAAGGACTCCGCCACCTTCTCGTCGCCCACAAGCACCGCCCCACCCGGCGCGAGCAAGGCCCTCCCGGCTCGCAACGCGGCGACCGGGTCGGCCATGTCGTGCACGGTCTCGAAGAACGTCACCAGGTCGTACCGTCCGGCCAGGTCAGGGCTGCCGGCGTCCCGGTAGCCGAAGCTGACGCGGTCCGCGACGCCTGCGGCCTCGGCGTTGTGCCTGGCCTCGGCTACCGACGCCTCGTCGAGATCGATGCCGTCGACATGTACAGCGGGATAAGCCCGCGCGATGGCGATGCTGGACCAGCCGGCGCCACAGCCGAGATCGGCGACGTGCGCGGGACTCGTCGTCAGCCGCGCCTCGATATCCGGCAGCGCCGGGATCCAGTCCGCGGCCAGCTGATGGAGGAACATCGGCCGGTTGAGCCGCGCGATGCCGCCGCGCAGATCCTCGCCGTACGCTGCGTACGGCACCCCTCCCCCGCTCCGGAACGCTTCGAGTACTGCGGGCAAACTCTGTCCGATGCTCGCGAACAGAGGCGCCAACGGCACCAGGTAGTTCAGGCTGTCGGGGTCCGTCATCACCTCGGCGACCTCGTCCGGCAACCGGTAGCGCCTAGCACCCGGGTCCTCATCGTCGGCTGTGACATCGACGAACCCGGCGACCGCCTGCTCCTCCAGCCACTCGCGTGCGTAGCGTTCGGCAATCCCCGCGCGGGCTGCCAGGTCGGCAGGGGTTGTTTCGGACGCCTCGCTCAGGGCCGTGTACAGCCCCAGCCGGTCGCCGACGTACACGTGCAGCAGCTCAAGCGCGCCGATCGTCGCCTGGAACAGTTGCTCAACAACTGCGTCCCGCCGTCCGGTCTCGACAGTCGCGGTCATGCTCCCTCCCCTCCGCGCTTCGTCAGCAGTGGCTTCAGGGCCAAGGCGGCGCCGACGACGAGAATCGCGGTGGCCAGGTAGATCAGGCCGGTGAAGTTGCGGACGAAGAAGATCACCGCGTACCCGATGGATGCCAGGCCGGCGACCGCCATCAGCGCCGAACCCATGCGCAGCGCGGGCGATTCCGCCGCGGTCGATGCTCGATGACCACCGATCGTTGCCATGATTGTTGCCTCCTTCAACTAATGAATCCGGGTTTCGTGCCTCAGGCAACGGACTTGACGGCGAGCAGTGAGATGCTCTTCACGCCGTACCGGACGCTGGCGTCCCGAGCCCGCTGAGAGATGAACTCGTAGGGATTGCGCCACATCGCGGTGACCACGAGGCCGGCCGCCTCGATCGCCTCCTGGTACGCGTCCTGTTGCGCGGCGCCGCCGATACACGCCGCCCACAGGTCGGCGTCGCAGACGATCGAGTCCGTGAGCTGTCGCTCGGTGACGATGTCCGCGACCACCAGCCGACCACCAGGCCGCAGGACCCGAGCCGCCTCGCGGAACACCCGTGCCTTGTCCGGCGCCAGATTGATGACTCCGTTCGAGACGACGCAATCCACGGTCTGGTCGCCGCACGGCAGACTCTCGATTCTGCCCTCGCGGAACTCGACCTGGTCCAGTCCGGCTGCAGCGGCGAGCCGCCGGGCTCGAGCGAGCTGCTGAGGCGTGAAGTCGATCCCGACGACACGACCCCGCGGCCCGACCGAAAGAGCCGCGTAGCAGGCATCCATCCCCGAGCCACTACCCATGTCGATCACCCGCTCGCCGGCGAGGAGACCGGCCAGACCGAAGAGATAACCGACCCCCGCGAACGACTCCACCGCCCCGACCGGTACCCGATCGAGCAGGTCCGGGTCGTACCCGAGCCGCTCGGCGAGCACCCGCCCCATCTCGAAGTGGTACGCGCCATGCGGCTCCTCGGCCACAAGGCGGTACATCTCCTTCACCTTGACTTCCAGCGTCCCAGCGTCGACGGTCACCATGTCAGGCTCCTCTCCCTTGGCTAGGTAGACGCCGACGCATTCGCAGCTATTGCATGTGGAGGACAATGCAATAAAGCGCTCACCAAAGGCGTCTACACGATGTGGCACCGCTGGATGTCAGGCCGAGGGGAACGGTGGATGACTCCCGAACCAAGCTGAGGGAGAGCTTCCGTGTGCTCGCATCCGGCCAGCTTCCCCGGCTCTACTCGATCGCCAGACGCCTCGTCGGTGACGCCGCCGAGGACGCTGTACAGGACTGCCTGCTGAAAGGCTTCGAGCGATACGGCCAACTCAAGACCGCGGAGTCCGGCCCCGCCTGGCTGACCAGCATCCTGGTGAACTGCTGCCGCGATCGCGGCCGAACCGAGTCCCGGCGACCGCAACAGATCGACTTCGAGGAGGCCGAACGGTTCTCCCTCTACCGCAAGATCGCCTACGAGGACCCCTTCCCGTACTCGGACTCTCTCCACCTGGACTTCCTCGAAGAGTTCGGCCCCGAGGATGTCCGAGCCGTGCTCCTGCGGCTACCGCCGCTCTACCGGATTCCCTTGGTGCTGGTTCACATGGACGGCTTCCTGGCCAAGGAGGTTGCCCGGTTGCTCGACGTACCGCTGGGAACCGTACTGGCTCGCCTGCACCGCGGTCGCAAGTTGTTCGAGGTCCAGATGTGGGCCTACGCCGAGGAAACCGGCCTACTCCGGAAAGGTGCACGATGATCAGCTGCCATGAAGCCGTCAGGCACCTCTGGGAGTACCTCGACGACACCCTCGACGAGGCCGATCGTGCGCTCGTCGAGCAACACCTCGCGCGCTGCCGCCGCTGCTGCGGTGAAGTCGAATTCGCCGGAGAGCTCCGGCAGGTTCTCGCCCGATCGGCCACCACTGACATCCCGGTAGACGTCCTGCACCGGCTCAACCAGACGCTCGAGGAGATGGACTGATGAACCGCGACCTGATGTACGGCGCCGAGGTGAAGGCGCTGGTCCGCGACGCCTACCGCCACGTGCCCCCCACCACCGCCGCGGTCGCGCACAAGATCTACAGCGAATCCGAACTCGCCGCCGTCCCCCGCGCGGCCGTCGACCGCGCACTCGGCGTCGCGAACCATCTACGGTTCGCCGACATCCAGCCGGGTGAGACCATCCTCGACATCGGCTGCGGGGGCGGCATCGACAGCGTCCTCGCCGCGCAACGAACCGGGCCATCCGGCCGGGTAGTCGCGCTCGACTTCCTCCCCGAAATGCTCGACCGCACCACGTCAGCAGCACACCAGGCCGGGCTATCCAACATCGAGCCACTCGAAGGGGAGATGGAGTCGATCCCGCTCCCCGACGACACCGTCGACCTGGTCATCTCCAACGGCGTCATCAACCTGTCCGCCCGGAAAGCACGGGTGATGGCCGAATGCGCCCGCGTACTCCGGCCGGGCGGGCGGCTCTGTGTCTCGGACCTGACGGTCGAACAAGACGACCTTCCCCCGGAGATCCTGACCCAGCCGGCCGCCTGGGCTGGATGCATTGCCGGCGCACTCGCCGAGGACGACTTCGTCAAACGCCTCGAGAAGTCCGGATTCAACGGGGTAGGAGTGCTATCCAGGGAGCCGCTCAGCATCGACGACTGCGCGCTCTACCCCCTCTTCTCCCCCGACGTGATCCACCTGATGCGAAACCTCATCCCGGCCGACCGGCACGCCCACGTCGCCGTCGCCGTCGTCGTACGAGCAGACCTGGCCTAGCCGAGTGTCGCGTCCAGCCGGACCGCGGGCGCGGCGTCCAGCCGTGTGGCGGCTGCCCTGTTGGCGGAGCATCACCTGCTCGCGAACAAGGGATGGGTAGCCCTACCGATGCGTGCCCCGGCGCCGCCGGAGGAGCGTGGCAGTACTGGACGAAGGAGTGGTTGCCATGACACGCACGGAGGAACCCACCATCACGCGGGTGGTGTCCCGCGACGGCACCGAGATCGCCTACTGGACGAGCGGCGACGGTCCGCCGCTCGTGCTGGTGCACGGCACGACGGCCGACCACACTCGTTGGGCACCCGTGTTGCAGTACCTGGAGCCGCACGCCACGGTGCACGCCATGGACCGCCGCGGCCGAGGTGGCAGCGGAGACGCGGCCGAGTACGACGGGGTCCGCGAGTTCGGGGACGTCGCCGCCGTGGTGGATGACGTGGCCGACACGTCCGGTGCGGCGGTCGACCTGCTCGGCCACTCGTTCGGCGGGTTCTGCGCGTTCGGCGCCGCGACACTGACCTCGAACATCCGCAAGCTGGTGCTCTACGAGGGTTGGCCCGCGCCGAACCCGGAGGCGCTGGCCATCCCTCCGGCGGTTCAGGAGCGGATGGACGCGTTGCTGGCCGAGGGCGAGCGTGAGCGGGCGCTGGAGGTGTTCTTCCGCGATATCGTGCGAATGCCCGACCACGAGTTCGAGCGGTATCGCGCCCTGCCCGCCTGGCAGGCGCGCATCGCCGCGGCGCACACGATCACCCGTGAGGACCGCGGGCATGGCGAGCGACGCCTCGATCCCGAGGAGGCGAAGAAGATCACGGTGCCGGTGCTGCTCATGGTCGGCGGCGACAGCCCGCCCGCGATGCAGGCAGACTACGAGACCGTCGCCGCCGCCCTTCCCGATGCGCGGGTCACCGTCATGGACGGCCAGCAGCACATCGCGATCGACCTGATTCCGGAGGACTTCTCGCAGCGCGTGCTCACCTTCCTGCGCTGAGACGCCGCACGTGTTCGCCGAACGGTTGCCTTGAGCCGTTGACATCGAGCGAAGGGCTGCGGATCGTCGGTAGAGGTCGCGCATCCTCGGGGGGCGTCCGGGTAGTCGAGCGATCACCGGGACATCAACTGCCCGCTGGTCAGGCCAGCCGGCGTGCTGAGGTGCAGGCAGATTCGCCGGTCGACACTCCGGCCCGATCACGGCCGCTTCACGGGCAGTGGCAACACGGCTACTGCGCGTCTCTCGAAAGGAGTGGACATGAGGCGGCACTGGCGCCTCCTGTCGATCGGGACGACGGTGGCGGGCCTGATGCTCGTCCCGCTCGCGGCGGGCGCACATGATCCGGAAGATGGTCACGGAACCCATCCGCCCACAGGCGGTGGTGCACCGGACCTGCACAGCGACAACATGACGCTGCTGAAGAACCTCCCGAAGGTCGGCACCGCGACCCAGTCCGACCTGGCGTTCGAAGGCCGGTACGCCTATGCGGGAGCGTTCACGGGATTCCGCATCATCGACATCTCGAACCCAGCGGCCGCACAGCAGGTCACGTTCTTCCCCTGTAACGGCGGGCAAGGCGACGTGTCGATCTACAACGGCCTGTTGTTCTCGTCCGTCGACACACCGCAAACCAAGCCGGCCTGCGACAGCGCCAACACCACGGCCGCGAACCCGGCCGCCTGGGAAGGCGTTCGGATCTTCGACGTGCGAGATCCGGGCAACGTCAAGCACCTCGCGTCGGTACGCACCGACTGCGGCTCGCACACCAACACGCTCGCACCAGCCGGCAAGGGCAGCTTGTTCGTCTACGTGTCGTCATTCGGGTTGACGGCGACGTCGATCGGACCGCACTGCCAGCCTGACCACGGCAAGATCTCGATCATCCACGTCCCGCTGCGGAACCCGGAGAAGGCAAAGGTCGTAGCGACCCCAGCGACGACCGGCGTGCCGGTCTTCGACGCATCCCGGTTGGAGCTCGACGATCTCGTACCGCCCGGCTTCCTGCTGGACACCAGAGGTTGCCACGACATCACGGTGCTGCAACCGCTCGAGCTCGCGGCGGCGGCATGTCTCAGCGTCGGCCAGATCTGGGACATCAGCGACCGCAGTGCGCCGAAGGTGTTGCACACCTTGACCACCGAGGAGGTTCGGGCCTGGCACTCGGCGCAGTTCACCTGGGACGGGGAGCGCGTCGTGTTCGGTGACGAGGCGGGCGGCGGCAATCTCGCGCGGTGCCGCGCGCAGGACCCACCGACGACCGGTGCCGTCTGGATCTACGACGTCGCCTCGGGCGCGGAGCTCGGGCACTACAAGCTGCCCCGCGCCGAGACGGGTATCTGCACGATGCACAACTTCAACCTCGTACCCGGTGTGAGCCGAGACATCCTGGTGTCGGCGGCCTACACGGGCGGTACGACGGTGGCCGACCTCACCGACCCGGCCAACCCGGTGGAGATCGGCTTCTACCGAGCCGGTGACCCGATCGCCGCGAACACCTGGTCGACGTACTGGCACAACGGGTTCATCTACGGAAACGACATCACCCGTGGGTTCGACGTCTTCTCCATCAACCATCCGGCGGTGGCCGGCGCGGCGAGCCTGAACCGCGACAACCCGCAGACCCAGGAAGTTCTTTTCCGCTGACGGCCGACGGTCGGCCCCGGAACCGTCGGGGCCGACCGCACCGGTCTGTGCCTGACAGCCCTATCACCAGTCAGGAGGAAGTTCATGTCACGGCACATTCGTCTTGTCCTCGGCGCGATCGTGAGCGCCGGGATCCTCGTGGTTCCTGTGACGGCGGTCGCCGACCACGCGACCGACCCGCACACACCGAACATGCATGCAAAGGGACACAGCCCACACCCGGCGACATTCCTGGGGGAACCGGACGGCGTGCGCCACATCAGCTCAGACATCGCCTTCCAAGGCAGGCTGGCATTCCACGGCAACTACGACGGCTTCCGGGTGATCGACATCGCCGACCCGGACAACCCGCAGGAACTGCTGCACCAGCGGTGCAACGGGGACCAGGGAGACATCTACGTCCGGGGCGACATCCTGGTCCGGTCATGGAACTCGAAGAAGACCACTCCTAGGCTCTGCGACGGCCAGACCGTCCCGGCCGGCTGGGAAGGCGTGCACATCTTCGACATCAGCAACCTCTCGGACCCCGCGCTCGTGGCCTCTGTCTCGCTACCGTGCGGCTCACACACCCTCACCGGCGCCGGAGTCTCCGCGGGACGGCTGATTATCTACAGCAACAACTCGAGCAGCGCAGGCTGCGTCGACGGCACGCGGGCCAACGACGACCCGGTCGGTGACTTCATGGACGTCATCGCCGTTCCGGTCGACAATCCGGCAGCCGCGAGCCTCATCCACCGCGAACCACTCGCCGGACCGACGACGAACGTGCGCACCGGGTGTCACGACGCGGGCGCGATCCTCGGCACGGTCAACAAGGTGGTCTGCGCCAGCGCCGACACCATCAACGTCTTCGACATCGGCGCGAACAGTACGCCGGGCGGCAGCCCCGAGGACCCGGTCCTTCTGCTGACCATCACCGAACCAGGCGTCGGCCAGGCCGGCACGAACGGACGCTGGCACTCGAGCATCTTCACCTGGGACGGCAAGGTCATCGCGGCCGGCTGGGAACCCGGCGGCGGTGCCGACACCGAATGCCAGACCACCGACCCAGCGGTCGACAAGAGCATGTTCTTCTACGACGCCACTACTGGCGCAAAACTCGGTCAATGGACCCTGCCACGAGGCCAGGACGGCGTCGGCGAGAACTGCACGATCCACAACTACAACATCGTGCCGCTTCGCAGCGGCCGGTACGTCGCTGTCGGTGGCCACTACCAGGCCGGCACCTGGGTGACCGACTTCACCGATCCAGCCAACCCGACCACCGTGGGCTGGTCCGACCCACCTGTCATCGCACCACCCGACCTGGGCGGGGTCTGGTCGTCGTACTGGTACAACAACTTCATCTACGAATCGAGCATCACTGAGGGCCTGAACCTCTTCAGGCTCAGCGCAGCGGTAACCGGCGGCGCGCTGCGCCTCGGCCACCTCAACCCGCAAACCCAGGAATTCTCACTCCCGTAATCGCAACCGCATCCGCCGGCCTGGGCCCGCCAACAGCACCCGGGCTCCGGCCGGCGGCCCTTACACGTTATCCCGCTGGTGTTCGATCGAGGGAGGTACCTCATGAACCGATTGCGTGCGACGGCTTCACGGCTCGTGGTGGTGGTCGCCTTGGCTGGGCTGGCAGCTTCCGTGGGAGCCGCACCGTCACCGGTGGCGGCGCAAACCGGGCCGACGGTGGTGGACCCCGATCTCGGCGTCAGGACCGTGATCAGCGGGCTGGTGACCCCGAGCACCATGGCGTTCCTGGGCCCGAACGACTTCCTGGTGCTCGAGAAGAACACGGGCAACGTGAAGCGCGTTGTCGACGGGGCGGCGCCGGGGGTTGTGCTCGACCTCGCGGTGAACTCCGCGTCCGAGCGAGGGCTGCTGGGCATCGCGTTACACCCGGACTTCCCGGACGATCCGGGTGTCTACCTGTACTGGAGCTGCACGGCTCCACCTCCGGACGCGAGCAGTCCGTTCATCCCAGCGCGCGAGCGATGCGCCGAGACTCCGGACGCGGGGGTTGACAGCGCGAACATTCTGGCCGTCCCGCTGCTCGGAAACCGCGTCGACCGCTTCGAGTGGACGGGGTCGGCGCTGGTGTTCGATCGCAATCTGGTCATGCTGCGGTCGTTCCAGCACGACGGCGCACCGGAGCCCGCCGGCCAGAACGACAGTGCTCAGCCGGCGCGCGGGAACCACGACGGCGGCTCCATAGCCTTCGGGGCCGACGGGAAGCTGTACATCCCGGTCGGGGATCTGGGCCGCCGCGGCCAGATGCAGAACCTCCCCCTGGGGCCGACGCCGCCGACGGCTGACGACCAGTTCGGCGGACCTGCTCCCGACAACGCCCACCTGAGTGGTGTGATCCTCCGGGTGAACGATGACGGGTCGACGCCTTCGGACAACCCGTTCTTCGGCGTAGGGGCCCAGGTCGGCGGGGAAGCGGGCGCGAACATCCAACGGGTGTTTGCGTACGGTCTGCGCAACACCTTCGGGATCGCGGTCGACCCAGTCTCGGGGAACCTGTGGGACCAGCAGAACGCCGACGACGCGTTCGACGAGCTGAACCGGGTCGAGCGGGGCATGAACGGCGGGTGGATCCAGACCATGGGTCCGGTGTCCCGGATCGCGCAGTTCAAGGAGATCGAGCTCACGCTGCCACCATCGGGTGGGCTCGCGGGTGCGCAGTTGCAGCAGATCAGGTGGCCGGCGACCAACACCGCGGACAGTCCGGCGGAGGCCCTGTCACGGCTGTTCGTGCTGCCCGGCTCGCGGTACAGCGATCCGGAGTTCAGCTGGAAGTTCGCCGTACCCCCGGCGGCCATCGGCTTCCTGTCGAGTCGCGCGCTCGGTCCGCAGTACGCCAACGACCTGTTCGTCAGTGCGGCCACGCCGCTGACCGTCGGCGGCCATCTGTTCCGCTTCAACCTGACCGGCAACCGGCGCATGATCGCGGTCGACGATCCACGCCTGGAAGACCGCGTCGCGGACAACAACGCGAAACACGACATCACCGAGAGCGAGAGCCTGCTGTTCGGCAGCGGCTTCGGCGTCAGCACCGACATCGAGACCGGCCCGAACGGCAACCTGTTCGTGGTGTCACTCTCGACCGGCACCGTCTACGAGATCTTCAGGAAGTAACACGATCTACGAGATCTTCAGCAAGCTGGAACGGATCCACGGTGGCAAAGGCGCCACCCGGAGGTGAGGAACGTGCGCAGATCATCCCGTGCGTTAGTGGCGGCAACCGGGTTGTTGACGGTAACCGCCCTTGCGCTTGCGGCGGGGCCGGCTGGCTACGCAGCTAGTTCCGACGCGCAAGACGCCGTACCCAGCGGCGCCATCCAGGGGGATCATCAATCCACGAAGGAGAAGGACAACAGGTTGGGCGTGGTCGCGCCGACCGCCCGCCAGCTAGCGCGCGCCGCCGCTTTGGCTGCCCGAGCTCGCTGGAACCGCCTGGGCACACCGGCCGTGCTCGCCAAGACCGGGGCGCCATTGGCCACCGGCCTCGGTGCGGACCCGGTCCAGGCAGCCAAGGCCTATGTCGCGGCCAACCGCGATCTGCTCGGTCTCACGAAGCGCGGAACGGACGCCCTCGAGGTTCTCACCGTCGCACCAATCGGCACCGGTGCGGCGGTTGTCTTCCGGCAACGGTTCGGCGACCTCGTCGCCGGTCGCGACGGCCTGCTGTCGGTGGGCGTGCGCGACGGCAAGGTGTGGTATCTGAGTTCGTCCCTCGCCCGCGACGCCGACGCACCGCAGCCGGCAACGATCTCCGCAGCCGACGCAGAGCGCATTGCAGCAACCGATGCCGGTATCTCGAACACGAGGATCATGGAGACCCGCCTGGTCGCGGTTCCAACGCCGGATCGCGGTGCGCGCGCCGCGTACGAAGTCACGCTGGGTTCTGACCTCAACGGCGCCGAGCCAGTCGCGTACACGACCCACGTCGACGCCAGGGACGGCAGCGTTCTCGTCCGGGAGAGCCTCGTCGACTCGGACAGCGACAACCCAGAGTGGCAGGTGTTCCCCAACACGCCGCCGACCGACTATTCCTCGGCCGACACCAGGCAGCGCTGGTGCTTCGCCGCCGGGCCGGGCTGTGACGAGATCGTCGGTACCTCCGCATCACCGCTCGCCTGGGACATCAAGCCCGAGAACGGCAAGCCAAGCGAGACCACGGACGGCAACAACGCCTTCGCCGTTCACAACTGGTTCACCAACAATCCGTTCAAGGTCGGGCATGAGATGGCGACGCCAAGCCCGACACGTGAGTACGTCTATCCCTGGACCAACCAATGGCTCAGGGAGAGGTGTTCACCTGCCGTCTTCGAAACGGCCGCGCGCAACGACATCGATGCTGCCCGGGCCAACCTCCTCGCGATGCACAACCGCATGCACGACTGGTCGTACCACCTCGGCTTCACTGAGACCACCTTCAACTTGCAGGACGACAACTTCAAGCTGGGCGGCAAGGCGAACGACCCCGAGCAGGGCAACGCGCAAGCCGGTGGCGTCACGGGTGGACCGCCGACGTTCGCCGCGCGGGACAACGCCAACCAGATCACGCCACGTGACGGGCATCGGCCCATCACCAACATGTACCTGTGGCAGCCGATCGCGGGCGCCTTCTACGCACCGTGTGTAGACGGCGACTTCGATATGTCGGTCATCGGCCACGAGTACACCCACGCCATCACCAACCGGATGGTCGCCGGCCCGGACATGGGCCTCAGCTCACCTCAAGGCATGAGCGAGAGCTGGTCGGACCTGATGGCGATGGAGTACCTCACCGAGCACGGCTACGCGCCGGCCGGCATCCGGGCGTTCACGATCGGCGAGTACGTCACGTCCGACCCGATCGCCGGTATCCGCAACTACAACATGAGCGACAGCCCGCTCAACTACAGCAGCGTCGACTACGACTTCGTCGGGCTGCAGGTCCATGCCTCGGGCGAGCTGTGGAGCGCGACGAACTTCGACATCCGGTCTGCGATGGTTCAGCGGTACGGCGCCGGAACACCGGCGTTGCAGAAGTCGTGCGCCAACGGCCAGACTCCGGTGACGTCCTGCCCGGGCAACCGGCGGTGGGCCCAGCTCGTGTTCGACTCGTTCCTCCTCATGGCGAACAGCGCCAACAGCATGGTCGACGCGCGGGACGCGCTGCTCGGGGCGGACCAGATCCGCTTCGGCGGGACCAACCAGGACATCCTGTGGAACGCGTTCGCCAAGCGCGGCCTCGGCGAGGCGGCGATGAGCAACGGCGCCGGTGACCCCAACCCTAGGCCCGGCTTCACCTCGCCGTTCGCAACCGAGGCGACAATCACCTTCCGTCCGGTGGACGAGAATGGACAGGCCGTACCCGGTGCGAGGCTGTACGTCGGCGGCTACCAGGCACGGGCTGTCCCGGTGGCCGATACCGACCCTGCCACGCCTCTCACCAGCCAGGTGCGGCTGGCGCCCGGCTCGTACACCTTCATCGCTCAGGCCCCCGGATTCGGGCATGCGCGACTCGGTGCGACCTCGTTCGGCCCGGGGCAGGCAAGCGACCTGGTCGTACCGATGCCGCGCAACCTCGCATCGAGCGCCGGCGGCGCCACCGCGAGCGGCGACGGGGTCAACCTGGCCAGGATCGTCGACGACGACGAAGCGACCAACTGGGCGTCGCTGGGCAGCTCGGTAGCCGGCAAGCAGGTCACCGTCGACCTGGCTGGTGGTGTCCAAGAGGTAAGGCACATCCAGGTCAGCGCGTTGCTGCGGCCGCCGAGCGCTACGGACCCCGATGCCGCGACTCAGAGCCGGTTCTCCGCACTGCGGCAGTTCCGGGTGCTGGCGTGCACGGCAGGTGGCGCGGTCGCCTGCTCTGACCCGACACAGTTCCAAGTCGTCTTCACCAGTCCAGCGGACCCGTTCCCGTCGATCGCGCCGCGGCCGCGGGCGCCGGAGCTGACGATCAGGTCCTTCGACATACCAGATGTCACGGCGACGCACCTGCGGCTCGAGGTGCTGACCAACCAGTGCACGGGCGCGCCGGAGTACGCAGGTGAGCAGGACGCCGACCCACGGGCGAACACAGACTGCGCCACCGCCAGCCCGCAGGCGCGCAACGTGCGAGTGGCCGAGTTCCAGGCCTTCGCGCAGTAGAAGGGAGCACTCATGTATGCCTCGAAACGACGGTACTTCGCGGCGCTCGTCTGCGGTGTCGTTACTGCCCTGGCCATTCCATCGTGGGCTACGGCTACGCCGCCAGACGATACGCCCGACCGCCCGCACAGCCAGAACATGCACCTACTCGGTTCCAGCCTCCGTGCAGGTGCCGTCACCGGTCCGCCGCCTGTCGGTCCTGGCGATGTTCCATGGGACACCCGGAACACCGATCTGGCGTTCTGGGGCGACACCGTGATCCAGGGGCGCTACGACGGCTTCCGGGTCATCAACGCCCGAGCACCGGGGAACCCGGTGGAACGGGCGTTCTTCACCTGCGTCAGCCCACAAGGTGACGTCGGAGTCTACGGGAACCTCGTGTTCCGTTCGGTCGATTCGCCGCAGCGAACGAATCAGTGCTCCGATGTAGCGCAGTCGGGGAATCCGCCCGACGTCGACTGCGCACCCGTGTCTGCGCCATGTACGGGCTTCGAAGGCATCCAGATCTTCGACATCAGCGACCTGAGCAACATCGAACTCGTCGCGTCGGTCCCACTCGACTGTGGATCTCACACCCATACAGTGGTCCCTGATCCAGAAGGCGACCGAGTCCTGATCTATAACAGTGTCAGCGGAGCGGGTCTCCAAGCGAATCCCGGTAAGTACGGCAATCGTTGTCCGGGCTTGCCGTTCAACCGCGAGGACATCGTCGAGGTTCCCTTGTCCGACCCGGGCTCGGCGAGCGTCATCGGCTCGTTCTCCCTTGGCCAGATGCCCGACGGCCGGGTCATCACCACCTGCCACGACCTGGGCGTGATCCTTGGCTCGGTGAACAGGGCAGCCTGCGCGGGCAACCCCGGGGTTCCGGTCTTCGATATCTCCGATCTCGAGAACCCGGTATTCCTCTACGCGACTTCGGCTCCGACGGTCACGGGCTTCCACTCCGCGGCCTGGAGTTGGGATGGCTCGATCCTCGTCACCGGCTGGGAGCCTGGCGGCGGCACGCTGCCGCGCTGCCAGGCGACCGGGACCCCGATCAGCCCGCCCACAGCCGGCAGCTCGGTACAGACGGACGAGATGAAGACGATCTTCTTCCATGACGGCGCAACGGGTGAGATCATCGGCCGGCACGTCCTGCCCCGCCCGCAGTCCCAGTACGAGAACTGCACAATGCACAACTACAACGTCGTCGCGCATCCGACGAGGAATCTCCTCGTGCATGGCTCATACCAGTCGGGCACGGCGCTTGTGGACTTCACCGACCCGGCGAACGCCTACGAGGTCGCCTGGATGGATCCCGACCCGCTCGATCCACCGTCAGACACGAGCCCAGGCGGCCGTATCAACTTCCGCGGCGGCGACTGGTCGTCGTACTGGTACAACGGGCGCATCTACGAAAGCGACACGAGGCGCGGCCTCTACATCTGGGACGTGAGCGCGCCTGAAGTCCGCGGGCCCGTGGTGAAGCTCGACCACCTCAACCCGCAGACCAACCACGTATCGATCCCCTAGGAAGCCGGGCCCCAGCTGACCGGCTTGTTGGCTCTGGGGCGCCCTGTGGGCGCCCCAGAGCCTTGCGTTGTTCAGTCGGTGGTTGGGTCGGTCAGGGCGCTGCCCCAGATGTCGGTGTTGCCGAACGTCGGCGGACAGGCGGTCGCAGGCGCCGGCCGTGCGATCGGCGTACCGGTGACCAGGGACTGCCGATAGGCGTCGATCGCCGGACAGTCCGCTGCGGCGGGCCAGGGCACTAGGCATCGGTCTTTCGTTCTGAGACGCTTGGCTGGCACAGCGCGATGGGGACGATCGTGTGGGCAGGGGTGGGGTGGCTGGAATGCCGGGAACTCAGCCTCCGGGCGAGCAGGGCCGCGGTTCCGAGCGAGGGCTGGACGCCCTTGCCGATGCGGTCAGGGTGACGCTTGGACCGACGGGCCGCGACGTGGAATTCGAGGGCCCGTACGAGAACCTCGGCGCCAAGCTGCTCGAGCAGGCCGCAGTACGGACCGATGAGGCCGCCGGCAGTGGCGGCGCCACAAGCATCGTGCTGGCCCAGGCGCTGGTTCGGGATGCGACGCGGGCCGTCGCCCGTGGCGCTCACCCTGAGATGCTGAAGAGCGGCATAGACAAGGCTGTCAGGGCCATCGTGGATGAGCTCGGTGCCGGGGCGGTAAGCCTTACCTCCAAGCAGCAGCTAGCGGCTGTGGTCAGCACCGCGCTGGCGTTGGGCCGGCCGCCCGGTGACCCGACAGATCCTCCAGAGGACCCCGACGAGGACCTGGACGAAGCCGGCGCTCAGGTCGGCGCGCTCGTCGCCGAGGCGATGGACAAGGTCGGCAAGGACGGTGTCATCACCGTCGAGGAGAGCGACACCTTCGGCCTCGAGCTCGAGCTCGCCCACGGCATGCGCTTTGACCAGGGCTACCTCTCGCCGTACTTCGTGACCGACACCGATCGGACGGAAGCGGTGCTCGAGGATCCCTATG
Source organism: Kribbella catacumbae DSM 19601 (assembly GCF_000372465.1). Lineage (GTDB taxonomy): Bacteria > Actinomycetota > Actinomycetes > Propionibacteriales > Kribbellaceae > Kribbella > Kribbella catacumbae. Next base: position 82,648 of record NZ_AQUZ01000019.1, read on the forward strand.
TCCTGCTGACCAACACCACGATCTCCAGCGCCAGTCAGCTGATCCCGCTGCTGGAACGCGTGATGGGATCGGGCAGGCCGCTGTTGATCGTGGCCGAAGACGTTCAAGGTGAGGCCATGGCCACGCTGGTCGTCAACAAGATTCGTGGCACGTTCTCGGCCGCCTCGGTGAGAGCTCCCAGCTCCGGTGCCCGCCGCGTCGCAGTACTGCAGGATCTCGCGATCCTGACCGGCGGTGAGGTGATCTCTGGCCCGCTCGACACCGTGGATCTGGAGCTGCTCGGCCAGGCCCGCAAGGTCGTCGTCACCAAGGACGAGACCACCATCGTCGGGGGTTCGGGCGACGCCGACCGGATCTCCGGCCGGGTGAACCAGATCCGCTCCGAGATCGAGAATGCCGACACTGACTACGCCCGGGAGAAGCTGCAGCAGCGGCTGGCCAAGCTGGCCGGCGGCGTGGCGGTGATCAAAATCGGTGCGATGACCGATACAGGGCTGAACAAGCAGAAGCAGCGCATCGAGGCAGCTGTCCGCATCGCGAGGGCCGCCGTCGAAGAGGGCATCGTCGCCGGTGGTGGCGTCGGGCTGCTACGGGCGAGCGCGGCCGCGTTCGAGAAGCTGGAGCTCGAGGGTGACGAAGCCACCGGTGCCGCCATCGTGCGGTTCGCGGTCGAGGCCCCGCTCAAGCAGATTGCCGCGAACGTCGGCCTCGAGGCTGACGTCGTGCTGGAAAGGGTTCGCAGCCTCGCGCCCGGTTGGGGTCTGAATGCCGCAACGGGTGAGTATGTGGATCTGATGGCGACCGGCATCATCGACCCGGCCAAGGTGTCCCGTTCGGCGCTGCAGAACGCGGCGTCCTTCGCGACGCTGTTCCTGACCACCGAGGCAGCCACCGCCGATAGGCCGGAGGGTACCCGGCTGGCGAGCTCCGGGCAGGAGGATCCGGGGTGACCAGCGAGGTTTTCAAGTCGATCGCCTCGGCCAAGGGGATCGCATTCGTACTGGTCGCCTGGGGCGTCCCGGCCGCAATCGGTATGGCGGCATGGTGGATCGTTGCGCTGCCTGCATGGCAGGAGCGGCTCGTTCCGGACTCGGTCAGAGATCGTCTGGCCGAGGCCAACCTGTCGGGACTGTGGATGTTCCTGCTGGCGTGGTTGTTGATCACGCTCGTGCTCGGCCTGAACTCGACGTTCTTCTTCCGGTTGTTCGAGGGGTACTACCTGTGGAAGCCGCTGGCCGAGCGCCGGAGGACGAGCCACTGGCTCCATCGGGAGAACCTCCGGCTGGCCGAGCGGCTCACAGTGGCCGAGCAGCGCGCGAAGGCTTCCGGTACCTCCGATCCGAAGCGAGCCGACCGGCTGAGGTTGCTGCGCTCGGAGGCGGCCGAGGCGCGGAGGGCCGCCCGCGCCCGCGTCCTGCCAGTACGACGTCTGTACACCGACCGGCCGCTGGGTGGTCTGCCGAACTGGCGCGACTATCCGGCAGAGGGATTGTTGCCAACGGCCCTCGGCAACCGGATCCGCGCGTTCGAACGGTACGGGAATGCCAGGTTCGGCCTCGACATCATCATCTTGTGGTACGAGTTCGTCGGTGTGGCAGAAGACCAGGTCCGCGACCAGATCGAGGCTGCCCGACAGGAAGTCGAGGTCTTCCTCGCCGGCAGCGTGGTCTTTGCCCTGTTCACCGTGGCTACGCTCGCACCGCTCGCGAGTCCAGGCTCCTGGCCGGATCACGGCCGGCCGCTGGTCATTGCGGGCTTGATCGGCGTACTGATCTCGCTCCTCATCTACCGCCGGGCCGTCAATCAAGCAGGCGACTGGGGTGCAGCTGTCACTGCTCTGGTTAACACGCACCGGGTCGAGGTGGCCCGGGCGTTCGGCCTGGTGCTGCCGGACACGCTCGAGGCCGAGCGAAGGTTCTGGCGAGCACTCAATGGCTTCGTCCGCACCGGATCGACCGGGTGGGACGCGAAGTACGACAGCCTCACCAGGCTCCGCCCCCTGCCCGGCAACCGCGCCGAGCCGCCGGACCCCACTCTCGCCGAATCGCTGCAGACCCCTCAGGTCCTGCCGAACTCACCGATGCCAGGACTCGTCGCGATCAAAGCCGTCCGCGCGTTCTTCCGCCGCTGAGACGGCCTCGAAGGTTCCGTCAATCGCATCGGAAGGGCCGGGTCTGCCCCATAGCAGCCCGACCGGATACGCCCGCGAGCCACTGTGGAGGGCTGTCTGATCCCCGGTTTTGCGTACGAGCGTTGCCAGGTAGCTGTCGAGGATGCGGAGCTGTCGTTCAGGCGGGAAGTCCGGTCCCCCTCATCGAGCCCGCTCCGCGGCCTACCGGGCGCGCATGAATCGGGCGCCGTGCGGTCAGGGCCAGCCCTGATTCGAAGACCAGGGCCCACCCCGACGCAGGCGGACAGCGCGCGCCGGAACTCGGTTGCGTACCTGGCTATGGCCATGAGCTGCGTGGCGCTGCTGTTCTTCGCCGCCGCCGTCCGGGCCGCGCTCCGCAGGAGAGGGCGCGGCACGTCGTACTCCTGCGTGGCGTACGGCGCGGCCGTGGTGGTCGCCGCCTCCAAGGCGACCGACGCCCTGCTGCTCAAGGCGGGCCTGGACGCCGCCGAGGAAAAAGACCTGACGGCACTGCACACTCTCGCGTACGTGGGCGGCACCTCGTGGCTGCCGTGGGTCGCGGCCTCGGCTGCGCTCTACCTCGCCCTCGGCCTGGGCGGCCTGGACACCCGAGGCATTGCCCCGATGACTCTGCATCGTCACCGTCGTTCTCGGCATCTCCTGCTTGCTGGGCCCGCTCGGCATCGCACCAGCCGGATTCCGTCGCCTACCTCGCAACCCCACCGTGGCTCATCGTCACCGAAGTCGTCCTCGCCCCGAGGAAACGATCGAGCAAGTCCCGGTCGACGAGGAGGTCGTGACCAACCTCCGCGACGTCCGGCGATGAGCCCCGATCAAGGCGTCGCATGAGCCGCGCGCCGCCCCCGCACTGCTATCCACACACCGGACGATCCGCTTGGTCGGTGTGGCAGTGCTTTACTGCTGTCAGGATGTGGTGAAGGGGGTGGCGCTGTGGGCCCTGGGGAGACGCGGTCTTGGTCCTCGCGGCGCGGACGTGTTCGCCGGTTCGCCGCCGCGGTCTCGTTGGTCTTCGTGGCGGTGCTCGCCGTGGCCGGTGTGTCGACCATGGCGTCCCTGGAGGTGCCCGATCCGACGGGAGTGCATCCTGTCGGGCGCCAGCGGGTGATGCTGGTTGACCAGCAGCGACCCGAGCCGCACACAGCCGAGCTCAACGACCGACGCGAGGTCCACCTCGTGCTCTGGTATCCCGCCCGGCCAGGTACCGGCCGCCCCGCGCAGTACCTCGACAACCTCGACGTGCTCGGTCCGGGCCTGCGGGCAGGTGGGGACCTCAGCACGGTCGCCGTCCGTGGCCTGCGGTATGTACGTGACGGCGCGATGGCCGACGCCGTGATCGCCGATGCGCAGCCGTCGTACCCGCTGGTCCTGCTCTCTCCAGGTAACGCGACCAACGTCGAGTTCTATGCGTCGCTGGCCGAGGAGCTTGCCAGCCATGGGTACGTCGTTGCCGGGGTCAATCACCCGTACCAGGTGGCGGCCGTGGTCCGGCGCGACCACGCACTCGCTATCTACCAAGAGCCGCCGAGACCCGTGTCGCCGCGCGAGGCCGGCGAGCAACTGTCGGCGAGGATCGACGAGCGGACACAGGACCTCCGCTTCGTTCTCACCGAGCTTCTGCGGAGCGCGGCCGCCGGGTCGCTGCTGGCCGGAAGGCTCGACCCGACCCGGGTGGCCGTGATCGGTCATTCCAACGGCGGCGTCGCGGCGGCCGAGATGTGCCGTGCCAACCAGCGCATCGCCGGGTGCGTCAACCTCGACGGGCTACAGGCCGGAGGCCCGTTCTCGTCGCGTGCCGGTGCCGAGGCGCCCGCGCAGCCGTTCCTCTTCCTCACCAAGGAACGGCAACTGCGCGACACAGACGAAGCGGCGCTCCAGCGGGCCGGGCACGGCGCGTACAAGGTGGTCGTCCCGTCCGCGAGCCACGACGAGTTCGCGGACGGTGCACTCTTCGAGCAGGCGTGGTGGCCGTTCGCCGGCTCCGCCGACGACACCATCACGGTGACAAGAGGCGTCGTGACGGCATTCCTTCGCAAGACCCTGACCGGCGACACGAGCGACGTGTTCGACAACCTACCGGCGCCGACGGACATCCACGTCTACGGCTACCCCCTACCAGGCAAGTAATCAGGACTTGTGTGGTCCCCGGCCCACGGGCGAATTACGCCGGTCCGTCGGCGGTGGGTCGAGCCGGTCGTAGATCCGGATGATCAAGGTGCGGGCCACATCTCCGATCGGGTCGGCTCTCCGGGCCTCGATCAGGTCCTCCAGCAGATGAGTCACCACGAGCGCTTCGGCCTCCGTGAGCAGCGGCAGCCGGGCGGCATCACGCTCATCGGCCAGCAGGGCGGCAAACCGGGCCGCGCGTGCTGCCCGCTCTGCCTGCCGAGCAGCCCTGAGTCGCCTACTGATCATCAACTCGTGCCTCCCTGCTCCTTCGGGCCGGAGTCGGGAAGGAGAACCCGCGATGCTCAACGGAGTGCGCGGACCGATGCTGGAAATTCTGTTAGCAGCTCCGGCGACCCTGGGTAGGCTCATCCGAGGCCTGCCCGGGCCGGGCCCGGCACCCCACACCATGGTAGGTCGACCTGCTCGATCACGTTGCGTGCCTGGTGGCACCTTCAGCGTCAAAGACCAGGCTTGAGATGTTGATCGTCTCGCACTCGGCCAGCGGGACTGTAGCTTTCGGATCGAGACCGTCGACGACATACCATCCGTCGGCCCTCAGGGTGAGCCTGGTGCGGGGAAGATCGTCAACACCCTGCTGCTGCAGACGTTCTCGCCGAAGAGCAGTGGACCAACGTGCTGACCGACCACGACCGGCGCGGCCTGACACCCCCGTTCTGGCAGCACATCCTGCCCTACGGCGAAGTCGAACTCGACATGACCACCCGCCTAGACATTCGCGCCGACGCTCCGCCGGCCGTCCGCAAGGGGATCCTCGATCGGAGCCCTTCAGTCCCGTGTCCGCGCGGCGTAGGCGGCGGCCTCTGCGCGGGAACGGAGGGCCAGCTTTGCGAGGATGCTGCTGACGTGGTGTGCCACTGTCTTGCGGCTCAGGAACAGCCGCTCGGCGATCTCCGGGTTGCTCAGTCCATCGGCGACCAGGGTGAGGACGTCTTGCTCGCGTCGGGTGAGGACCCCGGGGTCCCGGGGTTCCGGTCCGGGGACGACGCCGAGCTCGCGGAGGAGTGCGGCCGCCGCGGCCGACTCGTCGGCCGCTCCAAGCCGCCTGAGGTTGCGGAGCGCCTCAGAGGCGTGGCCCGCAGCCGCTTCGGGATCGGCGGTGGCGAGGGTCCTGGCCAGATCCAGTCGCGTCCGGGCGGCCTCGAAGGGGAGGTCGTGCCGCTCGAAGGCGGCGAGCGCCTCGGCCAGCCGTCGTCCCGCTGTCGTCGCGTCTCCGGATGCCGCCGCGACGAGCCCCGCGCTGCGGGTCAGCTGGGCTCTGCCACGGGGGAGGGCGGACCTCGGCGGGGCGGCCCGACGACCAACCAGGGTCGCCTCGGCGTCGGGCGTGTCGCCGGCGGCTAGATACGCCTCGGTGAGGGCGGCCGCGAGCAGGTCGCCCTGCGGGTCGTCGGGATGGAGCAGCCCGAGCCCCGCGCGGAGCAGTGCCGTTGCCTCGTCTGGCCTGCCAGCGGCGAGCCGCACCTCCGCGCTGACTAGGGCGGCGGCGGGGAAGCTGGTGTCGAGCGCCTCGGCCAGCTGGGTGGCCTCGGCCAGCCGACCCTGCCGGAGCCGAAGGACAGCAAGTGCCGTCCTCGCCTCGATCAGGGGCTGGCGCCCGATGTCTTCCGACATCGCCAGGGCTCGCCGGAGCTCGGGGTCCGCAAGTGCCCAGTTGCCGGTGGCGACCAGGATCGAGCCGTAGTGGGCTCGGCATCTGGCCTGGAGGAAGGGGCAGCCGTAGGTCTGGGTGAACTCCTCGGCCACCCGGCACCACTGCGTGGCACGTCGCAGGTCGTCGGCCAGGCTGCACGCGGCGAGCATGTTGCAGCTCGACCAGACCACGATCTCGAGCCGACCGTCGTAGGCACCGAGCGCGGTGGCCATCGCTTCGTCGAGGAGCGCCATCCCGTCTTCCACCTCGCCGGCGGCTACGAGAAGCAGGCCCAGGTCGGCGAGTGCCATCGCGTGCAGCCCGTCGTCGGATGCCTCGGCCGCCAGGCGTAGGGCCTGCTCGAGCCCGTCGCGTTGCTCGGTGGCGTCGGAGGACAGGTAGGCGCTTGTCAGCACCAGCCAGCCCCGGACCACCGAGTCCGTCGTGCGCTCGGCAGCGCGTTCGGCGCGGGCCAGCCAGCCGCCGGCTGCCGCGTCGTTCTCGAGGTTTGTGAGGTACCAGATGCACAGGTCGAGGGCGGCGATGACCGCCTCGTCGTCGCGGCCGGTCTGGCGCAGGAGCGTGAAGGCACGCTCTCGGTGGCGGATCGCGGAGCGTACGTCGCCCAGCCACCAACATGCCCGGCCGAGACCGTCGACCGCGTCGGCGGACTCATCCGCGGCGGCCGCCGCTGCGAAGGCTGCCCGTGCCTCTTCCCAGCGTCCGGCCTCGGCGGCGGCACGCGCGGACGCGAGGCGTTCGGTGGTGGCCACTCGTCCATGATTGCCACCGATCGCGCCGGTGGATAGGTCAGCTGACCGATGTCCCGAACGTCCGCCCGGTCGATGCTGGTTTCCCGACTCCAGGAGGTGGCTTGGCGATGACCGAGACGTTCCAGCTCACCCGCGAGCAGGCGCAGGTATACGACGACCTGTTCGTTCCTGCCCTGTTCGGGCAGTGGGCACCCCAGTTGGTGGACTGCGCTCGGGTGCACCACGGCCAATCCGTGCTTGACGTGGCCTGCGGCACCGGGGTGGTGGCACGGGCGGCACGGGACGTCGTGGGACACGGCGGCCGCGTCGTGGGGGTGGACCTCAACCCGGCGATGCTCGAGGTGGCGCAGGGTGCGAGGCCCGACCTCGAGTGGGTGCACGGCGACGCCGAGGACCTGCCGTTCGAGAATGCCGAGTTCGACGTGGCGCTCTGCCAGTCCGCGCTGTTCTTCTTCGCGGACCCGGGCCGGGCAGTGGCCGAGATGGCGCGCGTGGTCGTTCCCGGCGGTGTGGTCGCGCTGCAGACCTACGCGCCCCTGGCTGAACAGCCGGCGTATGGCCCCTTCGTCGAACTGGTCGCCGGACACGCCGGACCCGAGGCGCGGGTCCTGCTCGGCACGTACTGGTCCCAGGGCGCTGTAGACGGCCTGATCGGGCTCGCCGCCGCGGCCGGACTGTCCCTGTTGGAGTCGCGTTCGAGCCTTGGGGTCGCCGTCTTTCCCTCCGCGGCCGCAGTCGCCCAGACCGAGATCCAGGCCACGCCCCTCGCCGAGCAGATCAGGCCGGAGACGTATGAGCGGATCGTCGCCGGCACCGAGGAACTGTTCGGCGAGTACGCCGACGAGTCCGGCCTCGTGCGCCTCCCGATCCGGGCCACTCTTCTCGCTGCCCGCCGAGGCTAGGATGGCGCCGCCGCTGCCCGTACTGTCGTCAGGCGGGCCCGCGATCGTGGTGAGATGGAGGGATGGGCCCGCCAGCCGATCTGCGGCTATCCGGCGTGCTTGCCGCGCTGTCGGTGGCGACGGACCTGGGGATGGGACAGCACCCGGAGAAGGCGGTCCGGTTCTGCCTGCTTGAGACGGGTGGAGGCGTCGCTGTTCGGGCTGGCCTACGCCTTGGCCTCGCTGGGCTGCACCATCGGCCCGTTCCTCGTCAATGTGGTCGCGACCTTCCGGACCGGGTCGACTGTCGAGGGCGTCACTCTTCGCGGCCGATGCCGCCGGCATGGGTTGTCGTTGTCGCCGCCGTGTCACTCGCCGCTGCCCTCGGCTGGCTCGGTGGTGGCCGCGTGACGGCCGTCCGCCCGGCGTGCTCCTCGTTCTGGCAGGCCTGTAGGTCGCGTAGTACGGCTGGCACGAGATCCACGTGCTGCGCGGCTTGGCGCCGCCGATCCGCCGTACCGGGTGGGGTTCACCTGGGGATTCGAAGGAAACACCTCGGTCCCGCCGGGAGCCAGCACCGTCACCATCGAACTGCACCCCGATGGCAACGGAACCAGGCTGCGGCTGGTCCACACCGGGCTTCCACATCCGATGCTCGCACCCCACGATCAAGGCTGGCGCGGCTACCTCGCGCAACTCCAGTCCGCGGCACAAGCCCGCAGCGCCCTCGCCGAGCGGATGGCTGTCGGGGCCTCAAGGTAATCCGAAGCTTCTCCGAAGCGCCAAATGTTTGAGTTGCCGCACTCGCCAGCGGCGCCCGGCCGCTGTCACCACCGCGCACGAATCAACGGCGCTGAAAAAGGAGAGCAACATGATCAAGTTGGCATCGGTTGGCCGCGTGGTCGCGGGGGCGGCCCTCGTGGGTTCGTCACTTGCGGTCGTCAACATCGGCGCGGCACACGCCATCGACTGCAGCCAGTCCTTCCCCGACCGCGACACGAACAGCGTCCTGTGGACGGACGGAGCTGCGCCCTACCACACCGGCCCGGCCGGTCAATGTGGCGTCATCGCCAACCGATCCGGCCACGCGAACATCTACTGCTACAAGCACAACGAGTTCGGCAATCTCTGGTATTACGCGAAGGACACCAGCTCCGGCACCAAGGGCTGGGTGTGGAGCGGCAATGTTGCCAGCACCGCCGGCGGCCCGCACGCGCACTGCTGACAACCCGTCCGTGGGGTGGCGCCTGACGACCCGGCCCGCTGTACGGACAAGACTACGGCTAGCTGAGCCGTTCGCCTCGCGTGGTCGTCGGTCCGCCGACGGCCACGCGAGTTGCTCAGTGCTCAGTTCGCGCGCAACGGGAATGCTAAGTGGATGTCCCAGGTGCTGGCTGGTCAGTAGCGGTCATGCGGTCGAGGAGCTTCGTCCTGGCTTGACCAACTGCCACGTGGTCGAGACTGTCCAGAACATTGAGAGCTTGCTGCCAGGTTCGCCGTGCGGCGTCGCGGTCGCCGGCGGCGAGCTGGGTCTCGCCGAGGTCGGTGAGGCTGCTCACTTCGAAGTAGCCGTGGCCGATCTGGCGCCACAGATCCAGGGCGTATCGGTAGCACGCGTGAGCTCGTTGATGATTGCCGAGCTGATGGTGCACGTAGCCAAGGGTGTCCCAGGTGGCGCCCTGACCTTTGCGGTCGCCTACTTCCTCGAGCAGGGCGATGGAGCGCTCGCCGTCACTGATGGCCTGCTGGAAGTTCCCCAGCTTGGCGTTGTGCCAGGCCATATTGCTGAGTGCGCGGCCCTGACCGGTCCGGTTCCCGACCGCCGTCTGCAGAACGAGCGCCCTGCTGCTGTGTTCGAGCGCCTCGGCATACCTGTTCTGCCGGCCCAGGTGGTGAGCGAGGATCAGGCATGTTTTGGCCTCCCCGCCGTGGTCCCCGGCGGCTCGGTACAGGTTGAGCGCGCCTTCGAGAGCGGCCGTGGCCTCGGTGAAACGGTCCAGCCGGGAGTAGGCGAGGCCGAGTCCGCGGCGGGCCAGGCCCTCGGCCGGCCGATTCCCCAGTCGCTGAGCAGCAGCCAAGCTGGCGTATTCCATGGTGATCCAGTCATGCCATCGGCCTTGCTGGTCGAGAAACGTAGCGAATGCTTCGACCAACTGAGTCACGTGGAGGTCGAATCCGCTCTTCGCCGCCAGGTCAACAGTCGCAAGCAGGACGCGATGCTCGGCGGCGAACCATGCCAGCGCAGGCCCGGCATCGCCGGGGTCCTCGGGCAACACGTCCGGTTGACATGCCGCTGGTGTGGCTGGGTCGCGGTGAGGAGCGAGAATACGCTCCGCTGCGTGAGCGGTATGGAGATAGTGATCGAGTACCCGATGGATGGCCGATTGGTCGGGCTCGGCGACAGACAGATCGGTGGCGTATGCGCGCAGGAGGTCGTGGAACGTGTACCGGCCGGGGGCGCACTCGATCAGCATGCTCGCGTAGCACAGCTCGCCCAGTAGCCGCGTAACCGCCGGCCGCGTGACGCCGGCGAGGCTGGCTGCGGCGGCGACCGAAATGTCGGGACCGGGATGAACGCCGAGCAGTCGGAACAACCGCTGCCCTGGAGGGGCCAGCGCGTTATAAGACGACACGAACACCGCCCGTAACGTGGTGCGCCGGTCGTGTGTGTCCAGGGCGTCCAACCGCTTCCGCTTGTCCGCGAGGTCAGCCGCGATGGCAGCCAGGCTTACGTATCGGTCAACCGCTGCTCGCCCGGCGACAATCGCCAGGGCAAGGGGTAGCCGTGCACAGTGCTGGACCAGTTCGGTGGTTGCCGCTGGCTCTGCGGCCAGGCGGTCGGCTCCGAGTCGCTCTCGCAGTAGCTGTTCGGCATCGGGGCCTGAGAGCAGATCAAGATGGATCGAGTGGGCCCCATGCTCAGCGACCAGCCCGGTCAGCCGGTTGCGGCTTGTCACCAGTACGAGAGATCCTGGCGCGCCCGGCAAGAGTGGACGAACCTGGTCGACATCGCGCGCATTGTCCAGCAGCACAAGCATTCTCCGCTTGGCGAGGAGGCTGCGAAACATGGCGATCTGAGCGTCCTGCTGCTGCGGGATGTCTCCTGGGGAGGTCCCTAGCGTCTCGAGGAAACCGCGGACCGCATCGATGGCCGACAGCGGCTCCGCGCCCGGATCGAAACCGCGGAGGTTCACGAAAAGCTGGCCGTCCGGAAACTGATCGGCAACGCGGTGTGCCCAGTGCAGCGCCGTGGCGGTTTTTCCAATCCCAGCTGTACCCGCGATCGCCGATATCACCACTGCGGTCGCGTTCTCCGAGGATCCGATCAGTTCGTCGAGCACCCCCAGTTCGCGTTCGCGGCCGGTGAAACAACGCGTTGAGGCCGGCAGCTGACGGGGAACGACGCGAACCGATTCGCCCTGTGCTGAGGCGGCTCCCAACCCCGGGTCCCGACGCAGAAGCCGCAGATGCAGGTCCCGCAAGTCATCGCCGGGCTCCTCGCCGAGTTGGTCGGCCAGGTACTCGCGAAGCTTCGCGTAATAGTCGAGAGCTTCAAGCCGCCGCCCGTCCACGATCAGTGCACGAATCACATAGCCGGCCAGCGGCTCGGACAACGGATAATCACCGGCGACCGCCCGCAGACCATCCACAAGCGAGGCGAGGTCACCACTTTCAAGGCGGTGCCGAGCGAGCAACAGCCAGGCCGACAGTCGTTCCTGGCTCAACGTGTCGCGAAACCGGATCACCCAGTCGCCGCTCAGGCCCGCCAGCGGCACGCCACGCCACAGCGACAGCGCCTCACCGAGCAACTCGACCGACGCAGCGGTGTCGGCTGCTTTAGCCGCGCGAAGCCGGTCACGAAAACGCACCACATCCACGCACTCCGGTGCGACCTCACATGCGTAGCCGCCGGCACGCCGTACGATTCGGGGCCCGCTGGCGTACAGCATGCCACGAAGCTGACTCAAGTACGGGTAGAGCGTCGCCGCCGGGCGAGCGGGCGGGTCCTCACCCCAGACCCGATCGATCAGCACATCGAGCGGCACGACCTGACCCGGCGTCGCTGCCAGCGCCGCTAACACCAGACGCTGCTTCGGCGAACCAACGTCCAGGCCCACACCGTCGGCTGTGACCTCGACCGCACCCAGCAGTTGAATCTCCATCAAGACCAAAGGCTAACTCAGGGATCGAGGGAACGCTGATCGCTAAAGGTCGCGCTACTTGGCTACCCAACAGTCGACCGGCTCCTGATCCCTTCGACTGTTGGTTACCCACTTCAAGGGGGTGCGCGCACGCGTCGCCAAGGACACTGACGTGGTTATCCCTATCGCGCCCTCGAACAACCGCTGCAACACATCCGGACAAAGGATTCGACGGGGTTCGAACTGCTGGAGGCGCTTGCACGTGACGGCAGAATCGACGGCAGCGGCCGGCTCGGGGCCGCGCGACGCCTTGTAAATCTAGAAGATCCGAGCGGCTTCGGACCTGCTGGAGGACTTGGCACACGACAGCGGCCTCGAAGGGCGGTACAGGGTAGAGGCTGCGGGCCGCCTGCTCTCAATCGGGACTTCGCGCGCGAGGACTCTACTCGTCCGCCTTGCACGCGACCCGAAACTTAACGGCGAAGTCCGCGAGAGCGCGGCCTGGATGCTCAGAATCAGCCGGCGACCCTACTGACAGAGGCCGTGGCGAGCTGTACCCACTCGGCCGGCCGCGGCCCGGGGACATCTACGTCAACGAGCAGCGCCAGAACCGACCCGTACCTGCGTACAGGAATCCTTCCCACCGCACCCCTTCGAGACGAGGACGAACCCGATCATGAACGGCCCTTGGTTCGCTTCGAAATGACCGAACCGATCCAGGATCGGGCGTTGACGCTGTACTCCCAGCAAGGCGCCCGATTCGCTCTCGACCCGACACTGATCCAGCTCGATCACGCCGCAGGCCTGGCCGCCGCAGCCGCGGTCGGAGCCTGCGAGCTGACACAAGAGACACTGGGTCCGGTGCCCGCCGGGCACCGGACCCAGATCGTTCTCACCCAAGGAACCGACGTGCTCTCAGCTCTGCCCCGCTCCGTGCGGACCCTGCCAGCAGCCGCCGACCTCTTGAAGGACGCGTCGTCCCCACGAGCTATACCCAGCACCCCAACCGCGATTCCGCCTACTCGCATTACCTTCGCGGAGGCCAAATCCCTTTGCCTGGAGCCTAGATCCGGTGATGTCGTGGCTGAGCGGCCATCGGTTTCCAGTTCAGATCTGAGCCAGGAACGCCACCGAGACGGAGATCAGTTTCGCGATGTCGTCGTGGCCACTGAACGTGTGACCGGCTCCCTTGACCGGCAGGAACGTTGAACGTGAACTCCTCGGCAGCAGCTCGCAGACAGGCCAACGCGGCCTTGACGTCGTCGAGGGAGTCAGCGCGTCGCGGTTCTCGGTAGCGGTCAGCCTTTGGTGACGAACTCCAGTTCGCTTACGGGGTTGGCGAACTGGCTGACTCGTAGGGAGATCTGCATTCGCCAGGCTCCGGGGGCCGGCAGGACGACTCGTGCTGTGTAGAGGCCGGGTGACACCTGTGTCAGCGGGACTTCGCCCAGGGCTACCTGGTCGGAGGACAGGCGTACCAAGGGCGGCGCGACGCCCTCGGTGGGTTCGCCGGTCGCCGTGGTCAGCTTGATGGTGACGGTGTTGGGGCCCCGAGTGAGGGGTGCGAGGGTGGCCTGTAGCTGGATCTCGCCCAGCGTCGTACTGCGGGTGCCGGGCTCGGTCTTGGCTACCGTGCTCGCCGGCGCGGGGTCGCCCTCGGGGCTCTTGTCGACGAGGAAGCCGGTGACGAGCAGGACGGTCACGAGGACCGCAGCCTCGATCGCGGTGGCACGCAGCACCGGTCGGGAGTGCGCCCGCCGGTCTTGCTGCTTGGTTGCTCGCTTGAGTCGTGGGAGAAGCGACCACCGATTCCAGGCCGCGATGGCGATGGCGACCAGCACGATGCCTATCTTGACCAGGAGAAGCTGTCCGTACGTCGTATCGAGCAGAGGGCCCCAGGAGCCGAGGATCCGCCAGGCCAGCACGAAACCGGCTGCGACCAGTGCGGCGAGCACGCCGGCCGCTGTGGTGGAGAAGCGGGTGAGTACCTCTGCCGCAACGGCGCCACGGCCCGAGAGGTCGGGCAAGGTCATCGCCAGGGCTGCGAGCCCTCCGAGCCAGATGCTGCCCGCAAGCAGGTGGAGCATGTCCACACCGACAACGAGGATCTCCGGGCTCGCCGCGCGGGTGTGCCCGGTCAGCGCGGGGGCCATGACCGCGGCCGCGGCTGCCACTACCGCTGCGCCGCGTCGCAGGCGTGGTCGACCATCGGCGCGCTCGCCGGCCGGCGGCGGCAGGCCGCGACCAAGCAGGGCTACGGCCAGCAACAACCCGGCGACGACGATCGCGGGTACGGCGTACTCGGTCAGCGGCAAGGAGGACCAAGTGCTGCCGCGGGTCAGTAAGGTCGGGCCGCCGTCGAGTAGGTAGATCCCGGTGAGCGGCAGTCCTGCCAGCCATGCCACGGCCGCGACGGCAGCGGCTGCCCGCGCGGAGACGGCGAGACGACGTCTTGCGCCGTTGACTTGCTGGTCTCCGGGTAGGAACAGTGCGGCGAACGCTACGAGTCCGGCCGCGAGGAAGAGGGCTAGGTAGCTCAGCCAGCGGGCCAGGGTCAGTGCCCAGGGGACTTCCGGAGTGCCGGCCGAGTCGCTCGGAGGTGGGGTGGCGCCGGCAGTGGGCGCGCCGACAGAGAAGGTGAGCGAGCCGCCGATGGGATGGCCGTCCTCGGAGACGACCCGCCAGACGATCACCGTCGTGCCGTTGCGCGGCGGTTTGGACAGAGCCACCTTGAGTTCAACGCCGCTGACGGTCGCGCTCGCTTCCACCGGCCCACCACTGGAGTCGAAGACTTGAACACCGTCCGGTACGCCGCGCACGGCCTCGTCGAACGTGAAGCGGATCTGCTTGGGTGCGACCTGCAGAACCGCACCTTCACCCGGGTCGGTGCTGACGAGGTTGGCGTGCGCACTCGCCGGCTGAGCAAGCCCGAACAGCATTGCCACAGCTAACGCCAGGACCAGAAGCGCGGCTGCCGCGCGGCGTCGCGCTCGCGGGCCTGGATGGCCCCGGCCGTCGCCGCCAGCCGGACGCGCGAGGCGGCCCGCAAGGTCCGGAAAGCCCGGGAGGTCCGGGCTGGTCATGTTCGGCGGCGTTGCCGAAGGAGTACTGTGCCGCCGAGAACGGAGCCGAGGACGCCGGCGGCCAGGGCGGCGTACGTCAGGGGCTTGTCATCGTTCGCCTCCGGCGCTGCCGCAGTTGCCTTGCCGGACTGTGAGTCACCGGTGGTGGAGGTGGCGCCGTGGTGGCCGCTGTCGGCTGGCATGGAGATGACGAGGGCGGGCGCGGGCAACGCGAGTTCCTTGATGTTCTGGCCGTTCTGCGGGACCTCGATCCAGGCCGACTCGCCTACCTGGCAGGTCTGGATGGTTGGGAACACGAGGTTCTTGCCTTCGGCGTCGGGCAGCTGGACCGCAAGCTCGAAGACCTCGCGCTGGCCGTCCGGGAGCGGGGTGCCGGTGCTGAACGTCACCGAGCCGACCCGCTCGACAATCTTGTTGCCGTGGGCATCGACCACGGGCGGGTCGAGCTTCTCCAGTTTCTTCTCCACCTTCCACAGCGCCGTCCGGGTCGGAGTCACCGAGTTGATCCCGGGCGGCAGCTGGATGGTGAGCTTGGTGGTCGGTGAGTTCTTGCAGCCGTGCCCGACGCTGAACTCGAGGACGGCGTGCGCGCCCGCGGCCGTCGTTGAGGGCGTGACGATGACGTGAGCGCTCGACGGGGTGGCAACGCCGGCCCAAGCGACCAGTGCGACAGCGCCGACCTGTACGACGCGCCGCGACCATGTCCGAGCTGGATCGCGAGCGGGCCGACCGACCTGGGTGTAGTCCACATCATCGCGCCACATGTCTGCATCCTCGGGTGCTCGGGGCGGGCAGGAAGTTCGCCCATGTGAACGTAGTACGAGTTGGTGAATACCGGAGTGAATCAGCGGGCTGAATCCTTGTCAAGGATGCGAACTCCTCCCCCGTCATCCATTGCGACGGCTCGCAACGACGCGCTACCGTAGCGTTCACATCAGTGAACCTTGATCGCCCATGTGGATGACTTCAGTAGAAAGGGCCGCCATGCCCAACATCACCGTCGAACTGCTCGCCGGCCGGACCCTGGAACAGCGCCGGGCCTTCGCCCAGGCCGTGGCCGACAGTGCGGTCGAGATCCTCGGTGCCCGCCGCCAGGACGTCCGGATGGTCTTCAGCGAGATCACGCCGGACATCGTGGCCAACGGTGGCGTGCTCGCCAGCGAGGACGAGAGCCGCGCCGGGGTGGTGGCCGCGCTGGACCAGGGCTGATCAGCAGCGCACGAGTAGTCAACACGGGCCCGGGGCATCCCCCGGGCCCGTGTTGTCGCGCTACCTGCCGACCTTGACGGTGCGCTCCACGTTCACCGCCTCGACCAGGTCACTTCCGAGGTAGGCCGCCGCGACTGTCAACTGACCGCCCTTGGGAATCCTGGGCCACTCGAATTCCGCCCGGCCCTCGCTGACGGTGTCGACGAGCGTCGCGCCACCATCGATCCTCACCCTGACCTCGCCGGTCACCGGTACGCCGCCGGCGGCCGACAGCTGGACCGTGATCAGCGCCCGGTTGCCGGGCAGCTTCTTCGCGGTGACCTCCATGGTCGGCACCACCTTCGCCACAACCACTTCCACTGTCGAAGAGGAGGGCAGGTGGCCGGCGTCCCCGCCGTACCGCAGGGTCAGGTCATGCGAACCGGGCAAGAGTGCCTTGGCGGGAAGCACCAGCGTCCCCTTCCCATTGGCGATCGTGGCCGTTGCCAGGACGGTTGCCCCGCGCAACAGTTCGACCTTTCCAGTAGCCTCCGCCGGGGAGACCGCGACCGACACGGTGCCGGTAGCGCCGTACGTGGTGGGTAGTGCGACACCGGCCACCGCTGTGGTCGCCAGACCGCCACCCTCGTCCTTCACCGTGATGATCACCTTCGTGGCGGCGGAGACGTCCTTCCCGTCGTTGGCCCGGTAGGTGAACACGTCCTTGCCGACGAATCCGGCGTCGGGCGTGTAGGTGAACGACCCGTTGGCAGCCAGCGCCACCGTGCCGTTGCTGGGCTGGGTCACCCCGGTGGCCGTGAGGACATCGCCGTCGCCGTCGGTGTCGTTCGCCAGGACGCCGGGCGCCGGTAGTACGAGGGGCTGTTCCTCAATGGCGTCGTAAGCGTCTTCGCCGGCGACCGGGGCGATGTTGACCGGTGGCTCCTCACCCGGCTCTACAGTGATGGTCACCGTCGTGTTCGCCGAGGCGGCGATCCCGTCGGAGGCCGTGTAGCTGAAGGTGTCCGTCCCCGAGAACCCGGCCTTCGGGGTGTAGGTGAAGGACCCGTTGGCCGCCAGTACGACGGTGCCGTTGGCCGGCTGGGTAACGCCGCCCGCGGTCAGAGCATCACCGTTGGCGTCCGTGTCGTTGGCGAGCACACCGGGCGCGTTGACCGTGAGGGGCTTGTCCTCCACGGTGCCGTAGGCGTCGGCTGCCCCCACGGGGGCGGCGTTCACCGGCGGACCCGCGTGCAGCTCGGCTACCTGCTCGGAGGTGAGCTCGTAGCCGTACATCCGGAAGTCGTCGACCAAGCCGTCGAACCTCGGGTCTCCCCAGCTCGTCCCACCGATGGAGTTCGCTGCGGTGTTGCCACCCACGCCGATGTCACCGATGCCGATGGTGAAGTCGGTGCGGGTGGCCTGCAGCTTGCCATCGAAGTAGATCTTGCCGGTCGAGCCACTCATCGTGAACACCACGTGCGTCCACGCGTTGAGAGGCAGGTCATTGCCTGCACCGAGAGTGAGTCGTTCCTGTGTCGCATTGCCGGGTGCCTTGAACGTGGCGGCGAACCCGGTGGCCCCGGCAGCCTGCGTGGAGGACTGGAGCAGGAAGAACGTGTCCGTACTACTGCCGATCTGGACCAGCGGCACCCAGTTCGGCAGCGCGTCCGGACGCGCCCACAACGACACGGTGAACTCCTCGTCCATACCGGCCTCG
Organism: Kribbella catacumbae DSM 19601; assembly: GCF_000372465.1. Taxonomy (GTDB): domain Bacteria; phylum Actinomycetota; class Actinomycetes; order Propionibacteriales; family Kribbellaceae; genus Kribbella; species Kribbella catacumbae. The sequence goes on from NZ_AQUZ01000019.1 coordinate 100,404, forward strand.
ATGTTGTCCGGGAGCCGGACCTGGTTACCCGTGCTCGCGGCACCGCCCGGCAGCGACACCGCGCTGCCGAATCGGCCGCCGGCAACCCAGGACGTCGCGCCCTGGAGGGTTGCCGCGCCGACCGACGGATCGTTGCCTGTGTTGGCCGCAGTGGTGCCCTGACCCTCGTTGAAGGTGTAGTGGATCGGGACTCCCACGCCCGGCGGTGGACGCTGGACCGTGTGGCTCACCTTGGCCGACGAGTCGCGCCAGCCCTCGGCCGCGAGGAAGCGGACCTCGATCTCGTGCGCTCCCGGGGACAGCGTGAGCGCAGGGAACGACACGGCTCCCTCGACCACGTCCGCCGTCGAGCCGACGCTGGAACCGTCGACCCACAGTTGGGCAGTACCCTTGGCCTTCGCCGCGGCCTCGTCGGCGACGACCGCCGAGACCGTCACCGGCTGGGCGAACGGCGACGGCGAGACCGGCTCGACCTTGACCGTCGTGGTCGTGCGCAGCGCCGAACCAGCGGCGTACATCGCAGCCACGTCTGCCGCGTTCAGCGTGGACGTGTAGAGACGGACGTCGTCCATCAGGCCGTCGTACGCCGGGTCCGGGAACCCGTTGCGACCCAGCCAGTTGTTGGCGGTCGGACCGATGTCGGTCATGTCGATGGTCAGGTCGTTCCGCGACGCGATCGCCACGCCGTTGAGGTAGAGCGTGCCGACCTGGCCCTGACGCGTGAAGGCCACGTGGTTCCACTGGTTGACCGCCACATCCTTGACCGGACTGGCGTAGACCCGCTCTTGCAGAGCATTGCCCTTCGCCTTGAAGGTGGCCGCGAGCCCAGTGTTGCCCGCCGCCTGGGTCTGCATCTGGATCTGGAAGAAGCTCCCGGCGTCGCCGAGCCCGTCACCGAGGTGGAACAGACCGATCCAGTCGTTCTTCGTCTCGGGGCGCACCCAGAAGGCGGTGGTGAAGTCCGCCGCACCCTGGAGCAGGTTGTCCGGCAGGTCCACCGCGTTGGCGTTGCTGCCACCAGGCAGGTTGATCGCCTTGCCGAAGACACCGCTGTCGGACCAACTGGTGGTACCGGTCAGGGTCGCGGACCCGATGCCGGCGGCATCGCCGGTGTTGGCGGCCGTCGTACCCTGCCCTTCCTCGAACTCGTAGTGGATGGGGACGTCGGACGCGCCCGGGTCCGTGCCGATGATCACGAGGTTGTCGATCATCAGGCCGGCGCCGGTTCCCGGGGCCCGCAGGCTGAGCGTCTGCGAACGGGCCGCCGCCGTGAAGGTACCGACATAGGTGCCGAAGGCCCCTGTTGACGGGAGGTCAGTCGTGGCGGTGAGCGTGGCGTTCAGGTCAGCGACCGACAGTGCGGCCGTTGCCGTGCCAGTCCCAGCAGCCGATCTGCTGTCGCGGGCGTACCGCAGGGAGATCCGGTACTCCCGCCCCGGGTCGAGCCCCTTGAGCGTGCGCTCGATACTTCCCAAGTTGCCGAGGCCGAGGTGGTAGCCGGTGAGGCCGAGGCCACCCTGGCCGGCAGCGGTACCGCGGACCAGCTGGACCTGGCTCTTGACAGTCCACGGGGTCATCCGAGCGTTGCCCGGGGCAACATCGACGACCGGGGCCGGGTTACCGCCCCGCCAGTCGGTGGGCAGCCGCGGGTACTCGAACTGGTCGACGACCTGCGGGGTCCGCTGGTCCATTGTGACCTTCGGGTCGATGTCCACGATCTTCGCGACCGACGGGGTGCCGTCGGCGTCGAAGACGAACAGCATGTAGGCACCGGGAGGTGCGAACGTGCCGTCGACCGGCGAGGTGATGTTCACCGTTCCACCGGACTGGCTGAACTTCAGGTCCTGGAAGTTCTGGTCGTTGTTGAAGCCGTGCGTCACCGAGCCGTTGCGGACCAGCGTGACGCGCGAGACGGGACCGGACGCGGTGATCTGGAAGTCGCCGTTGTAGCCGATCTTCTTCGGCGCGTTGCTGATCACCGGCCGTACTGCGGGCTGGCTGCCGTCGAACAGGTACGACGGGGAGTAGTACTCCACGTCCGTGTAGTTCCGCGGACCAGGAGCACCGCCGCCGCCGATCATCACGCGACCATCGGGTAGCAGCAAGGCTGTGGAGTGGTAGAGCCGGGCGTGCTCGTGCGGCACGGCGACCTCGGTCCACTTACCTGTTTCGGGGTCCCAGATCTCGGCGGTCGTGGTGTAGCCACCGTTGCCGTTGTTCTCCCGGCCGCCGCCGGTCACCAGGACGTCGCCGTCGGGGAGAACTGTCGAGGTCGCCCAGTGGCGCTGGTGCTTCATCGGCTCGGTGGCCGCGATGACCGGGCCGGCCGTGCCACCGGTGATGTCGACCGTGAAGCCGGCCCGGGCGCCGTCGGGGCCGCCGCCGTTACCCCACCAACCGCCTCCGACCTGGAGGATCTTGCCGGGGCGGTACATCGTGGCCGTGGACGTCGCGCCCACCGGGTTGCCGTTCGTGCCCTGGTTGGCGATACCGGCCGGCAGCGTGCCCCGCAGGGTCAGCTGTCCCTCACCGTTGTTGCCCTGCGGGTCGAGCTCGAACATCTGCGTGCCGCTGATGTTGAACAGGTTGCCGCTGCCCGGCGCGACGAACGCCCGCGGGTACCACCAGCGGTTCTCGTCCGCACCCGGGTGATCGGCTCCGCCGTCGCCGTACGCCGCTGAACTCTTGGCGCCGTCGAGCGTCTTCCAGCCCGAGCCCTTGTCCGGGGTGTAGATCTCCGGGGTGAGCACACCGGGTCCGCCCGGTCCGCCGCGCAGACTGCCACCCTGGACGACGATGTCACCGTTGGGCATCGTGGTGCCGGTCGGGTACCACCGGGGGAAATTCATCGGCGCTTCGTTCTGCAGCCCGTTGTTGGTCGAGTAGCTGGTGACACCGATGGCACCGTCGTTGGGAGCGTTGCCTCCCAGATTGTCGTCACCGCCGACCGTCATCGTGGAGTGATTGTGAGGGCTCTGTACCTGCATGGAGCAGAACAGATCTGTATAGGTGGTGTTCGGCAGGATGCCGTTGCGGAGGTTCGCCAGAGTTCGCGGCTGTGCCGGGTCCCAGACGTCGACCTCCATCTGGCCGCCCTGCGTGATCGAGCTGTTGCCGGTCCAGTCGAACGGCGTGGTGTCGTTGCCCCAACCGCCGACGCTGCCGAAGGACTGCACCTTGCCGTCCGAGGTCAGCGCCATGTTGATCGGCATCAGCGGCCACGGCGTGACGCCGCTCCAGGCGCCTGCCTTGTCCTTCACCGGCGGCGAGCAGTCCGCGGCCAGCAGCCCGGCGGCGTACGCGATGCCGTTCTTCATCTGGGCGCGGATCGGAGCTTCGGCGTACGCCGTGCCCTCGTGACCCATGCCGGTGTACCAGGACCGCCCGGCGTCGATCTCCTGGCACCAGGTGATCGGGTGTGAGGTGCCCTGGCGACCCATCCCGTACGACGTCTCGTCGACCTCGAGCAGGGTGCGGACGTGAGGCGCCGGGTTGACGACCCAGTCGTACCACTCGTCGCTGCGGGTGAAGCTGGCCGGCAGGCCCTGCGCGAGCGGATGGCCGGTGTCCTTGACGACCACCCGGCCCGGCCGGACGGCGGGGTTCTCCGGGTGGCCCTCGGAAACCGCACCGACGAGGCGGGCGTAGAACGGGTTGACGTCGTGCTCGCTCTCACCGACCGACCAGCCGGTGTAGTGCAGGCCGAGGTAACCGCCGCCGCCGCGGATGTACGCCTCGAGCGCGGTGCGCTGTGCCGCGTTGAAGAGCACACCGCCCGTCTGCGCGAAGAGCACGGCGTCCTTGGTGGCGAGGTTCTCGGTGGTGAAGGCCGACGGGTCTTCGGTCTCCTGGATGTTCACCGGCTGGTTGTACTGCGTCCCCAGTTCGGTGGCCAGGTCACGGATGGCCTGCCGCGCCTGCACGTGCGAGGCGTGGAAGTTGGGCTTGTAGAACAACAACACGTTGAGCTGGCCATCAGCAGCGGCGGCCAGGGCGGCCGCGCCCGGGAGCGCGGCAGCCTTGGCCGGAACGGCGTCTGCTGAGGTGGCCCCACCGAGACCGACCGCCAGCGCCACGAACACGGCGAGGAAGCGGACGAACCATCGCGGGAACCGTGCGCTGAGCGGCACGGGGGCTGATTTGCTGGTCACTTTCATGGCGGCACCTTCGGTTCGGCTGGACGGCGGCGAAAATAGTGAGGTGGCGGTTAGCGGAGTTCGGCGATGACGGTCTTGAGTTCGGTGTAGTCGTCCAGGCCGAACGAGCCGAGTTCACGGCCCCAGCCGGACTGCTTGAAGCCACCGCGCGGCAGGGTGACGTCGTCGGCGTGCCACGTGTTGAGCCACACCGTGCCGGCACGCAGGCGGCCGCCGACGCGGTGCGCAGTACCGAGATCCTTGGACCAGACGCCTGCGGCCAGGCCGTAGACCGTGTTGTTGGCGGCCGCGACGACCTCGTCCTCGGTGTCGAAGGGGACCGCGGTCACGACCGGACCGAAGATCTCGTCGGTCTGCACGGCCATCTGCTCGGTGACGGAGGTGATTAGTGTTGGCGCGACGAAGTAGCCGCGGTCACCGACGGCGTCGGCGCTGCCCGCGGTGAGAACAGCACCCTCCTGCACTGCCCCGCGGATGTAGCCCAGCACCTTCTCGTGCTGCTCCTGGGAGACGAGCGGGCCCATGTGCGAGGCCGGGTCGAAGCCGTCGCCGACCTTGATCGCGCGCGCGGCCGCGGCCACACCCTCCACGACCTGGTCGAAGACATCGCGCTGCACGTAGAGCCGCGAGCCGTTGACGCAGCACTGCCCTTCGTTGAAGTAGCCGCCGAGCACCGCACCGGCGACCGCGGCGTCGAGGTCGGCGTCGTTGAAGATGATGTTGGGGGCCTTGCCGCCGAGCTCCAGCGAGACCTTCTTGAGGTTGCCCGAGGCAACGGCAGCGATCTTCTTGCCGACCTCGGTGCTGCCGGTGAAGGCGACCTTGTCGACCCCGTGGTGATCGACGAGCGCGGCACCGGTGTCACCGAAGCCCGGTACGACGTTGACGACGCCCGCCGGTAGGCCAGCCTCGAGCAGCAGCTCGCCAAGGCGGAGCGCGGTCAACGGGGTCTGCTCGGCAGGCTTGAGGATGACCGTGTTGCCCGCCGTGATGGCCGGGACGATCTTGAAACAGGCCATCAGCAAGGGAAAGTTCCACGGCACGATGCCCGCGACCACACCGATCGCCTCGCGCCGGGTGTAGGCGTGGAACTGACGGCCGGGCACGGACATCGGGATGGTCGTGCCCTCCATCTTGGTCGCCCAGCCCGCGAAGTACCGGAACAGCTCGGCGGCGGTCGCGACGTCACCGTCGCGGGCCGCCTCGACGCGCTTGCCGTTGTCGAGCGCCTCCAGTTGCGCCAGCTCGTCGGCGTGGGCCTCGATCAGGTCACCGATCCGCCAGAGCAGATGGGAGCGGTCGCGCGGGGTCATCTTCGACCACGGCGAGGGCGACTCGAACGCAGTACGCGCGGCCACGACGGCGCGGTCGACATCGACTGCTGACGCGTGCGCGACCTGGACGAGTACTTCCTCGGTGGCGGGGTTGACGGTGGCGAAAGTCCTGCCATCCTTGGCGTCCACCCATTCACCGTCGATGAGCAACTGCTTGGGCGAGGACAGGAACGAGCGGACAGCGGGCAGCAGGGCGGAGTTCTCGTGGGGCATGGTGGCCTTCCGTAGGGTGTGAGCTGGAGAACGTGCGTGATGGCATCGGATGCGGCGCGGCTATTTGATGATCAGGACCTTCGACCGGTCGAGAGTGAGCGCGACGGCGGCGACGATGATCGCGCCGTACAGGATCTGTTCGTAGGCGGACGGGACGCCGACGATCGGCAGGCCCACCCGGAGCAGCGTCACGACCAGCGCGCCGGCGAGGCTTCGCCAGACGCTGCCGTGCCCGCCGGTGATCGCGGTACCGCCGACGACGATCGCCGCGACGGCCGGAAGCAGCAGGTTGTCGGCCATGGTCGGGCTGCCGCTGAACTGGCGCGAGACCAGCATCACCGCGGCGAGCCCGGCGCAGGCACCGGAGACGCAGAACGCACCGATCTTGACCAGGTCGACGGGCGTGCCGGCCAGCCGGGCGGCCGATTCGGAGTAGCCGGTGGCGGAGATCCAGCTGTGCAGCGGGGTCACCTTGAGGACTACGGAGATCAGCACGACGACGATGACCGCCACGGTGAGCGACATCGGCACGTAGCCCCCGACGTACAGGTCCAGCCAAGCGATCGTCGAGTCGTCCACGACCCGCACGGTGCCGGCATCGGAGACGACGAGGGCGACCGCGGAGAAGATGCTCATTCCGCCCAGCGTGACGATGAAGGACGGTATCCGGAGCAGCACGTGAGCCACGCCCTGCAGCGCGCCGATCGCCGCTGCGACGAGAATGACCGCGGGCGTGGCGAGAGCGCCGAGTTCCGGCAGCCACAGAGCGAGGAAGACGGTCGACACCGAGGCGAGCGCCGCGATGGACAGGTCGATACCGCCGCAAAGGACGACAAGCGTCGCCCCCGCGGCGAGCACGATCAGGGGCGCGGCCGTCCGGGACGCCGCAGTCAGGCTTCGCTGGGTCAGGAACTCCGGGTCGGCGATGGTCAAGGCGGCCAGCAACACCGCCAGGGCGATGAGCGGCATGTACGACGTGAGCCGCTGCGCCGGGCCGGGACCACCCTTCACGGTGGCGGGCGCGGCGGCCGGCTTCGTGGTGACAGGGGTGCTCATACCATCTCTTTCACGAGGTCCAGGGGGCTCGGTTTGCCGCCGTTCGGGCAAGCGACCTCGGCCGCGACCCGTCCGTCGTTCATCACCAGAATCCGGTCGGCCATCCCGATGGCCTCCTCCAAACTGTCGGCCAGCAGCACGGTGGCCACTCCACTCCCGGCGAGCTCACGCATCAGCCGGTACACCTCCGACCTTGCCCCGATGTCGAGGCCGCGCGTCGGATGGTCGAGCAGGAGCAGCTTGATGTCGCCGCCGACCAGCCACCGGGCCAGAACCACCTTCTGCTGGTTGCCGCCGGACAGCCGCTGGATGGCGGTGTCGCGGCCCGGCGTACGGATGGAGAGCCGGCTGATCCAGCTGTCCACCAGGGTGGCTTGCTTCTTGGGCGCCACGAGAGGTCCTGAGCAGCGGGCCTTCTGCTTGGTCAAGGTCATGTTCTCGGCCACCGACATCGGGCCCACCATGCCCTCGGTCTTGCGTTCGGCGGGGACGTAGCCGATGCCGGCCGCACAGGCGGCCCGGGTACCGGGCAGTTCGAGCTTCTTGCCGTCCATCAGGATCTCGCCGGCCGTCGTCGGCTCGGCGCCGAAGAGAGCGCGGCAGACATCCTCGCGACCGGAGCCGTGGACACCGACGATCGCCACGATCTCGCCCGCCGCGACATCGAGATCGACGTCGCGGAACGACTTGCCCGACAGTCCGCGGACGGACAGCCGGGGCTGCTCGGCCAGAACAGGCGCTGCGGCGTTCCCGTGGTAATGGTCGTCGGACCCGCTGGACCCGATCATCATCCGGTGCAGCTCGCCCGGAACGGCACCGGCCGTCGCGACCTCGCCGACCGACTGGCCGCCGCGCAGTACGGTGACGCGGTCGCACACGTCCAGTACTTCGTCGAGGCGATGCGAGACGAACACGACCGAGGCGAACTCGCGCAGCCGGCGAATCTGCTCGAAGAGCGTCTCGATCTCCTTCGACTCCAGTACCGAGGTGGGCTCGTCGAGAATGATGACCGGCGGGTGCTGGCTCCGCTCCTCGATCCGCAGCACCTTCGCGATCTCGACCATCTGCCGGTCGGCGAAGCTGAGCGTGTCGGTCCGGGCCAGCGGGTCGATGCTCGAGCCGATCTTGTCCAGTTGCTCCTGAGCCAGGCGACGCATCGCGTTCCAGCGGTAGAGGCCCCGGCGTACTGCGATCCCTTCGCTGCCGAGGACGATGTTCTCGGCAGCGGTCAGGTTGGGCACCAGGGACTGCTCTTGGAAGACCATCCCGATGCCATGGTTGGCGGCCTCGACGACGCTGCGCAGTTTCACCGGCTCGCCACGGACGTAGATCTCACCGGCGTCGGGGCGGACCAGGCCGACCAACGCCTTGAGCAGCGTGGACTTGCCCGCGCCGTTCTCGCCGGCCAAACCGAGGACCTCGTGCTGGCGTACCACCAGGTCTACGCCGTCGAGGGCCTTCACGCCCGGATAGTGTTTGACGAGGCCGCGAACCTCCAGCGCCGGTACCGGAACCGGAACCGATGTCGTGGGCTCCTGGTCGACGTGAACGCTCATTTGACCACCTGGTTCCTTCGACGCTGAGGGATGACTGCCGCGGCCACGGCGGCCACGACGATGAGGCCCTGGACACCGCCCTGCCAGTAGGGGCTGACCCCTACCTGCACGAGACCGTTCGTGAGCACTACGACGAGCAGGACTCCGACGGCGGAGTGCAGGACGCCACCCCGTCCCCCGGTGAGCAGCGTGCCGCCGACGACAGCTGCGGTGATGGCCGAGAAGTCGTACCCGTCACCGGCCTGGACGAGGCCGGCGCCGAGCTGGCTGGTCACCATCACGCCACCCAGCCCGTAGAACGCGCCGGCCAGGGTGAAGACCGCGATCTTGTACGGCTGGACCCTGACTCCCGACAGCGTGAGGACCTCCTCGGCGCCGCCGATCGCGAAGGCGTAGCGACCGAGCCGGGTGTACCGCTGGATGAGCCACCCCACCACCAGGCAGGCGGCGGCGATCCAGGTGAGATGGGAGAAGCCGAGGAACCGCTCGATCGCCCAGCTCTTGAGCATGGCGTCGGAGATGTTCGGCTGTACGCCGGCGAACATCAGCGTCGCGACACCGAGCCCGACGGCCGACACCCCCAGCGTGGCCATGAACGACGGCACCTTCAAGAACACCAGGGCCAGCCCGCTCACACAGCCGAACCCGGCGCCCACCAGTACCGCGACACCGATCGCGAGGATGCCCAGATCGTTGTCGTTGCGGTTGTTCGCGACCAGGAGCGAAACGGTCAGGGCCGAGGCCCCCATCACGCCGGCCGCCGAGAGGTCGATCGACCCCATCATCAGCACGAACGTGATGCCGCAGGTGACGACGGCGAGCACCGCCGCGGCGTCCATGATGTTCTGGACGTTGTCGATACTGCGGAACTGCGAGCTCAGCGCCGCGAACACCACGAAGATGACGACCAGGGCGGCCGGCGGGCCGGCGTCCCGCCACGACATCGCTCGCCGGGGCTGAGGGCGAGACGCCGGCGCGACCCGCGTTGTCAGGGTCACGACAGGGAACCAGCCACGCGGTTGAAGACGTTGGCGCACTTGAAGTCGGCCGGGTCCGTCTTCGGCTGCAGGAAGTCGCCGACGTTGTCCTTGCTGATCAGGAACTGCTCGGCGAAGAACGCGCGGTTCTCGGCGGCGATGTCGGCCACCTTCAGCTCACCGGTGGCGACGCAGTAACCGATCGCCAGGCCGATCCCACCCTGCCACGGGCCGTCGCTGGAGACGGTGGCGGTCATGGAGCCGTTCTTGATCGCGGTGAGAGCGTCCGGAACGGCGTCGATACCGACCACTGCCACCTTGCCGGCCCGGCCGGCCTGCTGGAGCGCTTCCAGTGCGCCAAGCGCCATGTCGTCGTTGGCGGCCCAGATGCCCTTGATCTTGTCGCCGTGCTTGGTCAGCAGCGTCTTGGTCACCGCGAGCGCCTCGGCCCGGGAGAAGTTGGCGGCCTGCTGGTCGAGCAACTTCATCCCGGTGTTCTTCTTGAGCGACGCCTCGAGACCGGCGTACCGGTCCTTGGCGGCCGCCGTGTCGAGGACGCCCTGCAGCGCGATGATGCCGCCCGAGCCGCCGATCGCGGTGGCGAGCGCGTCACCGATCTGCTGGCCCGACTCGACGCCGTTGTAGGTGATGTGGCTGAGCCACTTGTCGTAGTCGGCCGGCTTGAGGTCGGCCGGCTTGTTCCACTGGGTGACCAGGTAGGCCCCGGCCTTGTCGGCGCCCTTGACGATCGGCGTGGTGTCCGAGTCGCCGTTGGGAAGTACGTTCAGGACCAGGCACTTGGTGTTGCCGGCCAGCACCTGGCTGATCTGCTCCTGCTGCTTGGTGGAGTCGCCGCCATACGTCAGCCGCTCCTGGCTGAGCCCAACCGACTTGGCGAAGGTGTCGCCACCGGCCAGCCAGGCGGCCTCGTAGGGGTTGGACTCGTTGCGGACCTGGCCCACCAGCTTGACCTCGGATGGTTCGCACTTGCCCGCGTCCGCAGCGGTGTTGCCGGAGCTGGCCTCCTCGCTGCAGCCGGTGACCGTGACGGCCGCCAGCGACAGGCAGATCAGGGCTGCGGCGGGACGAGAGGTGAACTTCATGGACGTTCCTCGATTTCTTCGGTGCCGGGGCTCCGGCGGGATGGCACTGACTGGTGGAGGGCCGGCCTCAGCGGGCCATCCAGCCCCCGTCGACGACGAGGACGTGACCGTTGACGTAGTCGGCGGCGGCGGAACTCAGGAAGACGACCGATCCGGCGATGTCGCGGGCCACGCCCCAGCGGCCGGCCGGGATGCGCTCGAGGATGGAACGGGACCGGTCCGGGTCCTCCCGCAGCGCCGTGGTGTTGTCGGTGGCGATGTAGCCGGGCGCGATGGCGTTGACCTGTACGCCGAGCGGGCCCCATTCGTTCGCCAGCGCCTTGGTGATCCCGGCGACGCCGTGCTTGCTGGCGGCGTACGACGCGACCCGGATCCCGCCCTGGAAGGACAACAGGCTCGCGATGCTGACGATCTTGCCGTGCCCGCGCTCCGCCATCGGCCGCCCGAACTGCTGGCAGAGGAAGAACAGGCCGGTCAGATTGGTGTCGACCACGCGATGCCAGGACTCGCGGCTCACAGCCAGCGAGTCGGCCCGGTCGATGATGCCGGCGTTGTTGACGAGGATGTCGACCTGGCGGTTGGCGGCCACCTCGGCTCCGACCCGCTCGACCGCGTCGTGGTCACTGACGTCGAGGTCGACGACCTCCACGTCCCGGCCGAGGTCGGCCACCTGGTCCCGGGTGGCCGACTGGCTTCCGGGCCGGCCCAGGAGGACCAGGTCGGCCCCTGCCTGGGCCAGTCCGAGAGCGACGGCCTGGCCCAGACCGCGACCGGCGCCGGTCACCACGGCGCAACGGCCGTGCAGATCGAAAGGCGAGCGGACGTCGGCGGCTGTCTGCGTGGTCACAGGTCCTCCAGCGCTACCGGGCTCACATCGGTGTAGGTGTTGTTCTCGCCGCCCATCGCCCAGACGAAGGCATACGAGCCGGTACTGGCGCCCGAGTGGATCGACCACGGTGGCGAGATGACGGCCTCGCGGTTCCGCATCACGAGGTGCCGGGTCGCGCCGGGCCGGCCCAGGAAGTGGAAGATCCGGTCGTTCTCGTCCAGATCGACGTACAGGTAGACCTCGGTACGCCGGTCGTGCAGGTGCGGCGGGAAGGTGTTCCACACGGAGCCGTCGGCGATGACGGTCACGCCGAACTGGAGCACCGACGTCTGCAACTCCTGACCCCACGCGTACCGATAGAGGCTGCGCTCGTTGGCGCCTTGCGCCGAGCCCAGCGCGACCGGCTCGATCGCCGGGTGGCTGAGCGCGGTGGTGGGGTAGGTGGCGTGCGCCGGAGCGGAGACGAAGTAGAACGCGGCGTCGGCGCCGGCGAAGACGACCTCGCTACCGCGGCCGACGAACAGTCCGTCCAGATGCTCCAGTTCGAACTTCTCGTCGTCGACGAGCACGTGCCCGGACTGCCCGACGTTGACGATGCCCAGCTCGCGGCGCTCGAGGTGGGACGCGGTGCCGAGCACGTCCCAGGCCGGCAGCCCGAGCTGACCGGCACCGGGAACCGCGCCGCCGACGACCAGCCGGTCGTCGTGCGTGTACACGCCGTGCACCTCGCCCGTGCGGAACAGGTTCTGCACGAGGAAGTTCTCCCGCAGGTCCGCGGTCGTCGCCGTTTCAACGTTGGACTGGGATGCGGAGTACCTGACTTCGATCAACGCGATCTCCTCGCTATCTGAACCACGTTCTGCTACGTGAATTCGCTAGAACGTACCCGTGGCTCCGATCACAGGTCAAGAGCGCGAAGTTAGTCCATATATGTGGACTGTGGTGTAGAGTCGTGCTGACGCGAGCACAGCGCGCAACAATTGATCGGGAGGTCTTCGGTGGGTACGGAGAACATGGGGAACGGCAGCTCCACCACCGGACAGGTTAAGTCCGCCGCGCGGGTCCTCGATGTCCTCGATGACATCGCCGCTCGTGGACCCGGCACGCAGCTGCAGCTGGCCAACCGGCTGGGCATTCCGAAGAGCAGCCTGCACGCACTCCTGCGCACCATGTGCATCCGCGGCTGGCTGGACACCGACCAGACCGGCAGCGTCTACCGGCTCGGGATCCACACCCTGACGGTCAGTTCGGCCTACCTCGACGGTGACCCGGTCCTCGCCCAAGCGTCCGCCGTCATGGACGAGATCGCGGCGGCCACCGAGGAGACCGTGCACCTGGGGCGCCTGGAAGGCCCGGACGTCATCTACACCGCCAAGCGCGAGTCCAAGCACCCGCTGCGGATGCACTCGGCCGTCGGCCGCCGCCTGCCCGCCTACGCAACGTCCCTCGGCCGGGCGATGCTCGCAGAGCAGCCGGAAGCCGTCCGTGACACGCTGATTCCGGAAAAGATCGAGCCCCTCACCTCGCACGCCACCACGGACCGGGGCACTCTGCTCGCGATCATCGAGAAGGCCAAACAGGTCGGCTACGCGGAAGAGAGCGAGGAATCGTGCCTGGGCGTGCGCTGCTTCGGCGTCGCCTTGCCCTTCTCGCGCGCATCGGTCGACGCGCTCAGCGTCGCGGTCCCGATCAGCCGCCTCGACAAGGCACGGGAGGACTTCATCATCGAGTCCCTGCTGAGTGTGAAGGCCCGCCTGTCGGCGCTCCACGACAACAGCATGCTTCGCTGAAACACCTACCCTGCCGGCGTCCCATCGTGCTCTCGCGGACGGTCAGGGAGAAGTCCGAGACGGTGTCCTCGACGACGAGGTCGGTTTGCTCTGGGCGCGGGCCAGCAGATCCGTGGGACAGAAGACCGCGTCGGGCCGAGGTCCCCTTGGTCCAGCAGGCTTTGCATCGCGATCATCCCGTCCTTGCGGTGATAGCCGGCGGTCGGCAGGGTCATCGACACGGGCGGACAGATACAACACTGGATCGCCGACGGGCTCGGCCGGCTCGGGACTGAGACGGTTGCCGCAGTATTCGCCCTACTGCTACTCGTCGCGATCGTCGTCGTCCGCCGCGCCAGGAGATCCCGGAGTGCCACCGGCCGCGGCACGCCCGGCCCGACCTGAAACTCAGCCTGGATACACCTGCCGTGTAGTTACGGCCAGCTCGCGGTAGACCCTGCGGGCCTCGGCCTGTGCGGCGACGGCATCGTGGTAGCGGTCGGCCGCTGCACGGTAGTTCGCCAGGTTCGTGTTCGCCCAAGCAGTGAGAGGCCGGTCGCCGATCGCCTGATACAGGCCGATCGCGTGCCGCGTGACGGTGATCGCCTCGTCGTACTGGACGGCACGGGTCAGATACATGCCGAGGAAGACCTCGGTCTGTGCGAGGACCCCGCGGAAGTTCGGGTCGGTGGCGGCAAGATCTGTGTAGATCGCCTGGGCCTGTTTCTGTGCCTCTACCGCTGCAGCAGGTCGTCCGGCGCGGTCGCGGATCGCAGCGAGGTTGCCAGCCGCCCAAGCTTCGCGCGATCGGTCGCCCACCTCCCGGCAGGCCGCGATCGCATTCACGGCGGCATCGGCTGCCCTGTCGTGCTGTCCGGCATACGAGAGGTAGACGCCCGTCCGAGCATGTCGAACCGCTGCGTCAGCACCTCGTTGCCACGGGCATCGGTGGTCGAGCGCTCGTTGCCCTGCACATCGAGTTCGAGCGACGTGCGGAGAATGTCGGTCTTGTTGTCGGCCAGGGTGAGATAGCTGCGACCGAGCGCATCCAGCCGGGTTGTCGTGAAGGTCCGGGCGTAGGCCGCAGACAGTTCCGCCTCTCGACTGCCAGTGTGCTCGATGTACCAGCGGCTGTCGGTCACCGTGTCTCCGGCATCCCAGTCTTGCTGATCCCAGGCGCCGATGACGATCTTGCCGTAGGTACCGTCCGGCTGATCCGTGCGGACGTTCCGGCCGAGCGGATCGTAGCGGAGGACCGGCGTGACACCGGAATGAATCAGCTCGGACTCGGTGTCGAAATCGGCCGTCGGTGCGAAGTACGGTTCGTAACGCTTGACCGGCTGACCTTTGTTGTCGTGGATCGTGCGCCCCGTGCCGACCCAGCGCGGCGCGTCGTCATCACCCGGTTCGGCCTGGACCTTGGTCAGGATGATCCGTCCGGTGCCGTCGCCGTACGTGCGCGACTCCTGGATGCGGGTGCCGCGGTGCTCCTCGCGGGCGTAGGTTCGGAAGACCACCGGCACCGCCGTGAGGTCGTACTCGAGCCAGCTGGTCGGTGCCTCCGCAGTGTCGCCCTCGCCGTTCTTGCCCTGAACAACCGTCGCAATGACCAGGCCGACCTCGTCGAACTGCACCACCGACCTGTTGCCGTTGGCATCGGTGACCGCGGAAGACTGCAGGACGCGGTAATCGAGCTCGGCGGTGGCGACGTTGCCCACAGGGTCCTCGACCCGGACCGGGACCAGGTAGCGCTCGTCGTACTCGATCCGGCTGATGGCGCCGAAGGGATCGACTGCGGCAGTCGGTAGGTAGAAGTGGTTCGGGTCGAGGATCTGAGTGCCTGAGGGTGACCACCAGCCGGGCTCGTTGTCGACCTCGACATAGCCGGCGGCCCGTAGGGCGTTTGCGCCGATGCGGTCGTCGTACAGGGCGGTGATCTGGTTGTCGGCGAACGTCTGTTGGTAGCTGCGGGCTGGGATGGCTCGGGTGCCTACTTGGTGGCGTGGGAGTTCGGTGGTGAGGTCGTCGGAGAGGTACGTCTGGAGGCTGGCGGCGAGCACCCGACGTTCGGGCGTTGCGCCGGTGATGTCCTGATGGAAGGGGATCTCGAGGCAGTTGTCGATCGCTGCGTCCAGTGCGGCGGGATCGGCGAGGAGTGGGCTTGTGACGCCGCCGATCTCGTACGACGTCTCCGCGATCAGGAGGCCGATCCGACGGGGACCGGTTGCGGCAACCTGGTTCTCGAGGACGCGATCAGTACAGGTGATGTGAGTTCGCGTCTGCTCGGCGTCGCCCGGGGTCTGCCGGCCGTAGGCGACCGATGCCGATCGCACGACGTTGCCCCAGGCATCGACTCTCAGCGTGAGCTCGTGGACGATCCGCGGGTCGGCGGAGTTCCGCTCGGTGTGAATCGAGAGGGTCTGGTCCGGCAGGCGTTCGATCACTGCGTCGCGTCCGTCAACGGCCGGTTGCAGCCTCCGGAGTCGATAGCCGGTCTCGGTGGTCTGGTACGGATCCTCCTCCAGCGAGCTGCCGTCCTCGGCGCTGATCTCCTCGCGCAGCACCGCGCCCCGGAGCGCGCGGCACGCCTCACGCTCCTCTTCTGCGGACAGCCCGGTGGGCAAGACCGTGTCCGGGAGGAGCGGTCCGGCCTGCCGGTACTCGTCGGCGAACTGCTTCGCGACCACATCGCGGCCGGCGTACCAACCCGTGTGCTGCCACTGCTTGATGACCGCCGGTGGCTGGAAGAGCTCGGAGGTTCCAGGCTGAGCGCGTCGCGTTGTTCGACGTACCCGAAGCCGCGGAACTCGCGGTCGGTGCCGTCGTAGTAGCCATGCCGATAGCGGTACGTCGTCACGGTCGTCGTCTCGGCGACGGTGTCGGTCGTGGTCGACGTACTGACGACGAGTACCGGGAATGGCAGTCGGGTGACCCAGGGAATGCCGGCCGCCTTGTCCTGCAAGTAGTACGACGTCGACGACGCGTACTCGAGTCGGGTGATCAGGCCGCGGCTGTTGTCGAGCTCGGTCAACAGGTGCGGCTTGCCGCCAGCCATCAGGTCCACGAAAAGCACCTGGTGCTCACCATCGGGACGGTCTTCGGAGATCACCAGGCACGATGTGCCCTTGCCCAAGGCATCTGCCACTTGGACCTCGCCGTTGGGGCAGGAAGCGGTGACGGTCTCGGCCGGGCTCCATGAGTTGCCAGCCTGGTTGAACCACACGCGGACCTCGTCAGGACCGACGTACAGCAGATCGGTCGGGCCGCTGCCGTCGACATCACCGAAACGCACCCGGCGCTGGTCGAAGCGGTCCGGCGTGTCGAAGACCGGGGCCGAGGCCATGGTCACCTTGGCGCCGAAGCGCCCGTGGCCGAGGTTCGGCCAGTAGGCGACCTCACCATTGCGGATCCGGACCAGATCGGTGAGGCTATCGCCGGACATGTCCGCGAGATAGACGGCTTGTTCGGGGTCCGCGAACACCAGGCGTGGACCGTGCTCCTCGTCTCCGGCAGCGTGGGCCTCGCGAGCGTGGCCGAATCCCTTGACGCCTGCCGCCTCGTACCAGGTGAGGCCGTCGTCCGCGGAGCGGAGCAGATCGGACAGACCGTCGCCGGTCAGGTCGACCATCCGCAGGTTGGGATCACCGACGGGGACGGTCGGGAGCGATTCGAAGGGCACGAACGGAGACCATCCGCTCTCGCTGCGGCCGTAGTACCCGGGGGCCGCCGTGCCGAAGTCGACAAGGTCCGCGACACCGTCTCCGGTGAGATCGATGAGCTGCCGGTCGGCGCGCAGTTCCGCTGCCGACGGCAACGGGTCGACAAGTCGTGGCGGTGCGATCGTGCCGCCGCCGAGATTGGCGCGGTAGAACCACGCGCCACCCTCCTCCGCGAGGATGCCCACGATTCCTTCGCCGTCGAGATCCGTCCAGCGTTGGCCCTTCGGAGGCGGCTCTCCCTCGAACGGCACCGGCTGCGCCGAAACCTTGCGCTCTGCGTACCCGAACCTGGTCGGCGGCATCGCCTTGGATCGGTACGCCTGACCGTCGCGGACATAGCCCTGATGTGTCACCGACGTCAGCAAGGTGAGCGCGGCGTCCTCGCCGTACTCGAGGTCGGTCGATCGGACGAGCACCGGCTGGTCGCCCAACTCACTGATCCGATGGAACATCAGCAGCCGTTGGCACAACCGGTACACCCGCTGCTCGAACCCGGAGCGGTACGTCGAGTACGGGTCGAGCCGGACTCGCCAAGGCGACGTTTCATCCGGCGTCTGTTCGTGTTCGCCGTAGTCCAGCACGAGCTCGAAGAGGAAGGCGGCGGCGATGCCGGGGCGCTCGTTGCCGTAGCGGATCCGCTTCAGATACCGATGCGCGAACGCCGTACCGTGCTGCAGCCGGTTGCGTTCCGCGGAAGGGTCGACGCCGTCGGCGTTCTCTTGCTTGTACTCGTAGAGCACGATGTTGCCGCGATCATCGGCCGACCGTTCGAGCAGCCAGCGGAACACCCGCCGCGGATCGGCCGGATCCACGATCCGCGCGGCCGGGTCGCGGCCGAAGATGCGCTCGATGTTGTCGCCTCCGGTGACCCGCCAGTGCGTGTCGCCGGTCTCTGCGTGCCGCCAACGCTCGATCCGCTCGAACGCGCCCTCACTCCGCGGACGGTACTGCTCGACGACGAAGTCGCCGTCGGTCCGCCGTACGGGCTCCCACTTCGTACCGTTCAGTTGCAAGGACGGGACCAGGTCCTCTGCGCCGGTCAGCTGGAAGACGTCGGATTCGTCGTACTTCGGTACACCGCGGTCGGTCCGGCGTGATACCGACGGCACGTCGAGACTCCACCCGAGACCGAACGGACTGCTGCCCGCACCTGAGTCGTAGCTCAGTCCCACCTGCGGGTCGACACCACCACGTCCCGGAGACATCGTCACTGGGACCGCGATGTTCGCCGTACCCGTGACCGGATTGGCTGTCGCCTTCTCGCCCATCCCCCGGATCGCACCGCCGGCCTTCGGCAGCGACAACGACGGCAGATCACGCGTAGCGGCCTGGTCAGGCATCAACGACTCCCCCAGCGTCAGGTTCCCGATCGAACACACCGAGTATCGAGTCAGTTGCGGGACGCATCAATCCCGGCGGCCCCTTGGGCCGGAACCCGTGCCCCTTCGCGCATATCTCTCGGGAAGGTCCAGATCGTCGAATCGCCCGAGGGCCGTATTCCCTTCGGTGATCGCATGCCCATTGCTCGGCCGGTTGAGTGGCCCGTCTCCAGGCAATGCCAGGCAGCCGTACAAGGTTGCCACTGGCACCTTCAGGTATTCCGAGACCTGGTTGACGTCCCAGAGGTTGTCGACTTCTGCCAGCTCTTCATGAAGGATCAGCAGGCCTTGGTGGAGGCGGAGATCAACTCGCCGGTCACGCTGGAGACCTATCGGTACCAAACGGCCAAGAACATCTTGCCGCGGATTGGCGAGCTGGCCCTTGAAGAAGCCACGACTCCTCGGGTGAATCGAGTGATCGTAGCGATCAAGGATGAGGTCGGAGCGGCGTCGGCCAAGACCTGCAAGAGCATCCTGGCCGGTTCATTCGCTCTCGCGGTCAGGTACGGCGCATTGAAGTTGAATCCAGTTCGAGAGATCGCATCCTTGGCGAATTCGACAAGGCGCAAACCGACCCGCGCGTTGGAGCAGACCGAACGAGACGACTGGTTCGAGCTGCTGCGGCAGGACGAGCGAGCGGTCAAGGCCGATCTGATCGACTTCAGCAAGTTCATGATCGCGACCGGCGAGCGCATCGGTGAGTGCCTTGCCGTTTCGTGGCGAGATCTCGACCGGCAGACCGGTGAAGTCGATTGCAGCCATCAGATCCAGAGGATCAAGGGGCAAGGGCTCATCCGGCGGCGGGTGAAGTCAGCTGCCGGCGAACGGATCCTGAAGCTTCCGGAATGGGCACTCGAGATGCTCAACGATCGCTGGAAACCGGGGACATCGCTTGACGCGCCACTCTTCCCCGATTCGAAGGGAGGCTTCCGGGACCCCCACAACGTGAGCAAGGCGCTTCGCGATGCCCGCCGACCCATTGGCAGTCAGCGACGCCGGGAGCTCGGCGCGTTGCTACGGCAGCACAGAAGGGCGGCGAATCTGACCCAGACGCAGGCCGTGGCCAAGCTGGGGTGGCCAAAGACGCGCGTGAGCCTGGTTGAGACAGGACGAGTCCGCGTGGAGATCGAGGATGCGATTGCCCTCGCAGACGCGTATCGGATACCGCGTGCCGCCCGGTCGGCGTTGCTGGAGATGACCGAACTCGCTGGCATGCGCACTGTGGCGGACGAGCTCTCGTGGGTCACCTCGCACAAGTTCCGCAAGACCACGGCGACCATCCTCGAGGATGCCGGCCAGTCGCCGCGTCAGATCGCGGATCAGCTCGGACACTCGCGCCTGTCGACAACGATGGATGACTACATCGGCCGTAAGACCCGCAATCCGGAGGCCGCGAAGCACCTCGACGACGCGATGCGGTCCATCCATGAACAGGATCGACAGGCGCCGCCAGGTCCCGACCGCTGACGAAAGGGTGTCGAGGCGAGAGCTCAAAGTCGTGAGTAAGTCGTGAGTTGCGCCCCTCGGGGACATGCCTCTATGGGCATAAGTGCAGTTCAGAGAGCCGACGAGGGGACTCGAACCCCTAACCACCGCTTCACCACCCCAGACATCTCAACGCCTGCCAACGTTGTCCGAACATGTCCTTGACCTGCACAAACGTCGATTCCCAGTTGCCGCTAGCTCGCATCATCAAGCAGTGTCTGTTGGTCAAAGCGGCCAGCAAAGCGGTCAGTGGGCCTGGCTCACATGCGGCCGCCTTGCATGGCGTCTTGTAGTTGATCAGTGGCCTGACCTCGGCGCAGGCCCGACGCGGTTCGTGGATGGGTCTTGACCCCCGAATTGGCCCACTACCGATTCAACCCTGCGATGTTGGCTCTTGACATCGGCCGCATGTGACGCTAACCGACACGAATCGCTTCATCGGCTGAGTGATCTGCGAGCCCGCGACACCCCTTTGTGCGGTAACAGAACGGCGCAACCTGCGATATGAAGTAAGTCGGGTCGCAGAGGCTGCGTGTTGGAAGAACGCGCTTGCTCGTACGAGCCGAGATGGGGGCAAGGGGACGTGAGATCAAGGTTCGTTGTGAACGTGCGGAGGCACCGAACCCGAGGACGGGCAACGATGCCAGGAGGCCTCTGGGTCGTCTATGGTGCAAACTATGCCGGAGCACAGCGTACGGCTGGAATACCAGACTGCGTTGATGTGACAGAAGATGTGCTTCCGTGTGGCGTGCTGCCCGTCGCGGCGCAAACTTCGTCCGACCACTGCGGGCGAGACATCCTTGCTAGTCAACCAGGTAGCGTGCACAGGGTGGTCACATAGTGGCGCTCGTGGTCGGCAACCTCGTCACCTTCCCTTCTGCACCGGGGATTGGACGAGTCGCAGAGATCGAGGACGCTGAAGTCAGCGTCGAGTTTTTCGAGTCGGCTGCAGAACCATCAGCACAGACCTTCTTACGCGGGAGTGCCGATGTACACCGGGTTTCCCTAGGCGAGCAAACGCGAGTCTTCGTCCTCGATAGGAACGACCGCTGGCGGGCCGGCAGGGTCGTGGGTGGCGGGCCAGACACCTACTTTGTGCGAATGCCGAACTTTCGCGGGGACGTCGACATCGCCGAGTCTCGTCTCCGCGTCCGTTGGGAGAAGCCGCCGCGCGATCCGCTGCAGGTACTGCTCTCCGGGGCCAACGAGACTCCGCGCTTCCGCGACGTCCGGGAGCCGGTCCGGCGATTGCTAATAGCCGAGCGGGCTGCAACGGCCTCGGCCACCGGAATCATGTCATCCGGTGTCCGGATGCATGCCCACCAGATCAATGCAGCGCTCCAGATCATTCGAGACCCCGTGCAGCGGTATCTCCTCGCCGACGAAGTCGGAATGGGAAAGACCATCCAAGCAGGACTAGTCATTCGTCAGATCCTTCACGACCTGCCCGGTCGCCGGGTCGGCGTCCTCGCTCCGGACGCATTAGTGGGTCAGTGGAGGGCAGAACTGCGCGAGAAGTTTCACCTCAGTGATTTCCCGACCGAGGCCGGGGAGTATCCGGTCCGCATCCTCGGCCACAGCCACGTGGAGGAGTGGGGCAGCTTCTCTGATCTCGACCTCCTAGTCGTCGACGAAGCGCACCTGTTGGCCCGCACCACCGGGCCCGACGAATCGCCGTACCGCGAACTCGCCGCGATCGCGCACGCCGCGCCACGACTGCTGATGCTGTCGGCCACACCGTTCTCGCGAGGCCCTCTCACTCACTTGGCCCTGTTACACCTTCTGGATCCGGCCCTATTCCGCTGGGAGGACCTCGGATCCTTCGAGCGTTTATTGGAGAATAGGCACGCGCTAGCCCTTGCTGTTTTCGGTCTCGACGAAGATCCGGACGTCGACAACCCGGAACTCCTACAACTCCAGTTCGACCAGATACGGGAGAACTTGCCAGCGGACGAGGTGCTCCAGGCAGCAATCAATCGCGCCATGGCTGCTTACGGCCCGGACGGCACGGCGCCGGAGGACGTGGACGCCGCGGAGTTGCGCCTCGCCGTCGCTGCGGTGCGCGCGCACGTCTCGGAGACCTATCGGCTGCACCAGCGCGTGATTCGGAACCGCCGCCACGTAGTCGAGAAGCAGAGTCTGGACGACGAGGGGATGCTGACACCGTTCGAGTTCACCGGCCGATCCCGCCCGAAGGTCGCGCGTTCGGACGACGACGAAATCCAGGCAGGAGCGGCCGCGGTCGCCGCGTGGGCTTCGCGGTGCACGGACGCCGTCCTCGACGTGGGCATCGACCCGCTGACGTACGGGCGCGCCTTGGCTGTTCTGGTCTCCCGTCTCGGTGGCTCGATCGACGATGTCTGCGCCGTCCTCGAACACCGCCTCGGCGGAGACGCTTCGTCGGCAGCCCTGCTGCTTGCTGAGACGGAGGTGCTCGATGCGGCGCCGGTCCTCCCCTTCGAAGCAGAGGTACTGGGCAACGCACGCAACGCGATTGGCGGGCGAGCGGTCCATGTGCTCGCTGACATGATCGCTAGACGCACGCCCCCGATGAGGAAGGCGGTTGTGTTCTGCGGGCGCGGCTCACTGGCGGCCGGTCTTGCTGCGGCGCTCTGCACTGACGATCGAGTCAAGTATGCGCACACGCACGTGGCGAGCCAGACCGATGACGAACGCGAAGATGCCGTGGCCGCATGGCTCGTCTCGGGCGGTGTGCTCGTCGTGGACGACACTGGCGACGTCGGAAGGAATTTCCAGCAGGCTGATCTCGCCTTCCACCTTCGACTGCCGGCGAACCCAAACGTACTCGAGCAGCGGATCGGCCGGATCGACCGCTATGGCCACGAGAGCACCGCTCAGCAGTACGTCATCGCGGACGACGACGGCGACGGCATCACTTCGGCCTGGCTCGGCGCGTTGGTTCGGGCCTTCGGGATTTTCGATACCTCCATCTCAGCTCTACAAGAGGTTGTCGACGACCTCACCGACATAGCTTGGACCGGCCTCCTTCGGGACGGCGTCGAGGCACTGGTCGACATGCAGGAGTCGATCGCCGTCGACCTGGCCAAGGAGAAACGGCGCATCAACGAACTCGACGCATTGGAGTTGAGCTACGGCGGAAACGAGAGCGGACAGAAACTCGCTAAGGCGATCGCTGAGTACGAGGCAGATGCCGTCGGGATCGAAAGGGCATTCCGGGGACTGATCGAAGGTGGAGAAGGGTTTCGGTTTGTCAGCAAGCCCAATAAGGATGGCAGCATTCACTTCCATCACAGCGAGTCCGACAAGCCGCTGCTCAGCGCAAGATTGCTGGGCAGGTTGTTGAACGTGGAGTACGCGCGTACCGGGTACTTCGACCGCTGGCGACTGGTCCCTGGTCGAGCCCTGTTCCGACGCGGAAACCCGTTCGTAGATGGACTGGAGGATCTGCTTAATCTCGACGACCGTGGCCAGGCAGTTGCGATGTGGCGGCTCGACCGGGCATGGCCACACGATCCGCTTGCGTTCTTCGGCTTTGACTTCCTCATCGAGGCGAACGTCGAGCCGATCCTGGCCGTGCTCGGCCGCGACAGAGAGGCAGTACCGATCGCCCGCAGGCGGGCAGACGCAGCCTTTCCGCCACAGCACCAGCGCATCTGGGTGCCGATCACCAACAAGAAGCCAGTGACGGACGTCCGTCTCATCGCGTACCTCGGGGAGCCCCTTCTCAAGAACCGCGACGTAAACCTCAACTCCAGCCGGATCCCAGCGCTGCATACGCTTGTGGGCGGCGGCCAGCAACTTGCCTCCGTAGCTGAGGCCTGCCTCGGAGCCGCACGGACCCGAGTGGATCAGGTTGCCGACGTCGTCGAGGCATCCAAGCGCGCCACAAAACAGGTGGCTCTAGAGACGGAGGTCCTGCTCGCGCGCAGTGGTGCGCGTGCGATGGCTTCCAGTCTTGTCACCGATCCAGAGGCTATGGAAGCCGAGGTCAAGTTGAGCCATGCCATCGAGGACGGTGTCACCTCGCCTGTTGTCGGGCTCACGGGCGTGAGCGTTGTTGTCCTGTCCGCCCAGTCCTACACCGACTATGTCTAGTCAGGACCTGGCCACGCTGCAGGCCACTATTGACCAGTGGCCCGATGTGTCCCTGCCCCCCGATGGCCAGCACCTGAGTGACGCGTGCCGGCGTGCCCTGGACGCATTGCCGGGCTTGATCGACGGCACATCTGGATGGATCGACGTCACCTCATTGCTGCGCCAGGTGCTCCTCACGAGCGAGGTCACCTACGGCGGTATGCCCTCGCTGAGGGTGCCGACCACCGACTCCTGGCCGACCGTGGACCAGTGGCGTGATGTCGCCTGCGCAGCAGTGCCTACCCCAGGCGATCGGATTCGAATTACGGCCAGCGACTGGGCCCCGCCGAGTTCGGTGGCGGGTTACGGCATCGGAGACGACCTCGCGCGGGAGCAGGTGCGGGAGGTCTACCGCGACAGGGATCGCGTGTGGCAAAACGAATTGCCCCCGGACCCGTTTTGGGCGACCGCACACCAGGGTTTTGGTGCTTATCGGGGCGAACCTCAGCGGCAGGCCGCTCGTGCAGCCGTTTTAAGCGACGGCAACTCGGTTGTAATCGCCCTCCCGACAGGCCGAGGCAAGACGGCTGTCGCGTGGTCCAAAACCCTCTTGTCGTACACGGGTGTCACTGTCGTGATTGTTCCGACGGTGGTTCTCGCACTCGATATGGAGCGACGAACGATCGAGGTCGAAAGGGAACTCAAACGGTCGCTTAGTCCGGTGAAGCGTTTCGCCTATGTCGGAGCGATGGATCCGGAGGTCAAGAAGCACCTGCGGGCCGCGGTTCGTATTGGGGCTCAGCGGATCATCTACACCTCGCCAGAGGCGTTCGTCTCTGGACTCTCCGGAGCGGTCGCACAGGCCGCCCGAGATGGCAACTTGCAGCAGATCATCATCGACGAGGCGCATCTCGTCGACCAGTGGGGTAGTGACTTCCGGCCCGAGTTCCAGACCATGCCCGGCCTCATTCGCGATGCCTATGCCCAAGCTCCAGAAACCCAGAAACCATCGGTGCTCCTCCTGAGCGCCACCCTGGCCCAACGCGCCGTCGATGTGCTTACCCGGCTCTTCCAGGTCGGAGATCGCCCGGTCGATCTAGTGTGGGGATCGGAAGTGCGTGTCGAACCGACCTATTTCTTCGGACGCCACAAAACCGAAGACGCCCGGGTGGCGGCGGTGCTCGAAGCAGTCAAGCGTCTGCCGCGCCCGCTGATCCTCTACACAACGAAGGTGGAAGACGCTGAGCAGTGGGCCGCACGGTTGCGTCAGGCTGGCCTTAGGCGTGTAGATGCGATCACAGGTAAGTCGTCTGACGAGGTGCGGCGGACCGTCATGCAGCGCTGGCGGGGGGAAGCAACGAACGGTGGAGCCGTTGCGACGACTCTCGACGTCGTTGTCGGGACGTCAGCTTTCGGACTGGGGTTGGACATGCCGAACGTCAGAACGGTGCTTCACGCCTGCCTACCCGAGACGATCGACCGCTACTACCAGGAGGTAGGCCGCGGCGGTCGCGACGGCAGACCCTCGGTCGCATATCTCGCGCAGGCGCCGGACGATCTCGAGATTGCTGTGTCGCTCAACAACGTTACGATGATCGGCGACGAACTCGGCTGGAAGCGCTGGGAGTCCATGCGGCAGAGCGCCGAAGTGGTGGGCCATTTCCGCTATCGGATCCGGAAGGACATCCTCCCGCCGTACCTCGACGTGGGCTACAAGAGATCCGCGCTATGGAATGTCCGCACCCTCACCCTACTTGCCCAGGCAGGCGTAATCGACATGCGCGCTCCGCGTTTGACGCTCGCCCCGGGCCTATCCGAGGAGGAGAAGGAAGCGCGACGGGAAGAGTTCTACGCTCAGGCCGAATCGTTCATCGAGTTCGAACTCCGTGACGGCCGGTTGCTGGAAGAGAACTCGTGGAAGGCAGCTGTCCGTGAAGTGCGGTCGGCAGTTCGTGCGGCGCAGTCTGCGGCTCTGACCTCCCTGCGACACGCGACCGAGGGTGGTTCCTGTGTCGGCCGGACGATTGCGCACCACTACAAAGTCCGGGTGCATAACGGCGTGCTCTTGACCAACGCCGCCTGCCGGGGTTGTCCCTCATGCCGACGGGATCCGTCGGGGAGTCCGGGCATCCATCCCCTGGAGCCGAGTCCGCCACTCCCGTGGCCGGACCCGTCGCGCGACAGGTTGGCACACTGGCGGAGTGGCGCGAGTTTCGTTTTCATCCACTACTCGCCTGGAGAGAACCTGAGCGCTTTGTTCACTCGCATGGCCGAGCGTCATCTCCGCGTCTGGAGGGTCAGTCGTGAGATCGCCGAACGACTGCAGCGCGACGTCGGCAAAGTGCCAATCGTCCACGACGACCCCGATGCGTCCTCCTCACTTCTCGACCTGTACGCCGGCCCGGTCGCGGTGGTGTTGACTGCGCCGGAGGTTCCCTCCGACGTATGGGCGCGGATCGGATCCGGGCTGCCTACCTATCTGATCGGGCCTGCCGGGACCATGAACCCGGACAGGCCAGGAACCCGACTGCAGGACGCGGCAGACGGGCCATGCGTGTCGGCACGTACGTTGCTGAAAGGGATGTAGATGGAGTACCTAAATCCGAGCCCGTCCCCCGCGCTTCCTCAGGCGATGTGGCTCGTATATAGCGCCGCGATGGAACGTCCGGGCACGAGGACGGAGGACCTGTTCGACCTAGTCGTTCCGACGGCTATTCGTGCAGGGACCCCGAGTGCAGGTGCGCACTTCAGGGCGGCGGTATCTGCGCTGCGAAAACTAGGCGTGCTCGATGAGAACAACGGATTGCTGGAGGCCGTGGAAGTCTCAGGGGCGCGAGCATTCCTGCGGGTGCTGCGGCACAGAATCGTGCAACCGCCGGAGTCTTTCAGCGCAGACTTCGAAGGTGCGGATGATATCCGCAGAGGTCTGATCTGGCTGATGCGACAGTCTCCCTCGAGAGCGCTCGACTATGAGGACGACGTAGCACCGAAGACCTCGGTTTTCGTGAACAGCACGCGCTGGAATACCTTCCGGACATGGTGCGATGCTCTCGGTTTCGGCCAAACCGCCCTCAGCGTAATGGCTCAGAGCAAGGCGGGAAATCATATCGTGCCCAACCCGAGTCGCGCGGTGGTCGACGCCATCGCGAATCCTTTCGGAGACGCACTCCCGCGCGGTGTCCAGTTGCCGATCGGACGACTGGTCCAGTTTTTGCGGCAGGAATTGCCAGTTCTTCCCGGGCACCCCAGCGCAACCTATGAGGGTTTAATAGAGGACGAGGACAACGCGCTCCGCGTGATCGGACTCGCCCTGACCGTAGCCGAGGAAATGAAGGTCCTCACTCTCAAATTTCAGTCCGATCCATCCGGGGTGATGGCACTCCCGGACTCCCAGCATGGCGAGACGCGGTACGTCTCCACTGTCACGATCGAGGGATGAATCGATGACCACCCAGATCAACTTCGTCTGCTGGACGAGCGCGGACGTCACTGCGACGATCCCGACGGAGGCTGCAACACCCTCGGCGGAGGTCTTGCTCGCCACCCACGCCCCGCTCCGCATCACGCGGCGAGGCGCGATGGGCGGGCACGCCGAAACGGAGATCGTCGATGAGCAGCAGGTGCTGAACGAATTCCTCACCAACGAACCGACGAACGGTGTCCTGGTCGCGCCGGTGCTCGGCGAATCGGGAACAGGTAAGTCCCACCTGGTCCGGTGGGTTGAAGCGAAACTCGACGCGGACGCACCGGGCCGCCGAATCATCTACCTCCGCAAGACCGACACGAACTTGAAGCACGTCGTCGAGCAACTTCTAGTCGGCCAAAAAGGGCCTAAGTTCGAGGAGATCCGCACAAAGCTGGATTCGCTGGGAAGCGGCATCACTCAGGAGACGATGGAAGGAAGGATCCTTGACTCACTCGCGGAGGCTCTTGAGCAGCACGAAACCTCCGGACCTGCCAAGGCATTGGTCGGTCCGAACGGGCTGGCAGTGTTCTTCCACGATCCGCTGTTCCGCAAACACCTGCGTCGCGATGGATCCTTCGTGCAACGGCGGGCGCAGCACGCCTTGTATGGGCGTAACGCTGATGAGCCGGATATCCCACTGGAGTTCACTGCCGATCAGTTGCCGCTGGATATCGTCGACTTTGCTAATATCGCGGACGCCGCAGCGGCGACGCGAAAGATCTTCACCCGACTGACAGCCAACCCACAATTGCAGGCTGACGCCGTCGCGATGATCAATGACCTGCTGCACGTGGCGATCACACGCGCGGTGGGCTTGAGCGTCGGTGACGTGGCGCAGGCGTTTCTCCAGATGCGCGCGAACCTAGTCGATGACGAGATCATCCTGCTCATCGAGGACGTCGCGCTCATCCAAGGTGTTCGGCGCGACCTGCTCGATGCAATCGTCGAGCCCGGCGTCGACAAAGGCGTCCGGAAGTACGCCACTATACGAACGATGATGGCGGTCACAACGGGTTACTACAACGAAATCTTGCCCGAAACCTTCCGATACCGAGCTGACGCGACGGGTCCGCGCTTCATCATTGATCTCGACCTGGCGAGCGAAGCGGCAGACGAGGGACTGTTCGTCGACTTCGTTGGTCGATACCTGAATGCTGCGCGCGTCGGCAGGGACAAGTTGGAGAACGCGGCGCCCCAGGTGCTGAACGCATGCGCGAAATGTGACTTCCGCCCGGCCTGTCACGAGAACTTTGGTGAGTCGAGCGACGGCTACGGTCTTTACCCCTACAACAGACCGGCCATCATGCGTGCGATCAAGACACTCGCAGACCGCACTGACAACACCAGAACATTCAACCCACGCCGCGTTCTCGCGAGGGCCGTACGAGACACGCTCGGTGACAACCAGTCCCTGATTACCTCGGGGCAGTTCCCGCCATCAGACTTCTTGACCGGGCCGGGCCAGGCGGGCCTACCGGCCCTGTCCATGGGCGTTCGGGCCCGTATCGAGGAACTGTACGGCGAGGCTGACTCGGGTCGGCTGCAGACGTTGCTTACGTTCTGGGGCGACTCTGGGCGCACTCCGATCTTGCCTGGTGTCCTGACCGCCTTCTCACACGATCCGATTCCAGCTTTCGTCGATGATGAACGGGGCCCCGATCCGGCTCCTGGGCCAGATCCCCAAACGCTGCCGCCCGCAGTGGTTGCGAAACTCGACTCCATTGAGAAGTGGTCGACCGGGAGCGCGAACCTGGCTCCCGCTTTAGCGGGCGAGTTGCGTGGCACGGTCCGCGAAGCCCTTCTAGCTCGGCTGGACTGGTTCGATCCCGTGATCAAGGATCCAGACAGTGGAGCGCTGAAGAAGGCCCTCCCGAACAATGCGGCAGGTGTCTCGATCGAAGGTGCCACCGAGAACATCCAGAACACGAACCCGGTGATCGTCGTCCCACGCAACGCACGAATGGGACAGATGTTCTCTGGCCTGGTGCTGCTCAATGCCAGATTCCCCGAGCGTGCCGGCGAGGCACTGCCGCGCTTAGACGCACTGGTGGCGCCGGCAGTGGATGAGTTGCGCCAGCGGATCGTAGGGGTTCTGGAGATCGACGATGCTTCGCTCATTGAAGCCGCGGCGTCGTTGCTGTCCGGCGCGGCCTACTGCGGCAGGGTGCCGAGCGCTCCCAAGGACGTCGACCTGCTCAATGCGCTCCTCTGGTCCGACACGAGCCATGTCAGGGCCGACGCTGCAGTTCGTCGCCCAGACTGGATGGCCGCCTACTCGAACTACGTAAATGCTCGGGTCGCTGTCGTGGAACGGTTCCTCGCCGGGAGCGGGGCCGCTCAGGGTATCAACGGCGGTGTGCATGTCCTGGACGTGAATCGTCTAGTGCCCTTGGCCCAGGTGGCCTGGAAGAAGGCGAAAGCGGGGGGGACCCCAATTCTGCCGGCCTGGTGTAAGAGCTTTGATCTGCAGGCGAACGCACTCAGACGCGCTGCCGTTCCGCAGATCGCACATTGGCAAGGGCTCGTCGACAGGGTGCGCGTGCATATGCCCCACGGGGTGAGTTACGTCGAGACAGTGGATGCCATCATCGAGGCCACCAATGCCGGAGGCGACCTCGGACTGGTGAAGGTAAACAACCTCACCCAGGTTCCCGGGATCAACGCTGCTGCTCGCGAACTCGACGCGTCCTCGATTGTTTCGGTGGAGAGACTGCTGGCCGCCATCGAGAGCGCGGAAGGCGAAGCGCGGTTAGCCTTGGTCGGCAACGAAGTTGGCGCGGATCTGGACCGAATCGTCGAGTTCCTAGAGTCGTCAGCCGAATGGGTGACTGCGGGGTTGGCGCAAGCGGAGACTGAGGGCGACGCCGCAACAGACCTCGACGCTAGTCTGGCGGACGCTGTTGCTACATGGTTCGAGATCGTAAACGAGTTCAAAGACGATTGTAGCGAGTCGCCGAAGTCCAACGGTTCGGACCAGGATGAGGAGGTGCAGTGACCATGGCGGAGGCGAAAGGTCTGCTCCACAACGCGAAGCGACTGACTACTAAAGCCCGCGTCAAGCGGGACAACGCAGCCGGTGTACAGGCCGATGCTCAGTTCTACACGGCGCTTAACAAGCTCACCTCGCAGTTCCCGGGACTGAGGGCGCACCTGTTGAACCGCGCGGCGCTGAACGCGGCGGCGATCGCAATCGAGCCAACGCCGGATGTCACTAAGTCGGTCGAACGTCTGCATAGGCAGATCGTTGAATACGGACGTCCGACTCCGCAGTTCATGAATAGTAGGTCGGCTGACCTCGCGGGCCTTATTAAGGCGTTGCAGGCACTTAACGACAAGGCCTGGAACGGCTGGTCAAGCGCGCAAGTCAGTGCGATCAGCGTGGACCCGAACCTGCTTCAGAGGCCTCGCGGTCAGGTGGTCCAAGACAAGATAACTGGCCTCGAGCAGCTATCGACTAGGCAGTTCAACACCGCCGACTTCACATTCTTCAAGCTCGGTGTCGACCAGGTGCGTGACCTGATCAGTGAACTCCGGGACCCGACGCGCACAGAAGAGGTATTCGCCCGGATCGAGGCTCGTAGCGGCAGTATGACCTTCGCCGACCTTGCCGATGAGGAGATTGATTTGCTTCGCAGTTCGCCCGAGTTCGGCTGCCGGGTAAGGCTGATCGTCCAGTGAGCGGCGACCGGTGGGCGGGGCTTCCTGAACTGCTCTCCCGCCTCGAAGACCTCGAACTGCACCTTCTCTCCTGGGGCGTCGTCGACGGTCATCTCAGCCGTGACGATGTTGATCGTGCGATCGACGCGCAGTTGAATGCGGACGTGAAGCGTATCCCCGAGGTGGTTGTGCCGACTCCCGATGAGTACAGGGAATACTTGGTCGCGCGGGGCCTCCTACACGAACTCCCCGGCACAGATAGCTACCGGACGAGGCTGGCAGAAACCCTTCGATTGCTTCGCACGCTGCGGCAATTGCTTCCACCCAGAGATGAGTCGCAAACAGGGTGGTGGCGGCACTACAACACGCTTGTCTCCGACTACCGACTGCGTGTGTCGCCACGCCGCTATCCGGCTCGCTGTATCCCGGCTGAGCAGGTCGTACAGGAACTCAGTGTGCTTGGTTCCTGGACAGCGGCCAAGGCGGACTTGGTGCGCAGGATGATCGGCGAGGATCAACTCGCCAGGTTCCAGGTAGACGCAACCCGGAGCATTCTCAGGTCGCTAGCGGACCCGCAACCGGCGGCAACGATCGTGACCGCCGGAACGGGCTCCGGTAAGACCAGATCCTTCTACCTGCCTGCCCTGATCGATATCGCCGACAGATTGAACGAGAAGCGAGTCGGGCCGCACACGCTCGCGCTCTACCCACGCAACGAACTCCTGCGCGACCAGGCGCGCGAAGCGGCACGAGTTATCGAAGCAATCGGCCCCCTTGCAGGCGGAGGATCCCGACCGGCTCGGATCGCGATGTTGTACGGCAGCACACCGACTGAGACGGAACTCAACGGCACCAAGGACGTCAAGCGCTGGCGACGGGTGGGGGCAGCTTGGGAAACGCCGTATTTCCCTTGTCTGGACGACGATTGCATGAGCGCGCTTGTTTGGACGGACGTCGATCGTGCTAACAAGGTCGAGCGGTTGACCTGCCCGAATTGCGGCGCTATCACTCAGGCTGGCGTTATTGCGATGACGCGTGAATCGATCAAGGAATCCCCGCCGGACATCCTGTTCAGTTCAACCGAGATGCTCAGTAAGCAGTCCACGAATGCTGCATTGGGTCCGGTCCTCGGCTGGCGGGGCGCGACCGGGACCAGACTGGTGTTGCTGGATGAGGTACACACCTATACCGGGACGGCTGGCGCCCAGGTCGCGCTCATGCTTCGACGCTGGCGGCACGCCAACCGGCGGAAGGGAACACCGAGCCCCGTCTTCGTTGGTTTATCCGCGACGCTGCGCGGCGCTGGGGACTTCATGTCCACTCTGACCGGTGTCGATCGCGCCCAGGTGGAGGCCATCGCTCCCGCGAGCACTGACATGCTGCCGATCAGTCGCGAATATGGCCTGGTGCTGCGCGGCGATCCCGTGTCGGGTGCGTCGCTGTTGTCGACCACGATCCAGACCACGATGCTGATCTCGCGGATCCTGGATAACCAACCGGGAATCTTTGGTTCGGTCAGCTTTGCATTCACCGACGACCTCGACGTGATCAATCGCCTGCACGACAACCTCCGTGATGCGGAAGGCCACGACCCCTACGGCATGGCCCGCGGTCGTGTGCTGGCCGATCTGCGTTCCCCGACTAACGACCAGGCTGGCGCACGCTATCCGGAGGGACAATCCTGGGACCTGCCGCAGAAACTCGACCGGATGGGTCGGCAGATGCGAATCGCACGCACCAGTTCCCAGGACACGGGCGTGGATGCTGCGGCTGACGTCATCGTCGCGACATCCTCTCTGGAGGTCGGGTTCAACGACCCCCGCGTCGGTGCGGTGATCCAGCACAAGTCTCCCCGGGACATGGCCTCGTTCCTGCAGCGCCGTGGCCGCGCTGGCCGCAAGTTGGCAATGCGACCGATCACAGCGGTCGTGCTGTCCGACTATGGTCGTGACCGCATCACATATCAGTCGTACGAGCGGTTGCTCGATCCAGAGATCTCGGCTCGTTCGCTCCCCGTTGGCAACCGGTTCGTCCTGAAGATCCAGTCCGCCCATGCACTGCTCGATTGGGTCTTTCGGCGCACCGGAGTGAACGCTCGCTGGGTGCTCACCTCGCCCGGTGAGCCATGGCAGCCGCGGCCGCGAACGGGCGAAGTAGTGGACCTGTTCGTTCGTCTTCTGGGTGACACCGACCTGCAGCGCGAGCTAAGCATGCACTTGCGATGGGCCTTGCAGATCTCCGAGGATCAGGCCAGTGCCGTTCTCTGGGAAGAGCCACGCTCGCTCATGCTGTCAGTGGTACCGACAGCCTTGAGACGCTTGGAGTCGAAGTGGAAACCGCTCGATGGCCCCGACCCCGGTGCCGAGAGTGGTGACCCGTTGCCCGAGTTCATGACCGGAGCCATGTTCGGCGCGCTCAATACCCCTGACGTGACGTTCTTCCTTCCTTTCGAGAAGAGTGAACTTCAGACGATGCCTATCGCGCAGGCACTGAGGGAGGCCGTCCCGGGCCGAGTGAGTCGCCGCTACGGGCACGCTCGGTCGGATCACGCCACTTGGCTCCCGGTGCCGGAGGACGGCTACGAACTCGCATTGAGTGACATCGTCGCCCGGGGTCATAACCTAGGGATATGGACGGTCGGTGACGAGGAATACACGGTCGTACGCCCGCTCGCACTGCGATTGATGAAGCCGCGGAAGGGGGTCGCTGCATCCTCGCAGGCATACCCGGTCTGGCGCTCCACATTTGATTACCACCCTGCAACCTTGTTCGAAGTGGATGTACCGCACCCCTCGGTTTGGTCTAAGTTCATCGACCGGGCTGGGTTCACCCTGCATGTCACAGGCGGTCCGATGCGAGTGCGTCGGCTCTCAATTGGTTCTGAAGGCGAACTGCTTATCAATGAGAACGCTCGATCCGAGCGCCGTCCGGTTTCTGTCAGATACGCCCATGCCGGATCGCCGGCAGCACTCGGCTACGAACTCGACGTGGATGCCCTCGTCGTCACCGGCGACCTCGCTCAGGTTGGGGCCAACCTCGGTAGGTTCGCTTTGACCTCGGCATGGCGAACGGCCGCGTTCCGTCAGTCGGTGTTGGAGGACCCGCGCCTTGACGGTGTCGCCAATTCCTTCCAGAGGTCCTGGTTGGTTGAGGTGTACAAGCACGCGCACGTGACGTACGGATTGGGCGGCGGCGATATCACCGGCGCGCCGGCGGCGCTCGCTGGCGGTCAATGGGCGCACGACATGTCGGCGTTCTTCGCTGCGTCCTACCGAGCCGAGCAGGGTGACATCGAGGACAGCCGACTCCTGCAGACCTTGCGGGAACTCGTAGCCCAGCCAATGGTCGGAACAGTGATCGAGGAGCACGGCCGACTGCTGATTCACCCGGACCCGGCCAGTTTGACGTCAGCCCTGCTCGATCGCGTGTTTGTGGACACTCTTGGCTGCGCCCTGCTGACCGCGGTCCAAGAATGTGTGCCGGACTCCCAGGAGAACGACCTGGTCGTCGACATTGAACTCGACGCCACCACCCGCAAGTTCAAGATCTACATCACCGAGACGTCGATCGGCGGACTCGGACTCCTCGAAGCATTGCACCGAGACTATGCGCAGGATCCACGGGTGTTCTGGGACGCCGTCGGCCGTGCATGTTCACCGACCGAGTCCGAAGAGGTCGACAGTGCGATGCATTCAATGCTGACCGATCTGGCGGGCCCTGAGTCTCAGTTTGGCCCGGCGGTGACGGCTTTCCGCGATGCCACTGATGTTGCGGGCATGGATGCTTCTCTAGACACTCTCGTCAAACAGTGGAGCGAGGCGAATGGTCCGCCCTCACACCTGCTCGTATCCAGTTTCGCGGCCCGCCTACTTCGGCCGGGCGCCAACAAAGTGATCGACCAGATCATCGCGAAGTTGGCGTCGAGTTGGGTGGAGGCGGAGGAACGTCTCGGAGTCGAGATCGATGCCCGAGCCTTGGTTTACCAAGCCACTACTGGGCGGCTCGGATTCGAACTCGCGCCGCTTACCCCCGACATGGCGTTCTCGATGCTCTGGTTGCGGGGTGCACCCGCGCGAGCGCACCGATTGGAGCATTGGCACGCGTTCCGCAGCGACGTGCTGGTGGACCGACTGATTATGTCCGGAATACTCGACGAAGGCCTTACTGTCGTCGACGTGACGAAGGCTGGGTGGCGCGAAGAGTACGTCGCTGCAGTTGAGCGAGACGGACGCGCTGTACTGGAAGCACCTTACGGTGAGCCCGAAAGCATCGCTGCGGCATTGCGCGAAGTGTCGGTGACACCGATCGATCGCAACGGTCTTAGAGTCTTCGGCCGAGTTACCGCCGTGAACCAGAGCCGAGGAACCTTCCGGGGCTCGATCTCGCTGGCGGAGACCCTGCAGTGACTGGCTCCCGCAATGTGCGCACAAGACCGCGTAACGGCCTCGCGATCACTGACCTGCTGACCTCTACGCTCTTGTCGGAGCTCTGCTGTCCGAGCGACGAGTTGTGGATCGTAAGCGGCTGGATCACCGACATCCCGATTCTGGAGAACAAGCACAGGCAGTACGACGCCGTCCTCGAAAGTGTGGCTCGTTCCAGTCTGTCGCTCACGGAAGTGCTCGCCGAACTTGCTGCCCGAGGCGCACATCTCCACGTTGCGTTGCGCTCCGTCGACCACAACACCCGTTTTCGGAACCGCTTGCAGGACCGCGTCCGGCCGGACCGCTTGAGCCTGTACGAGAGTGCCGATGTCCACGAGAAGATCATGGTTGGCAACGACTGGGTGATGAAAGGATCAATGAATTTCACCTGGAATGGAGTCCAGCAGAACGAGGAGAGTATCGACTTCTCCGTAGGCAAGGCCGCAGCATCGTTCGAACGTCTCGAACTTCGCACCCGTTGGATCGAGGCCGGATGATCACAGCGGACGAGTTCCTCCTCCGCTTTTTCGGCGAGGGTAACAGTATCTGGCCAGGCATGGACCAGAACAGTCCCGTCGCGCAGACGATGGCTCCGTTCCTGCAGGCCCTCGCTTACCCAGGGGAATGCCCCGTGATCCTGCCTCGGCGCCGACTCATCAGCCTGCCGAGCGAGATTTACGTGATCGGTAGGGACACCGCGCACGCCGGTCGCATCCGCGAATTGCTTGAGGCGAGCGTGGCCCATCACTGGGTCGCCTTCGATGGACGCGTTGCCGTTTTCGACCCGACCGATGCGCTGGACAAGGCGGTGCTTGACTTCCGCGGCCCCGGCACCACGTTTGTCTTGAAGCCGAAGAGTCACGACGCGGCCGCGGCCACGATACGGGCGCTCCGCCGATTGGTCCACGCGTTAGCCGGCCGGCCGCTGCGAACGCCCACCGCCGTTCGGCCAGTCGGTCGGATGCTCAGTGAGTTTGAGGTCGCGCTGTCGTCAGGCGCGACGGACGCTTCGGCAACACTGCTTAACGAGATCGAGAGCGTTGGCGGGATCTCACACGAGAACGTCGCCTTCCTCCGAGTCCGGCGCCTCTCCCGATTGGGTCGCGAGGCGGACCTTTTGGCCGACGGATCCCTGTCGGCCCTGGTTTATACTGAACCGCCGTATCTGATCCGGGAGGCTGTGCTCGGGGCCTGGGCGCGCACGAAGATCCTGCCTTTGCTCGCGCATGAGGGAGCGGAGGCCGCGCTCGCCGCGATCGCGGATGGCGACGCCGACATCGCCATGCTCGTCGACGACGCGATGCGGCGCACGACCGACTCCGACGTTGCTGCGGTCTGTGCGATCGTCGCGAAAGCCCGAGGTGACCAGGGGTTGCTGGCGAGCTTCGCTGATGGTCAGACGCTCACAGAGCCGCTGGTAGCCAGATCGACTTCGCGACCGCATCCCGGATCGATCGCCGGCGGGCTAGCTCGGGATGACCTCTCGCAGCGTGGGCCTGTCACTGAGCCAACAGTCACAGTTGGGCCGACGTCGTGGCTCGAGTGGGTCACAGCACTCGCAGGGGGCGCAGACATCTCGCTGGACGTTGAAACGGCGGATACTTGGAGCCCGGCATGGACAGTCGACAAGCAACTCGCCCATGCGATGGACGACCTGGCGGACCTCGCTGAGAACAACTTGCTCACTGGTACTGCGGCGCTGCTCGAGACGGACGACTTAGAGCACGCAGCGCCCGAGACCGCGGCAGCTCTGATCAATCGCTATCTCTTGTCAGAGCGGTTCGATCCGGCTGATCTCACCGCCCTGTGCGCCCTCCTGCAGATCTTCATTCGAAGCAGTCCATCGCATGCGCGCTACGACCAACTATTGGGCGACATCCGGGAGTACGCAAGGCAGTGGGTCTCCATCTCAACCGCTGTGAAGGTCCTTGATATCGCTGACGCGGTCGCATGTGGACCGCATGGCGAGCAGCGCGATAGCTTCGTGTCGGCTCTTCTGGGTCCATTGAACGCACAGAAGTCCCGACTTTCGGCGACGCTACGTGGTCTCGCGGCCGCTATCGCGGACGAACTGTCGCTTGGCCTCGACTGGACCGTCGCCGACGCCCACGGCGAGTTGCAAGCAGTCGCAGATTCCGCAGCACACCTCGACCCACGCGTGCTCATCTACAGCCTGGACCCCGGAACCTTGGTGCGTGCCAAGGCAGCGATCAACCGGCACTGGCCCAAGGCGTTCGTTGAGACATCCTCAAACAAGGTTGGTAGTCCGGATCTCAGGCAGCATGCTCGCAATGCTGATGTTATTGTTCTCGCTACCCGCAGGGCGACTCACGCGGCGACCGGTTTCATTACCATCAATGCCAGCCCAACTGCTCTGATTGGGTACGCTGACGGATCTGGATCCGCTTCCATGTTGCGCGCACTCGAGTCCACGATCGGCGAATGGTCGCCATGATTGTCGACGCAGTGAGCGAAGGCAAGTGACTGGCTAGCAACTCCACATCGTTGAGGGTTTGGATGACGTTTGCGACAGCGCCGTCGCTTACCCTGAGTAGGGAGTATTATCCGCTTGAGTGCGGCGCCTACGTACGCCGCTGCCATTGACGTCGATAGGTAATTGCGTTGCGTGGCGCATTATCTACGATC
Organism: Kribbella catacumbae DSM 19601; assembly: GCF_000372465.1. GTDB lineage: Bacteria > Actinomycetota > Actinomycetes > Propionibacteriales > Kribbellaceae > Kribbella > Kribbella catacumbae. The sequence continues at coordinate 138,230 of NZ_AQUZ01000019.1, forward strand.
GATCAATGCAACTGCGTCGTGACTGTGTATACTCTCCAAATTTCGCACATCAACGCGATGTCGGACTTGGAGTTTATGGCAGGCGATGGACAGATCCCTGACCATATCCTCTACGAATACCGGATGGTCGAACGCCTCCATCGTGATGTACCGCTCGTCGGAGCGCTTTACTAGCGGATACACGGGAGCCGATCCTGTTGACCGAATCAACTCGACCGCTTCCGTTGCTGAGATCGGATACGGCGTGTCTGCCGTACCTACCGTCATCAGGCTCACCTTGCTTCGCTGGTTATGCGCACCATAGTCCGAAATAGCCTTCGAACACGGGCATAGACTGGTTACTTCCGACGTCACCGTCGACTGGACTTCTACCGCGCCCTCACTGAGGTCGGCCTCAAGCCGCAGGCCGTGCACCTGATAGGCGGAATGTCCGGTGACCGGCGCTGCCACTTCGGTGGCGAACTGGATTTCGGCGCGGATTCTTACCGCATGTACCTCGAGGACATCTGCGGCGGCCTTAAGAACGATCGGTAGCCTGCGCGGATCAAGTTCTGTCAAGTGATCGTGGATGAGTTCGACCATCCTGCTCATGTGCGTTCCGCGCTTGACCGAAGATAGCGCCACCGTGATATCGAAGTCAGCGATTCCGGCCTCTGTCAACTGACCGTCTACCAGCGCGACGGGATATTTCACGCCAGCGATGCCTACTTGGTCGATCGATACGCCGCGTCCGTCGGTCTCATTCTGGATATCACGCAAGGTCGACTCCTCTGTAACGGCAACCCGACGTACAGGTCTCCCGGACGACGACTTCTATAAGCCCGCTGAGCGTCAACTGGAGACGGTCCCAGATCCAGCGGGCAAGGTTCTCACTCGTGGGGTTCTCGAGCCCCTCAACCTCATTTAGGTATCGGTGGTCCAGTTGGTCATCGAGGGGCTTGAAGGCAGACTTGACATCACCAAAGTCCATTACCCAGCCAAGGTTCGGATCGACGGGGCCGGCGACCGATATCACCACCTTGTATGAGTGTCCGTGTAGCCTTGAACACTTGTGTCCCTCTGGGACATTCGGCAGTCGGTGCGCGGCCTCGAAGGTGAACTCTCGGAAAATCTCGGTCACGGAATCCCCAGATACTTGTGGGTCTGCAGGCTCAGTTGCCAGCGCGGATGCTTAAGGCAATATTCAACGGTCGCCGCCGTGTTCTGCGGTCGCTCAGGGCTATCCATCGGCTGAAGCCGGAATGACTCAAAGTCCAGATGCTCGAACTGCGCTGGGTCTCCGCCGATCTGCGGGTATACGAGCTTCAGTTCGTTGCCCCTGGTTACAACTAGATCAGCACCGATCTTTGGGCTCACGCAAAGCCAGTCAAGGCCAATCGGCGGGACCTGTGTGCCGTTGGTCTCAACGGCGATATAGAAGCCCCGTTCATGGAGTGCGGACACTGCGGCGACGTCCAACTGCAGGAGCGGTTCGCCACCGGTGCAGACCACCATGCGCTGATCGTGCGCGCCATGCGGCCATGCGGCCTCGACGGCTTGCGCCAAGTCGTTCGCGGTGGAGAACTTGCCCCCACCGGGGCCGTCGGTTCCGACGAAGTCGGTGTCGCAGAAACTGCAGATCGCCCGTGCGCGGTCCTTCTCGTGCCCGGTCCAGAGATTGCAGGAGGCGAAACGGCAGAACACGGCCGGCCTGCCCGCATGTGCGCCTTCCCCTTGCAGGGTGTAGAAGATTTCCTTGACTTTGTAAGACACGTCAGCTCGCCTGATACACCAGGGGGTCTTCGCTGCCCGCCTCGGCAAACCCCTTCAGCCGCAGAAGGCAGGAGTCGCAGTGGCCGCAGGGGCGTCCGCTGCTGTCCGGGTCGTAGCACGAAGACGTGATCCCGTAGTCGACGCCTAGTTTGAGGCCAAGTTCGACCGTCTGGCCCTTGGTCATCTCGATCAGGGGGGTGTGGATCTTGAGTTTCTGACCCTCGACACCTGCGCGAGTCGCTAGGTTCGCCATCGCTTCGTACGCCTCGATGTACTCAGGACGGCAGTCGGGATAGCCGGAGTAGTCAAGCGCGCTGACGCCAATGAACACGTCGCTTGCGCCGACAGTCTCGGCGTACGCAAGTGCGAACGACAAGAAGATCGTGTTGCGGGCTGGCACATACGTGAGCGGGATGGTCTCGTCGACATCATCCACGTCGTCGTGCTTTGGCACATCGATGTCGGCTGTGAGTGCCGATCCACCGAAAACCCTCAGGTCGATGTCGGCGATCACATGCCGGGCGACACCCTGCGCCTCTGCGACACGCGTTGCGGCTGCCAGTTCGACAGCGTGCCGCTGACCATACCGAAAGCTCAGCGCATAGGGCTCGAAGCCCTTCGAACGCGCGATCGCGAGCACCGTTGTGGAGTCCAGTCCACCGCTCAATAAGACTACCGCCGGACTACCCATCTTCTCCTCCACCGTCATGAGGGCCTGGTGCCCCCGCGAGCCACGTTCAGGTTACGAATAACTACACGCTACAGTAGATGCGACACACTGACAGTTTCCGATCGACGAGAGGGGCCGAGGATGCGGAAACTGACGATCGTCGTCACGTGCACGGACCGTAAATCGGCGCTGCCGACTCGGGACACTCTTGCGCGAACTCTGCCGATCGGTAGCCTTTCAGATCGCTCCGACATCTGGCGAACTCGACTGGCGGCGGCCGTAGATACGCGGCCCCTAAGTGCCCTCTACAAGGGAGAGTCATGGTCGCAACTGACCAGACTCAAAACTGTCGCTCGCTCGGCAGGCTTCACGTCGCGCCTACTCGTCGCGTCGGCCGGACTCGGCCTCCGAGACGTGACTTCGTCGGGTCCCGCGTATGGGGCAACGTTCACAAGACGCCAACCAGACTCCGTCGCTCAGACCTCAGCAGACAGCCAGAGTTGGTGGCGCGACCGAGTCAACGATCCCCACGCTCTTAGCCCCGCTCGAGAGTTACGCGGCCGAGTCCTTTTGGTCTTGTCCGCAAACTATGCCTCTGCTCTCGACGCAGACCTGACAGCCCTCGCCGGGCGCGGCAGTGACTGCTTGCTTGTCGGTGGCGTGCGTGACATTGACGGTATCCCACGTATCGCATCGGACAAGCGACTCCGAAGCCACCTCGGCGGAACAACGACGAGCCTCAACATCCGCACGGCTATCGCGTGGATGGAACGACTCGACGGATCTAACCTGCACTCTCAGCCGTTGCAGAGTGCCTGGCACAGTTGGGCATCGACCGTGCTGCAGCCAGAGCGCTACGACAGGAAACCCATGTCCGACGAACAGGTTCTGGCCTATGTCGACGAGGCTCGGATGAGTGATCCTGGGATCTCACGTACTCGCGCGCTGAGAATGCTTCGAGGGAGCAACTTCGCGTGCGAGCAACAACGCTTCGCCCAACTCTTCGCGCGCGGGGTATCGCGGTGAGGCCCGAACGCCTCGAACGTCGCGCGCTACGCATCGTGCAGAACGAAGCGGCTCCTCTCTACCTCTTCGCGCTCGCAGCCGAGGAGGTTGACTTCGTGGCCGACGTTGCTCGTATATCGCGCGACGAGGCCGGCAAGCTAATTGGCTACCAGCGTCCGGAGAAGAGGAGTCATGTGCGTCAGATACTCGAATACCTCGACTCCGGCGAAGTCCTATTCCCGAATGGCCTCATTCTCGCGCTACCAGACACCGTGAGGTTCAAGTCGAGTCGAGGGCCAACGACTACCGACGGGCTCGCGACCGCAGGCACGCTGACCATTCCACTGTCAGCAGACCCAGACGGCCCCCGGCCAGCTTGGATTGTTGATGGCCAACAACGAAGCTTGGCGCTAGCCCAAACGAAGAACACAAGACTCCCGATACCGGTGGCCGGCTTCGTCGCAGACACACTCGAACTGCAGCGCGATCAATTCCTGCGTGTGAACACCGTCTCGCCTTTGCCGGTTAACCTCGTGACTGAACTGCTCCCCGAGATCGTGAGCGCGCCGTCGTCGCGCTTATCAGCACGGAAACTTCCGTCTGCACTGGTAGACATGCTAAATCGGGACCCGGCCTCACCGTTCCACAATCTAATTAAGCGCGCGTCGGCGGACCCGGCCGCCCGCAAGCAGTTGGTGGTGACCGACAACAGCCTCGTCGAGGCGCTAAAGGAATCCGTCGAGTCCCCGTCAGGTGTTCTGTTCCCATACCGCAACATCGCTGCTGGCACGACCGACACCGAGGGCATTCGACGGGTACTCCTGGTTTACTGGACAGCCGTCCGTGATACTTTCCCCGAAGCTTGGGGCCAGCCGCCCTCGAAGTCGCGACTCATGGGCGGTGTCGGTATACGCGCGATGGGCCGCCTGATGGACCGGGTGATGGCTCACGTCGACGCGAGCGATGCGGATGCCCTCGCTCAGACCAAGATTGAACTTGCAAGAATTGCACCGCTTTGTCACTGGACTCAGGGGACCTGGCCTGAGCTACGTCTATCCTGGAATGAACTGCAGAACATGCCTCGCCATATCAGCGCCCTGTCGAACCTACTCGTTCGAAGCTACCTAAATGCTCGGAACGCTGCGCGATGAAATTCTACTTTCCCGACAGTCAGGACCTTGTGAGTCCGACGTATGATTTCGAGCGCGATGAATACTCACCATTTCGAGTGCGCCAACGGGACGATCTTTATGCGCACGAGGTACTCGAATCACCTCCCTATGACGGGATCCTCGTCAGCAAGGCAATCGTCGATGGCTCCGTCAGTGGAGCGGGAAAGTACTCCGCACCGCAACGCGCTCGTCTCTACCGTCTTGGAGTGCGAAAATTCTTCCGACTTCCTCTGGGAATTGAAACGCTGGGCGATAACGGTGCATTCAACTACATTGATGAACGTGTTCCGCCGGTGACTGTTGAGGAAGCGCTCGACTTCTATCATGAGTGCGGATTCGATGCTGGCGTGAGCGTCGATCACGTCATCTTTGGCTACGAACCTGATGCGGGTCTAGATTCTGCAAATCCAGAATGGATCGAGCGACGTTTGATCACGCTGCGACTGGCGGCTGCGTTCCTCGAGGCTGTTGAGGGCAATCGATCGAAGATTCAGCCAGTCGGAGCTGCGCAAGGGTGGAGTCCAGAAAGTTACGCCGACAGCGTGCGGCAGTTGCAGTTGATGGGATACCGCCGCATTGCCCTCGGGGGTATGGTGCCTCTGAAGACGCCGGATATTATTTCCTGCCTGGAAGCAATCACCGAGATTCGGAGCCCTGGGACGCAACTTCATCTACTCGGCATTACGCGGATCGAGTCCATGGAGGAGTTTGATCGCCTGGGGGTCACGAGTTTCGATAGCACATCTGCATTTAGGCAGTCATTTATGGACGACCGCCGAAATTATCACGCTGCTGATGATGATTACCTCGCAGTACGCGTTCCGCAGGTGGAAGGAAACAGTACCCTCAAGCGCAACATTCTTGGCGGAGTCGTGTCGCAAGCCGACGCCATCAAGGCCGAGAGGGAGTGTTTAAGGCGGCTGCGCGGGTACGACGCGGGTGCGTGCACGCTCGACTCAACTCTGGATGCGCTTGGTCAATATGAGGCCATCACGAAGAGTAAAAAGAGCTATCTCGAGGCGTATCGAAAGACTCTGAGTGATGCGCCCTGGAGAGCGTGTGGTTGCGCACTCTGTAAGAAGCACGGTATCGAAATTGCAATCTTTCGAGGAACCGAGCGAAATAAGCGCCGAGGTTTTCACAATCTTTCGGTTCTTTCAAAGAAGATGAAGAACCTCACTCTCAACCCTAGAAACGGGAGCCTGCGTGGCTGACAAGTATGAACTTCGTCTACCCGCCCTGCGGATTCAGCAGGGACAGCACTATGTCTACTGTTTCGGAGTCGACGGTAAGCGCGTACATGAATTCACTACGGTGTCTCGAGTTCGGCGCGAGGGAGAGGATCTACAGGGCTATCAGCGTCCAGAAGTTCTTAGCCACATCAACGCGATTAGAGCGTATCTCGAGTCAGACGGTGCGATGTTGCCGAATGCCATCGTCCTTGCCTTCGATGATCGGGTAAAGTTTACGGCATCGAAAGGTGGTTCCTCCGCGGGATATACCACGGTCGGTGAACTTGTAATCCCCGTTGATGAGACTTCGCCGGAGAATGACCGGCCAGCTTGGCTGGTTGATGGCCAGCAGCGTAGCGCTGCTATTCGTGATGCAGATCTCGCTGAGTTTCCGATCGCCGCAGTCGGATTTATCGCTGACGGTCAAGATCATCAACGCTCGCAGTTCATCCTCGTGAATAACACGAAGCCCCTTCCGAAGGGTTTAATCCACGAACTCCTTCCTGATACATCAGGGCATCTGCCGGCAAAATATGCGCGACGGCAACTTCCTGCCAGAATCATGGCGCGCCTGAATAACGATGTTTCAACGCAAAGGGACGCCGACAGTCCATTCCGTGGCCTAATTGCCACCCCCACGATGCCTGACGGCTATATCAAAGACAACAGTGTCCTCAAGATGATCGAGAATAGCCTATATGAAGGCGCTCTCTATCAGTACCGGGATCCGAGCGACGGGTCTGGGGATGAAGAGGCAATGCTACTTCACCTGAAGATATTCTGGGGACTTGTCAAGGCCACGTTCCCAGAGGCTTGGTCGTTGCCTCCGCGCAAGTCCCGTCTTAGTCATGGTGTCGGAATTCAATCGCTGGGGTACGTCATGGACCATCTCACGGACGGTGTGCCAGCCCATGAATTGCCGACACTTGACCTTGGCGGGCCCCTAGCGAAAGTCAAGTCCACTTGTGCGTGGACGGCAGGCATCTGGGACTTTGGTAATGGTGAATCGCGCCGCTGGAACGGGCTTCAGAATACGCCTGCCGATATCCGCCTGCTGACTAATCATTTCCTGAGGTCGATTTGACCTCGATGTTGAATGGCGATAGCGGATGCTCTCATTACTTGCGGGAGTGCTAGTTTCTACAGGTCGCTGGCCAGGACATCCTGAGCCAGGGTTTGTAGGCGCGGTATCGTCCACTGATTCGGTCGTGGGCTCGGCGGACTCGCTGGCATCGCGCCCGCGGTCAGCCCGATCAATTGCGGGCGCGGACGGTCAGTTATCTAGTACCTCTAGTGTCGCGTGTTTGAAGTTGGTTTACGGTTGATCTTGGTGAGGATGGTGTCGGCGGTTTTGGTCCAGGTGAAGGGTTTGGCGCGGTCGTTGTAGGCGTCGATGAAGTCGCGGATGGCGTCGTGGAGGTCGGCGACGGAGGTGAAGGTGCCGCGGCGGATGGCTTGGCGGGTGATGATGCCGAAGAAGATCTCTACCATGTTCAGCCACGAGCAGCTGGTCGGGGTGAAGTGCAGCGTGATCCGGGGGTTCTTGGCCAGCCAGGCCTTCACGTTGGGGTGGTTGTGGGTGGCGTAGTTGTCGCAGATGACGTGCAGTTTCACGCGCGGGTGGGCTTTCGCTACCTGTTTGAGGAAGCCGAGGAACTCGACGTTGCTGTGGCGGGGGTAGCAGGCGTCGGCGCTGATCTTGCCGGTCGCGACCTCGAGTGCTACGAACAGTGTGGTGGTGCCGTGGCGGACGTAGTCGTGGGTCTGCCGCGCTGGTCTGCCGGGTAGCAGCGGCAAGCCGAGCTGGGTGCGGTCCAGGGCTTGGATCTGGGACTTTCGTCGATCGAGACCACGACGGCGTTGGCCGGCGGGTTCAGGTAGAGGCCGACCACGTCGCGGATCTTGGGTTCGAGTTCGGGGTCGGTGGAGAACTTGAACGTCTCGATCCGGTGCGGCTGGATGTTCCACTTCCGCCAGATCCTGGCCACCGAGGCGAACGAGATCCCAAGGCGGGCGGCCAGCAGCCGCGACGACCAGTGCGTCACCCCGAGCTCGGCCGGTGGCTTCCCCTTGTCTGCCAGGGTTTCGGCGAGCACCTCGATCTCATCGATCTCCGGGGCACGTCCTGGCCGCGGCAGATCACCGAGGCCATCGATGCCTGCCTCGGCGTAATGGTTGCGCCACTTCACCACCGTCGGCCGCGACGACGAGGTCCGCTCCGCGATCTCGGTGTTGGGCACCCCGTCGGCGGCCAGCAGTACGATCCTGGCCCGCTGCACCACCCCTGCCGGCGCCGTCGACGCACGCGTCACCGCCTCCAGCCGCGCACGGTCACCGTTTCGAAGCTGCAATGCCTGGGCCACATACATGGCCCGATTCTCCCCGAACCCAAATGTAAACTAATCAACGACACGCGACACTAGGTGATCAGCGAATGAAACAGTCAGGCTGTCAAGTACGGCTCGGCCCTTCGACGCCGTCGCCAGCGAGGGTCTGCCGACGATGCCGGTGTCGGTATACGCGCGTAGCCCTGTGGTGAGGAGATGCGGCCGATGATCGGTTTGGTGGTCTGCGGTTCGGAACGAGCAACGTACCAACTCCGGGCAGGCGTGTAGCAGGATTGGCGTCTCCAATTGGCCGCCGTACATGTCGGCGCTGTTGGTGCTCTCCATGCCGGCGTGATGCCGGGCGGCGATCCAGTCGTCTCGGTGCGGGTAGCGCAGCACGCGCGGGGCTGGAGACGTTCGCTTGCTGCGCGACGTTTGCTTTGCTAGAACGTAGTTGCCGCCGTGGCCGTTGATGAGGGCCAGGTGCTGAACGACGTCGGTGCCGGCTTGCGCTCATACCGCGGCGGCGCATCCGAACTCACCGCCTTGATCACCATAGTCCGCGAGATCCCCAGCCGCTGCGCGATCCGTGCCTTCGGCACCCCTCAGCAGCCAACCTCCTGATCAGCGCCCAGTCCTCCAAAGTGATCACTCTCCAATCGTCGAGTGCTCACTTTTCACCGCCGAAAGTGTTCAGTTTTCGAGCGCCGCCGACGCCCGGGGGCCTTACCCCCGGTTCATGGACACGGTGGTGGATTACGCCGCCGACGGGAGCGTAGCGGGGTAGAGGGTTTCGTAGGTGTTCGGGGAGTGGTAGCGGCACCAGGAGTGCCGCCTGCGGGTGTTGTAGCGGGTGACCCAGCGGAACACTTCGCGGCGGCAGGTGGCCTCGTCGGGCCAGGAGTTGTGGTCTTGGAGGATCTCTCGCTTGAGGGTCGCGTTGAACGACTCGGCGAGTGCGTTGTCGGCGCTCGTGCCGACCGCACCCATGGACTGGGTCACGCC
>NZ_AQUZ01000020.1 GCF_000372465.1 Kribbella catacumbae DSM 19601
CGAGGGCCGTGCCGGTCCGGGCGGGCCGCCTTCGACCTTGAGCACCCGCCAGGCGTGACCTCGCCGACCTCGCACCCACCCCGTGCCCAAGGTCGCCAATCACGGAGAGGTGCGGGTCACTCTGGGCACGGGGTAGGCGCGACTTTGGTGCTGGGGTGGCTGGCGGGTGCTCAAAGTTGCGACGGCGCGGCGTGGCGCCGAGTGGCGCGGTGCGACTGACGGCCCGTTCCGCCGCGGTACGGGCGAGGGCCGTGCCGGTCCGGGCGGGCCGCCTTCGACCTTGAGCACCCGCCAGGCGTGACCTCGCCGACCTCGCACCCACCCCGTGCCCAAGGTCGGCGTCTTCGCCTAGCTGCGGATCACCTTGGGCACCGGGTAGGCGCGGTTCCGGCGGCGACGTGCCCGACGGGTGCTCAAAGTGCGGGGAGGCGTGCCGAAGGAGACGCGGTGAGGCGCGTGAGGTCCGCGTGGCGGGAGGTGGTGCGTGACGCGAGGGTTGGCGAGTGGTCGACGGGTGCTCGAAGTGGGGAAGGCGTGTGATGGCGCGCGTCTTCGCCTAGCTGCGGATCACTTTGGGCATGGGTGGGCGTGATTCCGGCGGGGAAGTGCCCGACGGGTGCTCAAAGTGGGGGGACGTGGCGAAGGTGCGGCGCGTGAGGGCGCGTCGTGCGAGGTGGTGGGTGGTGAGGTGGTGCGTGGCGCGAGCGGTGGCAAGGTGCTTGATGTGCGGGGGGACAGCGCGGTGCGGGTATGCGGTGGAGATGGCGCGGTGCGGTGGAGATGGGTTTTGGGGAAAGTGGGGTGCGGGGTGTCGGTGGGGTGGTGTGGGATGGCGGGTATGACGATTTGGTTGGGGACGCCGGGGGTGGAGGGGCTCGCGGGGGTCGCGGGGAAGTTGGGGGAGTGGCAAGGGGATCGTGGGGTGGTGCAGTTGCATCCGGGGGATCTGGGGTGGTTCTGGCGGTTCGGGGCGGAGCGTACGGCGGGAGCGGTGCGGGTTTGGGAGCGTGACGGTGAGCCGGTGGCGATCGGGTTGCTGGTTGAGCCGGATCTGTTGCGGCTCGCGTTCGCTCCGGAGGCGCTGGGGGACGAGGAGCTGGCGCAGCGGATCGTCGAGGACACGAGCGATCCGGCTCGCGGCGTACTGATCGAGGGCAAGGTGTACGTCGATGCGCCGCCCGAGGCCGTGCTTCAGGAGTTGCTCTTCAAGGCCGGCTGGAGTCCCGACGACCCGTGGACGCCGCTCCGCCGCGATCTCACCGAACCGGTGGAGGACGCTGGCGTGGCGGTCGAAGCGGTCGGGCCCGACTCCGCTCCCGAGCGCACGGCTGTCCAGCGCGCATCATTCGACGGATCCACCTTCACCGATGAGCGCTGGCGCGCAATGGCAGCCGGTACGCCGTACGCGGGTGCTCGGTGTCTCGTCGCGCGCAACGAGCAGGGCGTGGCGGTCGCGGGCGTAACGGTCTGGTCAGCCGGGCCAGGCAGGCCTGGGCTGATCGAACCGATGGGCGTGCACCGCGACCATCGCGGCAACGGCTACGGGCAGGCGATCACCGTCGCCGCGGCCGCCGCCCTGCGCGAGCTGGAAGCGTCGAGCGCGATGGTCTGCACCCCGAGCTTCAACATCGGCGCGGTAGCCACCTACCGCGCCGCCGGCTTCGAGCCCCTGCCGGAGATCCGGGACCAGTACAGAAACATCTAGCCCGCCAGCCGCCCGGAGACGAGCGCAGTGCAGAGCCCCCTCGCCCGCGACCGAGCCCACCAGTGGTGGGCTTGAACATCTTCTGGTGACCTTGAACAGGGCACACCTTGTTCAAGGTCACCGTTCGGGGTCCGAGCCCACCACTGGTGGGCTCGGAGGCGATGCAGGGTTCGCCGTGCCGGTGCGAGCGGGGAGAGGGGCTTAGTCTGCGACCTCGTCCGCGGCGCGGAGTACTCGGAGGATGTTGCCGCCGGCAAGTTTTGCGAGGTCTTCGTCGCTCCAGCCGCGGTCGGCCAAGGCGTAGAACAGAGACGGATAGGACGCGACGTCCGGCAGCCCGTCCGGGAACTCCGGGCAGCCGTCGTAGTCGCCGCCGAGGCCGAGGTGGTTGATGCCGGCGACCTCGCGGACGTGCTCGACATGCGCCACGACGTCGTCGAGAGTCACCCGCGGTTTCGGTACGTCGTACGCGTCCTTCAGCTTCTTCTGCTGCGCCGGCACCAGCGGATCGAGGTCGAGCTCGCCCGCGGCCTCACGAGCCCCGGCGACCCAGTCGACGTAGGCCTGCGAGACGAAGTACGGGACGAAGGTCACCATGCAGACGCCGTCGTTGCCGGCCAGGGTCTGCAGCACGTCGTCCGGCACGTTGCGCGGTACGTCGCAGACCGCGCGCGCCGACGAGTGGCTGAAGATCGCCGGTGCGGTCGCCACCCGCAGTGCGTGCCGCATCGTGTCGGCGGAGACGTGGGACAGGTCGACGAGCATGCCGATCCGGTTCATCTCCCGGACGACGTCCTCACCGAACGGGCTGAGCCCGCCCAGCACCGGCTCGTCGGTCGCCGAGTCGGCCCAGGAGACGTTGTGGTTGTGGGTCAGCGTCATGTACCGCACACCCAAAGAGCGCATCACCCGCAGTACCGCGAGCGACTCACCGATCGAGTGGCCGCCCTCCATCCCCATCAGCGACGCGATCCGGCGCTCCTTGAAGGCCGCGTCGACGTCATCGGCGGTGTCGGCCAGCGCGAGCGAATCGGGGAAGCGCGCCACCATCCGGCGGACGAAGTCGAGCTGCTCGAAGGTGCGCTTGACCGCGTGCTCGTCCTGCTCTACCCACAACGACCAGAACTGCGCGCCGACCTGGCCGATCCGCAGCCGCGGCAGATCGGTGTTCAGCTTCGGCACCGAGACGCTCAGGTCGTAGGCGTCGAGGTCGTACTGCGCCAGTTCGTAGTAGGCGATCGGGAGATCGTTGTGGCCGTCGATGAGCGGATGGTCCTGCAACAGTCCCTGCACTCGGGCAACACTGGAAGTCATCCCCATATCTTGTCAGGCCCAGCGCGCTCCCGCACGATCTGAGCAGGGCCGTGACAGGGCAAAGTGTGGGCCTGACAATCGATCGGGGACAATGGCCGCGTGGACACCCAGGAACTCACCTTCGACGCGGCGGGGCTGATCCCCGCGGTGGTGCAGCAGTACGACACCCGCGAGGTGCTGATGGTCGGCTGGATGAACGCCGAGGCCGTACGCCGGACCGCCGCCACCGGCCGCAGTACGTTCTGGTCGCGCAGCCGGCAGGAGTACTGGGTGAAGGGCGAGACGAGCGGCAACCGCCAGCACGTGAAGCAGATCCTCGTCGACTGTGACGCGGACACCCTGCTGGTCCTGGTCGACCAGGAAGGTCCCGCCTGCCACAAGGGCACCCGCAGCTGCTTCGAGCACGGCGAGATCGAGGTCAAGGCATGAACTCTCCGGACCTGGAGACCTTCCGCGAGTACGCCAAGGACCGCCGGGTCATCCCGGTGACACGTCGGCTACTGGCCGACGCCGAGACGCCGATCGGGGTGTACGGCAAGCTCGCGGCCGAGCGCGAAGGCACCTTCCTGCTGGAGTCGGCGGAGAACGGCGGCGTCTGGTCGCGCTACTCGTTCATCGGCGTCCGCAGCGCCGCGACGCTGACCGAGCGCGACGGCCAGGCGACCTGGACCGGCAAACCGCCGGTCGGCCTGCCGCAGACCGGTGACCCGCTCCAGGCGCTCCGCGAGACGCTGGAGATCCTGCACACGCCGCGGCTGCCCGACCTGCCCCCGCTGACCGGCGGCATGGTCGGCTTCCTCGGGTACGACGCCGTCCGCCGGCTGGAGAAGTTGCCGGACACAACGACCGACGATCTCGGGCTGCCCGAGCTGACCTTCCTGTTCGCCACCGATCTGGCCGCGCTCGACCACGAGACCGGCGAGATCTGGCTGATCGCGAACGCGGTCAACTGGGACGACTCCGACGAGCGCGTCGACGAGTCGTATGCCGATGCCGTCCGCCGGCTCGACGCGATGGAGAAGGATCTCGCCCAGCCGACGCCGTCGTACGTCGTCAGGGCGGACCGCCACGCGCAGCCCGATCCGCACCGGCAGCGCTCCAGCGCGGAGTACCGGGAGGCGGTGGAGCACGCCAAGGAGGAGATCCGGGCGGGGGAGGCGTTCCAGATCGTCGTCTCGCAGCGGTTCGAGCTGCAGACGACCGCGAGCGCCCTCGACATCTACCGCGTACTGCGAAGGTCGAACCCGAGTCCGTACATGTACCTGGTTCGTCTCGACGGTTTCGACATCGTCGGCTCCAGCCCTGAGGCGCTGGTGAAGGTCACCGACAACAAGGTGATCCTGCACCCGATCGCCGGCACCCGCCCCCGCGGCGCGACGCCGGAGGAGGACCACGCCCTGGAGGAGGAGCTGCGCGCGGACGCCAAGGAACGCGCCGAGCACCTGATGTTGGTCGATCTGGGCCGCAACGATGTCGGCCGTGTCTGCGCGCCAGGTACCGTCGAGGTCGTCGACTTCATGGACATTCGCCGCTACAGCCACGTGATGCACCTGGAGTCGACCGTCACCGGGCGCCTGCAGGCCGGCAAGACCGCCTTCGACGCGCTCACCGCCGCCTTCCCGGCCGGGACGTTGTCGGGTGCTCCGAAACCGCGCGCGATGGAGATCATCGACAAGCTCGAAGTGACCCGACGCGGCGTCTACGGCGGCGTCGTCGGCTACCTCGACTTCGCCGGGGACGTCGACACGGCCATCGCCATTCGTACTGCGGTCCTCCGCGGCACGACGGCGTACGTCCAGGCGGGCGCAGGCATCGTCGCGGACTCAGACCCGGCCGCCGAAGATGCCGAGTGCCGTACCAAGGCTGCGGCCGTCCTGAACGCGGTCGCCGTCGCAGGCACGTTCTCCGAGATCTGATGCGCCCACAACGGCTGGTGGACCTCCTAGCCCTGGTGGCTCTCGTGCTGCTGGCGCTCTCGGCGTACCTGACCTGGTCGATCGCCGACCCTGGCAGCGGCAGACCTGTAGTGAACTTCAACGGGTACTCCGTGACCCGCGCCCCCGTGACGCTGGCGCTGGCCTCCGTGGTGGCCGTGATCGTCACCAAACTGGCCGGTACTGCCCTACGCCGCCTCCTGGCCGCTCTGGTGCTGGTGATGGGCGTCGCCGCCGTCGGTGTGGCGCTGCAGGTGCGCCCGGACGTGACCGAGCTGGGCAGGCTCCGGCCGGAGCTCAGCCAGGCCGTCACCGACCGGGTAGCGCTCAGCACCGGGCCGGCACCCTGGGTGGCGCTGGCAGGCGGCATCGCGCTGCTCGCGGCGGGGCTGATCGCAGTACTGACCGCGCACCGATGGCGCCGTCCCACCGCCCGGTACGAGCGTGATCCAGCCGCTACACCGGCTGATCAATGGAAAGCGATCGACGCAGGTGAGGACCCGACGATCTGATTGTCGGAGGCTACCGCCACAATAGGACGGGACGACGATGAGGAGTGGCCCTGACGATGGACAATACGACCGCTGATCAACCTGTGACGTACGAGAGCGACGAAGCTCACGCGGGTGGACTGCACGGCAGCACTCCGGCGGCCTGGACCGCCGTGGTCATCGTGCTGGTCGGTTTCACCCTCGGGGCCATCGCGATGGTGATGGGCCCGAACTGGCTGCTGTTCTGGATCTCGGCCGGGATCGCCCTCGCAGGCGGCCTGGTCGGCAAGGTGATGCAGCTGCTCGGCTTCGGTGCCAAGTCCAGCGACCACGACTGACGGACGGACCGAATCATGACTGTGCTTGACGACATCCTCGCCGGGGTCCGGGAGGACCTCGCGGAGCGCCAGGCGCGGGTCAGCCTGGACGACCTGAAGCTGGAGGCGCAGCGCAAGCCTGACGCCAAGGACCCGATGCCGATCTTCCGCGGCGAAGGGATCGCGATCATCGCGGAGGTGAAGCGGTCCAGCCCGTCCAAGGGCGCCCTGGCCGACATCGCCGATCCGGCCGCGCTCGCGTTCGAGTACGCCGAGGGCGGTGCCGCCGCGATCAGCGTGCTGACCGAGGGGCGCCGGTTCGGTGGCAGCCTGGAGGACCTGCGCGCCGTCCGCGGCCGGGTCGACGTACCGGTGCTGCGCAAGGACTTCATCGTGTCCTCGTACCAGCTGTGGGAAGCCCGGGCGGCCGGTGCCGACATGATCCTGCTGATCGCCGCGGCGCTCGAGCAGGAGGCGCTGGTCTCGCTGATCGAGCGGGCCTCGTCGATCGGGCTGACCCCGCTGGTCGAGGTGCACGACGAGGAGGAAACCCTGCGTGCGGTGGACGCGGGGGCCCAGGTGATCGGCGTCAACAACCGCAACCTGAAGACCCTCGAGGTGGACCGCTCGACCTTCGCCCGGGTCGCGCCGGTGATCCCGACCAACCTGATCCGGGTGGCGGAGTCCGGTGTCCGGGGTCCGCATGATGTAATCGAGTTCGCGCGCGCCGGGGCCGATGTCGTCCTCGTCGGTGAAACCCTGGTGACCGGCCGCGATCCGCGGGCCTCGGTCGCCGATCTCGTCGCTGCGGGATCGCACCCCGCCATCCAGCAGCGTCACTAAGACGTTCACTCACCTGTTCGTCCCCCCCACCTACTACCTGTTCATTCGCCCCCTTTTCACCCTCTGAACCAGCTGTGGCCGCCGGCTCGCGGTGCTGAGGGTGAAAAGGGGGCGAATGAACAGCTGGGTGGGCGGACGGCGGTGATGTTGATGGAGGAAGGCGAAACATGACTGCTGTGTTGCCTGACCAGCTCGGGCACTTCGGCCGCTTCGGCGGCAGGTTCATGCCGGAGGCGCTGATCGCGCCGCTCGACGAGCTGACGGCCGCCTGGCAGGAAGCGATGGCCGACAAGTCCTTCACGGACGAGTTCGAGCGGATGCTGCGCGAGTACGCCGGGACGCCGAGCCTGCTGTACGACGCGACCCGGCTGTCGGACGTCGCCGGCGCCCGGATCCTGCTCAAGCGCGAGGATCTGAACCACACCGGCGCGCACAAGATCCGCAACGTGCTCGGCCAGGCGCTGCTCACCAAGCGGATGGGCAAGACCCGCGTCATCGCCGAGACCGGCGCGGGCCAGCACGGTGTCGCCACGGCGACGGCCTGTGCCTATCTGGACCTCGAGTGCGTCGTCTACATGGGCGAGGTCGACACCGAGCGGCAAGCGCTCAACGTGGCCCGGATGAAGCTGCTCGGCGCCGAGGTGATCCCGGTCAAGACCGGCAGCCGCACGCTGAAGGACGCGATCAACGAGGCCCTGCGCGACTGGGTCTCCAGCGTCGACAACACCCACTACCTGCTCGGTACTGCGGCCGGCGGCCACCCGTTCCCCGCGATGGTCCGCGACTTCGTCCGGGGCATCGGCGACGAGGCGCGGGCGCAGTCGCTGGAGTTGCTCGGCCGGCTTCCCGACGCGGCGGTCGCCTGTGTCGGGGGCGGTTCCAACGCGATCGGCCTGTTCGCGGCCTTCGTGCCTGACACCGAGGTGAAGCTGTTCGGGATCGAGGCGGGCGGCGACGGGTACGAGACCGGTCGGCACGCAGCCACGATCACGGCCGGGCAGATCGGCGTACTGCATGGTGCGCGGTCTTATCTGCTGCAGGACGAGGACGGGCAGACGATCGAGTCGCACTCGATCTCGGCCGGGCTGGACTACCCGGGCGTCGGGCCGGAGCACTCGTGGCTGGCGGAGACCGGGCGGGCGTCGTACCGGCCGGTGGCGGACGCGGAGGCGATGGAGTCGTTCCGGTTGCTGGCCAGGACCGAGGGCATCATCCCGGCGATCGAGTCGGCGCACGCGATCGCGGGCACGCTGCAGATCGCCAGGGAGCTGGGACCCGACGCGACCATCCTGGTCTGCCTGTCGGGTCGTGGCGACAAGGACATGGACACGGCCGGCGAATGGTTCGGCCTGATCGACGGGAACGGCAAGGCATGAGCGAGCGTAGCGAGCGAACAGACAACACAGCCGACCTCTCGCTCATGCCGGAACCGAGCGCCAGCGAGGTGGAGGCATGAGCGAGCGTAGCGAGCGAACAGACAACACAGCCGACCTCTCGCTCATGCCGGAACCGAGCGCCAGCGAGGTGGAGGCATGAGCGACGTAGTTGCCTTGGGCAACGCCGGCACCGCGATCCGGAAGGCCAACGACGAGGGCCGGGCCGCGCTGGTCGGCTACCTGCCGGCCGGCTATCCGACCATCGACGGCGGTATCGACGCCATCAAGGCGATGGTCGACGGCGGCGCCGACGTACTCGAGATCGGCCTGCCGTACAGCGACCCGGTGATGGACGGCGTCACGATCCAGCGCGCCGCCGAGATCGCCCTGGCCGGCGGGCTGCGCACCCGCGACGTGCTCGCCACGGTGGAGAAGATCGCCGCGTACTCCGACGTACCGGTGCTGGTGATGACGTACTGGAACCCGATCGAGCGGTATGGCGTGGACCGGTTCGCGGCCGATTTCGCCGCGGCCGGGGGAGCGGGGCTGATCACGCCCGACCTGATCCCGGACGAGGGTGCCGAGTGGATCGCGGCGGCCGACAAGTACGAGCTGGACAAGGTGTTCCTGGTCTCGCCGTCCTCGACGGATGCGCGGATCGCGCTCACCACGGCGAACTGCCGGGGCTTCGTCTACGCGACCGCGGTGATGGGTGTCACCGGCGCGCGTGACCAGATCTCCGACCTGGCCGCACCGCTGGTCAGCCGGACGAAGGCGGCGACCGGGCTGCCGGTCGGCGTCGGGCTCGGCGTTTCCAACGCGGACCAGGCGGCGGGCGTCGCGGCGTACGCGGATGCCGTGATCGTCGGATCGGCCTTCGTGAAGGCGCTCGACGCGGGCGGCGCGGCCGGCGTACGGGAACTGACCGAAAGTCTGGCCGAGGGCGTCCGGCGGGAACCCCGCAAGCCCGTTGACCGTTGAACCAGCCGTGAGTCGAATTGGCGCCCCGCGTCCGATGTCCTCTGGCGCTTGCGGCGCCCAGGCACGCACCTCGCGGCGGCGGAGAAGCAGCCACGATGAAACCCGCATCGAGGCTGCTTCTCCGCCTTGCGATGCACGCACCTGGACACCGCAATCACTCAGAGGACATCGGACGCGGGGCGCAAAGAACGCGGTTGTTTTCTTCGCTGCGGTGGCTCTGCTTGCCCTTGTGGGCTGCAGTGGCGGACAGAAACAGACAGCGGACAACCCCGGCGGCGCCATCATCCGTACGCCGGCCGGGGATCCGAACGGGTTGCGTGGGGCAACTTTGGACCGGCCGTACGCGCTGCCGGCCAAGTCGCTGACCGATACCTCGGGCAACGAGTTCAACCTGGTCACCTCGACCAAGAAGCCCGTCACGCTGGTGTTCTTCGGCTACACCAACTGCCCGGACGTCTGCCTGACGGTGATGGCCGATGTGGCATCGGCGCTGACAAAGCTGGACGAGTCGGTGCGGGACCAGGTGCAGCTGCTGTTCATCACCACGGACCCGTCCCGCGACACCGGGCCGGTGATCCGCAAGTACCTGGACCGGTTCGACCCGGCGTTCATCGGGCTGACCGGCTCGCTGGACTCGATCAAGGACATCGCCAAGGCGGTCGGCGTACCGGTCGAGGGGATGAAGAAGCTGCCCTCCGGCGGGTACGAGGTCGGTCACGGCGCGCAGGTGCTCGGCTTCGGCAAGAACGACAAGGCCGGGGTGCTCTGGCTGTCGAACGCCGCGATCGGTGACCTGGCGCACGACTTCGGCAAGCTGGTGGAGGACAACCAGTGAAGCCTTGGTTTCCCTGGGTGTCGCTGGTCGCCCGCTTGGTCCTCGGTGGCGTGATGCTGGTGGCCGGCGCCTTGAAGGTGACCGACCCGGAGGCTGCTACCCAGGCGGTGCGCGCCTATGAGCTGCTGCCGCAGGGCTTCGACGGCATCGTGGGGATGTTGCTGCCGATCCTGGAGATCGCGATCGGGCTGATGTTGATCATCGGCTACGGCGTCCGGCCGGCCGCTGTGGCCGCCGGCGTTTTCATGGTGCTGTTCATCGCCGCGGTGTCGTCGGCTTGGGCTCGTGGTCTGGCGATCGACTGCGGCTGCTTCGGCGGCGGCGGTCAGGTGGCTCCTGGCGATACGAAGTACCTACAGGAGATCCTGCGGGACACCGGCCTGCTCGTACTCGCGGGCTGGCTGTACCTGAAACCGCTCAGCAAGTTCGCGCTCGAATCGGATCCGCACACCTCGACAGGAGTTACCGCGTCGTGAGCAACAAGAAGGCCCCCGGCAACCCCGCGAGCAAGAAGAAGGCTCCCGCCAACCCGTTGGTGCAGGAGAAGAAGCGCCGCATCACGCCAGGCATCGTCATCGTCGCCGTCGTGGTGCTGGCAATCATCGCGGCGGTCGGGGTCGACTACTGGCGCAAGAACTCCTCGGTCGAGCTGACCACGAACGGGCGGACCGAGCCGGCCGTGATCACCGGCCCGGGCACCACCGGCGAGGGCATCAAGGTCGGCAAGGACAGCGCGAAGACGAACATCGACCTGTTCCTGGACTTCCGCTGCCCGCACTGCGCGGATTTCGAGGAGGAGACCGGTCCGATGCTGGACGAGCTGGTCGCGGATGGCACGGTCACGGTGACGTACTGGCCGATGGGGTTCGTCAACAAGGAGGCGTCGCCCCGGCTGGCGAACGCGTTCGCCGCGGCCGCCGCGAAGGGTAAGGGTTTGACCTATGCCGGCGAGATATACGGCGACTTCACCAAGGCGTGGACGGACGATCAACTGATCGCGCTGGGTAAGAAGCTCGGCATCGACGACGCGAATTTCGAGGCCGAGATCAAGGACAACAGCTACCAGGGCTGGCTGGACTCGATCGCGAAGGTCTCCAACGAGCGCAAGGTGGAAGGCACTCCCACCGTGTTCGTGAACAACGAGATGCTGAAGAGTGACCAACTGACCGTCGACGGCATCAGGTCCGCCGTCGCCGGGATCAGCTGACACGCTCCGTTCCCAATCGTGACCATCGGTTGGTGGTCGCGATCGGGGCGGGTCGAGTAGGGTCCCGACTGCCATGTCTAGTCTGCTGCCCGCCGTGATCGTTCCGGCGTTCATCCCCAGTCCAAGCCAGGGCGTCTGGCACCTCGGCCCGTTGCCGTTGCGTGCCTACGCCATCTGCATCCTGCTCGGCATCTTCGCCGGTTACTGGCTGGGCCGCCGCCGCTGGGTCGCCCGCGGTGGCTCGGCCGAGGTGCTCGCCGACGTGATCATGTGGGCCGTTCCGTTCGGCCTGGTCGGCGCGCGGATCTACCACGTGATCACCGACGCCGAGCTGTACTTCGGCGAGGGCAAGCACCCGATCGACGCGCTGAAGATCTGGCACGGCGGCCTCGGGATCTGGGGCGCGGTCGCCTTCGGCGCGCTCGGCGCCTGGATCGCCTGCCGCCGGCACAAGGTCCCGTTCCTGGCCGTCGCCGACGCGATGGCGCCGGGGATCGCGCTGGCCCAGGTGATCGGCCGGTTCGGCAACTACTTCAACCAGGAGCTGTTCGGGAAGCCGACGAACCACTGGTGGGGTCTGGAGATCGACCCGGCGCACCGCCCCGACGGCTTCCAGGACTTCGGCACCTTCCACCCGACCTTCCTGTACGAAGCGATCTGGAACCTCGGCGTGATCGCCCTGGTGATCGTGCTCGGCCGCCGCTTCAAGCTCGGCCACGGCCGCGCCTTCGCCGTGTACGTCGCCGGCTACACCGCCGGCCGCGCCTGGATCGAGAACCTGCGGATCGACACCGTCAACGAGTTCGCCGGCCTGCGGCTGAACGTGTGGACGTCGATCATCCTGTTCATCCTCGCTGTAGCCTTCTTCATCCTGAGCGCCCGCCTCAAGCCCGGCCAGGAAGACATCTCCACCGCACCAGCCGACACCACCCCAGCCGACACCACCCCAGCCGACACCACCCCGTCGGATGCCGCAGCCGCTGACACGCCCGACACCGCCGCCACTGAGGAGCCCGAAGCTGGGGCCGCCGACGAGAGGCCGGCAACCGCAGCGGACACCAGTACCGAAGGCGAACCCGTCGCGAAACCAACGGACGCTTCCCCCGCCGACACCAAGCCCGGCGACTCGCGCGCGAGCGGTGCGGGTGAGACTAAAACGGATCTGAGGCTCGACAGCACCGACGGGTCTCGTGACTGACACTGGTACTCCTGCTGCCGGCGACGAAGGAACTCCTTCGCCGCCGGCAGCTGCCATTCCGGGGGAGCCAGCGGGCGCAGTACAGGCCGGCGACGCGGCGCACGTAGTACCGGCTGATGAGTACTCAGCGCCGAGTGGTGCTGTTGAGCATTCTGGGGATCACAACCACCGGGATGTGACTGGCGGCTGGTTGCGGCCGGCTGTTTTCGGCGCGATGGATGGGCTGGTCTCCAACTTCGCGCTGATCGCCGGGATGGACGGCGGCACCGAGTCGGGCTCGAAGTTCATCGTGCTCGCGGTGCTGGCCGGGCTGGCGGCGGGTGCGTTCTCGATGGCGGCAGGGGAGTACACCTCCGTCGCCTCGCAACGCGAACTGGCCCGGGCCGAGATCGAGGTCGAGCGCCGCGAGATCCAGCGCCACCCCACCGACGAGGAACGCGAGCTGTCCGAGACCTACCAGGGCAAGGGCCTCGACCCGGAACTCGCGGACAAGGTCGCCCAGCAATTCCACGCCAACCCGGACCAAGCCCTCGAGGAACACGTCCGCGAAGAGCTCGGCGTCGACCTCAACGACCTCCCGTCACCGGTCGTCGCAGCGTCCTCGTCGTTCATCTGCTTCGCCGTCGGCGCCTTGATCCCGCTCCTCCCGTACCTCCTCGGCGCGTCCTCCGTGCTCCCCGCGCTGATCATGTCTCTGACCGCCCTCTTCATCTGCGGCGCCGTCGTCAGCCGCGTAACCTCCCGCTCCTGGTGGTACTCCGGCCTCCGCCAACTGATCCTCGGCGCCGCCGCCGCAGCCCTCACCTACTTCGTCGGCACCCTCGTGGGCCCCGGCATCGGCTAGCCCGCCAGCGTGTGCACCATCTGAGCAGCCTACTGATGAGTAGGCGCTCACGGGGTGGACACCCGGACCGCCACCACTGACAAACCTGCTCCACATCGCCCAAGGCACACCCACCCACGCCTGACCAGGACCGGCCAGGTGAGGTTTGTGAGTGGTGGTAGTCCGGGGCCTCGCGGTGCGACTCGGCACAGCTGTGGATCTAACGGGGCACCGGGCGGGTTGCCGAGATGGCCGCCACCGATGGCGCGCTGCGTTACCGATAGCCGGCTGCAGCAGGCCATCGGCCGGCTAAGGGACTATCGGCCTGCCAGCCATGGGCCTGATCGACCCCAGCTGGCATTAACCGACCCGGCTGGCAGTGTCCGGGCCCGGCCAACTGGTGGATGCGACGGACGTCGGCGCATACCCAACCTTGACTGGCAAGCGCTTCCATCGGCGTGTCGAGGGTCCAGAGCCGGGCGGTGCGTGCGTCGCGATCCACGGTGGCTCGCCTCAAGCGGGAAGTCACCCCACAGTCGGCACTTCCCGGACACGGCCGGAATCGGGGGCCAGACAGAGGTGAGCGCCCGCGGCCCAGGACACCACTCCACTGGACCCGACCAACACCAAACTTGACTCGACTTTCATGACTTTCGCCGCCCAAGATCCCTAAGCGGTCGCGGTGCGCTTCTCGATGGTTTGTTTGATGATGGGGAGGCCGCCGTCCATGGCGGCGGCCAGGCGTTCGGCGAGGTTGTCGGGGAGTACGTCGTGGGTCCAGACGAGTCGGCTGCGGTGGTCGCCGTCGGCGTGGATCTGCATCGCGGCGTTGTTGTGGGTAGGTCGTGCCCATCCATCGGTGAAGGCCCAGACGATGCGTCGCGCGGAGGCATCACGGGCGATGAGCCGTTCGCGGGCCACGTCCCCGTTGACGAAGGTCACCAACCGTGTGTCGGGGTCCTCCAACTGGGTGTCGGTCACGAAGCCGGGCGCCATCTTGGTCGGCCCGCTGGCGAAGTCGCCGATGACGGCCCAGACCTCGCTGGGCGTGGCGTCGATGACGATCTCCCTGATGACGCTGGCCATGTCCTTCTCCTCTTTGGCTATCTAACTGGTGTAGTCAGGACGCTAGTTAGGTACCCGGCTATTGTCAATGGTCGGTTAGAATGCGGGTATGCCTGAGGATGAACGCACGCCGGCGCCGTTGCCGCTGCGTCGAATCGAGGAGTTCATCAACACCCGCCGCGCCGACGGCGACGACCTCGCCACCCCCGCCCAACTGGCGCACTGGCTGCAGACCCGAGGCCTGCTACCCGCCAACACCGTGGTCACCGCAGGGCAACGCGACCGCGCCGAAACCGTCCGCGAGGGACTGCGGGCGCTCATCGCCGACAACAACGAACCACCCGTTGCCAGCCCGCGTCCGGACGGCCTCGACCCCGCCGCCCGTACCAGCCTCGCCGACCTCGCCCGCCAGCTTCCCCTGGCACTAGACCTCACGGCACATCCACCGCGGCTCACCCCAAACGGCCGGGAGCCAGTCGACAACGCGCTCGCCACCCTGCTGGGCGTTGTCGCCGAAGCCGTAGCCGCCGGGACCTGGAGCCGACTCAAGGCCTGCCGAGAGCCCAGCTGCCGATGGGCCTTCTACGACTACTCCCGCAATCGCCGCCGCACCTGGTGCTCGATGGACCTCTGCGGCAACCGGGCCAAAGCGCGCGCCTCCCACCACCGAAAAACAGCCCGGTCCGTCTAAAGGTGCACCCTGGTAGGCCCCGCATCGGGCTAGCCTCCCGCAGGTGTTCCCAGCGGCGATCGACGACCGGCCAGACACCTACGTCCACCAACTCGGCGAGGTCTTCGCCCGCTTCGGGTCCAACACCCAGGGCTCCGGCAACATCTCGTACGGCGTACAGGTCGCCGGCCGCCGCTACTTCCTCAAGACCGCGGGCGACCCAGCCGATCCCAAACCGTTCTCGACCTTCGAGCGCCGTGTAGCGATCCTCCGCAACGCCGCCGGCCTCGCCGAGTCGGTCAGCCACCCGCTGCTCCCGGAGTACCACGGCCTGATCGAGTCGCCCGACGGCCCACTCCTCGTCTACGAATGGCGCGACGGCGAGCACCTCCGCGCTTCTCGCGAGCCACCTGAAGACACCGCCTTCCAGCGCTTCCGCCCTGATCGACGACCGCACCACAGCCTTCGTGATGGCCCGTACTGCCTTCGTCTTCCTCTCCGACGGCACCCTCGACCGCCCCGCCTTCCGCGGTTCCGACGCCCTGTACGCCGTACTCCAGGAAGCCGTCACCACCAGATTCGCAAGCTATGAGGCCTTCTACACGGCCTGGCGAGCAGCCTCCTCGACCAGGTAAGTCAGTCGGTCTTCGATCGGGGCGCCGAGGCTGCCTTTCCAGATTGGCCGGGTGAATTCTCGGTGCCGTGGGTGGTGGGCGGGAAGCGGGTGCTGTCACCATGGGTAGATGCCACAGTGAGCGCTTGCTTACAAGGCGTGATGGCCGCGTAGCTGTGGACTGTGAAAGGCGCCCATGATGTGCTCTGACGGTGGAATGGCTGTCCACCTGTCGGGCGTCATGAGGTAGTCTCGGGACTCCCGGCTTGGGCCAGTGTTGTCCCGCGGCCAGTTATTGACCGTAGGACGACGGGAGCCCTGAATGTTTGGTCGCCCCCCCCTTTTGAGTCGGCAGAGGCCGAGCGAGGGTTTGTACGACGGACGCCACGAGCACGATGCGTGTGGTGTCGCTTTTGTCGCGACCCTGACCGGTGAACCGAGCCACGACATCGTGGCCAAGGCTTTGACCGCCCTGCGCAACCTCGAGCACCGTGGTGCCTCCGGCGCCGAGCCGGACTCCGGCGACGGTGCCGGCATCCTGCTGCAGATCCCGGACGCGTACTACCGCAAGGTGTGCGACTTCGAACTCCCGGTGGCGCGCAGCTACGCGACCGGTATCGCCTTCCTCCCGCAGGACGGCGACGACGCGTCCAAGGCGATCGCGCGGATCGAGGAGCTCGCCGCGGAGGAGAATCTCCAGGTACTCGGCTGGCGCGAGATGCCGACCACTCCCGACCTGCTGGGCGCCACCGCCCGGTCGGTGATGCCGGTGTTCCGCCAGCTGTTCGTGGCGGCCAAGGCCGGCCGGGTGCTCGGGCTGGCACTGGAGCGGATGGCCTTCCGGCTGCGCAAGCGCGCCGAGAAGGAGACCGAGACCTACTTCCCGTCCCTGTCGGGCCGAACCATCACCTACAAGGGGATGCTGACCACCGACCAGCTGGACAAGTTCTTCCCCGAGCTGACCGACCCGGACCTCGCATCGGCGATCGGCGTCGTGCACTCGCGCTTCTCCACCAACACGTTCCCGTCCTGGCCGCTGGCCCACCCGTACCGGTACATCGCCCACAACGGCGAGATCAACACCGTGCAGGGCAACCGCAACTGGATGCGTGCCCGCGAGGCGCTGCTGTCCAGCGACCTGATCCCGGGCGACCTGGAGCAGCTGTACCCGATCTGTACGCCGGGCGCCTCCGACTCCGCGTCGTTCGACGAGGTGCTGGAACTCCTGCACCTGGGCGGCCGTTCGCTGCCGCACGCGATGCTGATGATGATCCCGGAGGCGTGGGAGAACGCCACCACGATGGACCCGAAGGCTCGCGCCTTCTACGAGTTCCACTCGACCCTGATGGAGCCATGGGACGGACCCGCCTCGGTCGTCTTCTCCGACGGCTCCAAGGTCGGCGCGGTCCTCGACCGCAACGGCCTGCGCCCCTCGCGGTACTGGGTCACCGAGGACGGTCTCGTCGTGCTGGCCTCCGAGGCCGGCGTACTCGACATCGACCCCGCGACCGTCGTCCAGAAGGGCCGGCTCGAGCCCGGCAAGATCTTCCTGGTCGATGTCGAGGCGCACCGGATCGTCACCGACAACGAGGTGAAGTCGGCGCTGGCCGCCGAGCACCCGTACGACGAATGGCTGCACGCCGGCCTGATCCGGTTCGAGGACCTGCACGAGCGTGAGCACGTCGTGCACAGCCACGCCTCGGTCACCCGTCGCCAGCAGGTGTTCGGCTACACCGAGGAAGAGCTGCGGGTTCTGCTGACCCCGATGGCCAAGGCGGGCACCGAGCCGATCGGCTCGATGGGTACCGACACTCCGATCGCCGTCCTGAGCGACCGGCCGCGGCTGCTGTTCGACTACTTCGCCCAGCTGTTCGCGCAGGTCACCAACCCGCCGCTGGACGCGATCCGCGAGGAGCTCGTCACCTCGCTGTCCTCGTCCCTCGGGCCGGAGGCGAATCTGCTCAACCCCAGCCCGGCGTCGTGTCGTCAGGTGGTGCTGCCGTTCCCGGTGATCACCAACGACGAGCTCGCCAAGCTGCGCCACATCAACCTGGACGGCGACCTGCCCGGCCTCGCGACCACCGTGCTGCGCGGTCACTACGAGGTCGAGGGCGGCGGTACTTCGCTCAAGGCCAGGCTGGACGAGATCTGCGCCGAGGCCGACGCGGCGATCGCGGCCGGCGCCCGCATCCTGGTGCTGTCCGACCGGCACTCCAACGCCGAGAACGCGCCGATCCCGTCGCTGCTGCTGACCGCCGCGGTTCATCACCACCTGGTGAGGGAGAAGACCCGCACTCAGGTCGGTCTGGTCGTCGAGGCCGGGGACGTCCGCGAGGTCCACCACGTCGCCCTGCTGATGGGGTACGGCGCGGCCGGCGTCAACCCGTACCTCGCGCTGGAGTCCGTCGAGGACCTCTGCCGCCGCGGTACCTACCTGCCCGGCATCGAGCCCGATCAGGCCGTCCGCAACCTGGTGAAGTCGCTGGGCAAGGGCGTGCTCAAGGTGATGTCGAAGATGGGCGTCTCGACCGTCGCGTCGTACACGGGCGCGCAGATCTTCGAGGCCAACGGCCTGTCCCCGGACCTGGTCGACACCTACTTCACCGGTACTTCGTCCAAGCTCGGCGGGATCGGGCTGGACGTCATCGCCGAAGAGGTCCGCCAGCGGCACCTGCGGGCGTACCCGGCGGACGGGATCGTCGCGGCCCATCGCAAGCTGGAGATCGGCGGCGAGTACCAGTGGCGGCGTGAGGGCGAGCCGCACCTGTTCGACCCCGAGACCGTGTTCCGGTTGCAGCACTCGACCCGCACCGGTCGGTACGACATCTTCAAGCAGTACACGTCGCGCGTCGACGAGCAGTCCGAGCGGCTGATGACGTTGCGCGGGCTGTTCGCCTTCAAAGATCACAGTAGGTCCGGCCGTGACCCGATCTCGATCGACGAGGTCGAGCCGGTGTCGGCGATCGTGCGCAGGTTCTCCACCGGCGCGATGAGCTACGGCTCGATCAGCGCCGAGGCGCACACCACGCTCGCCATCGCGATGAACCAGCTCGGCGGCAAGTCCAACACGGGTGAGGGCGGCGAGGACTCCGACCGGCTGCACGACCCGGCTCGCCGGAGCTCCATCAAGCAGGTCGCGTCGGGCCGCTTCGGCGTCACCTCGGAGTACCTGACGAACTCCGACGATATCCAGATCAAGATGGCGCAGGGCGCGAAGCCCGGCGAGGGTGGTCAGCTGCCCGGCCAGAAGGTCTACCCCTGGGTGGCGAAGACCCGGCACTCGACCCCCGGTGTCGGCCTGATCTCGCCGCCGCCGCACCACGACATCTACTCGATCGAGGATCTCGCCCAGCTGATCCACGACCTGAAGAACGCCAACCCGCAGGCCCGGATCCACGTGAAGCTGGTCTCCGAGGTCGGGGTCGGCACGATCGCGGCCGGGGTCAGCAAGGCGCACGCGGACGTCGTACTTATCTCCGGTCATGACGGTGGTACCGGTGCGGCTCCGCTGACGTCGCTGAAGCACGCGGGTGGACCTTGGGAGCTCGGCCTGGCCGAGACCCAGCAAACCCTGCTGCTGAACGGTTTGCGGGACCGGATCGTCGTCCAGACCGATGGCCAGCTCAAGACCGGCCGGGACGTCATCGTCGCGGCACTGCTCGGCGCCGAGGAGTACGGCTTCGCCACCGCGCCCCTGGTGGTCTCCGGCTGCATCATGATGCGGGTCTGCCACCTCGACACCTGCCCGGTCGGCGTCGCGACGCAGAACCCGGTACTGCGGGAGCGGTTCGCGGGCAAGCCCGAATTCGTCGTGAACTTCTTCGAGTTCATCGCCGAGGAGGTCCGCGAGTACCTGGCCGAGCTGGGATTCCGGACCCTGGACGAGGCGATCGGGCACGCCGACGTACTGGACATCCAGCGCGCGGTCGACCACTGGAAGGCCGACGGGCTCGACCTGTCGCCGATCCTGCACGTGCCCTCGCTGCCGGAAGGCGCTTCGCGGCACCAGACCGTGCTGCAGGACCACGGGCTCGACAAGGCGCTGGACAACGAGCTGATCCGGATCTGCGCGCCGGCCATCGACAACGGCGAGCCGGTCCGGGCGCAGTTGGCGATCCGGAACGTGAACCGCACCGTCGGCACGATGCTCGGCAACGCGATCACCAAGAAGTACCGCGCCGCCGGGCTGCCCGACGGCACGATCGACCTGACCTTCACCGGGTCGGCCGGCAACTCGTTCGCCGCCTTCGTACCGCGCGGCGTCACGCTCCGGCTGGAGGGCGACGCCAACGACTACGTCGGCAAGGGCCTGTCCGGTGGCCGCGTGGTGATCCGCCCGGACCGCGAGGCGCGGTTCGACGCGGCCGACCAGATCATCGCCGGCAACGTGATCGCGTACGGGGCGACGTCGGGTGAGCTGTTCATCAATGGTGGCGCAGGGCAACGGTTCTGTGTCCGGAACTCCGGTGCCACCGCGGTCGTCGAGTCGGTCGGCGACCACGCCTGCGAGTACATGACGGGTGGTCGCGTCGTCGTCATCGGCGCGGTCGGCCGGAACTTCGCGGCGGGCATGTCGGGCGGCGTGGCCCACGTGCTCGATCTGGACCCCGCCTTGGTGAACCCGGAGCTGGTCGACCTGCTCCCGCTCACCTCGCAGGAGTCCGACTTGTTGCAGGACCTGGTCCGCAGGCACCACGAGGAGACCGGTTCGGAACGGGCGGCCAAGCTGCTCGCCGACTGGGCTGCCGCGGCTGCCCGCTTCACCACGGTGATGCCTCGAGACTACGCCCGCGTACTGGCAGCCAAGGCGGCGGCCGTTCGGGACGGGCTGGACGAGGACGCCACCACGCGAGCGATGATGGAGGCCATCTGATGGCTGACCCGAAGGGATTCCTGACCACCCCGCGCGAGGTCGCGGATCGCCGTCCGGTGGCGGAGCGCAAGCAGGACTGGAAAGAGGTCTACCCCGGTGGGGCAGGCAAGGCGCTGCTGCCGATCATCGGCAAGCAGGCCGGCCGCTGCATGGACTGCGGCATCCCGTTCTGCCACTCCGGCTGCCCGCTGGGCAACCTGATCCCGGAGTGGAACGACCTGGTCTGGCGCGACGACTGGACCGGCGCGATCGAGCGGCTGCACGCGACGAACAACTTCCCCGAGTTCACCGGCCGGCTCTGCCCGGCGCCGTGTGAGCCGGCCTGCGTGCTCGGCATCAACCAGGAACCGGTCACGATCAAGAACGTCGAGGTCGCGATCATCGACAAGGCCTGGGAGTCCGGCGACGTCCGGCCCCAGCCGCCGGAATGGCTGACCGGCAAGACGATCGCGGTCGTCGGCTCCGGCCCGGCCGGGCTCGCCGTCGCCCAGCAGTTGACCCGGGCCGGTCACACCGTGGCCGTCTACGAGCGGGCCTCCGCGCCTGGTGGGTTGCTGCGGTTCGGCATTCCGGAGTTCAAGATGGAGAAGGTGCAGGTCGAGCGCCGGATCCAGCAGATGAAGGAAGAGGGCACCGTCTTCCGCTCCGGCGTCAACGTCGGCGTGGACGTCACCGGCACCCAGCTCAAGCAGCGCTACGACGCCGTGGTGATCGCGACGGGTGCCACTGCGGCCAGGGACCTGCCAGTGCCGGGCCGCGAGTTCGGCGGCATCCACCAGGCGATGGAGTACTTGCCGCAGGCCAACAAGGTCGCGCTGGGGGAGACGGTCGAGGACCAGATCCTTGCCACTGGCAAAGATGTGGTGATCATCGGCGGCGGCGACACCGGGGCGGACTGCCTCGGTACCGCGCACCGCCAGGGTGCCCGCAGCGTCACCCAGCTGGAGATCATGCCGCGCCCGACCGAGGAGCGGCCGGCCGGCCAGCCCTGGCCGACGTACCCGATGATCTACCGGGTCGCGTCCGCGCACGAGGAGGGCGGCGACCGGGTCTACGCCGTCTCGACGAACAGATTCGTGGCCGATGCCGATGGCAACGTTTCTGGTCTGGACCTGGTCGAGGTCGAGCTCGTCGACGGCCGGTTCACGCCGGTACCGGGCAGCGAGCGCACCATCCCGGCGCAGCTCGTGCTGCTCGCGATGGGCTTCCTCGGCCCGGAGAAGGAAGGCTTCCTCGAGCAGCTCGGGGTGGAACTGGACGAGCGCGGCAACGTCAAGCGCGACAAGTCCTACCAGACCTCGGTGGACGGCGTCTTCGCCTGCGGCGACGCGGGCCGGGGCCAGTCCCTCATCGTCTGGGCCATCGCCGAAGGCCGCTCCTGCGCCGCCGGCGTAGACACCCTCCTCACGGGCTCTTCCACCCTCCCTACCCCAATCCCGCCCACGGCCCGCCCCCTGGTGGTCTAGCCCCCACCTTGGTGATCATTCGCCCCCTTTTCACCCTCCAGGCCGCGATCCGGTCACTGCGCAGTCTGCGGGGAGGGTGAAAAGGGGGCGAATGATCACCAAGGGGTGGGCGGACGCCGCGCGCCGTGATGCGACCGTTTGATCCCGAGCAATAGGTTGGGGACCGTGTCTGGACAGCTGGTGAGCAGGTCCCGGCTCCGCAAGGCGGCGCCGTGGGGTGGGCTGGTCCTGCTCTGGTTGATCGTGTCGGTGTCGATCGGCCTGCTCGGTTTCGCGAACGACTCCGAACGCGTCACCATCGGCGCGCACGCCGCCAACGTCTCACCCACCTTCGACGGTCACGCGACCCTCGACCTGGGTGCCGTGCTACCGCGCCTTCGCCTGCAGACCGATATGCCCGCGGGGCTCGGCATCAACATCGACATCCAGGAGACCGACGCCAACAACCTCACCGAGCTGCTCAACCGCGACGCCCTGATCGCCAGCCAGCCCGACGGTGAGATCGCCCGGATCCGCGAGGTGATCCGCGAGATGGCCGTCGACAACGCGGTCGCGGGGGCCGGCTCGGGGCTCCTGGCCGCGGTGGTCGTCGCGACCACCTGGGCTATGGTCGGCCCGCGCCGCCGCCGCGAACTCTGGGTGGCGTTGCACCATTCCGAGCGCCGGGTCCAGCACCGGGCGATCGTCGTACTGGTCGCGATGCTGATCACGATCGCGTCGATCTTCGGGCCCGGCCGGATGCGGGTCCCCGAGACGGCGCCGACCGAGTGGCAGCCGCTGTCGAAACTGCTGCCGGAGCTGTCGTTCGACGAGCGGCTGAAGACGGTCGAGGTCGCTTCGGGCTTCTCCACCACCGGCGGCATCGGGGTGATCAAGACCGCGGTCGAGACCTACGAACGGTCCACCGACTTCTACGGCCAGCTACGCGAGCGCGTCACCCGGGTCGGCGGCCGGATCCGGCAGGCGGGGGAGGGAGAGACCGTCGCGCTGCTGGTGTCCGACCGGCACGACAACATCGGGATGGACCCGTTCGCCGCGGAGGTCGGCAAGGTGGCCGGCGCGAAAGTACTGATCGACGCCGGCGACGACTCGTCCTCGGGGCAGGCGTGGGAGGTGTTCAGCATCAACTCGCTGGCCCAGCACTTCAGGGATCTCAAGGTGGTCGCGGTCGCGGGCAACCACGATGCCGGCGGCCACATCGAGGACGCGATGCGGAAGAACAAGTTCACGGTGCTCGACAGCAAGCCGGTCGATGTCGAAGGCATCCGCTTTCTGGGTGACAGCGATCCGACCCGGACCGGCCTCGGCAGCGCCGACACCCCGGGCGACGAGACGACGGCCGAGCAATCCAAGCGGCTGGCCGACATCGCTTGTGAACAAGCCGAAAACAAGCGGATCTCGACGTTCGTCGTCCACGATCCGGCGTCGTTCCAGGACACCGCGAACCGGGGCTGCGCGTCGCTGCTGCTGTCCGGCCACCTGCATCGGCAGGTCGGCCCGGAGACGAAGACCGTCGACAGCCGACCGGTCACCACGTTCACGAACGGGACCACGGGCGGAGCGGCGTACGCGTTCGCCCTCGGGTACACCTTGCGGCGGCCGGGTGAGGTCACGCTGATCACCTACCGGGACGGTCAGCCGATGGGTCTGCAGACGGTGACGGCCGAGCTGACGGGCGAGGTCAAGGTCGGCGTGTTCCGGCCGATCGCCTCCTGACTCTTGAGTTGTCAACCGTCCAGTAACGGGGGCGGACCAGCGGGCCAGTGGTCTTGTAGGAGTAGGGTTTTGTGACGTGCGTCGCGCAAAGATCGTTTGTACGCTCGGCCCGGCTACGGCCGCCCCTGAGCGCATCCTGGAACTCGTCCAAGCAGGTATGGACGTCGCAAGGCTGAACCTGAGCCACGGCGCCCACGCCGAGCATGAGCGCATCTACCACCGGATTCGCGCTGCAGCGGAGGAGACCGGCCAAAACGTCGGCATCCTCGTCGACCTGCAGGGCCCCAAGATCCGGCTGGCGGAGTTCGCCGAAGGCAAGGTCACCTTGACCTACGGCGAGCGCTTCACCATCACCACCCGGGAGGTACCGGGTGACGTCACCATCTGCGGTACGACGTACGACGGGCTGCCCGGCGACGTCAAGGCGGGTGATCAGCTGCTCATCGACGACGGCCGGATCGCTCTGGAAGCCGAAGAGGTGACCGAGACCGACGTCATCTGCCGGGTCGTCGTCGGCGGGCCGGTGTCGAACCACAAGGGCATCAACCTGCCGGGCGTCGCGGTCAGCGTGCCGGCCATGTCGGAAAAGGACGTGGAGGACCTGCGCTGGGCCCTGCACCTGCCGGCCGACATGATCGCGCTGTCCTTCGTCCGGGACGCGTCCGACATCCAGATCGTGCACAAGATCATGGAAGAGGAGGGTCACCGGGTACCGGTGATCGCCAAGATCGAGAAGCCGCAGGCGGTCGCCAACCTGGACGAGATCATCGAGGCCTTCGACGGCTTCATGGTCGCCCGCGGTGACCTCGGCGTGGAGCTCCCGCTGGAAGAGGTCCCGCTGGTCCAGAAGCTGATCATCGACCAGGCCCGGCTGAACGCGAAGCCGGTGATCGTCGCCACCCAGATGCTGGAGTCGATGATCTCGGCGCCGCGGCCGACCCGGGCCGAGGCCTCCGACGTCGCCAACGCGGTGCTCGACGGCGCCGACGCGGTGATGCTGTCCGGTGAGACCAGCGTCGGCCGGTTCCCGATCGAGACGGTCAAGACGATGGCCCGCATCGTCGCGTCGACCGAGCAGCACGGCCTCGGCCGGGTCGCGGAGATCGACTGGGAACCGCGCACCAAGGGCGGCGTGATCGCCAAGGCGGCGGCCGACGTCGCCGACCGGATGGAAGCGAAGTACCTGGTCGCCTTCACCCAGAGCGGCGACACCGCCCTGCGGCTGGCCCGGTACCGCACCGAGATCCCGGTCCTCGCGTTCACTCCCGTCCCGTCCGTCAGCGCCTGGCTGAGCGTCGTCTGGGGCATCGAGACCCACATCGTCCCGACCGTCGAACACACCGACGACATGGTCCGCCAGGTCGACCAGCGCCTCCTCGAGCTGGGCAAACTCCAAAAGGGCGACCTGGTCGTCATCGTGGCCGGCTCACCCCCCAGCATCCCCGGCTCCACCAACGCCCTCCGAGTCCACCGAATGGGCGACGCCATCGGCGGCGCAGCCCCGGCGTACCGGCACTGACCAACTTCGCACCAAGCACCTCCGAGGCGGCCGGCCATCTGACCGGCCGCCTCACCCATCTGTACCCCGCGACCAACCAACCCCGGGGCGCCCCTCCTGCGTCGCGGCCAACGAAAGCAGCGAGTGGCTGCCCTATCTCGCGGAGTGCGCCGGGCCAGCCGTGCCGATCAGCCCGTCAGCTCCGTCGACGTGGCTGGGCTGAGTGGGGCACCCGTGCTCCGGAGGGTTCGGTCCTCGGCGGAGTCGTTCGTGTGAAGGATTTTTGTCACGGAGCGGCTAAAACCCTTCACGCGCTGCGGATTTCGCGTACGCCGACCCACCATCGCGCCCCCTCCATGGCATGCAGCGCCCACGGAAGAACTCCCCACCCCAGGACTCTCATTCACGACTTCGGGCCGACGTACTGGTCGAGCGCCGCGACCGCCTCTCGTCTGGCGACTGACAGGATGTTGCGCCGGGGCATTCGCCATGGGATGGCGACCAGGTCCAGCGCCCACTGGCACAACGCCATGATGTCGGCCGACTCGTTGGAGAACTGGTAGCGCGGGTATTCGTACCGCTTCCTCTCGCCGCCGACGAGCTGGATCGTCCAGTTCGTCACCCGGCAGCCGTCGGAGTTGAACAGTCCTCGGAGGAACAGGCCGGGCTCGCCGATCACCAGATCCCGCTGCCAATCGGCCAGTTCGATCTCGCGCACGTGCTTCGGTCCGACGCCGTGTTGGGGGAAGAGGCACGGCCAGTGCTTCCAGTACGAAAGAACTGACGTGTAGCCGACTGCCTGAACCCGGTGTACCGGCCGATTCGGATGGATCGCAGCAATCGCGCCGGCGGCCTCGTCGATCAGACGTGGGTACTTGTCGTCGCAGGCGATCCGCAGCGAGTAGACGTCCTTCTTCAGCGCCGACAGACAGCCGTCGCCCAGGTAGAGGCCAAGCAGGTGCGCATAGTCCGCACCAGGAAGCTGCCCGTTGGTGCAGCGTTGGCAGTCTGTCGGGCGGATCTTCGGGTCCGGATGGTCCCGCCAGTCACGGAGAGTAGACCGGCTCACCCCGAGCCGCCGACTGATCGCGCTCAGAGTCTCGCCACCGGCGAGCGCCTCCGCCGCCAACCGCCGCACCCGCTCGTCGTACATCCACCGAGCATCCCAGCGAGCACCGACAATCAGCCCGGAGCTAGCCAGCAAGTGGATGGCCGGTTTCGGCGACACGCATACCGCTTGCGGGGGCGAGGTGCGAGGTTGAGCCCGGACCGGCTAGAGTTTCTCTGCAACCTTGCCGGGTTGGCGAAACTAGGCAAACGCGATGGTCTCAAACACCATTGCCCGCAAGGGCTTGTGGGTTCAAATCCCACACCCGGCACAAAACTGTCGGTGGCCGGCGCCACCATGAGACATGCCTCACTTTCGGTCGCAGGAGACGGTTGACTCCGCTTTACGGATGTCGGACAACGGAGTGAGTGATCGGGCCAACGCCGAGATCCACGGTGTGGCGATCAAGACCATCAGACGGTGGCGTCGGCAGTACCAGCGGCTTGGGTTGCCGCGTGGGCAGGGCTTCCAGCCGACACCGTGTCCGCGGTGCGATGGTGCCGAGCTTGACGAAGCGGCGTACGCGCTGTTGCTGGGGTGGTACCTGGGTGATGGGCACATCGTGCTGGCGAAGCGTGGTGTGTATGTGTTGTCGATCTCGAACGACCCGAAGTATCCGGTGCTCAACCAGGAGATCGCTGCAACGATGCGGCTGGTTAAGCCGACAGGGAGTCCATGTCTGCGGAATGGGCATGCGATCCGCATCGAGGTGCGGTGGAAGCACTGGCCCTGTCTGTTTCCTCAGCATGGACCCGGGCGGAAGCATCTGCGGAAGATCGAGTTGGTCGACTGGCAGCTGGAGATCGTTGCCAAGTACCCCGAAAAGTTGCTGCGGGGTTTGTTTCATTCCGACGGCTGCCGGATCGCGAACTGGACCTACTCGCCCGATCGCGGGTGGGGAGATCAGGCGGTACGAGTACGGCAGGTACATGTTCTCCAACGAGTCGAAGGACATCATCGGCATCTTGACCAGCGCCCTCGATCTGCTCGCGATTCCCTGGCGGCTGCCGCGGCGGAACCTGGTTGCTGTCAGTCGCAAGGAAGGCGTCGAGGCGTTGGATCGGTTTGTCGGGCCGAAGAGCTGAGCGGGGATCGCTAGGGTGGTGCCTGTGAATGCCAAGCGGGTCGTGATTGCTGAGGATGAAGCGCTGATTCGGATGGATCTGGCGGAGATGCTGGCTGAGGAGGGGTACGACGTTGTCGGGCAGGCGGGGGATGGGGAGGAAGCCATCCGGCTGGCGACGGAGCATCGGCCGGATCTGGTGATTCTCGATGTCAAGATGCCGAAGCTGGACGGGCTCAGTGCCGCCGAGAAGATCGCGGGCGACCGGATCGCGCCGGTGCTGATGCTGACCGCGTTCTCGCAGCGCGAGCTGGTCGAGCGGGCCCGGGACGCCGGGGCGATGGCGTACCTGGTGAAACCGTTCTCCAAGGCGGATCTGCTGCCGGCCATCGAGATCGCCTCCTCCCGGTACGTCGAACTGGCCGAGCTCGAGCGTGAGGTGGCCGATCTGGCCGAGCGGCTGGAGACGCGCAAGTTGGTCGATCGGGCCAAGTCGGTACTGCAGACCAAGTTCGGGCTGTCGGAGCCGGATTCGTTCCGGTGGATCCAGAAAACCGCCATGGACAAGAGAGTTTCCATGCGCCAGGTCGCGGAGTTGGTTGTTGACGAGGCAGGCAGTGACGGCTGAATCACTTTCTGCCCACCCAAGATGAGCGGGTAAGCGGTTCCAACAGTCGTCACTCGTCCTCATGCTGCTTACCGCTGTAACGACCTCACAACACACGCTGGGTCACGTTCGCTTGTAGGTATCCCGGAGGTCTAACCTGCGGGTGCTCGCGGCTTTCGCGGGAGTCCGGGGGTTGCTCGGACTATCCAGACATGGGAGGAACAGTGCAGCAGCGTTCCGTAGTACGGGTCGGCGCGTCGCTGATCGTTGCGTCGTTGGCCCTGACTGCCTGCGGTTCACGCAGCAACGACGAGGGCGGTGGCTCCGGTACCACGACGAAGACCGCCAAGATCGGCGTCATCGCGCCGCTATCGGGTGACCTGTCGGCGTTGGGTCTGGGTATCCAGCACTCGGTCGAGTTGGCCGTCAAGCAGGCCAACGATTCCAACGCGATCCCTGGTTGGAAGCTCGAGGTCGACGCGAAGGACGACGAGGCCAAGCCGGACGTCGGCAAGAACGCCGCGACGTCCCTGTCCTCCGACAAGGACGTGATCGGCGTGGTCGGCACGCTGAACTCGAGCGTCGCACTGCAGGTCCAGCCGGTCCTCGCGCCGAAGAACATCGTTCAGGTCTCGCCGGCCAACACCAACCCGAGCCTGACCGCGGGCGCGGCTTGGCAGACCGACCCGAAGCGGGCCTACCCGACCTACTTCCGCACCTGCACGACCGATGCGATCCAGGGTCCGGTCGCGGCCCGGTACCTGTTCGAGAAGGCGAAAATCACCAAGGTCGCCACGATCCACGACAAGAAGGCCTACGGCCAGGGTCTGGTCGGCACCTTCGCTGCGGAGTTCAAGAAGCTGGGCGGTCAGGTGGTCGCGGCCGAGACCATCAACCCGGACGACTCGAACTACCAGGCCGTCATCTCCGCGGTGAAGCCGAGTGCCCCGCAGGCCGTGTATTACGGCGGTGAGTACCCGAACGCCGGTCCGCTTTCGCAGCAGATGAAGGCCGCGGGCCTGAAGGTCCCCCTGATGGGCGGCGACGGCATCTACGACCCGAAGTACATCGCTCTTGGTGGCAAGACCAGTGAGGGCGACCTGGCCACCTCCGTCGGCGCGCCGGTCGAGGCGCTGCCCTCGGCCCAGAAGTTCGTCACGGACTACAACGCGGCCGGCTTCAAGGACCCGTACGCGGCGTACGGCGGCTACTCCTTCGACGCGGCCAACGCCATCATCGCCGCGCTGAAGGTCTCGCTGAAGGACGCAAAGGACGTCGAGTCGGCTCGTAAGGCCACGGTCGACGAGCTCAGCAAGGTGAAGTTCGATGGCGTGACCGGTGCGGTCGCGTTCGACCAGTACGGCGACACCACGTCCAAGGTGCTGACGGTCTACAAGGTGGCCAGCGGCAAGTGGGCCACGGTGGAGACCGCGACCTTCACGGGGTAGTAGGTCGACCTCATGACTCGGGGGTGGGAGTGACTCCCACCCCCGAGTCATGTCGGAACTGATTCGGTTTGGAGGTCGACGTGGACCAGTTTCTTCAGCAGCTCGTGAACGGGCTGACTCTCGGATCGCTGTACGCTCTGATAGCCGTCGGGTACACCGTCGTCTACGGCATCGTGCAGCTCATCAACTTCGCCCATGGCGAGGTCTTCATGATCGGTGCGTTCGGCGCACTGAGCACCTACCTGCTCTTCTTCGACGGTCAGACCGGCGTATGGATCCTGCCGATCATGATCATCGGCGCCATGATCGCGGCGGTCGGAACCGCAGTGCTGATGGAGCGTGTCGCGTACCGTCCCCTGCGGAACGCGCCACGCCTGGCACCGCTGATCACCGCCATCGGCATCTCGGTCTTCCTTCAGGAGCTCGTCCGGGTCTTCTACGACCGGATCCCCTTCGCGGACTTCCCGAGTGCGAAGCAGCGGATCCCATTCCCGCAGCTCGACGTGGTCAGCGGAACGGCCGTGCAGATCGGTGACGTGACGGTCCAGCGCTCGGCGATCTTCACCATCGGGGCACTCGTCGTCTGCGCGATCCTGCTCTGGTACTTCATCAACCGGACCCGGCTCGGTCGCGGCATGCTGGCGGTTTCCCAGGATCCGGACACCGCCCGCCTGATGGGCATCAACGTGGACCGCATCATCGTGGTCGCCTTCGCGCTCGGCGCCGTACTGGCCGCGATAGCCGGTGTCTCGCAGGGTCTGCAGAACAACAACATCGACTTCAAGATGGGCTTCATCGCCGGTCTGAAGGCGTTCACCGCCGCGGTGCTGGGTGGTATCGGCAACATCCAGGGCGCCGTGGTCGGCGGCCTGGTGCTCGGCCTGGTCGAGTCGATGGCCACGCAGTACGTACCGGGCCAGTTCGGTGGTGGCACCTGGAAAGATGTCTGGGCGTTCGTCATCCTGATCCTGGTCCTCGTCTTCCGGCCGCAGGGCCTTCTCGGAGCAAGGGTGGTGGACCGCGCATGAGTTTCCCAACCTTGCCCGACACCTTCGTCGCGAAGCACGCGGCCAAGGGCTGGCCCGTCGGCCTCGCCGGTGTCGCTCTGGTGATCATCGGCTCGTTCATGTCCTGGAGCTTCGACCGGCAGATCCTCGGTGACCTCTCGGTCTACGGGTATCCGGGCGGGCTGCAGATCCTCGCGATCATCGCCGCGCTGCTTGCACTCGCCCTGCTGCTCATGGTCAAGGGGCCGCTGTACTCCGTGATGGGCCACTGGCTCGACGCCGCACTCGGCCTCCGGGCGCTCAGTGTCTGGCTGCTGATCTATATGGTGGGCATCCTGGTCGCGATCACCACGGAGTCGAGTGGTCTGGTCAACATCGACCCCGGCGGCTGGGTCTCCTTCGTCGGCGCGCTGTTGCTCTTCGCAGGCTCCCGGGTCATCCCGCTGCGAGAGCTTCGCGACCTGAGCGAGACCAAGGTGCCGGGCTGGCTCGAGATCGCCGGCATCGCGGTGGTGATGGCGGGCATCCTCTTCGGTGCGGCGTACGCGCTGGCCCGTGAGGACGCCTGGTCGTTCGTGCTTTTCCTGGTGTTCGCCGGCGGGGTCATCGCCGCCATGTTCAGGACCGGGACGATGACCTGGTTCAGTCACGTGGCCACCCGTCAGAAGAAGGT
Source organism: Kribbella catacumbae DSM 19601 (assembly GCF_000372465.1). Taxonomy (GTDB): domain Bacteria; phylum Actinomycetota; class Actinomycetes; order Propionibacteriales; family Kribbellaceae; genus Kribbella; species Kribbella catacumbae. The sequence goes on from NZ_AQUZ01000020.1 coordinate 30,832, forward strand.
GCTCACGCTGGCCGCGTTCGCGGTCGCGTTCTTCTTCCCGTTCACCCAGAACGGTTCGGACGCGAACATGTCGATCGCCACCTCCGTGCTGATCTTCGCGGCCACCGCGATGGGTCTGAACATCGTGGTCGGTCTTGCCGGTCTGCTCGACCTCGGCTACATCGCCTTCCTCGGTTCAGGTGCGTATGTCGCGGCCTCGCTCTCGCAGTCGGCATTCGCCACCATCGGCTGGAAGCCGCCGTTCCTGGTGGTCATGCTGGTCGGAGGCTTGGTGGCAGCGACGCTCGGCCTGATCATCGGTTCGCCGACCCTGCGGGTCTCGGGAGACTACCTGGCCATCGTGACGCTGGGCTTCGGTGAGATCTTCCGGTTCTCGATGTTCAACCTGGACGGAAACAACGGTCCGAACCTGACCAACGGCCCGAACGGCATCCCGGGAATCCCGGAGCTCGAGATCGGCAATTTCAACTTCGGTGACCCGCACACTGTGCTGGGCATCGAGCTGGGCCGGTTCTCGAACTACTACTTCGTGCTCCTGCTGCTGCTCGGCTTCATCATCCTGGTCTTCTCCCGGCTGAACGACAGCCGGATCGGCCGGGGCTGGATCGCCATCCGCGAGGACGAGAAGGCCGCCGAGGCGATGGGTGTGAACGTCTTCGGCCTGAAGATCCTGGCCTTCGCGGTCGGCGCCTTCCTGGCCGGCCTGGCGGGCACGCTGAAGGCGCACCAGGACGGTGCGGTCAGTCCCGACCAGTACATCTTCCTCGAGTCGGCGTTCCTGCTCGCGGCGATCGTGCTGGGCGGAATGGGCACCATTGCCGGCGTGCTGATCGGTGCGACCCTCCTCAAGCTGCTGCCGGAGAAGATGCGCTTCTTCTCCGAGTACCGGCTGCTGCTGTTCGGCCTGACGCTGGTTCTGATGATGCGGTTCCGGCCCGAGGGGCTGGTCGCCAGCAGACGCCGGAAGCTGGAATTCCACGAGGAGGACGAGGAACTCGCGTTGGCCATCGAGAGCGAACTTGTCGAGGAGGCGAAATGACTGTCACCGAAACGGTCCGCCAACCGGCTCCGGCCTTCGGCGAGCCGGTGCTCGAGGCGGCCGGTGTGACCATGCGGTTCGGTGGTCTGCTGGCTGTCAACGACGTGAACCTGACTGTTCGCGAGGGCGAGATCGTCGGCCTGATCGGTCCGAACGGCGCCGGCAAGACGACGTTCTTCAACTGTCTCACCGGTCTGTACAAGCCGACCGGGGGTCAGGTCCGGTTCGCGGGCGCACCGCTGGCGCCCAAGCCCAGGGCCGTCGTCCGGGCGGGGATGGCCCGCACCTTCCAGAACATCCGGCTGTTCGCCAACATGACCGCGCTCGAGAACGTGATGGTCGGACGCTACTGCCGGACCAGCTCGATGGCGTTGACCTCGATCATCCGTGGACCGAAGTTCCGCCGCGAGGAGCGCGCCACCCGGGACCGGGCCCAGGAGCTGCTCGAGTTCGTCGGGCTCGGCAAGTCCACCGAGCACCTCGCCAGGAACATGCCGTATGGCGACCAGCGGCGGCTCGAGATCGCCCGTGCGCTGGCCACCGACCCGAAGCTCATCCTGCTGGACGAGCCGACGGCCGGCATGAATCCGCAGGAGACCCGGCAGGCCAGTGACCTGATCTTCAAGATCCGGGACTCGGGGCTGTCGGTGGTGGTGATCGAGCACGACATGCGGTTCATCTTCAACCTGTGTGACCGGGTGCTCTGCCTGGTCCGCGGGGAGACGTTGGTCGAGGGCACACCGGACGAGGTGCAGTCCGATCCGCGCGTGATCGAGGCGTACATCGGTACCGGTGAGGACGAGGACGAGGAGCGGCCGCAGGACGCGCCGGCGGCCGACGGCGACGGGGAGGTCACGCCATGACCGCGATGCTCGAGGTCAAGAACCTGGAAGTTGCCTACGGCAAGATCGTCGCCGTCAAGAAGATCAGCTTCTCGGTTGAGCAGGGCCAGGTCGTCTCGCTGATCGGTACCAACGGCGCCGGCAAGACGACGACGCTGCGCACCATCTCCGGGCTGCTCAGGCCGACCCATGGGGAGATCTACTTTCAGGGCCAGCGGATCGACAAGACCCCGGCGCACGACATTGTCAGCATGGGTCTGGCCCACTCGCCGGAGGGCCGGCGGATCTTCCCCCGGCTGTCGGTGCAGGAGAACCTGCTGCTCGGTGCGTTCGCGCGCAACGATCAGGCGGCGATCCGGGCAGATCTGGATGCGGCGTACGACCTGTTCCCGATCCTGGGGGAGCGGCGCAAGCAGCCGGCCGGTACGTTCTCGGGCGGTGAGCAGCAGATGCTCGCGATGGGCCGCGCGATGATGAGCAAGCCCAAGCTGATGATGCTGGACGAGCCCTCGATGGGGCTGTCGCCGATCATGATGAAGCGGATCATGTCGACGGTGACGGAACTGCAGCGGCAGGGCACGACGATCCTGCTGGTCGAGCAGAACGCCCAGGCGGCGCTCAAGCGCGCTGACTACGGCTACGTGCTCGAGGTCGGCAAGATCGTGCTGTCCGGCTCGGGCAGTGAGCTGCTCGTCAACGACGACGTCCGCAAGGCGTACCTCGGCGAGGACTAGGCACAACGCAGTACTGGTTGCCGGCAGCCCCGACCTCGGAGACGAGGCCGGGGCTGCTTGCTGTTGGCAACCAGGTCAGCGGCGGATGACGATGAGCAGCTGGACCAGGAGGGGCGCGACGATCAGGGCCGGCAGCAGGTCGGCGACGGCGATCTGCTTGATCTTCAGCAGTCGCATGGCGACCCCGATCAGCAACAGCCCGCCGGTGGCTCCCAGGGCGGTCACGTGCGCCTCGGGGAGTACGTCACCCAGTACTGCGCCGACGGCCGTCATCAGGCCCTGTATGACCAGTACGACGACCGCGGAGGCCGCCACGCCCCAGCCAAGTGATGCCGCGAAGGCGATCGAGGCGAAGCCGTCGAGGACCGACTTCAGGAACAGCTGGTCGGCACCGCGACCCAAACCGTCGGACAACGCGCCCAGGAAGGTCAGCGGCCCGACGCAGAACACCATCGAGGCGGAGACGAAGCCCTCAACGAATGTGCTCTCGCCTTCGCCACGGCTGAACCGATGCTGCATCCACGAGCCCAGCCCTTCCAGCCGCTGCTCGATCCGCAGCAACGAGCCGGCGATCCCGCCGATCAGCATCGCGCCGAGCACGATCAGTACCGGCGCGCTGTCCCCGACGGCGTCGCTCAGCACCTTGTCGCCCACGGCGAGTGCTGTCTAATACTTAGCCCACCCCACCGCCCCGGTCGGCTGATCGCGATCAGCAGCGTGACCAGGCCGAGCGCGTCGGTGACCAGATCGCGGGTCCGAAGACTCAGCCGATGACCGATCAGAACGCCCAGGACAGAGCCGACGAGGACTGCCGCGACGTTCACGACAGTACCGATCCCGATGAACAAACCCTGGTCTCCCGATTCCATTCAGGCGCCGGATGTGACCGCGAGTATGGGGCGGTCGGGTGGGCGAGTCACAGCTTTGCAAGTGCCCCCTGAAGCCCTACTGTTGCGCGGGGGATGAGCGTATCTGCTCGCCCTGTTCACCTCGGGGGTGGATCAGGATCTAGGAGGGCCACGTGGCACCAGCCATCGAGGTGCGCGACGCCCATCCGGCCGACGCCGATGCATTGGTGACGCTCTGGCGCGAGATGGCGGTCGGAACCGGGCACCAGGCGCGGTTGCTCGCGGCGCCGTCCGTGGAGTCCGCCCAGTCGTCGGTGGCCAAGCACGCGGAGGATCCGTCCGGCCGGCTGATCGTCGGTGAGATCGACGGCGAGCTGGGTGGGATGGCCTATCTGCGCCAGACCCCGATCAGCCCGTTGCACGACGAGGTCGCCGTGACCGTGGAGTACCTGCACGTCAGCGATCACGCCCGCCGGCACGGCCTGGGCAAGGCGCTGATCGCGGAAGCGGCCGCGTGGGCCGAGCACGAGAACTGCCCGCATCTGGCCGTCGTCGCCCCACCGGTCGCCCGGGAAGCAAACAGGTTCCTTGCCCGCTTAGGCCTCGGGCAGGCCGGCGTACTGCGCTTCGCGAGCACCCACACCGTGCGGCGCCGACTCGCGGCCGAGCACGCGCCCAACCTGCTCGCCCTGCTGTCGTCAAGGCGTTCCGTACTGGCCCGCCGGGCTCAGCTCGCGCGCCCGGCCCTGGAGAACCACGATCACGATGAGGCGGAGTTCGGCGAGCTCAGGCTCCCGGCGGCGCCTGAATCAGCTGGCACGTGATCCGGGCGGTGCAGACCCGCTTGTCCCGCTCGTCGGTGATGACGACCTCGTACGACGTGGTGGTGCGGCCGAGGTAGATCGGCGTGGCGACTCCGGTGACGATGCCGTCACGGACCGCCCGGTGATGAGTCGCGTTGATGTCGACGCCGACCGCGACCTTCCCGTACGCCGCCGCGTGCAGCGCTGAGCCGATCGAGCCGAGGCTCTCGGCGAGCACGCAGGACGCGCCGCCGTGCAGCAGCCCGTACGGCTGGACGTTGCCCTTCACCGGCATGGTCGCGACGACCCGGTCCGGTGTCGCCTCGGTGACGGCGATGCCCATCAGGTCGAGCAGCGTTCCCTCGGTCATCATCCCCGGCGGCAACTCGGCGCCGGTGTTGTCGTCACTCATGGGGAGAAGGCTACGTGAGCCCCGCGTGCGGGTGCGAAAACTGTCGGCGGGACCCACTAGAGTCGCTATGTGGCTCCTGAAACAGACTCCTCGACGATGACCAAGGACCCGGGTACGGCGGTGGACGGCTCCACCGCGCGACCGCGGATCCTGCTGCTGGACGGGCACTCGCTCGCGTACCGGGCGTTCTTCGCGCTACCGGTGGAGAACTTCTCCACCACGACCGGTCAGCACACCAACGCGGTGTACGGCTTCACCTCGATGCTGATCAACATGTTGCGCGACGAGCAGCCGACGCACATCTGTGTCGCGTTCGACGTCTCCCGCAAGACCTTCCGCTCCGAGCAGTACACGGAGTACAAGGCCGGCCGGTCGAAGTCGCCGGACGAGTTCAAGGGGCAGGTCTCGCTGGTCAAGGAGGTGCTGGAGGCGCTCCGCGTGCCGACCACCGAGATCGACGGCTGGGAGGCCGACGACATCATCGCCACGCTCGCGACGCAGGCCGACGAGCAGGGCTTCGAGGTACTGATCAGCTCCGGCGACCGGGACGCCTTCCAGCTGATCAACGAGAACGTCACTGTGCTGTACCCAAAGCGCGGCGTCTCCGAGATCGCCCGGATGGACCCGGCGGCGGTCGAGGCGAAGTACGGGATCCCGCCGCGGCTCTATCCGGATCTGGCCGCGCTGGTGGGGGAGAAGAGCGACAACCTGCCGGGCGTGCCCGGGGTCGGCGACAAGACCGCGGCGAAGTGGCTGAACCAGTTCGGTTCGCTGAACGACGTGATCGACCGGGTGAACGAGATCAAGGGCAAGGCCGGTGAGTCGCTGCGCGAGCACCTGTCCGACGTGATCCGGAACCGGCAGATCAACGAGCTGGTCCGCGACCTGACGCTGGACGTGTCCATCGACGACCTGGTCCGGCACCCGTGGGACCGGGACAAGGTGCACACCCTGTTCGACAGCCTGGAGTTCCGGGTACTGCGCGAGCGGCTGGTCGCCGAGCACGAGCAGGTCGAGGAGACGATCGAGGAGGGCTTCGACCTCGAGGGCACGCAGCTGAAGCCCGGCGAGGTCGCCGCGTGGATCAAGGAGCACGTGTCCACCGGCGCGCGCACCGGCGTCGCAGTACAGGGCAGCTGGGGTCGTGGGACCGGCGAGATCACCGGCCTCGCGCTGGCGACGTCGACGGGTGCGGCAGCCTGGTTCGACCCGGGCACGCTGACTCCGGATGACGATGCTGCTTGGCAGGCTTGGCTCGCCGACCCGAAGCAGCCGAAGGCGTTGCACGACGCGAAGGGCCCGCTGCTCGGGTTCCTGGAGCGCGGCTGGTCGCTCGGCGGGCTCACCTCCGACACCCAGCTGAGCGCGTATCTGGTGCGCCCGGATCAGCGGTCGTACGACTTGGCCGACCTGACCGTGCGGTACCTGAAGCGTGAGCTGCGCACCGAGGAGGCCGACAACGGTCAGCTCAGCTTCGACGACATCGAGGGCGGTCCGGCTGCGGACGCGACGATGCTGCGCGCCCGGGCGATCGCCGACCTGGCCGACACGCTCGACGCCGAGCTGGAGAAGCAGGCCGGTACGCCGCTGCTCGCCGACGTGGAGCTGCCGCTGATCGACGTGATCGCGGCGATGGAGCGCGACGGGATCTCGGTCGACCGGCCGTACCTGGAGGAGCTCGAGGCGCGGTTCGCCACCGGCGTCCGGGAGGCGGCGACGTCGGCGTACGAGGTGATCGGTAAGGAGATCAACCTCGGATCGCCGAAGCAGCTGCAGGTGGTGCTGTTCGACGAGCTGCAGATGCCGAAGACCAAGCGGACCAAGACGGGGTACACGACCGACGCGGACTCGCTGCAGTCGCTGTTCGAGAAGACCGAGCACCCGTTCCTGGCGTACCTGCTCGCGCATCGCGACGCGACCCGGCTGCGGCAGACGGTCGAGGGGCTGCTGAAGACGATCAGCCCGACGGACGCGCGGATCCACACGACGTTCAACCAGACGATCGCTGCGACCGGGCGGCTCAGCTCGACCGACCCGAACCTGCAGAACATCCCGATCCGGACCGAGGAAGGCCGCCGGATCCGCGAGGCGTTCGTCGTCGGCGAGGGCTTCGAGGCCCTGATGTCGGCCGACTACAGCCAGATCGAGATGCGGATCATGGCGCACGTGTCGGAGGACCAGGGCCTGATCGACGCGTTCAACTCCGGTGAGGACTTCCACTCGGTGACGGCCGCGCGCGTCTTCTCGGTGCAGCCCGGCGAGGTGACGCAGGAGATGCGCGCCAAGATCAAGGCGATGAACTACGGCCTGGCGTACGGCCTGTCGGCGTACGGGCTGAGCCAGCAGCTGAAGATCGGCGTGGACGAGGCGAAGGGCTTGATGGACGAGTACTTCGAGCGCTTCGGCGGAGTCCGCGACTACCTGCGCAGCATCGTGCTCGAGGCCGGCAAGAGCGGCTACACCGAGACCATCCTCGGCCGCCGCCGCTACCTCCCCGACCTGACCAGCGACAACCGCCAGCGCCGCGAGATGGCCGAGCGGATGGCTCTCAACGCACCGATCCAGGGCTCGGCCGCCGACGTCATCAAGATGGCGATGCTGAAGGTCGATGCCTCCCTGAAGTCCTCCGGCCTGAAGTCCCGCATGCTCCTCCAGGTCCACGACGAACTGGTCTTCGAGATCGCTCCTGGCGAACGCGAGGCCCTGGAAGAACTGGTCCGCCGCGACATGGGCGCAGCCGTCGAAATGGCCGTCCCGCTGGACGTCTCCGTGGGTGTCGGCCGTACCTGGCACGAAGCCGCCCACTGAGGATGCCTGAGGAGCCGAACCGGCCGTTCCGGTGGGATCTGGTGCGGCCGGACCAGCTCGGCTCCCTGCTTGACGACCTGCCCGAGCTCGACCTCTGGTATCTCGACGAGCTGGTCAGCTGCGCCGGCCGGGTGCTGGCCCAATGCGCAGACGGAGATCTGTACTTCGTGGGCCGGTCCGTGGACAGCCTGTTCGACCTGCTGAGCGGCGCGCTGGCCAGCACCTCGTGGAAGGACCGGCTGCATCCCCTGCCGCTGTCCTTGTACGGGATTGACGGCAAGGGGCTCACGGTCGCCGAGACGGCCCAGCTGCGGACGAACCTAAGCGCCGCTGGGCTGGCGCCGGCCGACCTGATGCGGGGGAGGCCGACGGTTTTCGTCGATCTCGTACACGAAGGGTCGACCTTCGAGAACCTGTACGAGCTGCTGCGCGAGTGGATCGACGACGACCGTGCGCAGTGGGACGTGATCCGGCGGCAGTTGCGGTTCGTCGGGATCACGATCCGGCGAAAGACGAGCCCGAACGCCTGGCGCTGGCAGCAGCACGCGGACTGGACTGGAGCGTTGCCGGCTTCCGCCATCCGGAACGTGTCTCTTGACCACTGGGTGTGGGGCTACTTCGGTAACAACCAGCCGAAGACGGCGGCGTCGTTCCGGCGAACCCGCTGGAGCGACCCCGAGGTCGCCGTACCCGGCCGTGACAAAAAGACCCGCTACGCCCTCGCCGAAGCCGCCCTCCTGGTCGAAGGCGGCAAGTCCACCGCACTCCGCCGCCAACTCGCCGCCGTCCTGGCCGACCAACCAACCGCCCGCGAGCGCTGGCTCCGCGAACTCCAACAGGAACTACGCCGCCCGGGTGACGCAGACTGATAGCGACGGGTCCTCGTCGAATTGATGGACGGTCGTTGTCATCCGCTTTCAAATGAAGCACTTGATCCGGCAGATGATCGACTTCATTGCGGAGATGATGCTCATGCGTAAGACATTTTTGGTGACCGCCGTGCTGGCCGCGGGGATCGGCGTGTTCGGTGCGGCGCCCGCCAGCGCTTCACCGGCCCCGGCGACCGAGACGAGCTACGCCGTCCAAGGATGGGAGCGAGTAGGGGAGTATTCGACCTTCCAGGAGTGCAATGCCGACGGCAAACTCTCGGGCGGTCGTTATGTCTGCGAACTGACTGTGCCCGACGGCTGGTGGGTGCTCTATGTCTGGCGCGACTGAAAGCTGATGCACTGCGTCAGCGAGCGAACAGCGGGAGCTCGTCAGGTTTCAGAGCGTTTGTGATGCACTCGAGCTCACGGGATGCCAGGCCTTCGGGCAGCGCGGCGAGGGGGAACCAGCCGACCGCGAGGGACTCGTCGTCGTTGACCCGGGCCTCGCCGCGCAGAGGGTGGCAGCGGAAGCAGAGGTCGAGGAACTGGACCTGGTCGCCGTTCGGGTAGGAGCCGGGTGGCAGGGCGTCGATGCTGACCAGCCGGTCGATCTCCGCTTCCACGGCGGTCTCTTCCTGGATCTCCCGGATCATGGCGATCGCGGGTTGCTCGCCGGGTTCGAGGATGCCGGCCGGCAGGGACCAGCGGCCGTTGTCGGTTCGGCGTACCAGGAGGACTCGCTCCTCGGTGTCCAGCACGACCCCGGTGATCCCGGTCAGCCAGAGCAGGTCGTGGCCGATCTTCTCGCGCAAGGTGAGGATGAACTTCGGCGTCGTCATGCGCCCGAGCCTAGCCAGGCCAGGGTTGCCTCTTGCAAGAAGCCGACGGCTGGGGAGCAAGCCAAGCAAGCGTTTGCCGTAAGGAGCTGACGGTGACCGATCGATGTCGGTCAGCAATCGTTCCCTGAACGTTCGGTCTTTCGTTGTCAAAGACTCTGTGGCAGTCTCCCCTTTCAAAGATCCGAGATCCTATCGGATATCTCATTGTCTGCATCGGGAGGCGGGATGCAAGAAGACCTGAGAACGGCCGGGGTGAAGCGGCGCTCGTTCGTCGCTGGAGCGCTCGGGATAGCCGCGGCGGGCGGTAGTGGAGTCTTGAGTGGTTGCAGTTCCGGCGAGGCCGCGGCCGGTGCGGCTCCCGCGAGCCTCAGCGCGCCGGCCGTGGAGCTCGCCCCCAAGAAAACCGGCATCAACTACCCGCCCGGGTACGTCGGTCCGGTCGCGCGGGAGCAGCGGGCGATCGTCACGGAGCAGGTCACCTTCACCGTGGTCGTGCCGCAGAACCTGACAATCGGCGACTGGAACAAGAACGCCTTCACGCAGTGGATGGAACAGCAGACCGGGATCCGGATCCAGTTCCGGCAGGTCGCAGGCAAGGGCGACGACCCGGAGACGATGACGAAGGTGAACGCGATGATGGCGGCCGGTGACATCCCGGATGCCTTCCTGGGCGTGACCTTCACCCGCTCGCAGCTCTACCTGTACGGGGCGCAGAACCTTTTCGTCGACCTGAACGCCTACCTGGACAAATATGCGCCCAACCTTCAGCAGGCGATGAAGGACTACCCCGAGGCGCGCCGGCTGATCAGGTCGCCGGACAAGGGCATCTACAGCTTCCCCGACATCAACGACTGCTATCACTGCCGGGCCTCGAACGGCCGCACCCTGCTCAACACCGACTGGATCCGCAAGGTCGGCCTGGCGATGCCGAAGACGACCGACGAGTTCCGCGAAGTACTGACCGCGTTCAAGAAGGCCGACCTCGGCGGCCGCGGCAAGACGATCCCGTTCGCCGGCTACAAGGACGCGGCGCTGGACACCTATTTCATGAACGCCTTCCTCTACAACCCCGGCGACCCCTGGCTGGTGGTCAACGACGGCAAGGTCGAGGCGAACTACGTCAAGGACGAGTGGCGCGAGGCGCTGAAGTACCTGCGCGGTCTGTACGCCGACGGCCTGCTGAACAAGGACATCTTCACCGCCGACACCGATCAGATGAACCGCTACGGCAACAATCCCGGCGCCCCGCTGGTCGGTGGAGCGCGTGCGTACTACTGGGGCTCGTTCCTCACCATCGACCAGACCGACCCGAACGCGCGCTGGCACCAGTACGAGACGGTCCCGCCCCTGGAGGGCCCGAACGGCATCCGGTACGCCGCCTGGAACTACCTCAAGGTCGGTCTCGAGGTCTCGACCCTCGTCGTCACCCGCAAGTGCAAGCGTCCCGATCTGCTGGTCCGCTGGGCCGACTTCCAGCTGGATCTCGAGGCCGTACTGCGCTCGTACGCCGGCCCCGACTTCCGCTGGTCGGTCAAGGGTGACAAGGGCATCAACGGCAAGCAGTCCATCTACGGCTTCGACGCCACCTGGAACTCCGACGCCACCAAGGGCAAGACCTGGGACCAGTTCGGCGTGATGTACCGGTCGGGTGACTTCCGCCTGGCCGAGCGGGTGAATCCGCAGAAGCCGACGTTCGAGTCGCCGCTGTACGAGCAGACCCGGGACCAGCTCTTCCCTTACAAGCAGCCGCTGGAGATGGAGTTCCCGCCGGTCACCCTGGAGGCCGACCAGGCCGCGCAGGACGCCGAGATAGGCCTGAACCTCAAAGGCGAGGTGACCACGTCGCTGGCCAAGTTCGTCACCGGCAAGCTCGATCCGGCCTACGACGGGCAGTGGCGTGACTACAAAGACCGCATCAGCCGGATCGGGCTGCAGCCCTATCTGGAGATCCAGCAGGCCGCCTACGAGACCTACCAGGGGTGATGACAATGGCAACTGACACGGCCACGCCGACTGGCGCGCCCGCCCCGGTTCGTGAGACCCGGTCCGACCGGATCGTGATGATCTGCAACTACACCGCCCTCGGCCTGTTCACGCTGGCGGTGCTCTATCCGTTGGTCTACGTGGTCAGCGCGTCCCTGAGCGATCCGAAGAACGTTGTCTCCGGCAAGGTTTGGCTCTGGCCGGTCGGCTTCAGCACCGAAGCGTTCAAGGCGGTCTTCGACTACGACTCGATCGTCAGCGGTTTCAGCAACTCCGTCGTGTACGCCGTCGGCGGCGCGTTGCTGGCCACTGTGCTGACCCTGCTCGCGGCGTACCCGCTGTCCCGGAAAGGCCTTCCGGGCAAGGGCATCATCATGGCGTTGTTCGTTTTCACGATGATGTTCAACGGCGGCCTGATCCCGACCTACCTGGTGGTGGACCGGGTCGGCCTGCTGAACACCCGGTGGGCGATCATCCTGCCGGCCGCGCTCGCGGTCTGGAACATGATCATCACCCGGACCTACTTCCAGTCGACCATTCCTGAGGAACTGGTGGAGGCCGCGAAGGTCGACGGCTGCACCGACCTCGGCTTCTTCTGGCGCGTCGTCCTGCCGCTGAGCAAGCCGATCATCGCGGTGAACCTGCTCTTCTACGCCGTCGCCCAGTGGAACTCCTGGTTCAACGCGCTGATCTACCTGACCAACGAGCACCTGTTCCCGCTGCAGATGATCCTTCGCCAGATCCTGATCCAGAACAACTTCGACCCCTCCCAGGTCCGCGACACCGCCGAGCTGATCCGGATGAAGGAACTCCAGGAGCAGCTGAAGTTCTCGCTGATCGTGATCGCCACCATTCCGCCACTGCTGATCTACCCCTTCGTGCAGAAGCACTTCGTCAAGGGGGCCATGGTCGGCTCGTTGAAGGGCTGACGCCATGGCCACGGACACTCTGGTACGACGTATTCCGGCAGCGCACGCCGGCGCCCGGCCCAACAAGCAGAGCCTGGGCGCCAGGATGCGGCGCAACTGGCAGCTCTACGCGATGCTCGCCGTGCCGTTGATCTGGCTGGCGATCTTCGCCTACTGGCCGATGTACGGCGCGATCATCGCCTTCAAGGACTACAACATCGTCGACGGCATCCTCGGCAGCCGGTGGGTCGGCTTCAAGCATTTCGAGCGGTTCGCCGAGTCGTACCAGTTCTGGCGGCTGATCAAGAACACACTGATTCTGCACGTCTACGAGCTGGTCGCGACCTTCTGGCTGCCGATCATGCTGGCGCTCGGCCTGAACATGGCCCGGCGGCGCTGGTACCGGCGGTCGGTCCAGCTGATCACCTACGCGCCGCACTTCATCTCGACCGTGGTCGTGGTCGGCCTGATCGTGGTGATCGTCGACCCGAACAGCGGCGTGCTCAACCTCTTCCTCGGTCAGTTCGGGATCGGGCCGATCGACGTACTGAGCAACCCGGACTACTTCCGGCACCTCTACGTCTGGTCCGGTGCCTGGCAGACGATGGGTTTCTCGGCGATCATCTACCTCGCCGCGCTGACCAGCGTCTCGCCCGAGTTGCATGAGGCGGCGATCGTCGACGGAGCGTCCAGGCTTCGCCGGGTGTGGCACATCGACCTGCCGGCCATCCGGCCGGTGGCGGTGATCCTGCTGATCCTGAACATCGGCGCGATCATGTCCGTCGGGTTCGAGAAGGTCCTGCTGTTGCAGAACACCTTGAACCTGCAGACGTCGGAGGTGATCGACACCTACGTCTACAAGCTCGGCTTCGCCTCCCAGGTGCCGCAGTTCAGCTATGCCGCGGCGATCGGGCTGTTCCGCTCGGTGATCGGCCTGGTCCTGCTGGTGCTGGCGAACACGCTCGCCCGCAAGTTCGCCAAGTCCAGCCTCTGGTGAGGTCTACGCGGTGTCGGCCGTCTGTCGGTGGAGTCCTGCCGACAGTGCGGCCGACAGCGCCAGGGCGCAGGTGGCGGTCATCGCGACCAGGACCTTGATGGCGGTGATGCCGGTGACGAGGTCGGCGCCGAGGACGATCAGGGCGGCCACGGCCAAGCTGACCAGCCCGATCCAGATCAGCAGCGCAGCACGCTTCTCCTGTTGCGCGATCGCGGCGTACACGACCAGCTGCAGTACGGCGTACGCGGAACCGGCGAGGGCGAAGAGCCACGCGAAGGAGCCGAGGGTGGCGTACTTCTCCTTGCCGCCGGCAACTGTCACCACCAGGTCCGGAAGGAGTAGCGCGCCGAGGACGCAGCAAACGCCGAGCGCGGCCACTGCCTGGATCGCCCGGCGGAGTCGCAGGGTGTCGCCGGGGGAGTTGGCCAGTGAGGGGAACACGATCACGATGACGAACTGCGGCAGGAACAGGCACGCCTTCGCCACGATCACGCCGGCGGCGTAGTACCCGCTGTGCTGGCCGTCCATGAGAGAACGGGCGAGCAGTACGTCAGCGTTGGCAATGGCGAAGAAGGCGAGCAGGGCGTGGGTGCCGTGCACCGTTTCTCGCAGTACCTCCTTCACCTGCTCCGGCGTACCGCCAGTGGAGCCGCGGAGGAGGAAGCTGCCGACCAGCGGCGGTACTGCCGCGCCGATGGCGACACCGATCATGGCCGCCGTGAGACTCGGGTGGATCACCAGTGCACCGGCCCCGAACGCGAACCGGCCGACGCCGACCGCCATGTACATGGCTGCCAGCTCGGTCCAGTTCTGCCCGCCTTGCAGTACGCCGAGCTGAGAGCCCATCAGGCTCAGGCAGCCGAGTGTGGGCGCCAGGAGCAGTACTGCGAGCAGCGAGTCGATGTGTAGCAGCCACATCAGTAGTGGGGTGGCCAGTAGGCACAGCAGGGTCAATCCGAGTGCGGACCGACGCCCTGCCTTCAGTAGGGAATCTGCTAGCGCCGCCTGGCCCGGGCCGGTGTGGGTAGCGATCCGGCGGGCGCCTGACGCCTGCAGCCCGAGCGGTACGACGTTGCCGATCAGCAGCAGGCCCAGAAGGGCGATAACGGCGCTGAATTGCTCCGGCACCAGCCTGCGGACCGCAAACAAGGTGAAACCGTAAGCCGCTACGTTCATGATGGCCATGCCGACCGCAACCACGGTCGCACTGCGCAGGAAACCGAGCTTTGGTGCGGCAGGTTGCTGGTCGGGAGTCATCTCAGAGGTCATGCGGCTTCTGTTCTGGTTGCTGGCGGGTAGGTTGCCCTGACCGGGGCGGTGGGGTGGGCTAGGTATTCGTACAGTACTTGTGAGGAGGTAGGCGTGGAGGGGGGATCCTTCCGGTTGGCCCGGCTGTTGCCGTGGGCTTGGCCGGTACTGCTCACCGTGCTGATCACCGCGCCGCTGCTCGCTCCGGGGTACGTGGTCGGCTACGACATGGTCTTCGTGCCGGATCTCACGCTACGGCTTGACCTGTTCGGTGTCACAACCGCATTGCCGCGAGCGGTGCCGTCGGACGTGCTCGTCGCAGTACTGGACGAGGTCGCCGGCGGCCAGGTGCTGAACAAGGTCGTGCTGGTAGCCATCCCGCTGCTCAGCGGGCTCGGCCTGACGGCGCTCTGGCGAGAGCTGCGCTTGGGTGGCCCACTCGCGGGTGCGGTGGCGACCACGCTGTACGTGTGGAACCCGTTCGTCGCCGAGCGGTTCCACCTGGGTGCGTGGGCACTGCTGCTCGGGTACGCCGCGCTGCCGTGGCTGGTGCGCGCGGCGCTGAGGGTGCGACGAGGCGAGGGGTGGCCGGGCTTCCTACTGGCTTCCGGCGCCTGCGCCTTGACCGCCTCCGGCGGAATCACAGGGCTGCTGCTGGCAGGCGCAATCCTGCTGTGGCCGGGCCGGGAGAACCTGGGCGTCGTCGCTGAGTCGGAGGTGGGTAGGCAGGGGCGGCGGTGGCTTCCGCGGGTGATGTTGGTTGGAACGGTGGTTTTGAACGCGCCTTGGATTGTGGCCGGGTTGGCGAGGACTGCTGCGGCTACCTCGGACCCTGCGGCAGTACCGGCCTTCGCAGCTAGGGATGAGGGCTACGGCGGGACTCTGCCGACGCTGCTCACGCTAGGTGGCGTCTGGAACGCGGATGTCGTACCGAGCAGCCGTGGGCAGTTGGTGCCCATGGTGCTCGGGTTCTTGCTACTGGTGATGGCTGTGGCAGGGGTAGTGATCTGGTGGCGACGGGATCACCTGGTGCGGGCGCTTGTGGTGGCCGGAGTGCTGGCTGTCGTCTTCGGGATGGCAGGAGTCGTGGCGCCCGACGCGTTGGAGTGGGCAGTACGCGAGGTGCCCGGCGCCGGCTTGTTCCGGGATGGGCAGCGATACCTAGGCCCATTGGTCCTGCTCGAGTCCGTCGGCTTCGGCGTCGCGCTAGCCGCAGTGCTGCGCGTCGTACCGATGAAGCGCGTGGTGGGTGCCACGGCTGCGCTGATCCCCATCGCCGCGCTGCCCTCGCTGGCAGGTGGCGACGGGCTCAGGTCTGCGGAGTACCCGGCTGACTGGGCCCAGGCGCGTCGAGTACTGGCGGCCGACAACCTGCCGGGGGAGTTCATCCCCTGGCCGTTCGAGTCCTACCGCGCCCCGACCTGGAACGGACGCCGCCCGGCCCTGGACCCCATGCCGCGCTACTTCTCCAAGCCATCGATAGTCCCCGACGAACTGATCGTCGACGGCCACCGCCTGGCCGGGGAGGACCCCAGAGCAACCGCGGTCGCCACTACCCTCCGCGAGGCAGTCCGGACAGGCGCAGACCCCACCGCGGTCCTGCAGCAGCAAGGCGTCCGCTGGCTGATCGTCGACCGCGAGGCAGGCGGCCCGTCCCCGCGCGACTTCACCCCACAGCTCGCCGAGGTCTTCACCGGCCCGACAGTGATCGTCTACCGCCTCCCCGGAACCCCCGCCGCGCAGGACGATCGCCCCTGGGCAGTAGTCCTCGTCCTAACCGCCTGGACCCTCGCAACTGCTGTACTAGCCGCCGCTGCAGTCGGCGCGATCACAAGGCTAAAACGAGTCCGTTCCGCCCTCTAGCACTCCGCGTTCCGTTCATTCGCCCCCTTTTCACCCTCCATGGCCGCAAACGGTCGTTGGGTCGTTGGGTCGCTGAAGTGGAGGGTGAAAAGGGGGCGAATGAACGGAGGGGGAGCACTAGCGAAGTTACTGACCGGTTGTTACCATCCGGTTTACTTGTCGAGGAGGGGACACGCTTCATGGGAACACTGATCGGTGCTGCACTCGCAGTACTAGCCGGCATGGCCGTTGCAACCACGGCTGTGGTCGGAGTCGTACAGACGGTGCAGGACGAGCCGAAGAAGCCCGCTGGCCAGACCAGCAAGGGTCAGGTGGACGTCCCGATCGTCGACTACGGCAGCAAGTAGTCAGATCTTCAGAGGCCGGTCAGCGTCATCGCTGGCCGGCTCTTCTGCGTCCACGGCCGGTACTGCGCCCGCAGCTGAGCCGGTGAGGACGCGGTCGAAGCCGTTCACCGTGGCTGACCAGGTGAAGTTGCCGGCCGACGCGAGCGCTCCCGCTGACAGCCTGCGCCGGTGCGACTCGTCCTGCAGCAGCGACAAGATGGCAGTGCTGAACTCAGCCTCGGTGTCCACCAGGACCCCCGTGGCGTCGTGCTGCACCGACTCGGTCGGCCCGCCTGCACTGCGATAAGCGACAGTCGGTACGCCGTGCGCAGCCGCCTCGCCGACCACCAGCCCCCAGCCCTCCTTCAGACTCGGCAGGGCGAGCACCCAGGCTTCGTCGTACGCCGCGTGCTTGTCGGCCTCGCTGACATGCCCCCGGAACTCCACAGCGTCCTGCAGGCCGCGCGAGGTCACGTACTCGCGCAGCGAGTCCTCCCACCAACCAGACCCGACGACAAGCAGCCGTGCATCCGGCAGCACCTTCCTGGCTTCAGCGATGGCGTCGACGGCGTGCTCCACCTGCTTGTGCGGCACGATCCGGCCGACGCACACCACCGTCGGCACACTCGCCTGCGGCACCTGGCGAGGCGGTGCGGGGTCAGTGCCGTTGTGGATGACGTCGATGCGTGCACCGTCCACTCCCAGCGCCTGCAGCTCGTCGCGCGAT
Organism: Kribbella catacumbae DSM 19601; assembly: GCF_000372465.1. Lineage (GTDB taxonomy): Bacteria > Actinomycetota > Actinomycetes > Propionibacteriales > Kribbellaceae > Kribbella > Kribbella catacumbae. The sequence goes on from NZ_AQUZ01000020.1 coordinate 48,078, forward strand.
GCCGACGACACTGTGACGTAGCGGCAGTCGCTGTAGAGCCGGGGCGCCACCCGCGACTCCAGCCACCAGCCGAGCCGGCCCTTCCAGCCCGGGTACACGACCTGCCACTGCTCCTCGTGGACGTGGTGCACCAGCACGACGACCCCGGTACGACGTACGAGGCGGGTAAAGAATGGGAGACCGTTCTGCACGTCGATGACGCGGGCCGGGCGGTGCAGCAGCGTGTACAGCAAGCCGCAGAGGTACACGGTCACCTTGCTGCCGCGGTACAGGTACCGGACGTCGTGGCGGCGGGCTTCCCGAGGACTGCCGGGGTAGGCGGCGCAGAGAATGGTGACGGACCAGCCCATTGCTGCAAGGCCTCTCGCGACCTCCTCCACACACCGCTCCGAACCGCCACCTTCGGGGTTCGTCGTGTCCCGCCAGTTCAGCAACAGCACCGTCTGCTCGCGCACTTGGTATGCCCCACCCTCACTAGTGGGTGTGTCGTCCGGTCTCCTGCGTGCTGCGCGGCACTCGGCACGGCGAGCTACCGCACCGAGCACCTGCTCGCGACTGCAGGAGACCGGACGACACACCCAAATCCGCCCCCGGCCACAAGGCCGCGAGGTTACCAGGGAGTAACGATGTCCGCCAGAGGTCGCGATATCGGTTAGGGTCCGGCCTGTGTCCGAAGCGATTCCGAGCCCTGTGACCACCGTCGGCTGGACGGCCGACCTCGGCCGTGCCGTGCGGCTGTTCCGGGCGTTCGGAGCCGAGCAGACCGACCCCGATCACTTCTACGGAACCCTGGCCGCGGACTCGGTCGGCCAGCTGTCCTCGTACGTCGACCTGCGCGGCGCGCGGATGCTCGACGTCGGCGGCGGTCCCGGGTACTTCGCAGACGCGTTCCGCGGCGCTGGAGCGACGTACTACGCGATCGACTCCGACCTCGGCGAGCTCAGTGGCCGCGGTGAGCCCGTACCGGGCACGGTCCTGGGCAGCGGGATGGCGCTGCCGATCGGCGACGGCACGATCGACGTCTGCTTCTCGTCGAACGTCCTCGAGCACGTGCCGGATCCGTGGCTGATGGCCGACGAGATGGTCCGCGTCACCAAGCCGGGCGGCACGATCTTCCTGTCCTACACCGGCTGGTGGGGACCGCACGGCGGCCATGAGACCGCGCCCTGGCACTTCCTCGGCGGACACCGGGCCGCGCGGCGCTACGAGCGGCGGCAGGGCAAGCCGCCGAAGAACAAGTTCGGTGAGTCGCTCTTCCCGATCACCGTCGCCGGCGGGCTGCGCTGGGCCCGCTCGTGCGGCGACGCCGAACTGGTGGCCGCGTTCCCGCGCTACCACCCGCGCTGGGCGTACGGCGTACTGGCTGTGCCGGGGGTGCGGGAGTTCGCGACCTGGAACCTCGTCGTGGTGCTCCGGCGCCGATGAGGTACCCACGAATGAAGGCACCCAGCAAAGAGAAGGTGATCTGGCGGACCCGGCTGCTGCTGGGGTGCCTGGTCCTGATCGCCCTGTGCTTCCACCAGGAGCCGGGCAAGATCGTCCCGGACACCAAGCTCGACCTCACTGCCGGACCAGGTGCCTTCCTAGCTCGCTCGCTGCACCTGTGGGACCCGCAAGGCGCCTTCGGGCAGCTGCAGAACCAGGCGTACGGCTACCTGATGCCGATGGGCCCGTTCCACTGGCTGCTGGACGCACTGTCCGTGCCAGGCTGGATCACCCAGCGACTGTGGTGGTCACTGGTGATGTGTGTGGCCTTCCTCGGCGTCTGGAAGCTCTGCGGCGCTCTCGGGTACGGCGTACCGTGGGCGCGGTTCGCCGTCGCCATGTTCTACGCCCTGAGCCCACGGATGCTCGGCGAGGTGGCGATCACCTCCATCGAGGTCTGGCCGCTGGCGATGGCTCCCTGGGTGCTGCTGCCGCTGGTGACTCCCAAAGCCCGCTCCGGCTGGTGGCGGGTCGGCTGGTCCGCTGTCGCGTTCGGACTGGTCGGGGGAGTCAACGCGGTCGCGACAGGCGCCACCCTGGTCCTGCCGGCCCTGTGGCTGATCACCCGTCGGCTGGACAAGTCGACCCTCAAGGTCGCTGTGGGCTGGTTCGGGTGCGTGGTGGCCGTCTCCTTCTGGTGGCTGGTCCCACTGGCGATGCTGGGCCGCTACAGCCCACCCTTCCTCGACTGGATCGAGAACGCCGCCGTCACGACCAGCAAGGCGAGCGTCTTCGAGTCGTTCCGCGGTACGTCGCAGTGGTTGAACTTCCTGGCGGCTGGAGACGGCCCGACCTGGCCGGCCGGCTGGCTCTACGTCACGCAGCCGGCACTGATCCTCACGTCGGCAGCCATCGCTCTGCTGGGCCTGGTAGGCCTGGCGATGGGCACGTTGAAGCACCGCGGCTTCCTGCAGCTCTCACTAGTCGTCGGCCTGCTACTGGTGACCCTCGGCCACGCAGGCACGGCTGGTTCGCCACTAGCTCCTCAGCTGCAGGATCTACTCGACGGGCCTCTCGCTGCGCTCCGCAACACCCACAAGTTCGAGCTGGTGGTTCGGCTGCCACTCGCGCTGGCCGCGGCGCACGCACTGACCCGTCTGACTAGCTGGGCGACGGTCCGTGGCGTCCACCGCCGCATCGTGCCGGTACTGGCCGCCTGCCTGGTCGTCTCGGTCGCCACGCCTGCGCTGTTCGCTCAGCTGCCGCGACCCGAGTCCTACGAGTCCCTCCCGGCACACTGGCGCGAAGCGGCCACCTGGCTAGACAGCCAGCCGACAAGCGGCAGCGTGCTCGTAGTACCGGCTGCGTCCTTTGCGGACTTCACCTGGGGCTCCACCAAGGACGAGCCGTTCCAGTCGTTGTTGAAGCGGCCGATGGCGGTCAGGGACGCAGTACCGCTGGGCTCTGCCGGTACTACGCGCTGGCTGGACGAGGTGGAGCGGCGCCTGGGCTCGGGAGTCGGTGACAAGACTCTGCAGCAAGCACTTGCACGGGCAGGCGTGAAGTACGTCGTCGTGCGAAACGATCTGCGCATCGATGCCCAGGTGACGCCGACGATGGCCGTCCACGAGAGCCTGGACGAGTCCGGCCTGAAGCGAGCCGCGTACTTCGGGCCGCCGACCGGCAGCTCCATCGAGCAGACCGGCCTGACGCTGGACGAGCACACCAGGCTGCCGTACCCGAGCGTGGAGATCTACGACGTGGGCGACGTCAGCCCAGCCCGGCTGGTCCCGCAGTCGCAACTGGTAGAGGTCCGCGGCGCTCCTGAGGACGTACCGGCCGTACTGGCCGCACTGGGTGGCGACCGCGAGGCAGTGACGAGCACTGACGCCAAGGGCCTCGGCAAGCTTCCGCTGGTCCAGACGGATGGGCTACAGCGCCGAGAGGTGACTGTCGGCAGACCCGCGGACAACCTGTCGCCTGTACTGACCCAAGAGGACCCGGGACGGCAGAAGCGGCGCACCCTCGATTACGTCGTCGATCCGGCGGCTGCTCTGACGACGAGGTCGTGGACGGGCGGCATCACCGACGTGCGGGCCTCCTCCTCGGCCGCCGATGCGGACGCGACGCTACGGCTCGGACCTGGCAACGGGCCGTCGGCCGCAGTGGACGGCGATCCCACCACCCGCTGGGTCTCTGGCACCTTCGGGCGCAGCAGCGGCGAGTGGATCGAGCTGACCTTCGAAACGCCGCAGTCGCTCGACAATCTCGAGGTGCGGTTCTCGCTGGCGGCGCCGACCAACGAGTCGATCCGCACGCTGAAGGTCGACACCGATCGCGGGTCGCTGACCTCGGCCGTGCAGGACACGGACAAACCGCAGCACATCGCGGCACCAGCCGGAACGACCCAGCGGCTGCGGATCACCGTCGGCGTGACCGACGGGAGAAACCCCAACGGTGTCTCGATCTCCGAGATCTCTCTGCCCGGCGTGAAACCGGTGAGCAGGCTGGTGATCCCGTCGGGACTCGATCGGCTGCCGGGTGCCCTGGTCTTCCGGAACCAGCAGACCGGCCGCTCAGCCTGTCTGCACGCCGCCACCCGGCCGTTGTGCCGCGAAGGGGCCGCGCGCGACTCCGAGGAGGCGACGGGCCTGCTGCGCAGCGTCGACCTGCCCCGGACAGCGTCGTACTGGCTGCAGGGGACGGCGTTGCCGAAGGACGGCGCCGCACTGGAACGCCTCCTGGACCGGCCGGCGCCCATTCGTGCGGCGGCGTCGTCCCGCGCGGTCACCGCACCGGAGGGCCGTCCGGGCGCGGTCGTCGACCGCGACCTCGGTACCGGCTGGGTCGCCGGTCCAGACGACCTCCAGCCGACCCTGACCTTGAGGTTGCCTGGGGCAAGGAAAAAGCCGGTGACGGGGCTGCAGTTCCTCAATGACCAATACCTGGCGGCGTCCCGGGCGACGTCGGTTTCCGTCCGCCTCGATGGTGGCCCGGCGATCGAGGGCAAGGTCGATCCGCAAGGCTTCCTGACCTTCCCCGCCGGCACCACCGTGGTGAAGAACATCGTGCTCACCTTCACCGGCAACGACCAGTCCGTTGACGTGGATTCCGCGAGTGGGTTCGCCCGGCACCTCCCGGTCGGTGTCTCCGAACTGCGGGTGCTCGGCGCCGACAACCTCCGGAAGGCAGTCGACCTGAATGCCGTGACCGGATCGCAGTGTGGCTTCGGCCCGTCGGTCCGGATCGATGGCGTGGACCTGCCCACGCAGCTCACCGGCACCGTTCGCGATGCACTGCAGCGGCGGCCGGTCGGCTTCACCCTGTGCAAGCAGAGCACCGTTCAGCTGCCACGTGGCCGGCACACGGTGGATGTCGTGGCGAGCCCCGACTTCGTACCGGTCGAGGTCAAGCTGACCAGGCCGGAACTCAGCAACTCGGCGGTCTCGCCGGTCAAGAGTGTGGACGTCTGGCGCTCGACGCCGGCGTCGCTGACTCTCGAAGCACCGCAGGCGGATGAGCAGTCCGTGCTGACAGTCGGGCAGAACTTCAGTACCGGCTGGGAGGCCTACGACAGCAGTGGCCGCAAGCTGGTCCCGCTGCGGATCGGCGGCTGGCAGCAAGGCTGGATCCTTCCGGCCGGTCCCGAGCAGGTGGTCACTGCCCGGTTCACGCCGGACCGGGATTACCGCGCCGGGCTGCTGGTCGGCCTGATCCTCTTCGTGGGCGTTGTCGGGCTGGCGATCTTCGCGCGTCGGCGGTCGCGGCACGCGGGGCACAGACTCCGCGAGGCCGGCCGGGTCGGGCCGTGGATCGCCTCCGTGCTGGCGGTGGCGGCCGGGACGTTCATGGCCGGCTGGATCGGGCTCGCCGCAACGCTGGTCGCGGCGGTACTCGCTTGGCTCCTCGACGGGCGCCGGGTCGAACTCATCGCCGTCGTGGTCGGCGTTGTCCTACTGGGATCGCTGGTCGCCGCGGTTCAGCCATGGCCGGACGGGGGAGCGGGCTTGACCTCGGGCTTGGTCCAGTCGTCGATCCTCTTCGGCTGCGCGTTGGCGCTGCTGTCCCGGCCGACCCCGGAGACGTCGTAGGTCCGGTCGTGCCGTCCCCGGCGCATGATCGGCCGTTCCAGCCCGTAGTAGCTCGCCGCGGCCACCGCGACTGATGCGACGAGAGTCGGCCAGAAGAGAGCCGCGAAGCTTCCACCGAAGAGCGTCTGGCCGAAGATCTGCTGGACCAGGCTCAGCACGATGAGGTGATACACGAAGACGCCGTACGAGATGTCGCCCGCGAAGTGACCGGCCTTGCCGCCCAGTACTGCGACCGTCCGGCGAGTCGGCGTGATCGCCGGGAACAGCACGCAGGCAGCGATTCCCGTGTAGAGCAGGCTCTTCATGACAGCCTGACCCACGCTCGGCAGGCTCAGGTTGTACGGGCCGGCGACCGGGCTCGCCGCGATCAGGAACAGCGCGACGGCGATTCCCCAGACGGTGCCGGGAATCTTGATGAGTGTGTCCAGCACGGACGGCCCGAGCCGCCCGCTGGCCCGGGCGACCTGCCACAGCGCGAAACCCATCCCGACCGCGAACCAGCCGATGTAGCCCGGCAGCCACAGTCCTGCAAGCGGGTTGCCGGTCGCGGTGATGGTGCCCATCCAGATCGGTCCGAGCAGGGTGAGGCCGAACAGCACGGCCAGCCGCCACCGGACTGCTCGTCGGGTCGGCCGCTCGTAGCTGGTCAGCAGCTTCGCAAGGAACGGCAGCAGCAGGTAGAACGCCACCTCGGTGGCAAGGCTCCACAGTTGGGTCAGGCCGTGCACCGTCGGCCCATCGACGTAGACCTGGGTGAAGATGGCGTGATGGAGGTAGTAGACCCAACTGACGGCCTCGTCGTTCTGTACCAGGAAAGCGGCCAGTAGCACGGCGACCCAGAGCGCCGGCACGATGCGCAGCGCCCGGTTGCGCAGGTACGGCAACAGGTGCGGCGGCTCGGTCTCCTCGAACCACGCGACGACATGCGGACGGTAGAGCAGGAAACCGGAGATCGCGAAGAAGATGGCGACCCCGATGTCCAGGCGCGACAGCACCCCCGCGAACGGCCCACTCAGCGCATCACCGCTCTGGAAGCCGACGTGCGTCGTCAGTACCGCGAGCGCGCCGATCGCGCGCAACCCGTCGAGTGCCGGAAACCTCATGCGTCTCATCGGATCCCCTTGGGTAGGCCGAGCTCGAAATCGCCCAGACAGACGGTAGCCGCTGGATCGAGAGTGCGCAGCCGGACGGCGACCGCCCGGATCGGGGCGGACGGCCCGAAGTACATGTTCGCGAGGGTGCTGCTCGGCCAGGGGGCGGCGGGCATCGGCATCGCCACCACCTGGCCGTCGGCATCGATGAGCTCGACCAGGACCCGCGTCTCCCGCTGCGAGATGTAGGCGAGCTTGGCGAACCAGCGCGTCGAGTCGTGAGCCTGGATGATCTGGAGCGGTTGCGTCAGGGGCGTCGTACCGTGCAGCTCCCGGGCACATCCGCCTGGCGTCTTGGTTCTCGCCCAGGCGATCAGGGTGGCGGGCTGGAGATGCCCGGTGTCGGACACGATGTACGGGTCTCCGGGGCCTTGCAGGCGGAAGGGGATACCGGCCGTTCGCAGTACGGGGGAGAGGCGGCTGTCGTCGGAGAGGATGGTGGAGATCGTCGAGGGCATCGAGACGTCCCACAGGTTCACCGACGGGCCGGCCTCTTTGAGGTCGGCGGTGACGTTGTCGAAGTACGCACGGGCCGGGTTCTTGCCCCAGAGCTGAGCGAAGCCGGTGTCCGAGACGACAACCCCGCCGGTCCAGGCGGTCAGGCAGCAGGCGACGGCGGCGGGTGCCACCCTGGCCAGCGCGGCGGAGCGCGGCTGCACGGATCGGGCGGTCAGGACGACAGCGAGCGTCAGCGGGATCGAGACGTCCGACCAGTAGTGGTAGTGCAGGACGAAGACCGCGCCGAAGACCTCGAACCGTCCGTACGACACCAGCAGCCAAGTTGTCAGTACATAGACGAGTAGCGATCCCCACAACAGCAAGGCCCGCCGGTCGGTCCGCCACGCGATGAGGAGCAAGGACACCAGCACGACCAGCCCGATCGCGACGGCTGCGACGGGTGCATCGGCCAAGCCGAACGGCGCCGCCACGGAGCTCCAGTGCCACGGCCCGCCGGCCAGCCCGCCGATCGGTACTGCGAACGAGCGCGCGGCCAGTTTGAGCAGCTCACCGAGGCCGGGCAGCTTGCCTTCGGACGGATTCCCCCGGGTCGCATAAAGGATGCCAAAGGCAACAACCGGGACGGCGAACGCGGCGCCGAGCGGCCAGCTCTCCCGCAGCCATCGGCGCAGCGGCACCGTGCGGAGGTAGAGCGCCAACCCGAGTGCGGTGGCCATGATCAGGCCCGACTTTTCCCAGCAGGCCAACGAGATCAGCAGCGAAAGGGGGCCATAGGCAATCGCTCGGCGCCGGCTGCCGGCGTACCAGTCGACGGTCGCGTGCAGCACCAGCAGGCCGAAGACGTGAGCGGGCAGATTGTTCACCGCGCTCGACAGCGACATGAACGACGGCATGCTGACGGGAGCCAGCGCGTAGAGCGCAGTCCCGATGACGACCCACCACTTGGTGCCGAGCAAGCGGAGCAAGAGGAAGCCCATCAGGGCGATCGCGGGCGCCTGCATGATGACCCGCCAGGCGACGGTGACGTCGTAGTTGAGCGGCGCCAGTTGGGCGAAGATCGCGTAGACGAAGCGCAGGCCGGGTGCGATGTGATCGTTGACCGGGGTGAGCAGTTCGCCTGGCGCGAAGCCCTTGCCGCCCTGGACGAGGAAGTCGAGATCGTCGCTCTGCCAGGATCCCCGGCGCGCGAGCAAGCCCAACACGGCGGCCTGAACGACCGCGACCGCCACCACCGCGACCCGCAGTACTGCCTCGTCCGGTGCCGCGCGCAGCCGCCCGGACGCCCCCCAGATCCCACTCATGTGGCCGGACTATATGACAGTTCGGCCACTGCTGGACTTTCTCGCCGCTGGTCTCTGTTCAAGACCCCTACTCGCTGGTAGCGTCCCGCGGACCGAACCGGGAGGGATTGTTGTGGGGAATCGCAGTCGTGTGCTGGTGATCGCATTGGGGATCTTCTTCGTAGGGATCGCGGCACTGGCCAAGTTCTATGCCTATCCGACGCTGGCGGTGGCACCGGCCGACCAGGTCGCGCACACCGTGTCGGCCGGTCCGGACGCCACCATCTTCAGCGTGGCCGAGCTGGGCGAGAAGTCGGTGACCCTGGAAGCACGCCGTACGGTCCGGGGGGACGTGGCGGCTGCCGAGGAGATCAGCAAGAAGCTGGACCGCAAGGTCGTCGTGTTCGACACCGTGGTGATCACGGACGACGAGTTGGACTACAAGTTCCCTGACGACAAGACGCAGACGGCCAAGCTGCCGCTGAGCTTCGTCCAGGAGCGGGTCGTGCTGGACGCGCACACCGGTGAGTCGGTCCGCTGGACCGACGCGGACACCGGGGAATACATCACTACCTCGCTGGAGAAGTCGGAACGGCAGACGGCCAAGGAAGGCGACCCGTACTTCCAGGGTCACCAGGGCCTGGTGCTGAAGTTCCCGTTCGGCACCGAGAAGAAGACCTACCAGTTCTGGGACTCCAGCACCCGCAAGGCCTTCCCGGCCGAGTACAAGGGTGAGGACAAGCTGCACGGGCTGAACGTCTACAAGTTCGAGCAGATCGTGCCGAAGCAGGACATCGCGCAGGTCAAGCCGCTGCAGGTCCCGCCGTCGGTGATCAAGGAACAGGGCACCGAGGCGGTCACCGTCCAGCGCACGTACCAGAACAAGCGGACGCTGTGGATCGAGCCGGTCACCGGCGCGATCATCAAGGGCCAGGAGGAGCAGTTCGCCTCGCTCAGCTACAATGGTGAGCCCCGGGTGACCGCGACGAAGGTGACGATCGCCTACGACGACGCCACCGTGAAGAAGAACGTCGAAGGCGCCAAGGAGAACGGCGTCGAAGAGGGCGGCTACAAGGCCAAGGCCGCGCAGTTGCAGCTGATCGGCTTCTGGGTGCCGCTCATCTCGCTGATCATCGGTCTGCTGTTGCTGGCGCTGGTCGTGGCGCTGCAGCTGCGGTCACGTCCGGCCGCCTCGACACCGGCTGACTAGTTCTTGTGGGCTGACCAGATCGCGGTACCGGGTACGAGCCGGCCGCGGTCTGGTCCCCAGCCGCCCCAGACCTGGTCGTTGCCGGCCGGCCACTCGGGTTCGAGCAGGTCGTCGACGATCAGGCCGGCGCCGGTGAGCGCGCGGATCCAGTCGCCCGTCGTACGGTGATGCTCGGCGTAGACCGGGGTGCCCTGGCCGTCCACTTCGACGTACGGCGTGCGGTCGAAGTACGACTGCGTGATCCGCAGACCGGCCGGGGTCGGGTCGTCCGGCATGCTCCACCGGATCGGATGCGTCACGGAGAAGACGAGCAAGCCGCCCGGCTTCAGCGTCCTGGCGATCTCCCTGAGGGCTGCCTCGGCGTCGGCGACGAACGGCAAGGCGCCGAAGGCTGAGCAGGCGATGTCGAAGGTCTCGTCCTTGAACGGGATGGCCACGGCATCGGCGGCCACGGTCCGTACGGCGGTGCCGGTACGCCGGTCCAGCTGGCGGCCGATCCGGAGTTGCTCGATAGAGATGTCGAAGGCGACCACGTTCGCCGCCTGACCGGCGAGCCAGCGCGAGCATTGCGCCGCGCCGCAGCCGACTTCGAGGATCCGCCGGCCGCGAACCGGGCCGAGGAGTTGCGCGGCCGCCTCGTCGACGCCCTCGGGGCACCAGATGAACTGGTCGTCCCCGAGGAATGCGCCGTGCTCCTCGAGATACTCCGCGGCCGCCGAGTCCCAGTAGGCCCGGCTGGCCTTCGACGTCTCAGGCTCGGTCAACTCCACGCGCCGCGGCTCCACCACCGCCTCACCCTAGTACCCCGAGTCCGGGCACTAGCGGGCAGTGCGCCCCTCCGCGCGGGCGGCAAGGGCGCGGTTCATGGCCTCGAACTGGGGCTTGATCGTGGTGTCGAGCATGCCGACCGTGAACGGCACGGCGATGCCGTTGAACTTCTCCTCCTGGATCAGCCGCGACCGGCCATCCGGCAGTGCCTCGATCCGGAACGAGTGCTCGCCGTCGAAGACTCCACCGAAGCCGAGCTTGCCGATCCAGCGCAGCTCCTTGCCCGGCTCGACCGCGAGTAGCTCCGGGGCGAAGGTGGTCTCCTTGCCGTTCGTGTCCTTGAGCACGTTGGTGATGATCGCGCCGGCCTTCAGTTCGCCGGTCGACGAGATGATGAACGGATTCCACGCCGGGTAGGCCGCGCGGTCGGCGAGCACCTGCCAGACGGCGTCGGGCGAGGCGTCCACCTCGATCTCGGTGCGCAGCACGGTGGTGTGGGCGATCGCGTACACGCAGTACCCGATCAGGAGTACGGCGATGGCGGCGAGGCCGGTCAGCACGCGGCGGCGTACTCGGGACTTCTTGGGCGGCGTGGCGGTAGTGGTCATCGGGGCTCCTCAGGGCCTAAAACGCTGCACACGAGTGTCTGCGCGTAGTCGGGGGTCAGCGGCTCGCCAGTGACGAGGAGCCGGTAGTAGAGCGGGCCGACCAGTTGATCGACCAGTACTGCCGGGGAGACGTGGCTGAGCACGATGCCGGCCTGCTGGGCGTTGGCGACCACGGCCGTCACGGCGCGGTGGCGCTCGGACCACAAGGCCCGGACGCTCTCGCCGACGCGCGGTTCGCGGGCAGCCGCGGCCACCAGGTCGGCGATCAGGGTGGTCGGGGTCGCGGTGAGATTCGCCGCGATCGCGGTGACCAGCGCGGTCAGGTCGTCGCGTGGACTGCCGGACGGCTCGAACGGGACGTCTTCGCGCAGGTTGGTGATCAGCGCGACGACGAGTTCGGCCTTCGAGGCCCAGCGCCGGTAGAGCGTCGTCTTCGCGACCCCGGCCCGCTCGGCCACCCGGTCGATCGACAACGCGTCGTACCCGCCCTGGCGGATCTCCGCCGCCGCGGCCGCGAGCACTCTGCCTTCGATCCCGGCGTCTCGCGGTCTGCCGCGTTCGGCCATCTCAACTCCTTTTTACGCTACCGTAGTATCGTAAATGATCGACCGCAGATTTGTCACCCTGAGGTCTTGCCGAAAAGGTGAGTTTTCTTCATGCTGACTCGCACCCGATGTGTTACCGGCCGGTTACTTATGGTGTGAAGGCGGTCAGCATGCAGAAGAGGTCAGTGCGTTCCCGGATCACGGCTTTGCTCGGTGTGACGACTTTGGTCGTCGCCACCCCACTCACCGCGCAGGCGGCCCCAGCGCCCCTGGTGTACGTCGCGATGGGCGACTCGTTCGCGGCCGGCTCGCTCGTGCTGCCGGCGAAGGAGTTGCTGACCTGCGCGCGATCGGCGGTCAACTACGCCTCGATCATCGCCGGCAAGCTCCAGCCCGCGGCGTTCCGCGACGTCACCTGCGGCGCTGCCCAGACCACCCACTTCGCGAATCCGCAGCCGGGGATCATCACGGGCACGGCGGCACCGCAGTACAACGCTCTGAGCCCGGACACCACGCTCGTCACCGTGGGGATCGGCGGCAACGACATCGGCCTGGTCGGTCTGGCGGTCTCGTGCGTGAACCTGCTGCCTCCGGGGGTCGGGTCGTCCTGCAAGGCGGCCAACACCGCGGGCGGCGTGGACAAGCTCGCGCAGAAGATCGACGCGTTCGCGCCGACGTACGGCACGGTGATCGAGGAGATCCGGCAGCGGGCGCCGCAGGCGAAGATCCTGATGGTCGGCTACCCGACGGGGATCAAGAAGGGCGGTTGCTGGCCGGTCGTCCCGGTGTGGAGTGTGGACGCGGACTACCTGCAGGCGTCGTTGACCCGGCTGAACCTCCGGATGGCCGAGCAGGCTAGGGCGCATGGTGCGACGTACGTCGACCTGGCGACGCCCAGCGTCGGCCACGACATGTGCAAGGGCGCCGCGACCAGGTGGATCGAGGGTCTGATCCCGAGCGTGGTGACGAACGGCATCGTGCCGCTGCACCCGAACGCGGCCGGCCTGCGTAACGCAGTACCGACGATCCTGGCGGCAGCCGGACTCCCAGCACCCACCACGGCGTAGCGCGAGCCCACCAGTGGTGGGCTCGGACCCCAAGCGGCGACCTTGAACAAGGTAGACCCTGTTCAAGGTCGCCACTTCTTGTGCACGCCCACCACTGGTGGGCTCGCCCTCGGCGGCCGATGGACGTCCGGGGCTGTCGGTGCGGTGGGGCAGGATGCTGCGGCATGGATGACTTCGGGGCGATCGCGGCCAGCGCCGTGCCGCTGACCGGCGGACATGGCGGAGAGACGTTCGCGGTGAGCGCCGGTGGCGAGGATGCTGTGCTCAAGCTGTATGGCAAGCATCCGGCCCGGGCGGCGGTGGATGTCTCGCTGATGCGGCTCGTGCGCGGGTTGCTGCCGGTGCCGCGGGTGCTGGACGCGATGCCTGAGCCTGCGGGCGACGGGGCTCCTCCATATGTCCTGAACGAGCGGCTGCCCGGCGTGAATCTGCAGACCTATCTCGACACGGCCGCTGACGATGAGCGGCGGAAGGTGGGGGAGCAGCTTGGCGAGCTCCTGGTGCGGCTGAGCGGGATGCCGTTCCTGACCTTCGGCGACTTCACTGGACGCGAGTTGGGGATCTCGCCGTTCGGCGTCGGTGGGCTGGGGGAGTTCTTCGCTTCGCACGCCGCCGGGATCGGGTTGACGCCCTCGCAAGCGGCGGGGTTCGAGAGGGTGCTGGACCAGGCGGAGGATCTGGCCGAGACCGGGGTGGACCGGATCTGCCTGGTGCACAGCGACTTCAACCCGAAGAATCTGCTGGTCGATCCGTCGACCGCGGTGATCACCGGGCTGATCGACTGGGAGTTCGCGCACGCCGGTTCGCCGTACGCCGATCTGGGGAATCTGCTCCGGTTCTGTACCGATCCGGTGCTCGCGAGGGCGGTGCTGAGCGTCGTACGGGCCGGTCCTGACCTCGGGGACAGACTGCTGGAGCGGGGCCGGGCGGCGGATCTGTGGGCGCTGATCGACCTCGCGGCACGCCCCGCGGCCAACCCGGTGGCGGCCGCCGCGAACGCGCTGATCAGCCGGATCGGCGACACGGGCGACCTCGCGGGAGGCCGTCCGGACCCGGAAGTCGTACATTGAAGACAGCTGTCATTGTCAGGTACGCCGGGAGACCTCGGCGGGCGGCCGGTCCTCACCCGGGTGCCCCGGGTTGCCGTGCCCTCGGCATTACCCGTATTCTGTCAGATGCGCTATGGGCCCGCGCGACCTCGGACGGAGCAGGCTCGTGCTCGCAGCAAGCAGTCGGTGGTGATTCTGTCCTGTTCAGGTAATCCAGCGCCTCTGTTGCGATCCAACGGCCCGGGTGCACCCGCACGACACCATCAGCCCACGGAGCAACCCACCACATGACGGCCAGCATCGAGGCACCTCTCGACCCCGCAGTACGCACCACCCCGCAGGTAGCGGTCAATGACATCGGGTCGGAGGAAGACTTCCTCGCGGCGATCGATCTGACCATCAAGTACTTCAACGACGGCGACATCGTTGAGGGGACCATCGTCAAGGTCGACCGGGACGAGGTTCTCCTCGACATCGGTTACAAGACCGAAGGCGTCATCCCGTCGCGCGAGCTGTCGATCAAGCACGACGTCGACCCGAACGAGGTCGTCAACGTCGGCGATCACGTCGAGGCCCTGGTTCTCCAGAAGGAGGACAAAGAAGGCCGCCTGATCCTGTCGAAGAAGCGCGCCCAGTACGAGAAGGCCTGGGGCACGATCGAGAAGATCAAGGAAGAGGACGGCGTCGTCACCGGTACGGTCATCGAGGTCGTCAAGGGTGGACTCATCCTGGACATCGGCCTGCGTGGCTTCCTGCCGGCCTCGCTGGTCGAGATGCGCCGGGTCCGCGACCTCCAGCCGTACGTCGGCCAGGAGATCGAGGCCAAGATCATCGAGCTCGACAAGAACCGCAACAACGTGGTTCTGTCGCGCCGGGCGTGGCTGGAGCAGACGCAGTCCGAGGTGCGGATGAACTTCCTCACCCAGCTGCAGAAAGGCCAGATCCGCAAGGGTGTCGTCTCCTCGATCGTCAACTTCGGTGCGTTCGTGGACCTCGGCGGCGTCGACGGTCTGGTGCACGTGTCCGAGCTGTCCTGGAAGCACATCGACCACCCGACCGAGGTGGTCGAGGTCGGCCAGGAGGTCACCGTCGAGGTGCTGGACGTCGACATGGACCGCGAGCGCGTCTCGCTGTCGCTGAAGGCGACCCAGGAAGACCCGTGGCAGCAGTTCGCCCGGACCCACCAGATGGGCCAGATCGTGCCCGGCAAGGTCACCAAGCTGGTTCCGTTCGGTGCGTTCGTCCGGGTGGAGGAGGGCATCGAGGGTCTGGTGCACATCTCCGAGCTGGCCGAGCGTCACGTCGAGATCCCGGAGCAGGTCGTTCAGGTGAACGACGATGTGATGGTCAAGATCATCGACATCGACCTCGAGCGTCGCCGGATCTCGCTGTCGCTCAAGCAGGCCAACGAGGGTGTCGACCCCGTCTCCGACGACTTCGACCCCACGCTGTACGGCATGGCGGCGACGTACGACGACCAGGGCAACTACATCTACCCGGACGGGTTCGACCCCGAGACGGGCGAGTGGCTCGAGGGCTTCGACTCGCAGCGTGAGGAGTGGGAGCGGCAGTACGCCGAGGCCCACACGCGCTGGGAGGCCCACAAGAAGCAGATCGAGGACGCCAAGACGGCGGACGTCGAGGCCGGCGAGGCCTCCACGTACTCCTCGGCCGCTGCTCCGAAGGACGACGCTCCCGTCGAGGGTGCGCTCGCTTCCGACGAGGCGCTTCAGGCTCTCCGCGAGAAGCTGACCGGCCAGGGCTGATCTACCTGCAGGACCCGAGACCCCCGCACCCCCGTACTGGGTGCGGGGGTCTCGCCCGTACTACGCCCGCTCCGCGCCTCCTCCGTCGGCGGAGGCGCGGGGCGGGCGTAGTACCGTGCTGGCGTGCTGAGAGTCGGGTTGACCGGGGGGATCGGGTCAGGGAAGAGCGCTGTGTCGGCGCGCTTGCGGGAGCGGGGGGCGGTGGTGATCGACTCCGATCTGCTCGCGCGGGAAGTGGTTGCGCGAGGCACCGATGGGCTGGCCGAAGTGGTCGAGGCCTTCGGACAGGTGCTGACGCCGGACGGGGAGCTGGACCGGCCTGCGGTCGGGCGGATCGTGTTCGGGGACGAGCCGGCCCGGCGGAAGCTGGAGGCCATCATTCATCCGCGGGTGCGGGCCCGGGCGGCCGAGATCGAGTCCGGGGCGCCGGCGGATTCCGTTGTGGTGCATGACATTCCGTTGCTGGTCGAGACCGGGCAGGGCGACAAGTTCGATCTGGTGCTCGTGGTCGACGTACCGCAGGAGGTTCAGGTCGAACGGTTGACCCGGGATCGCGGGATGACTGACGAGGAAGCAAAAGCCCGGATCGCCAGCCAGGCGACGCGGGAGCAGCGGCTGGCCGTCGCGGATCTCGTCGTCGACAACTCGGGCAGCCTCGCCGATCTCGACCGCCGGATCGACGAGCTCTGGCCCGGCCTCGCGGCCCGCGCGAGCTGACCAGGACACGGTCCGGATACGGCCTGTCCACAGCACGGTCTGGACACGAAAAGGTGACCCTCGGGCGGGAAATGATGATTCCCGGTCGTGCTGTACGAGAATCTGTCCGGGTCCGCCCGGTCGAGGCCGGGCCGACCTGACCACCCCTCGGCGCGCGCCCCGCGTCGGTCCGCAAGTCCAAGCTAGGGAGGATGGCGTGGAATGTCCGCGCTGTAGCTCTGACGTCCCCGAGGTCTCGCACTTCTGCCATCACTGTGGCAACGACCTGCAGTCCGGAGACGTTCAGCGCAAGAAGGCCTACGCGGCCCGACCGGATGAGCCGGTGGCTTCGTTCAAGCTGGTCTCGACGATCATGCCGCAGGGCGCCGGCCGCCAGCCGTACACCTACAAGGTCGCGCTGGGCATCGCCTTGCTGCTGACCGTGGTGACGGCCGCGCTGGGTGCTCTGCCGGTAGCGATCATGGTGGCCGCCTTCGCCATCCCGATCGTCTACATCCTCTACCTGTACGACGTGAACCTCTGGGAGGACGAGCCGATCCCGGTCGTCGCCGCGGCCTTCGTGCTGACCGGCGTGCTGGCCGCGGTGTTCACCTGGCTCTGGTCCGACCTGATCGCCCTGTCGACCGACCTGGTCGGGAGCAACCCGGCCGGTCCGTCCGGGCGCGACCTGGTGATCCTGATCCTGCTGGTCCCGGTCGTGTCGGAGCTGATCCGTCAGATCGGCCCGATCTACCTGGCCTCGCGGCCCCGGTACGACGACCTGATGGACGGCTTCACCTTCGGCGTGGTGGCCGGCGTCGGGTTCGCCTGCTTCGAGACGCTCGTACTGCACTGGGGCTGGATCAGCGGCGGCTTCGCCGGTCCGGGCAGCAGTGCCGGCACCTGGATCTCCGTCGTCCTGCTGCAGGGCTTCGTGAAGCCGCTGATCTACGGCTCGGCGACAGGCCTCGCGGTGGCGGAGTTCTCCGGTCTCGGTGAGAAGTACGACGGCTTCACCCCGCTCTGGGTGTTCGGTCTGATCCAGGCGATGATCGTCAACGCCCTGTTCCAGGGTGGTGTCTACCTGCTGGGCTTCGTCGGCGGGCGCGGCTCCACGATCGGCGCCATCCTCGGCGTGGTCTGGGGTCTGGCACTGCTCGGCGCGCTGATCATCCGGGTCCGTACAGTGCTCCACAAGGGTCTGCTCGAGGCCGCACTCGAGTCCGCCGCCCGCGGCGGCTCGAACCACGCCTCAGGAGACCTGGCGTTCTGCTCGCGGTGCGAGATGCCGCTGCTGCCGCACTCGGACTTCTGCTCCGCCTGTGGCAACTCTGTCCGTTCCGTGCCGAAGTCCGAGCGTGGAGTGGCAGTGCAGGGGAGTGTGCCGGCCGCCGGCTTCGATGGGATGACTGGGGAGACGCAGGCATGAGCAACCAGCAACCGCCGTACGGTCAGGGTGACCCGGGCGGCCAGCCAGGACAACCGCCGTACGGAGGCCAGCAGGGCTACGGGCAGCCGGGTTACGGGCAGCCGGGTCAAGGACAACAGCCGCAGCCGGGGCAGCCGGGCTACGGCCAGCCGCCGCAGGGCCAGCCTCAGCAGGGCCAGCCTCAGCAGGGGCCGCCGCCGGGGTATGGGCAGCCGGGTCAGCCGCCGTACCAGGGTCAGCCTCCGCAGGGACGGCCGCCGCAAGGACCGCCGCCTGGGCAGCCGGGCTACGGGCCGCCGCCGGGGCCGCCGCCGGGGCCGCCGCCGGGGTATGGGCAGCCGGGCCAGCCGCAGTACCAGGGGCAGGCACCGCAGGGTTACCCGCAGCAGCAGGGCTTTCCGGGCCAGCAGTACCCGGGACAGCAGCAGTGGGGCCAGCCGGGTCCGCAGTACGGCGGTGGCAACCGCGGTAAGGGTGGCAACAAGATCCTGCTGCTCGCCGGTGGAGGTCTCGCCGCAGTGGCGCTCATCGGTGTCGTGCTGGCGCTGGTGTTCAGCGGTGGCGACGACAAGAAGGTCCAGCCGCCGCCACCGAGCCCGACGACGACCCAGCCCACTACGCAGCCGACTGGTGAGCCCACCACAGAGCCGACCGGTCAGCCCACCACGTCGGCTGACGAGGGCATCGAGGTCGCCGAGGGCGTCTACGTGAAGCCGCAGCCGGGCTACCTGCGCAAGCCGCTCGACAAGTACACCGGCGTCTACCTGCTCAAGTCGGGCGAGGCGTACTTCATGGTGAACGCGTTCAAGGCGAAGTCGGACGAGACCACCTCGGTGGTGCTGCCGCTGCTGCTGAAGGCCGAGACCAAGAGCCTGACCCAGGTCAAGGCCAAGGAGCCGGTGTCGGAGACGCCCACCGACGGCAACATCAAGGTGATGACCACGCAGAGCTACAGTGCGGTGTCGACCACCCAGAACGGCACGCTCACCGTGGTCGGCATGGTCGGCGTGATCGAGCGCAAGGACGGCGTGATGACGCTGATCCAGGTCTACGGCCGCAAGGACCGGGTCGAGACCATCCAGAAGGACGTGGACAAAATGCTGGCTTCGGTGATCAAGAGCCAGTGAACGGAAAGCGCGACAAGGGCCAGGGCCCCCGTAATCCGTGGGTCCGAAAGACCGACGCCGAGGAGGTGGAGGAGGCAGCCGCCACCCCGGAGCCGGAGCTGCCGCCGTCCCCTTGGTCTCTCGAGGTCCCTCCTCGGCCGACGTCACCTTGGGACGCACCGGACGCCGGTACTACGCCTGCCGGCCCCGCAGCTGACCAGGCCGGCTCACCTGATGCCGGCGACGCCAGTACTGCGGGCGCTGGCGGCTGGGGCGAGCCCGGCGCCGGTGGCCCCGCTCCCGGTGCTGCGGGCTCGGCCCCATCTACCTGGGGCGACGCTGGTACTCCTGCGGGCGGGCCTGCCGCCGGAGGACAGGGTCCTGGCAGCAGCTTTGGAACGGGTTCGCCGTCCTTGCGACGGCCCGAGCCGGTCAAGAAGGGCTTCAAGCTTCCATCGGTGGCCATCCCCATCGCTGCCGGTCTGGCGGTCGTGGTGCTGGTCGCCGTAGCGCTGACTCTGCTGACCGGGGGAGACGACAAGGCCGACCCCGGACCAGCCCAGACGCCCAGTACTACGCCCACGCCCACTGCGACGTACACGCCGCCTGCGAATGCGATCCCGGTCGAGTTCGGCGTCTCGGTGGTGCCGGCACCGGGGTGGAGCGTGCTGGCGAAGGAGACCAAGGGCAAGCAGTTGGTCACCTACGCGCCCAACGGCGAGCCACGCGCCTTCTTCTGGGTCCGGCAGAAGCAGAACGTCACCGCGAACGCGTTCGCCCTCGGCATCGTCGAGGGCGAGACGGACAAGGAGATCGCGCAGCTCGGCAACGTGCGGAACCTGCCGTGCCCCAAGGACGTCTTGGTGGAGTGCGTAGCGATCTCCTACACCTCCACCCCGGCCAAGGGGGTCTCGGTGAAGGGCGAAGTAGAGGTGTACCGGCGCAAGGACGGCTTGGTGACCGCGCTCGACTACCGGTCCCGGTCCGACTACGCGCCGACCGCCGACGCCGCCGTAGTACCGATGAAGCAGTCAGTCATCGACAGTCTTTGATGTTCGATCACACACACCGCCTAATCCCATGACACACCGCGAGGGGCGATCATGAGTCAGCAGTACGGAACTCCGCAGCAGCCGCCGGCCCAGGGCGGCTGGGGTCCGGGTCCGGCCGGGCCACAGTTCCGGTCGCCGGCCAAGTCGTCGAAGACGCAATGGATCGTGATGGGCGGCGCCGTACTCGCGGTGCTGCTGATCGCGGTCGGCGTGGTGCTGCTCGTCAGCAACGGCGGCAAGGACGACCAGACGCCCGCCGGCGGCGACACCGTCACCCCGGACCCGGTCGGCACGCTGTACACGCCGCCGACGCCGACCAAGCCGGTGAACACCAAGGGCCCAAACGACGTCGGTGTCGAGGTCGGCAAGGGGGTCTGGTTCACCCCGGCCAAGGGCTGGCTGCAGGGACCGGACAAGACCATCTCCGGCAAGTACTACATCATGCAGGAGTTCAACAAGCGTGGGCTGATCGACGGGTACTACTGGGTCCGGCAGACCAATCTGTACGACGCGAAGGGGTTCGCCGAGCACCTGGTCGACATCGAGTCGAACGGGTTCAAGAACGTCCGGATCGGCAAGGGCGTCGCGACCACCTGCGCGTCGGAGGCGCTGAAGGCCTGCTACGCGCTCAACTACACCGCCGACGTACCGACCGCGAGCGGCAAGCTGCTGCCGTTCCGCGGGTTCGTAACGGCGTACCAGGACCAGTTCGGCCAGGTCACCGCGACCGACGCGGGGCTGGAGGCGCGGATCTACAACCGGCGGATCAACGAGCTGATCGCGATGAACAACTCCCTGGTCAAGAGCTACTTGTAGGGCTCCCGGACGTCCGCTGCCGGCGGATTTTCGGAAACTGTCCCCGGCGGGCCGTACGGTGGTTGTCATGAGACAGGTCACCGATCTCCAGCGTATGGTCGCGCCCCTCAAGGTCGTGTCCGACTTCGATCCGGCCGGCGACCAGCCGGCCGCGATCGCCGAGCTCGAGCGCCGGATCAACGCGCGCGAGCAGGACGTGGTGCTGCTGGGCGCCACGGGTACGGGTAAGACGGCGACGATGGCGTGGCTGGCCGAGAAGATCCAGCGCCCGATGCTGATCCTCCAGCCGAACAAGACACTGGCGGCCCAGTTCGCGACCGAGCTGCGGCACTTCTTCCCCGAGAACGCGGTCGAGTACTTCGTCTCGTACTACGACTACTACCAGCCGGAGGCGTACGTCCCGCAGACGGACACCTATATCGAGAAGGACTCCTCGATCAACGAGGAGGTCGAGCGGTTGCGGCACTCGGCGACCTGGTCGCTGCTGACCCGGCGCGACGTGGTCGTGGTCGCGACCGTGTCCTGCATCTACGGTCTGGGCTCCGCCGACGAGTACCTGAACCGGATGATCCACGTGAAGGTCGGCGCTGAGATGGACCGCGACGGTCTGCTCCGCAAGCTGGTCGGCGTTCAGTACGCGCGAAACGACCTGGCCGGCACCCGGGGCACCTTCCGGGTCCGGGGCGACACACTCGAGGTCTTCCCGGTGTACCAGGAGCTCGCCGTCCGGGTGGAGTTCTTCGGTGACGAGATCGAGCGGGTGATGACGCTGCACCCTCTGACCGGCGAGATCCTCAGCGAGGAGACCGAGCTCTACATCGGCGCCGCGACGCACTACGTGACCGCGCCCGAGAAGATGGAGCATGCGATCAACAGCATCGAGGCCGAGCTCGCGGAGCGGCTGGCCGAGCTGGAGCGCGGCGGGCAGTTGCTGGAGGCACAGCGGCTGCGGATGCGGACGACGTACGACATCGAGATGATGCGCCAGATCGGCACCTGCTCGGGCATCGAGAACTACTCCCGCCACACCGACGGGAGAGAGCCCGGGACGGCACCACACTGTCTGCTGGACTACTTCCCCGAGGACTTCCTGCTGGTGATCGACGAGTCGCACGTCACCGTGCCGCAGATCGGCGGGATGTACGAGGGCGACATGTCCCGCAAGAGGACTCTGGTCGAGCACGGCTTCCGCCTGCCGTCTGCGATGGACAACCGGCCACTGCGCTGGGAGGAGTTCCTGGAGCGGATCGGCCAGACGGTCTACCTGTCGGCGACCCCAGGGCAGTACGAGCAGGACAAGTCCGACGGGTACGTCGAGCAGATCATCCGGCCGACCGGACTGATCGACCCCGAGGTGATCGTCAAGCCGACCAAGGGCCAGATCGACGACCTGATCCACGAGATCCGGCTGCGGGTGGAGAAGAACGAGCGCGTCCTGGTCACCACGCTGACGAAGAAGATGTCGGAGGACCTGACCGACTACCTGCTGGAGATGGGGATCCGGACCCGCTATCTCCACAGCGAGGTGGACACGCTGCGCCGGGTCGAGCTGCTCCGCGAGCTGCGGATGGGTGAGTTCGACGTCCTGGTCGGCATCAACCTGCTGCGTGAGGGCCTCGACCTGCCGGAGGTGTCGCTGGTCGCGATCCTGGACGCCGACAAGGAAGGCTTCCTGCGCTCGGGCCGCTCGCTGATCCAGACGATCGGCCGCGCCGCCCGGAACGTGTCGGGTGCGGTGTTCATGTACGCCGACAAGATCACGGCGTCGATGGAGATGGCGATCGACGAGACCAACCGCCGGCGTGCGAAGCAGGTCGCCTACAACACCGAGAACGGGGTCGACCCGCAGCCGCTGCGCAAGCGGATCGCCGACATCACCGACATGCTGGCTCGCGAGGACGCCGACACCGCCGAACTCCTCGGCAGCGGCCGCACCCAGTCGCGCGGCAAGGCCCCCGTCCCCGGCGGCGGCAAGCTCAGAGCCGGCGAGAAGGCCAAGGAACTGGCCGGCGGCCTGCCGTCGTCCGACCTGGCCGACCTCATCCAGCAACTCACCGACCAGATGCACAGCGCAGCCGCCGAACTCCAGTTCGAGGTAGCCGCCCGCTACCGAGACGAAATCTCAGAACTCAAAAAGGAACTCCGCCAAATGGTCAACGCCGGCGCCAAATAGCCGTCGAGTCAGTAAGCGATCTCAACGGGCGGGTCCTGCACGGACCCGCTCGTCATCGCAGCCCTACGCGGTCAAGCCAGCCGGTCCGCGAGCTGTTTGCGGTACAGCGACACCGGCTTCACGGCCTTGTTGGTGTGCTCTTCGTACCCGATCTTCTCCACGCCGAGCCAGTTCTCGCCAGTGACGACGCCCATGCGGCCGGCGGTGCCGATGGCGAAGTTCTGCGAGGTCGGCGGGCGCTGGACGCACGCCTGCTTATTGTTGTCGACCGTGCAGTTCCACAGCACGCTGTAGACCGAGGACCAGCCGTGGGCGTGGGCCGTCTCGTCGGCGCCCCCGTCCACGCGGTTGTGCAGGTTCAGCACCGGCAGGCGATCGCTGCTGTTCAGCTCCTCCCTGACATTGTCGAACAGCAGGCCTTGGCTCCAGTGGGCGTGGCCGCCAGACTCCAGGTAGCCGTTGTTGGAGCGGCTGTCGAGCCAGACGACGCCTGCGGTCGCGGCACCGCCGCCCGAGACGAACGCGTGCCTGGCCTGGGAGGCCCAGACGTTCGTGAACAGGTGGCTGCGGCGGACCATGACGCCAGAGCGCTTGAAGTGCAAGGTGGACACGTTCCGCACCCAGGTGTCCCGGCTGCGCGACACGACGATGCAGCTGTCCGGATGCGCTTCGTTCTGCTCGTCCGGATCCCCCATGTCTACCCGCAGGTTCTCGACTCCCGCGTTGACCACTTCGTTCATGTCGGGCCACTTGTAGACGAAGCTCTCCGAGAGCGAGGCGTCGAGGTCGTTGGAGACGGGGGCGCAGATGACGATGTCGTTGCCCTGGATCGCCTTGATGAACCGGTTGTACATGATGGGTTCGTCGCCCGGCGCCCACGGCGGGTCCAGGTTCACGCCGCCGTGGTCGATCGCCGCGATCCATTCCTGGGTGCACGGGTGCCAGATGATGATGTTGTCGCCGACCGAGAGACCGGCGGTGGATTTGAGCGTGAGCCGCCGTGAACCGGCGGGCACGAACACAGAGGCGACTGGGATGGTGTTGCCGACTCGCGTCTCCCAGTTGACGGTTGGGTCATCGGAGCCGATCCTGATCGGGCACTCGACGCCGATCTCGTTGTTCTCGGTGCCCCCAGTCGCCGTCGACCTGATGATCGTGCTCACGGCGGGATCGCCGGTCCGGCCCGAGCCGCGCAAAACCACGCCGCTGTACTTCAAGGCCACGGTCCCGGCGACCTTGTACAGGCCCGGATCCAGCTTGAGCGCGCCGATAAGACCGTTCGGTCCATGGGCATCGCGGCGACCTCCGCCAAGGCGGCGTTAATACGCGCGGTGGCGTCCGTCTCGCCTGCGATCGGGCCGATCGTCTTGACGGTCGGTACCGTCGGAATCGGCACTTCGCCGTTGCGGTACCCGGCCCAGCTGAAGTTGGGGATTTTCTTGCCGCTCTTCGGTTCGGCGGCGTAGTTGAGCTTGCCATCCGCTCCGGGATACACGAGCTTGGAGTGCAGGGCCAGCTCGGCATCCTGCGCTTGCACGGGCGAGGTCAGCGAGGCGCCGACTCCCGCGGCGGCCACGCCGGTGCCGATTGAACAGGTTCCGGCGCGAGATAGTTCCGGCCATGGGGTACTTGTCCTCTTCTCATGTTGGAGCGACCCGAAGTGACACCGCGCACGGTATCGCCGGAAAGCAAGCAACCTTGAGCCGATCTTGAGTGCCATCGCCGGCCCGTCTACTTGGCGCCGGCGTTGACCATTTGTCAGAGGACATGCATCCGATTCACTACGTTCGGAAGTGCATGTCCTCTGACTCTGCGGTTTGTTCGGCGAGTGAGCGGACGCTGTCCGGTCGGGAGATGACGGTGTGGTGGGGGGACTCGTCGACGGTCAGGGTGAAGATGTCGGGGCGGCTGTAGTGGCCGGCCGCGTCGAAGTCGAGGAATGACCGGTCGCGGTCGGCCAGGTCGAGTTCGGCCAGGAGGACGGTCTCGCCTGCCCGGGCGGGACCGGTGAGGATCTCGCCCAGTGGGGAGATGATCGTGCTGCCACCGTTGATGAGGACGGTGTCGGGGGAGTCGCCCTGGACGGGATGGACGTCCGCCGGGAGGTCGGCGCGGGTCAGGTACTGGTTGGCGCTGATCACGAAGCACCTTCCCTCGAGGGCGACGTGCCGCATCGTGGCCTGCCATTGCTCGCGGTCGTCGACGGTGGGCGCGCACCAGATGTCGACACCCTTGGCGTACATCGTCTGGCGGAACAGCGGCAGGTAGTTCTCCCAGCAGATGGCAGCGCCGAGTACGCCGTACTCGCTGCGGACCGCAGGCATGGTGGAGCCGTCGCCCTGACCCCAGAGGTAGCGTTCGGCGGCGGTCGGCAGGAGCTTGCGGTGTTTGGCGACCAGGCCGGCGGCGGCGGTGAAGAACAGCGCGGTGCAGTACAGGGTGCCGCCGTCGCGCTCGATCACGCCGATCACCAGGTCGACACCGAGCTGACCGGACAGCTCCGCGAGTTGTGCGGTCTCGGCGCCGGGTACGGCGATTGCCGACTCGCGGTAGCGGCGGAACAGCTCCCGGCCTTCGGCAGAGCGTGACCCGACCGTCACACCGAAGTCGACGCCCTTCGGGTACCCGCCGATGAAAGCCTCCGGCAGCACCACCAAGCGAGCACCGGCCGCAGCGGCTTCGCGGATGAGGCGCTCACCCTTCGCAAGCGTCGCGGGGGTGTCGAAGAGCACCGACCCAGCCTGAACAGCAGCAACGACCACGGAACCCATCCCCGGAGCCTACGCCGCCCAACCAGATCCCCTGAGACGATTCGTCCGTGAACGCCGTCAGACGCTCACGGACGAATTGACCGCGGCATGGCGCACTAGTCCAGGTCCAGCGTCTCCCAGAACGCTACCTGGTGTTGCCGGCTGAAGTTGATCGAGCGGATGCCGTGCGGCCCGGGCGCCAGTTGTAGCGCGAGGTCGGCGCTCAGGCCAGCGTGCGGCCAGATCGGGCGGGCGCCATTCGGGTTTCCAGTGTGCGCGAACTGGCTCCAGTACCGCATCATCTGGCCAGACAGGCGTTCTTGCTTGGCGGTCTGCGGTCCCGGGTAGCCGGCCGTCTGGAACAGATACTGCAGGTCGCCGGTGTGGTAGGCGCCGGGTGGGCTGCTCGGCGGCTGCAGGTGTGGTGAGTCCAGCCACGGCGTCGCCGGATCGGCGAACTCAAAAGCGTACGTCGGAACGTGACGTGCAAGGATCCGGTTGAGTTCCACGTGTGGCCGGGCCAGCAGCGCGTCCGTCGTCAGGTCGCCCCAGGCCTCGCTCGGTCGACGGCCGTCGATGGGATAGCGCGCAAGAACCTCAGCGGCCCGGTTGGCGCCGACGTACCGTCGCACCCGGTTCACGTACTCGTCCGGGGTGAGTGCAGGGAGTCCGAATCCTTCGAGCAGTGCGTCGGTGAAGCGCAACTCGTTGCGGGTGATCCCATGCATGACGGGAACCTTGGCGAACCGTCCGGTCCGTAGGGCAACTTCCGGGTCGACGGGCAGCAGCCCACCGTCGCCGAACACGGGCGCGAGGAAAAGCAGCCCGGATCCGTCCGGCTCGTCGCCCGCGACCGCGGCCAGCAGTTGCTGGACAGACTTGTCCCGCAGACAGGACGCTGGGTCCGGGACGTCGCAACCAGCCCGCTGCGCGAGCACCCGGCCCTGAGTCTCGCCCTTCGGGCGCGGCAGCGGCGTGCCTGGGCTGGTGGGCTCCGGCGTCCCGTCGAGACCAACTCCCTGCTTGGCGGTGCAGGGATCGCTCTGGATGATCGCGCGGTGGAACAGGCCGGCCGATGATGGGGTCGCCAGGAGAGCGCACACACTGCGCCCGCCCGAGGACTCGCCGAAGATGGTGACCCTGCCGGCGTCGCCGCCGAAGGCCGCGGCGTTGTCCCGGACCCAGCGCAGGGCGGCCTGCTGGTCCTCAAGCCCGAAAGCACCAGATCGTCGCAGCGCGGGCCCGCCGTCCAGCGCGGGATGGGTGAGGAAGCCGAGAACCCCCAGCCGGTAGTTGATGGTGACCACTACCACGTCGCCAGTGACGGCCAACTCCGTCGGGTCGTGGTCGCGGCCCGAGCCCCACTGGAAACCGCCGCCGTGGATGAACACCATCACGGGACGCAAGCGCTGTCCGGTCCTGCGCGGAGTCGTCACGTTGAGGTAGAGACAGTCCTCGGTAGTGCTGCCCGGAAGGCCAGGCAGGAACGGCGACTGCGGACAGTCCGCGGGTCGCTCGGTCGCGTCGCGCGGCGCGGTCCAGGGCTGAACAGGGCTGGGCGAGGCCCAACGCCGTTCACCTACGGGCGGTGCGGCGTACGGGATTCCGAGGAACTCGCGATGCTTGTCACCGACCAGCCCCCGCACCGGCCCGGCAGAGGTTTGCACCTGGTCCTGACCGGCACCCGCGGTCGCGGTCGGCAGCGCTGTGCCCCCGCTCAGTCCCAGACCAAGCGCGACCACAGCGGCAGTCGTACGCCACCTCATGCGCGGTGGCCGCTGATGTCGTAGGCCACGTTGACCGTCTCGTCTGCGCCCGGGTTCGGTCGCCACTCGCCTCCGAAGGTGTTGCCGTCATCGCCGAACCTGCCGGTGAAGGTCGCGTCGAGCGGGCCGTAGGTGACGGTGATGGTCACGGCGTCACCATCCACCAGCCACGAGTACGGAAGCGCCTCCGGCGACATGTTCGAGTACACCCTGGACGGGTAGGTCTGGGTCTGCGGGTCGTACCCGATCAGCTCGAGGCTGTCGATCTGCACGAACCCGGCGAAATCCATCTCGATGTGCTGCTGCAGGAAAAAGCCACCTGGTAGCCACGAGAAACTGACCTTGCCCTGGATGTTCTTCTCATCGGAGCCGACCAGGTTGCCTTCCATCACCCAGTCGCCGACGAAACGGTCGAGCTGCCTCAGCGCCGGGTCCCCTGTGTTCGGCGGAATCTGGTTGTCGTTCGTCATTGCTCGCTCCCTATCGCCCTTGCTCACCAGCCGGTCGCCTGGTGCGAGACCAACCCTCGATGCTCAGGGTCTTCGCCGGAATCGATGTAGCGTATTGCTTCATGTTCAGGTTTCGGCTGACCTCGGCCGCGCTCGGCGGCATCCGGTTCGGTATCTCGCCTCTGTGCGAGATGGGTCTCTCGCTGTCGGCGCTCAAGGAGCCAGGGCGATATCCGCTCCAGCTGCCATGGCTCAGCCGGACGGCGCGGGCGCGCGAGCGCATCGACCACGACACCCTGCTGGCCCTGATCGACGACCGGCACTGGCTCCCCGATTTCCTCTCGCCCCGGCCGTCCTCACCCCTGACCCGGATCGAGGACGAACTGGACGCGCTGGCACGGATCGATCAGCGGGCCTTCGTGCGACAGCTGGAGCAGATACATGGCCGCACGCCGGCGCCGCTTGCCGGTCCGCCTGCGCAGGCCGTGCGCAAGACGGTCGAGGCGTTACGGGACTACTGGGTGCTGTGCTTCCAGCCGCACTGGACCCGGATGCGGACAATCCTCGAAGCCGATGTCGTCTACCGGGGGCGGCAGATCGCCCAGAGCGGGCTGCACGCGATGCTGAACGACCTCGCGCCCGTGGTCTCGTTCGACGGCCGCGACGTCATTGTCGATCTGGCGGAGCGCGTCGTCGGCTCCACCGACGTGGGCGACGACGGGTTCGCCCTGGTGCCGACGATGTTCGAGGACAGCGCCGACGTCTCCAGCGGCACCAAGCCACCGATGCTGATGTACCCGGCCCGCGGGCAGGCCGCGCTTTGGGAGACCGAGAGGGTCCCCGACCAGCCGGCCGTCGTCGCCCTGATCGGTCAGGTCCGGACTCGCTTGCTCATCGCTCTCGCCGCTCCCGCATCCTCTACCGAGCTGGCAGTCCGGTTCGAGGTGACCACCTCGGCCGTCAATCAGCATCTGCGGGTCCTGCACGCGGGCGGTCTCCTCACCGCGGCACGACACGGCCGGAGCATGATCTATCTGCAAAGCGAGCTCGGCACCGCTCTGGTCGCGTCAAAGGACAGCTCACTGAGTCACAACCCGACTACGCAGGCGGGTTATTCCCGTCGCTCGACGTGATCATCGCGACAGCTGTGATAGGCACGCTCGATTTGGAAACTTGGACACCAACCAGCGAGAATGGGGGCAGTTGAAGGGGAGTATTCCTTTCGCGGCGGTATCGTCATCACGGTCAAGGAGTTCGTCTCCGCGCCCGGTGCCGCCGGCCGGGCTCGGCTGATCGAGCCAGGCGGAAGAGACCTTCGGAGTCCACTTTTTCGTCTGCGCTCCGGAGGTTCCTGTGCACGTTGCCGACTACGTCTGGTACATCACTGTCGGGGTGTTGCTGGCCCTGCTGGCCTTCGATGTCTTCATCATCGGCCGCCGGCCGCACGAGCCGACCACCAAAGAGTCGGCGACCGCGATCATCTTCTACGTCTCCCTCGCCGTGATCTTCGGACTCGGCGTCTGGGTGTTCTCCGGCGGTCAGTACGCCGGTGAGTTCTTCGCCGGCTGGCTGACGGAGTACAGCCTCAGCGTCGACAACCTCTTCATCTTCCTGATCATCATGTCCAGGTTCCAGGTGCCCAGGAAGTACCAGCAGACGGCGCTGCTGGTCGGCATCATCCTGGCGCTGTTCTTCCGCGGCATCTTCATCGCCGTCGGCGCGGCCGCGATCAACCAGTTCTCCTGGGTCTTCTACCTGTTCGGCGCGTTCCTGGTCTACACCGCGATCCACCTCGCCAAGCAGGGTGAGAACGACGACGAGGACTACCAGGAGAACGCGGTCATCCGGTTCGCCAAGCGGCGGCTGAACGCGACCGACGAGTACAACGGCGTGAAGCTGACCGTGATCCAGAACGGCAAGCGCCTCGTCACCCCGATGGCGATCGTCATCATCGCGCTCGGTACGACGGACCTGCTGTTCGCGCTGGACTCGATCCCCGCGATCTACGGCCTGACCCAGGAGCCGTTCCTGGTCTTCACCGCCAACGTGTTCGCCCTGATGGGTCTGCGGCAGCTGTACTTCCTGCTCGGCGACCTGCTGCGGCGGCTGGTCTACCTGTCGCTCGGACTGTCGGTCGTGCTGGCCTTCATCGGCGTGAAGCTGGTGTTCCACGCGATGCACGAGAACGAGTTGCCGTTCATCAACGGCGGCAAGCACATCGAGTGGGCCCCGGAGATCCCGATCCTGGTCTCCCTCGGCTTCATCATCGTGACGCTCGGCATCACCACGATCCTGAGCCTGCGCAAGTCCCGCACCACCCGGCCGCAGGACGCCGTCGCCGACGAGGCCGCCACCCCGGTCGATGAGGCGCCTGCCACCCCCGGCGAGCTGGACGATGCAACCCGCGCCGAACTCGAAGGCCTCCACGAGCCCGAGCAGTCGGACTCCAAGAAGTCCTGACCTCACCACGCAAACGCCCGGCTGGGGTTTCCCAGTCGGGCGTTTGCGTGGTCGGCCGCCTACACCCGGTCTTTCGGACCAGGTCGTGCGGGAGTTACGGGGAGGGACTTACCTCGTCCCAGAGGGAACAGTTGTGGGCTGTGTCGATCTGGGCGTGGCTCACGCGCTCGGCGCCGGGTGCCTTGAACTGCAGCAGGGCACCTTGCGGGGTGTACTTCGGCCAGGCCGGCGCCAGCGACGCGTTCGGGTCACCATCCTTGGCGAAGCTGCCCCAATAGCTGATCATCTGGTTGGACAGGTCGACCTGCTGCGTACTGAACGGCAGCGCCGTTCCGAGGTAGTCCCACAGGTAGCCGAGATCGTTCACGTGAGTGGCCCCGAACGGGTAGTTGGTATTGAGCCGCCAGATGGACGTGAAGGCCGGTGCGTTCTTCTCGGCGAACTCGTAGACCCATGTCTTGGTGTTCGTCGCGAGCCGCTCGCGCAGCGTCTGGTCCCGGCAGGCGCGCTCATCGCTTGTAATGGCTCCCCACGCGACCGTCGGCGACCAGTAGTCCTCAACGGCGTACGCCTTCTGGACCTTGCCGGCTCCGGCTCCGTAGGTCGTGGTGATCAGTGAGTCGACCTGCGCTGCGGTGAGTGGATTGCCGCGGTAGTCGTACTGGCCGTACACCGCCTGCTGGCGCTCGTCGGAGGTGCCGCCGACGATGACCGGCAGCTTGGTCAGCTTGCCGGCCTTCATCAGCTCGACCGGGTCGATGGGCAGCGCGGGAGTGCCCGCTACGGCGCCCGACTGGGAGACCTTGCCCTGTGCCGCGAGGATCTCCGCCGAGCTCTTGGAACGAAGGCAGCTCGCCTGCCCCGCGCCCGGAGCGCAACCAAGCTCGGCCGCGAAACGCTCGCCGCTGGTCCGGGCTGCCGCCGGCGTCCTCGCCGAGTTGCCGCCTCCGCTCTGCAGGACGGCGCGATCGAAGAGGCCGCGCGCGGTTGGTGACGCCAGCTGGACGGTGGTGTTGGCCGCACCGGCGGACTGTCCCGCCAAGGTGACGTTGTCGGGGTTGCCACCGAAGGAACGGATGTTCTTCTGCACCCAGCGCAGTGCGGTCTGCTGGTCGAGGATGCCGAAGTTCCCGGCGGCTCCGTCGGAGTTGTCCTGCTCCAGCGCCGGGGTCAGCAGGTACCCCATCGCGCCGAGGCGGTAGTTGATGGTGACGAAGACGACGTCCTCGCGGGTCACGAACTTGTCGGGGTTCGTGTCGCGGCCGGCACCGCCGGTGTTCCCGCCGCCGTGGTTCCACACGAAGACGGGCAGGTTCTTCTTCGAGGCGCCCGACGGGACGTACACGTTGAGGTAGAGGCAGTCCTCGGTCAGAGTCGGCTTGTCGTAGCCCGGGTCCCATCCGGCGCCCTGCACGCAGGATCCGCCGAACTGCGTCGCGTCATGCACGCCCTTCCACGCCGGCGCCGGTTGCGGTGCCTTCCAGCGGAGGTTTCCGACCGGCGGAGCGGCGTACGGGATGCCCTTGTACGACGTGACCATGGCCTTGGCCTCGCCTTGAACGAGGCCGTTGTCCGTGCGGACCACGGGGTACTGGCCGCGGTAGTCGGTTGAACCGCCGCCGAGCTGGGCGACAGCGGTGAGGGTCGTCGCGACCGCAGCCGCGGCCGACACCACTGCCACCAGCACTGTCTTCGATCTGGCTCTCATGTCGTTCCTACTTCCTGGGGACTAGTTGGAGACGAGTTGCCGGATGCCGTCGGCGATGCCGTCCTCGGCACAGCCGGGCTTCACCCGCGAGCCCAGGACCTGGAAGGTCTGGTGGCCGTAGGACTCGTCGTCGGGGATGTAGCCGGAGGCGGCCCGGCCGTTGGCGAGCGTCACGTACATCGTTTTGGACAGCGGTGACTGCTTCTTCACGCGCAGGCCGATGGTGGTGTAGATCTCGGCGTTGGTCGTCGCCAGCGCGATGTCGCCGATCTCGAGCGCGCCGATCCGGATCGCCACGTCCGGGCCGTCCTCGTACTGACCGGGCACGCCCTCGCGAGCGTTGTCGAGCCGGGTGCGGCCGGGGCAGGTGATCAGCTGCTGACGACCGCTGATGGCCGGATCGCTGACCTTGTCCTCGGTGTGCGACATCACCCGGATGACTTCCTCGCCGAGCACGATGCCAACGGCATCGAGGTAGTTGAAGAGCTGACGCAGTACCGACGGAGCGACCTCCCCGTACGGGACTTTGAGCTCCCGGACCGGTGCCTCGACGGTCTCGCGGACCATCTCATAGCCGGTGATCGGGACGCCGCTCCTGGACGCCAGTACGTTGGTTCCGGTCCGCAGCCAGCGCGGGTTCACATCGCCGGAAGCGCCCTGGGTGAACACGGCGACCAGGTCGTCGCCGAAGGCCTGCTCGACGTACCGGCTGGTCGCGCCTGCGAAGTCGGCGCTGGTGAGCCCGTTGAGGTAGCCGTTGACGGGATGCATGGCGTAGTTGACGTACGTCGCGAGCGGCTTGCCGTTCGGCCGGTAGAACGTGAGGACTCCGACGGACCTGTCCACCGGGGCGTCGAGGTTCGCGGCCTGGGTCCACTTGTGCGTGTCCGGGCTGATGACGTCGCGGTTGACGTTCAGCGAGGCCTCACCGGTCGAGTAGCCGACCAGTGCCGGCTCCAACTTGGTCTTGGCCTGTTTGACTGCCTGCAGCGCGACCTTTGCCAGGAACTCGGTGCCGTACCGCGGGGCCGGCGTTGGCGACGGCGGGCCCGCGGGCTGGCCACTGTGGGTGTGCGTGGTCGAGATGATGACGTTCTCGACGGGCGTCTTCAGTTCGGCGGCGACCCGCTTGGCCGCGTCGGCCCAGACCGGCTCGTCGATCCCGCCCAGGTCGGCGCCTATCAGTGCACCGCGAACGCCCTTGTTCTCGAACACGATGGCGCGGAGGTAAAGCTTCTCGTGCTCGTACTCGTTGAGCGGCGGGTACGCCGGATTGACCGGCGGCGTGATGTCCACGCGGGCAGCTCCCGCCCGCAACTGTCCTTTGCTCTGGGCAACGGGATTCTGCTGGCCGCCCACGACGGCTGTCGTGACCAGCGGCGATACACCTACTGAGACCGCCAGGACGACGGCAGCGACCAGTCCTCGTGCTTTGCGGAACTTCATTGCGTACCCCTCGATCTCAGCTGAGCCAGAAGGCGCAGTTGTGGTCTGCTTCGTAGGTAGTGATCAGCTGGCTCGCTCCGGCGGTGCGGAGCTGCATCACGTTGTGGGCGGCGCCGTAGAGCGGCCAGGTCGGGGCGTTCTGGACGTTGGGGTTGCCGTTGTGGGCGAAGGCGGCCCAGTAGCGCATCATCTGGCCGGAGAGCTTCTCCTGCGCCTTTGTCAGTGGCCGTTCGCCCAAGGTGAAGTCGAACAGGTAGGCCAGCTCGGCGCTGTGCCCGTTCGACACGTCCTCGCCGGGCACGCGGAATCCGTAGAGCGTCGGCGAGGTGGGGTCGTTGAACTCATAGCGATACGTCGGCACCTTGGTCGCGAGCAGCTGCGCGGACTGATCGTTCGCGCACGCGCGCTGCGAGTCGGTCTGCACCTGTGTGATGGCATCCCAGGGGCTCTTGAACTTGCTCAGCGGATACAGCCGCAGTACGCCGTCTGCCTTGGCGCCGTACGTCTTGCCGACCAGGTCGTAATAGCCCTGTTCGGTGATCCCGGCGAGTGCTGTCGAGGTCAGCCGGTTCTCGGACTTGGTGTTCCCGGTCAGCACCGGGACCGCGTTCCAGCTGCCGTCGTCGAACGCCTGCCGGAACGTCTTCGGTAGCAGCTCGCCGCCGACCTTGGAACCGCCGGAGTAGTTGGCCTGGTTCGAGACGAGCGTTCCGGGCCAGGCCTTCCGCAGGCAGGCGACAACCGTTGCGTTGTCGGTGCAGCCCACCGACTGGGCGAACTTGACGCCGGTCTGCTCGCCGGCCGCCAGAGTGGTGCGGTTGGCCCCGCAGACCGAACTCTCGACGATCGCCTTGTGGAACAGGCCCTTCGCCGTCGGCATGACGAGCATGTCGCAGACGGATCCACCGCCGGCCGACTGTCCGTAGATCGTCACGTTGCCCGGGTCACCGCCGAAGTTGGCGATGTTGTCGCGGACCCACTGCAGCGACTTCAGCTGATCCATCCGGGCGTAGTTGCCGGACCCGCCGGGCGTGACCGCGCTGAGGGCGGGATGAGCGAGGAACCCGAGCGCGCCGAGCCGGTAGTTGATCGAGATGACGATGGTGTTGGTCATCGCGGCCGGCGTGCCACCGCCGTAGATGACACCGGTGCCCTGGGTGGACCCGCCTCCGTGGAACCACACCATCACGGGCAGTTTCGCGTTCTTCGCGAGTTGGGCCGGCCGGTAGACGTCGAGGTACAGGCAGTCCTCGCTGATGGGCTGCTCCTCGCGGACCCCGGTGGGCTCGAACTGCACGCACGCGGGTGATTGGCGATCCGCCGGACGGATACCCTGCCAGGACGCGGGCGCGGCCGGGGGAGCGAAGCGCAGCTCGCGCAGCGGCGGCGCGGCGTACGGCAGGCCGAGGAATTCGTCGTACGACGGTTTCCCGACGCCACGGACGAGCCCACTGGTCGTCTTGATGACAGGATCGCCGCCCCGCGCCTGGTCAACTCCGGTCACAGCGGCGGGGACGGTGGCGGCGGGGAGCAGGGCCGAGGCACCGACGGTCAGAACGGTGACGGCGGCTGCCATGGCGGACAGTTGGTGTTTGGACGGGAATCTCACGTGAATCTCCTTGTGCACTGGGGACAGCACAAAACCTGCGGACCTAGGGAGATCGCCGGGGGTGGGTGTCAGGGCGCGACGCCGCGCTTCTAGGCCTGAGCTGGGTGCTGCGCAACACCCCGTTGAGACCCCCGTTGTCGCTGGCATCCCCGTTGTAACGGGGGCGATGACCAGCGATTGAGTTCAGAGCTTAGAGAGAAGATTTCTGACGTGTCAATGGCGGAATACGGGACTATGAAGGGCGTATTACGTCAACGGAACTGATATTTATCTGCCGGTTTCGAAGGCCCTGCTACTCGACCAGGCCGAACGCCACAGCGACGCCGCCGAGCACCTCAGCGTGATCCCCACAGGCGGCGACGGTCACGACAAGGTCGCGCATGGCAGCGGGTTGGCAGTAGCGGTCCAGCGCGTCCTGGATGCCTCGCACAACAGGACCGCCGAGTGAGCCGAGCGCACCGCCGACCACGATCGCCTCCGGGTTCAGCGTCGTCACCACGGCAGACAGCGCCCGGCCGATGGTGCGGCCGGCGTCGCTGAGCAGTGCCTGCGTCCCGGGATCACCCGAGTCGGCGAGACGCACCAGATCGGTGAAGTCGAGGGGGCTGTCGTGGGCCGGCTGCAGCGCCCTTAGCAGAGCGGCGCTGGAGGCGATCGTCTCCAGGCAGCCGCGGTTCCCGCAGAGGCAGACCTCACCGTCGTCGACCACCCGGATGTGGCCGATATCGCCCGCGTAGCCACGGCCCTGGAAGAGGCGTCCGCCGAGGATCAGGCCGGCCCCGACGCCGTGCGAGAGCTTGACGTAGATGAAGGTTCCGAACCGTGAGCCGGCGCCGAACGCCGCCTCGCCGACGGCGCCCAGGTCGGCGTCGTTGACGAAGCGGATCCGGTCGGTGTAGCTGTCCAGGCCGAGCGGATCCATCAGGTCCAGACCGGCGAACCTGGCCGCGGCCGGACGCCCGGATCGATCGAGTGGCGAGGGAACACCCACGGTGGCGCCGATGACACCGTCGGGGCTCACCCGGGCAGCGGCCGCGACCTCGGCAACCAGCCGGCGGGCCTGGCTCAGTGCGTGATCGGTGGCCGCTCGTTGCGCGAAGGCCACGACGCGTTCCTGCAGCACATGCCCGGCCGAGTCCGCGACGACGGCTCGCACGTGCGTGTGTCCGATGTCGACGCTCAAGGCATGACCGCTGGGTGGGGTGAGCGCGAGCAGCTGTGACGGCCGGCCCTTGGTCGTGCCGGATGTGTACTTGCCGACCTCGCGGATGGTGCCGTCGTCGAGCAGCTCCGTCACGATGCTCGAGATCGTCGGCCGGGACAGGCCGGTGGCCCGGATCAGGTCGGCGCGGTTGGCGGATCCGTGGTCGCGCAGTACCCCGAGAATGTGCACCCGGTGGAGCTCACGCGCAGCGTCACGACGTCCTGCGGCCATAGCTCAGAGGTTAGCAGTTTTGTCGCCAAGCTTTACTGAAGTACTGCACCCAGGACGAGCGGAAGAGTCAATTTCTTGAATTCAAGCCCTGATGCCAAGCGCTGCGGACACCGGGCGGGCGCAGTGCCGGGGTTACAGGCGGGCGGTGGCGACCAGGGTTTGGAGTCGCTCGGGGAGGAGCGGTTCGTTTTCCAGGCGTTTGCCGGTTTCCGAGGCGTGCAGCATGCCTTGCGGAGAGACGAAGCCCACGTGGTGGACCTTCTTGCCGGGGCGGCCGAAGAAGTAGACGTCGCCGGCCCGCGCCTCGTCTTGGGAGATCTGCTCCAGCGCCGCGCACTGGTCATGAGCATCGCGCGGGATCCGCTGCCCCAGAACTCTGCTGACGGCGTGGATGAGACCCGAGCAGTCGAGCCCGTACGTCGAAGTACCGCCCCAGAGGTAATCGAGACCGAGGAAGAGCGAACCCAGGCGGATCCGGTCGTCCGGTACGGCGGGGGAGTCGACCGGGCGCAGTACCTCATCCGCAAGCCAGCCGGAGCCGCCGTCGGGAAGCGCGACGCGAGTGAAGCCATCCGCGTGATCCACCGATGCCAGGATCGTCGCGAACGACAGCTCGGCAACATGCCCCGACCCCGGCTCCGAGAACAGTTCAGCGGTCGGGACCGTCACAGCGACAGGCGCGGTCGCGCTCCCCGGCAGCTCACCGAGATGGCTCGACGGCACCCAACCGGGGTACCCGAGATCGTCGGCCGAGGACGGTTGCCACGGCGCGATGATCTCGGACCAGCCGTTCCGCTCGGAGCGCACGATTACGGGCTCGGCGAACAGCAGTTGGGTCAGGGTCCGGTCGTGCAGACCCAGGCGGCTCTCGACATCCATGGCCTTCGCCCAGGCGGCGACATCTGGCTGGGCGGCGGTCGCCGGAGCGTCGATGTCACGCGGTGCGTCCGGGGAAGTCCATACGGTGCTGACCGGGACTTTGGCGGCGGCTAGCTTCATCGGATTCGCCGCGGGGAAAACCCGTCCTTCAAGGTGGAGAGGTACCGCGACTGCCTCCCTTCGGGGATCGGGGATTGTCGGTCCCGGCTGATTGGGTTGGTGGTGTGTCCCGGTTCCGGATGTACCCGACTCCCGCGCAGCAGACCGCGTTGCTGGAGCAGTGCGGGCACGCCCGATACGTGTGGAACCTGGCGCTTGAGCAGTGGTCGATGTGGACGCATGACAAAGGCGCGACGCGGGGCTACGTCAAGCAGGCACGGCAACTGACCGAGGCGCGAGCCGAGTTCGGGTGGTTGCGGGCGGGGTCGCAGACGGTGCAGCAGCAGGCGCTGCGGGACTTCGGCCAGGCCGTCAGGAACTTCTACGCAGGGACCCACCGGCGCCCGACCTGGCGTAGAGCCGGGCTGCACGAGGGATTCCGTATCGTCGGTGGTCAGGCGTCCCGGGTAGTGAAGCTGAACCGGAAGTGGGCCGCGGTGAACGTCCCGAAGGTCGGCTGGGTGCGGTTCCGGCTTTCCCGTGCCGTTCCGGATGCGAAGTCGTACCGCATCACCCGTGACCGGATGGGCCGCTGGCACCTCGCCTTCGCCGGCATCCCCGAGCCGATCCCCGCGCCGGGTACGGGCGAGGTCGTCGGCGTCGACCGCGGCATCCTCGCCAACGGGTGGGGCGACATGGTGAACCGTCTGGAGCACAAGGCCGCAGGACGGGTCGAGAAAGTGAACCCCGCGTACACGTCGCAGACCTGCAGCGCCTGTGGGCATCGCGCACCGGACAACCGCGAGAGCCAAGCGGTCTTCCGGTGCGTAGCCTGCGGACACCGGGCCAACGCGGACGTGAACGCGGCAGTCAATATCGCGGCCGGACGGGCCGTCAGCGCACGCCGAGAGACGCCCGTACGGGTCTCGCTGAAGCGTGAACCTCAACACGCTACCTCCACGTAGTAGTTGGAATCCCCCGTTCTTCAGGACAGGGGAGGACGTCAAGCGGTCAAGCCTGTCACGCCGAGTCCAGCCGCCGTC
Source organism: Kribbella catacumbae DSM 19601 (assembly GCF_000372465.1). Taxonomy (GTDB): domain Bacteria; phylum Actinomycetota; class Actinomycetes; order Propionibacteriales; family Kribbellaceae; genus Kribbella; species Kribbella catacumbae. The sequence goes on from NZ_AQUZ01000020.1 coordinate 86,413, forward strand.
GGCAGGTGGATCACGGAGCCCTCGTAGCGGATCCCGCCAAGGAGCGGCGGCTCCTTCAGCCACCAGGCGGCGTCCAGATCGTTGACCGCGCTCGTCGGGTACGCCGCGACGAGCGCCGCCGCCGCGCCGACGCCCACGTGGCTCTCCATCATCGATCCGACGATCGTGCCGACGCCGTGGTCGCGCGCCAACTCCAGCAGGGTCCGGGCCGGCCCGAGTCCGCCGCACTTGGCGAGCTTCACGTTGACCAGATCAGCCGCGCCATGCCGGATCACCGCCACCAGGTCCCGTACGCCGTACACGGACTCGTCGGCCAGGATCGGCGTACTGACCCGGTCGGTGATCCAGGCCATCCCCTCGAGATCGGCCGCGACGACGGGCTGCTCGACGAATTCGATGTCGCACCCTTCGTCCTCCAGGGCGCGAATCGCGGTGACCGCATCGCGCCGACTCCAGCCCTGGTTGGCATCCAGCCGAATCCGCGGATCCGGCCCGACCGCCTCGCGCACGCGGCGTACCCGATGGAAGTCTTCGCTCGCGTCACCCGTGCCGACCTTGACCTTCAGTACGTCGAACCCGTCGGCGATCCGGTCAATCCCCGCCGCCGCGAGCGACTCGGCGTCCCCGGCAGACAACGTCACATCGGTCTGGACCGTCCCGACGGTGGAACCGAGGAAGCCGTGCAAAGTCTGCCCGCGCCGGCGTGCGATGAGGTCATGCAGGGCGACATCCACCGCCGCTTTCGCCCCGAAGTTGCCTTGCGCGGCGCCTTGGATCCGTCGCAATGCCTCGGTGAAGTCGTCAGGCTCGAGCCCGGCCAGTGCTGAGGCGATGGGACCTTCGACACACGCCTGGGCTCCGGCGAGCGACTCGCCGGTCACCTTCCAGACCTGCGGCGCCTCGCCCCAGCCGGTCAGCGAACCGTCGGTGAGCTCGACCAGCAGCGAGTCGGCGTGGGTCGCAGTACGCAGCGCTGTCACGAAAGGGGTGTGCAGCGGTGCAGAGATCAGGCGGGTTGCGAGCTTCACCGGATCGCCTCCAGATCGTGTCGATGGGTCCAGGCCTCGGCCGCGATGCCGGCGATCAGCTTCTGCGCCTCGGGATCGGGCAGCTCGGACGTCGTACAGACAACCACCACGAAGGCCTCGGCGTCCGGAGGCCGGACGATGCCGCCGTCGTGCCGGATCCGGACGTCCCAGCCGTTCTTGTGCTCGACCCGGGTCCCTTCCGGTAGCAGCGCCGGGATCTCACCGTTCCAGGTGTTGCCCGCGAGCAGGTCGCGCACGTAGTCGCCCGCGTCGCTCTTGTCATTGCCTACCGCAACCAAAACGGCCGCGAGGTCGGCCGGGCTCATCAGGTTGCTGATTCCCACGGCCTGCGCGGCCGCGTCGTCGATGCCACGGCGGATCACGCTCTCGCCGGACCCGTACTCGGCCAGTACTGCGTTCGCCGCGTCCACCCCGGTCTGTTCCAGCACGAGGTCGGTGGCGAGGTTGCTCGAGTTCGTGATCATCTCGGTCGCCAGCCAGCCGAGCGGCACCTGCTCGCCCAGCTTGGTCCAGGCGGCGGGCGCCTCGTCCTCGGCCGGGTTGACCCCGAACCGTCCGCCCGCCGCCGAAGCGAAGTCGTTGTGCACGGTGACGGGCTGGTCGAGCGCGAGTTCGCCGTACCCGACCTTGCGCATCATCGCGATCGCGACCGGCAGTTTCATCGTGCTGGCGGCGTAGTGAGTGCGCTCCGCGTGGTGACGAAACACCGCGTTTCCGTCGAGCCGGCCCAGCCAGACACCGAACTCGCCGCGCCCGGCGACCTCGAGGAGTTGGTCTGCGATTCCCATGATCGTCACCCTTCCACACTGCGACCGCCCTTGAACTTGCCGGGCCTGGCAGACTTCGCGTCGTGTCCAGAGCCCTCGGTCTTCTCCTCGGCTTCGCCGCTGATCGCTGGCTGGGCGATCCGCGACGGTGCCATCCGGTGGCGGGCTTCGGCCAGGCGGCCGGACGGCTCGAGACCAGCCTGTACTCCGATTCGCGCGCTGCCGGTACGGCGTACGCGGGGCTGCTCGTCGGTTCGGTGACAGCGGCCGGTGTTGTCGCCGAGCGGCTGACCAAGGACCGGCCAGTCGCCCAGACGTTGCTGACGGCGGTTGCGACTTGGGCGGTGCTCGGCGGGCGCAGCCTGGAGCGCGAGGCCTCGGTGATGGCTGGGCATCTGGAGGCGAAGAATCTCGAAGCGGCTCGCGGGCGACTGAGCTACCTCTGCAGCCGGGATGCGACCGACCTGCCGGCGGATGAGTTGGCTCGCGCGACTGTCGAGTCGGTGGCGGAGAACACGTCGGATGCGACGGTTGCGCCGCTGTTTTGGGGTGGGCTGCTCGGCATCCCTGGGTTGATCGGGTATCGGGCGGTCAACACGCTTGACGCGATGGTCGGCTACAAGTCGGCGCGGTACCGGAACTTCGGCTGGGCGTCGGCGCGGCTCGACGATCTCGTCAACCTGGCGCCGGCGCGGGCATGCGCAGTACTGACTGGCCTGGTGTCCGGCCGGTTGGGTGAGTCGTGGCGAGTTTGGCATCGGGATGCGCCGCGACATCCCAGTCCTAACGCGGGGCCGGTCGAGGCGGCTTTCGCGGGGGCGCTCGATCTGCGGCTGGGTGGGAGCAACACCTACGGTTCCGAGGTGGAGGATCGCGGGACGCTGGGGGATGGGCTTCCGCCTGGGGTCGGCGACATCCGGCGTACGGCGACGCTCGCTCGGCGCGTCTCCTGTGCGGCGGCGGTGACCGCGGCGATCCTGGCGGTGCGTCCGAAGGTTGGTCTTCGGATGCTTGGCCTTCGGGCGCCTGGTCTTCGGAGGCGTGATCGTCCGACGCGTGGTCTTCGGGTGCGGGGAGGGGAGCGGGCATGCATTTGAGTCAGCGGCCGTTGCGGATCGCGCTGATCAGGCACGGGGAGTCCGAGGCGAACCTGGACAAGCAGGTCTACGAGACGGTGCCCGACCATGCGGTCCCGCTCACCGCTCACGGACACGAGCAGGCTGTTGCAGCGGGCAAGGAGTTGCGCGAACTGTTCGAGGGCGAGCAGGTGCGGGTCTACGTTTCGCCGTACCTGCGGGCCTTGCAGACGCTCGACTCGCTCGGGCTGGACGACCTGATCGGGATCGCCCGGGAGGAGCCGCGGCTGCGCGAGCAGGACTGGGCCAACTTCCAGGACACCGAGGACATCGTCCGGCAGGAGGCGCTGCGGGATTCGTACGGGCACTTCTTCTACCGCTTCACGCATGGCGAGTCCGGCTCCGATGTGTACGACCGGGTGTCCAGCTTCCTGGAGACGATGCACCGCGACTTCGAGACGCCCGACTCGCCGCGGAACGTGTTGCTCGTGTCGCACGGGCTGACGATGCGGCTCTTCTGCATGCGCTGGTTCCACTGGTCGGTGAAGTTCTTCGAGACCCTGCGCAACCCGGGCAACGCCGAGACGCGGGTCCTGCTGCGGCAACCGGACTTCCGCTACAAGTTGGATCGGCCGTTCGACCAGTGGACCCACCTCGAGCCGACCGCGCGGGAACGCTCGGCCTGGCTCTGAACGATCCATAGAAGGGGTTGCGAGCCGACCTCGTACTGTGATGCGGTCGAGATTCCATACGTCGTACCGAAGGGGCGGAGCTCGCAGATGGTTGTTGAACAATCCCGCGATGCAGCTGTTGAGTTGTTGGCTAGCTTGAGCCCTGAGCTGCGGGAGAAGATCAGCGCGCCCTTCGACACGCCGGATCACCAGGTCTGGACGTACCTGCCAGGCGACCGACCAGGCGTGACGCTGGGGGAGTTGTCCCTTGAGCAGCGGCGCCTCGCGCTGCGGCTGCTTGAGGTGGCCTTGAGTGAGCGCGGGCTGGCAGATGCGCAGTCGGTGATGTTCGCCGAGGCGATCCGGCGCGGTCTACCGCAAGCTACGCCCGGTTCTTCGGTGGATGCCGGCGCCGACCAGCGGTACTTCGTACGGGTGCTCGGCGACCCGAGCGGCTTCGAGCCGTGGGCGTGGCGGATCAACGGGCACCACCTGGCGCTACACGTGACCTTCGTATCCGGGGCTGTCGGCTTCACGCCCCAGTTCTTCGGCGCGGAGCCCGCGATGGTGCTGACCGGGCCGCAAGCAGGACTGCGGACTCTGGCGCCTGAGCAGGATCTGGGCTTCTCCTTCCTGCACTCCCTGGAGCCCGGGCAACGCGAGCTCGCCGTCGTCTCGGAGAAGGCCCCGGACGACATCCTCACCCGCTTCGATCCCGTGGCCGACCCGAAGGTGCTGCTGCGAGGCCTCCCGTACGGCGAACTGAACCCCGAGCAGCGTCAGCTCTTCAGCCTGCTGATCGGCCAGTACATCGGCCGAGCCGCCGGGCCGATCGGTTTGCAGACGTGGCAGGACATCACCGAACAAGGCATCGAGCGCCTCACCTTCGCCTGGGCAGGCGCCACGGAACCGGGCGGCGGCCACTACTACTCGATCGCCGGGCCGACCTTCCTCGCGGAGTACGACAACACCCAAGACGACGCCAACCACATCCACTCAGTCTGGCGAGACCTCCGCAACGACTGGGCCACAGACCTACTGGCCGCCCACTACGCCAACCACTAAAAGCCCCGAGGAGCGGTGTGTCTACTCGCCTGTTGCCGGCTTTCGCCAGACGGAGATGTGGCTTGTGCTGTCCGAGGTGAAAGGCGCGCGGTGCCAGTCGGCGTACCGGGACTCGAACTCCAAGCCGGCCAACTGCGCCATCAGGTCGCACTCCGCCGGCCAGATGTAGCGGAAGTTGCCCGCGGAGTACCGGGTAGAGCCGTCGGGTTCATGGAAATAGTGATGTGACGTGCACGCCTGCGTCGCCAGGTCGTAGGTGTCGAAGACCAAGTGCCCGTCATCGCCCATGGTCATCGGTACTGCGGACTGCCCCGGCGGCATCCGGCGGATGGCGGGCACCCAGAGCTCGATGACGAATCGGCCGCCAGGCTTGAGATGCCGGGCCGCGTTGCGGAAGCACTCGACCTGCTCGGCCTGGGTGCGGAGATTGGAGATGGTGTTGAAGACGAGATAGGCCAGGTCGAACTCGCCCGCCACTCTCGTCGTCGCCATGTCGCCCATCACCACCGGCAGAGTCGCTTCGTCGACCTTCTGTCTCAGCTGGTCTGCCATCGGCTCGGACAGTTCGATGCCGGTCACCGGTACGCCGCGGGCTGCGAGCGGGATGCCGACTCGCCCAGTACCGATCGCGAACTCCAGAGCCGCTCCCGACCCGGCAAGGCCGGCCAGGAAGTCGATGGTCGGGTCGAGTACATCTGAAGCGAACATCTCGGCGGACGATTCGTCGTACCGGGTCGCGGTGTCTTCGGTCCATACTTCGCTGCTTGTCATCGTCCAGCAGCCTGCTGAACGAGGCCCGCTATTGTCCACTCGTTTTCAGTGCAGAAATTTCCGCCCGGAGATGTCAAAGTCGATCGGGCGCCTCCGACATGGTGGTGAAAGCAACCAGAACGCGGTAGGAGACGGATCATGGCGAAGGTACGGGTTCACAACTTCTCGATCACTCTGGACGGGTTCGCGGCCGGGCCGAACCAGCGGCTGGACGCGCCGTTCGGCGACGGGGTCGAGGGTCTGCACGACTGGATGATGGCGGCGATGGAGGACGGGGCGACCGGGCTCGACGTCGAGCGGCTGAAGCTGTGGGACACCAATGTCGGAGCGACCATCATGGGGCGGAACATGTTCGGGCCGCAGCGTGGCGACTGGGAGGACGAGTCGTGGGCCGGCTGGTGGGGTCCCAACCCGCCGTACCACCATGCCACCTTCGTCCGAACTCACCATCTGCGTCCGGATCTCCCGATGGAGGGCGGCACGACGTTCCACTTCACGGACGAGCCGGCCGAGAAGGTTCTCGAGCGCGCAGTCGAGGCCGCCAACGGGCAGGACGTGGTCGTTGCGGGTGGAGCTGCGACGGTCCAGCAGTACCTCCGTGCCGGTTTGATCGACGAGCTGAACCTGGTGGTCGTCCCCCTCCTCGCAGGCGCAGGCGAGCGCCTCTTCGACAACCTGGGCGACGCACTCACGCAGTACCGAGTAGCCGAGCAGACCAGCTCCCCAGCCGCCACCCACGTCCGCCTGATCCGCCGCTAGCCCGTACTACGAGGAACTGCTCCCCACGCAGATGGCATGCGTCGGCTAGCAGTCCGCGGACCGCCGGCACTACCGAACCCGGCTCCGGCGCCTCGACACGCCGAGGGGAAACGTTTGCTGGCTAGGTTCGGTAGTGGTGGCCGTCCGGGCAACTGTCAGCTCAGCGACGGCGGGGTGGGAACAGCGGCAGGTCGGTCGGCTAGAGTCAGCGGCGTCATCGACGGCTTGAAAGCAGGAACCCGGTGTGAGTCCGGGACGGTCCCGCCACTGTGACCGCGCTTGCGCGGGAGTCAGGAACTGCTGCTGTCGTACCTGCCACCTGGGGCGTGGACACCCCGAGGAAGGACCGGCCGCGCGTGCCCGCGAACCTTTTGCTGCTCTCCACCGCCGATACTGATCTACTGGCCGCTTCGCAGGCCCAGGCTGGGTGGCGGGTCGCCAACCCAGCGCGGGTCGAACTCGCGGATGTACCCACCTTGCTTGACGGTGTCGAGGTTGTAGTGGTCCGCCTGCTGGGCGGTCGCCGCGCCTGGGAGGAGGGCCTCGACGCCGTCATCTCTTCGGGCATCCCCACAGTCGTGCTCAGCGGCGAGGCTGCCCCCGACGCCGAGCTGATGTCGATGTCGACCGTCCCGGCGGGCGCGGTCACCGAGGCGCTCGCCTACCTTCGTGAGGGCGGCTCCGAGAACCTCGGCAACCTGGCCGGCTTCCTCAGGGACACGCTGCTGCTCACCGGCGACGCGTTCGACCCGCCGCGCACCCTCCCGACGTACGGGATCCGCGCCGGTCGCACGTTCGCCAAGGACAGCCGCCCAGTGGTCGGCATCGTCTACTACCGGGCGCACGAGATCTCCGGCAACACCGCCTTCGTCGACACGCTCGCCGGCGCGATCGACGCCGCCGGCGCGCAGGCACTACCCGTGTACTGCGGAACGCTGCGCGGCCTGGACCCCAGCCACGAGGACAACGCCGAGCTGTTCGCCCTTCTCCGCGAATGCGACGTACTCGTCACCACCCTGCTCGCAGCAGGCGGCACGGTCGCCTCAAGCGCCTCGGCCGGTGGCGACGACTCATGGGACGCGGGCGCACTCGCCTCGCTGGATATCCCTTTGATTCAAGGGCTCGCGCTGACGTCGACTCGCGAGCAGTGGCTCGAGAGCGACGCCGCGATCAGCCCGCTCGACGCTGCAACCCAAGTGGCGATCCCCGAGTTCGACGGCCGGCTGATCACGATCCCGTTCTCGTTCAAGGCCTACGACGCCGAGGGAATCGCCAGCTACGCGCCCGACGAAGAGCGCTGCACCCGGCTCGCCGGGATCGCGGTCGCCCAGGCGAGGCTTCGGCACGTCGAGCCCAAAGACAAGAAGCTCGCGCTCGTACTCTCGTCGTACCCGACCAAGCATGCCCGCATCGGCAACGCGGTCGGACTCGACACCCCGGCCTCGGCCGTCGTCCTGCTCGGTCAGCTCAAGGACGCCGGCTACGACCTCGGCCCGGACCTCAACCTCGACGAACTGCAGGGCGCGGATGGCGCGGACGGCCTTATTCACCGACTGATCGCGGCCGGCGGCCATGACGTCGACTGGCTCACCGACGACCAGCTTGAGGGCGCGGTCGCGAAGATTCCCCTTTCCACGTACGCGAACTGGTTCGGCAAGACGCCGGAAACGTTGCAGACGGCAATGATCGAGGCGTGGGGCGAGGCACCCGGTTCCCTGTACGTCGACCAGTCGGGTCCCGAGCCGGCGATCGCGCTGGCGGCGCTGCAGTTCGGCAACGTCGTCCTGATGATCCAGCCGCCCCGCGGTTTCGGCGAGAACCCGGTCGCGATCTACCACGACCCGGACATGGCCCCATCGCACCACTACCTGGCGGCCTACCGCTGGCTGGAGGCGCCCGAGGAAGAGGGCGGCTTCGGGGCGCACGCCGTGGTCCACCTCGGCAAGCACGGAACGCTGGAATGGCTACCAGGCAAGGGCATCGGGATGGCGGCCGACTGCGCGCCGGACGCAGTACTGGGCAACCTGCCGCTGGTCTACCCGTTCATCGTCAACGACCCGGGCGAGGGTACGCAGGCCAAGCGTCGCGGGCACGCCGTCATCGTCGACCACCTCGTACCGCCGATGGCGCGCGCCGAGACGTACGGCGACATGGCCAAGCTGGAGTACTTGCTCGACGAGTACGCGACGGTCTCCGCGCTCGACCCCGACAAGGTCCCGACCCTGCGGGCGCAGATCTGGACCCTGATCCAGGCGGCTCAGCTGCACCACGACCTGCACACGTCGGAGAAGCCGGAGGACGAGGAGTTCGACGAGTTCGTCCTGCACCTCGACGGCTACCTCTGCGAGATCAAGGACGTGCAGATCCGCGACGGACTGCACATCCTCGGCGGCGGGCCGGCCGGCGAGGCCCGGGTCAACCTGGTTCTCGCCGTACTGCGTGCGCAGCAGATGTGGGGAGGCGTCTCGGGCGCCGTACCGGGTTTGCGGGCGGCACTCGGGAAGACCTTCGGAGTCGACGAGGCCGCGATGCTCGCGGACCCGGGAGCCGCAGTACCGGAGCTTGCCGAACTCGCAACGCTGGCAGACCTTCCTGCCGTGAGTGGCGCCGATGGCGTGGACCTGCTGGAAGCCATCGCGCGCAAGCTGGTCGTCGGCATGGAGACGCTCGGGTGGGACGCCGGCAAGGTCCCGGTTGTCATCGAAGAGGTGCTCGGTCGCTCAGCTGCTGAGGTCGAGAGGTCGCTGCAGTTCGCCGCGGATGAGGTCGTACCTCGGCTTGCGCGGACCGGCGACGAACTGACGAACGTACTGCGTGCGCTGGCCGGCCGTTTCGTCGAAGCCGGCCCGTCGGGGTCGCCCACGCGCGGTCTGGTGAACGTGCTGCCGACCGGGCGGAACTTCTACGCCGTCGACCCGAAGGCGATCCCGAGCCGCAACGCCTGGGATGTCGGTGTCGCACTCGCGGATTCGTTGCTGGCAAGGCACAAGTCCGAGACGGGGGAGTGGCCGCGGTCGGTCGGCCTGACCATTTGGGGCACCTCCGCGATGCGTACCCAGGGCGACGATCTCGCCGAGGTGCTCTGGCTGCTGGGCTGCCGTCCGGTCTGGGATGAAGCCTCCCGTCGGGTGACCGGCTTCGAGGTCGTTCCGCTGGAGGAGCTCGGCCGGCCGCGCGTCGACGTGACAATCCGGATCTCCGGCTTCTTCCGCGACGCCTTCCCGCACGTCGTTTCGTTGCTCGACGAGGCCGTCCGCACCGTGGCCGCGCTGGATGAGGATGCTGACAGCAACTATCTGCGAGCGCACGTCGACGCGGATGTTGCTGCGGGCAACGACATGCGCTCGTCCACCGCGCGCGTCTTCGGCTCCAAGCCCGGCTCGTACGGCGCCGGCCTGCTGCCGCTCGTGGACGCCCGGAACTGGCGCACCGACGCCGAACTCGCCGAGGTGTACGCCGTCTGGGGTGGCTACGCCTACGGCAAGGACCTCGACGGCGCGGAGGCCCGGCCGTCGATGGAACGCGCCTACGCCCGGATCCAGGTCGCGGCCAAGAACGCGGACACCCGCGAGCACGACATCATGGATTCCGACGACTACTTCCAGTACCACGGCGGCATGGTCGCGATGGTCCGGCATCTGACCGGCTCCAATCCGAAGGCCTACATCGGCGACTCCGCAGTACCGGCGCAGGTGAAGACGCGGACGCTGGAGGAGGAGACCAAGCGCGTCTTCCGGGCCCGGGTGGTGAACCCGCGCTGGATGGCGGCGATGCAGCGGCACGGGTACAAGGGCGCCTTCGAGATGGCGGCGACGGTGGACTACCTGTTCGGGTACGACGCCACGGCGGGCGTGGTCGACGACTGGATGTACGAGACGCTCACCACGGAGTATGTCGCGAACCCGGAGATCGCCGAGTTCTTCCGCAAGTCCAACCCCTGGGCGCGGCACGGGATCGCCGAGCGGCTGCTCGAGGCGGCCCAGCGCGGCTTGTGGTCCGAGCCGAGCAAGGAAGCCCTCGAGACCCTGCGCACCGCCGTACTGGAAACAGAAGGTGACATCGAGGATCGCGGCTGAGCCGGACCGGCGCGGCGACACCCGGGGTGTGATTGGGTGGACGCATGGCGTCCGAACAGTTGAGAGTCCTGGTCACCAACGACGACGGCTACGAGTCCCTGGGGATCCAGGCGCTGGCCGCGGCCATCGAGGAGGCCGGCCACCAGGTCCAGGTGGTGGCGCCGTGGGACGACCAGAGCGGCGTCGGCAGTTCGCGGGCCGGCATGATCGGCAAGCGGGTCGCGTCGAAGGTCGGTGAGAACGGGTTCATCGGGATCGACGGCACCCCGGCGCTCTCGGTGACGCTGGCCCGGCTGGGCGCCTTCGGGCCGTCGCCCGACATCGTCGTGTCCGGGATCAACCACGGCCACAACATCGGCCCGATCCTGCACTCCGGCACGGTCGCGGCCGCACTGACCGCCGCAACCCAGGGCTTGTCGGGCCTCGCGATCAGCATCGACTCCGAGCAACCGTCGTACCTGGAAACGGCGGGCGCCGTCGCCGCGGAAGCGCTCTCTTGGCTACGGGAGCAGCCGGTGGGCACGGTCATCAACGTCAACGTGCCCGACGTACCGATTGCTGAACTCAAAGGCGCCCGCTGGGCCCGGCTCGCGCCGTACGAGCGGTCCCGCCTGGTGATCGAGAAAACGCCGAACGGCGAGACGATCGTCGGCCTGCAAACACTGCCGCCGCCCACCGAAACCGACACAGACGAGGCTCTCCTTGCGGCTGGCTACATCACCGTGACACCCCTCACCGGCGTAGGAGAACTCCCCGGCAACTCAGCCGCCGATCACCTAACAACCGCCTTCACCGACTAGCCCTCCCGCCGGGCCCACCACTCCCGCCGAGCCCGGCCCTCGGCGCTGCTCGGCGTACCGGCCGTTCGCCGCCGACTTGGGGCAGGCACCGGACCGCCAGCAATCACCAACCCCGCCGGCCGAGCTTGGTTGACGCTCATCGCAGCTTGACAGGCCGCCCTCAGCCGACGTTGGTGTGTGGTGGCGGTCCGGGCAGTCAGGTGATCAGGCCGGTGACATCACGCTGCGGATCGCCACGCACGCACAAACCTGCGGGGCAAGCGATTGCCTCGATGGGTCGCGGCGTCTGGTGCGAGGTGGGTGTGCGTGGAGGTCTGCGTGGTGCGGGCGGGGTGGTGTGGAATGATCGCCGGGACGGTAGTGGAGGAACACCGGTGACAGCCTGAAAAGGGGCTGGATTCCGGGGCGGTCCCGCCACTGTGACCGGGGTCATGCCCGGAAGCCAGGACATCTGCCACCGTCCGTCAGGGAGCGCTCTCTGTGCTCCCGGCGTACCAAGGCCGAGCGGGCGTGGACACCCGCGGGACGAAGGGAATCACCGCCGATGCGGTCTGCTCCAACCACCGCCAGCTCCCCAACAGGCCAACCGACCTCGCCCGACGCGGCGACCGGCCGACCGGCGTCGGCCAGTTCGGGCACCGGCCGACCGCCGTCGACCGGCTTCCCGTTTACCGCGGTGGTCGGGATGGATGACCTTCAGCTCGCGCTGATTCTCGCCGCCGTCTCGCCGGCGATCGGTGGTGTGCTGATCCGCGGCGAGAAGGGTACGGCGAAGTCGACCGCCGTCCGCGCGCTGACCGAGATCCTCCCCGCCGTCGAGGTGATCGAAGGCTGCCGCTTCTCCTGCGACCCCGCCCACTTCGACTCGACCTGCCCCGACGGCCCCCACACGACCGCGGGCACCGGCAGGACCGCGGGCGCCGGCACGACCGCAGGCTCTGGCACGCCTGAGGGCCCCGACGCCCTGGCCCCGCGGGGAATCGCCCGGCCGGCGCGCCTGGTGGAGTTGCCGGTGGGGGCGACCGAGGACCGCGTACTCGGCTCGTTGCACCTTGAGCGAGCGCTCTCTGAAGGCGTCACGGTCTACGAACCCGGCCTGCTCGCAGCAGCGCATCGCGGCCTCCTGTACGTCGACGAGGTCAACCTGCTGCACGACCACCTGGTCGACGTACTCCTGGACGCGGCGGCAATGGGACAGGCGACCGTCGAGCGTGACGGCGTTTCGATCACCCACCCCGCGCGCTTCGTCCTGGTCGGCACGATGAACCCCGAGGAGGGCGAGCTCCGCCCGCAGCTGCTCGACCGGTTCGGCCTGACCGTCGACGTCGTCGCCAGCCGCGACCCTGCCGTCCGCGTCGAGGTGATGCGCGCGCGCCTCACCTACGAGGCCGACCCGATCGCCTTCATCAGCAAGTACGCCGGCGCGCAGGCCGAACTGTCCGAGCGGATCGTCAAAGCCCAGTCCAGGCTGGCCGATGTGATCCTCACCGACTCGGCGCTGCGCCAGATCGCCGAGATCTGCGCCTCCTTCGACGTCGACGGCATGCGCGCCGACCTCGTCACCGCCCGTACTGCGGTCGCGCACGCGGCCTGGTCCGGCCGGACCGTCGTCGAGGTGGAAGATGTCCGCGCCGCCGCCAAGCTCGCGCTGCCGCACCGGAAGCGGCGCAACCCGTTCGATGCTCCCGGCCTGGACGACGAGCAACTCGAGCAGGCGATCCAGAACAGCACGCCACCAGAGCCAGACCCAGACGACGACCCAGAGGGCGGCGGCCCTGACGGTGGAAGCAAAGGCGACGGCCCTGACGACTCGACGCAGCCACCAGCAGGCACCGACGGACCCGACGACGCCACGCCACCGGCAGCCGATCGACCCGACACGGAACAGCCGCAGGCCGACGCGAGCGAGCCGCGCGAGCCAGGCGACAACGCAGGGAGCGCTCTCCCCGGCACCGCACCGACCGGGCAGGTGGCTGCCAGCTCTGAGCCCTACAAGGCGCGTCTCCTGAGCGTGCAGTCGGCCGGCGCCGGCGTCTCCGGCAAACGCTCGAGAGCGCTCACCGACGTGGGCCGCGTGGTCGGCGATCGTGCCCGTGTCGGTCGCGAATCCGGTCGCCCGCATCTCCTCGCGACCATCCGCAGCGCCGCGCCTCACCAGTACACCCGCGGCCGCTCGGGGCCGGGCCTCGCGGTCCGCACGTCCGACGTACGGCTTGCTGTCCGAGAAGGTCGCGAGGGCAACCTCGTGCTGTTCTGCGTCGACGCGTCCGGCTCGATGGGCACGAAGAAGCGGATGGCCGAGGTCAAGACCGCGATCGTCTCGCTCCTGCTCGACGCCTACCAGCGTCGCGACACCGTCGGCCTCGTCACGTTCGCAGGCGCCGAGGCGACCATCGCCCTACCGCCGACTGGCAGCGTGGAGACCGCAGTACGGCGGCTGGAGTCTCTGCCGACCGGTGGCCGCACTCCGCTGGCCGAGGGGCTGCTGCAAGCTTCCGATGTACTGCGAATCGCCGCGATCCGCGATCCGCGCAGGCGCCCCTTGCTGGTGCTCGTGACCGATGGCCGGGCGACCGCCGGCGACAAGGCGTTCGCCCGGGCCAAGCAGGCTGCGGGTTGGCTGGTTCAGCAGGGGATCGCGTCGGTCGTGGTGGACTGCGAGCCACACCGTGGTGTCCGGCTGGGTCTGGCGGCCGAGCTCGCCGCCGATCTCGGCGCGGAGTACCTGGACCTGGGAGAAGTTGCTGCGGGCAACCTTGTTCGCGCCGTCACCGATCGGAGCGCCGCCTGATGCCGCAGGGACAACCGAGCGTCGTACCGCAGGACGGGCTGACCACCCGGCAGCGCCGGAACCGGCCACTGCTGATGGTGCACACCGGTGAGATGAAGGGGAAGTCGACCGCGGCGTTCGGGATGGCGCTGCGCGGCTGGAACCAGGGCTGGAACATCGGCGTCTTCCAGTTCGTCAAGAGCGCGAAGTGGAAGGTCGGCGAAGAGAGCGCGTTCAAGGCGCTCGGACAGTTGCATGAGGCAACGGGTGAGGGCGGCCCGGTCGAGTGGCACAAGATGGGCGAGGGCTGGAGCTGGTCGCGCAAGGCCGGTTCCGAGGAGGACCACGCCGCCGACGCGCTGGAGGGCTGGCGGGAGATCCAGCGCCGGATCGCCGCCGAGACGCATGACCTCTATGTGCTGGACGAGTTCACCTACCCGATGAAGTGGGGCTGGGTCGACGTCGACGAGGTGGTCGAGACACTGACCTCCCGCCCCGGCCACCAGTACGTCGTGATCACCGGCCGAAACGCCGACCAGCGCCTGCTCGACGCGGCCGACCTGGTCACCGAGATGACCAAGCTGAAACACCCGATGGACACTGGCCAGAAAGGCCAGAAGGGCATCGAGTGGTGAGCTCCGACACCATGATTCCGCGGATTGTGGTGGCAGCGCCGTCGTCCGGTGCGGGGAAGACGACCGTCGCGGTCGGGTTGATGGCTGCGTTGCGCCGGGCAGGCCACACGGTGGCGGGGTTCAAGGTTGGGCCGGACTACATCGATCCCGGCTTCCACGCGGTCGCGACCGGCCGTCCGGGGCGCAACCTGGACCCGATGCTGTCCGGCGAGGAGCGGGTTGCTCCGCTCTTCGCCCACGGCTCGGCCGGTGCCGACATCGCTGTCGTCGAAGGCGTGATGGGCTTGTACGACGGCGCGCTCGGTACGGAGGGCTACTCCTCGACCGCCCATGTCTCGAAGTTGCTGCAGGCACCGGTCGTCCTCGTCGTCGACGCCTCCGCGGCGGGTCGCAGTGTCGGCGCCGTCGTCCAGGGGTTCGTTGCCTTCGACACCGGTGTGCGGATCGTCGGCGTGATCCTCAACAAGGTCGGTTCCGACCGTCACGAGGCCGAAGTGCGTGCAGGCGTCGCGCCGACCGGCGTACCGGTGCTTGGCGTACTGCGTCGTGATACCCGGCTGACCGTGCCCAGTCGTCACCTCGGCCTCATCCCAGCGGATGAGCAGCGTGACCAGGCTTCGGCCGCAGTGGACGCGGCGGCCGAGCTGGTCCGGCAAGGCGTCGACCTGGAGGCCTTCATCGCCGCCGCACGCGCCGCCGCTCCACTCGACGTCACTGCCTGGGACCCAGCCTCAGAGGTCTCGCCCGCCGAAGAGGGCCGCCCGGTGATCGCGATGGCCGGCGGCCCCGTGTTCTCCTTCCGCTACACCGAGACCGCCGAACTGCTCACCGCAGCCGGCGCCGAGGTCGTCACCTTCGACCCACTCCACGAGTCATTGCCTGAAGCAACTGCTGCTCTCTACCTGGGTGGAGGCTTTCCTGAGCTGCACGCCGAAGCTCTGTCCGACAACATCGCCTTGCGCAACCAGGTCGCCGCGGAGATCGCAGCCGGCCTGCCAGTGGTCGCGGAGTGCGCCGGTTTGCTGTACCTGTGCCGCGAACTCGACGGCCATCAACTGACCGGCGTCCTGCCCGCCGTCGGCCAGATGACGAGCCGCCTGACCCTCGGCTACCGCACCGCCATCGCCGCTTCCACCACGGCCATCTTCGACGAAGGCCGTCGCGTGCACGGCCACGAGTTCCACCGCACGACAGTGGAGTTCGACGAGGACGTCACCGCCGCCTGGTATCTGCCGACGGGCCAGGAGGGCTACGCCCGCGCGCAGATCCACGCCTCCTATCTCCACCTGCATTGGACGGCGACCCCCGACGTACCGGCCAGGTTCGTGGCGGCCGCACGGGTGCATGCGGGGTTGGAGAAGTGAGCCTCGTCCTGGGCATCGGCCTGCGGTCCGGTACGTCGTACCGGGAGCTGCGGGATCTCGTGGACGCAGCACTGACTGGCTTGGAGCCAGCAGTAGTCACCGAGGTGGCCACTGTCGACGGCAGGGAAGCAGAGCCCGGCCTCCAGCGACTAGTGGCCTCCCTGGGAGCTTCACTCTTCACCGCAACCAAGCTGGAGCTCTCCCAGCAATCAGTACCGACCCCCAGCGACCAGGTCGACCACCTAGCCGGTACTGCGAGCGTCGCCGAGGCAGCTGTGATGCTGAGCGGGGCTGAGCTCGTAGTACCGAAGCAGGTGTCGGCCCGAGCGACTGTGGCCGTCGGGCGATTGCCGGAGGAAGCGGCGACGGCTGCTCCGGGGTACGCGGTAGGGGAGCGGGACGTAGTACACCGAGTGTTGGCAGAGCGGCGTGATGTGCGGCGTGGGTTCCTTGACCGGCCTGTTGCCGACGATGTGCTGACCAGGGTGCTGGAGTCGGCGCATCGGGCGCCCAGTGTGGGATTGAGCCAGCCGTGGGACTTCGTGTTGATCAAGGAGGTCGCCACTCGCCGGAAGGTCCGGGACCTCGCTGCTGCGCAACGGGACGCGTTTGCGGCGTCACTGCCGGCTGACCGGCGCAGTGCCTTCGACGGGTTGAAGATCGAGGCGATTCTGGACACGCCACTGAACATCGCCGTCACCTGCGATCCAGGGCGCGGCGGTCGGCACGTACTGGGTCGGCACGCGGATCCGCGGACCACGTGGTTCTCGGCGGCGATCGCAGTACAGAACCTGTGGCTGGCGGCGCGTGCCGAAGGGCTTGGCGTCGGCTGGGTGTCGTTCTTCGAGCCTGGTGAAGTCGCTGCGGTGCTGGATCTGCCTTCACACGTGGAGCTGGTCGGCTACCTGTGTGTGGGGCACGTGGGGGAGTTCGCTGCGGCGCCGGAGCTGGTACGGAGCGGTTGGGCTGCTCGGCGGCCGCTGTCGTGGGCTGTGCATCAAGAGGCGTGGGGGCAGCGGGGCTTGCCGGGGGTAGATCCCGGCGCGGTGATCGCTGACGACGCTGCGGCGGCTGCGGGCGCAGTACGGACTGTTGGGGCTCAGGCAGTGCACCTGATCGTGGCAGAGGTCGCGTCTGCGGCGTATCTGGAGCATGCGGAGGCACTCGTAGTACAGGTTGGTGCTGAGAAGCCTGCGGCCGACTACGGAGTGCTGTGGCGTCCTGCGCGGACAGTGGACGAAGCTGTCGAGCTAGGCGTGGAGGTGGCGCGGGACCTCGTGCTGCAAGGCGTCGGGACGATCCGGCTCGAGCTGGCGTCCGACTCTGCTGAGGCGGCTGGGCTGGCCCGCGGCGTGCGGCTGGGAGCGTTGGCTTGTGGAGCGGCTGTAGATGAGCCGCTGCAGATGAAAGACTCCTCAGCATGACCGTCCCACCTCAAGGCCCTGCGCCTATGTACGTTCCCGCCTTCTCGATGAAGCAGCGGATCACCCTGATGGCGAACAGGTACGAACTGATCGTCACCAACCCGGACGGCTCCGACGGGCCGATGCTCGCGTTCGCGCAGCAGAAGCGGATGGCCTTCAAGGAAGAGGTCACCTTCTACGCCGACGACTCCAAGTCACAGGCGGTCTTCTCCTTCAAGGCCCGCAAGCGGCTCGACCTCGGCGCCGGGTACGACGTGTTCGACGCGAACGGTCAGCCGATCGGATGGTTCAAGAAGGAGTTCGGCAAGAGCCTCCTGCGGTCGAGCTGGCAGCTGTCCTGTCCGGGACTGGAGTCGGACGGCGCCGAGCGGAACCCGACCATCGCGATCGTCCGGCGGATCTGGCAGTTCGTTCCGTTCGTCGGCGAGATCCCGCTGCCGTTCATCTTCCACTTCGACTTCAAGGATCGGGCCGGCGGTCAGCCGGTGCTGTCGGTGGAACGCAAGATCTCGGTCCGTGACCGGTACCGGGTGAGCGTGCCGGATTCGCGGCTCGACTTCCGGGTGGCCGCCGCGATGACGGTCGCTCTCGACGCGCTGCAGAGTCGCTGACCTTCTGCATCCCACGCTCGCGGTACGTTCCGGAAGGGGCGTACTGCGAGCGTCGTACGTGGTGCTCCCTCTTTTGGGTGAACCGACCCTGAGCGGCTTGGTTCGGCGGGGGTGCGGTGCGAGTCTTGTAGACATGGGTGCAGCGAAGCGCAGTCGACGGTGGTTGGTGCCGGTCACGGCAGTCGCAGTGGTCGCAGGTGCGGGGGCGTTCGGGCCAATGGTCGCCGACGCGTCTCCAGACCTGCCAGGGATCAGCGCGCAGGAGCTGCTGGCTCGCGTCCAGACGGCCAAGGTCGACGGCCTGTCGGGCACGGTCACGTCCTCGACCGACCTCGGGCTGCCGGCGCTCCCCGGGATGGGGAGTGAGGCCACTCAGTTCCTCGATCTGCTGACTGGTGACCACACCGCGCGAGTCGCCTTCGCCGGGCCGGACAAGGCCCGCGTCTCGGTGCTCGACGACATGGCCGAGCGGGTGCTGACCACGGACGGTAAGACCGCCTGGATCTATGACTCGGCCAAGCGCGAGGCGACCAAGGTCGCGCTACCCGCGCACCCGGCCAAGCCGGAGCTCGCGCCGGAGAAGCAGGCGTACGACCCGCAGGCGGCCGCGAAGAAGTTCCTCGCCGCGATCGACCCGTCGACCAAGGTCGAGGTCAGCGGCACGGAGAAGGTGGCCGGCCGGGATGCGTACAAGCTGCGGCTAGTGCCGAAGACGGACAAGACCACGGTGGGTTCGGTGACGCTTGCGGTCGACTCGAAGACCTGGGTGCCGCTGCAGGTGACCGTGATGCCACGAACCGGCAAGGACCCGGCGGTGCAGCTCGGCTTCTCGGCGGTGTCGTTCGACGTGCCGCCGGCGAGTGCGTTCGCGTTCACGCCGCCGAAGGGTGTGAAGGTGACGGAGGAGAAGCTCCCGTCGAAGGTGCTCGGCAAGCAGACACCGCCGATCACGCCGAAGCCCGGCGCGCCCAAACCGGCCAAGCCGTCCGGCGACGGGCCGACCGTCATCGGCCAGGGCTGGGACAGCGTCGTCGTACTCCGAGGCCAGGCTCCGGCCGGCAACGGCACTCTCGACCAGCTGCTCGCTCAGGCGCCGACGGTCCAGGGCTCGTGGGGGAGCGGCAAGATCGTGACCACCAAGATGGTCAGCGCCCTGATCACCACCGACGGCCGGATCTTCGCAGGCCTGGTAACCCCGGAAACCCTCCAAGAAGCCGCCACCAAGGCCCCCCGCTGAGTTCCCACTCAGCCACCCCGGTGCCTCCCGTGACCCCCACCCCGCCCGCTGGGCAGCCAGCCTCACCCCCCGAGGCTGCTGCCCAGCCCACCGGACTTGCGGCCTCAGGCTCGGAGGCTGCTGCTCAGCTCAGCGGGCGTCCGGCCACACCGCCTGAGCCTGCTGCCCAGCCCGCCGGACTTGCGGCGTCACCGGCCAAACCGCCTGAGCCTGCTGCCCAGCCCGCCGAAGCTGCTGCCGGGCTCACCGGGAAGCCGGTTTCCTTCTCCACCGCCACCGCGCCGATTGTTACGCGCGGGCTTACCAAGCGGTTCCGGGGTGGGCAGGTTGCTGTGGACGGGATCGATCTGGAGGTGCCGGCGGGAAGCATCTTCGGGTTTCTCGGGCCGAACGGGTCCGGGAAGACCACTACGATCCGGATGCTGCTGGGGTTGATCGCGCCGACCTCGGGGTCGGTCGAACTGCTGGGAGAGCCGATGCCCAAGGCTCAGCTCTCCGTGTTGCCGCGGGTAGGAGCGCTGGTTGAGGGGCCGGCCTTCTACCCGTTCTGGTCCGGCCAGGCGAACCTTCTCCGCTTCGACGCGGCCGACCGCACCGCCGACCCGCGCACCCGCAAACTCCGCGCCGGGCAGGCCCTCGAGCGGGTCGGACTGTCCAACGCCGCAGGTAAGAAGGTCCGCGCCTACTCGCTCGGGATG
This sequence comes from Kribbella catacumbae DSM 19601, assembly GCF_000372465.1. Lineage (GTDB taxonomy): Bacteria > Actinomycetota > Actinomycetes > Propionibacteriales > Kribbellaceae > Kribbella > Kribbella catacumbae. Next base: position 106,186 of record NZ_AQUZ01000020.1, read on the forward strand.
CGCCAGCGGCTGGCGATCGCCGTCGCGCTGATGCAGCGCCGCGACCTGCTCGTCCTGGACGAACCGACCAACGGGCTGGACCCGCAGGGCACCCGCGAGGTCCGTTCGCTGATCCGCCAGCTGGCGGGCGACGGTACGACGATCTTCACCTCCACCCACCTCCTCGCCGAGGTCGAGCAGCTCTGCACGCACGCCGCCGTGATGACCCGCGGCCGGATCGTCCGGCAGTCGACGATGGCCGAGCTCCGTTCCGAGCTGCGACCACGCCTCGTCGTCAAGACACCAGACCTCGAGCGGGCAGCGACCACGCTGACCGGGCTCGGCCTCACCGACGTACGACAGCTGGAAACGACCGTCGACGGCGATCCGGGCGAACTGCCGATCGACAAGCTCGCGGCCGCTTTGGTCGCAGCGGATGTCCGGATCCACGGGTTCGGTCTCGAGCACCCCAGCCTCGAGGACGCCTTCGTCGCGTTGACCGGGGAGGGATTCGATGTCGCTGAGTGAAACGGCCGACCGTCGCGACCTGGGCAAGGTGACCGATCAGAACGCCAGCCGGCCAACCGCCGGCCGGCACACCATCGCGCTGTTCGCCTCTGAGTTGCACTTGGTCTTCGGACGCGCGCGGACCTGGGTGACGCTCGCGGTGCTGGCCGGCGTACCAATGCTGGTCGGCGTCGCGATCAAGCTGTCCGGAGCGGAGGGTGGCGAGGGCTTCATCGGTCAGGTCGCCGGCAACGGGTTCTTCCTCGTGGTCGCGAGTCTGGCGTTGTCGCTGCCGTTCTTCCTGCCCACTGCCGTGACGGTCGTGTCCGGGGAGTCGCTGGCGGGCGAAGCGAGCCTTGGCACCTTGCGCACCGTGCTGACGGCACCGGCCGGACGATCGCGCTTGCTCGCGGCCAAGATGGTCGCGCTGGTGGTGTTCTGTCTGGTCGCGACGATGACGATCTGGCTCTCCGGCCTGATCGCCGGCGTGGTGCTCTTCCCGATCGGCGACGTCGTCCTGCTGTCGGGGACCACGGTCTCGCTGGCCGATGGGCTGTTGCGCGCGTTCGGGATCGCGATCCTGGTCGCGTTGTCGTTGCTCGGGCTCGCCGGGATCGGCCTGTTCGTGTCGTCGCTGACGTCGACACCCCTCGCGGCGATGGCGGCGACTTTCGGCGCGTTCATCGTGTTCGGCATTCTCGGCGCGATCCCACAGATCGACGAGATCCACCCGTGGTTGCTGATGTACGGCTGGCCCTCGTTCGCCGACCTGCTCCGAGATCCGCCGTACTGGGACGCAATCATCCGCAACCTCCTCCTCCAAGGCGGCTACCTACTCGTCTTCTACACAGCAGCCTGGGCCCGCCTGACCAGCCGCGACATCAACGGCTAACCCCGACCTCCCCAGCCGTAGTACTAGTCTCCGGGTGTGCACCCCGATCTGGTCTCCGTACTGCGTTGTCCGGTCTGTGGCGATGCACTCACGCTGACCGGCCGTACTGCGAACTGCCCGCAACGGCACGCGTATGACCTGGCCAAGCAGGGCTACCTCAATTTGTTGCCTTCGGCCTCGACCGGCATCGAAGGCGATACCGCCGAGATGGTCCAGGCGCGCGAGGACTTCCTGGCTGAAGGCTTCTACTCCCCGATCCGTGACGCACTGATCGCCGCAACCGCCGAGGCGCTGGATGTGTTCAATAGTGGGCTTGTGGTGGAAGTGGGCGCCGGGACGGGGTACTACCTGGATGGCGTGGTGAAGGCGGGGGAGAAGCGTCACGGCTTGGCTTTGGACGTGTCCCGGTACGCCGCTCGCCGGGGCGCGAAGGTGGACCCGGAGCAGATCGGCGCCGTGGTCTGTGATGCGTGGCGTGAGCTGCCGGTGCGTGACGAGGCCGCGCAGGTGGTGCTCAATGTGTTCGCACCGCGCAACGCCAGCGAGATGGCTCGAATTCTTGCGCCCGGCGGCTCGCTGCTTGTGGTGACTCCCAATCAGGCTCACCTGGCCGAGTTGGTCGCAGTACTCGGGCTGGTTCGGGTTGATGAGGAGAAGGAGCGACGGCTGACCGAGTCGCTTGCCGGGTCGTTCCAGAAGATCGGCAGCGAGGTCGTGGAGGTTGCGATGCGACTGGATCATGCTGCGGTTGAGCGGCTGGTCGCGATGACGCCGAGTGCGCGGCACACGTCCAAGGCCGAGTTGGCGGAGCGGATCGCAGTACTGGCTGATCCTGTGCGGGTCACGTTGTCGGTGACCTTGTCGGTCTGGCAGACCGTCTGACTTGATGCCGGCTCGAGCACGGCACCCGTAAGACAGTCGCTGAACCCGAGTGGGGTCAGGCAGCAGCGCTAGTGGTCAGCTCACTGGCGACTTCGGCGGCGTGTTCCTTGGCCGTGACGTGTGCCTCTTCCTCGGACACCTTGGAGGCGGGGATCAGTTCCGCCATCGCCGGGGTGACGGGTGCCAGGGTGAGTTCGGCGACGGCTTTCCGGATCTTCATGCCGAACATGTCCCCGAAGATGCGCTCCAGGTACGGCGTCGCGTGGTCCCAGCCCTCACGCGGAGTACCGGGGCCGTAGCCGCCACCCCGGGCCAGGGTGAAGATGATCGGCCGGCCCTGAACCGGGCTGGGGCCGCCTGCCAGCTCGGTGTCGAGGAGCAGCAGGTCGATCCAGGTCTTGATGTGCTGGGAGATTCCGTAGTTGTACAGCGGTACCGCGAGCAGTACCGCGTCGGCGCTCTTCAGTTCGGCTGTGAGGTCGGCGGCGAGCGCGGTCGCCTCGGCGACGTCGGCGCGATCGGCGCCCGGTCCGGCGTCCAGGCCCATCTTGGCGGCGGCCGCAGCCGGCCAGACGGTGGAAGAGATCGGGTGCCGGCCGAGGTCGCGCCGGACGACGACGCCATCGGGGTGCTCCGCCTTCCAGACTGCCTCGGCGCTGTCGGCGAGCGCTCGGCTGACGGATCCGTCGACCCGGATGCTGGCGTCGACGCGAAGGAGGGTGGTCATGACGTTCCTCTCTGGAAACACAGTGGGGACTCGATCTGAGCTGTTCAGAAGATAGTCTGTAGAGCAGAACATATTCAAGTCAGATCGTATTCCGAGTGGCATACACCACGTAGGATGGGTGCCATGACCAGTTCGTCGCCGGAGGTGAATGCCCGGGGAGCCCGCGGGACCTCGGTCGAGGCTGATCTCGGCTGGGCGCTCGGGGTCGTGTTCCGGCGATACGCCAAAGCGGCCGCCGAAGCGCTGGACGACGTCCCAGGCGGTCCGCGCGGCTACCAGGTGCTAGCTACCACGGTCAGCGAAGGGCCGAAGCGGCAGCTCGATCTGGCGGCGCAGCTGGGCGTAGACCGGACCGTGATGACTTACCTGCTGGATGACCTGGAGAAGGCCGGCCTGGTGCAGCGGCAGGCGGATCCGGCGGATCGCCGGGCCCGGTTGATCGTGCCGACCGCGCAGGGCGAGGAGACGCTCTGCGATCTGGAGGGCAGGCTCGCGGACCGTGAGGATGCTGTCATGGGCAGCCTCGACGATGGTGAGCGGATGGTGTTCCGGATGCTGCTCAAGCGGATCGCGGTCCAGGCCGACCAGGTCGACCCGCTACACAACGCCTGCGTACTCGCCGAAGAAGGCGTCGATCCCGCCGACACCTGATCCTGCGGCAGTTGGTCAGCGCAGGGGGACGAAGCCGGACTCGTAGGCCTGGATGACGGCTTGGGTGCGGTCGCGGGCGCCCAGCTTGGCGAGCAGGTTGGCGACGTGGGTCTTGATCGTCTGGACTCCGAGGATGAGTTCGCCGGCGATCTCCGCGTTCGAGAGGCCACGGGCCATCAGCCGCAGTACCTCCTGCTCGCGTTCGGTCAATTGATATGCGTCGAGTCCCGACAGCTGCGCCTGCTCGGTGACGTGCGCGAGGGCCAGCGCCCGGATCGCCTCCGGGAACAACAGCGACTCGCTGCCCGCGACCGTGCGGATCGCCGCGATGATGTCGTCCGGGGGAGTGCGCTTGAGCAGGAAGCCAGACGCTCCCGCCCGCAGCGCGTCGTACACGTAGTCGTCGTTCTCGAAGGTCGTCACGACCAGCACGCGTGGCGCCGGGTCGAGACCTTCCAGCAGCAGCCGGGTGGCCTGGATGCCGTCGACAGCGGGCATCCGGACGTCCATCAGGACGACATCCGGCTGGGTGCGGCGGACCACCGGGAGTACCTCGGCGCCGTCACCGGCCTCGCCGACAACCTTGAGGTCAGGCTCCGCGTCGATGATGGCGCGCAGCCCGCTCCGGATCAGCGGCTCGTCGTCCACCACGACCACCGAAATCTCCACTGTCTCTCTCCTCCATTTCTGCCCACCCCACCGCCCCGGTCGGGCAAATCTTCCCCACCGCTCGGTCAGGCCTTCGTCGTGACGGCGACTGGTAGCCGTACTGCGAGCCGCCAGCGATCCGCGACCAGACCGGCCTCGACAGTGCCGCGCAGTACGGCGACTCTTTCACGGATACCGGCCAGCCCTCGGCCACCGCCCGAGTGGTCGGCGGCGCCTGCGCTGACCGGGTTGGTCAGCTCCAGCAGCAGGCCGGACTTGTCGAGATTGATCACCAGGTCGACGGTGAGCTCGCCGGCCGGCCGGCCCGCGTGCCGGATCGCGTTGGTGAGGCCCTCCTGGATGATCCGGTACGCCTCGCGGGACACGGCCGCGGGCAACTGCTCGAGGTCTCCAGTACGCCGTACGCCGACCGTGATCCCGCCGGCCCGCGTCGCCTCGACGAGCCGGGTGAGGTTGCCGAGCGTGGCCTGTGGGGCGGTCTGGGAACCTGGCCGGCGATCGTCGCGGAGCAGGCCGAGTACGTGATCGAGATCCGCGAGCGCGGCCCGGGCGGAGGTCTCCATCGCGGCGAGCGCGGTCTCAGCGAAGGCGGGATCTGTGGCCAGCACCCGGCGCGCGGCGGCCGCCTGGATGGTGACCAGGCTGAGCGCGTGGCCGACGCTGTCGTGCAGCTCGCGGGCCAACCGGTTGCGCTCGGCAAGGGTCGCCGTCCGGCGTTCGAGCAGCTCGATCCGCTCGGCCGGGGTCGGGCCGAGCAGCCGCGGGGCGGCGTACGCGAGCAGGGCGCCGATCCCGGCGGACAGCAGGAACAGCGCCGCGATCGCCACGATCGTTGCCAACGGCATCCAGAAGTCGGTCCACCGGCCGGTCACCTGATAGGTCAGGCCGGGAACGAGTTCGCGCGGGCCGGGGGAGCGGAAGGGGGCCGCGAGCAACACGGCGCCGAAGCCGAAGACGGCGGTGCTGAGGATGCCGACGAGGCCGCCGGCAGTCAGGTGCACGCAGAACCAGGCCGTGGTCCGGCGCCGTTGCGCCCAGGTCCGGGACGGGCCGAGTGGTCGTTCCTCGAAGCGGACGCCGAGCAGCGATTCGACCGCGATGCCTTCGACCTCGCGGACGGCGGGCAGGGTGCCCAGCACGAGTGGCGGGGCGGCAACCACCAGGACGACGAGGATCGCCGTCAGCACCCCGGGGAGCTGCAAGTCGTCGATCAGTGAGACGAGACCGCTGTCGACCAGGATGAAGGCGAGAACGAGGGCGGCGCCGAGCAACAGGTAGACCCAGCGCAGATAGGTCGATCCCCGCACCAAGACATTCGCCACAAGCCCATCCTCGCAGCTACCCCGTCCTCCCGGCTCCCTCCTCCGGGTGACCGCCGCCACCCGGGACCAGCCCGGGTGGCTGGCCCACTAGCCGGATATTTGACCGATAGCGCCCGACAACCGGCTAGTCGGCCGCAATCTCGCGAATGACCGCCGCGGGGCGGTACGAACGCGCGCCGAGCGCAGTTCCCGGACGCAGAGAGCGGTTGCATGACGGAGATCACAGTGTGGCCGGGTTTACACAAATTTGTCCTGAACCGGGCAGGTTGGGGCCGAACGGACGTCGCGATCTGCTGTCCGGGCAGGTACGGTCTGTGGTCGGGGCGGGGTGTCGGTCCGGCTGGACAGGCAGGGGAATCTGCTCCGGGACGGGCGGCAAGCGGGTTCTGAGGGGATCCGGACAGTGTCAGCACGGCGACGTAAAGACACTGTGAAGTCCCCGAGGGCCGATTGACCACCCTTCCATATTTGATGTTTGATCAAATATCGGAGAGGAGAGGTCCAGTATGAGGTTCAGACGTTCGGCCGTCGCCCTGGTGGCGGTTCTTGCACTCGCAACCGGAGTGAGCGCGTGCAACGACGACAGCAAGACCGGCTCGAACGGGGACACGAAACTGGAGAAGGTCAGCTACCTGACCTCTTTCGGCACCTTCGGCCGTGAGGCCTATGCCTATGTCGCCCTGGAGAAGGGCTACTTCAAGGAAGCCGGCTTCGACGTGACGATCACGCCGGGCAAGGGCACCGTCGACGTGATGAAGATCGTCGCCGGTGGTCAGGCCGACTACGGCATCGGTGACTTCACCGCGTTGATGATCACCCTGGCCAAGCAGAAGTTGCCGGTCACCACGGTTGGCATGATCCACCAGCGCTCGATGGCGGCGATCGTCGCTCTCGAGGGCGGCAAGATCAAGGCGGGCGACCCGAAGTCCCTGGTCGCCGACCCGAAGATCCGGATCGGTGACCAGCCGGGCTCGACCAACCAGGTCACCTTCCCGCTGTACGCCCAGCAGGTCGGCATCGATCCGAAGTCCGTCGAGTTCGTCCCCTCGCCGCCGCCCGGGCTGCCGGCGCTGCTCGCCAACGACAAGGTCGACGGCATCGGCCAGTTCGTGGTTGGCGTTCCGCTGCTGGAGGCGGCCGACAAGGAGAAGAAGCGCAAAGCGGTCGTACTGCCGTACGGCGACAAGGTGCAGGACCTCTACGGCAACGCGATCATCGCCCGGGACGACCTGGTCAAGGAGCACCCCGACCAGGTGAAGAAGTTCACCGCGGCGCTGATCAAGGGCCTGAACGACGCGATGGCGGACCCCGCAGATGCCGCGGCGACGCTGAAGAAGTACGTCCCGGGCACCGACATCGCCGTCGCCACCAAGGAACTCGAGCTGATGAAGGAGTACGTGAAGCCGGACGGCTTCAACGGCGCTCCGGGTGAGGTCGATCCGGTCCGGGTCCAGCGGATCATCGACGCGCTGGTCAAGTACAAGGTGGTCGAAGAAGGCGCGATCAAGCCCGCCGACGTGGTGAACGCCGGCCTGGCGCCGAAGGGCTGAGATGATCCGGCTGGACGGCGTGGGACAGGTCTTCGACGGGCGTGCGGGCGAGGTCCGGGCGCTCGAGGAGATCGGCCTGCACGTCCAGGAGAACGAGTTCGTCACGTTGATCGGCCGGTCCGGCTGTGGCAAGTCCACGCTGCTCCGGCTGATCGCGGGACTGCTGCCGCCGACGTCCGGCCGGATCGAGGTGGCCGGCGAGGCCGTCTCCGGCCCGCGCCGGGACGTCTCCTTCATGTTCCAGCGACCGGCCCTGCTGCCGTGGCGGTCGGTCGTCTCGAACGTGATGCTGCCGGTGGAGATCTCCGGCGGCGACTCCGAGCGCGGCAAGGCGCAGTACCGGGACCGGGCGCACGAGCTGCTGGAGCTGGTCGGGCTCAAGGGGTTCGAGCGCCGGCTCCCGCATGAGTTGTCCGGTGGCATGCAGCAGCGGGTGTCGCTGTGCCGGTCTCTGATCCGCCGGCCCAAGGTGATGTTGATGGACGAGCCGTTCTCGGCGCTCGACGCGCTGACCCGGACCGAACTGTCGGCGGAGCTGCAGCGGATCCAGATGGAGCTGGCCACGACGATCGTCTTCGTCACCCACTCGATCGAGGAGGCCGTCGTCCTGTCCGACCGGGTGGTCGTGCTGACCCCCCGGCCGGGACGTCTGCGCGAGATCGTCGAGATCGACATCCCGCGCCCCCGAAGCCTGGGCCAGAACGCCCACCTGACCGAGGTGGCTCAGATCAGCGGTCATCTGCACGGCCTGCTGTCGGAGCAGGAGCGTCCCGTCGACCTGCCCGAGGCCCGGCGATGACGACGCGCTCCTGGCTCACGCACTCCCGTACTGCGGCCGTGCTGCTCCCGGCGATCGGCCTGATCCTCGCGCTCGCGCTGTGGTGGCTGGCCACCATCGTGTTCTCGATCGACTCCTACCTGCTGCCTGACCCGGGCGACGTGCTCGTCACGTTCCTGGACCAGCCCGGCTATCTGCTGAAGGAGACCGGTGTCTCGCTGGTGGAGACGCTCGAGGGTTTCCTGCTCGCGATCGTCGTCGGTGTTCCGGTCGCGCTGCTGATCGTCCGGTCGGTGATCGTCGAGCGGCTGCTCTACCCGCTGCTGCTGGGCATCAACGCGATCCCGAAGATCGCCATCGCGCCGCTGCTGGTGGTCTGGTTCGGCTTCGGTCAGTGGCCGAAGGTCCTGATGGTGCTGCTGGTCTGTTTCTTCCCGATCGTGATCTCGACCGCCAGCGGGATGAAGTCCACCCCGGTCGAGCTGGTCGAGCTGCTCAAGTCGCTCAACGCCAGCAAGACGCAGGAGTTCTTCAAGCTCCGGTTGCGCTACGCGATGCCGCAGATCTTCACCGGGCTGAAGGTGGCGATCTCGCTGGCCGTGATCGGTTCGGTGATCGCCGAGTTCGTCGGCGCCACCTCCGGCCTGGGGTATGTGATCACCCAGTCGGGTGCCAGCGCCGACACCTCGCTCGCCTTCGCCGCGATCACGCTGCTCAGCATCATGGCGATCCTGTTGTTCTACGCGCTCGTACTGCTGGAGCACCTGCTGTTGCCGTGGGCACAGGAGACCAGGTGACCACCCAGGCTTCAGACGCCGATCGCCGGGTACTCGTTCGGCCCGCGTGGCTGGAAGCGACCGTCTCGGCCGTCTTCACCGCGCTGGGCTTCGAGCCGACCGACGCGACCCGGATCGCTGTCGCGCTCGTCGAGGCCGATCTGCGCGGCGTCAGCTCGCACGGCGTCATGCTCGTCCCGATGTACGTCGAACGGCTGAACGCCGGCGGCGTCACTCGTGAACGCGAGCTGGACATCCTGCACGACGCCGGCGCGGCCCTGGTCGTCGATGCCCGCGGTGGGATGGGCCAGCTGTCCAGCCCGCAAGCGATGGGGCACGCGATCGAGCGCGCCGGCCGGCTTGGGATCGGCCTGGTCTCGGTCCGCAACGCGCATCACTTCGGTGCGGCCAGCCGGTGGGCGATGCAGGCGTCGCAGGCCGGTTGCCTGGGCATCGCGATGTCCAACACCACGCCGCTGATGCCGGCTCCCGGGGGTGCCGAGCGGATCGTCGGCAACAACCCGCTCGCGATCGCAGTACCGGGCGAAGGTGGGCCGGAGATCGTGCTCGACATGGCGTTGTCGGCCGTTGCCTTGGGCAAGATCCGGCTGGCCGCGTCGGCGGGCCGGCCGATCCCGGACAGCTGGGCCACGGATCAGTCGGGAGTGCCCACCACGGACCCGGAGGCCGCAGTACTGGGGATGTTGTTGCCTGCGGCCGGCCACAAAGGGTTCGGGCTGGCGTTGATGATCGACGTGCTGACCGGTGTGCTGAGTGGCGGCGGTTGGGGCGACCAGGTACGGCCGTTGTACCGCGAACCGGGTCGGCCGAACGACTGCGCGCACTTGTTCCTCGCGATCGACCCGGAGTTGCTGGGTGGCATCGACGGGTTCCGGCAGCGGTCGTCGGCCCTTGCCGCCAAGGTGAAGGGCAGCGCGACGGCTCCCGGGGTGGACCGGCTGTACCTGCCGGGGGAGATCGAGGCCGAACGCGCCGCGCAGCAGCGGCGGAACGGCGTACTGATCGAGAAGTCGGGGCTGGACGGTTTGCTGCAGGCCGCGCGTGCGGTCGGCGCCGTCGTCCCGACGGGAGGGGTGCTGAGCTGATGGCGAAGACGCAACTGACCAGCGCGGCGCTGCGGAGCCCGAACGGCGTGTTCTCGCAGGCGACCACGATCGAGGCGACCGGGCGGCTGGTGTTCGTGTCCGGGATGACCGCCCGGCGGCCGGACGGCAGTATCGCCGGGGTCGGCGACGTGCGGGAGCAGACCCGGCAGGTCTGTGAGAACGTGCAGGCCGCGGTGCAGGAGGCCGGCGGCACGCTGGACGACGTCTGCCGGGTGGATGTGTACGTCCGCAACATGGAGGACTTCGCCGCGATCCACGAGATCCGCGCGTTGTACTTCCACGAGCCACTGCCCGCCTCGACGATGGTCGAGGTCAGCAAGCTGGCCCACCCGGACTATCTGATCGAGATCAGCGCGATTGCGGTGATCCCATGAGTGGGCGAACCAACAAGACAGCCGGCTTCCCGTTCGTGGCGGAGCTGAGCGCAGGCACGAGTGGCGGACGCAGGCCGGGAGTGGGTGATCACGTGCGCGGCGTCGAGTGGACCTGAGATGCGGTTCGTGACGATTGAGCATGCCGGGCGGGAGCGGCCCGGCATACTGGACGGCGAGGACGTCGTCCTGCTGGACGCGGCTGACCTGGTCTCGGTGATCGAGGCCGGTCCGGCCGCGCTGGTTGCCGTGCGCAACGAGATTGCCGATGGCGAACGGTTGCCTCATGCATCGGTCCGGTTGTGCGCACCGCTGCGGCGGTTCCGCCGGGACGTGTTGTGCACCGGCTGGAACTACTGGGACCACTTCGAGGAGAGCAAGGGCAAGCGCGACGGCCAGGACGTCGACCGGCCCGAGCACCCGACCTTCTTCACCAAGGGCCCGGACGTCGTGATCGGCCCGTACGACGAGATCGCGTACGACCCGGCGATCTCGGCCAAATGGGACTACGAGGCCGAACTGGCGCTGGTGATCGGCAAGACCGGGCGCAGTATCCCGGTCGCCGACGCGCTGGATCACGTCTGGGGTTACACGCTGGCCAACGACGTGTCACAGCGCGACCTGCAGCGTCAGCACGGAGGCCAATGGCTCAAGGGCAAGAGCATCGACCAGACGATGCCGCTCGGCCCGTGGATCGTGACTGCCGACGAGCTCGGAGATCCGCAGGACGTGCACCTGCAGTGCCTGCTGAACGGTGTGGTGATGCAGGACGCCTCGACCAAGCAGATGGCGTACGACGTGGCGACACTGATCAGTGAGCTGTCGTTCGGGATGACCCTGCGCCCTGGCGATCTGCTGCTGACCGGGACGCCGGCCGGTATCGGCAACGCGCGAGAGCCGCAGGTGTTCCTGACCGAAGGCGACGAGGTGGTGACCCGGGCCGACAAGCTCGGCGAGCTGCGCAACGTGCTGGTCCGCCGGGAGCTCGCATGAGCAGCCGGTTGGCGCTGCTGCCCGGTGGCGGACGTGGCGGCCGCCGTACGTTGGCGGAGACGGCCGCTGCCGAGCTACATCAACTCATCCTGTCCGGCGAGCTGCCCAGCGGTACTCCGCTCCGGTTGGTCGAGCTGGCCAACCGGCTCGACATGAGCCAGATGCCTGTGCGGGAAGGCCTTCGCCGGCTGGAGGCGCTCGGACTGGTCGACATCATCCCGCACAAGGGCGCCTGGGTGCGGGAGCTGTCGCTGGCGGATCTCCATGACACCCATGAGACGCGGCTAGCCCTGGAGAGCCTCGCAGTACGGGCTGCTGCTGAGCACTTCAGCGAGGCGGATGCCGAGAAGGCCCGGACGGCGTTGGCCGAGCTGTTGCAGCTCTCGCGGTCCGAGGACTCCATCGGCGCTCGCCAGGCGCATGCGGACTTCCACTTCGCCCTGTACCGGGCGGGTGGGTCGCAGTGGCTTGCACGGGCTATCGAGCCGGTCTGGCAGAACAGTGAGCGCTACCGGTTCGGTAGCCGGCAGACAGCGTTCCAGCTCGAGCGGAACAGGCAGGAGCACCAGGCGATCCTGGATGCCTGTATCGCCCGTGACGCCGAGGCTGCCGAGCAGGCACTCCGCAACCACCTGGCTGGCGCAGTACAGCGGATCACCGAGACGATGACCTCGAAGCAGAACTCCCAGCGCGAGGGGACGTCATGAAGGTGAGCTTCGACGCGACCGGCGAGGTCGTGGTCATCACAGGTGGAGCGCACGGCATCGGTGCGGCACTGGCCGCCTCAGTAGCCGGCTGCGGCGGTACTGCGGTCGTCTTCGACATCTCCCGCGGCCTTGGCCTTGCCGGAGTCGAGTACGTGGAAGTGGACGTCTCGGACCGGGAGGCCGTACTCAAGGCTGTCAGCGCTGTGATCGAGCGGCACGGCCGGATCGACGGGCTGGTCGCCGGCGCCGCAGTACAGCCGCGTGCGGCCGTGGTCGACACGGATCCCGAGCAGTGGACCCGGACGCTCACTGTGAACCTCGACGGCGTCGTCTGGGTCTGTCAGGCGGTCGTGCCGCACATGATCGACCGTCGTAGCGGGTCGGTGATCGTCTTCACCTCTGGGATGGCCGGCACCGGGTTCCCGGGCGCCGCGGCGTACGCGTCGAGCAAGGCGGCGCTGGGAGCCTTCGCGCGGACCCTGGCCGCCGAGGTGGCCGAGCACCGGGTCCGGGTGAACGTGATCGCGCCGGGGGTGATCGACACCGAGCAGTTCCGCTCTGCGAACATCGGCAAGGACCTCGACCACTGGCGGGACACCCTGGGGATCGGCGATCCCGAGGACGTGGTCGGCCCGTTGCTCTTCCTGTTGTCCGACGCGGCGGCGATGACCGGCTCGCAGCTGACCCGCGAGCGGGCCTTCGCCCGGCTAGACACCTTCAAGGAGTCCTGAGAGTGCCCTCCGACCAGTGTCTCCAGTCCCTAGCGGGGCAACTCCCCGTGGCCGTCGTCGGCGCCGGACCGATCGGCCTGACCACGGCCCTCGGCCTGGCGCACTACGGCGTACCGTTCGTGTTGCTCGAGGAGGATGCGGTGCTCTCCTCGGACACCAAGGCCGGTACGACGCTGACCCGGACGCTGGAGATCTGGAACCGGTACGGCGCTGTGGAGGGCATCCTCGCGGCCGCGCTGCGGATCGACGAGATCGGCGACATCGACCGGGCCACCAACACGCCGCGCGCCTCGGTGCAGCTGGCCGAGCTGGTCAACGACACCCAGTTCCCGTTCGTGATCAACCTGCCGCAGCAGCAGATGGAGCCGATCCTGGCCGCGGCGCTGGAGCGCTCGGGCGGCTCGGTACTGACCGAGCACCGGCTGGAGTCCTTCGAGGTGCTCGACGACCGGGTCGTGCTGACCGTGTCGACGCCGGCCGGGGAGCAGCGGATCGAGGCCTCGCACCTGCTCGCCTGCGACGGCGGACGGAGCAAGGTGCGCGACGCGCTCGGTGCGACGGTCTCGGGGGAGACCCTGCCCGAGCGGTACATGCTGATCGACGTGGTGGTCGACCTCGACGTCTCGAACGCCCGCGACTACCCGTACCTGGCCTACTTCTCCGACCGGTCCGAGTGGATGGTGCTGATCCGCCAGCCCAACTGCTGGCGGTTCCTCTTCCCGCTGGCGGCCGGTGCGGACAAGCCCAGCGAGGAAGACATGCTGGTGAAGGTCAAGCAGTTCATCGGCGAGGTGGACCGGATCGAGCTGCTCGGCTCGGTCGTCTACAACGTGCACCACCGGGTGGCCGACCACTGGTCTGCCGAGCGCAAGGTGTTCCTGATGGGCGACGCGGCACACCTGATCACGCCGATGTGGGCACTGGGCCTCAACACGGGCGCACTGGACGCTTCCAACCTGCCGTGGCGACTTGCCTGGGTACTGCGCGGCTGGGCCGAGCCGTCGCTGCTCGATGGCTACGAGCAGGAGCAGCGGCCTGTCGCGATCAACGGGTCGGGCGAGATGGCTGAGGCGGCTCGCAAGTATATGTCCCACCAGCGAGGGGCCGTGACGGCTGCCGGGAGCGACTGGGCGACGGCGTACACGCGGACGCTGCTCGGCGTACGGCTGGATGTGGATGGGGAAGGCGACTGGTCGATGGTGATGACCAGTGCCGAGCCGCCTGCCGTCCGTGCTGGTGACAGGGCTCCCGACCTCGCCCTGCAGGGTCCCCGCGGCCGGGAGACGATCCATGGGCTGTGTCGCGAGTCCTTCGTGGCGCTGTACTTCACCGACGTACGGCGTCGGCCGTCGGTGCCGGTCAACGACTCTCCCGCCTTGCAGCACTATGCGGTGTCGCGGTGGGACGCACCGCTGGACTCTGGGCTTCGCGACCGCTCCCTGTTCGATCCGGGCAGCATCGCGACCAGCCGGTACGGCGTACCGGCTGACACCGTCGTACTGGTTCGGCCGGATGGGCATATCGCTGCAGTGGCTCCTATGGCGGCTGGGGTTGCCGAGGAGCTCTACCTGGGGATCACTGGGCGGCCTGTGCCACGGGAGGGCGTCTGATGAGCTCCTTCGACGAGCAGTTGAGCGAGGTGCTGCTGCAGACGGACGACCTGGACTGGGTCGAGAAGTCGCTGGCCGGGTTGTCGCACAAGATGCTCTGGCGAGACCCGGCTTCGGAGGCTTCTATCGCGCTGGTGCGCTTTGAGAAGGGCTCCGGGATTCCGGAGGCGCACCAGCACGCGTCTAACCAGTTCATGTTCTGCCTGTCCGGCCGGTACGTGTACCTGCCGACTGGGACGACTCTGACCAAGGGCAGCTTCTACTGGAACCCCAAGGGCGTAGCGCACGGGCCGACGATGGCAGAGGAGACCTCTGTCCTGCTCGAGGTGTACGACGGGCCGCACTACCCGGTGCGACCGTCCTTCTACGACAACGACGAGGACGCCCGCTGACATGGCCGGCTGGGACGTCCACACTCACCTGATACCGCCGACTGTGCTCGCGGCGGCTGGTCAGCGTGCCTTCGGGCTGGCTGTCGAGGACGGCTTCCTGCAGGTCGACGGCCAGCGGCTGCCGTTGAAGCGCCTCGCTGACCCCGCTGCGCTGCTGCGGTGGATCGATGAGCAGTCGTTGGACGGCGCCGTCGTCTCCGTGCCGCCGGCACTGTTCCGCTACGACCAAGGCGTCGAGTGGGCAGCACTGGTCAACCAGGGACTCCGGGAGTTGGCCACACCGCAGCTACGCGTGCTTGGACAGCTTCCACTGCATGACGCCTCTGCTGCATCGGTTGCTTCAGCACTGGCAGCTGAGGGCGTCTTCAGTGGCTTCGCCCTCGGTACTGCGGGCTACGCCGGGCTGGACGCGGTCTGGCAGGTTCTCCACGAGTTGGAGGCCTTCACCTTGATTCACCCGAGCCACAGCCACGACGAGCGGCTCGACAGGTACTACCTGTCGAACCTGCTGGGGAACCCTTATGAAACAGGGCTCGCCGTGGCGGAGTTGGTCTTCGGGGATGTGCTCGGTCGTTTCCCTGGCATCAGGTTCTGCCTGTGCCACGGCGGCGGCGTCACGGCTGCTCTTGCCGGGCGCTGGCAGCGGGGGATCGACACCGCACGACCAGGAATCGAACCACTCCCGCTGTCCGTGGCTGAGGCCCTGCAGCGGTTCTATGTGGACGACCTGGTGCACGACGACGCGGTACGGACGTTGCTGGGGGCGACCTTCGGGATGGATCGGGTGCTGGCCGGGAGTGACTGGCCGTTCCCGATGGGCAGCGATCAGGTGGACCGAGGCCGGGCAGCAGCTCGATCAACGGTGTGCGAACAGCTCACCCGGCCGTTGAAGAAGGGGGTCGTTTCAGCGTGAGAAGGCCTTTTCCGCAGGACCGAGATGTGATCAGATATCAAATCCAGGTGGACACGGGGATGAGTGGGGTGGCTGGATGAGAGGCTTGGTGCTGCGCTGCTACGGGCCCGGCCAGCAACTGAAGGTCGAGGAGGTCGAGCTGGTCGCCGGGGAGGGCGAGACGCTGGTGCAGATGCAGTACGCATCCGTCACGCAGCTCGATCGGACAGTGCTCGCCGGCAAGCTGGCACAGCAACTACAGCCGCCGTTCGTGCCGGGGTCCGAGGGCGCCGGAGTAGTAGTCAGCTCGGCCGTCTACGAGGCCGGTACGCCGGTAGTGGTCCGCGGCGGGGGAGTTGGGGTCTCCCGGCCTGGCACGTGGGGGCAGCTGGCCGCAGTACCGGATGCGTCGCTGCATCTGCTGCCTGCTGGCTTGGAACCGGCTGCTGCCGTGGCGATGCTGGCTGCCGCCTTGACCGCTCACACCGCAGTACGGCGGGTCGGTCAGATCGTGCAGAACGAGACAGTCGTCATCACCGGGGCCACCGGGTTGGTCGGCCGGCTGTGCGCTGCAGTGGCGCGGGCGGCTGGGGCGATGAAGGTGATCGGGCTGGCTCGTAATGACGAGTCCGTCCAGCTGCTGGACGGACTGGTGGACCAGATCGTGCGAGTAGACGAGCTGGGACAGGTTGGCCGGGAGCTGCCTTGGTGCAACGCGGCGATCGACACTGTCGGCGGCCCGGTCACCAGTGGGGTGATGAGCCACATCACCCCCGGCGGACGGCTCGTGGCGCTCGGCTACACGGCCGGGGAGTTCGCCACCCTCGACCTGCATCAGCTGATCGGCCGGGACCTGCGGGTGCTGCCGGTGAACATGCAGCGGACGACGATCGAGCCGGGAACGGTCACTCAGGTACTGACCGACATCGCGCCTTCGCAGGTACGGCCGGACGTCGAGCTGGTGGCGGCGCCGCTCGTGGAGGACGCCCTGGATCTACTGGCCGGCGCACCCACGGACAGGCGAGTGCTGCTCGACCTGGGTCGCTTCTGAAGACCATCTGATGACATGGCCGTGGGCAATCTGTGGAAGATGCCCCGCAGATCGCCCACGGCCAGCTACGGTTGCCTCCCAGATGTGCGTGCAGTGGAGGAGAGAGGTAGCCGACACCCCATGACCCGACGACTCGAGCTCACACCCGGGGGACCGAGCGGCCGGCGCACACTCGCAGAGGAAGCCGCTGCTGAGTTGCACGAGCTGATCCTGTCCGGTGAGCTCCCGAGCGGTACTGCGCTGCGGCTGGAGGAGCTGGCCAAGCGGCTCGACATGAGCCAGATGCCGATCCGCGAGGGGTTGCGCCGGATGCAGGCGCTCGGGCTGGTGGAGATCGTGCCGCACAAGGGCGCCTGGGTCCGTGAGCTGTCCATGGAGGACCTGCGCGACACCCATGAGACCCGGCTCGCGCTGGAGACCCTCGCAGTACGGGCTGCGGCGACGCGCTTCAGCGAGACCGACGCGGCGCTGGCCAGGGCGGCCCTGGCCGAGCACGTGCGGCTGTCGAAGGTGGGCGACATCATCGCGTCGCGGCAGGCGCATACGGAGTTCCACTTCGCGATCTACCGGGCGGGCGGCTCCAGGTGGTTGCCCCGGGCGATCGAGCCGGTCTGGCAGAACAGCGAGCGGTACAGGTTCGGCTCACGGCAGACCAGGGCGCGGATCGAGCAGACCCGCCGCGAGCACCAGGCGATCCTGGACGCCTGCCTGGCTCACGACGAGGCCGGCGCCGAAGCAGCCCTCCGCGAGCACCTCGAAGGCGCCATGCAGCGCATCACCGAAACGATGGCCCGCCGCTACAACAAGAGCTGACCTCTTAGTCGGCCAGGTGCGCCGGGAAGCCGCCAGTGGCGACAGGCCCCCAGCGCTCCGGGGTGATCCGGATCAGGCACTTGCCCTGGGCGCGCATCGCCTCGCGGTACTCGTCCCAGTCGGGGTGCTCGCCGGAGATCGAGCGGTAGTAGTCGACCAGGGGCTCCACTGCGTCCGGCAGGTCGATCACCTCGCCGCTGCCGTCGATCTGCACCCACGGGCCGTTCCAGTCGTCGGAGAGCACGACCACGCTGGCCTGCGCGTCGCGCTTAACGTTGCTGCTCTTGGCCCGCTCCGGGTACGACGAGATGACGATCCGGCCCTCGGTGTCGACCCCGCCCGACACCGGGGAGGCCTGCGGCGTACCGTCCACGCGGCGGGTGATCAGGAGCATGTGATGGCGCGGACGGACGAACTCCAGCAGCGCGTCGGTGTCGACCTGGGTGTTGGTGGCAATCGCTCTCGGCATGGCTCTACCTTCTCAGATTCCAGCGCTGGAGGATTGGGCTCGGAGTACCTGGATCAGGGCATCGCGGTTTCGTGCACGCTGAGCCAGCGCGCGCCGTACCGGGCGGTGGGTTCGGCGACCAGTACTGCGGTGCTGCGCCGCGACGAGCCGATCGAGTGCACCTCGAGGAACCGGCAGACTGCGACCTCGGCGGTCCGGATCGTCACCTCGAACTCCTCGATCCCGATCTTCAGCCCCGGTACTGCGTTCCGCGAGCCGGCCAGCGCGTCCATCAAGGCCGGCCGGGCGAGGCTTTCGCCGTCGATGGTGACGAGGGTGAACTCCGGCTGATGGGCGATCCGGAGCGCATCGAGCAACGCGGGCTCAGCCTCGCTGCCCAGCCAGCGGGCGAGGTCGTGGTGGTGCTGCTCGACTTCGGCCAGAAGGTTCATGCCCGGTCCTCTCGCTGGAGATCCGCCACGGTGATCAGCTCCTCGAGACGGTCGTCGGTGAGCTGGTTGATCAGTGCTTTGAGGCGCTGCGCCTGCGGGGTCGTGGGCAGCTCGCCGGCGAGCAGGCCGGGCAGCGCGAGCTCGTACCCGCAGCGTGCCCTGGGCGAGTAGCGATGTCTGGTTCGGGCGACCGCCGAGGCGACCCGGATCGCGTGTTCGTTGCCTGGCGGCACGTTCGGGCGATCCACTTCGCGGGCGGCGAACCGGAAGCCGTTTGCCAGGTCGCACTTCGCGCACCCGAGCGGTCCGGCGCCGAGGCGCTCGCCGTACTCGTCACAGCCCAGCTGCTTGAGTGCTCCGTCGACCACTCGCCAGTCGAACTCGGCGGGATCCTGCAGGACCAGCTCGGCCAGGTCGTGCTGGTCCGTCGTCCCGAACTCGGCGTAGAGGTTGCGCCAGGCCGTGTCGATGCTCTGCTCGATCTCCCGCACGGCGTCCTGGAACCGCGGATGGTCGACTCTGCGCACGGGCCGAGTCTAGGGGGCTGTCGCGGAGGGTTGTCCACAGGTCACGGTCTTGCGATTGACATAAGTCGAACAGGTGTTCGAACATGGGGGTGTGACGGGGACTTCTGCTACTGAGCTGCCTGCGCGTCCGGCCGAGCGGGGCCGGGTGACCGCGCTGGATCAGGCGCGATCGCTGCTCGCCCGGGCCAAGGAGCAGAAGGCTGCCCGGCTCCGGGAGGCGTCGGACGAACTGGTGGCGCAGACCGTGCTGGCGCCGCGGACGACCGAGACGCGAGTCCAGCAGGCGCTGGACACTGCCACTGTCGACCGGGCGCTGCCTACTCTGCCAGCCGTCTCCGACCTTTTGTCCGGCGCCGTACTACGGGGTGGCTCGGTGTACTCCGTGCGCGGGTCCACGGCGCTGGTGATGGCGATGATGGCCGGGCCGTCCGCCGAGGGTGCCTGGTGTGGAGTGGTCGGGATGCCTTCGTTCGGCGCGGAGGCGGCGCGCGGGCTCGGCGTGGATCTCGAGCGGCTGGTGCTCGTGCCCGATCCGGAGCGGGACTGGCTGAGCGTCGTCGCGGCGCTGGTCGATGCCCTGACGGTCGTGGTGGTCCGGCCGCCGGGGGAGGTGACGCCGGGGGAGGCGTCCCGGTTGTCGGCGCGGCTGCGGACGCGCGGGGCGATGCTGATCGCGGTCGGCTCCTGGCCGGGCAGCGAGGCTCGCCTGGAGGTGCAAACCAGCACCTGGACCGGCCTCGGCGAAGGCGAGGGCTACCTGACCGGCCGCCAGGCGACCGTCGCAGTAACCGGCCGAGGCGCCGCCGTCCGCCCCCAACAACACCAACTCTGGCTACCAGCCACCGACGGCACCATCCGCCCAGTAGACCCAACCGACGCAACCCACCCCCTCGAACCCCCCACCCAGTGGGAAGCAGTCAGCTAATGCCCCCACCCCACACGGAGCCCGCACACCCCGCGACCTCACCCATCGCGGAACTCGCGCACCCCGCGACCTCACCCATCGCGGAACTCGCGCACCCCGCAACCTCACCCGTCGCGCCCGTCGCGGAACTCGCATGCCCCGCGACCCCACCCACCTCACCCCGCGTGGAGCCCGCACGCCCTGCAACTTCACCCGCTTCGCCTCGTTCCGGGCTGACTCGCACGATGGTGGTGTGGATTCCGGATTGGCCGGTGACGGCTGCGGCGACGGCCGCCGGGCATCCACCGGACGCGGCGGTCGCAGTACTAGCGAAGGGGCGGGTGCTGGCGAGCTCAGCGGCTGCTCGGGCCGAGGGAGTACGGCGTGGCTTGCGGGCGCGGGATGCGCAGTCGCGATGCCCGGAGTTGGTCGTACTGAAATACGACCCAGTGATCGATGCCCGTGCTTTCGACCCGGTGATCAGCTGCCTGGAGGCACTCACGCCGGGCATCCAGGTGATCCGGCCGGGGATGTGTGCGTTGAAGGCGCGCGGACCAAGCCGGTTCTACGGGAGCGAGTCCGCCGCCGCGGAGAAGTTGCTCGACCGACTCGAGACGTTCGACGTACCGGGTGGCCGGGTCGGTGTTGCCGACGGGCCTTTCGCCGCTGAGCAGGCGGCTCGGAAGAGTTCGGAGCGGACGCGTGTGCTGGTGATCCCGACGGGTGGGTCGGCGGAGTTCCTCGCGTCGCTCACGGTCGACACGCTCGAGCAACCCACGCTCACCGATCTGCTCCGGCGTCTCGGGCTGCGATCGCTCGGCGCCTTCGCGCGGTTGCCCGCGACCGAAGTACTGACTCGCTTCGGCCCGGACGGCGCGTTTGCGCACCGGCTGGCTCGCGGCGACGACGACCGCCCGGTTGTCGCCCGGAAGGCGCCACCCGAGCTGACCCGCAAGCTCGACTTCGAGCCGCCCGTGGATCGCGTTGACCAGGTGGCGTTCGCAGTACGGGCGGTCGCCGACGAGCTCATCGAGCAGCTGACCAAGGTCGGCCTGGTCTGCACCACCTTGCGGGTCGAAGTCGGTACCGAGTCGGGCCGGGTGCATGAGCGGGAGTGGTTGCATCCACGCTGGTTCAGCCCCGCCGACCTCGTCGACCGAGTCCGCTGGCAACTACAGGGCAGCGGTACGGCGACCAGCGAGCTGACGTCACCCGTGGTGCGGATCCGGCTGATCCCGGATCAGGTCGACCCGGTCGGTGCTCACGTCGACGGTCTCTGGGGAGGCGGGCCTGACGAACGGATCCACCGAGCGCTGTCCCGGGTGCAGAGCATGCTCGGTCACGGCGGGGTCGCCTCCGTGGTGGTCGGTGGCGGCAGAGGGTTCCTGGAGCGGCAGACGTTGGTCCCTTGGGGCGACCGCCCGGTGCCGGCCAACCCACCAGACCTCCCATGGCCAGGCGCGATCGCCGGTACGGGGAGCCGCTGGCCGACGCCGGCACCCAGCACGGTCTACCCGACACCGAAGCCGGCGATGGTGCTCTCGGCGGACGGCCGACAGGTCTCAGTGAGCGCCCGCGGCGTACTGTCCGGCGCCCCAGCCGCCTTCCGCTTCGAACCCTCACCACAAGTTGCCGATAGCAACAAACTCCATCCGGTCATCGCCTGGGCCGGTCCCTGGCCGGTAGACGAACGCTGGTGGGACACCGACACCGAAAATCGCCTGGCCCGCTTCCAGCTGGTAGGCGCCGACGGCCGAGCCTGGCTCTTCGCGGTCCGCAACAACCAATGGTGGACAGAAGCCAGCTATGACTAATCCCTCCCCACAACACACCCTCCAGGCCAGCCCTTCCGCCACCCGTACTGCGCCCAGCGTCGCGGCTTTCCCAGGCCGCCTCACCTACTGCGGGTTCGCCCAACGCCGCCGCATGCCTGGTACTCGCTGTCCGCTGTGCGTGCGCCTTCGCCAGTACGCCGTCGCCAAACACCCGCATTGTGTGCGGCGGTGCCGGCTATCTGTTGAGCGGCACCTGTCGTGTGCCCGGCGCCATCTGCTCGCTGCTCATCGTCAGCGGCACCGGCTTCCGGCCCGACGTCACCTGCTGTTCGCCCGACGCCACCTACTGGCCGCTTGCCACCCACACCACGCACGGGCTCAACCCGCCGACGCACGAGCACCAAGCGCCTCCTGCCCCCAGTGCAGAACACGGGCCGGCGCCACAAGCTGGGTTCTAGCGAGTGCGCAAGCCGGCGATAACCAGGGCGACCATCCGGCGAGCGTCGTACTGAGGGTTGTCCGCGCCGATGCAGAGGTTGCCGACGCCTCGCATCAGTTCGACGGCCTCCGTGTCGGTGCGGATCTCGTCTGCCGCCGCGGCGGCGTCGAGCAGTTGGCCGCAGACGGGGACGAGCCGATCGAGGAAGTAGGCGTGCAACGTCTGGAACGCGGCCTGGTCGGACTGCAATGCCTCGGCGAGTCCGTGCTTGGTGACCAGGAAGTCGACGAAGAGGTTGATCCAGCTCGCCAGAGCTGCGTGGGGGCTGCCGGAGTTCTCCAGCAACACCGGACCGGCCTCGGCGCATGCCTCGACCTGGTGCCGGTAGACGGCGACGATGAGGTCGGCTCGGGTCGGGAAGTGGCGATAGATGGTGCCGACGCCCACCCCGGCCCTGGCCGCGATGTCGCGCACGGGCACGTCGACGCCGGATTCGACGAAGGCCACCGCGGCCGCGTCCAGCAGCGTCTCCTCGTTGCGCCGCGCATCGGCCCGTTTCCGCGGGGCCACCGACCCTGATCCGCTCTCGGCCACTGAGGCGTCCCTCCACTTGGCAAACGGAACAATGTTCCGTATGTTGATTAGCGGAACGAGGTTCCGCTTCTTCCTTCATGATGCCAGACCCGGCGAGCCCGGGCCAAGCCACCATCCTTCAGGAGCACACTCATGCACTACCGCACTTTGGGCCGTACCGGCGTACAGGTCAGCACTCTCGTCCTCGGCGCGATGAACTTCGGCCAGATCGGGCGCACCACCCAGGACGAGGCCACGGCCATCGTCGACGCCGCCCTCGAGGCTGGGATCAACTTCATCGACACCGCCGACATGTACAGCCAGGGCGAGTCCGAGGAGATGGTCGGCAAGGCCATCGTCGGCCGCCGCGACGATCTCGTCCTGGCCACGAAGGCCACCTTGCCGATGGGTGACGAGCGCAACCACCGGGGCAGTTCGCGCCGCTGGCTGGTCACCGAGCTCGACAACAGCCTGCGCCGCCTCGGTGTCGACCACGTCGATCTCTATCAGATCCACCGCTGGGATCCGACGACCAGCGACGAGGAGACGTTGTCGGCTCTGACCGATCTGCAGCGCGCGGGCAAGATCCGGTACTTCGGTAGCTCGACCTTCCCGGCGTACCGCATCGTGCAGGCCGAGTGGGCCGCCCGGGAGAACCACCTGAGCCGCTACGTCACCGAACAGCCCGGCTACTCGATCCTGCAGCGCGGCGTCGAGACCCACGTGCTGCCCGTGACCGAGCAGTACGGGCTGGGCGTGCTGGCGTGGAGCCCGTTGGCCTCCGGCTGGTTGTCGGGCGCGATCCGCGCGGGCCAGGAGATCACCACCAGCCGCGCCGGGATCTTGCCTGGGTACTTCGATCTCAGCATCGCCTCCAACCGCGCCAAGCTCGACGCGGTGGAGCGGCTGGCGAAGGTCGCTGACGAGGCCGGTCTGACGCTGATCCAGCTCGCACTCGGTTTCGTGACCGCCCACCCGGCAGTGACCAGCGCCATCATCGGTCCTCGCACGCTGGAGCACCTGCACTCACAGCTCGCCGCCGCGGACACCGTGCTGTCCGGCGACATCCTCGACGCCATCGACGAGATCGTCCCACCCGGCACCGACCTCGCCCCGGCCGAGAAGTCCGACGCCCCGCCCGCCCTGCTCGATGCATCCCTGCGCCGTCGCTGATCGCCGTACCTGAGAAGGGCTCACGACATGTCACCAGCAACCCGACCCAGTTTCGGGATCCTGACCGCCCCACAACAGATCGCATACGACGACGTACTGCGGGTCTGGCGTGAGGCGGACGCGATCCCGGAGATCGACCATGCCTGGCTGTTCGACCACCTGATGCCGATCGGCGGCGACCCGGGTGGACCGATCCTCGAAGCGTGGACGCTGCTCTCGGCGCTCGCCGCGCAGACCCAGCGCCTGCGCCTCGGCGTACTCGTGACGAGCAATCGTTTCCGGCCGCCCGCGGTGCTGGCCAAGATCGCCGCAACCGTCGACGTCGTCTCCGGCGGACGGCTCGACTTCGGGATCGGTGCAGGCTCACGGCCCAGCAATCCGCTGGCCAGGCGTGAGTACGACGCGCACGGTCTGCCGTACCACGACGCCAACCAGGCCGTGGGCAGTCTCGCCGAAGCGTGCACGATCATCCGGCGACTGTGGACGGAGACCGAGCCGTTCGACTTCCACGGCACCTATCACGATCTCACCGGAGCCTTCGGCAACCCGAAGCCCGTCCAGAGCCCCCACCCGCCGATCATGATCGGCGGACGCTCGGCAGCGACGTTGCGTGTGGTCGCCGAGCATGCCGACCTCTGGAACCACACGGGCGAAGACCTGGACGACGCCGTCAGCCGCAGCGCACTACTGGACCGGTACTGCGCCGAGATCGGCCGGGACCCGGCGTCGATCACTCGCTCGATCCATCTGCCGGTCTCTTACGAAGACCCCGCCGTCACTCGCGACGCGATCGCCAAAGCAACCGGCGCCGGCTTCCAGCACGTCGTCCTCAGCCTGCCGGCGCCCTACCCGGCAGGTGTCGCCCAGTGGGTCGCTGACGAACTCATTGCCACGTAGCTGTCGATCTCGCCGGCTGCTGTTCGTATAGAGGGAGTAGTGGCCGATGAAGCTCGACGAAGCGAGGTGGCGTGATGTCTGAACCGAAAGTCCTGCTGGCTGGGCTGGGAATCCCCGAGTCGCCCAGATGGCATGACGGTCGGTTGTGGTTCTGCAACTGGATCGACCGGCAGATCGTGGCTGTCGACCTGGACGGTACTACGGAGGTCGTGCCCGCCCCGGTCGAGCCGCTGATGGGGTGGTCGATCGACTGGCTGCCCGACGGTCGACTGCTGACGACCGGCGACAAGCTGCGCCGCCAGGAGCCTGACGGGTCGGTGGTCATCCACGCCGACCAGGGTGGGAACGAGATCGTCGTGGATGGGCGAGGCAACACCTACTTCAACGGCGCGGACTTCGACTTCGCCGGTGGTGAGGCGCCCAAACCCGGCTACATCAAGCTCGTCACGCCGGACGGCAGGCTCCGTCAGGTCGCGGACGACATCCAGTTCCCCAACGGGATGGTCATCACCCCCGACGATCGAACGCTGATCATCTCCGAGTCGTTCGCCGGTCGGCTCACTGCGTTCGACCTCGAGCCGGACGGTGGACTGTCCAACCGGCGGGTCTTCGCCGAAGGCCTCGGCCCTGACGGCATCTGCCTCGATGCCGAAGGTGCTGTCTGGGTGTCGGCCGGCGACTCGTCGATCGTGCGCGTCGTCGAGGGTGGCGAGGTCCTGCAACGAGTCGAACTCGCCGAGAATCAGGCTCCGTTCGCTCTCGCGCTCGGCGGCCCGGACCGGCGGACCCTGTTCATCCTGACCGCCGAGTGGCGACCGTCCGACAGCATCACCGACAACCTCGACCGGCTGATCAATGGGCCTCGCACGGGAGCGGTCCTTTCCCTTCCGGTATCGGTCCCCGGCGCCGGCCGGCCGTGAGGTCCCGCTGATTTGACTCTTTCGAACAGATGTTCGAACATCGAGTATGACGTCAGGCACCGGAGCTTTCTGATGGGGTACAACTTGGGCATAACCGGTCATTGACCGGATCATGTCCGGCCTGATGATGCAGCCAAGTTGGCAGGTCAAGGTCACGCCTGCGGAGATCGTTTCGCCGGCCGGAGTGGTGCCTGAGTGGGCGGTCGGTTGGGAGCGTTGGTTGCGTACTGCCGGGGTTGCCCCTGGTGCGCCGTTTCTGTTGTCGCCGATGTTCGAGTACGACACGCGTTTGAACGGGTTCTTCCAGAGCGGCCGGGTGCGTTCGTTGGCGCCGCGGACACAGCTGGGCTATGCCCGGGATCTCGCGGCGTTCCTGACTTTCCTGTGGTCCGCCCGTGGTGCGACGAGGTGGATCGATGCCACGGAGCCTGATCACATCGCGTACCTGTTTTGGCGTCGGCACGATCCGGCTGGCCCCTGTGTGGCGGGAGCAACGTGGAATCGCGAGCTTGCGGCGGTGAATCAGTTCTACCGGTGGGCGTTGTGGGCTGGTCATCTGCAGACGCATCCCATCCCGCAGCAGTCGGTTCGTTCTGGGGTACGCCGGGCGGGGTGGGCGACTGCTGCGTCGCTGGATGAGCAGCGGCCTGCCACGTTCGCGCGCAACGTCGGCTCGGGTCGGGTGCGTTGGCTGCCGGCAGCGTCGTACCGGCGCTGGCGCGATGTCGGCGTTCGGGGGTTCACGGCCGAGGGCGAGCTGGACTCACGATTTCGTGGCCGGTGGGCGGCACGGAACGCCGCGTTTTGTGACCTGATGGTGCGTACTGGGCTCCGCCTCGGCGAGCAGGCCGCCTTGGTGTTGTCGGAGTTGCCGTTGCTGTCGGGCGGCCGAGGAGGCTATCAGCGGTTCTGGCTTCCGGAGGCGATCGCGAAAGGGGGCTCCGCGCGTACGGTCTACGTGCCTGATGCGGTGGTCACGGATCTCCTCGCTTACGTCGAGTGTGATCGCGCGGATGTCGTCGTCCAGGCGCGCGCCGTGGGTCGTTACGCCCGTGTGCGTAGGCCTTTGGTGCTGGATGAGCGCGGTACGACAGCGACTCAGACCTTGGTGTCCGGGTCGGCGCGGCAGGTGAAGGTCGCCCACTTGAGCGCTGAACAGCGGGAGCGGCTGTTCGTCGAAACCGACGGCGGGTTAGAGCCGGCGGCGCTGTGGTTGGGCGAATACGGGATGCCGCTGTCCCCGGCCAGGTGGAAAGCGATGTTCACCGAGGCGAATGCACGCTGCAGCCGGGCGGGGATCGACTTGGCTGCGCATGCTCATCTGCTGCGCCACTCGTTCGCGGTCATCACGTTGGAGCAGCTGCAGCGTGGCCACCTGGCGGCACTCGCGGAGCTGTCGGAACAGCAGCGGGGCCATTACGTCAGGGTGTTCGGAGATCCCTTGGATTGGGTGCGGCGGCGGCTTGGTCACCGCTCGGTGGTGACAACGCAGATCTATCTGGACACCCTGGCCGAGTTGGAGATGCAGACGAGGATGGCGCTGGTGCCCGACGAATGGCCTGATCCAAGAAACAGTGCGATCGATGAGCAGCACAATGAGGTAGTGCTGTGACGGGACGAGGCAGTACGCACCGAGGACTTCGAGCGCCAGTACCCATCACCCAATACGACGCTCCCGCTGCCGTGGCGGGTTTGAGCGCTGACCTGGTGGTGCAGTTCGTCGGCGAGGATGGCCGGACATGCAGCTGGCCCGTCGGTCGGTTGCCTCTGCCGCGATGGCACCCTGTGGTGGCGGCTGCGCTCGCGGCGCGCACTGGTCCAGCCGGAGGTTGCCGGACACGGGCCTCAGCAAGGGAGGCGTGGAACGCGATCAGCCGTCTCCTGCGGTTCCTGGCCGGATTACCGGTTCCGCCGTCGAGGCCGGCACTTCTGACGGCTGCCCAGTTGGATCTGTATGTGAAGCACAGGATGAAGACGTCCAAGCGGAAGTACGTATTGGCCTCGCTGGCCGAGCTGAGGCGGCTGTTCCAGCACGCGCCATTGCGCGAGCAACTTGCACCGGGAGCCGCCGAGTACCTGGCTCAGCGCACGCTGGACATGAAGAGTCCCGGCAGGAGCGGCTACTCCGACGGTGAGCTGGACAAGATCGTGACCGCTGCACGATCCGACGTCGCGGCCATCGAGCGGCGGCTGCGCCACGGCGAGGAACTGCTCAGGAAGTGGCGCACAGACCGTGAGAGCCTCAGCCCCGCTGACCGGGACCTCGGGGCGCGACTGTCGGGCATCGCGGAGTCTGGGGTCGTTCCGCGTCAGGTGGGCGATGGTGTGCTGGGCGCGCAGCAACGGACGGCGCTGGCGAGACACCTTTTCGTGACCCGTGCTGATCTGGAGCCTCTGGTGGTACTGATGATCGCGATGTCGGGCCGCAACTCCGAAACGGTAAAGGAGCTCCCGGCTGACCATCAGGTCGTGGGACAGCGGGCCGTTGAGCTGACTGCCATCAAGCGGCGCCGCGGTACGCGCGGCTGGTTCGACGCGGTGAGTTGGGAGATCGGGCCTGAGCACCGGCGGATGCACACGCCGGGCGGCGTCTACCTGCTGATGCACGAACTGATGCGCCGCTCCCGACAGGTCAGCGGGTCCAGCAGCGTGTGGTCGGTGTGGCGCAACGCGGTAAAGGTCGCGGACAGAGCGCAGTCTGCGGAGCACCACGACCCGTTCGCCCGCGCTCTCGAAGGCATGGGGTTGTGGTTGTCGCGATGGGCCGCGACGCACGCGCTGACCGTTGATCAGGTCACGTCAGACAGCCGGGCAGTTTCGCTGCCGGTGAATCTGGGACGGATCCGGACCAGCGTTGAGGTACGCCGTACGCGCGCTGTCGGCGGGCATCTGCCGTCGGCGGCGGTGTCGAACACCACGCCAGTGCTGTTCTCGAACTACCTCCGTGGTAATGCCACCGTGAAGGATTGGGCCGAGGGCGTGCTGGGCGAAGCCGTCGCGGAAGCCGAGACCGCGGCCCTGGCCGCACATCAAGCCATCTTGCGGACCTCGGGTGAGCAGCCGCTGCGGGTGAATTTGCCGACCCTCGCGGCCGAGTCCGCGGTGGACGGTGCATGGGCAGCATGCAGTGATCCACAGCACCGCCCTACGACTGGTCGAGCCTGCCGCTCGGTGTCGTTCCTCGACTGTTTCCACTGCGGAAACTGCGTGATCACCGACTCTCACCTGCCGGCCATCACCTCGTTGATGGGTGCTCTCGCGGACCGGCGTACCGAACTCAGCGAGGCCGACTGGTGGGCACGCTATGGTCCAGCATGGGCCGCGATCCGCCACGAGGTCTACCCGAAATTCACGCCCGAACAGCTTCGCCGTGCTACCCAAGACGCACCCGCGGACGCGATGCTCGATCTCACCGAAGCCCCCTGGGACAGGCCATGACGTCCGCGGCGCAAGCCCGTAACGCAAATCCGCTCGACACCACGCTGGTGCTGGCCGGGCGGCCGCTACGCCAGGGAACCGACCTCGCGACCACCGCGCGGTTCGCCGACGACCAGTGGAGGCTGCAACCCGCGGCGCTGCAACGCCACGTCGGCCCGCTGATCGTGAACTTCGGTCGGCTACCCGAGCGCTACCGAAGCCACGGCAAGCAGCTGATCTACGCAATGATCGCGGGTCCTTTGCCGCAAGGCGAGAAGCAGCAGGGTATTCGCACAATCCACAGCAAACTCGTCGGCCTGCAACGGTTCTTCACCTGGCTGGCCGTCCGGCCGGCGGCTGACGGCGTCGGGACCTATCCGGCGCTGTGCACCCTCTCTGCGGACGACCTGATCCACTACGAACAACATCTACACACCCTTGGCCTGAGCGCGCAGGGCATCAGCAACTCCAGAGCCGCTGTCGGACTCCTCTGGCGTTACCGCGCGAACCTCACCGACCCGCTCCAGGTCGATCTACGTAACGTGACCCAGTGGGGCAGGAAGCCATCGAGTCCCGCTGAGAACATCACCGACCGGATCCCCGAGCAGGTGCTGGCTCCGCTGCTGGTGTGGTCGCTGAGGTTCGTCGACGAGTTCTCCCACGACATCATCGCGGCCGTCGACCACAACCACACCTACCTCCGCCAGCTCGATGCCTCGCTCATCGGGAGCGTCGACCGGGCAGGTGTGACAACTCGTCTGGAAAGCTATCTGGCCGGCCTCACGCACAACCGGACGCCGGTCCCCGGCTACCAACTGCGGCCGAACATGCGGTTCATCTCGGCGCAGATTCTGTGCCGGCCTTGCACTCTGCGACAAGATCCGCGGTGGCGGTCGATGATCGACGCGGCCGCCGCCGATGTCGGAGTCACCGAGTACACCTGGCTCACCACCGATGTCGCCGCCACGGTGGATGGGGAGAAGTGGGTCGAGGGCATCGCGCTGAGGCACCCCACGCGGTCGCTGGACAGGCTGCTCCGGTTGCTGCAGACCGCCTGCTACGTGGTGATCGCGTACCTGTCCGGGATGCGTGACTCCGAGAGCAAACACATCCGGCGTAGAGCGGTCACGGTCTCCCGCGACGCCGAGGGCACGGCCTACCGGTGGCACTTGTCCGGCGTGGTGTTCAAAGGCCACGCCGACCCGGCCGGAACGCCGACCTCGTGGGTCGTCGGCGAGCCGGCAGCGCGGGCGATCGATATCTTGCAGAAGCTTCAACCAGCCGGACAGCAACTATTGTTCGCGCCACTGGGCAGCGGCGTGACCCCGCGATCGAGCGCGGAGGTCTTCACCACCGCCCAGACCAACGAGCACCTCAACGAGTTCGCCCGGTGGGTCGACCAGTACTGCTCCACCCGCGCTCTCCAAGGTGGGATTCCAACGATCGCCGGACAGCACTTCAGGCTGTCCACCCGCCAGTTCCGCCGAACCCTGGCCTGGTACATCGCGCGGCGCCCGGGAGGCTCGATTGCCGGCGCGATCCAGTACAAGCACCTCGGTATCCAAATGTTCGAAGGCTATGCCGGCACATCAGGCTCCGGGTTCCGCGCCGAAGTCGAAAGCGAACAAGCCCTCACCCGTGGTCAGCAGCTTCTGTCGATGACCACCGACAACGACCACGACATAGCCGCTGGACCGGCCGCCACCGAAGCGCGGCGCAGGCTGGACGAATTCGCCACCCAGGCCCGGTACACCGGGCTCGTGCTCACCGACCCCGTCCGAATCCGCCGATTTCTGCGCAACCATGAGCCGAACATCTTCCCCGGCACCTACTCCACCTGTGTATTCAACCCGGACAAAGCACTGTGCCAACCACGAAACGACGCGAAGGACGAACCGCGCCCCGCGCTGGGAGACTGCCAACCCCTCGAATGCGGCAATGTCGCCCTCACCGCGGACAACATCACCGCTCTGAACGCCGAACTCGTCCATGTCGAGACCGAACTCAAGCAACGCCCAGCCCTGCCGCCCCTTCTGCAACACCGTCTTGGAGCGCGTCACGACGAGATCGAACGTCTCCTCAACCACCAAAGACCGGAGTCACGATGACCCGTCGAGTCACGCTGCCAGCGACTGCCGAGGTCCGCACCGCGCTGGACCGCCTACGAGAAAGCGAGTCCAGCACCGGCCGACGGCCCAACACGGTCGCCTTGGCTCGCAGTCTCGGGCTGGCCAACACCACCTTCCGCCGCAACTTCCCGACCATCGTGGAGGAACTGTCCGCACCGCGGCCCCGAACGGCCATCGTGGACGAAGTCGGCGAGCCACCCGCGGGCAGCCTCCGAGACGTCAATCGCAGGCTCCGTGCAGAGAACCGGCAGCTCCGCGAACAACAGGAGCTGGCATGCGCTCAGATCCAGCGCCTCACCATCGACTGTCAACAGCTCCGCGAACAACTCGAGCAGGTCACGAACGTCGGCCAGATCAGGCCCATGACTCCCTCCAGACAACCGCGGTGATGCCGGGTACACCGCTGCCGGGTATCCGCCAGTCCGATGGTCGCGTGATGCGGATCTGTCAAGAATCCGGCAGGTTTCTGCAGCTTCCTGCAATCTTGGTAACGCTCAGGGGCGTGCCATCGATGTAGGCGATGCCAGCCCGGCTCGGTGACCCGCCTTGTCACCTGAGCCTGTCCCAGGCTGGTACTTGGGTGGGGAGTCGCATGTTCGTTCTGGATCGTTCGCAGCGTGCCCGTGTACAGAAGTTCCCGCGGATCGTGGCAGTCGTCTTGTCGGCGGCATTGCTGGCGTCAGCGTTGGAGGCTCGTCAGCCAGCGGAGGCTGCGCCCGCGGCGGACCCGAAGCCGACTGCCGCGATGGTGTCGTCGCGTCCGGATCTGATCTCGGCGTCGGTGACCGCCCGGTCGCAGGGTTCCCGGGTCGAAGTCGAGTCGATGCGCACAGAGTCGTCCACGACGTGGGTGAATCCGGACACGACGATGACCACGGATGCGCACATGGCGCCGATCCGTTTCAAGACCGCCCAGGGCGCGTGGCAGTCGATCGACCTGACTCTGGCTAAGGCCGCGGACGGCACGGTGGCGCCGCGAAGTCACCAGCACGGCCTGCAGTTGGGCAAGCGCAATGCCGCGACCGGCGGAGTCTTCGCGTCCGCGGCGGGCGGGGCTGGCCGGCAAGTGGAGTGGCTCGCACCATGGAAACTGCCGGAGCCGACGCTCCAGGAGACGAAGGCGACCTATACCGAGGTCCAGCCTGGCGTGGACATGACGCTGGATGCGCGCCGGTCGGGGTTCGAGGTCGACTTCATCGTGAAGCAGCGCCCGGCGACCGCGCCGGTATGGCGGATCCCGCTGCGCACCAAGGGCTTGACGGCCCGGCAGGCCGCCGACGGGACAATCGAGTTCGTCGACGCCCAGAACACGGTCCGGTCGCGGATCCCGGTCGGCCAGATGTGGGATTCAGTCAACGACGAACACACCGGCCAGCCGGTGAACACGGCGACGGTAAAGGTGACGTTAGAGCAGGTGTCGCCGGGGAAGGCGACGCTGGTGATCGCGCCCGACGCGGAGTGGTTCTTGGACCCGGCGCGGGTGTTCCCGGTGACGGTGGACCCGACGTATGCAAACACACCGGTGTATTCGAGTTTCGACACATTCGTGCAGTCCGGTTGGACCTCTGACCTGTCCTCGACAGTGGACCTGCGGGTCGGCAAGAACGGCACCACGACGGAGCGGTCGTTCCTGAACTTCGCTGGGGCGGCGTTCCAAGGTAAGGACATCACGTCGGCGAGCCTGTCCTTGTACCAGTACGGCGCCACAACCTGTACGGCGACGCAACTGAACCTGCACGCCGCACTGCAGGCGTCGACATCAACCCGTTGGACGTCACAGCCGGTAACGAGTGCGACAGTGTGGGGGTCAGTGTCGACCGCGAAGGGCTTCTCCAGTGCCTGTGCGGCCGGCCGGATTGCGGTGCCGATGACATCGCTCGCGCAGTACTGGTCAGGCCAGCCCGATCCGACGGTGGGCGTTGCGTTGAAGGCGGCAAACGAGGCGGACGCGAACGCGTGGAAGCGGTTCGTGTCCAGCGAGGGCACCGCCGATCCGTACATCTCGCTGACCTGGAACCGGCCACCGAACCCGCCGGCGACGGTGGAGACGAGTGAGGCGGTCGCGTACGCGGCACCGGGTGAGAACACGTCGTCGATGTACTCGGCGAGCCTGAAACCGTGGGTGCAGACCAAGGCCACTGACCCGGACGCGAACACGGTGAAGTACGTGTTCGAGTTCTTCACCGGAGACGGGCCGACATTCAGCCTGAAGGGAACGTGTACGTCGTCGGTGTACGCCTCCGGTACGACCGCCGGGTGTCGGCCGAGCACGAACCTGCCCGACAACACCCTGCTATATGTCCGGGCCAAGGCCAACGACGGCCGCGTCGACGGCCCCTGGACGAGCTACCAATCGCGGCTGCGGACCGGCGCCGCCAAGCCGGCCGACCCGGTCGTGAATTGCCCGGCGCCGTACGACGTGTCCGGCTCCTGGCTGGACAACCCACCGGCCGCGGACGTGGTGTGCACAGTGACCGCGACCGGCACCAGCTACTCCGCACCCGGCTACCTCCGACTCACCGTTGACGGCAAACCGGTGGCGTCGAACACCGGCGTCGCGGGCCAATACAAGATCACGCCCTCCAGCGACCCAGCGGTCGCGAAAACTACGGTGACGCTTCCCAAGGGCTCGGGCCTGCACGCGATCACTGCCCAAGCCGAATCCCCGGCCGGCAATTTGTCGGACGTCAAGACGCACAACGTCGGCTGGGGTGGTACGGCGCTGACCTCGCCAACAGCGAACCCGCGGATCACGACGGCGAACACGCTCCGGATCACCGCATCCGGCCCGCCGAAGGGCTCGTCCTCGACCGTGTCGGCGAAGATCCGCTGGCGAGTTTCCGGCTACGGCGGCGCCGACGACCTGGTCGGCTGGAACGAAGACACCACCGCGTTCCCAGTCACCGACAGCGGCACCGGCGGCGTCAGCGTCAACACCAACTGGGACACCAACAACGCCAAGATCGACACCTTCCTCGACTCCGACCCCGACATCGCCGGCGTCCAGCCGACCACCTTGAACGACCGGGTCCCGGTCAAGCTCGACATCCAAGTCTGCTTCAAATACGGCACCACCGACCAGTGCACCTGGTCCCAGACCCCCGACACCACAATCCAGCGGGTACCGCATGCCTTCGGCAACGGATTCCCCACCGCCGAGGCCGGCCCCGGCCAGGTTGCGCTGTGGACCGGTGAGTTCAACGCCTCGGCGACGGACATCTCGGTTCCCGGCTACACCGCTGACTTGTCGATCTCGCGGTCGCACATGACGTATGAGACGCCGACGAACCAGATCAACGGCGCGTTCGGTCAGGGCTGGACCGCGCAGTTCGACGGCGCCGACGTCGGTGCCGCCGGCCTGCAGGTGATCGACTCCACCCGCATTGACGGAACCCTCGTTCTCATCGACGGCGACGGCACCAGCCTGATCTTCGAATCACCCACCAGCGACCGCCGCACCGGGGCCTCGTTCGCGCTCGGAGAATGGGCCCCAGCCGACGAGGACACCGAACTCGACGGCTCCCGGCTGACCATCACCGGCACAGCCACCAGCCCACTGCTGTCCTACATCGAAGACGACGGCACCGTCACGACTTGGACACCCGCCACCACCCCGACCACCTCTGCGGCGGCACTGTTCCGCGCGGTCGGCATCGCCGAGCCCGGGATCGCGTCGAAAACAACCTTCGCCTACGACGCCAACGGGCGCATCGTCCGCATCCTCGCCCCAGTCGCGCCGGGCGTGACCTGCGCCGCCTACAACGCGTCGGCCCCGCTGACCGGCATGAACCCAGGCTGCCGCGCGCTGCGGTTCACCTACACCACCATCGGCGCCAGCAGAGTCCGGCTCAGCGAGGCCTGGATCGATATCTACAACCCCGACAAGACCGGCACCAACAAGATGGATTCGATCCAGGTTGCCGCTTACACCTACGACACCAACGCCCTTCTCACCAAGGTCACCGACCCCCGGTCCAACCTGTCCACCGAGTACACCTATAACGCCGAGAACCACCTGAGCTCGGTCAAGCCCGCAGGCCAGGTGCCGTTCCAGCTGAACTACGTCACCGTCGACCAGCGCGACAAACTCGACTCCGTCACCCGCGACCGCCCGGCCGGCGATCCGACCGGCGGCACCGCGACCCTCGCCAAGTTCGTGTACGACGTCCCACTGTCCGGCACCGGCCTACCGGACCTGACCGCAGGCGCGGTGGCGCAATGGAACCAGAAGGCCACACCCACCAACGGCTTCGCCGTCTTCGGCCCCGACCACCCCGTGACTGGTGCACCGACCGCAGATGATTGGCAGTATGCCGACCTGCAATACACCGACGCAGCCGGCTACACCATCAACACCGCCAAATACGGCGCCGGTAACTGGCAATACACCTCCACCGACTACAACGACCAAGGAAATGTCGTCCGCGAACTCGACGAACGTGCCCTCCGCGCCGTCATCGATGACCCCGCCCGGCGAGGCGCAGCCGCCGACCAACTCGCGTCCCTGACCGCCTACAACGCCGACATCAAGAATGCGGCAGGTGACGCAGTCCTTACCCCCGCCGGCACCCTAGTTACCGACACCTACGGCCCCGCCCGGTACGCCGCGCTGAAGAACGGCACTGTCACCTGGGTTCGCCCGCACACCCACACCACATTCGACCAAGGCGCACCGAACGCCGGGATCAACCCCGACACATCATTGCCGTACCGGCTCGCCACCACCGAGACCTCGTATGCCCACGACCCCGGTACCGGCACCGACCTGGAGATCACCGGCCAGTCCCTGACCGACTACTCCGCACCCGTGGCTGGCGACGCCGACGGCTGGGCGCGCAGCCTGCCAGGCAAGGCCATCACCGACGTGGACCGCGACGGCACCAACAGCCCCGGCGACATCGTCAAGGTCACTCGGTATGACGCCGAGGGAGGTGTGATCGAGACCAGGCAGCCGACCGCCAACGGGTCGGATGCCGGAACCGCGAAGACCGTCTACTACACCACCGCGGCCAACTCCACGGTCCCCGAGTGTGGAAGCAAGCCGCAATGGGCTGGCCTGGTCTGCAGGACCTACCCAGCCACAGCGCCGACCTCGACGGCTGGCGCGACGCCAACCCTGCCATCGACTACGACGGCCGCGTTCACCTACCTGCTCGCGCCCAAGACCGTCACCGAGACCTCCGGTAGCGTCACCCGCACCACCATCACGGACTACCTGCTGGACGGCCGCACCGGCTCGACGAAGACGACGGTCACGGGCATCACGGGCTCGAGCCCGAACACGGAGAAGATCACCAGCTACGACCCGAACACCGGCCAACAGACCGTCGTGACTGCCAAGAACACTAACGGCACCACCGTCGGCACCATCACCACTGGCTACGACACCTGGGGTCGCCAAATCACCTACCAACCCTCCGCCGAATCGGCCACCACTACCGTGTACGACGCCGCAGGTTCGGTGGCCACCGTCACGGACGCCAACGGCTCGACCATTTACACCTACGACGGCACCGACGCGGCAGGTAAGGCCGAGCGCCGCGGGCTGGCCACCAAGGTCGAGGTCACCACCGGCGGCTCCACCTGGACCTCCACCGGCGCTTACGACGCCGACGGCTCCATGACTGTGCAGAAACTGCCCGGCGGCGTCACCCAGCACAACGACATCGACAACACTGGTGAACCGGTCGGTCTGCGCTACACCGGCCAGGTCACGACCGTCAACGAGGACGGCAGTACGACGGTCGATCCGAACGGCGGCTGGCTGTCCTGGTCCCTTGAGAACGACGTCACCGGCCGGGTCAGCCACGAATGGACCCCCGACGGCACCGCCTTCACAACTACCGGCGGCGGCGCCATCCCGTACGACCGCCACTACACCTATGACAACGCTGGCCGCCTCACCCAGGTTAACGACCGCACCGCCGGCGCTTCTGGCATCGACGTCACCGACCCGGCCGAGGCCCCGGCCTGTGTCACCCGCACCTACGGCTTCGACGCCAACGACAACCGGCTCACGAAGGCAACCGCCCCGGCCGCAGCCGACGGATCCTGCAGCACTTCCGGCGCCACGACGGTGACCCGCGCCTTCGACACCGCCGACCGTCCTGTGACCGGTGCGAACGGAGTCGGCGGCTACGCCTACGACGTCCTGGGCCGCACCACCAGCCTGCCGGCCTCGGACGCCCCACACCCGGCCGACGGCGACATCACGTTCGTCTACTACGACAACGACCTTGCCAGCTCAATCACCCAAGGAGCCACGACCACAAGCTTCACGCTCGACGCCCTGGACCGCCGCGCCGCCGAGATAGTTACGAACGCCTCCGGCTCGACCCAAACCGTTCGTCACTACAACGACACCTCCGACAACCCCACCTGGGTCACCCAAGGCGCGGCCACCCAGCGCTACGCCGAGCTCATCGGCAGCGATCTGGCCCTCACCGTCGACCAGGTCGGCACGGCCGAACTCACGCTCAACAACAGCCATGGCGACGTCGTCACCACCGTCGACCTCCCAACCGGTGGTGGAGTAGCTACTGGCATCGGCGGCTGGAACAACTACGACGAGTACGGCAACGCGGTCGGCGTCACCGCTGACACAGGGATCGTCGACTACGGCTGGCTCGGCGGAAAACAACGTGCCGTCAGCGGTGCAGGCCTCACCCTCATGGGGGTCCGGCTCTACAATCCGATCACCGCGCTGTTTACCTCGACCGACCCGGTCGCAGGCGGCAACGCCAACGCCTACACCTACCCATCTGACCCCATCAACAGCTTCGACACCGACGGCAAGCGCCGCTACTACGAGGAAGACGAGACACCGAAGCGTCTTCGATTCAAGAAGTGGTACAACGGCTTTAGCAGCGCCCTAACCCGTAAGATTTACTACCCGAATTACCCCTACAAGGACGCGCCACGCAAATATGCTCCTACAAAGAAGAAGAAGACGACAAAGTGGTGGCCCCGCAAGAAGCACTGGAAGAAATTCGGACGTTGGTCAATGCGGCGCGTCAAGGGGGCATTCTTCTACGGTATGCGAGGCGCCGGGGCCGGTGGGTTCCTTGGAGCGGTTGGAGGCGGCTTCTTTGGGGGCGGACCGGGCGCTCTAGCGGGCGGAGGATACGGGCTCTGGTATGGCAGCTGGGGTGGTATCGGATATGGCCTAATGAGAGGCCATAAGACGTGGTGGTGACCGAGCGATTCCGGCAGCCCTCTAGGAGTAGACTGTGACCGACAATGTGATTACTCGAATCTTCATTCCTGCGATTTTCATTTCGGTTATTCTGATTTTGAGGGCGATAGACAAGAATTTTTTCTCCTGGGGAACATTGTGGACGATTCTCATAGCGGGTGTCGCGGGCATCCTCGTCGCGGAGCTCCAGCTCAGGGTTTGGGGTCCAATAAAGCTTAGAAAATAACGGGGGTGCGGCCCGGCCGTGAGTTGGCCGGCCGGGAAGCCAGGTGATGGACCTGGCTCAGCCGCGAAGTCGAGCGGGTGTGCCAGGTTGACGACGCTCCCCAGGATCCGCGATGGGTTACATCGCTCGGCCGGCTGCCTGCCGCTCGGGTTCGCGTGCTCGCTAGCTGGTCGACTCCATGCCCAGCGGATTGGAGGAGCGCTGGGTCCCGAGTCGGCTCATCAAGGACGTCGGCCGACGCGCCTGCGGCTTCCGCAACCCCGGCAACCGACGCCGCCGAGTACGGTACTTCGGCACTCGGCAATCACGCCGGAGTGCAGCCAGACCAGAATCGCTGCCCGGCCAAGCTCTTGAAGAGCCTGCAGCCCCCTGGCTGACTCGGGCGGCTTGTCCGAAATCTGCGGTCCGGGCAGTGGCAACGGATTGTGCGTGATTCCGGTGCAACCGGCGATCCCCATCACCACCTCGGGGCGTGTGATCCGATCGATCGCCCCGCCGACAACAAGTTCTTCGGTCGCCCTGTGCGTCACCCTTAAAGACCCGGGCGCCCCGCCCGTGTACCGCGAGCTCGCGGCCTTCGCGACCAGATCGACTCGTGATCTTAAGGGAACATATGTCCTATGTCGCTTAGCGTGGATATGATTCTGGGTATGGAAATCCCGGAGTGTCCGCTGGGTCATCGTGGTTCGGTGGTGCGTGCGGGGTGGTATGGCCGGGCTGGTCAGCGGCGGCAGCGG
>NZ_AQUZ01000021.1 GCF_000372465.1 Kribbella catacumbae DSM 19601
TCCGTTAGCGATAGCGGTGTCCAGGTGCGTGCCTCGTGGTGGCGGAGGAGCGGCCTCGATGTTTTTCCATCGTGGCCGTTTCTCCGCTGCCGCGAGGCGCGTGCCTGGGCGCCGGTAGCGCAACGGAACCTCCGACACGGCGCACTAGTGTGCCCCCGGCGAGCCGGAAAGAAGCGACCCCGGCGCTGGTTTCCTCAACGCCGGGGCCTGGAGCTTGCGGGACCTCGAGTTCCGGCAAGTTCCTGCCCAACCTGTGCCCCGAAGCCCCAGACCTATTCGCGCCGAACCGGTGACTTACCGCGCCTGGGTGAGTACTTGGAGTAGGTTCTCGGCATGCTGAAGCGCGCTGCTGTCATTGCCGGAGCCCTGCTACTCGCCACCGCCGGTGCCGCGACGGCCTCGGACCACAAACTGGGCTCGGACCACAAACTGATCGTCGGCGGCACACTCGCCAGTACTACGGAAGCGCCGTGGGCGATCGCCCTGACCAACAGTTCCTCCGCGGAGTCGAGCGGCCGCTGGTGTGGAGCCGCGCTGATCAAGGCGAACAAGATCATCACCGCGGCCCACTGCATGATCAAGCCGATCGGGACCTACACCGCGATCCAGGGCCGGCCAGACCTGAGCAACCCGACCGCCGCCCGCATGTCCACGATCAAGTCGATCTGGATCCACCCTGGCTACAACCGGACCGACAACCGCTACGACTTCGCGGTACTGACGCTCAACCGGCCGATGACGAACGTACCGATCCTGCCGCTGGAAACGAACCCGAAGGCTGACCGCAAGGGCGTCGTGCCGACGGTCTACGGCTGGGGCGACACGCAGAACACGGGTCCCGCCGACACACTCGGCAAGCTCGCGGTACCCAACCTCGGCGACTCGACCTGCTTGGCGAACAAGGAGTACGTCGACATGGGGTACGCCGCCGCCACGAACCTGTGCGCGGGCTACCTCGACGGCGGCCGCGACGCCTGCCAGGGCGACTCCGGCGGCCCGCTCGTCCTCAACGGCCGCCTCCTCGCCACCGTCTCCTGGGGCAAGGGCTGCGCCGAACGCGGCTACCCGGGCGTCTACGCCCAGATCGCACCCGCAGCGAAGGCCATCCAAGCTCAGCTGCTGCGTTAATCCCCGCGACACCGCCGAGAATCAGGTTCGTTAACCCGTAACATTCCTGACCCGATCGGCGCAAAGAACTCACAACGCGGATACAGCGCGGAAACTATTTGTCCTTACCTTTCTAGGCAGCTACACCCCCACCCGCCTAGTGAGGAGTTGGCAAATGGCCCAAACCCGACGGCAGTTTCTGCACCAGGTCGGCATCACCGGTGGTGCCGGTGTCTTGTACTCGACGATGGGCGCGCTCGGTCTGACGACCGCCGCCGAGACGCCGGCCTTCGCAGCACCGACGCGCAACGAACTGAACGGACGCGGCCGCAAACACGTCGTGATCCTCGGCGCCGGGATCGCGGGACTGACCTCGGCGTACGAGCTGGGCAAGGCCGGCTACAAGGTGACGTTGCTGGAGGCCCGGCAGCGGCCGGGCGGGCGGAACTGGACCGTCCGCGGCGGTACCGAGGAGAAGGACCTGCACGGCAACACCCAGCGGGCCGGCTTCTCCAAGGGGCAGTACCTGAACGCCGGGCCGGGCCGGATCCCGCAGCATCACGTGACGCTGGACTACTGCCGCGAACTCGGCGTCGCGATCGAGCCGTTCGTGAATCAGAACGCCGACGCCTACCTCTATCGCGAGGGCAGTACATCCCTTTCCGGCAAGGCGATCCGGCATCGGACCGCGAAGGCGGACGTCTACGGTTACGTCTCCGAACTGCTCGCCAAGGCCACCGATCAGGGTGCGCTCGACAGCCTGCTGACGGCGACCGACAAGGAGGCATTGATCGGCTTCCTCGGCAGTTTCGGTGCCATCGGCAACAAAACTGCCGGCTTCGCCTACACCGGCACCGGGCGTCGCGGGTACGAGGTCGAGCCGGGCGCCGGACTCGAGGGCGGCACCACCGCTTCGCCGTACCCGCTGGCCGATGTCTTCGCCAGTGGCGTCGGGAACTACTTCTCGTTCGAGTTCGGCTGGGACCAGGCGATGATGATGTTCCAGCCGGTCGGCGGGATGGACCGGATCTCGTACGCCTTCGAGCGGGCGATCGGCCGGGAGAAATTCGTGTACGGCGCGAAGGTACTCGGGCTGCGCAACACGTCGTCGGGCGTCTCGGTCGTCTACAGCACCGGCACCCATCCCAGGGAACTCAAGGCCGACTACGCCATCAACACCCTCCCGCCGCACATCGCCGCGACCGTGCCGTCGAACCTGCCCGCCGACATCGTCAGCGCGTTGCAGTACGCCCGGCCGGGCAACGCGGGCAAGATCGGGATCGAGTACGGCCGGCGCTGGTGGGAACTCGACCACCGGATCTACGGCGGCATCACCAACAGCAACCTCGACCTGGTCAACATGTGGTACCCGTCGACCGGGTTCCACGGCGAGCGCGGCACGATGGTCGGCTACTACAACACCGGCGCGAACGCGACGGCGTACGGTGCGCTCAGCCCGGCGGCCCGGTTCCAGCGAGCCGTTGCCCAAGGCACCAAGATTCACGGCGAGATGTACGGCAAGGACATCTTGGCCTCCTTCTCCGTCGACTGGGCCGGCACGGAGTACTCGCGTGGTTCGTGGGTCGGCTGGCCGTCGCAGACCGACGGCGTCTACGCGAAACTGCTCGATCCCACCGGCAACATCTACTTCGCCGGTGACCACCTCAGCCACGCCATCGCCTGGCAGCACGGCGCGATGGTCTCCGCCCGGGCGAGCGTGAGCGCCCTGCACAGCAAGGTGATGAGCCGATGAAGCGCAAGGTCGTTGCTGGACTCGCCGTGGTGGCGATCTCCTTCTCCGCCGGTACTGCGACCGCCGCCGGCTGGTGGGACCGGCCGAAGCCGCCTCGCCCCGGCACCGTAGTACCGGCTCTCCCCGCCGGGCAGGCGAACCCGATGATCGCCACCGGTGTCGGGATCGGCGCCAACACGCCCATCTACAAGACGAGCGGACTCGGGCCGGCTGCTCTGAACACCGATGCACCCGCGGGCAGCGAAGCGGCGTACGTCGACACGGGCGTCTTCCCGGGCGGCACTCTCCCAGCGGGCGTCACCATCACCGAGGCTCAAGGCATCAACGTCCTCCGCCGCATCGGTGAGAATCTCAAGGCGCAGGGGCTGTCGTACTCGGACGTCTACACAATGCGCGTCTTCCTGCAGAACCCCACGGGCGCCGCAGCCGCCGACTTCGCCGGCTGGAACCGCGCCTACCGCCAGTACTTCGCCAACACCGACCTCACCACCGGCCAGTACGTCCCCGTCCCCCTCGGCACAGCCGCACCCGCCAAGCCTTTCGTCATCAACAAGTCCCGCCCGTCCCGCTTCGCCCTGGAAATCGAGAACCTCCCCGTGGCCGGCTGGCTGGTCGAGGTAGAAGTCGACGCCGCCTACCCCAGCCGCTGACGGAACTCGCGGACCGCCACCACTACGGAACCCGGCACCGACGCCCCGACACGCCGCAGGCAATCGGTTGCTGGCGAGGTTCGGTAGTGGTGGCCGTCCGCGCGCCCATGTTGACAGTGTCAATATGACAGTGTCATGATCGGGGAATGGAACTGTGGACGCTTGGTGAGTTGGCGGAGCGGGTGGAGGCGGCGCTGGCCGGCTACCCGGGTCAGGTCAATGGCCGGGTGCGCGCTGTTCCGGATCAGCGGGCGATCCGCTGGTACACCACGACCGGCCTGGTCGATCGGCCGGCCGAGATGCGCGGCCGCACCGCCCTGTACGGCCGGCGCCACCTGCTGCAGTTGGTCGCGATCAAACGCCGCCAGGCCCAAGGACACACCCTGGCCCAGATCCAGACCGAACTAGCCGGCGCAACCAACGAAACCCTCCAACCCATAGCCGGCCTCCCCACCGACCTACCCGAACCGATCACCACTCTCCCCGCCGACGTGCGCGAGCCGAGTTCCGCGCGCCAAGGCGACGTGCTCGGTGAGAAGCAGGCCCGCTCCCGCTTTTGGAGCGATCGAGTGCCCGCGACGCCGACCGATGCTGCACAGCCACTGACAGCGGCAGCGGCGCCAGCAGGCGCAGGCAGCGCTGAGGTGGTGGCGGCGGTTCGGGTTGCTGATGGGGTGACTGTGGTGTTGGGGCAGGCTGGGGTTGTTTCGGATCCAGGGCGGCTGGCTGCTGCGGCTGGGCCGTTGGTTGCGGAGTTGGTTCGGCAGGGGCTGCTTCCCCAACCGTCAGGAGACGAGTCATGACCGTTCTACCCACCCTCGGTCCCGACGAACTGCGGGACGCCACCGACGACGCCGGTCTGGGCGCGCTGCTCACCGAGCGGGGAAACCTCCCGCTGGAGCGGATCGACGCCCACGCCACCATCACGGGCATGGTCGCCCGCACAGTGCTGACCCAGGAATTCCACAACCCGCACGACGTCCCGCTGGAAGCGACGTACATCTTCCCGCTGCCCCCACGCGCCGCGGTGACCGGCTTGCGGATGACAGCCGACGGCAGAACCATCGACGCCGAACTACGCGAACGCGCCGAAGCCAGAGCCGCGTACGACGAAGCGCTGGCGGCTGGTCAGCGAGCGTCGATCGCCGAAGAGGAGCGGCCCGACGTCTTCACCCTTCGCGTCGGCAACATCGTCGCCGGCGAGCGCGTGACTGTACGACTCACCTTGGTCGGCCCCCTCCCGTACGAAGACGGCGAAGCGACGTACCGGCTGCCGTTGGTTGTCGCGCCGCGCT
Source organism: Kribbella catacumbae DSM 19601 (assembly GCF_000372465.1). Classification (GTDB taxonomy): domain Bacteria; phylum Actinomycetota; class Actinomycetes; order Propionibacteriales; family Kribbellaceae; genus Kribbella; species Kribbella catacumbae. The sequence continues at coordinate 4,806 of NZ_AQUZ01000021.1, forward strand.
ACATCCCCGGGGCGCCGCTGCCCGGGCCGAGTGTCGGCGACGGGTATGCGCCGGACACCGACGCAGTACCGGATGCCTCTCGCATCACCCCGCCGATCCTGCTCCCCGGCTTCCCGAATCCCGTCCAGTTGAGCATCCGGGCCGACGTGGACCCGGCCGGTCTTCCCTTGCAGGGTTTGCGTTCCAGCCTGCACGCGATCGGCACCGACGAGAGCGACCGGATCACCAGCGTCGCGATCAACCCGGGTGAGCGAGTCGATCGCGACTTCATCCTGCGCCTGGCGTACGGCGAAGCCGAAGCCACCGCGACCAGCTTTGCCGTAGAGCCAGACGAGGACGACGAGGGAACGTTTGAGCTGACCGTCCTGCCGCCCCTCAAGGCCGTCGCGCCCCGCCCGCGGGACGTCGTCCTGGTCCTGGATCGATCCGGCAGCATGCAGGGCTGGAAGATGGTCGCGGCCCGCCGAGCGGCTGCTCGGATCGTCGACACGTTGACGGCCGCCGACCGATTCGCAGTACTGAGCTTCGACAGCGTCATCGAACGACCGTCCGGCCTACCGGAAGGGTCGTTGTCCGAGGGCACCGACCGCCACCGCTTCCGCGCCGTCGAGCACCTGGCCGGCCTGACCGCCCGGGGCGGCACCGAAATGCTGGCGCCGTTGCGAGAGGCGGCCAGGTTGCTGGGTGACGACAATGAGCGCGAACGCGTCCTGATCCTGGTGACCGACGGGCAGATCGGCAACGAAGACCAACTCCTGTCGGAACTGGACACACCTCTGGCCGGCGTACGGATTCACACCGTCGGCATCGACCGAGCAGTGAACGCAGGCTTCCTCGGCCGGCTGGCCGGTCTCGGCGGCGGCCGCTGCGAACTGGTCGAGAGCGAGGAACGCCTCGACGAGGCACTCGACCGCATCCACCGCCGAATCGGTACGCCGCTGCTCACCGGCCTCGCGCTATCCGCAGACGGACTCGCCCTGGCCGACATCAGCCCGGCCCGGATGCCCGACGCCTTCGCCGGCGTCCCACTGGTACTCCGCGGCCGATACCGCGGTACGCCGGAGAACGCCGTCGCCCGACTGCAAGGCATCACCGCCTCGGGCGAGGAATGGCACGTGACGGTGCCGGCCGTTCAGACGAAGGGCGCACTGGCCCAGGTCTGGGCGCGCGGCCACTTGCGTGATCTCGAAGACCGGTACACCACGACGCCCGGCGACGCGCAGGAACTGGAGCGCCGGATCGTCGCGGTGTCGTTGCGGCACCACGTGCTGTGCCGGTTCACCGCCCTCGTCGCCGTGGACTCACGAGTCGTCGCTGCGGGCGGTCCGAAGCACAGCGTGGTCCAGCCCGTCGAGCTGCCATCAGGCTGGGACGCCGGACAGTTCGCCAGCCCGCAAGCCTTCGCCGGCGGCCCTGCCGCACCGGCTGGCGTTCCCCTCTCAGCGGCAGGTGGTGCTGGCGACGCGGCCCCGAGGGCAATGAGCCTCGGATTCACGCACGCAGCCCCGGCCCCGAGTCGGGGCATGAAGCGCAGCCGTCCGTTCGCTGCGTTCCAGGAGCAGGCCGAGGTCATGCGGGATCCGCTGACCGAGGCACGCATCCAGGCCGCCGCCGAGGTACGACTGCTCCGCAACGCCGGTACGCCGACGCCAGCGGAACGGCTGACCATCTTGGCCGACCTGGCCAGTCGCATCGCCGCCCTGACCCAAGCCGTCGGGCCGGAAGCCGATCCACTGCGCGAACTCGTCACCGCCCTGGCCGTCTGCGAAACCGCCCCACTCGACGAGGTCCAACTCGACGCGTTGTGGCAACAAGCCTTGCGAGTCCTCGACGAGTTCGCCGGCGCAGTACCGACCACCCAGCCGACGACCCAGCCGACCAAGCGAGCCTTCTGGAAGAAGCCCTGAAGACTTACTCGAAGCGTTCGTAGGCAGGCAGAGTGAGGAAGTCGATGTAGTCGTCAGCGAGGGCCACGTCGAGGAAGGTGGCCCGAGCCGTCGCATAGTCGGCCGGATCGCCGTCCAGCTTGGCGATCTCCTCATCGGCGAGGGTGGTGACCAGCTCGGTGGTCACCACCGCGCCGGTGTCGAGGACGACGTTGTTGTGCCGCCACTGCCAGATCTGCGAGCGCGAGATCTCGGCGGTGGCGGCGTCCTCCATCAGATTGAAGATGCCGACGGCACCGGTGCCTTCGAGCCAGGCGGCCAAGTACTGGACCGCGACGCTGATGTTGTTCCGCAGACCGGTCTCGGTCACCTCACCTGGGGTCGACGCGACATCGAGCAGCTCCGCGGCCGTGACGCGCACGTCTGAGCGCAGTACGTCGAGCTGGTTCGGACGGTCACCGAGGACCGAACTGAAGACCGCTTTGCAGGTGTCGACCATGCCGGGATGCGCGACCCACGATCCGTCGAAACCGTCGCCGGCCTCGCGGGTCTTGTCTGCCTCGACCTTCGCGAACGCCTGCTCGTTGACCGCCGGATCCTTACTCGGGATGAACGCCGCCATCCCGCCGATCGCATGCGCGCCGCGCTTGTGGCAGGTGCTGACCAGCAGCTCGGTGTAGGCGCGCATGAACGGTACCGTCATCGTCACCGAGTTGCGGTCCGGCAACTGGAAGTCAGCGCCGCGGGTCCGGTACGTCTTGATCACGCTGAACATGAAGTCCCAGCGGCCCGCGTTCAGCCCGGCCGAGTGCTCGCGCAGCTCGTAGAGGATCTCCTCCATCTCGAAGGCGGCCGGATAGGTCTCGATCAGCACGGTCGCCCGGATCGTGCCGCGCGGCATCCCGAGGAAGACCTGCGCGAGGACGAAGGCGTCGTTCCACAGCCGTGCCTCGAGGTGCGACTCCATCTTCGGCAGGTAGAAGTACGGCCCGGCGCCGCGATCGCGCTGCAGCTGCCCACAGGCCACGAGGTACAGCGCGAAGTCCACCAGGGACCCTGAGGTGCGCTCGCCGTCGACGAGCAGATGCTTCTCCGGCAGGTGCCAGCCGCGCGGCCGGACCACGATGGTCGCGAGCTCCTCGTCCGGCTTCAGCTCGTACGACTTGCTGGCGGTGCTGAAGTCGATCTTCCGGGTCACCGCGTCGAGCAGGTTGAGCTGCCCGCCGACCACGTTCTCCCAGGTCGGCGTGTTCGCGTCCTCCTGGTCGGCCAGCCAGACCTTGGCGCCGGAGTTGAGCGCGTTGATCGTCATCTTCCGGTCGGTCGGCCCGGTGATCTCCACCCGCCGGTCGACCAGCCCGGGCGCCGCCTCCGCCACCCGCCACGAGAGGTCTTCGCGGACGGCCCGGGTCTCCTCCAGGAAGCCGAGCGAACCGCCCGCGGCGATCTCCTCCACCCGCGCCCGCCGCCGCTCCAGCAGCTCCAGCCGGCGCGGGTTCAGCTCCCGATGCAGCAGCTCGATCAGCTCCAGGGCCGGCTCGCTCAGGATCTCGTCGTACCGGTCGTTCATCGGTCCGGTGACGTCGACAGACACAGGTTTCTCCTCAGCTGTCCTGCAGTAGGGGCAGGACGTCTCGCAGTACGGCGGCATGGTCTTCGGGCCTGGCCAGCCCGAGGTTCATCGTATTCACGCCCAAGTGCGTCGCGCCCAGCTCACGCCAGCCGGCCACGAATCCGGGCCAGTCCTTCTCCGGTACTGCGCCCAGCGTGAGCCGCGCCTCGAACCCGAGCTCCGCCGGATCGCGGCCGGCCTCCACCGCAGCTGCGCGGACCACCTCGACCTGCGCGCGAGCCCGATCGTGCGGCCTGCTCTGCGGCATCCACCCGTCACCGATCCGCCCGGTACGCCGGAGCGCGGCCTCGGCGTTACCGCCGAACCAGATCGGGATGCTCCGGCGCGGCGGTAGAGGATTGAGCCCGGCCTCGACGACCTCGTGGAAGCGGCCCTCGGACGAGATGACGGGGTCGGCCCAGAGCTTGCGCAGCAGTCCGACCTGCTCGGTCAACCGCGCACCTCGCTCCGAGAAGGGAACCCCGAGCGCCTGATACTCGACCTCGTTCCAGCCGATACCCACGCCCAACCGCAGCCGGCCGCCACTCAGTACGTCGACCTCGGCGGCCTGCTTCGCGACCAGAGCAGTCTGGCGTTGCGGCAGGACGAGTACACCGGTGACGAGCTCCAGCGTGGTGGTGATGGCGGCCATGTACCCGAAGAGCACAAAGACCTCGTGGAACAGGGATTGGTCGGTGTACCCCTTCCAGCCCGGCCGGTTGGCGGGATCGGCACCCAACACGTGGTCGTAGGCAACCACATGCGTGTAGCCGGCCGATTCGACGGTCTCGGTCCAGTCGCGGACGACGCCGGGATCAGCCCCGATCTCGAGTTGTGGAAAGACGGCACCGATCCTCACGAGGCGACTCCCTTGAGCAAGTTGACGAGACCCTGGACGGCAAGGTCGAACGGTTCGCCCGACCCCGCCGCACCAGCCAGCACGTACCCACCTTGCAAAACGGCCGCGATGGTGGCGGCGGTCTGCTCCGGATCAAGGCTGGCCGGGTACTCGCCCGACTCCTTGCCCTCGGCAATGATTTCGGCGAGCCGGGTGCGGATCCAGCCGAAGGTCTCGTCCACCGGCGCACGCAGTACGGGGTCGGCCATCACGTCCGGGTCGGCGGTCAGCCGGCCCATCCGGCAGCCCTTGAGCACCTCGCGATCGCGCTGCAGATACGCGGTGATCCGCTCGGTCGCCGTACCGTCGCCGCCGAGTTGCTCCTCGGCCGCCGCGCGCAGCTCGGTGCCGGACCGTTCGATGGCCGCTTTGGCCAGCTCGGCCTTGCCGCTGAAGTGGTGATACATGCTGCCCTGACCGGCGTCCGCGGCGAGCTGGATGGCCTTCGGACTGGTGCCGACATAGCCCCGCTCCCAGAGCAATTCCTGCGTACTCCGGATCAACCTTTCCGCTGTCTCCACGTCGCCACGGTACCCCGTCTGTACGCACCGATAGGTACAGGAATCCCGGCCGCTCTGTTACCGGCTTATTTCCAGCGGCGGCCGACGCACCCGCGACAGGACCGCGGCCGCGCTCTACAGATATTGTCGGGCGGCATGAGCACCAGGGTCGCGATCGCCGTCATCACCTTTCGGCGACCCGCTCTCCTGGAAGCGCTGCTCGACAGCCTGCTGGCCCAGGACCTTCCGGCCGAAGAGGATTTCGCCGTCCGGATCATCGTCGTCGACAACGACGACGAGGGCAGCGCGACCGACGTGATCGCGCGCGCGGCCAAGGACTCCCGCTACCCGGTCGAGGCCGCGGCGGAACCGGAGCCGGGAATCCCGTTCGCCCGGGAGAAATCGGTGCTGCTCGCCTGGGACGACGACGCGCTGATCTTCGTGGACGACGACGAGGTGGCACCGCCCGGCTGGCTTTGCACGCTGCTGCGGGCCTGGCGCTCGTCCGGCGCCGACGTGGTCACCGGGCCGGTCCGGGGCATCCTGCCGCCCGGCGCCCCCGCCTGGAACCGGCACAGCGACGTACACGACTCGACCGGGCGGTACGAGACGGGCGACGTCCGCAACAAGGCGTACACGAACAACACCCTGGTCGCGCAGCACGTCTACCACTCGGTGACGCCCAGCTTCCATCCCGCTTTCCGCTATACCGGCTCCAGCGACCTGCACTTCTTCCTGCGGGTGCACCGCGCGGGGTACCGGATCGTCTGGTGCGAGGAAGCCCAGATCCACGAACACGTCCCCGCCTCCCGGACGACGCTGTCCTGGCTCGTCCGCCGCGCCTTCCGGTCCGGGAGCGGCGACACGATCAGCCGGCTGCTCATCCGGCCGGGCGCGCGCGGTTATGTGCTGGTACTGGCCTATTCTTTGGCCCGGATCGTGTCGGCCCTGGCGTTCGGGCTCGGCGGTCTGGTGCTCTTCCGGAAGGCCTACCTACTGAAGGCTGTCCGCCGGTTCTTCTCGGGCATCGGCAGCCTCGCGGGGATAGTAGGGATCAACCATGACGAGTACCGGGAGCGGCACCATCCTGACGGTGACGACGCTGTGCCAGGCGGTCTGGAAGGTGGAGCGGGAGCTGGACCTGCTGACCTGGCAGATCGACGGCGTGCGCCCGTGGCCGATCATCCGGATGCGCATCTTCCATGAGCTGACCCGCCGCAGCGGCCTGCACGGCGACCCCCACCCGGTACGCCGTACTCGCGCGGACCAGGCACGTCTGGTCGCCGAGCACGTGACCGGCACGGTCACCCGCAACCCGTTCCTGGCGCGCGGCTCGTTCGACTCGCTGGTGGTCCCTCATCCGCGTAAACCCGGCGGCGTCGAGATCTACACCGACTCGCTGCGCGCCTCGCTCGGCGACTCTGCGCTGGTGCTGGATTCGGGCATCAACGGCACCCCGTTGCCGGGCAGCGTCAACCTCGACTTCTTCACCTCAGCCGCCGGGGCGATCCGCAGCCGCAAGGCGCATGCCCGTTGCGCCGAGATCACTGCCGCGCTGGAGGCCGAGACCGGCATCAAGGTACCGGTGGCCGCGTTGATTGCTCGCGAGGTGCCGAAGCACAAACGGCTGCGTGCGATATATCGCACGCTGCTGAAGCGCCGGCGGATCAAGACCGTATACGTCGTGGTCGGGTACTTCCACCAGCACATCGCCGGGGCCGCCCGCGACCTCGGCATCCGCGTCGTGGAACTCCAGCACGGGGTCATCAGCCCCTACCACCTCGGCTACAGCTACCCGGGACGTCCCGAGGTGGCCGACCAGCCCGACGAGCTGTGGTGCTTCGGCTCGTACTGGACCGATGTCGCCGACCTGCCCGCGGGGATGAAGGCCCAGGTGGTCGGCGCCTCCTTCATCTCCCCGCTGTCCCCGGCCGAGCTGGCCGCCAAGGACCCACGGCTGGTCGTCTTCTTGTCCCAGGGCACGATCGGCCCCGGCCTCCTCGAGTACGCCGCAGCGCTCGCGTCCGCCCGCCCGGACCTGGACGTGGCCTTCCATCTGCACCCGAGCGAGCGCAGTACGGACTATGTCCTGCCTGCCGGCGTCCGGTTGTCGACTGACAACACGCTGGCGGTCCTGGCGTCCGCGACCTATCAGGTCGGCGTCTCCACGACCGCACTCTTCGAAGGCATGCTGCTCGGCTGCCGCACGGCCGTCGCCGACCTCCCCGGGCACGAGTACCTGGCCCCCAGCATCGCCCGGGGCGACTCCGCCCTCATCCCCGGCCCGGATGCCTTGGCCCCCGCCCTCGACACCCTCCCCCGCGCCTCGGACCCCAGCGCGTACTACGCCCCGCCCCGCTAGCCCGTCCCGCGCGTCGCCCCGCTAGCCCGTCCCGCGCGTCGCCCCGCTAGCCCGTCCCCCGCGTCGCCCCGCTAGGCCGTCCGCCGCTAGCGCGTACTACGCCCCGCTCCCGCTGGTGCCCTGCGGCCGAAGCTAGCGCCCCGCTAAGGCTGGCGGCCGATGTAGCCGAGCAGCCGGTCCTGCAGCGGAGCATCCTCGGGGACGGCGATCTCGGCGCCGAAGACCTCGATGCCCGGTCCGAAGGCGTCCGGGGTCCGGTACTTCTCCATCACGTCGGCCGGGATCGCGGTGGTGCTCGCCCACAACCTCTGCACGTCGACCGGGTCCATCGTCTCGTCCTGGCCGGTCGCACGGGCCAGATCCCACCCGTGCAGGACCAGGTCGTCACTCACGACCTGGTCGATCTGGCCCTCGACCGTCATCCGCCCGGCCGGCGTCTCGCACTCCTGGGCGGCCAATGCCGGATCGTTCAGCACCGCCTCCACCGCCGCCCTCGCCCCCCAGAACGCCGCGAGCGGATCGTCCTGCACCGGCTCCAGCTCTCGCCCCACCGGCATCAACATGTAGCCGTGCATCGCCACGATGTGGTCGACGACATCGCGCGCCGACCACTTCGCACACGGCGACTGGTTCCCCCACTGCTCCGGCCGCACCCCCGCGACCTTCTGCTCGAACGCATCCGCCCGACGCCGGTACCGCTCCGCGATCTCGCCCATCTCGTGCCTCCCAGTTACCCGGCCGGGTGGCCGGGCAGTGGGACCGAGTATGTACCCGGATCAGCCTGCTTGGGTGAGTGTCTGGGTCGCGCGGTTCTGGACCACCTTCAGCGCACCGGCGTCCTTGACCCAGTTCCCGCTCCGCGACCCCGCCGTACCGGCTGTGGTGGTCGGCGCCCGGGCAGCGGCCGAGGTGTCGGAGCTGGCCGGGCTGCTGGAGTACGAGATTCCCGAAGGATTCTGGGCGGCGTTGAGAAAAGGTTCGTGAGGGCCGCTACCGTCAGACTTCAGAGATCTGGCGAGGAAGGGTGGAGCCGGTGCGCTACATGCTGCTGCACAAGACCAACGAGAAGCTCGAGGCGGGACAGGCTCCCGATCCGGCGATGCTGGCGCGCGCGGACGAAGTACTGGAGGAGATGCGGCAGGCCGGCGTCCTGTGCTCCGCCGAAGGGCTGATGCCGAGTTCGCGCGGCGCCCGGGTGACGTTCCCCGGAGGTAACGAGCCGCGGGTGCTCGACGGGCCGTTCACCGAAACCAAGGAACTGATCGCCGGCGTCTCGATCATCCGCGTCGACTCCAAGGACGAGGCAGTCCGCTGGGCCCTCCGCTTCGCCGACGCCGACCCGGGTACCGAGATCGACATCTTCGAGGTCGCCGGCTGATCCCGGCTCGCGGGTCTGTCCGCAACCCGGCGTACCCGGACGGGACAGCACGCCGAAGGGTCGGCGACGAGACCCTGGGGGCCCGAAGTCGGCAGGGTCCGGACACCCGCGCATACCCAGCTCGGCCAGCAAACGCTTCCCTCGGCGTGTCGGGGCATCGGCGCCGGGTCGTGCGTGCGCAGCCGTCCGCGGGGGCTAGGCGGCTAGCGTGCCTTCTTCGGCGGTGACCAACTCGTCGATGGCGGCGAAGAAGCGGGCGATGCCGGGGAGGTTGCCGCCCTTGGCTCGGGAGGCCGCGAAGTCTTCGGGGGTCTCCCATTCGACGATGTCCAGCCATTCGCCGCCGGGCAGCTCGACCAGCTGTGCCGCGACGAAACCGGCACGGTCAGCGGCGAAGTCCGCCAGCATCCCGGGACGCGCGGCCACCAGCTCGGCGGCCTTGTCCGCAGCCACCCTGAACCGGGTCAGTTCGATCGTGGTCATCTTCGCGTCATCCCATCATCAGTCACGTGCCTTGATAGTCACCAATCATGACTACCTGATCGAACCACCAACCCGTGCTGGGCATTCCCCGTCTCAGGAAGTGAACAGCCGGACCACCCCGTCGCCGGAGCGGACAGTCCAGCCGTCGGTGTGGTACGTGATGATCTCGCCGGGTTGGGCTGCTTGTTCGCCGGCGGAGATGAGCTCGATCCGGCGTACGGGCTGTTTGGTGCCGGCGACGATGACCTTGGTTTTGGGCTCGAGCACGTTCAGGGCCGCGGACTTCCGGACCAGTACTGCGCTTGCGTCCGTCAGCCGGAGCACCTGCTCCTCCGGGGTGAACATCGGCGCCTCCGACGCGATGGCCGGGTCCTGCGGCATCCCAGGGTCGCCGGCGAGAGCCCGCGCGGCCCCCTCTTCGAGCACCTCGCGCAGCATCTCCCGCCACGCCTGGAAGATCGCCGGCCCGGTGAGGTCGTCCGGCAACGGCCGCTCGCGCCGGCTGAGGATCGCGCCGGTGTCGAACTCCGCCTCGGTCCGATGCAGCGTCGCGCCGACGGTGGTCGCGCCCTCGTAGACCAGCCGGACCGGATTGGGCCCCCGCCCGGCGGGCAGCACCGACGGGTGCAGGTTCACGGCGCCGTACGTGGGGATCTTGAGGATCTCGGCCGGGATCAGCCGCGGGAACGCCGCCGAGATCACCAGGTCCGGTTCCAGCGCCGCGATCACCGGCGCGGCCACGGTCCGCAGCTTGCCCGTGACCAGTACGTCGGTCGTCCGCGGCAGCTCCAGCACGAACGGCTTCACGTCGGCGCCGTACCGGTCGCCGGCGCCGGCCGGTGGAGTCACCACCAGCACGATCTCGTGGCCGTACTGCTCGGCCCAGCCCGCGATGTTGGTGTAGCCGGGCAAGAACGCGTTCATCGTCACGATCCGCATGAGGGCAGTCAATCACTCCGCCACGTTGGCTGCCGCCCACGAGGAGATGTCGTCACGGCGGATCGCCGCGGCCATCAGGTCGGGGAAGAGTTCCGGCGTACAGGCGAAGGTGGGCACACCGAGATCGGCCAGGGCGGCGGCGTTCTCAGCGTCGTACGACGGGGTGCCCGAGTCGGACAGGGCCAGCAGAGCGATCAGCTGGACGCCGGATTCGACCAGGTTGCGGGCTCTGCGCAGTAGCTCCTCGCGGATGCCGCCTTCGTAGAGGTCGCTGATCAGGACCATGACCGTCTCGCCGGGCTGGGCGATGAGCTGTTCGCAGTACGCGACGGCGCGGTTGATGTCGGTGCCGCCACCGAGCTGGGTGCCGAACAGGACGTCCACCGGGTCATCGAGCTGATCGGTGAGGTCCACGACGGACGTGTCGAAAACGACGAGGCTGGTACGCAGGGCACGCATCGACCCCAGTACTGCGCCGAACAGGCTCGCGTAGACGACGGATTCGGCCATCGAGCCCGACTGGTCGATCGCCAGTACTACGTCGCGCTGCACGCTGTGGTTGCGCCGGGCATAGCCGACTAGCCGATCCGGGACGATCGTGCCGAGGGTGGGCGAGAAGTGCTTCAGGTTGGCGCGGATCGTGCGATCCCAGTCGATGTCCGAGTGCCGCGGCCGCCCGGTACGGCCCGCGCGGTCCAGCGCGCCGGACACCGCGGCGCGAGTCCGTTCGGCCAGGCGGGCCTCCAGTTCGGCGACGACTCGGCCGACCACCTCGCGGGCGGTCTGCTTGGTTTCCTCGGGCATCACTTCGTTCAGGGCGAGCAGAGTGCTGACCAGGTGGACGTCGGGCTCGACCGCGTTGAGCAGCTCCGGTTCCATCAGCATCCGGGTGATGCCCAGCCGCTCGACCGCATCCCGCTGCATCACCTGGACGACCGTGCTCGGAAAGTACTGCCGGATGTCGCCGAGCCACCGGGCCACCCGCGGCGCTGACGAACCCAAACCGGCCGACCGTTTCGTGCCGGGCTCGCCGCGCTCGGCGTCGTACAGGGCTGACAGGGCGGCATCGACGGAGCGGTCGGCGGTGGACAGCGTCGACCCGGTCTCGGGATCAGCTTCGCTGCCGAGCACCATCCGCCAGCGCCGCATGCGTTCGTCGTCCGGCATCGTCACACCCCCAGCAATCGCGCTACGACGGGCAGAACCGATGCCGCCAGCAACGAATCGAGCTCGTTGTCGTCAGCAACCACAGCGGCGGCCGGATCGCCCAATGCGCGGGCCCGGTCGCCGATCGAGCGGCGTTCCGGCGAGGCGAACGTCCCGAAAGTGCGGCGGAGCAAGGGCAACGCCTCCAGGAACGCGTCGTCGGGGATCGCCGCCAGCCACGCGTCGACCAACGCGAGGAGCCGTTCGTCGTGGACCAGCAGGAGGCCGCCACCGGCCAGGAAGCCTTCCACGTAACCGGCTGCGTCGGCTGTCGGCGTACCGGGAGACAGCGCGCGTCCCAACCGCAGTGCCACCTCGGCCGCCTCCACGCGCGAGGTGTCGAGCATCAACCGGGTCAGGCGCCCCGAGATCAAGGGCGGCACGGACGAGCGGTCGCTCAAGCCCTGCAGGGTCATCAGCCACTCGAGCCGGACAGCCTCGTCGAGCAGGGCCGTCGCGTCCTGCACTCCATCGATGAGGTCCAGCACTGCGGCAGCTGCATCCGCGTCGAGACCGTGCACAGTCCTGCCCAGCCCCGCGCAGACGCGCGAAACCATCCGCCCGGCGACCAGCCCGAGCCCTTCGGCAGAGGAGCCGCGGACATCGCCGTACCGGGCGGACCGCGCGAGTGCCGGCAGCGCCGCCATCAGGTGCCCGACGTCCGCATCCTTCGCGGCACGGGTATCGACGCCCTGCAACAGGGTTGGCAAAGCGTCGGCAAGGTCGGCCAGCAACGATCGCTCTAGGGCGGAGGTCACCTCGGCCAGCGTCGAGGACTCCTCGGCGACCTTGAGCATGACCGTCGTCGCGGCACCCAGCACGGTGGTCCCATGGGCGCCCGCGGCGACGAGATCCACCTCCAGGCCCGGATCCCAGGCCAGCGTCCAGGTCTCCCGGAACGTGCCCTGGTTCCGCCGCTCGTCGGCGGTTGGCACACCCCAGTCGATGCCGAGGATCCGCAGCCGGTGCAGCAGCCGCGACTTCTCCAAGTCGTTCGCCTTCCGCAGGTCCAGCTCGACCACGCGCTCGGCCGCGTCCCGCTTCAACCGCAAACGCCTCGCCTGAGCCGCAAGGTCAGCCGCCACCGGCGCCTGAGGAGTCTCAGCCGGTACTGCGCCCAGCAACTCCCCCACCACTGCCTCACGAGTCACGAGGTCGAGCAGTACGTCGTTGCCGCCGCACATCACTGCGCGCGTGGCCTCCGTGACCTCGCTCAATCCAGCGAGGGGGCGCTCCCGCAACGCAGCCAGGGTGTCGGCCAGCCGTACCGCCTCGATCACGTGAGCACTCGACACCGGGAGGTCCTCGGCCCGCAGTACGTGGGCGACCTTCGTGAGCCAGCGGGTCGTGATCTGGTCGGGCGCGGTGAAGAGGTGGTGGTACCAGCCGGGCGAGGTGACGCCGGCGCCGTACCCGCTGCCGGACGCCAGTCGTCCGTGCGTCCAGGGCACCCAGGTGCAGGCGACCTTGCGCTTCGGCAGGCCTTTCAGGATCCGTTGATCATGTGTTGCTGGAGGCAACGGAGCTTGGAGCGCCGGGACATGCCAGGCACCGCAGACGACCGCGATCCGCTCAAAGCCTTCTTTGATTGCCTTGCGCAACGTCATCCGCATGTACGCCTCGCGCTGCGCCTCCCGCCCGGACGCCTCCTCACCGCGCCGGAGTTCGGTCATCGCCTCGGCGATCACGGTGAACGGCTCCGCGCCGTCCCGCCGATGCTCGATCACGTCGTCCCACCAGCGCTCGGGATCGTCGTACCCACCGGCCGCGGCCAGCGTCGCCAGCGGATCCGCCGACAACCCCCGTCGCTCCGCCCGCTCCGAACTGCCGAACTGGTACGCCGCCGGCAGATCGCAGAACCGCACCGGTACGCCGGTCGCCTGCGCGTGCCTGATCGCCTGCCATTCGGGGCTGAACATCGCGAACGGCCAGAACGCGGCCCTCGTCGAGTCATCGGCGGCATAGGCCAGCAACGCCACCGGCGGCACCATCTCCTCCGATGCCGCCAACTCGACCACCTTGTCGGCCTCGGGCGGTCCCTCGATCAGCACGATGTCGGGACCCAGCTCCGCCAGGGCAGCCGCGAGTGCCCGGGCGGACCCGGGACCGTGGTGCCTGATGCCGAAGAGGTAGACCGGGGCGGTGGGGCGGGGAAGGTATTGAACCGTCATCCGGAGATGTCCCGGCAGGCCCGGTAGAAGTCAGCCCAGCCATCCCGCTCGCGGACCACGGTCTCCAGGTACTCCGACCAGACCACTCGATCCGCCGACGGGTCCTTCACCACGGCCCCAAGGATGCCGCCGGCAACATCATTCGACCGCAGTACGCCGTCGCCGAAGTGGGCCGCCAAGGCGAGTCCGCCGGTGACGACGCTGATCGCTTCAGCTGTCGAAAGCGTGCCAGAGGGCGACTTCACGGCGGTCCGGCCATCCTCGGTGCGCCCGGACCGAAGCTCCCGGAAGACCGTCACGACGCGGCGGATCTCGTCGAGCGCATCGTCTTGCTGCGGCAGCTCGAGCGACGTGCCGAGCTGCGCGACGCGCCGGGAGACGATCTGGACCTCGTCCTCGGCATCGTCCGGCAACGGCAGCACGACCGTGTTGAAGCGCCGCCGCAACGCGCTCGACAGCTCGTTCACGCCCTTGTCGCGATCATTGGCGGTGGCAATGACGTTGAATCCCTTACGGGCCTGGACTTCCGTGCCCAGCTCTGAGATCGGCAACGCCTTCTCGGACAGGATCGTGATCAGCGCGTCCTGGACGTCGGACGGCATCCGGGTCAGCTCCTCGATCCGGGCGATCTTCGCGTCGGCCATCGCGCGGAACACCGGGCTCGGCACCAACGCCGCCTCACTGGGGCCCTGGGCAATCAACTGCGCGTAGTTCCAGCCGTACCGGATCGACTCCTCAGCGGTGCCCGCGGTGCCCTGCACGAGCAGGGTCGAGTCACCACTGATCGCCGCCGCCAGATGCTCGCTGACCCAAGTCTTCGCCGTCCCCGGTACGCCGAGCAGCAGCAGCGCCCGATCCGTCGCGAGAGTGGCGACGGCGACCTCGACCAGCCGGCGCGGGCCGACGTACTTGGGCGTGATCTCGGTGTCGCCGGCCTTGCCGCCCAGCAAGTACGTGACAACCGCCGCAGGCGACAACTTCCAAGCCGGCGGGCGCGGCCGGTCGTCGGCGGCGACCAGCGCGGCCAGTTCCCCGGCGTACTCGTCTTCGGCGTGCGGGCGCAGTACCTCAGTCATGACAGCTCCTCGTACATTTCCCGACGGAAGATCAAGGTCTCGACCAGGCGCCGCCGCCAGGTGTCTTCCTCACCGGTCGGCTCGCGGGTGATCGGGTGGTTCAGTACTTCGGCCGGCGCCGCGCGGGCCGCGATGCTCGCGAGCCGTGCCCAGCTCCTTGCAGTCCCCGCTTGGGCCAGCTGGTCCAGGACTGCATTGCCAAGCGGAGCAGGCCAAGGCACCGGCAAGCCGCCGACCAGATCGGCGATGTCGACGCGGGCGCGCAGTACTTCGATGGCCGGCACCCACTCCTCCGGCGGCAGGATCCGCAGCAGCTCAGCGACTCGGTTGCCGGTCTTCGTGTTCGCCTGCAGCAGGGCGCGAGCCCATTCGGCCGATCCTTCCCGTACTGCGGCCTGCGCCCAGGCCACCTGGAGCACCTCGGGCGCACAGCCTTCGACATCGAGCTCGAGATAGCTCAACTCGTAGGTGGACAACGGCGCGGCAGCGAGGAGCTGGCGGAACCACCAAGCCCGCTTGCCGATTCCCTCTTGCGGCTGCGACTCGATGCCGTCCCGTTCCATCGCTACGGTCAGCCTGGCCGGAAGGTCGACGGCGATGACGCCCTGACTGACCGCCAGGTGCGACCACACCCGCTGCGCCATCCGTTCGCCGTACTGCGAACCGGGGATCCGCGCGAGCAGACCGGCCGCGGCCCGGCGTACCTCCTTGGAGCGGTCATCGAGGGCTTGCTCGCAGAACTCCTCGTCGGCGCTGGACAGTCCGTCGGCGAGCAGGCCGAGGAAGTCCAGCCTGATGGCGGCGGGCTCGGACGGCCAGACCTCCTTCAAGGCCTCCAACGCGGCAGCCGGATCACGCTGCCTCAGCGATCGCAACCAGCTGCGGCGCTGGATCGGGTTGCCATGCGTCCAATGGTCGTTGCCCTCGACAACTGCCGCGTGCAGGAATCGCCAATCAGGGTTGAGATCAGCCAGCCAGCTCGCCCGACGCCCGGCCGCCTTCACCACCAACGGCCGGTACTCCGCTCGGCCGCGCGCGTAGTCGGCCAGGGCGGGGAGGTGCTCCGGTGGAACACCCCAGCCGCGGGCGTCGGCTGCGCGGAGCCACTCGCCCAGGGCAGTGGTCTGGAAGCCAGTGAGCATCGCTGCCAGTCGGCGGATCGCACTCGGTCTTGGGAGTGGCCGGTCTTCGCCTGGCGCTGCTGGGATGGGTGCTAGGCCTTCGAGCGGCTTGCGACCAGCTCGCTTGTAAAGGGTGGCCAGCGCGGCCGCGTCGAGGAGGTCGCCTTCGCCCAACTGCTCCTGGATCTTCGGCGGCAGCTCCTCGAAGCGAGGCGGTCTCCGCTCGGTGCCGAGCAGCGCAGAGCTGACCAGGCCGTCCCAGCCCCTCATGACAGGATCACCGGGCGGTCGCCGTCCCAGCAGGTCATCGGCTTGAAGCCTGCACGGTTCCACTCGCCGGCAACGGTGACCGGGTCGCCCGCCGAGACAGCGAGTAGCTTCCAGAGGTCTACGCCGGGCAGTACTTCCAGGGCGTCGCCCGTCTCGTCCACCAGCGCCCAGTACTCGCCGTTGCGTGCCGGGCGGACGTCTGCGAGGACTAGGGGCCAGCGCTCGTTCCACGGGTCGGCCGCCAGCGATTCGACATACGAGGCCAGGGCCTGCTTGGCGGTGAGGCCTCCTGGGCGCTGGGCGGGCAGGCGTGGCGCTGTTTGGGTCAGTAGGGCTCGCATGGGGAGTGCGCCGGGGTAGTAGGAGAGCACTGCGGGGACTAGCTCGCCGGGGCGGGCCGGGAGTGGGTCTAGCTGACGCCCGGCGGCTGCGAAGTTGAGGATCAGGGCTAGGCGTCCGGTACTGGAGCCGCGCAGCCAGAGGCGTCGTACGGTCAGGCGGTCGTCCGGCTCGACCACCCGGCCGAGCACCAGCCAGTCGTCTTCGACCTTCTCGCCTTCGGCCAGTACGCGGGCGGTTTCGACGGTCCAGCCGATCCTCGACTGCACTGTGTCGGCCAGCGACGGCGGGAGCTCGTTGAGTCTGGCGTGGGCTGAGACCACTAGATGGATGAGCGACAGCTCTTCCAGGAGTTCGCCGGGCCAGCCATGGTCGCGGCCGACGACACCGGCGGCTCGGCGTACGGCGCCTGCAACTCCCGGGGCCTGGGCGTCCACCATGCGCGCGGCGAGGCGGCTCAGCTCGGAGTACCCGCGTTGCTCGAACCCGCCGAGCCCACGGCGTACCTGATCGTCCAGCCAGCTCTCCAGCTCCGCCATGCCGGCCGAGACTCGATCAGCCCGCCGGGCCAGCCGCTGCTGAGCTGCCAACGGGTCGGCGACCTCGCCTGGCTTGCGCTCGGCTCGCTCGGCTCGCGTCGCCCGCTCTTCCAACCAGCTCGACGCCCACGCGGCCTCGGCAGACTGCGGCACCTCACCGGTCGCCGACAAGAGCATGAGGCTGAGAGCGTGCTTGCAGGGGAACTTCCGGCTGGGGCAGGAGCACTTGAACGCGGGGCCGCTCAGGTCGACGACGGTCCTGTACGGCTTCTTCCCGCTGCCCTGGCACAACCCCCACAGCGCGCGCTCCGAGCTGCCGAGCGCGGACCACTTGGCTCCCCGAGCCAAGGCCTGGGCAGCTTTGGCCGACGCGGGATCCGGCGCCATCCCAAGCACCTGCTCCACATCCCAGGCCGCCACAACACCCCCTGCCGCTCAATCACCTACCCCGCAGAGCATGCCACCCGCCCCCGACACCATCTCCAACCCCATCGACCAGCGGCGGCACAAGGAGGCCCCGGTGGGCCCTGACAGCACCACCGGGGCATCTTGTTGATTACTCAACAGGTCGGGACTGTACGCCTGCAAACGCTTCCCACTGAATGTCCACCCCGTGATGAGCGCCGTACGGGAACTCACCCGGCTCACCCTTCCGCGGCTCGGCGAACTCGAAGGCGTACACCGGAGCCCGTCGCGCCATCAGGTCGTTGGCCGTCAACTGGGTACACGCGCCGACCTTGCGGGTTGTCACCCCGGATTCCGGGTGACAACCCAGCATTTGAGCGGTTCACCGCCGAAATGACGGAGGGGGCCGGACTGCCACCACTGTCAAACCTCACGAGCAAACGCTTCCCCCGGCGTGTCGAGGCCCTGAGCCCGGGTTCGGTAGTGGTGGCGGTCCGCAGCCAGCCGTCACCCGCGCTCGCCCCGCGTCGTCGGTGCCTGGGCCAACCGGTACTTCGGAGGGGCGGAGCACATCGATTGACCGCGGCGGGTCAGGCTCGGGTGGTCCAGAGGAGGGTGTGGCCGGCGGTGTTTCGCTGGCGAAAGCCTCGTCGTAGCGAACCGACAGAGCGTCGTACGTCGCACCAAGTCCTTGGCAGCCTCGTTGTCTACTCGTTGGAGGCTAGTCCGTGATTGCCCTGATGGTCTTGGCGATTTCGGCCGGGGACTCTTCGGCCATGAAGTGGCCGGCGGTGGTGGTGGAGTGGTGGAGGTTGGGGGACCAGGCTGACCAGAGGGCGGCGGCGTCGAAGCCTAGGGCTGTGCCCCAGTCTTGCTGGACTACCGCGACGGGCATGCGGAGCTTGTTGCCGGCGGCAAGGTCTTCGCGGTCGTGGTCGAGGTCGATGCCGGCGCTGGCGCGGTAGTCGGCGACGATTGAGGGGATCGCCTCGCGGGATGCCTTCAGGTAGGCGGCGCGGATGTCGGCGGGGATCGCGGTTGGGTCCTTGATCCACAGGTCCAGGAAGTAGCTGAAGAAGGCGTCGGGAGCGGCGGCGATCAGTTCCTCGGGCAGGCCGGGTGGCTGGGCCATCAGGTACAGGTGGAAGGCGACGGCCGCGTTGACGCCGTGCATCGCGTCCCACATGTCCAACGTCGGCAGGACATCGAGACAGACCAGCGCAGTGATCTTGTCGGGGTGATCGAGCCCGGCCCGGAACGCGACAAGAGCACCCCGGTCGTGGCCGACCAGGGCGAAGCGTTCGTGCCCAAGCGCCGCGGCCAGGGCGACGATGTCGGCGGCCATCGTGCGTTTCGAGTACGTCGTACCGTCGGTCTCGGCCGGCTTGTCGCTGGCGCCGTATCCGCGCAGGTCAGGGCAGATCACCGTGTGGTCGACGGCGAGGTCGGCAGCGACGTGCCGCCAGATCAAGTGGGTCTGCGGGAAGCCGTGCAGCAGCACGATCGGGGTGCCGGTGCCACCGACCGCGGCGTTCAAGGAGACACCATCGGCGACCTGGATCCGCTGGTAGTCGAAATCGGGGATCTTCATGCTCGCCAGCCTGCCGCGCGCCGATGAGCATCCGATGAGCAGCGCTATACGGTGAGCGGGTGCAGGTGGCTTTCGGGGTGCTCGGACCGGTGACGGCCTGGCGGGACGGCGTGGTGCTAGCGCTGAAGGGGCCGCGGCACCGCGCGGTGCTGGCTCGCCTGATCGTCGCCCGCGGCCGCGTGGTCCCGGTCGACTCGCTCGTCGCGGACCTCTGGACGGTCCCGCCCGACGGCGCGACCAGCGCGGTCCGCACCTTCGTGGCCGCTCTACGCCGGGCGCTCGAGCCCGATCGACCAGCACGCACTCCTGCCGAACTGCTCGTCACCGTAGGTCCGGGCTACGCCTTGCGGGCGACCAACGTCGACGCCTGGCGCTTCGAGCAGGCCCTGGAAAAGAACAGCACTCTCAATGAGCTCGACGAGGCGCTGAGCTTGTGGAGAGGCCCCGCGTACGCCGAGTTCGCCGACGCGCCCTGGGCCCACGGCGAGCGATCCCGGTTGTCCGAGCTGCGGTTGACGGCCATCGAGCGGCAGGCCGAGGCCCGGCTCGCGTTGGGGCTCGCAGCGGACGCAGTACCGGCTCTGGATGCGCACGTGACCGAGCACCCGTGGCGTGAGGAGGCGTGGCGGCTGCTGGCGCTCGCGCTGTATCGCTCAGGCCGCCAAGGCGACGCACTCGCCGTACTGCGTAACGCGCGCACCCTCCTCGTCGAGCAACTCGGTGTCGACCCGAGTCCCGCGCTGCAGCGGCTGGAGACCGACATCCTCAACCAGGCTGACCACCTGGATCCCCAGGCAGCAGGACGCGTCTGGGCCCAAGCCACTGCCGCCTATGACCGAGCAGTGCCCTCCACTGCACGCGCAAGGCTGGAGTCGACCGTCGGGCTACTCCGCAACCTCGCACTGACCGGCGGCAGCGGTCTGGAGGCAGCCCGTGAACACAGGCTCGCCGCCATCGTCGCGGCCGAGGAGCTGGGCGATCCGGAGCTGACTGCCCGGGTGATCGGCCTGTACGACGTACCGGCGATCTGGACGCGGTCGGACGATCAGCAGCAAGCCGACGCCATCGTCGCGGCCGCAGAGCGCACGCTGGCGGCCACAACCCAGGAGGCGGCGCGGGCGCGCCTACTAGCCACAGTGGCGATCGAATCGCGCGGCCACAACGGCGTCCGGGGCCTAGCGGCTGCACAGGAGGCAGTGGAGATCGCCAGGCGGCTAGAGGACCCGGCCTTGCTGGCCTTCGCCCTGAACGGCCTGTTCATGCAGAGCTTCTACCGAGCCGGCCTAGCCCCCGAACGCGACCAGATCGGCGCAGAGCTGATCACCCTCGCCCGCAATGATCCAGCCATCGAAGTCCTGGGCCGCCTCATCCGGCTCCAGGCTCGTAGCGCACTCGGAGACTTCGAGAGCGCCGACGAGCACGCACTGGCCGCTGACGAGCTGGCGCAACGGTTCGAGCTGCCGCTGGTCGCAGTGTTCACCACCTGGTACCGCGCCATGCGAGCCGCCGACGAAGCGGCGTACCGGGAAGCCGCAACCCTGCTGGACGGTGCCGGCATGCCCGGCCTGGCGGAAGGCCTGCTGCCGCTCGCGCTGCAGTCGCTCGACCTCCTGCCCGCGACCCCGCCGGCAGAACCCCGCGGAGATCTCCTACTCGAAGCCCACTGGTGCCAGATCGCCAAAACAGCCATCGAGCAAGACGACCAGGCGACGATGAAGCGAGCCCTAGAGGCCCTGACCCCCGCAGCAGACGAGCTGGCCGCGGGCAGCGGCGTGGTCAACTTCGGCCCCGTCAGGCTGTACCTCGAAGAGCTTAAAAGCGCGCAGGCGTGATTACGGTCTGGCGGAGACCACGGAAACTACCGTGGTGTGGTTACGGCGTGCGGACGGACTGCTGGTCGACCCAGACCAAGTGGCCGTGGTGGCTGACCAGCACCTCGCCGCCGCGCCGGGCCAGGGCCTGACCGGCGATCCAGCGCCCGCCGAGATGGACCTGGACTGGTTCCGGCCTCGCGTTCTTGGGTCGCGCGGGGGTGACAACGGGCATGGCACCAGACTTCTGGACAGGGGCGGTGACGGATTTACGGCGTCGTACAGCGGGCACGGTGGGGTGGTGCAGATCGTTCATAGTCGCGTCCTCGGAAGGGACCGCAGTCGTCGGCGCATCCAACGCCGGCTGGCTGCTCAACCAAAGGCCACCTTACAACCGGTGACCACCCCTGACCCAGCCCTATCTCGAACTGTCCGCTGGCCGGAAACCCGGCGTTCAATCGTCAACCAGGTAAGGACTTTTCCGAACTGTCCGTCCCTAAGTCGGCCGCCCGGTCCCGGCCCCGCCCGCAGGTCAGCTGTAGTCGGGCAACTGCTGGAGTGCCCAGCCGTTGCCGTCGGGGTCCGCGAAGAAGACGAAGGTGCCCCAGGCGAACTCCTGCACCTCGCTGACCTCGACCCCGCGGCCGACCAGCTCGTCCCGGGCGGCGGCGACGTCCGCGACCACGATCTGCAGGCCTTGGACGGAGCCTGGCTCGGCCTGGTCCATCCCGGTGCCGATGGCGATCGAGCAGGCCGAGCCGGGCGGCGTCAGCTGGACGAAGCGCAGTTCGTCGGTGACCTTGTGATCGTGATCGGCGTTGAAGCCGACCTTCTCGGTGTAGAACTCCTTGGCCCGGTCCACGTCCGTCACCGGTACCGAGACCAGCTCCAGCTTCCAGTCCATCGTTGCCCTCCCAATCGTGTCCGAGTCCGCAACATATCGCGCGCGCAGACCAGTACTGCTTGACGTGACACTGCCTGGGTACCGGCCCGCTATGACCACGAATCCGGGAACCATCCATGAGAACCGTCAGGAGCAGCATGTCGGCGCCTTGGTGGCACAGCTCAGCGATGACGTGAGCCGGCTGGTTCGCGACGAGATGCGGCTGGCCAAGGCCGAGCTCAAGGACAAGGGCAAGGAGGCCGGAATCGGCATCGGCCTGTTCGAAGGCGTGCACGAGGACCTCGAGGCCCTCAAGGGCCATCAGCCGGAAAGGAAGGTCACCGCATGACCACCACGAAGACGAGCGAAACCGAAGAACTCGAGGCCGACCTCGAGCTCACCCGTCGCCACCTGGCCCAAACCGTCCAGGAACTGAGTCGCCAGCTGAACGTCCCGCTCCGCGTCAAGGAGTCGGCGAGCAGCGCCGGCCACCGCGCAGTACAGGTAGCAGGTACTGCGGGTGCGCGGGCCAAGCAGATGCCTGCGACGGCTCGTGAGCACCCCAAGGCCGCAGCAGCCGTGGGTGGCGCCATGGCCCTCGGTGTGGGCGCCGCTGCCTGGCGTGTGCGGCGCGGTAAGTAGGCGCCTGTCGGGTAAACGGCCGACAAGCCGATTCTTCTTGCTACGTAAGGGATTCTCCTACTTCGCGCCGAGCTCTCGACGGGTGACGGTACCGGCCACTAGCGTCGCAAGCTTCTAACGGTCGAGGCTGGGGAAGGTCCCGAGAGGTATGGACGTCGATCTACGGCTGGTGCGGTACTTCCTGGTGATGGCGGAGGAACTGCATTTCACCGCAGCCGCGCGCCGGCTCTACGTTTCCCAGCCGGCGCTGAGCAACCAGATCCGCCGGCTCGAAGCACAGCTCGGCGCCCAGCTCTTCGACCGGTCGCCGCGAGGCGTGACCCTGACCGCCGCGGGTGATGCCTTCCTTCCGCACGCCCGCGGCGCACTCGACGCGATCAAGTCCGGAGTCATCGACGCCACCGCGGCCGCCCAGCGCGATCAGGTACTGCGAATCGACGTGCTGCACACCAACCTCGCCACCCCTCGCGCCGTGCTGAACCGGCTGCGCGACCGGCTGCCCTCGTTTCGCCTGGAGATCACCAGCCGCGGTACTCGCGAACAACAGCAGCGCCTGCTGACCGGTGAACTCGACCTTGCGCTCTGCGGCTCCACCGCGCGCTGCCCCGACGGCGTGATGCAGCGGATCATCCGCCGCGAGGCTTTAGGGGTAGCGCTTTCCGAGAACCACCCACTCGCGACGGCGGACGCGGTCGCGGTACGGGAGTTGACCGACGAGCTGCACTACCTGCCGCCGGACGACCTCGCGCCGGAGTGGAACGAGTTCGTGCTCGCCTGCTGCCGTACTGCGGGATTCGCGCCGCGCCGGCATCCCGCGACGTCCACCTCCGCGGCAGAACTGGTCCGTGCGGGTGAGTGCGTCGCTCTCGGCCTGCTCTCGACGCCCTATCCGGAAGGTGTGGTCGTCCGGCCACTCGCCGCCGGCGTTCCGCCGTACGGGTGGTCGCTGCGCTGGCGCGACTCACCCCGTACTCCGGCCGCCGCGCTCGCGGTTCTGCGCACGCTGGACTAGTGCACTGGTTCGATTACCGAACGGGATCGGGTGGTGGCTGTTCGTCAAGCGGGGTTGGTGTTTCCGTCGTGTCTCGACCCTGCGGGTTCGTGTAATTCGGTCCTCGGATGTATAACTTCGCGATCCATGGGGTAGGAATGAGACACAGATATTTGACCGCGGTCCAGACATGTGCCGCGCCGTGACTCACCGTCGCGAGGTCAAGAATCATGGTTGCCGTACTCACCGAGCCGAAGCAGGCTGAACGCAAGCAGCGCCGGGATCCGAAGCAGCATCGAGATCTCACCACCCGGTCCCTTCTCGACCGGCGGGCCCGATCCACCGACGAAGCAGAGCGACAGAAGCTGCTGGACGAAGCGATCGAGCTGAATCTCGGCATCGCCCACAGCATCGCCGGCCGGTTCCGCGGCCGCGGCGTCGAACCCGACGATCTCGACCAGGTCGCCTACCTGGGACTGGTCAAGGCCGCCCGCAGCTATCGCCCGGACACCGAGACACCGTTTCTCGCTTATGCCGTTCCGACCATCCGCGGAGAGGTGAAGCGCTACTTCCGCGACTGCTCCTGGACCGTCCGGATCCCGCGCAGACTGCAGGAACTGCAGGGCTCGATCGCCTCCGTGCGGCCGCGGCTGGTGCAGGAGCTGCAGCGCGATCCCACCCTGGAAGAACTCGCCGACGAGCTCGGCACCACCGTCGCCGAGGTCGAGGCCGCGCTGGCCGCGGACGGGTGTTTCTCCGTCCTGTCGCTGGATCGCCCGATCGACGGTGACTCGACGGCGAGTCTGGCCGACACCATCGCGGACGAGGAGGACAGCGCGTTCGAGCGGACCGAGGCGGTCGCCATCCTCGAACCGGTGCTGAGCGAACTCGCCCCGCGGGAACGCAAGATCCTCGAACTGCGCTTCGTCGAGGGTCACACCCAGGCCGACATCGGCGCCGAGATCGGCGTCAGCCAGATGCAGGTCTCCCGGCTGTTGCGCGGCATTCTGGACCGGCTGCGCGACCGGATCGAGCCCCCCACCGCTGCCGCGGCCTGACACCACCCTCCCGTCAGGCCCGGTAGCGCCCTCACCGCAGTGGTCCGCCGTAGAATTGCCTCCGCGGCGGATCACTTGCGGAGGGGTTAGATGCCTGGGGCACCGATTTTCGTGGTCCAGCTGCATGATGCGCGCCGCCTGCACTACGACGTACGGCTCGAGGTCGGTGGCGTGCTGAAGTCGTGGGCGGTGCCGCGCGGGCCTTCGCTCGATCCGGTGGTGAAGCGGCTCGCCGTGCCGACCGACGATCACGACCTGGAGTACGCGACGTACGAAGGTGTGCACGTCGGCAGCCGGTACGGCAGTGGTGCCGTGATCGTCTGGGACGCAGGGGTCTACCAGAACCAGACCAAGGACAGGCAGCGCCGGCCCGTCGATCCGGCGGACGCGATCGAGCGTGGGCACTTCCGCTTCGGCTTGCAGGGCGTGAAGTTGACCGGCTCGTGGGCCTTCACCCGGACCGGTCGCGACGGTGACTGGCTGCTGGTCAAGGTGCGTGACGAGTCCGCCGATCCGTTGCTCGATCTGACCATCGCCGAGCCGCGCTCGATCCTCAGCGGTCTCACCATCGAGGAGATGGCCGCTACCGCCGGCTAGCGCGCACGACTGGGCGGTGATTGGCCGGTTCCGGACGCCTGGGTGACGGGTCGCGACCTTGACCGCTCACAAACGCAGCAACACAATCGTGCACACTTCTGATCCTTTCGCCGCCCGGAGGACACAAATGCGCACTCTTGCCGCTCTCATGTCCGGGGTACTGCTAGCCGCGCTCATTCCCTCACCCGCTCACGCGGCACCCCCGCCTGTCTGGACCCACAGCGCCGCCGACCGCCTGTTCGCCGGTACGCCGAAACCCGCCGGTGCGCCGACGGCGATCGACCTGTACGCCGCCCGCAACGAGACCGAAGCCGCTCAGATCGCAGTCCGCCCGACTGCCGCGCTGACCGGCGTCTCCATCGCCCCCAGCACCCTCACCGGACCAGGCGGCGCGACCATCCCTGCCAGCGAGATCACCGTCCGCCGCGAGTACCTGCACCCGAATGTGGTCCTCCTGGGCGACGCCGAAGTCGAGCCCGCACCAGGCGGCGGTACGGCGTACTACGACGCGCTTGTCGAGAACACTCCGCGATCCCTCGCGGCCAACGTCACCCAGCCGTACCACTACAGCGTGCGTGTGCCTGCCGGCCAGGCGCCTGGCGTCTACACCGGCACCGCCACCGTCCAGAGCAGCGCGGGCAACGTCGCAGTACCGGTCCGGCTGACCGTCTATGCGACGACGCTGCCCGCCACCAACCAGTCGACGTTCAAGCTGAACAACTGGACCACCTCGGCGGGCTGGGACTACGACGGCACGATCAAGTCGATCCCGATCCAGTACGGCGTCCAGATGTACGACGCGAACTGGTGGAAGGTGATCGGGGCGATGGCCCGCAACCACGCGAAACATCGCAACAACGTGGTGTTCGCAGACTTCCAGGCGCTGCTCATCCCGGACACCACGATCGATGCCGCTGGCAACTACACGTTCGGCTGGGCCACCTTCGACCGGTTCATCCAGACGTACGCCGACGCCGGCGCGCTGCAGTGGATCCACACCCCACATCTGCTGATCGGCGGCACCACGCCCCGGCTGGAGATGCTCAAGCGCGGGGCCGACGGCAAGCCTCAGATGGCCCCGGTGCTCACCAACACCGCCGAAGCGAACGCCTATCTGGACAAGGTGTTTCCCGCCCTCAAGCAGCACCTCGATGCCAAGGGCTGGACCGACAAGTTCTACCTGAGCGCCAACGACGAATCCACCCGCACGGAGGAGATCACCGCGGCCAACTGGCTCTACGCGAAGTACCGGCAGTACTTCCCGAACCCGAAGCTGAACGAGGCCGAACTCGCCATCCTCAACCCGGCGGCCACCGTCACGTCCAACACCCCGATCCTCGATCTCTACGAGAACAACGTCGGCCACTTCCAGTCCAAGCGGCTCGGTGGCAACGAGCTCTGGCTCTACAACTGCATCGGCCCGCGCGGCCCGTACCTCAACCGCTTCATCGGTTCACATCTGAACAAGACCAGGCTGACTCCGCTGCTCGCGTGGAAGACCAACTCGGTCGGCTATCTGCACTGGGGCTGGAACTACTGGTTCCAGAACGTCGGCGGCCCCTACGTCCAGTTCGACACCTTCGACGGCCCGCACAACGGCGACAACTTCCTCGTCCGGCCCAACCGCGCGGCCTACGACCTGTACGACAGCGTGCGCAGCGAGGCCCAGCTGGATGGCGCTGAGGACTACGAGCTCTTCGCCAAGCTGGCCGAGACCAAGCCCGTGCTCGCGAAGGCGCTGGCCAACTCGTTGATCACCAACTCCTACACCTTCGACCACTCCGGTACGGCGGTCGACCACGTCCATCGCCAGGTCCTCGACGCACTCGCCACCGGCGGACCCGACCAGACCTACCCGTACTCCGACGACTTCGCCTCCGGCGCGCACTCGTGGCAGGCAAGCAAGGGCACCTGGTCGGCCTCCGGCGGAGTCCTGAGCCAGACCGACACCTCCCGCTGGGACTTCGTCAACAGCCTCGAGGCCCGCGCGTACGCCGATGTGGTGGCGAGCGTCGACCTGCGGATCACCGGCGTCAACGCCAACGACGGCAACAACAACTGGGCCGGGCTGGTGGTGCGCAACCTCAACGGCACCGACTTCGAGAGCGGCTACTTGGTGGCCCAGCGCAACAACGGTGAGGTGTTCGTCTATCGCAGCGGGACCAACCTCGGTCGCGCGATCGCGACCGGCTACGCGCCCGGCCAGTTCAACCGGTTGCGAGTGGTTGCGCGAGGCAACACGATCACCGTCTATGCGGGCTCTGGGCAAGCACCCGTGCTGACGGTCACCGACAACGCGTTCAGCGCGGGCGGCATCGGACTGGCCAGTGGTGGCGTCAGCGTCCAGTTCGACAACGCCAGGATCAACCCGGAGACCAACCCGGCAGAGGCCCGGCCGCTCACCGTCAGCTCGACGTACGACGGCGACGGGTGGAATCCTCGGGCGGCCGTCGACGGTCGGCGTACATCGGTGGTTGGGTCGATGGGCTGGACGAGTGCTGCGGCCGCGAGTGCTACCGCTGCGCAGTCGCTCCAGGTCGATCTCGGCTCGGCTCGGCCGGTCAGCAGGGTGGATCTCTATCCGCGCAGTGACGGTGCAAACGCTGGATCGGGGTTCCCGATCGACTTCACGGTGCAGGTGTCGGCCGACGGCTCTACTTGGTCGACTGTGGCGAGTAGGCAGAACTATGCGAAGCCAGCGGCCGTGGCGCAGACCTTCCCGTTTGCTACTCAGAACGTTCGCTACGTGAAGGTTGTCGGCAGCAAGCTCAGTCAGGACAACTTCGGTTCCTACCGGCTGCAGTTCGCGGAGGTTGAGGTTGCCGGCGGCAACCTTGCGGCCGGGCGGCCGGTCACCGCTTCGTCGTCGTCGGAGTTCGCGGCCGAGGGGTGGTTGCGGTCCAACCTCACCGACGGCTCACGCCAGTCGCGGTTGTGGAACTCGATGGGCTGGACCAGCGCTTCCGTGCCGGCCGGCAACCCGCAGTACGCGAGGGTGGATCTCGGTGGGCCGAGTCTGGTCAGCCGGGTAGACCTGTCCGCGCGCTCCGACGGCGGGAGTACCGGCAATGGGTTCCCGATCGACTTCACCGTCGAGACGTCGCTCGACGGCACGACCTGGACCCCGGTGGCCACGGTGAACGACCTGCCGCAGCCCGGGGCCGGAGTACAGGCATTCACGTTCCCTGCGACGACCGCGCGGTACGTGCAGGTGCGTGGGACTGAGCTCCGGCCGGACGGCGAAGGCGGCTACCGGATGCAGTTGTCGGAGCTGGAGGTCCGCTGACTCACCAGCCGTCGACGTGCAGGATCTCGTCGAAGGGCTGGCGCGGGGCCGGCTTGAAGGTGTCGCCGGTGTAGTACGCGGTCGGGAGGAGCACGGACTGCCGGATTTCCTCCGGCAGTCCGAGCAACTCCGAGATCTCCTGCTCGTACGTCAGGTGCAGCGTGGTCCACGCAGTACCGAGGCCGCGAGCGCGTGCTGCCAGGCAGTAGCTCCACGCAGCCGGGAGGATCGAACCCCACAGGCCAGCCTGGTTGCCTGCGCCCAACGATTTCGCTTGCAGGCAAGGGATGACGAGCACCGGCACCTGACCCATCCGCTCACCAAGGTAGGCGACACTCGACCCGACCCGCTGCTGGACGGGCGCCCGCTCGGGATCGTCGGCGTACAAGCGACCGGCCGCACCCGAGGACTCCAGGTACGCCGCGACCGAGCGCTGGTAGTACTCCCCGATCGCCGCCCGCTTCTCCGCATCCGTGATGACCAGCCAGTGCCAGGTCTGGCGATTGCTGCCGGACGGAGCCTGGAGCGCGGTCTCGATGCACTCGCGGATCAGCTCCATCGGCACCGGCCGCTCGAGATCGAGCCGCTTGCGGACCGTACGGGTGGTGGTGAGCAGTTCGTCTGGGGTGAGGTCGAGTGTCGTCACCTTCTCAGTTTGTCAGCAGGTGTACATCGAGGTGGGGTGGACCTTCTCGCAGTACCGGACGTGCAGGTGGTTGTCGTGCGCGGGCCACTGGGCGGTCAGGCCCTCGCTGATCAGGGTCGGGTCGTTGAACCAGATGAACTTGACGTGGCCGGGAGCGGACGCACGGATCGCCTGGACGAGTTGGCGGGTCGCGGCGCGGTCGTAGGTCGTCGACTGCCAGGTGATCCGGCCGGCGGTGCACTGCCCGTTGTCGGTGCGGATCGGCCAGATGTCGATGTCCAGACCGTTCTCGTGACTGCCGTGACCGGGGATGTCCCCGCCGTGCTCGAACCCGGCGTCGCCGTACGGGACCTTGCCCTGGCTCGTGCCGGCGAAGCTTCGCGCGCTCGCTTCAAGCTGGGCGACAGCGGCCGAGGTAGCCCAGTTGGCGGCGGTGCCGTTGCTGTCGGGATCCTGGTCGCACAGGTTGGCGGTGAAGTCGGGGTAGTCGTAGTGCCAGGCGAGATTGCGCCAGGTGACCGGGCCGACGATGCCGTCCGCGCCGATGCCGGCATGCGACTGGAACGCGACGACGGCGTCGCGGACCGCAGTACCGAAGACTCCGTCGACCGGGAGGCTGAGGCGGCGCTTGGCGTTCAGCTCAACCTGCAGCGCCTTCACGGCCGCGTTGTTGTCGCCGGAGCGGATCGTGGGGACGAGCGCGCCCCACGTCTGCGGCCCGACGATGCCGTCGGAGCCGAGGCCCTTGGCGGTCTGGAACGCCTTGGCGGCCATCACCGTCCCGGCACCGAAGACGCCGTCAGCCGGGACGGACTGACCGTTGTGCTGGAGCAAGTACTGGATCGCCAGTACGTCGGCGCCGCGGTTGCCGCTGCTCTGGGTGGGGAAGAAGGCGTTCGCGTACGCCTGCGCACTGCCGGGAATGCCGCCGATCAACAGCACAGCGGCAAACAGCGCAAGACCTGTTCGCTTGAGGGAGGGCACGGTTGTCTCCATTCGGGGCGGGGCCGTAAACAACTAACCTCTCCCCGCCACCTTCAGCCACAATTTACCCACCCGCAAGACCTGACGCTGTCCCGACCGACAGGACATAGTGCTCATTTTTGGCGCGGCCGCCGCTCCAGTGAGCGTGGCGCCCGGCCGAAGAACCGACTATGTCCTGTCGGTCGGGACAGAACTACTCGAAAGGCTTTGGGTCGCCGGCGCCTACACGCACTACCTCGGGGATGTCTTCGGAGAAGTCGATCACCGTGGTGGGCTCGGTGCCGCAGTCGCCGGAGTCGATGACCGCGTCGATCTGGTGGTCGAGCAGTTCCTTGATCTCCCAGCCCTGCGTCATCGGCTCCTCCTCGTCCGGGAGCAGGAGGGTGCTGGACAGCAGCGGCTCACCGAGTTCTTCGAGCAGCGCCTGGGTCACGACGTGGGCGGGGATGCGGACGCCGACCGTCTTCTTCTTGGCGTGCAGCAGCCGCCGCGGGACCTCTTTGGTCGCGGGCAGGATGAACGTGTAGCTGCCCGGGGTCGCCGCCTTGATCGAGCGGAACACCGCGTTGCTGATGTGCACGAACTGCCCGAGCTGGGAGAAGTCCTGGCAGACCAGCGTGAAGTGATGCCGGTCGTCGAGTTGCCGGATGGTCCGGATCCGGTCCAGGCCGTCCTTGTTGCCCAGCTGGCAGCCGAGCGCGAAGCAGGAGTCCGTCGGGTAGGCGACCAGCCCGTCGTCGCGGATCAGGTCGACCACCTGGCCGATCGATCGCTTCTGCGGATTCTCCGGGTGTACGTCGAAATACCTCGCCATCCCCTGACCCTAGCGCTAGCGCAGGAAGGACAGGGCGAGGGTGGTCAGCGCGAGGGCAGTGGTGAGCAGCCATCGGGCGGAGCGGGACGAGGTGATCATGGCAGCGATTCTCCAAGCCGTTCCCAGCGGCTGGGAACGGCTTGGAGCGCAGATCAGGGACGGATCCGGGGATCTCTCAGTGGACTACCTGACCAGCACCTTCACCGCGGTACTGAAGGCAGTGTCGCGCTGCGCCTCGAACTCGTCCTTGCTGAAGACCGGGGTCCGCAGGTCCGGCGGGATGCCCGGGCCGTCGAAGGACTTCCAGTCGCGGGTGCGGAACTCCTCGTTCGGCACGATGAACCGCCAGCCGTTCGGCAGGCTCCGGACCAGTACGTCGGAGAAGACGCCCTGGGTGTTCTGCCCGATCCGGACCGGCCGCGGGGTGCGGTTCATCATCGCCTGCGTGAACGTCTCGCCGGCGCTCATCTGCGACCCGCCGGTCAGCATCGCGATCGGTCCCGTGTACTTCGTCCGCTCCGACGGCTGGACGAAGAGCGGCTGCGGCGCGGTGAACGCGGCCGGGTCGGACGGATCGTTGCGAGCCCGCTTGGCGTAGGCGAAGAACGGCTTGCCGGTGAGCCGCGAGGCCAGATCCAACCCCAGCTGGTCGGAACCGCCGCCGTTGATCCGCAGGTCGACGATCAGCCCGCGCAGCTTGTTCCGCCCGGTCGTGCGGTCCTTGGTGAGGATCTGGTCGATCGTGCCGTTCAGTACCTTCCGCTCGGCGTTGTAGTCGGCGACATCGCCGTACCCGAGGAAGGCGATCACCCTGAGGTAGCCGATCCGCCCGGGCAGATCGGCGTACCCGATCCGGTCGTTCGCGTACGTCGTGAGGTGGGTGCCCTTGAGCGTGGTCTGCTCGATGTAAGGCCGCAGTTGCGCCTCGAGCTCCGGGGACGGGAAGGTGGTTCCGGGACGCACCCCGCCGAACGTTCTGGTCTCGCTGCGAATCGCGGTGTGCGCATCGCCGAGCGGTCTGATCATCTCGCTCAGCAGGTCGAACAGCGCGTCCTCGGAGATGTCAGGCGTCACGCGCGGCCGATAGGTGTCGCGCACCTTGTTCCAGTCGATGCCCTTGGCCTGGAAGAACGGGTAGTTCTCGGCGTACGTCGTCCAGAACTGGTCGAAGACGGCCAGCGGACCCGTTGCCCCGGGCACCGTACAGAGCTTGGGAAGTTTGGCCAACCGGCGCAGGTGTTTGTCACCGACGTTGCCCTCGACATGCATCACCGCGCGGTCGCGACGGCCCTGCATGGTGAAGGCCTGCTCCTCCTCGGCGGTGAAGCGGTTGCCGGATCGCGTGTACACCGCGGCCGGCGTACAGCTGATCGAGGTGGTCGAGAACAGCTCGGCCTTTCCGTTGTCAATGGCAACGATTGTGCCGTAGCCGTCCAGCTGCCAGACCCCATCGATGGAGGTCGCGGCACTGGCCGCCAGCGGAGCCGACAGCGGCGCCGCGACGAGTCCGGCGGCGATCCCGACAGCCAGCAGCATCCGGCGGGCGGGGCGGAACGTAGTGAAGTCCATGCGGACAACTCTTGTCGGCCAAGGCGGGCGGAGACAGGGAGCGACCACCCCACCCGAGGTAGACCTAGCCCCACCTATCTGATCATTCGCCCCCTTTTCACCCTCCTGCGAACTATCCGGTCCTGTGGGCAGGGTGACGAGGGTGAAAAGGGGGCGAATGATCAGGTGGGGAGGGGGGTCGCGCTGACCACCAGGTTGTTCTGGTACCCACCACGAGACCGGTCATAGGCACCCGTGCAGGTGATCATCACCAGCCGGTGATCGCCCGTCTGCTCGAACGCCCCGCTCTCGGTCGCCAAGGCATCCTTCGGCACCGACGTCACGGAGTCCACCCGGTACGCCGCGCTGTGGCCGGCGCCGCGCAGTACGACGACCTCGCCTGCCTTGACCTTCAACAGCCGCACGAAGAAGCCGATGCCCTCTTTGGCGGAATCGACGTGTCCCGCGATCACCACCGAGCCGAACGGATCACCTGCCTCGGCTCCGCCGTCCCACCAGCCGACCCGCTGGACAAGTTCTGGCACGACCAGTTGCCCATCCACCGTCGAGGCCGGCAACACCGCTGCTTTGCCGCCACCGGGCAGCACGAGTTCGGTCGGCACAAATCTGATCCGCTGGCTCGCGGCTGGAGTACCAACCCGCCCGGGCAGCACGGAGGGCAACGGCTCCGGCTGCCCCACAGCCGGAGTACCGCCACCTTCCGCGCCAGGGCTCGGGACTGCCGTGTTCACTGCTGCGTTGCACCCCTCCAGGGCCACGCAGCAGAACAGGACCAATCCGAGCAAGAACCTGTTCAGCGACGAACCGCCTTCCTGACCATCAGTGCCAGCGCGCCCGCCAGGAGCAGAACCGCCAAGGGCAGCCCAGCGCCCGGCGATCCGGAGGCCAGGCCTGCCGCCTGCCCGCCGGTTCCGGTGTTGACCAGACCGGGCTTCTGACTGCCGGACCCGGGCAGCTTCAGCGTCGCGACCGCGACATTCATCGTCTTCGACGCCGGCTCACCGACCGCGAATACGCGGGTCAGATACCCGGCTCGGACCGGCAAATTCAGCGGCCCGAGAACAACCGGCGTGGTCGCCCCGGTAGGCACGATGTCGACCTTGTAGGTACCGGCCGGAACCACCACGTCGAGTGATTCACCGTTCGCCACATTGGAGAACAGCACCTGACCGTTCACCCGGATGTCCGCCGGCCCGACGGCCGCGGTGTGCGCGACCCGGACAGCGGCCTTGTCCCGAGGTACAGCGGCCAGCTTGTTGGCGTACGTGGTGATCACCGCAGCCGCCGTCGGCGACGCCGGACGGTGGACGACGACGTCGAGATTGCTGTTGGCCCCCACCGACACCTGCCGCTCGATCACCACTTTTCCGCCCTCCGTCGCGGTGATCTTGCGCGACCCGGCCGCCACCGTGAGCGGGCCGACGACCTCGGTCGCCTTTACTCCGCCGGCGACCGTCTTGCCGTCCACGGCGATGTCGACGGTCCGCCCGGGCAGCCCCTGGATCACGTGCAGTACGCCGCTGCTGGCCGCCTGTGCCGGCTGCGCGACGAGCCCGCAGAGCAGCCCGGCCACGACCACCGCCAGCACTCCGGAAATCATCCGCCGAAATTGCGGACCTGACATTCTCGATAAGAATGACTTGGTATTGATAACTGTTGGAGATTGCCCGGATACGCTCCGCTCCCGCATTTTCCCCCACCCTTCGGAAATGCTTCGGGAATTGCCTGATCAGGCTAATTGCGGCGTATCGTATGCGGAAGTCGATCCGGCCACCAGAGGAACTGTCCGGGTCCTTTGGGGGCGATGGCGCATGGCCGCACGCAGGTCCGTCGAGATCCTTGCGGCACTGACCTTGGGGCTCAGCGCGACCGCGGCCTGCACCTCGGATCAGACCGGTACTCCGGTCGCACCCAGCCCCGCCCCGCCGCCCCAGGACACCGCCACCGCATCGGTCCAGCCGTCCCCGTCCGCAGAGGGCCCAGGCCGGACCGCACCCGGAATCCATCTGGCCGCGATCCCCCGCAGCGACGGCAGTTTCGACATCACCGAAGACGTCGTACTGCGCGCCGAGGTCGCCCTCATCCGCCTTCAACTGCCGCGATCGGGTGACCAACTGCCCGGGCTGATGCGACCGACCAAGCCCACTGTGACGAGCTTGCGGATCACCGCCGACGACCAGCCGGTGCCGATAGCCGCTCAATCCCCCGCAACCCGCGACGTGCCGCTGACGGTCGCCGCGACCCGATTGCGGCTGACCTACCGGCTGACCGGTTCGACTGTGCGCAGCCAGCCGTCGGAGGCCGGCCGGGCCGCCGCGGTGATCAGCCCGCTCACAGCCGGGGTCGACGGGACCTTGCCTACCAACTACCAGATCTCCGGCGGCGGACTGCTCAACGCGGTCTGCCCGGAACTGCCGGATCCCCGCTGCGCCGTCGGCGAGCCACCCGGGCTCGGAATCCAGCAGGGCATCCCGGCCGGCCAGGCGCTCGCAGTACTCCAGCTGAATCTGCCGAAGTAGTCCTGAATCGGCGCTTTGAAGCGCTTAGGCTGAGCTCATGGTCGACACACAGCCTGACGATCGGATCGCTTTCGGTACCGCCCGGGCCCGCTGGGTGCTGGCCGCCACCGCGCTCGGTTCGGGGATGGCGTTCCTGGACGGCACGGTCGTCAACGTCGCGCTGCCCGCGATGGGTGAGGACCTGGGCGCCGACATCGCTGGCCTGCAGTGGATCGTCAACGGCTACATGCTGATGCTGGCTTCGCTGATCCTGTTGAGCGGATCGCTCGGTGACCGGCTGGGCCGGCGGCGGACCTTCATCGCCGGCGTCATCTGGTTCGCGCTGGCGTCGCTGGTCTGCGCGGTGGCGCCGAATCTCGAGGTAATGATCGCCGGCCGTGTCCTGCAAGGGATCGGCGGCGCTCTGCTCACACCTGGCAGCCTCGCGATCCTGCAGACGGCCTTCCGGCCGTCGGATCGCGCCAAAGCGGTCGGCATGTGGTCGGGACTCACCTCGGTGGCCGCGGCGGTCGGGCCTTTCGTCGGCGGCACCCTGGTGGACAACGGCTCCTGGCGGCTGATCTTCGTGATCAACCTGCCGATCGCGGCGGTCACCGTCCTGGTCACCCTGCGGCACGTGCCGGAGACGCGCGACGAGACGATGTCCGGCAAGCTCGACGTGGCCGGCGCCGTCCTGGCGACGACCGGACTGGCCGGCTTGACCTTCGGCCTGATCAGCGCCGGGGACCGTGGGTTCGGCGATGCGCTGGTGCTGACGTCGCTGGTGATCGGCGTCCTCGGGCTCGCGGCCTTCGTGGAGGTCGAGCGTCGCAGCTCGCACCCGATCCTGCCGCCGGGGATCTTCACCAGTCTTCGGTTCACCGGCGCCAACCTGGTGACCGTCGTCGTGTACGGCGCCCTGGGCACGGCCACGTTCCTCTTGGTCGTCTACCTGCAGACGGCACTCGGGTACGAAGCTCTGACCGCCGGCGCCGCACTGTTGCCGATGACTCTGCTGATGCTGACCCTCTCGGGCTACGCGGGCTCCTTGTCGGAGCGGATCGGTGCCCGCATCCCGATGACGGTCGGCCCGCTCTTCATGGCCGGCGGCTTCCTGCTGATGATGAACGTCGAGCCCGGCGCGAAGTACCTCACCGCCATCCTGCCGTCCGTCGTCGTGCTGGGGATCGGCCTGGTGTGCACGGTGGCTCCCCTGACAGCCACCGTGCTGTCCTCGGTCGAGGACCACCACGCCGGAGTCGCCTCCGGGGTCAACAACGCCGTCGCCCGCTCCGCCCAGTTGATGGCGGTCGCCGCGATCCCGCTGGCCGCGGGCATCACCGGCGACTCCTACCGGGATCCCGCCGCCTTCAGCGATGGCTTCCAGATGGCGATGTGGATCTCGGCCGGCCTGGCCGTTGCGGGCGCAGTACTGGCTTGGGTGACGCTCGGCCCGGCTCCGCAGAAGCCGGGCGAGCGCCCGCACGTTTATCACCGGCACTGCGCACTGGAGTCGCCGCCGCTGTCGAACTGCCCCAGTACTGCGTCTACGTCACGGTGAAGGTGCGCGAGGTGCCGGTGAATGGCGTGATCGTGCCGTTCAGGGCCTTCGAGTCGCCGCGGTGGATGATCCGGTAGGTGCCGGCCTGGGTCGCCTTCCAGGTGATCGTCGCCTTCGAGTCCGCGATGCCGGTGCGCTCCCAGCGATAGGTGGTATCCCAGTCACCGTCGTCGGCAACTCGTTGCCATTGGCCACCAACCTGTCGCTGGACCTCGAGGAACGTGCCGTTGCGGTGCAAGTTGTTCTTCGGATGGCCGGTCACGAACGCCACTGAGACAGTAGCCCCACGCTGGTACTGCGGCGCCGCGTCAGTCAGCACCTGGCCAAAGGACTTGAACGGCGGCGGACTGTCGAACACCACACCGGTCTGCAGATTCAGCTCGGCGGTGGCGGGCTTGGGCGGATGCGTTCCCACCGCGACCGGCGTACCGGCCTTCAATGCCTTCGCCAGGCCGGCGAACTCCTGCTGGTACGCCGGGAGCGTGTACTTGCCGAACAACGTCGAGCCGCCTTCGTACTGCTGCAGCTGGTACTCCTCCGGCGTCGTCACGTACTGGCTGTAGGCGTTGGCATAACCCTGGATCAGCACGTTCTCGAGCGGAACGCCGAGCTCCGCCGCCACCGTACGCCGAAGCCGCAGCCCGGCCACGATCGTCACCTCACCGGGCACCGCGACCAGGTAGAACTGGCCGAGCTTCACGAGCTGGATCGGTACGATGTCCGGCGTCGCCTGCAACTGTCCCGTCGGTACTGCGGCCAGCTTGGGCGACTGGCAACTGATCAGCCACGGCGGCACGTCGACCTTGAACGGCTTCAGCAGCTCGAAGAACGGGTTCGTCACACCTTCGGGGATGACCGCGATCCCCGGGCCGTCCTCGACACTGCCGGCCAGCGTCGAGACGCCGACCACACCGGGACAGGTGCGATGCGGCTCACCGTCGGGCGTGTACTTCGGGTCGACCTGAACAGCCGACATGTCGACAAATCGCATCCGGGCATCGATGCTGCCCGTGATCGTTGCCCGCGGCCCGTTGTAGGCCTGCTCGGCCGCCTGCTGCTGGCGGTCACCGAGGATCTGCTCGTTCAGCAGCGGGTTCTCGGTCGGACCGGAACCAGGCTTGAGATTGAGGTTGGGCGACATGTCGCCGGCATTGGTATTGGGGAACGCGGCAACGAACCCCTGGCTCTCGTCGAGGTACCGGACACCCTTGTGGTCGTGCTCCCAGCGATACGCCGCGTACCCCTTGTTGTCAGGGCTGATCAGCGTGTTCTCGTTGGTGATCGAGGTCGCGTGGGTAGCGAACCAGCTGATCGCGCCGACGTCGTTGCCGCCCTGCTGGAAGCGCAGTACGGTCACGGCCGGGTCGATCGCCTGCGGGAAGGCGGCGCGGTCGGCGGCCGGATTCTGGTCGAAGGCGACTCGCGAACGGTTGACGCTGGCATTGGTCAACGTGGAACGACCAAGGCTGATGGTGCCGGGGGCAAGGTTCTGGTGCGCCTCGGTGATCGCCTCGACGATGCCGTCGACAGTCGCGTCGAAGGCCTGCTTCTGGAAGCCGAGGATCGACAGGTTGTAGGCCAGGTGGTGCGACTGACCGCCGGGGCCCGAGTGGGTATGAGTTGCCGAGAGCAACAAGTTGCGTTCGGAGTACAGGCTGCCGTACTTCGCCTGCAGTTTGGCCAGGACGGCATCTCGCTGGGCCTGGAAGATCATCCCGAGATCCGCGTTCACGTAGGCGACGCGCTGGCCGGTCGCCTGCTCGACGGTGACGAAGGCTCTGGCTCGCAGCCGTTGATGAAGGCCAGTCGTGTTCTGGCCGAACTTCGAGTAGCCCATCATCCCGTTCTCGGCAGCCGGGCCGGTGACGTCGGAGATCCCGCGTCCGACCAGGTACTGCGAATCGACGGCCTGCGCCGAGGTCCGGTTGACACTCAGACTGATGGCGACGAGAGCTACGGCGAGTACGGCGACGAGCGGGCGGGGGCGGCGGCGCATGACGTCTCCTCTACGGCTAAAAGCTGAGTCAAATTCATCTTTACCGGAGAGTACTGACTCGCTTGCGGACTGTGAAGACCTAGTGATTTAACACAGTCGTGCTGTACGATCGTATGCATGATTTGGCTAAGAGCCGCTTTCGGCGCTCTCGCGATGGCACTGGCGCTTGGCGCGGCCGGGACCGCCTCGACCGCGCTCTCCGACGCTCCCACCTGGCTGGAACGCCTGCTGCCGGCTTTGCTCTGCACGGCGATCGCAGTCCTGCTGATCCGTCCCTGGCGCCGACGCTCGCAACTGGGCCTGACCGGCGGACTACGCCCGTTCCTCATCGGCGTGGCCGTGACGGGCGGCAGCGCCGTGGTGATGCTCGGCGGCGGTACTGCGCTGGGCTGGATCGAGTGGGGCCCACTGGAGCTGAGCGCCGTACTCCTCTTCCTTCTGACCAACGGTGTGATCGCGGTGCTGCTCGAGGCCTTCCCCGAGGAACTGACGTTGCGCGGCCACACCTACACGACCTTGCGCGCCGCCCACCGCCCCTGGCTCACCGCCGTCGGCACCACGTTCCTGTTCTTGCTGGTGCCCGGACTCTCCACCGTGATCCAGTTCCTGCTCAGCCGTCTGATCGGCGTCTCCTCACCGACCCCCAGCCTGGCTCCGTCCGGCGAGGACCCCGTCGGCTACTTCATCCTGCTGACCATCTTCGGCTTCACCCTGATCGCCGCCCGTACCTCCACCGGCTCCCTGTACGCCGGTATCGCGACGCACCTGACCTTCCTCACCGTCAACCGTCTCACCCTGCTTGGCGACGACCGCGACTCCGGCTGGTCCGCCGAACTGACCAGCCCCGACGTCATCCTGCTGGTCCCCGGTTATCTGTTGCTAGCAGCAATCATCTACCGGTTCGTCATCAACCGCGGGGCAGGCTCAGGTAATGCTTCCGGGTTGCGGCGGGGAGGCGCTCGAGCGAGTACCGGAGCATAGTTCGGGGCATCCGGGGCGCGTGAGTGTCCAGGAAGGCGAGCAGTTCATCCGGCGCCGTGTGCTTTCCGGCTTCACGCAACATCCAGCCGGAGGCCTTGTGGATCAGGTCTTCCTGGTCATCCAGCACCAGTGCCGCCAATGCGAAGGTGTCGTCGGTCTCACCGGCCCGGATCAGCTGGTAGGTGGCGACCAAGGCGATCCGGCGTTCCCAAAGGTTGCTGGAGGCAATCAGCTTGTAGAGCGGATCGCGGGGCAGCTCGAGCAGCTGGCCGCCGACGACCTGCGGCGCGCTGCAGTCGACGAGATCCCAGTTGTCGATGTACTGCGTATTGCGCAGGTACAGCTCATAGATCGCGGCGAGCTCCGCGGCGTTCGCAGTACGGGGTTTGAGGGCGCGGGCGGCACGATCCGCCAGCAGACAGAGGATTGCCAGCCGGTGCTCATGGATCGGGCTGGCCAGCGCCTCCTCGACGGCCGGCAGCGGCAGGTCCGCCCGAAGGTAGGGCTTCAGCAGGACGCGCAAGGTGGAGAGCTTGACGCCGATGATCAGGTCGCCCTCGCCGTAACCGCCCGGTTTGACCTGGAAGTAGCGCGCGAGCGTCTCAGCGATCTTGGGGTCCGCCGCCTCGTCGATCTCCCGGAGCAGCTCGTCGATCGTGCTCAGATCAGCAGCCCTCCGGTGACCCGCAGGTTCTGGCCCGTGATCCAGCGGCTGTCCGGGCCGGCCAGGAACGCGACCACGTCCGCGATGTCGGCCGGCTGGCCGACGCGGCCGAGCGCGGTCAGGCCGACGACCGCGCCTGCCGCCTCGGGCGGGTTCGAGTCGCGGAACATGTCCGTTTCGGTGGCACCCGGCGACACGCAGTTGACGGTGATGCCGCGCGGGCCGAGCTCACGGGCGGCAACGGCGGCGAACTGCTCCAGCGAGGCCTTGCTAGCGGCGTACAGGGAGATGCCGGGGCCGGGCACAGCGGTGTTGAGCGTCGACAGGTTGATCACGCGACCGCCGTCACGCAGTACCGAGCCTGCCTTCTGCAAGGCGAAGAAGGGGCCCTTCACGTTGGCGGCCATGAGTTCGTCGTACGCCGCTTCGGTCACGTCAGCGATCGGCGTCACCATCGCGGACGCCGCGTTGCAAACCAGGATGTCGAGCCCATCAGCCGGCTCGGCAGCGAGGGCGAAGACCTCGTCGAGCGTCGACAGATCCGCCTGATCAGCCTGTACTGCGACCGCCTGGCCTCCGCCGGCCTTCACCTCACCGACCACCGCCTCGGCCGCTGCCGCGTTGGAGGCATAGGTGAAGGTGACCGCTGCACCGTCCGCGGCGAGGCGGCGGACGATCGCCGCACCGATCCCGCGGGAACCGCCTGTCACCAGTGCACCCTTGCCGGTCAGCACGCCCATCTGATCTCCTCCAGCAGTCGACGCGTCCTCATCATGCTTGATTTCCGGGTTCATCGAACAGCTCGTCGAGAGGTTTCGCTCCGGGGGCCGCGGACAGGCAACCGTTGTGACCTCGCGGCGTTCAGGCATACGGTGACACCAGGGCTGTTTTCCACCACGTCAGGACCGACCGGCGTCACGGGGGCACCCGGGGGAGAGACAGCGTGACGAGCCAGCCCGATGCCGGTGACGGCGAGATGATCCGGACCACGTTCGGCGCAGTCACCGAGGAGCTTCAGCCCGGCGTCCTGGTGGTCCGGTTGTCCGGTGAGATCGACATCGCCACCACGGACTTCGCCGCCGAATCCATCCGCGCCGCGATCGCGCCGCCGGCCCGGCTGGTGCTGATCGACGTGTCCGCGGTGACGTTCTGCAGCTCGGCCGGCCTGGGCAACCTGGTCGAGGCCCGGCAGTTGGCCGGGCAACATGGCATCGATCTCGCACTGGTCGGGGTGGGCCGTCCGGTGGACCGTCCGCTGACCATTACCGGGCTCGGGCGCGAGTTCCGGATCTTCGCTTCCGTCGACGAGGCCCTCCGGTAGGGCGGGGCCTGGGTGACGAAGTCAGTCGGCGACCGGCGATGAGCCCACCGGGCATGCTCCGCGACCTGGTCGTGGTCGGTGCTTCCGCCGGCGGCGTCGAGGCACTGCGGAGCCTGGTGTCCGGCTTGCCGGCGAATCTGCCGGCCGGTGTCCTGGTCGTACTGCATCTGCCGCCCGGCGGCACGAGCGCACTGGCCGGCATCCTGGGCGCCACCTGCGTGTTGCCGACCACAGTGGCCGAGCACGGTGCGGAGATCGAGCCCGGCCACGTCTACGTCGCGCCTCCCGACCACCATCTGCTGGTCGACGACGGCTGCATGCTGTTGTCCGACGAGCCGCCGGAGAACGGTCATCGGCCGGCGGTGGACGCGCTGTTCCGGTCCGCTGCCCGATCCCGCGGCCCGGCAGTCACGGGGATCGTCTTGTCCGGGGCTCTGGACGACGGGACCGCCGGACTCGTCGCGATCAAGGCTCGCGGTGGGCTGACCATCGTGCAGCGGCCCGACGAAGCGGCGTACCGGGGGATGCCGGACAGCGCGCTGTCCAACGTCCTGGTCGATCACGTGCTCCCGGCCGCGGCCATCGGCCGGCGACTGGCCGGGATCCTGGCCGGGCCGAGCGGTTCGGCCTGTCCCGATTGTGGGAAGACTGTCCATTCGTCGGACCACGAGCCTGGGTGCGCCGGTCCTGATCAGCTCGAACTGGCCGATCAGGAGCTGCGGGCCGCGCTGTGGATCGCAGTACGGACTCTCGACGACAAGGCGGCTCTGGCGCGGCGGATGGCCGCCTCGGCGGACAACCGCGGCAACTGGGGACTGGCCCGGCGGTACACCCAGTCGGCCGAGGAGACCGGCAAGGCCGCCGAGTTGTTGCGATCACGGCTGA
This sequence comes from Kribbella catacumbae DSM 19601, assembly GCF_000372465.1. Classification (GTDB taxonomy): domain Bacteria; phylum Actinomycetota; class Actinomycetes; order Propionibacteriales; family Kribbellaceae; genus Kribbella; species Kribbella catacumbae. Next base: position 46,769 of record NZ_AQUZ01000021.1, read on the forward strand.
CGGTCGGGCAGTCGGAAGCCAGGACGCCGAGGACAGGGGAATCGCGATGAGTCGAGCCGCTCGCCTTCGGATCGGCGTACAGACCATCGGCCAGGCCGTGGTGGTCAGCCCGTCCGGCGTGCTGGACGTCGCGACCGCACCGCAACTGCGGACCTTCCTCACCAAGCAACTGGCGGAGCAGCCGGCCGCGGTCGTCGTGCTGCTGCACGACCTCCTGCTGGCCAAGGCGCACACACTCAGCGTCTTCACCACGGTGGCCCGGCAGACCGCGGAATGGTCCGGGATTCCGCTGATCCTGGTCACCAGCCGCCATCACGACCACCAGCTGCAGCTTCATACGGCCGCGGTGGCCCGGTTCATCCCCGTGTTCGACAACCTCGCGTCGGCACTGGCCTCGATGAACAATCCACCGGTCCGGCAACTGACCCGGCTGAGGCTGGCGCCCGAACCGAGCAGCCCTGGAGTGGCCAGACGGTACGTCGCGGCCACCTGCGAGCTGTGGCGCTGCGAGGACATCGCGGAGGATGCGGTGGCGATCGTCTCGGAGCTCACCGCCAACGTGGTGCGGCACGCGCGGACAGACGCGGTACTGCGGCTGGAACTGCGCAGGCAACTGCTGACCGTGGCGATCAGCGACGACAGCCCGACCTTCCCGGTCCGGCCACCGACCGAGGACTGGGCCGAGAACGGCCGTGGACTGGGCATCGTCAGGGCTCTGTCGACCGCGTGGGGTGCCAACCCGACGATCAGCGGCGGCAAGATCGTCTGGGCGACGATCCGGGTGACGACGCCGAGCGCACGAGCGGCGATCAACAACGGGTGGCGGAACGGCAAGTAGCGTGGCGACGTGACGAACCCCAGCGTGGCCGGTGACGAACTCGAAGCCCTGCTCGACTACCTGCGCGAGTCCCGGGGCTTCGACTTCGGCGGCTACAAGCGGACCGGGCTGGCCCGCCGGATCACGCACCGGATGAGTCAGGCCGGGATCGACAGCTTCCACGACTACCTGGACCTGCTGCAGGTCGACGCGGCCGAGTTCACCGCGCTGTTCAACACCATCCTGATCAACGTCACCGGCTTCTTCCGCGACCCGGAAGCCTGGGACCGGCTGCGGACCGAGGTCGTGCCCGGCCTGCTCGCCGAACGCAGCCCGGGCGACCCGCTGCGGGTCTGGAGTACGGGCTGCTCGTCCGGCCAGGAGGCGTACTCGCTGGCGATGCTGCTGGCCGAGGAGCTGGGCCCCGACGCCTATCTCCAGCAGGTGAAGATCTATGCCACCGACATCGACGACGACGCACTGAGCCAGGCCCGGCACGCGGCGTACCAGGAGGCCGAGCTCGAGGGTGTGCCGGACGAGCTCCGGACGAAGTACTTCGAGAAGCGCGGCGACCGTTACGTCTTCACCCCCGACCTGCGGCGGACGGTGATCTTCGGGCGCAACGACCTGGTCCAGGACGCGCCCATCTCGCGAGTCGATCTGCTGCTGTGCCGCAACACGTTGATGTACTTCAACGCCGAGACCCAGCAGCGGGTGCTGAACCGCTTCCACTTCGCCCTGGTACCTCGTGGGGTGCTCTTCCTGGGCCGGGCGGAGATGCTGCTGGGCCGGAGCCGGATGTTCGAGCCGATCGACCTCAAGCAACGGATCTTCCGCCGGGTGGCCGACCGGTCTATGACGTCCGGCCGCCGCCCGCTGCCGCCACCGGCCGACGGGCCGGTCACCGACCGGCTCCGGGAGCTCTCGCTCGCGGCCAGCCCGATCGCCCAGCTGGTCGTCGGCCTCGACGACACGCTCGTGATGCAGAGCGACCAGGCCGCCAGCCTGTTCGGGCTGAGCCGCCGCGACCTCGGCCGGCCGATCCGCGAGCTGGAGGTCTCGTACCAGCCACTCGCCCTGCGCAGCCACCTCGACCAGGTGATCGCCGAGCAGAAGCCGATCCGGGTCTCCGAGGTCGAGTTCGGCCGGGCCGGTGGCGTCACGCACTGGTTCGAGGTTCATCTCACCCCGGTCCTGGACTCCTCGGTGCTGCTCGGCGTCTCGGTGGTGTTCCACGACGTCACCGCGACCAGGGCACTGCGGCAGGAGGTCGAGCGGTCCGGCCGGCAACTGGAGGCGACCAACGCGGAACTGCAGTCCACCAACGAAGAGCTGGAGACGACCAACGAGGAGCTCCAGTCGACGGTGGAGGAGCTCGAGACCACCAACGAGGAACTGCAGTCCACCAACGAGGAACTCGAGACGATGAACGAGGAGCTGCAGTCGGCCAACGACGAGCTGCAGATCATCAACGAGGCGGTCCGCGAGCGCAGTACCGAGCTGAACGACGTGAACGACTTCCTCGAGTCGGTGCTGTCCGCCTTCACCGCCGGGGTGATCGTCGTCGACCTGGAGATGCGGATCCTGGCCTGGAACGCGGCCGCCCAGGAGCTGTGGGGCGTGCGCGGCGACGAGGCCGAGGGGCAGCACCTGCTCAACCTCGATGTCGGGCTGCCTGCCGACGTACTGCGCCCGCTGGTACGAGCCGCGCTCAGCGATCCGGCCGGCGCCAGCGAGACCCGCCTGGACGCCGTGAACCGGCGTGGACGGGCAATCGTGGTCCGGCTGCTCTGCAGCGCGTTGAGGGGCCCGGACGGGCAGCAACGAGGTGTTCTGCTGACGATGGAGCCGGTCGAACGGCACTAAGTCCGCGGTGTTGGGGGCTTTGGGCCCTACGATGACGCGTGTGAGCGTCGATTCCAGGAAGCAGCAGAGTCGGCCGACCGTGCAGGACGTTGCCCGGGAGGCCGGCGTCTCGCCGTCGACCGTGTCGCGTGCCCTGCACACCCGGGGCTACGCCTCGCCGGAGGTCCGCGAACGCGTCCAGGCGGCCGCCCAGCGGCTCGGCTACGTGCCGAACCACATGGCCCGCAACCTGCGCAGCCGGACGTCGACCGCGATCGGCGTACTGATCTCCGACCTGCGCAACCCGTTCTACGCCGATCTGGCCGCCGGGGTCGAGGAGGTGCTCAGGTCCGAGGGCTACCAGATGATCCTGGTGAACGACAACGGCGACCCGGAAGAGGAGATGCACGCGGCGGAGACGCTGCTGGCGATGCAGGTCGCCGGGGTGATCGTGACTCCGGTCGCGGCCGCCTGCCCGAAGATGCTGCAGGACAACGGGATCCACGTGGTCTCCGCCGACCGGCAGCTCGGCCGCGGCGGCGACGCAGTACTGAGTGACAACAAAGCGGGTGCCCGCGAGCTGACCGAACACCTGCTCGGCTTCGGCCACGAGCGGATCGGGCTCTTGATCGATGAGACGAAATGGTCCACCGGAGCGGGCCGGCTCGCCGGATTCCGGGCGGCGTACGAGGATGCCGGCCTGGAGCTGGACGAGGACCTGATCGTCTACACCAGCTTCGACGCCGAGGCGGCTCGCGAGACCACCCGCGAACTGCTCAACGAGCACGACGTGACCGCGATCCTGTCGGCGAACAACGTGCTGGCGCAGGGCGCCCTGGCCGAACTGAAGCACCGAAGGCTCCGGATACCGAACAAAATCAGCCTCGCCGCGTACGACGACGTGCCGTGGATGTCACTGGTCCAACCGGCCATAACCACCGTGGATCAGCACACAGTGGATCTGGGTCGTAGCTCTGCGCAACTATTGCTGGCCCGAATCAGGGATGAATTGCCTGCCCGGCGGCGAATTGTCCGGGTGACGCCACGTCTTGTTGTCCGCGGATCTACCGGACCCGCTCCCAGAAACTGAATTTCTGGCGTACCACCGGCACATGACACAAGTACATGTAGACCGGGTCATCGCCAGGCAGCTCGAGCGTCACACCGAGGTCGCCTATGCGATGCACAGCCAGCTGGAGGCGATCCAAGCGGTCGCCGACGAGCTCATCCGCCGACTCGACTCGGGCGGGGTGCTCTACACCTACGGCAACGGTGGATCCGCTGCCGACGCACAACACCTGGTCGGTGAACTCATCGGCCGTTATCTGAGGGAACGGCGGCCGCTGCCCGCCGTGGCCCTGGTCGGCGACGCGGCCGTGACCAGCTGCATCGCCAACGACTACTCCTATGACGAAGTGTTCTCCCGGCAGGTCCAGGCGCTGGTCCGGCCGGCCGACATGGTGGTCGGCTTCAGTACCTCCGGGACCTCACCGACGGTGGTGAAGGGGCTCGCCGCGGCGCGTTCGGCCGGGGCCTGCTCGGTGGCCTTCACCTCCCGGCGCGGGATCGGCCTGGCGGCAGCGGCCGACCTGGCGATCGTCGTACCGGCCGACGAGACCGCCAGGATCCAGGAGATGCACCTGCTGGCCCTGCACATGGTCAGCGAAATCGTCGACCAGTGGGCAGCCGCCTACTGACCGCCTGGGCGAGCCGGGTCTCACCCGGCTCGCCCGTCCCGACCGACAGGACATAGTGCCGATTTCGGGGTCTGCCGGGCCGGCTCTGAGCGTGAGCTCTCGGCTCGGGCATGACTATGTCCTGTCGGTCGGGACAAGTTGCAACCTTGGATCACGTCACCAAAGCGGCTCGGGGACAGTTGATGCGATAGCGTCCTGTGACCCGTGAAAGCTTTGACGAAGGAATGAGAATGGCTGAGAGCGCCAAGATCATCGTGGTGGTGCCGACTTACAACGAGCGGGAGAACCTGCCCGTTCTGGCGGCGCTGCTGTCCGACCTGAAGCTGCCCGGGCTGCAGATGCTGGTGGTCGACGACAACTCCCCCGACGGTACCGGCGACGTCGCCGACGACCTGGCGAAGGCCTCGCCCGAAGAGGTCTCGGTCCTGCACCGAACCGCGAAGGACGGCCTCGGCCGCGCCTACATCGCCGGGATCAGCCGCGCGCTGGACGAGAACGCCGACATCATCATCCAGATGGACGCCGACCTGTCCCACCCCGCCTCGGTGATCCCGATCATGGTCGACACCCTGCGGACCACCGACGCCGCCGTGGTGATCGGCTCCCGGTACGTCGAAGGCGGATCCGCCGCGGCCGAGTGGGCCTGGCACCGGCGACTGCTGTCGGCGTTCGCGAACATCTACGTGAACACCATCCTGCGGCTGCACGTGAAGGACGCCACGGCCGGCTTCAAGGCGTGGAAGGCCGACACCCTGCGGGCGATCGACGTGGCGACCATCCAGAGCAACGGGTACTCGTTCCAGGTCGAGATGAACTACCGGGCGGTGCGGCAGGGCCGCCGAATCGCCGAGGTACCGATCCGCTTCGAGGAGAGGACGGTAGGCGCGTCGAAGATGAGCCTCAAGGTCCAGCTCGAGTCGGCCCTGATGCCCTGGAAGCTCCTCTTCAAGCGCTCCTGACCCGATGCACTCCCCCGCCGCTCGGCACGCAGCACGCCGAGCGGCGCGCTTTTGCGCCTTGCCCAGCCCGCGTAGCGGCGTACCGGTTAGCCGTAGCCGAGTTGGTGGAGGCGGGAGTCGTCGATGCCGAAGTGGTGCGCGATCTCGTGCACCACGGTGATGTTCACCTCGTCGACGACGTCCTCGACCGTCTCGCAGATCTGCAGCGTCGGGTTGCGGTAGACGGTGATCCGGTCGGGCAGCACACCGCCGTAGTAGTGCCCGCGCTCGGTCAGCGGGATGCCCTCGTAGATGCCGAGCAGGTGCGGGTCGCTCGGCGGCGCGTCGTCCTCGACGAACACCGCCACATTGTCGATCAGCGCGGCCAGCTCAGGCGGCACCTGATCCAGCGCCTCGGACACCAGCACCTCGAAATCAGCCCGGCTCATCTCGATCACGGTGCCAGCCTAATGATGCGCCCCAGCCCGCGCGGCTGATCGCCGGCCGTGACGCCGTTGAGCGGTGGGTAGCCGTTGAGCCTTCAGGTTTCTGCCATGCCGGTTTCCGACATCGCAGCACCTCGTAGTACGCGCTCCCTCCTGCTGAACTGACGGCCAATCGGTCGTGTCCCGGCGGCCGGTTTCCTCCGTCCCCAGTCCCAGGAGAGCTCCGTATGAGAAAGCGCACCATGTGGTTGGCGGTCGCCGCCACCGCCACGCTCCTCCTCCCCACCGCGGTCGCCGTGCCCGCCCTCGCCGCGCCGGCTGCTACCGCCACTGTCGCCACCGCGTCTTCGCCTCAGCCGATCGTCGAGCAGCTCCTCGCCGGGCTGCCCGCCGCCCGCGAGGCGGCCGAGGCGACCCGCACCCGGCTCGGGCTCGACGACAGCCCGCTGCGGGCCGCAGTACTGGATGTGATCGATCCCACGCAGCACGAGTGCCCGACCGCACCCCCGCCGGTCGTCGACGCGATCTCCGTCGGCGTCGCGGACTGGACCTTCGAGCAGCGGCTCGCCGCCCTGTACGCGCTCCTGTTCGACATCCCGATGACCGAGGCGACGTACCTGTCGACGCCCGGCCCGTACACGTTCGGCGCGACGGGCGCCTACAGCAAGAAGGCGACGGAGGCCTTCAAGACCCTGAAGATGTTCTGGGACATCAAGTCGGAAGACATCGAACTGGTGCCCGCCCACGGCCGGATGCTGCTGGACCAGCCGCGCGTGACGAAGGTGTTCACCACCCTGTACGGCCAGCCCGCCGACCTGTCGGCGAACACCGCGGCGTTCATCGCGACGCAACTCGACACCGCGGCGACGAAGTACGGCGACCACCCGATCTTCACCTTCAACGCCTACGCGAACAGCCTCGAGGGAGTGCCGATGCCGGGCGTCGGACTGGTGCCGGACCGGATCGTGATGGGCGACGGCGTCCAGGACGGCTTCGGGCTGGTCGGGCTCGGCGACGTGACCAGCCAGGCGATCATCGGGCATGAGTTCGGTCACCACATCCAGTTCGAGCAGGGGCTGTTCACCTCGACGCTGCCGGCGCCCGAGGCGACCCGGCGTACGGAGCTGATGGCGGACGCGTTCAGCGCGTACTTCCTGACCCATGTGCGCGGCGAGAACATGAAGTGGCAACGGGTGCAGCACTTCACCCAGATGTTCGCCCAGATCGGCGACTGCGGCTTCTCAGAGCCAGGCCACCACGGCACGCCGAACCAGCGCACCCGCGCCGCCCTCTGGGGCTTCAGCCTCGCCGACACCGCCCGGGTCCAGGGCCACATCCTCCCGTCGAAGCCCTTCGCCCAGCGCTTCGAGCAGGTACTCCCGGTATTGGTCGCACCGGACGCCGGCTGACCCTCGTGACCCGGACACGTGGTGCGCCTCGGACCCCGCACCACGTGTCCCTCTACGGAGGCGCTGGACGGGCCTTCTGGGAGCCACCGGATGGGCCTATCTGGAAACCCTCCTGGGGCCGTTGGATGGCCTTCCCAGGAACTCGTTTTGGACCTCGGCCCGCTCTCCTCTATGCTTACGGCTGTCCCAAGGAGCTTCGGCTCCCGCGGTCCGAGTCCCCATCGTCTAGTGGCCTAGGACGCTGCCCTTTCAAGGCGGTAACGCGGGTTCGAATCCCGTTGGGGATACGGTCGAAAGACCGATGTCAGCAAGGCTCGAAGGATGGTGTAGCATCGTCGAGCAATCTGGCCCAGTAGCGCAGTTGGTTAGCGTGCCGCCCTGTCACGGCGGAGGTCGCGGGTTCGAGTCCCGTCTGGGTCGCCAGGAGAGTGGCGGCGGAGTGTTCACACACCGCCGCCATTGATCTCTCCCGGTCAGGTAGCTCAGCTGGTAGAGCGTCCGCCTGAAAAGCGGAAGGTCGGCGGTTCGAGACCGCCCCTGACCACCCAATCTTGAGCGTGGATCTCGATCCGAGATCCGCCGACTCCCCCGCGACTACCGCAACCAGTACCGCAACGCCTATCCGGCAACCATCTCCTCTAGCTGTTCCAGCGCCTTCCGCTGGTCCTCCAGCGATGCATGGGCATAGACCGCCATCGTCACCTGTACGTCAGCGTGCCCGACGATTGCCTGCACGATGTGCGGCGGCACTTTCAGCCGCAGGAGCAAAGTCACACACGAGTGCCGCAGGTCGTGGAAGCGCATCTCCCCTACCCCCGCCGCGTTCCGGATCGGGTACCAAGTACGCCGGAGGTTGTCCGGCTCGATCGGCGTTCCGATCTCGGTCGTGAACACGTAGCCCGTATCGACCCACTTCGCGCCGGCCAACAGCCGTTCCTTCGCCTGCTGACGCTTGTGGCTCGCGAGTGCTTCAAGACACACCTTGATCAGCGGCACGGTCCTCTTCGATTTCTTGGTCTTCGGTGTCACCGCCTGCAATGCGCCATCAACCCGTTGCAGCGTCCTGCGAACTTCGAGGGTCTTCTCCACCTGGTCGATGTCCGCCCACCTAAGGCCGAGTAGCTCGCCGCGCCGCAGTCCCATGTAGAGCGCCATGACGTACAGCGCGTAGAGCCGCGTCGGCTTAGCCGCCTTGAGCAACAGCCGAGCCTGTTCCTCGGTTGCGCCTCGGTTGACGTCGTACTGCGCGCCTTGGACCTGTACCAGCTTGGCCACGTTCCGCTGTAGGACTTCCTCTCGCACAGCGGCTTGCAAGGCGTTCCGAAGAACGGCGTGGACTTGCTCCACTAGCCGGTCTGAAGGATGGCGCTCACAGCACTGACCAACCGCACAGCACTTCGCCTTATCGCCCCGCCTTGCGTCGTACCCGTGCTTGCAGCAAAGACAGGTGTTCCGTAGGCGCTTCATGAACAGCCGGACATCGGCACCGGTGAGCTTGTGCAGCTTCTTCTTGCCGATGTCGGGAATGAGATGCACCCGCGCGACCAACTCGTACCCCTGGTAGGTCTTCGGCTTCTTCGCAGGCTTCAAGATGTGCTCCAGCCAATACCGAAGGAATGCTTCCACTTGCCAGTTCGTCGCCTCAGCCGGGATTCCCTGGTCCGAGTCCGTTTGCAGTTTCCGGAGCTTCTGAACCACCACGTCACGGTCCTTGGATGAAACCTCCTTCCGGGCGGTCGTCCCATCGGCTTGCAGCACGTAGGCCGCGCCGTACCACCGGTCCTTGCTGGCGCGGTAGTAGATCGATCCGTCACCGTTCGCGGCCTTCATGCTGCGGTCTCCTCTTCCAGCAGTTGAATTGCTTCCTCCAGAGCCGAGACCCGCACCAACCGCCGAGCACCGATCTTCACGGTCTTCAGCTTCCGGCTGCGGATCAGGTCATAGAGAGTCGAGCGGTGAATGCCCAGCCGTGCGGCAGCGTCGTCCGTAGTGATCAACAGCCGGTCCGCGTCAGCGATCTGAACCATGCTCATCTGAGGTACAGCTCCGTCCTGTCTGGGCGTGCTCATGCGGTTTCGCGGTTCGGGTGGGTGTTGTCGATCAAGTCGGGAACAGCTCTGGGGACCCAAGGCGTACCAGCCGTACCAGCCTCGTCTTCGCAGGTCAGGGTCGAGGAGGCTTGGTTGGTTGGTACGGCTTGAGCCGTACCGGTGGTGGAAGCCTCTTCGGGGCTGACCTGGGAAGTTACGGCTGGTACGGCTGGTACGGCTTCCCCACCGGCTGGTTTTGGCTCGGGGCAGTAGCGGTTCCAGGCGTCGGCGAAATCGCTGCGGTAGTAGCCCTTGGCTTGCCCGGTCTGGAAGCGGATGGTGTCGCTGCGGATCTCGAAATCGCGCAGCAGGTTGCCGAGCTTCATCCCGCTGAGTCCGTCTTTGCCGATCGTTGCCCAAGGGCTCTCGCTGAGCGCCTTGAGCCGGGTCAGCAGGTCTTGGGTTGGCAGCGCGTCGGCGTCTTGGAAGACTGTCCGGCAGTCGGCCAGCAGCCGGGTCGGAATCGAAGTCTCGTCACCGGCGTCGCGGTCGCTGGTGAGTGCCACAGCCGCTTTCCGGGCTGCCCGGGGCCATTGGCCGCCCGCGAGGTCGGCAACGGCAATCATCGGTTCCCAGGTGTCAGCAGCGCGGTCTTCCAGCGGCATGTCCGGGGTCGCGTTCCGCAGCATCTCAATGTGAGGGCTGAGCCACTGGTTGAGCCGTTGCCGTAGCGCGTCCAGCTCGGGCCCGTCGCGGCCGACGCGGTACGGCGCGACCTGCTCACCGGGCGCCCTGCGACGCATGCGGATGACGGCTGCCCGGTCCTCGATCGTGTCTGGCATCGCGCCGATGCCCGCGAGTGCGGCCATGGCGAACGTTGGGATCTTCTCCACCGACCGTGAACCGGCGTCGTAGCGCAGTGCCGGGCGGCCGCGCTGGTGACCGGCGTTGAGCAGGCCGCGTAGGTCTTCGTTGTCGCCTGCCTTGGGGCCAAAGATGGTGTCGGCCTCATCGATCAGCAGGGTCGGCGGATCACTCGGCGCGACGCCGATGGATCTGTAGACGGCTGACGGGGATGCGTTGACGGTCATCAGCGGCCGGTGTGACATGCCCTCGACGGTGTCCAGCAGCCGCGACTTCCCGCAGCGCCGTTCCGGTGCCCGGATCACCAACCGCGGGGCGCAGTTCCAGGCCGGTACGGCGTGCGTCGCAGCGACCCACAACACAACCGCCGTCAGCGCGGACGTACTGGGCAGGATGACGTAGCGGGTGATGGTCGCGGCCACGTCGTCCAGCAGCTCCGCGCCATCGATCGGCTCGGCTGTGGTCTCGGTCGAGCTGGTCATGCGGCAATCCCTTCGTCACGGAAACCGCCAGCGATGGCGGCCCTGATGTCCCGGTCGGTTTGGGCGGCTTGGTGTCCCACGTAGGTCAGCGCGGTGACGGCGTCGGCCTGTTCGATGACTCCGGCCGCGACCATCCGCGCAACGCCTCTAGCGGCGCCGTACAAGGTGGTGCGGCGCCTGCCTTTGGGTGCGCGGCGTACGGCGTCCAGGTGGGCGTCTAGGAGCTTGTCCGGGTGGGAGATGCCCCCGCCCGGTTCTGTTGTGGCTGGGCTGGTTTGCGGGGTGGACGATTCGGCCGGCATAGGGGGCAGGCAGGCGGCGATGAGAGCGGGGGGCACCTCCATCACGTCGGCCCCGCTGTTGGTCGCCCATCGGTACGGCAGCCCGGTGCGGTGATGGATCGACGGTGGCAAGACGACGTAACCGCCATCGGCTTTGATGTCGATCCCCGGCCGTCTTGGCATGGGGCGTGACGGCATGTGCTGGCTGGGGTGGCGGTAGTACAGGTGCTGTCCACCAGAGCCGGTGACAACCCGCAGCGTGCGCGGCAACAGCCCTTCCGCCACGAGCTGGGTCATGCTCGCCGTTCCGCCGTGCGCCGGATCAACATCGACCACCAGGAGCCCGGACACAGAGCCGGTGCGGACGGCGAGCTGTCCGTACGGGACAGCGGCAATAATCGCTGTGATGCGGTGCGGATCGGTCGAAGCGGCGTAAAAGCCGTGGCAGGTCAGGTGTCCGCAGGTCGTCGGGTCATGGTCGGTGGCGGTGCGGCAGGCGGCGCAGTTGGCAACGGGACGCTTGGACCGGGCCAGCATGAACACCGGCCAGCCATGTCCAGCGGCGGCGAGTGCAGCGGTCAGGATGTCGTTCATCGGTGTGATCTCCCCTCGAGGGATTTCAGGCGGCGTAGGAGTTGGATGTGGCGTTGCGGTAGTCGCCGGTCATGCACTCGACACAGCGGCCATCGCTGGTGGGGATGCAGTACGCGGCTACCTGGCCGCAGAGCTTGCAGCGGCGTCGCGCTTCCATGGCCTTGTCCAAGGCGTTGAGCTGAGCCGGTGACGGCACCCGCGACGGGCGGGCGAGGTCGAGCCGGTACAGCCAGGCCCAGCGCTGCCCGTTGCGCCACACCAGCAACGCGTAGGGTTCCTGCCCGCCCGGGCACATCCGCATGGCGCGGAGCTGGCGGCGGGTGGCGAGCCCGGCCGGTGCCCACTTGAACCGGAAGACTGGTGTCCCGTGGTGGTCCCAGCCGATGGCCTGCTGGCCGTTCCACAAGGTGATCCAGCGCGACGCGGCCGGGTGCAGACTTGCCTTGTCCATCAGCGGTGTGGTCATCAGCGGTTCCACCAATGGCGCTTGGCGGCGGCGCGGTCGAACCGGTCTCGTGCGGCTTGTGCTTCGGTGGTTTCGTTCTCGGAGGAGTACCGGTTGAGATCGGCCAGGGCTTCGTTGTACTCGTCGCGGCTGGTCGATCGTGTGCGGGTTTCGTGCGAGCCGGATTCGCGCCGTTCGTCCACGGTGGTCTTGAGCTCGGTGAGGTCGGCGGCGAACGCATCGCGGAGGGCTGAGCGCTTGCGGTTGCTCTTGGCAACGGGCTTGTGTGGGGTGGTGGCCATGGTGGGCGTTGCTCCTTCGGTCAGCGGTTGCTGTGTCGGTCAAGTAGGCGTCGGCCGAGCCGGATGCGGCGGCCGGTGCCTTTGCAGCGAGGGCAGTTGCGGAACGACTTGCGGGTGGGTGAGCCGGACTTGCCGGAGCCGGTGCAGCGCGGGCAGTTGGCATACGGCCAGATCCGGCAACCGGCCAGGTAGAGCGCCACCAGAACGACGGCAAGCGAGGCGAGCAGGAGCACCGATCCGGCGGTGACGAGCGCGAGGAGCGGCGGTACAGACTCAGACATCTCTGTCACTTTCTGTAGTCGAGAGTGGGTGTGACGGGCCACGGCGAGCACCTGGCGGTGTCGTCGGGTTCGGTTGGGTTGGGTCAGTTAGCTGCCGGTGATCGGGTTAGGTCTGTAACTCACCGGCTCAACGGGGGCTAATGTGGCTCTGACCTGCGGAAAGTTAGCGAGTGAGGCGAGTTAACCGGGGCCGGAGATACGCTGGTCAGAGCCGGTTTCAGGCGATCTCCGACCCCGTGACCCGGGTTAACTCGCGAGCGGATCCGCGTTGCCGGCATCGTCGTTCCCACTCTCGGCGTCCTGCTGCCGCCGCACGATCGCGCTACGGACGGTAGCCGGATCGATCGGGTAGCGGTTCCCGGTCGATGGGACCTTGATGCCGTGCTCGGCTTCCAGCAGCTCACGCAGCGCCTTGCCGGTCAGCGACTGGTACGGCGGCCAGCTCGGCGCGAGCCGCTTAAGCAGGGCGGGCACGTTGGCGACGTTGACCGGGTCGTCGCCGAGCACCTCGTCCAGGTCGGCAAGCAGGTCGCGGGTCACGATCTCGACCGGGCGGGAGTCGGGCGCTGGCTTGCCGAGCTTGGCGATCGCCTCCAAGCTCCGCTTGATGATCGGGGTGACCTGATCGTTGCCCTTGGACACGTCGAGGTAGTACCACTGCAAGATCTCGGACCGCTCGCCGTTGAAGCCCTTGACCACGGCCGTGCCGCGATCGGTGCCGGGGATCAGCTCAGTCGCCCGATGCCCTGCCGCATAAGCGCCCTGACCAAGCAGCGCGTCGTTGGCGACGTGGTCACCGACCGCGAACGCGATGCCGTTCGAGCAGTTCCGCGTCACGTCGCGCGGCATCGAATCCCGCGTGGGTGCCTGGGTGGAGATGATCATGTGAATCGCGCGCTTGCGGCCAAGCTTCACGATCTCCACGAGGAGCTTGGCGATCTCCTTGCCGTAGGTCTCGTGGGTGATCGCTACGTGTGCCTCTTCGAGCAGGCAGATCAGCGGGTGCAGCCCCACACCGGCTGAGGCGAGTTCACGGGTGACGGCCGGGACCTCGAAGTCGATCAGCAACTGTCCGCGTCGCTGAACCTCTTCATGAACGTTCACGAGCTGGTCAAGGATGGCTTTCATGGACTCGTCGTCGGCGCCCATCACGTAGGACGCGCACCGCGGCTTGAACACCTCGAAGTCGAAGTTCGTGTCCGGCACCCAGATCCGCAACTCAGCGGTCGGGTCGAGCGCGCAACCGGCCATGATCGCTCGCGCCGATGCCGACTTGCCCTGACCCGGCATACCGCCCGTCATCGTGTTCCGCTCAGGGATCGGCGCAAGCATCGCGTCACCACGCAACGTCTTCCCGACCGGCACACCCTTGAACACGTCCACCAGACCACCGCTCAGCAACGGATACTGGCCCGCACCTTCAGCGAGCGCGCCCTTGTCAGCGATCCACAGATCCATGATCCCGGCCTCGCTGCCAGTGGTCGGCCACACCTCCTTAGCCGCCCGGTGCAGACCAGTGGCCAGGTCACCACGGCGCCGCGCGATCTTCTCCGCCGTGACACCGGCAGGCAGCCGGACCACGGCGTGCGTGCCGCGCCCATCGACCCGGGCGGGGGTGATGAACTGCAACTTGAGTCCGGCTTTCAGGTACTGGGTAATGGCCGGGATGCGCAGCGCCTCCAGCGCCTTCGCGATCGTGGTTTCATCGATCGCAACATCCATGTCAGCATCGGCGGTCGTGACCAGCCAGCGCGGTGGTTCAGCGCGGCGTTTGCCTTCGCGCCAGGCGGCCAGCACCAGCAGGAACGGCAGCGCGATGCTGAACAGTCCCCACACGAACGCGACCGCAGCGATCGTGAACCCGATGATCCCGAAGAACCCGAGCCATACGCCGGTGAACGACCCGTTGCCGGTGACCTTGGTGAGGACCGCGATCACGAGCACCAGCAGCGGAACACCCACCACCGCAGCGATACCGACCTTGAGCACACCCCACGCGAGCTTCGGCAGATCCATCAACCGGCGATGGCGCCGTTCGGTGGCCATCGCCTTGCGGTCGGTCCACTCCTTCAACTCCTCGCGGTCGCCGACCGCTTCAGCCGCCTTGATCTGGCGCCGATAGGTGCCCATAGTCGAGGCATCCCACAACCGCTTCGCCCACGACTCCACACCCTGCACGACAGTGAACGACTCCCGCAGCACCACCTTGCTCGCCGTCTTCGTCCGATCGTGGGTGGACACCTTCACCACCGCCCGCTTAGCCACCTGCGTGCCGGTCACCGCCCGCCGCAACACCAGCGCGCCGCGCGTCTCCAAGCGGGCATCCAGCGCGGCCGACTCCTCCTCGGACAGCACCTCCCCTTCGATCACCTCGCCGTCGATCACGTCGGCATCAGCGGTGGCGGGGTCGATCCGCTCGGCGGGCTCGTGGACAATGCCCAGATCCGTTGCCTGATTGGATTCTTCGTCGTTGTGAAGCTTGTGCACGTTGCTCATCAGCCAGCTCCTATCGGTCAGGCCGCGAGCCGGGCAGGTTCGCCCGTCGCTGCCGTGTCGTCAGTCGTGGTCTCGGCGGTGATCGTGGTGAGGTCGGCGCGGACAGCGGCGGCGACCTTGGCGGACAGGCCCGTAGAGCAGCCGGTCGTGTGGCGGGCCCATGCCGGGGTGATCTCGTCGGCCGTCGCGCCCGGCTCGACCGCCTTGCGGGCGTCGGCTACGTAGTCGGCCAGCAACTTGCGGCCAGCAGGCTTAGCGGGCTTCCTGCGGGCCTGGGTTGGCTTGCGGGGTGCTTTGGTCGCGGGCGGTGCGTCGGGCGTTTCAGGCGCCGCCTGCTGGCCGGTGGTGACGGCAGGCGGCTCGGTCGCGGCCGGTGTGGTGTCCAGCGGAAGGGATGCCCCCTCCGGGTCGGCCAGGGCGGCAGTCTTCTCGGCTCGCAAAACGGCTTCGGTCAGCCGGTCCCGAAGTACCGGGGCGGTTTCGGCGGCACAGAACACCAGCAGCGGCGGAACCGAGTGCAGCACGATCCCCGCGATATCGAACGGTACGAACGAGTGCCAGGTGTTCATTGCGTAGGTCGCGGCGAACGCGAACTTCTTCGTGCGGCTGATCCACTTCGTGTGGTCGGCGACCTGGTACCGGGCGGTGATCTGCTCTGCCCGCAACACGGCGATGAGTACGAGCGAGACCATCGGGTCGAGTAGCCAGGCTGCGAACCAGGGCAGCGACCACGGCGCGGCGCCCTGAGCGGCGAACGCTTGAACGTTGACCATCGTGAAGGCCAGTCCGAGCACGATCCCGACCCACATACACCGGTCAACCTGGGTACGGACCGACTCAACCCGCAGCGCCACCACATCGGGGTGCGTGGACAGCGCCCGGACCTGCGACGCCTCGGCCGCCTGCGTCCGCAACCGGTCCACACCCAACAGCTCCGACTTTGCCGGCGTAGCGTCAGCCGTCTGCACGAGCGTGCTCATCCGCGGTCCTCCACACCCGGGCCGCTGCCCGTGTCGGTCCAGCGCACCGGCCGGGCGCCGTCCAAACCGGCAACCAGCTCAGCCAGCGTCTCGACCGGGACCACCCGCACGACGAACGACGCCACAAACCCGGCAGTGAAATTGACGTCCTGGTCCAAGTGCCGCAGTAGCGCGCTGTGCAGGCTCTTGCGCTGTTGGTCCTCGCTGCTCATCGCTGCACCTCCCCGCCGGTGAGGGCGCGGCGGACATCGGCGAGAAACCATTCCAGCGTCAGCAGGTCGCCGTACGCGGTCGCGAACTCCGCGGTCGCGGCGGGGGGCATCTCTCCGCTGTCCAGCACGAACGCGGACAGGAACTCGAACCGCGCGCCCAGCTCGTTGCTCGCCTGCTGGTCTTCGACTCCGAGCCGCTCGGCCCAGAGGCCGTCCACGGTCACCGCGCGGCCGGTCACAGGATCACCGTCAGTAGAGCCGCAGCGAACAGGCACAGGTGGTGGAAGGACTGGTCCAGGGAGTAACCGGCGGTCCCGAGTGAGGGGTTGTCGTCGTAGGCGTTGCCGTTGCGGTCGGTCCCGGTCCGGGGTACTCCCAGCCGCAGGAAGTCGGCCTTGCCGATCCAGCGGGCGAACCGCTCCAGGTACACGCGGCGGTCGGCGAGGTAGTGGGTAGTGGCGGACAGGAACTGGCCGGTCAGGAAGCCGAGCCAGCTCAACGGCAGGTCGAGCACCTGCCAGACCAGCAGGCCGAACAGGGCAGTGGTGGCGGTGTAGGTGGCGACGTGGCGAAGGCAGGCCAGCGCGCCGACGCGGCCGGGCTTGCCCTTGCAGGTGGCCTGATGGTGGGTCTGGATCCAGTGGTCGGCCACCGTGTGAGCCGTCAGGAGGGCCGCGAGATAGGCGGCAAAGGCGGCGGTCATGCCACGTCCTCCGACTCCCGGTCGGTGGCGGCCAGCTCACGGGCGCCCTTCAGGACCTGGTGCTCAGCGCGGCGGACACGGCGCCGGTCCAGCTCCGAGGCGGCTGGGCCATCGTTGATCTCCCTGATCTCGGCGTCCAGCAGCTCCAAGTCGGCCGCGATCTGCGGCCACTCCTGCTCAATCTTGGCCAGGTCGGCCGCGGTTGGCTCCTCGCCGCTGACGGGCGAAAGGTGGATGATGCTCATTGGGTTGTGCTCCTTCAGGAAAGTGGATTGGTGCGACCCAGACGCCTCGGCGGCAGCCACCGCCGGGGCGTCACTCATGTCAGGGGAAATCTCAGAACCACGGGTTCCGCTTCGGCTTCTTCGGCGTCTTCTTGCCGTTGACGATCTGATCGCCACTGCCGGTGTGGACCGGGCCGCTGCCGCCCACGATCAAGCTCGCGATCTGGCCGGAGATGCTGCCGATGCCCTTGACCTGGTGCGTTCGGCCGTCGCGCGTGGTCACAAAGGTCTTGCCGTTCTTGCTCTCAACCTTGTCGACCAAGGTCCGCTCAGCCTCTTGATTGGCCGCCGCACGCTCAAGGCGGGCCCTCTCCGTCCGACGCCACCCAGCGTCCGAAACCGTCTCCAACTTGCCGTTGCGGTAGATCTGCTTGCTCATCGTGTGAACCTGCTTCCCTGCTCAGAGATGACTGGACCTGTAGGGCCGATTTCGATCTGACCAGCCTGGCTAGCCAGGTCGCCATGTGGCTAAGTTACATAGGCTGGCTAGCCAGGTCAAGGGTTTCGGGACAGCTCGCCTAGCCTGCCTAGTCAGGTAGTAGAATCAGGGCCATGGAGCAGCAGCTAGACCCGACTGACCCGCGCCCGCCGTACAAGCAGGTCGCCAACGCGTTGCGCGCGGCGATCCTCACGCACAAGTTCAAGGCCGGGGAGAAACTCCCCTCACAAAACGACCTCGCCACCCAGTACGGCGTTGCCCGCATGACCATCCAGCAGTCGCTGCGGATCCTCCGGGACGAAGGTCTGATCGTGTCCCGCGTCGGCAGCGGCGTGTACGTCCGCGAGCAGGCGGACCAGGCGGTGGGGCTACGTCCCCACATCGAGAAGGCCTTCGAGCGCGACTCAGTCACAATCGACTTTGCCGGCCTAACCGGCGAGACACTGCTAGGCGCTCTTGAGGAGCCCATCGACCGCATCAGACGGGGCCGCCTTACCCCTCAGTCGATCACCATCCGGATGCTCCTGCCTGATCTCGCCCAGCCCATGGCCGTGCCTTCGCGCGCGGGCAAGAACCCCGGTGACGACCCCGCCGTGCGAGCACGCGTCGAGAAGATCGCGAACCGGTCGGCCGGAGAGATCCTTGAGTCGATCCGGGAGCTTGGCGAGCTGGGCTTGGTCTCCAAGGTCGCAGCCGAAGTGCGGGTCATCAGCCTGCCGATGATGTTCAAGCTCTACGCCCTGAACGAAGAAGAGGTGTTCTTCGGCTTCTATCCAGTGGTGGAGCGCGATGTCGAAATCGATGGCAAACCGGTCTCAACCTTCGATGCCGTCGGCAAGGACACCGTCCTTTTCCACCACTCCATCAGCGACGACGACCGAGCAACAGGCTCGCAGTACGTCGACCAAGCACGTCGCTGGTTCGACAGTCTCTGGCAGACGCTAGGCCAGGTCCGCGACCTGTGACCACCGATCCCCTGACCAAGATCCTCAGCTCTGCAGAAGCCGTCCTCTTCGACTTCGACGGCCCAATCTGCTCCGTCTTCGATGGCTACCCAGCTTCACAAATCACCCGCGAACTCCTAGAGCTGGCACGCCAGCTGCGCGGTGAGCTTGAGCCTGCTTTGGAGCAGGCCTCCAGCCCACACGACTTGCTTCTAGCCGCAGCTGGAGATCCAGAGCTAGCCCAGCAACTTGAGGTGGGCCTTCAGAAGGCCGAACTTATGGCGATAGAGACAGCCCGCCCAACACCTGGCGCAGCCGAATCTATAGCTGCATGCACGTCTAGCGGTCGGCTCGTAGCAATCGTCAGCAACAATTACTCGGAAGCCGTAACTGCATACCTCGCGAGAGCTGGCCTCTCAGAAGGCGTGGCACATGTAGAAGGCCGCAATCCTACTGATCCGACATTGATGAAACCCAACCCGCATCTCATCGAGAGAGCAACCAGAGCCCTCGGCATCGATCCGAACTCATGTGTCTTCATCGGCGACCAGACGACCGATATTGAAGCTGGCCGGGCGTCTGGCCTATCAACGATCGGGTACGCAAATAAGCCTGGCAAAATGGAGGCTCTAAGAGCCGCTGGCGCCAACGCCGTCCTAACGACCATGCTCGCTCTGGCGGAAGCGATCGCCTAAAGAGCCCAGTGATACTCGACCGTTCTCAATCAGCGGAAATTGGCGTCGGTTCTGCGGCGAAGATCTCGCCGAGGTCACTCCAGCCGTCGACAGGGCCAACTGTCGTAGTCAGTATCGTGGCGATCTCCTCAGCAGTAGCGGAGCCGCCGTGAATCGCCCGCACCATACACAAGAGCTGCAAGCCGGAGACGAGGCAATGTCCGCGAGATGCGCAGTAGGCGAGCATCTGTTGCGGAAAAACCGGCTCATTGCGCTCCCCGAACGGCTTCTCCCGCCAGGCGTTCACGACGAGTATCCCTTTAGCGCTGCGACCACTCTCCAATTCCGCGGCAACCCATTTTTCGAGCTGAGCGGCGTGTTTTTCGGCAGCACTCTTTGTCGCACCTTTGGTTTCGACAACATACAAGTTCCCGCCATGGGTTAGGCGAAGGTCGCTGCGGAAACGCTCTACCTCTTCCGATTCGAAGCCAAATTCTCGAAATGCAGCCAAGACCTGGAGTTCCAGTGCCGTGCCGTCAGCCGTCCCGAGTCGCTTCCACAAAGCCTCGGCGGCTTGAACCGCCTGCAACTCGTCAATCTCAGCCAAAACCTGCGCCTTCTTAGTCTCAAGCTCAGCTATCGAATTGTCTCGCTCAATCTCAGAAGGAAATTGGTAGCTAGCCACCCATGTAGGCGGTAGGTCATTGATCTCTACCGCAAGACTCTCAACCCAGGAGACCATCGAAGATACGATGTCGGGCATTTCATCATCATCATCTCCGGCGACTTCCTCGCCGCCTCCTTCATTTTCATCATCCGAGCCGGATTCATTGTCATCTTCCGGATCATCAACCCACGGACTAGGCAGAATCACGAGGCGGCCGCCAGATTCAAACTCACTCATTGCCGCGACAACCTTGTCCGTTCCGGCAATTTTCAGCAGTGGAGTTCCAGTGAAGGATTCAAACACACTGCGGTATACCCAAAAACCGCTAGTTTCCCGCCATAGAGTTCGTATAGCTTCACTAGCCACTTCGATATCAACGCCACGACCCGGAATCATTTCGATCTCGGCCGGGCAAGCCGTCCAGAGATCGAGGGGATGAACGATCGTAGTGGATGCCCGGTTTCTGCCGGTCCCGGAGTACTCACGCTTTCCGGTATCAACATACATAATCTGCGGACCGCAACCGAATACAACTAACGTTCGCCCGAGGCTAAGGAAATCGCGAAATTCCTTCTGTCGACGTTTGAGTGATTCGGCGTAGTGAACGCTATTCGACTCATTCAGCGATGGCTTCCCAGCGTATCGACCGACGCCCATCAGCTTGTAGAGACCATCGATCGTATGCTCGGGATCCCAGATCACCACATCGTAGTCGAATATTGAGATATCTGACGCGAACCGAAAGCTATCCGCACCCGGGTAGGTAAAGGTGCAGTCGAGAAGCATGAGGCGCATTTCCGTAGTCTGCCCCACCAGACCTGGGCTGCCAAGATCTTGAAGGCTGCGCCCCGCGGGTGATCGACCAGGTCTCCGCTGAACCGATGGGGGTCTGACTGAGAGATCAGTTGCAACGCCTCGTTCAAGATCGGCTTTGACGCACCATGTTCGTACCGCAACCAGTACCGCAACGGCCAGCACCAGGGACCGCTGGCATGCGAAGGCGGGGGCTGCCAGGCAACGGCGCGGGGGAATCGTCAGGGGACCACTGTCGAACTGAAAAGCGGAAGGTCGGCGGTTCGAGACCGCCCCTGACCACAGCAACCCTCTCCGTCACCGGGGAGGGATTTTTCTTTCCCACGCGAGCTCCGCAGCCGTCCTTCGTCGCTCCGCTCCTCACGCCGCCCGCTCGGCCCGCTCCCGCCCACCCTCCGGCTACCGCCGGCCTTCTTTGCCGGCTACCGCCGGCCTTGCGGCGTACCGCCGCGCGCTGCGCGCTCACGCGAACCCCGACCGAAACCGTCGGCCCCTCCGTCGTCGCCGTGACCGTACTCACGCATCGGCCCAGGCAACTCGACCCCGCACTGAAGCCGCCCCAAGCGTCAACTCTCCATGCTCCTCCGGGTGAGGTACTCGCAACCATCTCAGTCGGGCAATGGCATCAACCGGTACGTCGGCCCAGAACGACCAGCAAGAAAGACATCCTGACCGGCATCGGTGATCCTCAGCCGGTACTGCGCACGTGACGGCCGACCGGCGGCGAGCCAATCACCATGCGCGGCCTCGACGTCATCCCAGACGGCACCGGGGCCGCCTTGGACCACCAGAGCGTCGGCGAGGCGGGCCCAGGAGCCATCTGGGCGGATGACCACCGATACGCCGTCCACCGTCATCGCGCGGACGTCGGGATTCGTCAGGTCGAGCCAGAATCGAGCCTCGTTGTCGCGGTACATCGAGGTGTCGAAGCGGTACGGCCGCCTGACACCGGCTCCGTTCAGCGCGATCTGGATCAGCTCACCGACTGCCGTCGGCTCCGCCTGGTGGCGCAGCGGCATGAAGTACGCCGCAGCTGGCAGGAACTCCCCCGCAGCTTCATCACCAGTTGCCGATTTCCGGAGTACTGCGACGCCCGCACCCAGTGGAGCCACGATGACTCCACTCGGTCGAAGCTGCTGAAGCCAAGCCGGTGGGATGTAGTCGAGCCGACATGTCGCGATGACAGCGTCGTAGGGCCCTGCATCCGGATAGCCGTTCACTCCATCGGCGACCGCTACAAACGGCCGGTACCCCGCCACCTCGAGCCGCTCTCGAGCCTGAGCGACCAGATCAGGGTCGATGTCGACACTCACCACCTGGTCAGGCCCTAGCCTCTCCGAGAGCAGCGCCGCGTTGTAGCCAGTCCCGGTACCGATCTCGAGAACCCGCTCATCGCCGACCAGCTCGAGTGCTTGGAGCATGCTCGCCATCAAACTCGGCGCCGTCGAGGAGGACCTGACATCCTCGGTCGTGACGAGGTGGATGTCCGAGTAGACAGCCGAAATCCAATGATCCCCGGACGCCAGCTCGACGATCGAGCTGCCTTCCTGGTCGTTGCGATAGAACCGCGGCACGAACAGGTGGCGCGGTACTGCCCTGAAGGCCGCCTGCCAGCGAGGATCAGCGATGTTGCCGTCGGCAATGAGTCCGCTGACCATCTTGTCCAGATACTCAGATGCCCGGCTGTCGAAGCTCGATGTCGGCTCGCTCATCGGCAACTGGTCTCCAGGAAGTCGGCAATCGCGCTGGCGATGGAATCTCGCAGCTCGGGAATGAAAGCCCATTGTCCATTGGGGTTGGCTTCGAGAAAGATCCAGCCACGCCCAGGAACGACCCGGAAGTCGAGAGCTGCGAAGGTGAGTCGCAGCTCGCGGAGCAGATCGAGTACTGCCCTGCGTACGTCGTCGGGCACCTCGACAACTCGATAGCTGACATTCTCATGGTGAGCCCTGATATCGACCGGCCCTCCGGGATCCACAGGACGGATCTCGGCGGCGAAGAACTCCTCAGCGACGACAGTCAGGCGGATGTCGACACCGGCGAGGAGTTCTTGAAACAGATGCGCGGTGGTGGCGATGCCCGCGTCGTCCCACAGTTCCTCGGCGACCTCAGCCGTGTAGAGAACGCCACTGCCACGTACGTCGTCGACCGTCACCATCGTGGCCAACGACTTGGTGACGATCCGGCCACCGACCGACCACGCGAAATCGCTGACCTCCTCAGGCTCATTGGTGACAAGTGTCGCCGGCACCTGCAGACCAGAACGGGCCGCGACGGCGAGCTGATGCGGCTTGACCCGTGCGTCCGCCATGGCCGACGGGCCATTGAGCCAGACGGCTTCGGGAAGACTGCTGAGGACACCTGAGAACCCATGTCTGGCCTGGGAGCGAGCAAAAGCCTCTTCCGACGACGATCCATTCCCCACAAGCCGGAATTCTGACGGCCTGCGGTAATAGACGGCACGCACGGCCTGAAGATCGATCTCGCGAGGCGCTCCAGAGAACCAGCCGTCCCAGGCCGTCCCACCCGGATCGAGCCTCGCCGTGAGACCGAGGCCAGTGGGGAAGTCTCCGGGATCGCAGCGCACGAACGGCGTCCCTCTCACGTTGAGCTGGTGCAAGACGACGTCGGCGGTGGGATCGTCGTCATGAGTCAGCACCAGGATCCGGGCGGGCTCGGTCATCTGGATCGTCCCCGCTACTTGTCGTCGACACACCAGTCCACGGCGAGCACATCTTTGCCGTCGGACTCGGTTTGGGTCATGGACGCCGCGACCGGCATCACCTCGGTTGCCACCCGCCCATCGACGAGTCCAACCTGCCGCTCCTGACAGAGCGAGACCTTCGGGCGGCTGAATCGCGGCCGCCCGGGTGAGTAGTCGACGAAGCGCAGCCCGAATGGGCGAACGAACTCATCCGCGGTGGTCTCCGCAACCTGAGTCCTGCTGAGCGGAAAGCGGTCCTGGTCTTGCCACATAGTGTTCTCCTGGCGGGTTGAGGGTTCAGAGCACGGTCAACGGCCAGAGCCGCTGCTCGAGCGGAATCGGTGGGTGATCAGGAACCTGCTCCGGATCGTTGAGAGCTGTGGGCGGCAACGGCTCATTGGTGAAGCGCAGTGCTCCAGAGCCGCCATCGACGGCCTCTCAGATCGCGCACCACGTCGATCACCATCCCCACGGCCAAGACCGCGGCCACCAAGGCCAGCACCTGCATCTGTGTATTCACGACGGCCTCACCATCACTTCCATCCAAACTCGCGACCGCCGGCTTTCCCGACACGTTGAGCGAACCATCAGTTACGGTGAGTTGGTATCTGTGGCACTAGTCCGGTGTGGTGAAAGCGGTGAACGGCAAGCCTGATCGACTGTTCACCGAGGGGAGGCATCATCGTCCGGAAGCGAGTTTATGTGCGCCTGCCCCAGTTCAAAGTGCCGACGAGCGTTGGCATCATCACCGAGGCGTCGATAGTCCACGGCCAAGTTCAGATGCAGGGACGGCAGGAGGGCGTTCTTGCCCCCAGGATTTCCTCTCTCGATGGCTTGTTGGTCAGTCAACTCATCCATGAAAGCGAGCGCTCGGAGGTCCCACGCGAGTTCGTCTTCGGGGCGCTCCTGCACATCAGCCAGCGAGTGAGCAAGGAAGACCTTGGCGTACGCATCGACTCCACTTTCGACATCGCCGACCAGCGGCTCCATGAGGGCCTTCGCTTCAGGCGAGCGGCCCTGTTCGCGTAGGCCAATCCCCTCGCGAATAGTTGCGTACGCAGGCGACTCGGGCGGGGTAGTCATTCTGGTCCTCTTTTCGCGCTCAATGCGAATGGGTGCAACTCGCTTGTCTTACAGGATTAGAACGGTAGCTATGACCGTAGAACGGTGTGCACCACCGTCTTGGCCGGCGCAGGTTAGGTTAGTCGGGTGGGAACCTATGAGGATCTACCGGCGGAGCTGGTGACCGAGCGGCTGCGGTTGCGGCGATGGGTGCCGGCGGATGCCGAGGAGTACCGCGGGCTGTGGCTTGAGCGGGATCCACGATCGGTACGGCGGATCGACGCCGAGGGACGCCCGACGGTCGAGGAGATCCGCGGCTGGCTCCTCAACAATCCGCTCGCGGCGGATCCGGGGCTCGGGTTGCTACCGATCGAGCTGCGAGACACCGGTGAGTTCATTGGGTACTGCGGATTGACTGTCGGCCAGGGATCTCTCGACGAACCTGAGATCGCGTACGAGCTGGCACAACGAGCTCACGGCCATGGTTACGCGACAGAAGCCGCCCGTACGGTCATCGAAGCAGCGACTCGAACCGGACGTCGACGACTCTGGGCGACCGTGCGGGAATGGAACGCACCCTCGTTCCGCGTCCTCGAGAAGCTCGATTTCTACCGAAGCGACCGCGTCACCGAGGACGCCGAACGCGGCAACTCGATCTGGATGACGCGCGTACTCGACCCGAGGTAGAGGTCGGCGTTCGAGATCTCGCCACACTCCACATCGTCGCGATCAACGAGTGGCTCTGACCCAGTTGTGAGACGGCCTTCAATGGCCTGTGGTGCCGTCGATCGCCTCTCGGATGATATCGGCGTGACCGTTGTGCCGCGCGGTTTCCTGGACCATATGGACCAAGATCGCCCGCAAGTTGACCTCCGCTCCCCACGGCGTCGTGACCACGTCGTCCAGCCCGCCAGCGGCCACGACGGCCCGGGCCCGCTCGCAGGTCCGTAGGTACTGCCCGACCAGGGCGTCAGCCGTCTCATCGGGACCGACGCGAAACTCCGCATCTGGGTCAGTGTCGGTCGAGAACAGATCTGGCTCAGGCAACCCTCCGTAGATCTTGAGGAACCAGCCATGCTCCGTCACGGCCAGATGTTTCACCAACCCCAGCAGGCTGAGTCCAGACGCCGTCATCGGCCGGCGCAGCAGCTCGCCATCGAGCCCTTCCAGCTTGCGAAGCAGCGTGGCGCGGTGGAAGTCGAGCTGCTGTGTCAGCGCATCGCGCTCGTCAGCCAGACGATTCGGCATGGCCCGCTCCACAGGCGACGTAAACACCATGCACCGACAATACGACCGACGTACGACACCACGGGTCAGGCTGAGTGGCTTCTTGGCTGGTCGACGCAGACTCGGGGGTCGCCCTTTGATAGGTCGTGGAAGCAGGCTTTCCAGTAGACGGTTACGCCCTCGTTGATGTCGGGTGGGTCGCACGGGTTGGCGAACACGTTGGTGGTGCCGCCGCGCCAGGTGAGGTAGCCGCTGCTGTTGGTGCAGACGCCGCTGCGGCCGGTGTTCGTCCACCCCACCACCTCGGCGGAGGCGCCGTCCTCGTCGCCGTCGTAGGCGTTGAAGAGTTCGCCGGTTGGTCGGAAGCAGCGTCTGTGGCGCGTGCCAGCAGGTACGGGGTCAGGGCGAGGCCGACAAACCAAACGATGCTGAGGAACGATCGCAGGGCGGCCTGGCGACGCTGACGGCCCAGCAGCCAGAACAGGTATCGCGTCGCGTTACGCAAAGCAGGAGGTCCAGGAACGCCGTACTCCGTGGTCACCTGGTCAACGCAGTCAACGAAAGGACCCCCTCAATTTGCGTATCGTACCGGCCACCGTTTCTGTCGGTGGGGCGTGGCAGGGTTGGGGCTACGAGCGATGACCTCGCCCCGGTGGGACATGTGGGGCAACGCGGTGCTGACCTGTGGGCGACCGAGCACGAGACACGCGAGGAGATCGTCGATCGCTACAGCCGTGTCTGGGAGCACTCGGATGCGACGATCACTGCCCTCGCCTTCGATGCGCCCGGGCATGCGCCCTGGTGGCCGAACCCCGAGGTGAAGTTGTTCAACATCCTGGCTCACATGCTCAGTGAGACCAGCCGGCATGCGGGGCATGCCGACATCTTGCGCGAGCATCTCGACGGGTCGGTGGGAACGATGGCCGCACGCGCGAAGTCGCAACCCGATCCGGCGGTCCTGGAGGCCCGGCGCGCTGAGATCGAGCGAGCCGCCAAAGCAGCTGTTGCCTAGCCCACGAGTAGGGGCCTGGAGCAACTAAAAGGCGTGAGCAGGTGAGCGGTGATTGACTGCCCGGGCGGACATCGGGAAAGATGGGTGCTCGGCGCGGCCCGCGCCTCACCTTCGTTGACTGGCCCCAGCCTGGTCTTGTGGAGAAGGCAAAGGGATTTCGGATCTCGGGTCGCTCGTCCTGGTCAACTGCCTCGGGCGGGGTCGCTGGGGGATCGCGTGCGAGTGCGTGGAAGGCCAGATGACAGCGCACAGGAACTTCAAGCGACGGGTTCGAGCCCGCGCCGCCAAGACGGGCGAGTCCTATACGGCTGCCCTCCGGCACTTCCGTCCGACTCCAGCAGGAGAAGACATGCCGGAAAATACCCAGACCACCCTGCGGATCGCCGTCGCCCAGTCGACGGTTCGCGAGGATCCCACCGATGCCGACGGGCTGCGCGCGAGCGCGGCGGAGGTCCGCCGGTTCATGAAGGACGCGGCCGCGGCGGGCGCCCGCCTGATTCATTTCACCGAGGGGGCGATCTGCTTCCCGAGCAAGTACGTGATGTCCGAACTCGGCCCGGACGAGGTCGGCCCTTCCGACTGGACCAAGGCCGAGTGGGCGGTGCTCCAGGAGGAACTCGACCGGATCGCCGTACTGTCGGGTGAGCTCGGGATCTGGACCGTGATCCCGTCGGTGCACCAACTGCCCGCCCCGACGCGACCGCACAACAGCATGTACGTCGTGTCCGACCAGGGCAAAATCGTCAGCCGGTACGACGAACGCATGCTGTCGACCACCAAGGTCACCTGGATGTACACCTCTGGCGAGGGGCCAGGGACCTTCGAGGTCGACGGCTGGCGATTCGGCCTAGCACTCGGCCTGGACGTGCTCTTCCCGGAGGTCTTCGCGGAGTACGACCGGCTCGACGTCGACGTAGTACTGGTGTCGTACGCGACCACCGGCGTCCCGCGGAACAAGCAGGTAGGCGTGCAGGCCCGCGGTACCGCCGCCAACAACACCTGCTGGGTCAGCCTGGCAGCCCCGGCCAACCCTGGGGCAGGCCTCTATTCGGGCGTGATCGACCCGAGGGGCGACTGGGTGCTCGAGGGCCCGGCGGACGGTACGCCGGGCGTCGCGGTGATCGAGTTGCAGACTGATGACGTGACCCAGTTCGGTCGCGACTTCCGCCGCAGGACTCGCGCACGCATCAACGCTTGACCAACGGTGTGAGGGGCACTCCGGTGCCCCTCATACCAGGCCGGCAAGGCGCCGTACTGCGGTGAGGCCGTCTGAGGTGCCTGGCCAGTGTTTGGTCAGGGCTTCTGGGCCGGCGCTGCGGGTGATCGAGCGTAGGGCGAGGGCGATGATGATCGCGTCGTCCGCGTAGCCGATCACGGGGATGAAGTCTGGGACCAGGTCGAACGGTAGGGCGAGGTACGCGAGCAGCAGCCACAGCCGGAGGCGGACGCCGCGAGGTAGTGCCGGGTCGGTCGCGAGCCGGCGGAGCATGCGGAGCAGGTCTGGTAGTAGTCGCAGGGCGTCTTTGATTCGTAGGTCGTCAGGTCTGCCTAGCCAGAGCGCGACGATCAGGATCAGCCAGAGGAGCAAGATGCCTCCGGCAACTCCGATCAGCAGCGAGAAGTCCACTCACCCAGTGTCGGCCTCGGGCGGGAATTGCGAGGCGAGAGTGGTCTGGATTTCGTAGTGGCGTTCGAGGAAGGCTCGTTCGTCCAGGCGCTTGCGTCTGAGCCAGCCGGTGACTTCGTCGTTGCACTTGCTGGCGTTGCAGGAGTCGCAGGCCGGGGCGATGTTGGCAAGTGTGTAGCGGCCGCCCCGTGACAGCGGGAGTACGCAGTCACGTTGGAGCGGCCGGTCGAGGACGCCGCAGTACGCGCAGCCGGACCAGGCCGTCTTGAGCGCGATCCATTGCTCGTCGGTGAGGTCATGCTCGACGCTGTCCATCCGGCGCTTGCGTTTACGGGCTGCCCTGGCCTTACGGCTCCGGTTGACCGCCATTGCCGCAGCGTACTGCGCAATGGCGGCCGCAACCGGGAGATCGCTAGGTCAGGATGACGAGTTGCTGGGTTGCCCGGGTCATGGCGACGTACCGGTCGACTGCTCCTTCGATCCCCTCGCCGAAGCGCGATGGGTCGATGAGGACGACCAGGTCGAACTCGAGGCCCTTCGATAGCTCCGGGGTCAGGGAGCGGACCCGGGAGGTCGCCTCGAACGTCGAGTCGCCGATGACGCAGGCGATTCCTTCGGTGTGGTTGGCGAGCCAGGTGTCGAGGATCGAGGTCAGGTCCGCGATGGATCCGTGCGTGACGGGGAGGTCGCTGGTGCGGATGGAGGTCGGGACGTTGGCGTCCGGGAGGGCGGCTCGGATGACCGGCTCGGCCTCCGCCATGATCTCCGCCGGGGTGCGGTAGTTGATGGTGAGTGAGGCCAGGTTGATCTGGTCGAGGCCGACCCGCTCGAGGCGTTCCTGCCACGACTCGGTGAAACCGTGCCGGGCCTGGGCGCGGTCGCCGACGATGGTGAAGCTTCGGGACGGGCAGCGGAGCAGGAGCATCTGCCACTCCGCGTCGGTGAGTTCTTGAGCCTCATCCAAGACGATGTGCGCGAACGGACCGGCGAGCAGATCAGGGTCCGCGGTCGGCAGCACGGTCACGTCGACCAGGCTCTCCTGGAGATCCTTCCCGCGCAGCATCGGCACCCAGCCTTCGTTGTCGTCATCGGCCTGGATGATGTTGTCGATCACATCGGCCATGCGCTCGCGTTCGACCGCGGCGGCGGCCTCTTGCCTGCGCTTGCGTCGGGACGCCTCCGGATCGCCGAGTCGCTGCCGCGCCGCGTCCAGGAGCGGAAGGTCGGAAGCCGTCCACGCCTGGGGATTCGCGCGCTGCAGCGACTTGACCTCCTCCGGGCTGAGCCAGGGAGCACACATCCGCAGGTAGGCGGGCACCGACCAGAGGTCCCCGACGAGATCGGTCGGTTCGATCAGCGGCCATGCCTTGCCGAAGGCATCGACCAGTTCCTCGTTCCGCTGAAGGGATCTGCGCACCAGGTCGATCGAGACGTCGTCGTCCTCGTACTCCGCTTGGTGCTTGTCCAGCAGGATCGTGAGCAGCTCTTCCCAGACCTGGTCGCGCGCCTCGTTGTGCGGAGTACTGGAGTCTGCCGATCCGAACGCCTCGGCCCAGTCGGCGGGGCTGAGCCAGAGGTCGGACCAGTGGGTCTCGACGATCATGCCCTTGGTCGGCGCCTCTTCGTAGAGCCTGACGGCCGGCTCGATCGCCTTCACCATGTCCGCGGACGACTTGAGCCGCGCCACCGCCGGGTCGGTTTCGTCCGGAGCGGAGGCTCCCTCGGGGAGGAGGTCTCGCAGCGTGCAGGTCTGCACGCCTTCCTCGCCGAGGCTGGGGAGGACGTCGGAGACGTAGGCCAGGTAGGGCTGGTGCGGACCGACGAACAGTACGCCGCCACGCCGGTGGTCGAGGCGCGGATCGGAGTACAGGAGGTACGCCGTACGGTGCAGCGCGACGACGGTCTTCCCCGTACCCGGGCCGCCGTCGACGACGAGCGCCCCACGGGAGCCGGCGCGGATGATGGAGTCCTGGTCGGCCTGGATGGTGCCGAGCACGTCCCGCATCCGCGGCGACCGGTTGCTGCCCAGGCTGGCGATGAAGGCGGACTGGTCGTCGAGGGCTGCGTGCCCTTCGAACCCGTCCGCGGTGAACACCTCGTCCCAGTAGTCGCTGATCCGGCCGCGGGTCCAGCGATACCTGCGGCGGCTCGCCAGCCCCATCGGGTTGGCGTGAGTCGCTCCGAAGAACGGCTCGGCCGCGGGCGAACGCCAGTCGATCATCAGCCGGCTACCCGAGCTGTCCGTGAGGCCGAGCCGTCCGACGTACACGGGCTCGGAGTCGTCGGCGCTGACCATGTGGCCGAGGCAAAGGTCCAGCCCGAAGCGTCGCAGGGTGCGCAGGCGCGTGGTCAGCCGGTGGATCTCCAGGTCGCGGTCCAGCGCCTCTTGGCCGGAGCCGCCAGGCGCTTTGCGCGCGTCATCGAGACGGTCGGACAGGTCGGCGATCGACTGCTCCAGGCTCGCCGCGATGGCGGCGAAGTGCTGCTCGTCCCTGGCGATCAGCGCCGGGGCGGCCTTCGCGGCGAGCTGGTCGGGAAGGTCGAACGCGCTGGGTTTCACGTCAGTTGCTCCGTCGGACAGCAGTCCGTCCGTCGACGACAACGCCCTCATTCTCGCGCCCCCACTTTTCGTTGATTTTGGCATCGATCGACGATTGTGCGGGACGACCGGGGGATTGCGGCAAGTCCCCCCGTGCGCTATAAATTGGACATGGCAAGGGAAGTAGATCCCTTGCCATTCGTCCGTTCGGGCGGAAACTGTAGGCGAAGTTCTCAGGCGCAGACGGCCTTGTCCACGATGGCCTCGACGGCGTCGTCAAGATCAGCGCGGTGGTCGGGCGTGAGTGCGACCGTGACCTGCTTGGTCCCGTCCTCGGTGGAGAACGACCAGGCCTGGTACGCCAGCGCATCGCCGTCGTTGCCGTACACCCGAACCCCGCAGGTGGTGTCCAGCCAGGCCAGCCCGAGCCCGTACCGCCGCTTCTTGTCGCCCGGCGTCTTCATCTCGTCGAGGAGCTGAGCCCGGAGCAGCCGACCGCCGACCAGAGCGGCGAAGAAACGGCTGAGATCCTTGGTCGTCGAGATCATCTCGCCGGCGGCGCCGAACAGCGACGGGTTCATCTCCGTGAAGTCGACGAGACCCTGCTGGGTCGGCAGGTAGCCGTACGGGTGCGGCCCGCGAATCCACGGCGACGTCCCCGGTACTGCGGTATCGCGCAGCCGCAACGGCCAGATCACCCGGCGCTTGATCTCGGCGCCATACGAGTGGCCGGTCACCTTCTCGACGATCTGGCCGAGCAGGAGGTAGTTGGTGTTCGAGTAGTCGAAGACCGAACCCGGCGGCCAGGGAGCCGGCGGGTGGGCCAGCGCGCGCTGGATCTGCTCGGTCGCGGTCCAGGTCCGGTAGCGGTCGGCCAGGAACGCCGGGTCCGTCGGCTTCGGCAGCGTGCGCTTGTAGTCGTAGAGACCGCTGGTGTGGTTGAGCAGGTGGCGCACGGTGATGCGGTGGCCGTCGGGGACGACTCCCGGCAGCACCGTCTCAACCGTGTCGTCCAGCCGCAGCCGCCCCTCGTCGACCAGTTGCAGGACCACGGTGGCGAGGAACGTCTTCGTGATGCTGCCCACCCGAAACCGGCCCTGGACTGGCACTGGCCGCGTCGTGTTCCTTTCGGCAACACCGCTCGTACTACGCCACACCTCGTGCTCGTCACGCACCTCCGCCAGTACACCCACCGCGCCGGCGGCAACGATGCCGTCCAGCTGTCTCTGCAGCCCGGCGCGATCCGGCTTCTCCGCCGGCACAGCAGCCGCTGGTGCCGCAATCACCGCCGACGCCGTCGACGCAACCACCAATACCCGAAGCGCTCGCTTCATCCCCGGCCTCCCATAAACAATGAGCCATCAGCCTTGCCGAGTGAGAGGGACCAAACATCCGGGAACGCCCTTGCTCCTCCCGGGGAACCGAATGGGGGAACCTATTCTGGCTTTCTTGCCTTTGGAGGAGGGGTTTGTGCCGGTGGCTTCGGCTCGCCTTGGCGGCCAACGGCGACGGCTAGGGTTGGGCGCGTGGCTAGGACATTGCGAGCGGGGCAGACGGCTGAGCTTTACGTGGTCGAGGTGGCTACGGGTGAGCGGAGGCTGGTGTACGCGTCTTCGGAGTTGTTGTTCGAGGCACCTAACTGGATTGGCGATTCGCTTGTCGTCAACGGGGATGGTGGATTGTTCCGGGTACCGGTGAAGGGCGGCGAGCTCGAGCGGATCGAGCTCGGTGGGGTGCCGGAGATCAACAACGATCACGTGATCAGCCCGGATGGCGCGACTGTTTACGTGTCGGCGGAGGACGGGCACCTGTACGCCGTACCGATGGCTGGCGGGGCCGGTCGGCGGGTGAGCAATGACCATGGGGTTCACCATTACCTGCATGGGGTTTCGCCTGATGGGAGCCGGCTGGCGTACATCGGGTTGGAGAGCAAGGACGGCAAGCGGATCACCAATGTCTACACGGTGCCGGCCGATGGTGGGGATGATGTTCAGATCACCGATGACGAGTTCGCGGATGACGGTTCGGAGTACGGGTCTGACGGTTGGATCTACTTCAACTCCGAGCGGGCGGGGCATGCGCAGTTGTTCAGGATCAAGGCCGAACTCGTGGAGCAGTTGACCTTTGACGAGCGGGTGAACTGGTTTCCGCATCCATCGCCTGATGGGTCGATGATCGCGTATGTGAGTTTCCCGCCGGGGACTTCGGGGCATCCCGCCGATGTCGATGACGTGCGGGTGCGGTTGCTCGACGCGGACGGGCAGATCCGGGAAGTGGCGACGCTCTTTGGCGGGCAGGGCACGATGAACGTGCCGAGCTGGTCGCCGGATGGTTCTGCTTTCGCGTACGTCGCCTATCCGATCAGCTAGCCGAGCGGTACTCCGAGGGCGTGAGGCCCGAGATCGCGCGGAAGCGGCGCGCGAAGTACGTCGGATCAGGCCAGCCGACCTCGGCACCTACCCGGGCGATCGGGAGTGGCGAGTTGGCGAGCAGAGCGGCTGCGCGTTCGGCTCGGAGGCGGGCGAGATAGTCGAGTGGGGACAGGCCGGTCGACTTGCGGAACAGGCGGCCGAGGTACGCCGGGTCGAGGGTGACCGAGGTCGCGAGATCGTCCAGCCGCCAAGGCTTTGCGGGATCGGCCTCGAGCTGGGCGATGCAGGCGGCGACGGCCGGATGCGAAGGCGCGACCGATGCCTCGGAAGGGGATCGCGCGTCGGCGATCATGCCCAGTACGGTCACCAGGTGCCCGAGTAGGCGACCCGGTCCGCCGCCGGAACGCAGATGGCCTTCCAGGGCAGCGATTGCGGCGATCGCGTCAGTGGCTGCGGCCGGCTCAACAGCAGCAACACGTACGCCGTACGAGCCGGTGGCGAAGGGCTCGGTCCAGAGCAAGCGCCGGTACGCCGGGAACTCGCGAAGGCCGGCCAATTCGGCGCGGAGGGCGCGGGTCGAGACGCAGCAGTTCGCGACGGTGAGGCCGGTGCAGCCCGCGAAGGCGTGCCAAGCGCCGGGGCGGAGCACGATGACATCGCCATGCTGGACAGGGCTTTCGCCACGGCTGGTCAGGTGGCGGCCCTCCCCTGGGCCGACGACGGCGAGCTCGACGAAGTCGTGGGTGTGGGCGGCGACGCCATCCGTCAAGCGGTGTACTGCGCCCAGCACCGGGCTCCCGGCGAAGAGCGCGTGCTCGTGGAGGGTTTCCGGCATGTCGGGATCGTACGAGTGTTGGCCGTGATCCGCCTAGCCTCCATGCATCCCAGGCAGCCAATCTGGACTCATGTCTACCATCACGGATGAGCTTGTGGCGGAGTACCGGCAGAACGGATTCGTCCGAGTGCCGGGGATCTTGAGTCAGGAGGAGGTCGAGCGCTTCAGGGCCGCGGCGACGGCGTACCTGGAACGGCATCGCGAGGAGAGTCTGGAGAAGGGTGGTGTCTTCAAGCAGCTCGTCAATGTCTGGCAGCACGATGGAGTCGGGCGTGAGCTGACGCTGCATCCGCAGGTGGCTCGGGTGGCTGAGCAGCTGGCCGGCGTACCGGTTCGGGTGTGGCATGACCAGTTGCTCGTGAAGGAACCGCATAACAACGCGGCGACCGAGTTCCACCAGGACCGGCCGTACTGGCCGCACCTGAATGACCGGCATTCGCTGTCCGCGTGGATCGCGCTGGTGGATGTGCCGCCGGAGCGTGGGTGCATGACGTTCCTGCCCGGCAGTCAGCACCAGACCAGCCTGCAGCCGCAGAACCTGCACGACGAAGACGATCTCTTCCAGCTCGACCCGTCACTGCGCTGGATCCCGCGCGTGACAGTCCCCCTACGAGCCGGCGACTGCACCTTCCACAACAGCTACACCGGCCACATGGCACTCCCGAACCGCACCGACCTCGCCCGCCTCGCCCACGTCACCATCTACATGGACGCCACCACCCAATACAACGGCCGCCCCCACCCCATAACCGACCCCCTAAACCTCCACCCCGGCACCCCACTAGACAGCGAAACCTTCCCCCAACCCGCCCGGTGAGCTAAGTAGTCTCAGGTTGTGAACACGCGACCGCCTGACGACCCGGAGGAGATCCTGCGTGTGCTGCCGGCGAGGTGGCACGAACAGTTCCTGGGTGAGTATCGAGGTGCCCTGGAGGCCGCTCACGACGTACGGCGGTTTCAGCAACTCTGTGAGGTCTTGCATCTCTGGAGACTTCGGGCTGTGGCGTACTCCAAGCCTGGATTCGAGGAAGCCGCACAAGCTGCCAGGGAGGGCCGCGGCGACGAGTTCGGTTCAGCGGACCACGTGATCCGGCCCGGCTGATTGCCGTGGCGGCGGGCTGCGGGCGTGGTGAGATGGGGTATGGGTGATCTTGGGGCGAAGGTGGCGGGGAAGGGGTTTGGGCTGCCTGAGGGGGTTTGGGGGCGGGTTGGGGGGTGGTTGATGGCTCGGGGGAATGGGCCGACCGAGAAGCATTTGGTGAAGTTGGCGGGGTTGCGGGGCAAGGAGCATGTGCTGGTGTTGGGGCCGGGGCCCGGGGTGGGGCTGGTGGCTGCGGCGAAGTACGCCGGGATCGTGGTGGGGGTGGATCCGTCGGACACGATGTTGCTGGCGGCGCGATCTCGCTGTGGTGAGCTGATCGAAGCCGGGAAGGTCCAGTTGATTCGCGGGGACGCGGCCGACACGCATCAGCCGGATCATTCGGCGAGTGTGGTCATGTCGGTCAACAACGTGCAGCTGTGGGAGGACCGGCAGGCGGCGTACGCCGAGATCCGGCGGGTGATGAAGCCGACCGCGAGGCTGCTCATCTCGGTGCACAAGAAGTGGTCGCCGCCCGGCCTCGCCGCCGAACTCGAGAGTGCCGGGTTCACCAACGTCGTCGCGACCACCTGGGAGCCGCCCGGCCGGCGCGCCACCACCGCTGCCATCTATACGGCGAACCGTTAGCGGCAGCGGCGGAGGCCAACCATCAGGCAGCGGCTGAAGCCTCAGCAAGCTGCTCTGAGCTCGGCTGCAACTGCGGCGACGCCAACGTCAGCAGGACATTGAGCCCTGCGAAGCCCGCCGCCACCAACAACCCTCGCTGGAAGCCGTCGACCAACGCCTGCTGCTGCGGCACACCGCTAGCCAGCGCGTCCGTAGTACGGGTGATTGACAGCGTGGTGACGATCGCCAGCCCAAGCGCACCACCCACCTGGTACATCGCGCTGACGACACCCGATGCAGCGCCCGCTTCGTGGTGCTCGACCTCGGAGACCGCGGTGATCTGCCCCGGTACGCCGACGCCGAGGATGCCGAAGCCGAAGATGATCAAGCCCGGCAGCAGTTGGCTCGTGTAGCTGCCGGTCGCGTCGGCCTGCGAAAGCAACAGGAGTCCGATCACGCTGAGCACGGCCCCGGCCATTTGCACAGTGCGTGTGCCGACCCTCTGGACCAGCTGGGAGGCAAGCACCGCGCCGATGATCGCCGCGCCACCCATCGGCAGGAAGTGCACGCCCGCCTCGAGCGCGGAGTCGCCGCGCACCTGCTGCAGGTAGATGGCAGTCAGGAAGAACATCGACAGGAAGCCCGCGCCGTTCAAAGCCAGCGCCCCGCTCGACACGCTCAGCGCCCGCGACCGGAACAACCGCAGTGGGACCAGCGGCGCCTTCGACCGCGCTTCCACCATCACGAACGCAGCGAGCAGCGCGACACCGGCGATAAGGAAGAAGACCACCTCGCCCGAACCCCAGCCCTTGGGCTCCGACCGCACGACGCCGTACACGACCGCCAGCAGACCCGCAGTACCGAGTACTGCGCCTGCCGTGTCGAAGGCGCGATTGCCGTTCTCGTTGTGCCGGGTGTCGCGGACGTAGACCGGGATCAGCGCGACCAGGGCGATCACGATCGGCACGTTCACGAAGAACACCCACTGCCAGCTCAGCGCGTCGACCAGCAGCCCACCGGCCACCACACCGAGCGTGCCGCCGAGGCCGGCGAGGCCTCCCCAGACGCCCATCGCGATGTTCCGCTCGCGACCGTGCGCGAACGTGACGGTCAGAATCGCGAGCGCCGCGGGTGACAGCAACGCACCACCCAGCCCCTGTACTGCGCGGGCACCGATCAGGAACTCGGGCGAGTTCGCGAACCCGGCGACCAGCGAGGTGACGCCGAACAGCACCAGCCCGGCGACGAACACCCGGCGCGGACCGAGCAGGTCAGCCATCCGGCCGCCGAGCAGCAGGAAGCCGCCGAACAGCAGCGTGTAGGCGTTGATCACCCATTGCAGGGAGTCGGCGGAGAAGTTCAGGTCCGCCTGGATGTCGGGCAGTGCGACGTTCACGATCGTCACGTCGAGCACCACGATGAACTGCGCTAGGGCCAACACCGCGAGTGTTGCCCAGGGACTGCGTCGCATGCCTACCTCACAGGATGTCTACATTGTATGTATACGTTGTATGCGTACGTGGTAGACGTTAGGTCTACGTTGTAAACTTGTCAACGTGCCTCCCACCAGCAGCCAGACCGCCAAGCGGCTCGACCCGGACAAACTCGCGGCCAGCGCGCTCGAAATCGCCGATGCCGAGGGCCTCGAGGCCGTCACCATCCGCAAGCTCGCGCAGCGGCACGAGGTGACGCCGATGGCGCTCTACCGGCACTTCAGCGACAAGGACGACCTGCTCGCGGCGATCGGCGACCGGATCCTCGCCGACATCGAACTGCCGAAGCCGACCGGCGATCGCTGGGACGTCCAGCTGCTCGCGCTGCTGACCGCCTTCGTGGAAGCGTTGCGGCCGCACCCGAAGGTCGCCGGTCTGACGCTGTACCGGATCCTCATCGGCGAGCCCGGCCTCGCACTGGCCGAGCGGACGATGGAACTGCTGACCGAGGGCGGCTTCTCCGTCGACGACGCGGCCGAGGTCGGCAGACAGTCACTCTGCTCACTGATCACCCTGGTCACGACCGAGCCGGGCGCGAACGAGGACACCAATCCGATCGCCCGCGAGGACGCCCTCCGCGCCAAGCGCGCGTCACTGGCCGCGCTGTCGCCACATCGCTATCCACTGATCACCGGGGCGGCCGACACTCTGATCTGCCCGGCATCGACCGACCGGTACTACGCCTTGGGTATCGACCTCGTCGTCGCGGGGATCCGCGGCGTCAGGATCTCAAGGACACTTCGCTTGGCAGAGGGGGTCGGCGGACCGAAGGACAGGAAGTAGTGCCTTGATCAGTGCTATCCGGCGGCAGGCTGAGCGGTCGGATAGGAGCGGCGGCCTACTACTGCCTGTCGTTGCGCTCAGACAGGCCGAGACGGCGACCGCCTCGTTCTCGGAGCCGTCGCATGTCGGGGCTCCCGCTGGCGGGCTGTGAGGTCTACGCTCCGAAGCGTTGTCAGACGATCACACGGGAGGTTTGTTCATGGCGGGCAAGTTCGAGCTGTACGAAGACAAGTCGGGCCAGTACCGGTTCCGCTTGAAGGCCGGCAACGGCGAGGTGATCGCCACCAGCAGCGAGAGCTACAAGACCAAGGCGGCCGCGCTGAACGGGATCGAGTCGATCAAGAAGAACGCCGGCGACGCGAACGTCGACGACCAGACTTCCTAGTTCACTGGTAACGCAACGGAACGGCAGGAACTCCCCGAAGCGGAGCTCCTGCCGTTCCGTCGTCTCCGGACCGGGTCAGAGCCCCAGCTCGTGGATGACCGGCCGGACCTCGACGCCGAGACCCTCGATCCCCGCGTCCGGGATCATCGCGGCCAGCTCCTGCGCGCGTTCCGGGGTCTCGCAGTCCAGCAGGTAGTAGCCGGCCAGGAACTCCTTGGCCTCCAGGAACGGCCCGTCCGTCACCGCCGGTACGCCGTCGCGCACCTTGACCACCGACGTCTTGGCCGGCTCGGCCAGCGCGACCGTGCTGTGGAACTCACCGGACTCCTGCACGATCTGCAGGAACTTCTCGTGCCCACTGAAGATCGCTTGCTGCTCGTCCTCGGTCAGCGCGCTCAGGACGTCGGGGTTGATGTTCAGCACAACCAGGTATTTCACGGATCTCTCCTTCGCCGTCGGCTCCCGATCGGGAGCCTCTCGTCATCAGTACGGAGCGGGCCCCGCCACTTTGACATAGCGTCGCGGCATGACTGAGCTGACTCTCGCGGACGTCCAGGCTGCGGCCGGACGGATCAAGGGTTTCGCACACCGTACGCCGGTGCTGACCTCCCGCACGTTGAACGAGCGGGCCGGGGCC
Source organism: Kribbella catacumbae DSM 19601 (assembly GCF_000372465.1). Taxonomy (GTDB): domain Bacteria; phylum Actinomycetota; class Actinomycetes; order Propionibacteriales; family Kribbellaceae; genus Kribbella; species Kribbella catacumbae. Next base: position 85,793 of record NZ_AQUZ01000021.1, read on the forward strand.
GAGGTGTTCCTGAAGGCGGAGAACTTCCAGCGGGTCGGTGCGTTCAAGTTCCGCGGCGCCTTCAACGCCATCAGCCGCCTGACCGAGCAGCAACTCCAGCGTGGGGTCGCGGCGTACTCGTCGGGCAATCACGCCCAAGCGGTCGCGCTCGCGGCCCAGCTGGCCGGGACCTCCGCGGTGATCCTGATGCCGAAGGACGCGCCGCCGACCAAGATGGCGGCCACTCGCGGGTACGGCGCCGAGGTGGTGACGTACGACCGGTACGCCCAGAACCGCGCCGCGCTCGCCAAACAGCTGTCCGAGGAGCGCGGGCTGACCCTGATTCCGCCGTACGACCACTACGACGTGATGGCTGGGCAGGGCACGGTCGCGCTGGAGCTGATCGAGGAGGTCGGGCCGCTCGGCGCTCTGTTCGTACCGATCGGTGGCGGCGGCCTGATCGCCGGCTGCGCGACGGCCGCGACCGCCCTGTCGCCCGGGATCAGCGTGATCGGGGTCGAACCGGCCGCCGGTGACGACACAGCCCGATCGCTGGCCGCCGGCGAGCGGGTAGAGATCGACGTACCGCGGACGATCGCTGACGGTCAGGCGATCGCCAGCCCCGGCGAGCTGACCTTTCCTATCGTCCAGCGGCTGGTCGACCGCGTCGAGCTGGTCAGCGACGACGAGATCCGGGCAGCGATGACGTTCGCCTTCGAGCGCTTGAAGATCGTCGCCGAGCCGAGTGGCGCCTGTGCGCTCGCGGCCCTGCTGACCGGGCGGATCCAGAACCTGCCCGAGCGCGTCGGAGTGGTCGTGTCAGGCGGGAACGTGGGCCTGGAGAGGTGGCTGGAACTGCTCGCGAAGGCCTGAGCTGAGGGGCGCCTGGGCACGCACTGTGCCCGTTGTCACACAGAGCCACCGGCCTCTGTGACCCAGGTCACCCGGATCTGCTGTGCGGCCGCCTGAGCCACGCTCAGATGCCCCCAGGACACCTGGTGTTCACCACAGGTCCCTGAGCCGTCAGAGAGCCATTCAGGGCCTTTCCAGAGGGCCTCTGCCGATCTGAGGGTTTGCGTCGTGATCATTCTGTTATACAGTCGTCGGCGGTTCGACAAATGCGCCGAACTGCGAGTGTGTCAACGCCGAGTCCTGCCAGGCACACCCGCTCCCCTCGAACACCACATGGCAGGAGTGGGGGACCCAGGAAGTTGGGTCCCGACCGTGAGTGGTCGGGTCCCTGGGGTGAAGTCCGCGGGAGCGGACCGGGCTAATGACTCTCAGCCCGAACCCGACAGCTAACTTCACAGGCGTCGGGAGACAACCATGCCCGTCACTGCCCGACGGACAGCGCTTCATGGCGCCGTCAGTCTGACCAGCGATGCCAGTACTCGGCCCACCGGTCGCACGTTGGCAAAGCATCGCAAGGTAAGTAAGTCCGCGTCCGCCCCGCGCGCCGCGGCAGCCGTCCTCTCGGTCGGCCTCGCAGTCGGTGGTGGAGCCGCGATCAGCGTGGTCGCCCCGCCGCAGACCGCGTCAGCAGCAACCACCACGACGCTCACCGCCGCTCAGGTTCGCGGCAACACGAGCATCGCCAGTCGCCCCCTGATTCGCTTCCGCGACTCGGGCAAGACCGTCAAATACGTTCAGAAGACCCTGCGCCTTCCGCAGAACGGCTACTTCGGCAACAGCACGGTGGCCGCGGTGAAGAAGTTCCAGCGTTCCTGGGGCATCAAGTCCACCGGCTACATGAGCAAGCCCACCTGGAACCGGCTGACCTGGGCCGCCAAGCACGGTGTGCTCTACGGCAAGAAGGGCGGATCGAGCACCACCACGACCTTCCGCGCGAAGGTCCTGCGTGAGGCTGCGAAGCTCAAGGGCACGCCGTACCGCTACGGCGGCACGACGACCAGTGGCTTCGACTGCTCCGGCTACACCGGCTACGTGTACAAGAAGGCCGGCAAGAAGCTGCCTCGTACGTCGCGTCAGCAGTACAGCGCGACGAAGCACATCAGCCGCTCGGCCGCCAAGCCCGGTGACCTGGTGTTCTTCCGCAACGGTGGTGGCGGCGTCTACCACGTCGGCATCTACGCCGGGAAGAACATGCTGTGGCACTCGTCCAAGCCGGGTAAGCCGATCGCCAAGGCGAAGATCTGGACCAAGAGCGTGGCCTTCGGCCGCGCCTGAGGTTCCACCACGTCAGTGACCCCGACTCCCCCCTCGGGCCGCTGACCTGACAACCGGCCGTGGCGTCGTCGCCCCCACCCCTCCGACGACGCCCCGGCCGGTTGTCCCATGTCTAGGGCGCATTAGGTGTCGAGCAGGCCGGCGTCGTGCGCGAGGATCGCGACCTGGACCCGGTTGGTGGCGTTGAGTTTCACCAGCACCCGCGAGACGTGGGCCTTCACGGTCGCCTCGCTCATGAACAGCTCCCGGCCGATGTCGGCGTTCGACAGGCCGCGCGCGACCGCCGCCAGGACTTCGCGCTCCCGGTCGGTGAGCGCGGTCAGCCGCTCCCGCGCCGTTCGCTGCCGGTCCGTCCGCGGATCCGCCGCGAAGTGCCCGATCAACCGCCGCGTCACCGCCGGCGAGAGCATCGCGTCGCCGTCCGCCACCACCCGGACCGCCTGGACCAGTTCGCGCGGCGGCGTGTCCTTGAGCAGGAAGCCGCTCGCTCCGGCCTGCAGCGCCCGGAACACGTAGTCGTCCAGATCGAATGTCGTCAGCACGATGACCTTTGGCGGGTCGGGTAGCTCCTGGACCTGCCGGGTCGCGGCCAGCCCGTCCAGCCGCGGCATCCGGATGTCCATCAGGACGACGTCCGGCCGGTGCTGCCGAACCATCGCGGCCGCGTCCGCGCCGTCGTCGGCCTCGGCGACCACCTCGAGATCGTCGGCCGACTCCAGGATCATCTTCAGCCCGGCGCGGACCAGCGCTTCGTCGTCCACGATCAGCAGCCGCGTCATCGATCTCCTTCTTTGCCTTCTTTGCCATCGGACTCTGCCATCTCTGACCCCACCCCACCACCCCGGTCAGTAGGGAAGCCAAGCCTCGACCCGCCACCCGCCGTCCTGGGTCGGTCCGGCGTCAAGCCGCCCGCCGGATAGGGTCACCCGCTCGCGCAGCCCGACGAGCCCCGCGCCGGAACCCGGCAACAGTGAATCAGCCGCCACCGGCCGCACGTTCGTCACCCGTACCGTCACGCCGGTCCCGGGCGCGCCGTGCACCAGTACTTCGGTGGAAACGCCGCGCGCATGCTTGTGCACATTGGTCAGCCCCTCCTGGACGACCCGATAGACAGTCCGCCCGACCAGAGCCGGTACGTCGTCCGGCAGGGTCAACTCACTCCGCACCTGTACTCCGGCCGCCCGCGACGCCTCGACCAGACGGGCCAGGTCCGCGGCCCGCGGTACCGGAGCCAGGTCGGCACCGTCCTGGCTGAGGTCGGTTCGCAGTACGCCGAGAACCTCGCGGAGGTCCTCCATCGCCTGCCTGGCCGTCTCGCGGATCAGGCCGGCCGAGCTCTCCACCTTCTCCGGGCCGACGGCCGGGTTCACCTCGAGCCCACCGGCGTGCAGCGCGATCAGCGACACCTTGTGGGCGAGCACGTCGTGCATCTCCTGCGCGATCCGGGCCCGCTCGCCCAGCCGGGCCTGTTCGGCTCTCAGCTCGCGCTCCGACTCTGCCCGCTCGGCCCGGTCCCGCAGCGACACCATCAGGTCCCGGCGGGCGCCGATGTAGGCCCCGACCGCGACCCAGGTGCCGATCACGAAGGGCCCGGTGAAGATCCACGCGATGGTGTCATTGCTGCTGCCGGACCGGTTTCCGACCACGTAGGCGACATACCCGGCGACGGTCAGGATGGCCAGCGTGAGATCGCGGCGACGGATCGCGAGGGTCAGCAGCGCGAGGCCGATCGGCATGAAGATCCCGACGGTGCCCATCGCCAGTACAGCGATGATCGTGACCGTGACGGGATACCGCCGGCGCCACCACAGCGCCAGCGAGGCGACCACGCCGACACCGAGAACCACCCAGTCGCTGCCGCGCCAGCCCGGCTGGCCGTTCGAGGTGGCCTGCAGGACGATCGTGAGCAGGCTGAACCCGACGTACATCAGGTCGCGGAAGCGCGGGGCATGCCGGACGAACCAGGCATACCAGCGCCGCAACCGTTGCATTCAGCCAGCGTAGTGGCGTGGCGTCAGGACTTACGTCCCTCTTCCGGTGGGGTTCGGGGCGCGTCCCTGACGACTTAAGTAGGGGGTGAGTGCAGCCGGTCGGTCGATGTGGCGAGGTGGCCAAGGCCGGAAGAGTAGCGGTCATGATCACCGTCGAGAACCTCAGCAAGCGCTATGGCAGCACCACGGCCGTCAGCGACGTCTCCTTCACCGTCGAGCCAGGCAGCATCACCGGCTTTCTCGGCCCGAACGGCGCCGGCAAGTCCACCACCCTGCGCATGCTGACGGGACTCACCCCGCCCAGCTCCGGCCGGGCGACGATCGCCGGCAAGAAGTACGCCGACCTGCCGAACCCCGGACGCGTCGTTGGCGTCATGCTGGACGCCGCCGCTCAGCACCCGGGTCGCACCGGCCGGGAGACGCTGCTGCTGAACGCGGCGCTGCTCGGCGTACCGAGCACCCGGGCGGACGAGATGCTGGAAGCCGTCGGTCTCACGCCGGCCGCGAAGCGCCGCGTCGGTCAGTACTCGCTGGGGATGCGGCAGCGGCTCGGCATCGCGGCCGCGCTGCTCGGCGACCCTGCCGCGCTGATTCTGGACGAGCCTGCCAACGGCATGGACCCCGAGGGCATCCGGTGGATGCGTGGGCTGCTGCAGGACTTCGCTTCCCGCGGCGGAACGGTGATCCTGTCCAGCCACCTGCTGGGCGAGGTCCAGGCGACGGTGGACCGGCTGGTCGTCATCGGCGGCGGCCGGATCGTCGCGGACGGCTCGCTGGAGGAGCTGCTGGCCGGTAGTGGCACGCTCGTCCGGGGCCTCGACCCGAACGGGCTGAACCAGGCCCTGACCGCGGCCGGACTGAGCGTGGAGCCCCTGTACGACGGTGCGCTGCGAGTCGACGCCACCGCCGAGCAGGTCGGCCGCGCCGCGGCCGCCGCCGGACAGATCCTCCTGGAACTCCGCGAAAGCGACGGCGCCGGTCTCGAGGAACTCTTCTTCCAGCTGACCTCCCCAACCGCCGCTGCCGCCTGACCCAGCCTCACCACCGCTGCCCCACCCGGCTTCTTCCGCCCCCACCCCACCTTCCGCGCCCGTCGCCTCTCGCTCACTCCGCTTTCCTTCCTTCCCTTTCTTTTTCTTCCACTTCCTGGAGCTCATCACCATGGCTGTCACAGAAATCACCTCACCGGTCGCCGCGGCGGTTCCGGGTAAGCACCGGGCGGCTGTCGCCACCTCGCTGCCTCCCGCGCGTGGCCAGTCCTTCCTCAAGCTCGTCACGATCGAGCTGCGTAAATCCGTCAACACCCGCAGCGGCCGGTTCCTGATCCTCGGCATCCTCGCCCTGGCGCTCGCCGCACTCACCTGGCAGCTCACCCACCTCAACGACGGCAAGCAGACCTTCGACAGCTACCTGGCGGCCGCGTCGACGGGCGTCATGCTGCTGCTGCCGGTGATCGGCGTGATGGCGATGACGAGCGAGTGGACCCAGCGGACCGCGCTGACCACGTTCACACTGTCGCCGCGCCGGATCCGGGTCCAACTGGCCAAGTTCGTCTCCGCGATCTTGCTGAGCGTCGTGGTGCTGAGCGTGACGGTCGTGCTCGCCCTGGCCGGCACTGCCCTCGGCGGCTCGCTGAGCGGCGACGGAGCGTCGTACGCCGGCTTCGGTGGCGCCCTCGCCGGCGCCTACTTGACCACCGCCCTGAACGTCGTGATGGGTGCCGCCTTCGGTGCGGTGATCGCCCAGACCGCGGTCGCCATCCTGGTCTTCTTCGTCGCCCCGACCGCCTGGACGCTGGCCGGCCCGGCGCTGTTCAAGAGCAACGCCGACTGGCTGGACGTGTTCGGCGCCTTCGGCCGGATCGCCGAGCGCGACCTGCACGGGATGGTGCCCGAGACGCTCACCGCGATCGGGATCTGGATCGTCCTGCCGACGATCGTGGGACTGTGGGCAAGCTCACGTCGCGAGGTGAAGTAGCACCCCGGTAAGGGGTCAAAGACGCGGGAGGCCTGGCCGGTTTGAGGGGATCGGTCAGGCCTTCCGGCCTGTCATCGGACCTGTTCGGAGGTCCAGCCAGGGGGTCGTGCGTGTGTTGGGCTCCGGCTCCGGGTAACCTAGAAGCACGATTACTGACGACTGATCCGTGGGCGCCACGCTGCGTACCCGGTTGACTTGTGCGAGGGGGTCGACGCTATGGGGCGCGGCCGTGCAAAGGCCAAGCAGACGAAGGTCGCACGCGACCTGAAGTACCGCACCTGGGACACCGACTTGGACCAGCTCAAGAAAGAGCTGTCCGGCGGGGACGAGGGCGGTACCTCTGCGAACGGCAACAACGACACAGACGTCGGCGATGACGCCGACGACTACCACCCCCGTCGGTAAAGCTGCAGCACTCCGGATGACCTGCCTCCGCGCTTAGTGCGCGTCGGCAGGTCGTCCCGTGCTTCGACCGGCGAGTTCCACCACACGGCAGTGCAGGTGATGTCGACCTGCCCTTTTACGCGCTGACGACCGGACGGTCCGTCGGCTCCCGGGAGTACCCCGAGGCCGCGGATCGTCCGAACGCCGCGAGTGATCAGTCGGCTCTACAGCACCTAGCGCGGTAACGCGCCTGCCCTGCATGAGCTAGCGCGGCACCGCTCGTGCCGTGTCAGCTGGCGTAGGTGCCTTGGAGTTTGACGCCTGTCTTGCCGTCGGCTGCCGTGCTGACCTCGCCGCACACCCACGCGGGGATGTCACGCTCAGCCAGTACTGCGATCGCGCGGTCGGCTGCGGCCGGGTCCAGGATCGCGACCATCCCGACGCCCATGTTCAGCGTCTTCTCGAGCTCGAGCGGCGGGACGCCACCCAACTGGCCGACCAGGCCGAAGATCGGTGCCGGCGTCCAGCTGGACCGGTCGATCCGGACCGCAAGGTCGTCGGGGATGACGCGACCCAGGTTCGCCGCGAAGCCGCCACCGGTGATGTGGGACATCGCGTGCAACGGCTTCCCCTCGGTGTCGAGATCCGTGGCGTTCAGATCCTGGATCAGCTCGAGGCAGTGCTTCGCGTAGACCCGCGTCGGGATCAGCAGAGTGTCACCGAGAGTGCCGCCGAGCTCGGGCACCTCCCGATCGAGCTGCCAGCCGGCCCGGTCGAAGAACACATGCCGGACCAGGCTGTACCCGTTCGAGTGCAACCCCGAGGACGCCATCGCGACCACCACGTCGCCGGCCCGGACCCGGTCGGCGCCGATCACCTCGTCGGCTTCCACGACTCCTGTCGCGGCGCCGGCCACGTCGTACTCGTCGGCCTCGAGCAGGCCGGGGTGCTCGGCCGTCTCGCCGCCGACGAGCGCAGTACCGGCTTCGACGCAGGCTTCGGCGATGCCCTTGACGATCTGCGCGATCGTCTCCGGCACCACCTTGCCGGTGCAGATGTAGTCGGTCATGAACAGCGGCTCGGCGCCGCAGACGACCAGGTCGTCGACGACCATGCCGACCAGGTCGAACCCGATCGTGTCGTGCCGGTCCATCTTCTGCGCGATGGCGACCTTGGTACCGACACCGTCCGTCGACGTCGCCAGCAACGGCCGCCGGTACGCCGTCAGCGCGCTGGCGTCGAACAGCCCGGCGAACCCGCCGAGCCCGCCGACCACCTCGGGGCGGGTCGCCTTGGCCACCCATTCCTTCATCAGCTCGACGGCCCGGTCACCGGCCTCGATGTCGACTCCGGCGGCCGCGTAGCTCGCGCCCTCGCTCACGTTGTTCTCCTTTGTGGGGGCAGCCGTCACGGCCGGGACAGGGCATCCGCGGCGCCGGCGCCACCGGACACCGTGGCCAGGCCGTCGGCATCAGTGCTCACCGGTACTTCGAGCAGGTGCTTGCCCAGGTGCTCCGGGCTCGGCAGCTCGACCGGGTAGACACCGTCGAAGCACGCGCGGCAGAGCTGGTCCTTCGGCAGCGTGGTGGCCTCGACCAGGGAGTCCAGGTCGATGTAGCCGAGCGAGTCGGCGCCGAGTGAACGGCAGATCTCGTCGGTGTTCAGGCCGTTCGCGATCAGTTCCGCGCGGCTGGCGAAGTCGATGCCGTAGAAGCACGGCCACTTCACCGGCGGCGCGGTGATCCGGACGTGGATCTCCTTCGCGCCGGCCTCGCGCAGCATCTTGATCACGGCGCGCTGGGTGTTGCCGCGGACGATGGTGTCGTCGACGACGACCAGCCGCTTGCCCTCGATCACTTCGCGCAGCGGGTTCAGCTTGAGCCGGATGCCGAGCTGGCGGATGGTCTGGCTGGGCTGGATGAAGGTCCGGCCGACGTACGCGTTCTTGACCAGACCCGATCCGTACGGGATACCCGACTCCTCGGCGTACCCGATGGCGCCCGGCGTACCGGACTCCGGGGTGGCGATCACCAGGTCGGCGTCGGCCGGGTGTTCCCGGGCCAGCCGGCGACCGATCTCGACCCGGGTGGAGTAGATCCGCTGGCCGGAGATCTGGGTGTCCGGGCGAGCCAGGTAGACGAACTCGAACAGGCAGCCCTTGGGGTCCGGCTCGGCGAACTTGGTGGAGCGCAGACCCTCTTCGTCGATCGCGACGATCTCGCCCGGCTCCACCTCGCGGATGAAGCTCGCACCGCAGATGTCGAGCGCGGCGGTCTCGCTGGCGATCACCCAGCCCCGCTCGAGCCGGCCGAGCACCAGCGGGCGGATGCCCTGCGGGTCGCGCGCGGCATACAGGGTGGACTCGTCCATGAAGACCAGGCTGAAGGCGCCCTTGACCTTCGGCAGCACCTTGGCGGCCGCCTGCTCGATGGTCAGGTCCGGGTAGCCGGCCAGCATCGAGGTGAGGATGTCGGTGTCGGAGGAGGCGCCGTGCTTGGCGTTCGCCTTCGCGTGCTCGACCTCGACGTCCAGCCCCAGATCGAGGTCACCGCTGCCGTCGAGGCTCGCGGCCAGTTCACCGGTGTTGGTGAGGTTGCCGTTGTGCCCTAGCGCGATCGAGCCGGTCGCGGTCGACCGGAAGGTCGGCTGGGCGTTGGCCCAGACGCTCGATCCGGTCGTCGAGTACCGGCAGTGACCGACCGCGATGTATCCCTTGAGGGAGGCCAGCGTCGCCTCGTCGAAAGCCTGGCTGACCAGACCCATGTCCTTGTAGACCAGAATCTGACTGCCGTTGCTGACCGCGATGCCAGCCGACTCCTGCCCTCGGTGCTGCAGAGCGTAGAGCCCGAAATAGGTGAGTTTGGCGACCTCTTCCCCCGGTGCCCAGACTCCGAAGACGCCACAAGCGTCCTGCGGGCCTAGATCCTGCGGGTCAAGATCATGAGTCAGCCGACCATCGCCACGAGCCACGCACAGCAGTCTACGGGACCGGCTACCAGCAAAGAGCCGCGGTGTGGCACTCGGGATCGCCCCGCCCGGCCTGGGGCTGCGAGTTGGCGCTCAGCCCGCCCGAAATACCGGCGATCGCTGTGAGTAGCAGAGCAGTGGCGACTACAGTAAGACACTTCTTGATCACGGTTCGTCCCTTCGAAATAATCGGCATCAACCAAACAAACGCTCATTGTCGACGCATTCTGTATATGGTCGGTTCCGAACAGGGGCTGAAGGAGTGAACTGCCGTGTTAGAACCGCTCGGAGTGGATGATGCCACCTTCGCGGTTTACCACGCCCTCCTCAGCCACCCGGACAGCACACCGGAGCAGATTGCGGCACTGGTAAAGCGGCCAATGGCCGAGGTGCTGGAGACGATGGGCCAGCTCCGCAAACTGGACCTGCTGGTCCCGACCTGGGCCGACCCCGAGGCCGAGCACGCGGTCCACCCCCGGGTCGGGCTGACCGTGCTGGCCGAGCGGCGCCGCGGCGAGCTGAACCGGATGCTCGGCGAGCTCAAGCAGGCGGAGTCCTCGGCCGACGTCATCGCTGAGCAGTACAACGAGCTGCTCACCGCTCGCAGCAGCGGCGACGTCGAGGTGCTCAAGGGCCGGGCGAACGCGTCCCGGCGGATCGAGGAGCTGGGCCTGAAGGCGAAGGAGTCCTTCTGGGGGATGATCCCGGCGCACATCGACGACACGATCCACCCGATCGAGTACTCCCCCGACATGCCGCTGCTCGAGCGCGGGCTGAAGATGCGCACCATCTATCTGCAGAGCATGACGGTCTCCAAGCCGGGCCTCGACTACGCCGCCACCCTGCACCGCCTCGGCGGCGAAGTACGGGCGACTCCGACCCTGCCGATGCGGCTGCTCATCCTGGACCAGGAGATCGCCATCATGGCGATGGACCCGGAGAACCCGACGGCCGGCGCGGTGATCCACCGCAGCCCGGGCGTGATGGCGGTCGCGCTCGCGCTTTTCGACGCCTACTGGGCGCGGGCATCGGAGATGTTCTCCCCCGAGGACCGCGACAACAACAGCCCTCTTACTCCGCACGAGGCCGAGGTACTACGCCTGCTGGCCGGCGGCGCCAAGGACGAGCAGGTCGCCCGCCTCCTCGGCATCTCACTCCGCACCGCCCGCCGCATCACCGCCAACCTCTCCGAACGCCTCGACGCCACCAGCCGCTTCGAACTGGGAGTAGCCGCCGCCAAACGCGGCTGGGTCTGACGGAGACCACAGTTATTCGAGTCACTGGGCTTCACCAGTCAATTCCGGCGCGAGAAATCAGGGTGGTATTTCAATCTTGCCAGCAAGGACGACATAGCTCGGTCGACCGGCGATGATTCACCCGATGCGGCTGTTTTCAAGAATGGGCTGGATTTCCGCGTTATCTATCTGGCCGCCGGCGTCGGCGGCAAAGGTGCCGCCGACTACATTCATTGGATTCACGACAACGGGGGCCGGGTAAGGGCCGCACCCAACCTGCCCATGAAAATGATCGTCTTTGACGGAACCACCGTCGCCAGGTGAGCTCAGCGCTGTGGAGACGGAGTTCTTGCAGTTGCTGGTGCAGGGGGCTACTGATGAGCGGGCGGGGCGGAAGTTGGGGGTTTCGTTTGCGGACCGTGCGGCGGATGGCGGCGAAGCTGAGTGAGCAGGCGGGCGCTTCGGGGCGGTTCGGGCTGGGAGTGCGGGCGGCTCAGCGGGGATGGGTTCGGTGATTTACGGACTAGACCAATCCTTGCGTCACTGGAAAAACGGGCAGGGAATAACGGACTGGACCGGTTCAAGGCGCCAGTCGGGCTGGTGGCCGGAAGCTGCCAAAGGGTTGTGATCGCGGCAGAAGAGCGCTGAGCCGGCCCATCGTTCGATGGTGACCGAAAAGTGCTGGCCGGGGCCGAGCACGATCAGGGGAAAGCAGTACGGTCGCGAGGACGGCGGCCGGTGAATACACCATACGTTCTACGATCATGCGCATCCCCGGTTTTCAGGCATGACAATGAGACCGCATTAGCGGCTGGCATTGTCTGGGGCGGAATTCGCCGCGAGCAATCACCACGGCCGAGCGAAGTGGTCCACTCCACTTCACCAACGAACCTAATTCACCCCCCACCCGGGTCAACGCACCCCCAGAGGCCGCATGGGTGCATTGGCACCACCCGGCCTCCCAAAGCTCCCCCACCGCCCTCGGCAGGTCAGCATCCGCCGCCCCCAAACCAAGGTCGGTCACCGCCAGACACCCGCACCTCCATCCCACCAGCCCAGCCCCACCGGCGGGCGAAGCTCGCGGACGCCCAGCACTCAGCAACTAGCGGCCGGGCGGGCGGACACGCTGCGAGTGAGCGGTGGCTGGACCGTGGACCGAGGTTGGTGAGTGGTGGGCGTCCGGAGCCCCAGCCCATCAATACCCCGACCCGGGGGTGGGGTGCCGCGCTCGCGGGAGCCGGGCGGGTGCCAGATTGATGGCCTCCGCGTCCGCGCGGTACCGGGATAGGGGGGCGCGAACCTCGCCCACCCGGTACTCAGGGCGGCGGGGCGAAGCTCGCGGACGGCCAGCACTCAGCAACTAAGCGGCCGGGCGGGCGGGCACGCTGCGGCTCAGGGGTGGCTGGACCGTGGACCGAGGTTGGTGAGTGGTGGGCGTCCGGAGCTCCAGCCCATCAATACCCCGACCCGGGATGGGGTGCCACGCTAGCGGGAACGCCGCGGGTGCCGGATTGATGGCCTCCACATCCGCGCCGTACTGCGCCAGCCGCCACCCCCGGTACTCCGAGCGCTAGGCGGCAACGTCCCCGGACGCCCAGCCCATCAACACCCGAACCCCGCCGGGATACCGCGCTCGCGGGAACGCCGCGGGTGTCGGACTGGTGGCCTCCGCGTCCGCGCGGCACCGGGATAGGGGGTCGCGAACCTCGCCCACCCGGTACTCAGGGCGGCGGGGCGAAGCTCGCGGACGGCCAGCACTCAGCAACTAGCCGCCGGGCAGGACGGGCACGCTGCGGGTCAGCGGTGGCTGGACCGTGGACCGAGGTTAGTGAGTGGTGGGCGTCCGGAGCCCCAGCCCATCAATACCCCGGCACGGGGTGGGGTGCCACGCTCGCGGGAGCCGGGCGGGTGTCGGATTGGTGGCCTCCGCGTCCGCGCGGCACCGGGACAGGGGGCACGAACCTCGCCCACCCGGTACTCAGGGCGGCCGGCGAGGCTCGCGGACGGCCAGCACTCAGCAATTAGCCGCCGGGCGGGCGGGCACGCTGCGGGTCAGGGGTGGCTGGACCGTGGACCGAGGTTGGTGAGTGGTGGGCGTCCGGAGCTCCAGCCCATCAATACCCCGGCCCGGGGGTGGGGTGCCGCGCTCGCGGGAGCCGGGCGGGTGCCAGATTGATGGCCTCCGCGTCCGCGCGGTACCGGGAAGGGGGTCGCGAGCCTCGCCAACCCGGCGCTCAGGGCGGCGGGCGAAGCTCGCGGACGCCCAGCACTCAGCAACTAGGGCCGGGCAGGGCGGACACGCTGCGGGTGAGCGGCGGCTGGACCGTGGACCGAGGTTGGTGAGTGGTGGGCGTCCGGAGCCCCAGCCCATCAATACCCCGACCCGGGATGGGGTGCCACGCTCGCGGGAGCGGGCGGGTGCCGGATTGATGGCCTCCGCGTCCGCGCGGCACCGGGAAAGGGGGCGCGAACCTCGCCCACCCGGCGCTCAGGGCGGCGGGCGAAGCTCGCGGACGCCCAGCACTCAGCAACTAGGACCGGGCAGGGCGGACACGCTGCGGGTCAGGGGTGGCTGGACCGTGGACCGAGGTTGGTGAGTGGTGGGCGTCCGGAGCTCCAGCCCATCAATACCCCAACCCGGGATGGGGTGCCACGCTAGCGGGAACGCCGCGGGTGCCGGATTGATGGCCTCCGCGTCCGCGCGGTACCGGGAAGGGGGTCGCGAACCTCGCCCACCCGGTACTCAGGGCGGCGGGCGAGGCTCGCGGACGGCCAGCACTCAGCAACTAGCGGCCGGGCAGGGCGGACACGCTGCGGCTGAGCGGTGGCTGGACCGTGGACCGAGGTTGGTGAGTGGTGGGCGTCCGGAGCCCCAGCCCATCAATACCCCAACCCCGCCGGGGATACCGCGCTCGCGGGAGCGGGGCGGGCGCCGGATTGATGGCCTCCGCGTCCGCGCGGTGGCGGGTAAGGGCTATGGCACACACCCGGTACCTCGGGGGCGCCGAAGCTAGGCGGGGAGGGTGCGGCCGGTGCGGGCCGGGAGGTTGAGGCGGGTGCCGTCGAAGAGGGGGTGGCCGTTGTGGTGGATGGTCAGGGACTGGTCGATCGGGCTGACGTTCAGGACGTGGATGAGCCGTTGGCCGTCGGGGGTCGCGGTCGAGGTGAGCACGATGCCGGGGTGCGGGGCGTCGTGGGTGTGGCGTGGGTGGACCTCGAGGCGGGCGAGCAGACCGGTCCAGAAGTCGAGGTGGGCCGGGTAGTCGCAGCTGAGCACGATCGCGCGGCCCGCTCCGGCGCGAAGGTCAAGACCCACAGCGGCCCCCGTCGAGGTATCGCGAACGAGCACCTCGCCTGAGGTCCAGTCGAGCCCTTCGTCTGAGGTCCAGTCGAGCACCTCGCCCGAGGTCCGGTCGGGCATGTCGTCTGAGGTCCGGTCGAGCCCTTCGTCTGAGGTCCGGTCGGGCATGTTTTCCGAGGTCCGGTCGAGCCCTTCGTCTGAGGTCCGGTCGGGCATGTCTTCCGAGGTCCGGTCGAGCCCTTCGTCTGAGGTCCGGTCGGGCACCTCGTCCGAGGTCCAGTCGAGCACCTCGCCCGAGGTCCGGGCGAGCATGTCGTCCGAGGTCCGGGCGAGCATGTCGTCCGAGGTCCGGGCGAGCCTTCCGTCTGAGGTTCGGGTGGGTGGCTCGGCTGAGGTTCGGGTGGGTGGCTCGGCTGAGGTTCGGGTGGGCGGTTCGGTTGGGGTTCGGGTGGGTGGCTCGGTTGGGGTTGGGGTGAGGGGCTGGAGGGTGCTGACTCGTACTTCGGGGGAGGTTTTGGTGCGGGCTGAGGGGAAGAAGTGCGGGGTGGCGTTGACGAGGGGGCCGGGGTGTACGCCGAGGGCGTCGGCGAGCGTGGTGCAGGGGGTGCCGTCGACGTCGCGGGTGGGGAGGACGCCTGCCAGCAGTAGGCGGCCGCCGGCGTGGACGAAGTCGGCGAGGCGTTGCTGGACCGAGGCGGCCAAGGTGGAGGCAGAGGCCAGGACTATCGCGCGGGAGGTGTCGAGGGGTGCTTGCAGGTTGATCGCAGGGAAGGAGAAGCCGGCCAGCAGCAGCGCGCGGGCGACTATGTCTCGCGAACCCATGCCGCGGAACCGCTCCAGGTCGGCGACCACCTCACGCCGTACCGCGTCCCCCGGGTGGCAGTACTCCGTCAGGTAGTGGTCCGGCACGAACCCCAGCGCGAGGTCGTCGTACTCCTCGTCCATGTCGGCCAGCAGCGGGCCGATGGCGCGGAGTTCGGAGACCGTCTCGGCGAGAACCTGATAGCTCGGGTTCAGCTGTCCCTCGGGTCCCACGGGAGCGCTGAAACCGTGGCGTTCACCCGTGAAGGCGATCCGGTCGTTCCCGTCACCGGCCGGGACGTCCAGCGGCGGATTGTGCCCGCCGGCGAACAGGTAGTAGTTGATCAACCGGTTGCCCTGGGCAACACAGAGCCGAGTCTTCAAGGCCAGCGCCGAGGGCGGGACCTGGCGGCTCAGGTCTTCACCGTAGTCACCCAGACCAGCCTCGAACTCCAGCGACGTCAGCGGCTGGTCGGAGTCGTGAACGGCGGCCATGAAAGCGTTGCCCACATAGAGATCCGCGACGTTCTCGACGGTGAGATCACCCAGGTAGTGGTCAGATCCCGAGGTCATCTGCGGCTGGCCCGAGTACGTCGGATAGAGCTGGCTGATCCCGATCGGATACGTCCGGCCGCGACCGTT
The DNA here is from genome assembly GCF_000372465.1 of Kribbella catacumbae DSM 19601. Taxonomy (GTDB): domain Bacteria; phylum Actinomycetota; class Actinomycetes; order Propionibacteriales; family Kribbellaceae; genus Kribbella; species Kribbella catacumbae. The sequence continues at coordinate 101,257 of NZ_AQUZ01000021.1, forward strand.
TCCCGTCCCGTGCAGGTTGATCAGGAACGGCACGCCACGCACTCCGTGCGACTCTGCCTCGGCGCGAAGGAAGGCGACGTAGCGGGAGTACCGATCGCGCTGGAAGACGGACAGTTCGTGATGAAGTTCGAGCGAGCCCGCAGGAGGCGTCCGAACCCCGGCGGCGTCCAACCCAGGCAGAATCCCCTTCTCCCGAGTCCACGCAAGAAACTCCCCGACTGCGGCTTCGGTCAGGTCGGGCGAGTTCGTCACCCAGGACAGCATCCCGATCTCGTTGTCCAGCTGTACGGCGACGACCGGCCCGCCCACAGTCGCCAATCGTGAAGCCAGCAAGGGCATCACGCCCGCATACCAACGCCGTACCGACGCCAGGTACGCCGGTGCGAGGTAATCCACATCCCGGGTCGGAGCAGCCGCCCCATTCCACCCGACGGACTCCACCTCAAACGAGTAGACCGAGAACGGCAACCCCTCGTTCTTCAGTTCGGCCATCACGAACGGCCCCGGGCGGGCGATCACCCGCAACCCTTTCTCCTCAGCGAGATCCAGGAATCCCGCCAGGTCCCGGTACTGCGAAGTCCGCCCCGCCAGGTCCAGCGAGCCATCGGGCAACTCGTGCACCAGCCACGGCATGTACGTCGCCACCGCATCGCAGCCGGCGGCCACCAGCAGATCCAACCGGGACGCCCAGTCCGGCCGGCGCAGCCGGAAGTAGTGCACCTCCCCCGACATCATCAGCACGGGTTGCCCGTCCACCAGCAGGCGGCGCCGAGCCAGGCGGACGTCGTACGGATCGCTCATGTGTGCCTCTCCACCGACCGCGACACCCGTGCCCTTGCCGCTGGTCTGGTTCCTCACATATGGTCGCTGAAACCGGTTACTGCAACGTTACGGCGGGAGGTCGCGGATGAGCAACAAGAGGCTCACGGTGCGCCAGATCGCCGAGATCGCGAACGTCTCGATCGCCACGGTGTCGCGGGTCTCCCGCGGTACCGGGCAGGTCAGCCCCGAGACCCGGGAGCGTGTCCTGCGCGTCATCGAGGAGCACGGTTACCGGCCGAACCAGCTCGGCCGTGCCCTGGCCGAGCAGAAACACGGCGCGGTGGCGATCGTCTTCCCCGGCCTGGCCGGGCCGTACTTCTCCGAGCTGATCCAGGGCTTCGAGTACGAGGCGATGGAGACCGGCGCCAGCGTTCACATCGTCGGAACGCACCGGCGCGCGGCGGCCGACGACGACGTCCTGGCGATGTCCGCGCGGGTCGACGGCATCGCGGTGCACGGCGGCACGATCAAGGAGGAGACGCTACGCCGGCTGGCCGCCGACGTGCCGGTCGTGGTGCTCGCCGGGCGGCCGCTCGACGGCATCCCCGCGGTGCGCGCCGACAACTCCCGAGTGGCAGAGCTGACCCGGCATCTGCTGGTCGACCACGGCTATCGCCGGCTCGCGTTCGTCGGCAACCCCGACGGCTCACCCGACGTCACCGATCGCTGGGAAGCTTTCAGGCAAGGGCATCGCGACGCCCGGGTGCCCGCACCGAAGACGCCGGTGAAGATCGGCTTGCAACAGTCCGACGGCGTGATCGCGGCCGGCGAGCTGTTCGAAAGGGCCAACCCGCCTCGCGCGATCGTCTGCGCCAACGACGAGACCGCGCTCGGCGTCCTGATCGGCGCCCTCGGCCGCGGCCTCAAGATCCCCGGCGACGTCGCCATCACCGGCTTCGACGACGTCGCCATGTCCTCCCTCGTCCAGCCCGGGCTGACCACGATCAGGCAGCCCATTCGCGAACTCGGCGCGGTCACCGCCCGCCTGCTGCTCTCCGGACTCGGCGAGCCGGGCGCGGTGATGGACACCGTGCTCGCCACCGAACTGGTACTGCGGGGCAGCTGCGGCTGCCGCTAGCGCCTGACAGACAGGAGCAAGGCATGAACCGCCCATCATTCCTCCGGACAGCGATCGTCGCGCTCGCGACGACCTGCACCCTCGTCGCCTGCACCGGCACCAGCGGGACCAATGGCAGCGGCGGCTCCGGCCCAGCTGCGGCGAACGGCATGGTCAACTTCCTCGACTACGGCGACTTCGGCGGCGGCACCGCCCCGCAGGCCAACTACAACCCGTACCTCGAGGCCACCCGGCTCGGCGCCGTCGACTATGTCTTCGAGAAGCTCATGCTCTACGACAACTTCTCCTGTACGCCGAAGCCGTGGCTGGCCACCGAGTACAAGTGGACCGACCCCAAGACGCTGACCTTCAAGCTCCGCGACGGCGTGAAGTGGAACGACGGGAAACCCTTCACCAGCAAGGATGTCGCGTTCACCTTCGACCTGCTGCACAAGCACTCGGCGCTCGATACCCAGGGCGTCTGGCGCTACCTGTCGGCGGTCGAGGCCACTGACGCGAGCACGGTCACCCTCAAGTTCAAGGATCCCGGCGCTTCCACCTTCACGCTGATCACCAACGTCTACATCGTTCCCGAGCACATCTGGTCGCAGCAGGCCGACCCGGTGAAGTTCGTCAACGCGCAGAACCCGGTCGGTACGGGTCCGATGAAGGTGAAGTCGTTCAACCCGCAGCAGCTCACCATCGAGCGGAACCCGGACTACTGGCAGGCAAGCAAGGTCCAGGTGCAGGAGATCCGCTTCCACAAAGCCGATGCGGGTGGCGCTGTCGAACAACTGAAGCTGAGCCGCGGCGAGTACGACACGAACGCGATGTTCGTACCGGACATCAAGAAGGCGTTCGTCGATCGCGACCCGAAGATCAACCACTACTGGTACCCGCCGGGCGGTTCGATCAGCGTCTACCTCAACCTGACCAAGGCGCCGTTCAGCGACGTGGAGTTCCGCAAGGCGCTGACCACCGCGTTCAACCGCGACGAGATCGTCACCAAGTCCCAGCTCGGCTACGTCGAGAAGGCCAGCCAGACCGGCCTCGTCGTGCCGGGGCAGGAGAAGTGGTTGCCTGCCGATCTCCAGGACCAGGGCCGGATCTCCTACGACGCCGGGAAAGCAGACGCGGCGTTGACCGCGGCCGGCTACAAGAAGGATGCCCAGGGCAAGCGCCTGGGCAAGGACGGCAAGCCGCTGAAGTTCACCTTCAAGGTGCCGGGCAGCTACGTCGACTGGGTCTCGGCCGCGCAGATCATCGTCAAGGACCTCAAGAGCCTCGGCTTCGACGTCGCGATGGAGACGCCCAACCCGCCGACCTACGAGAGCGACCGGGCGGTCGGCCGGTACGACCTGCTCTTCGGCGTGCACGGTGGGTCCTGCAACATGTTCCGCAACTTCTCCGAGCCGCTGGGCAGCGACCAGAGCGCGCCGATCGGGCAGAAGGCGGCGAGCAACTTCGTTCGCTGGAACGACCCGGCGACCGACAAGCTGCTCGACCAGTTGCGGCTGGCAACGAGCGACGAGGAGCAGAAGCAGGCCGTCGCGGGGCTGACCAAGGTGATGGTGGACCAGGTCCCGATGATCCCGCTCTGGTACGGCGCGAAGTGGTTCCAGTACCAGACCGACAAGGCGGTCGGCTGGCCCGACGAGAAGAACCCGTACGCCGCACCGACTGACAACCTGCTGGTGCTGACCAACCTCAAGCCGGCCGGCAGCTGACGTGCGCTACTTCCTCCGGCGCGCGGGGTTCTTCCTCGCCACGCTGTGGGCCGCGATCACGCTGAACTTCCTGATCCCGCGGCTCCAGCCCGGCGACCCGGCCGAGGCGATCGTGTCCCGGCTGGGTGGCCAGAGCCAGGCGATCGACCCGGCGCAGGTCGAGTCGATCCGGAAGATGCTCGGTACGCCGGACGGCAACCTGCTGACGCAGTACGGGGACTATCTGGCGGCGGTGGCCCGAGGCGACTTCGGCATCTCCTACACCTATTTCCCGTACTCGGTCACGCACATGATCGGGCAGGGCCTGCCCTGGACGCTGATCCTGGTCGGCGTCACACAGGTCGTGTCCTTCGTCGCGGGCACCCTGCTCGGCGCGTGGGCGGCGTACCGGCGCAACAGCCGGGTCGACTCGGTGATCACGCTGGGGTCGACCTTCGTCGGCACGTTGCCGTTCTTCTGGCTCGCGCTGGTGCTGATCTACGTCTTCGCGATCACGCTCAACTGGTTCCCCACCGGCGGCGGGTACGGCGGCGGCAGCGATCCCGGCTGGAACTGGCTGTTCTTCTCCGACGCCTTCCAGCACAGCATTCTGCCGGCCGTCTCGCTGCTGATCGTCGGCCCGATCGGCTGGATCATCGGGATGCGCAACAACATGGTCCAGACGCTCGGCGAGGACTACGCCCGGCTCGCCCGTGCCAAAGGTCTGCCGCGTCGCCGCGTCGCGCTCACCTATGGCGCGAGGATCGCGGTCCTGCCGAACGTCACCGGCTTCGCGATCGCGCTCGGCGGCATCCTCGGCGGCACTGTCCTGGTCGAGTCGATCTTCAACTACCCGGGCCTCGGCCGGATGATGCTCGAGGCCGTCTCGAACCGCGACTACCCGCTGATGCAGGCGCTGTTCCTGTTCATCACGGTCGGTGTGCTGATCGCGAACCTGCTCGCCGACCTGCTGTACGGCGTACTGGATCCGCGCGTCCGGCGGGAGGAGGCCGGATGACCACGTCGCTGCCGATCCAGCCCGTTGACACCGAGCAGGCCGAGGTCGCCGCCGTCGAAGCGGCGAGGGCCACCAAAGTGCCCGGGTGGTTCGTCATTCTCTGGCGCAACCGCAAGTGCCGTATCGGCTTGGTGATGCTCGCGGTCTTCGTCTTCGTCGCCCTCCTCGCACCCGTGCTCGCTCCGTACGCGCCGCGCGACAACAGCTTCACCGCGTCCGTCGGTCCCAACGGCAGCAACTGGCTGGGAACCACCGCCCAAGGCGAGGACGTCTTGTCCCAGCTCGTGTACGGCGCGCGCACGTCCCTGCTGGTCGGCCTCGCGGCCGGCACGCTCTCGACGGTGATCGGACTGGCGGTCGGCCTCACCGCGGGCTACCTGCGCGGCCTGGTCGACGAGGTGCTCTCGTTCTTCATCAACCTCGCGCTGGTGGTTCCGGTGCTGCCGCTGATGATCACGCTGGCGGCATACGCGCCGGTGAAGGGTCTGTGGCTGATCATCTTCGTCATCAGCATCACCGGCTGGGCCTACGGCGCCCGGCTGAAGCGCTCGCAGATCATCACGCTGCGGACCCGCGACTACATCACCGCGGCCAAGTTCGCCGGCGACTCGACCGCGCGGATCATCGTCCGCGAGATCCTGCCGAACATGACGTCGCTGGTCGTCGTCGGTTTCATGGGCGCCTGCCTGGGCGCGATCGGCGGCGAGGCCGGCCTGGCGTTCCTCGGCCTCGGCGACCCGACCACCACCAGCTGGGGCACGATGCTGAACCAAGCCAACACCGGCGGCGCGATGCTGACCGGCCAGTGGGCCTGGCTGATCGCACCCGGTGTCGCCTTCGCCGGGCTGATGACGGCGCTGACGCTGATCAACTTCGGGGTCGATGCCCTGAGCAACCCTCATCTGCGGGAGGACTGAGATGGCTCTGCTCGAGGTGGACGACCTGTCCGTCACCTACAGCCCACGCGACGGTACGCCGGTCCGCGCGGTCGACGGAGTCAGCTTCGAGATCGCGGACGGCGAGTTCGTCGGGCTGCTCGGCGAGTCGGGCAGTGGCAAGTCGACGCTCGGCAACGCGATCCTGCGGCTGCTCGACAAGCCCGCGGCAGTCAGCGGCGGGTCGGTGCGCTTCGACGGGGTCGCCGTCACGTCGGCCTCGGAGGAGGAGATCCGGCCGTTGCGCTGGGCAAAGATCTCCACGGTCTTCCAGAGCAGCATGAACTCGCTCAACCCGGTGATCACGATCGGTGCCCAGTTCGCCGACACCTTCGCCGCGCACGGTCGCGAAGGCGATCCGGCGACGTTGCTCGACCTGGTCTCCCTCGACGCCGACGTGCTGCGGCGCTACCCGCACGAACTGTCCGGCGGGATGAAGCAGCGCGTCGCTCTCGCGCTCGCGCTGGCCCTGGAGCCCAAGTTCGTCCTGCTCGACGAGCCGACCACCGGACTCGATGTCGTTGTCCAGCACAACATCCTGCAACGGCTGCGCGAACTGCAGTCCCAGCTCGGGTTCGCGGTCCTCTTCATCAGCCACGACCTCGGCACGGTGATGGAGATGGCCGACCGGGTGATGGTGATGTACGCGGGCGAGCTCGTCGAGGACCAGCCGGCGCGAGCGATGATGTCTGCTCAGCTCCACCCTTATACCCAAGGCCTGCTGGGCTCGTACGCCGATCCGCGGGCGACCGAGATCAGCGTGGACTACATTCCCGGCCGGCCGCCGGACCTTTCGCGCCCACAGGTGGGTTGCCGATTCGCGGCCCGTTGCCCGGTCGCGATCGACGACTGCTCGACCCAGCATCCGCAACTGCTCCCGGCCGGTGCGGGGACGGCCCGCTGCTTGCTGGTGGAACGAGCCGGCCTGGTCGATGCCCGCCGGGCCCGGAGCTTCGTCGCAGTACGGGCTGAGGCGCCTGCGGTGGATCCCGTGCTGACGGTCACGGACGCGGCGAAGGAGTACCGCGGCAAGCGAGCCGTGGACGGGGTCTCGTTCGAGCTGCGGCCGGGTCAGGTGACAGCGCTGGTCGGTCAGAGCGGGTCCGGCAAAACCACCATCGCCCGGCTGGTCACCGGCGTGGAGCGCCCGACCTCAGGCTCGGTCACCTTCACCGGTGGAGTGGACGTGGGATCCCTGCGCGGCCGCAAGCTGCGCGCCTATCGCCGCCACACCCAACTCGTCTTCCAGGACCCGTTCGCCGCGCTCAACCCGACCCGCACACCGGCGTACGCGCTCTCCAGGCCACTCCAGAACCACCTGGGCCTGTCGAAGGCTCAGGCACGCACCCGCGCCGGCGAACTGCTGGAAACAGTCGGCCTGCACCCGGCGTCGCAGTACCTGGACAAACTCCCCCACCAACTCTCCGGCGGCCAACGGCAGCGAGTGGTCATCGCCCGGGCGCTGGCCCCCGAACCCCGCATCCTGGTCGCCGACGAGCCCATCTCCATGCTCGACGTCTCGATCCGGGCAGAGATCCTGGAACTCCTCGACAACCTGGTCCGGACCCGCCAGCTCGGGATGCTCTACATCACCCACGACCTCCTCAGCGCCCGCCTCCTTGCCGACGAGGTCCTGGTCCTCAACGAAGGCCAGGTCGTAGAACGCGGCCGCACGCTCCAGGTCATCCAGAACGCGCAGGCCACCTACACCCAGGAACTTCTGGACGCGATCCCCAACCCGGTCACACGTTCTTGACGGCGGCCAGGAGTTTGGTGAGGGAGTCTCGGGCGTCGCCGAAGAGGAGGGTGGTTTTGGGGTCGTAGAGGAGTTCGTTCTCGATGCCGGCGAAGCCGGGGCGCATGGAGCGTTTGAGGAAGATGACCCGGTGGGCCTCGTCGGCGTTCAGGATCGGCATGCCGTAGATCGGGGCGCTCGGGGAGTTGCGGGCGGCCGGGTTGACGACATCGTTGGCGCCGACGACCAGGACGACGTCGGTGGACTTGAAGTCGCCGTTGATCTCGTCCATCTCGCGCAGTTGCTCGTAGGGCACCTGGGCCTCGGCGAGCAGGACGTTCATGTGGCCGGGCATCCGGCCCGCGACCGGGTGGATGGCGTAGTCGACCTTGACCCCGCGGCTCTGCAGTTCCTCGACGAGGTCGCGCAGAGTGTGCTGGGCCTGCGCGACGGCCAGCCCGTAGCCGGGCACGATGATGACCTTCTGCGCATACCCCAGCAGGATCGCCACGTCCGTGGCGCCACCGGAGATGACCGGGCGCTCGGACGCGGTACCGCCACCCAGCGTCGAACCACCCTTGACGGCACCGAAGAGGATGTTGAAGACCGAGCGGCCCATCGCGTCGGCCATCAGCTTGGTCAGCAACGTACCGGCCGCGCCGACCAGCGTTCCCGCGATCAGCAGCAGCGTGTTGCCGAGCACGTAACCGCCGGCAGCGACGGTCAGACCGGTGAAAGCGTTCAGCAGCGAGATGACGATCGGTACGTCGGCGCCACCGACCGGCAGTACCAGCATCACGCCGACGGCCAGACCGACCAGGCAGAGCAGCACGCCGACCCACACGCGCGGGTCCGACACGAGCCAGACCGACAGCGCGACGCTGCCGAGGATGCCGGCGATGAACAGCACCGGCAGGCCCGGGAAGGTCACCGGCCGGGTCGTCATCAGCTCCTGCAGCTTGGCGAACGTCACCACCGAGCCGGAGAAGCTGATCGCACCGACGACGACAGTGAAGGCGACCGCGATCGAGGCGATCGTCTGGCCGTCGTGCACCTCGCCGAGCTCCATCAGCGCGACCAGTGCGGCCGCGCCACCGCCGACGCCGTTGAAGAGCGCCACCAGCTGAGGCATATGGGTCATCTGCACCCGGCGCGAACCGACCACACCCGCGACCGTGCCGACCGCCAGCGCGATCAGGATCGGCACCAGGTGGTCCGGCTTGTAGGCGACGAAGGTGATGATCACCGCGAGCACTGCGCCGGCGGCGCCGAGCAGGTTGCCGCCGCGCGCCGACTTTGGCGACGAGAGCGCCTTCAGCGCGACGATGAAGCAGACCGCCGAGATCAGGTAGCCGATCTGGGCCCAGGTGTCGATCACTTGTGCAGCTCCTTCTTACGACCCCCGGGGCCACGGAACATCTCGAGCATCCGGTCGGTGACGACGAAGCCGCCGACCATGTTGATCGTCGCCAGCACGACGGCCAGCAACCCGACCACCACGACCAGCGCCGAGTCGGCCTGGCCGGTGACGATGATGGCGCCGACCAGGATGACTCCGTGGATCGCGTTCGCGCCGGACATCAGCGGGGTGTGCAGGGTCGACGAGACCTTGCTGATCACCTCGACGCCGACGAACGCCGCGAGCACGAAGATGGTCAGCAGTGCGATGGTCTCGGTCATGCCCTCGGTCCTTCCAGCAGCTCGCGGGTCGGCTCGTGCAGCACGGTCCCGTCGTGGGTGACACAGCAGCCGCGGACGATCTCGTCGTCGAAGTCCGGGTTGAACTCCGCGTCCCGGGTCATCAGCGCGATCAGGTTGGCGATGTTCTGCCCGTAGAGCCGGCTGGCCGGTCCGGCCATCTGGCTGGGCACGTTCGCCCCGCCCCAGACGAGCGCGTTGCCGATCATCAGTTCGGTCCCGGCCACCGAGCCCTCGACGTTGCCGCCGGACTCCGAGGCCAGGTCGACGACGACCGAGCCGGGCTTCATCTGCTCGACCATCGACCGCGACACCAGCATCGGCGCGGTCCGGCCCGGTACGGCGGCCGTGGTGATCAACGCGTCCGCGCCCGCGATGTACGGCGCGAGCAGGTCGCGCTGCAACTGGGCGCGCTCCTCCGTCATCTCGCGCGCATAGCCGCCCGGCCCGTCCAGCGTGCCGAGCTCGAGCTCGATCGGCTGCGCGCCCATCGAGGCGATCTCCTCGGCGGCGGCGGTACGGACGTCGTACGCCTTCACGACCGCGCCGAGCCGCTTGGCGGTGGCGATCGCCTGCAGACCGGCGACGCCCGCGCCCAGGACGAGCACCTGGGCGGGCGGCACCGTGCCGGCGGCCGTCATGTTCAGCGGGAAGAACCGGGGCAGCCGTTCCGCGGCGACGATGGCCGCGCGGTAGCCGGCCACCAGCGCCTGCGAAGACAGTGCGTCCATCGACTGGGCCCGGGAGATCCGCGGGATCATCTCCATCGCGAACGCCGTCAGCTTGGCCCGGGTCGCCGCCCGGATCACGTCCGGCGGATTCGTCGGCAGGAACGACATCAGCGCAGTACCGGCGTGGAGCCGCTGCAGACGCTCGCGTTCGAGCGGCTGCACCGACGCCACCACGGTGGCCGCATGGTCGGCACCCCAGGCCACTTCGGCCCCGGCGTCGCGGTAGGCATCGTCGGAGTACAGCGCGCGCTCGCCCGCCGCGGGTTCGACCGCGACCTCGTAGCCGAGCTGGACGAGCTTGACGACTTGTTCAGGCACCAGGGCCACCCGGCGCTCGGCCGGTCTGGTCTCGCGCACTACTGCGATCTTCACTCGCCGAAACCTATGCCAAACACACCGTGCCCGGAAAGCCCGGTGCCTCCGATCAGGCCAAGTTCTGAAGAAGATGCGCCTCGGCCAGACAAACCTTGGCGAACTCCTCCAGGTGCAGGCCCTCGTCGATGCCGTGCGCCCGGGTGTCCGGATCCTCCACGCCGGTGACCAGAACGGCCGCGTTCGGGAAGGCCTGCTGGAACTCCGCGATGAACGGAATCGAGCCGCCCATCCCGGTGTCGACGGGCTCGACACCCCAGGCCGCGGCGAAGGCGGAACGGGCCGCGTCGTACGCCGTACCGCGGGCGTTGATCGAGCACGGCTGGCCGATATCCCCGTCTGTCACGGTGACTTGAGCACCCCACGGCGCGTTCTGCTCGAGGTGGTTGCGCAGGGCTTCCATCGCCTTGACCGCGTCGTCGCCGGGTGCCACCCGCAGGCTCACCTTGGCCCGGGCGACCGGCACCAACGTGTTGCTCGCGTCGGCGACCCGCGGTGCGTCAATGGCCAGTACTGCGATCGCCGGGCGCGTCCACAGCCGGTCGACCAGCGTGCCCGTACCGATCAGCCGGACCGAGTCCAGCACACTCGACTCGGACCGGAACCGGTCCTCCGGATAATCCAGGTCGGCCGCGCGTGTCGCGTGCAGCCCGTCGACAGCGACGTCACCGTTCTCGGTGTGCAGGGTGGCGAGCAACCGGCACAGCGCCGACAGCGCATCCGGTACCGCGCCGCCGAAAAGGCCGGAGTGGACGGCGTGCTTCAGCGTCCGGACCTCGACGTAGCAGTCGACCAGACCGCGCAGGGAGACCGTCAACGCGGGCTGGCCGATCGCCCAGTTGCCCGAGTCGGCGATCACGATCGCGTCGGAGGTCAGCTCATCGGCGTACTCGTCGAGCAGTTGCAGCAGGGTCGGCGAACCGATCTCCTCCTCGCCCTCGACGAACACCGTCACGCCCACCGGCAGATCGTTGCCGAAGGCCCGTACGGCGGCGAGGTGGGCCGCGATACCGGCCTTGTCGTCGGCAGCGCCACGGGCGTACAGCCGGCCGTCCCGCTCGGTCGGCACGAACGGCTCCGAGGTCCACTCCTCGACGGCGCCGGTCGGCTGGACGTCGTGGTGCGCGTAGAGCAGCACGGTCGGCTTGCCCTCCGGCGCGGGCTTCTTCGCGATCACCGCGGGCGCGCCACCCCCCGCGCTGACGATCCGCACCTCGAAGCCTTCGGCCTCGAACAGCGCGGCGGTCGCCTCGGCGGACCGCTGGACGTCGGCCGCACGGGCCGGGTCCGCGCTGACCGAGGGAATCCGGATGAGGTCCTCGAGGTCGGCACGGACGGAGGGCAGAACGCGGTCGATCGCCGCGGCTAGGTCGGTCATGCGCCTACCGTACTGCGGGGAAGATACTTACCCTCTAGGGTGGAGATCTCGAAAGTTACCGCCTAACCGAAGAGGACCCCCATGGCTCGCCCACTGGCCATTCTGACCACCCTGTTCACCACTACAGCCGCCCTGACAGCGGTGAGCGCGCCGACGATCGCCACAGCCGCGATCACCTGCGATACCGCGACCACCGGCGGCGCTACCTTCTACGACGGTCCGTCGGCTTCCAAGAAGTACGACGCCCGCTTCAGCAACAGCGCGACCATCCCCAACCTCAGCACGCACACCCCGCAAGGCGCCGGCACTTGGTACAACTGGGACGGCTCCGGCAAGAACCTGCTGCTGGTGTCCTCGTACCGCACGGGCGCCAACTCGCAGATCTACGGCATCGACCCGGCTACCGGCTCCACTGTCGGTGTGGTGGCCGTCGCCGAGTCACACGTCGGCGGGATCACCACCAGCAAGGGCTGGGCTTTCGTCGCCGGTGCAGGCAGCTCCATCCGCAAGTACCGGCTCACGGAGCTCCGCGACGCCATGAAGGCCGCCGGTACGCCGTACCTGGCTCAGGTCGGTACTGCGCGCGACGTCGCCGGTTCATCGTTCCTGACCAGCTACGGCGACTCCATCTTCTCCGGCAGCTTCAACGAGACCGGTCGCGGCGCCATGTACGAGTACAAGATCGCTGACGACGGCACCCTCACCACACTGCCTGGTGCTTGGGAGGTACCGACGAAGGCGCAAGGCCTGATGGTCACCGCGAACCACTTCGTCTACAGCACGTCGTACGGGCGCAGCAACCGCAGCAACCTGTACGTCGTCCGCCGGGGTCAAAAGGATCTGGATGCGGCCCAGCTGAGCTGCTTCCGGGCGCCGAGTATGACCGAGGGCGTCACGGAGTACAACGGCACGGCGTACCTGGTCTACGAGTCGGGCTCACACCTCTACGCCCCGGACTCGGCGACGCTCAACGTCATCCCCCGCCTACACAAGGCCTCGGTGTCGTCGCTGACCTCGCTGGTGCCCTAGTAGCGTGTCGCGTCAAAAGCTTGGGTGATTGCGGCGTCCAGGTGCGTGCATCGCGGTGGCGGAGGAGCGGCATCGATGCTTTTCCATCGTTGCCGTTTCTCCGCTGCCGCGAGGTGCGTGCCTGGGCGCCGCAAGCGCCAAGATTTTGGCGCGACACGCTACTAGCCCCAAAGCCAGTAACTTAAGCGGTTTCGGGGAGCTGCCTGGCCGTGTCGACTCGCACGGGATCAGTTGGTAGGGTCTCGGCGCCCCCGGGGCCTGCTGGCTGGAACAGGGACTCGGCCTGGTCGGCCTCGACCTGTCCCGGCGAATGAAACAGGTCTTCGATCTGGCCAACCTGCTCAATCCGGCAAGGTGCTGCTCGACGACGCCGACTGAAATCGTCCCGGAGCACGGCGTGAAGGATTTTTGCCGCTCCGTGGCAAAAATCCTTCACGCGGGTCATCTGTCACTCCCCGACCTGCTCGACCATGCGTGTGCCGTGCCGTGGCGAAGGCGTGGACGGCTGCGCACGCACGACCTCGCGCCGATGCCCCGACACGCCGGGGGAAGCGTTTGCTGACCGCAGAGAGGTCTGCACCGACGTCCGGACCCTCCCGGCCCTTGCGCCCCAGGAGTCTCGCCATCGCCAACCCGCCCCACGTTGCACCTCGCCGGGCACGGCCGACGGACACTCCTTGACGAAGTCACGCTCCACCTCCGGAGCACGGGCAACCCCACTCAGCCCTGGCACCGAAAACCCAAGCCCACGGAAGACCCAGGCACACGGAGGACGACTGGCCGCCGACCGCCTGACGGATCGTTGACAGCCCGGCGCTCGCCCTAACCGGCTTTGGCCTTAGCCCTTGTAGCTCACTGAGCTCAGGACGTCGTTCACTTCGATGAGGGTGCTGGTTCGGACCTGGGTCCACAGCACCCCTACACCTTCCAGTAGCTGATAACGCTCGCCTACGAACTTGTCGGCGCCGCAGGCGTAGTAGTAGATCGCGTTCTCCGGACGGAAGCCTGGACTCTTGTCGCTCAGCGTGCAGCCCGAGGTCGGCTTGCCTGCCTTCGGAACCGTGCCGCCGGACTGCAGTTCCACGTAGACGCCGGGCACATTGTCGTTGGTCCGCCAGCCCTCGGTGTCCGTGGTGACCAGCAAGGCTGGCTTGGCCGAGTTGGTCGACTTCTGGTTCCACTCCCGGGAGACCTTTACCGTCAGCTTGTCCTCGGTGACGGTCATCGGGCGGCTCATGACGAGCTGGTAGCCGCCATAGCCGCCACCGGCTGCCAGCAGCAGGGCAAAGACGATCGTGAGCACCCAGGCCAGGCCCGAGCGGCCCTTGGCCGGTGTCGCGGCCGGTGCCAGTGCTGCGACAGTCGCCGGCTCCGTCGCAGGAGCGACCGTCGGTGCGTTGGCGGCTGAGAGTGCAGTCGCCTGGTCAACGCCGCCCGGTCCGGCCGGGACCGGCAACTCATCGGCCGGCACGAGGCCGGCGGGGATCTCGCCGGTCTCGTGCGCCTCGCGCAGGGCGTTGAGGAAGCTGTCGAGATCTGGCCAGCGCTTGTCGCGATTCGGCTCGAGGGCCCGGCGTACGACGGCGTCGATCGCGGGTGGGACGTCTTCGCGCAAGGTGCTCATCGACGGCGGCGGGGACTCGATCCGCATCACGGCGCCGAGACTCATCAGCCCATGGGGCGCCTGGCCGGTGAAGGCCGCGTAGGCGACCGCGCCGAGCGAGTACAGGTCGGCGCGATGGTCGAGCCGGTCGCCCATCACCTGCTCGGGCGCGACGTAGGCCGGAGTACCGCCGGGCATCGTCAACTGGGACACGGTTTCGAGCGACTTGCCCAGCCCGAGGTCGCCGAGCATCGCGCGATCGCCGGACTCGTCGGTCCGGAACAAGACGTTGGCCGGTTTCACGTCGCGGTGCAGTACTCCGCGCGCGTGCAGTTGCTTGAGTCCGCTGCCGACCTGGGTGATGACGTCGACGACCTCCGCGATCTCCAGCGGCCCGGCCTTGATCCGGTCCGCGAGCGATCCGCCGTCGGCATAGGTCAGGACGAGATAGGGCCGGCCGTCCTCGGTCTCGCCGACGTCGTGCACGCCGACCACGTGCGGCGAGTCGACCCGGCGCAGGAACCGGCCCTCGGCCAGGAAGCGGCGACGGACGTCGTCCTCGTCGATCCAGTTGTCGGACAGGATCTTGACGGCGACGTCGGCGTCGAGTTCTTCGTCCCGGGCCAGCCAGACGGTCGCGAAACCCCCGGCACCCACCCGGCGGACCAGGGAGTACCGGCCGATCCGCGGTGGCTGGTCCATCCCCGCATTATGCTCGATCGTTCCTGCGACCGGGTCGCCCACTCGTGATCGGATCGTGTCGAACTAAACGAAGTCGTCCCGCGTCTCACCGCGAACGGGGACGAATCGGCCCCGCGGTAGGCAGGAGATGACAGCTGTGCGGACCAACGGACGGGTGATCGTAGTGGTCGCCGCTGTCGCCGTCGCGGCGGTGGCCACCGGCGGCATGCTCGCCGCCCGCAACGGCCCGAAGTTCCTCGGGTCCGCGGCAGTTCCGCTGACGGCTCCGACCAGTCCCAGCCCGCAGGTCTCGAAGCAGTCCGCTAAGCAGACACCGCCGACCAGTATTCCGTCTGCTCGCTCAACGAGCCCGCTGCCGACGCCCTCTCTGACGCTCTCGACTCCCACCCCGCCACCGGCCGGTTCGGTCAAGCTGAGCGTGGAGCTGGCGAAGCTCGGTCAGGGCAGGGATCCACAGGTGACCTTCGTAGTCGGCCGCGAGGTCCGCGGCGGTGCTGGTTGGTTGCGGAAGATCCCCGGCACGGACACCATCCACCAGGTGGCCCGGCTGGGCGACGACGTACTGGCCGTTGTCTCCGCCGCCGACTGGCGACTCATCAAGATCGGCAGCGACGGCAAGGCCAGGTACACACCTGACGTCAGCTCTCTGGTCGGTGCCGAGGGCGGGGCCGTGGCCTACGCCGCAGTACCGGCCGACAACGCCGGCGGTGTCGTCTACGCCGAGACAGAAGCGGCGGTGCAGAAGCTCGCCGTACCGGCCTCTGCTCGCGGGCTGGAGGTCCTCCGGGTGGGGACCGACGGCAAGGTCTACTTCCACTGGAAGGACGCCGAGGCCGCGCCGTGGAAGCTGTTCGAGTGGACGCCGGGCTCCTCGGCGGCGCGGCGGATCACGACCGTCGGTTCAGCGCGCGAGGTGTCGGCCGACGGCGCGGTGGCCATCTCCACCTCCGTCTCCACGCCCGGCGAAACCACGCGGATCTGCTCGACGGTGATGGTGGTGGCCACCGGCAAGCAGTCGTGGCGGACCTGCGACAGCGTGCTGAGCGGCTTCACCCCGGGCCACTCCGTCGCGATCGGGGTCGGGGACCGCGCCGGGGATGGTTCTGCCGGACGGATCACGGCCCAGGACACCACTACCGGCGCGGTGATCCGCGAGTGGACGGGACGGTTCGAGACCGTTGTTCCCGAAGACGACCAGCATCTCCTGATCGTCGCCGTGAATGCGGCGTACCAGAGCTCGATCATCCGCTGCGCGATCACGACAGGTTCCTGCGAGACCGCCGTCCGGCCGAAATCCGCGTGGATGGGCATCAGCGGCGAGTGAACCGCTCGGTCGTCTTGCTGGCCGCCCGCTGAGGCGCTGGATCACTTGTCATCGGATCGTGACGAACAAAACAGTCCCGGCCAGCGTCCCACGCGCAAGGGGACATCAGCATGAAAGGCTCAGGGGGTGACGACAAGGTGGTCCAGAAGAACGCGCGACTTGCGGCGGTGGTCGCGGCGGTAGCGGTAGCCGCGGTGGCAGGCGGCGGCGCTTTCGCCCACCAGCAGAGGCCTCAGGCCGGAGGTACCGCGGCGGCTCCCCTGCAGGTCCAGTCGAGCCGGCCCACTCCGTCCCTCACACCGTCCGCTGTGCCCTCGACCCCGGCCCCTCCCTCGTCCTCGACACCGGCCGCCACCCCGAAACCGCCCGGTACGCCGCCGACGACCCCGGCCCCGAGCAACCCTGTCGAGATCCCGGTGGACCTGGCCGCCCTCGCCAAGGGCCGGAACCCCGCCGTGACCTATCGGTCCGACCGCGAAGTCCGTGGCGGCGGGCCGACGATCAAGATCCCCGGCAGCCAGCGGATCGAGAGGTTCGCCCGGCTCGGTGACGATGTGCTCGCGGTGGTCGGGACCGACGGCAGCACGACCGACCTTCTCGTCATCGGCGCGGGACACCCGACCAGGCGGGTCCCGAACGCCGACACACTCGTCACCAACAAGCAGGGCACCGCAGCGGCGTACACGACGGTCCGGCTCAACGCCGAGGGCATGGTGACCAGAGGCGGCGCCCTCCATCACCTGTCGGCGACCGGTGCGACCAAGACCCTCGACTTCCCCGACGACACCTTCGCGCTGAAGGTGGTCGCGTTGGTAGACGGCAAGGTCTACTACCGGTCGATCGACGAGCAGGCGGGCGACGTCGACCGGCTCTACGAGTGGACCCCCGGGACCACGACGCCGAAGCTGGTCAAGACCGTCACCGAGAGCCGGATCCTGTCCGAGGACGGACGGTATTCCACCTCTTGGCGCAACGCCTCGGCAGGCGTCTGCAACGCCGTGCACGTAGTTGCCACCGGCAAGAAACTGTGGGAGACCTGCAAAGGCGACCTGACGGACTTCACGCCGGACAGCCGGGTCACGATCAGCCGCGGGTACGCAGGCAAAACCCCGATGGTTCGCATCGCCGCCCAGGACACCAAGACGGGCAAGCTGATCCATGCCTGGACGGGCTTCTTCGCCAACGCGGTCGCCGAAGACGACCAGCACGTCCTGATCAGCACCGAGGGAGCCACCGGCGGCTCGCTCGTTCGGTGCGTGATCGCCACGGGTGACTGCGAATTCGCCGTACCCCTCAGCAACGCCGAACTGCGGCTCGACCCAGGGATGACACCATGAAACGGACGAACGGTCGGCTGATCGTGCTGGTCGCATCAGTGGCGGTGGCCGCCGTCGCACTCGGCGGCGTACTCGCATACCAGAAGGACCCCCAGGCGGGCAGTGCCGACGCGGCTCCGCTGCCGACGCAGAGCAGCACGCCTACACCGGGACAGTCGAAGACACCGACCGGTACTCCGGTGACGCCATCCGCGACTCCGTCGACCACCCCGAGTAAGACGCCGACCTCCGCGCCGCCGACCTCCACCGGCCCGACCACGGTCAAACTGACCGTCAGCAGCCTCCCGAAGGGGCGTGCACCCCAGGTGCCCTACCTGGTCGACCGGGAGATTCGTGGCGGCGCGGGTTCGCCGGCGAAGGTGCCTGGCAGCACCATGATCTACGCGGTCGGCCGCCTCGACCCGTACGCGCTCGCGATCGTCGGCAAGGGCGACGACGGGACGGAGCTGATCCGCTTCGACGGCTACAGCAGCGATGTCCGGCGCACTCCCGGCGTCTCGTCGCTGGTGACGACGGATGACCAGTCCGGGGCGGCGTACGCGGCGGCGCGGACCAGCTCCCGCGGCGCTGCCACGAAGGGCGGCATCGTCTACGCGGAGAGCGGTGGTTCGGTGCAGAGCCTGAAGGTGCCGGACGGCTGGAACACCGAGGTGCTCGCCTTCGTGAACGGCACGGTCTTCTACCGGTCGGGAGCGACGGAGAACGGGGCCTGGAACCTGTACTCCTGGCGGCCGGGCGCGGCGAAGGCACAGACCGAGAAGGTGGCCTCTCCGACGGCGGTGTCGCAGGACGGGCGGATCGCGGCCTCGGCGAGCCTGATCAACGACAGTGGCAGCTGCAGCACGGTCAGCGAGATCGCCACCGGCAAACAGCTCTGGCGGACCTGCGACAACTGGATCAACGGCTTCACGCCCGACGGCGCCACCGCGATCGGCGGTCCGGCGTACGGCGACGGCTACTGCGACCTGGAACAGGCGGCGCTCGATGCCAAGGGTGGGCGGTTGATCCGCGAGTGGCAGGGGTGCTTCCACCAGATCAGGGCCGAGGACGACCAGCATCTGCTGATCGTCGCCGTCGCCTCGGGTGGCGGCGGGGACCCGGGCACCAAGAGCGCGATCATCCGGTGCAACATCAGCACGGGACGCTGTGAGCTGGCCACCGCGATCACTACAGATATCGCGCTCAACCTGGGCAGCTGATGTCTGCCGGGAGCTAACCAGCGGGCGCACGGAGGCGAGCGGCGGCAGACTGCTCGGTATGGAGCGAGTGGTGGTGCTGGCGGACATTCATGGCGTACTGCCTGCGTTGGAGGCTGTGCTGGCTGAGCCGGACGTAGCGGCCGCTGACGTGGTCGTACTGGCCGGGGACATCGCCAGCGGGCCGCAGCCTGTGGAGACGCTGGATCTCCTGGTGGGGTTGGGCGAGCGAGCCGTGTGGGTGCGGGGCAACGCGGACCGTGAGCTGGTTGCGATGGCTCGCGGGACGTACGACGGCCAGCCGCCGGATGCGGTGAGCCCTTGGGCTGCAGAGCAACTCCGGACGGACCAGGTCGAGCTGCTGGATGCCCTGCCGACCACAGTGACGATCGGCGACACGTTGTTCTGTCATGCGACGCCTCGCGATGACGAGGAGGTGGTGCTGGTCGACAGCCCGATCTCCCGCTGGGCCGACGTCCTCAGCGGCGTACCGGAGGAGATCCGAACGATCGTATGCTGGCACACGCACATGCCCTTCGCCCGGCAGGTCGACCGGCGGCTGGTGGTCAACGCAGGCAGTGTCGGCATGCCGTACGGCGCCCCTGGTGCCAGCTGGGCTCTCTTGACCTCGTCCGGCGTCCAGCTCCGTCGTACTGCGCTGGACGCCTCTGCTGCAGACCAGCTTGCCAAGCACTCGACGTACCCCGGTATCGAGTCCTGGCTGGACGAGTACCTGCGCTCCAACTACTCCGACACCGAGGCGCTGGAGGCGTTCAGGCCGCGCTCGGAGGTCTGAGGAGCTACCGTCGGGGCATGTTTGCGCGGCGACGGAAGCATTTCGGGACTTCGGCCGACAAGGCGACGTATGCGACGCTGCACACCGCCTCGCTGGCGACGCCGAGTCTGCGCGAAGGGCTGACCCCTGCGGCGGCCGGCAAGGCGAGCAAGCACCTGCGCGACCTGCTCGGTACTGCGGCCATCGCCATCTGCGACTCGTCCGGAGTACTGGCCTGGGACGGGGTCGGTGGCCCCTACGAGAGCAACCACCGCAGGGACGCCAAGGCCATCGCGGCGCCCACCCTGCGCAGCGGGCGGACCGCAGTACTCGGTGCAAATGATGTTGCCTGTGGTGATCCCCAGTGCCCGATCCGTACTGCGGTGGTCGCGCCGATCGTCACTGAGGACCGGGTAGTAGCCGTCCTGGTCGCCTACAGCCCACGCTCGTCGGCAGCACTCGTCCGGGCGACGGAGGAGGTGGCCAGGTGGGTCTCCGGCCAAGTGGAACTCGCAGAGCTCAACAAGGAGCGCACCCGGGCCATGGAGGCCGAGTTGCGGGCACTCAGGGCCCAGATCAGCCCGCACTTCATCTATAACGCCCTCGCAGCGATCGCCTCCTTCGTCCGGACCGACCCCGAGCGGGCCCGGGATCTGCTGCTCGAGTTCGCGGACTTCTCCCGCTATGCGCTGCGCCGCGGCGGTGAGTTCACCACGCTGTCCGATGAGCTGCGCAACGTGGAGCGGTATCTCGTCCTGGAACAGGCCCGGTTCGGCGAGCGGCTCAAGGTCTCGCTGCTGATCGCCCCGGAGGTACTGTCCGTCGCGATCCCGTTCCTGGTCGTCCAGCCTCTGGTGGAGAACGCGGTCCGGCACGGTCTGGACGGTACGTCGGGTATCGGCCGTATCACCATCCGTGCTCAGGACCGCGGGCTGGAGGCCGAGATCAGCGTCGAGGACGACGGCGCCGGCAGCGACCCCGAGGTGATCCGGGCCGCGCTCGCGGGCGAGTCGAGCGGCGACTCGGTCGGCCTCGGCAACGTCGACGCCCGCCTGCGCCAGGTCTACGGCGACGTCTACGGCCTGGTCGTCGAGACCGCACCGGACGCAGGCACAAAGGTCAGCTTCCGGGTGCCCAAATACTCCTCAGGGGTGCATGCGTCGGCTTAGTGCCCCTCAGACGGTCTGGCACGAGTGCCGGCGGTGTCCAGGTGCGTGCATCGCAAGGCGGAGAAGAGGCCTCGATGCGGGGTTCATCGTGGTCTCTTCTCCGCCGCCGCGAGGTGCGTGCCTGGGCGCCGCCGGTGCCGTGCCAGACCGTCTGAGGGGCACTAGTGTGTGGCCATGGCTGACTCTCCCTTGCGTGCACTCGTCGCGGATGACGAGGAGCCGGCGCTGGCCGAGCTGGTCTATCTGCTGTCCAAGGACCCGCGGATCGGCCCGATCAAGACCGCGTCGAACGGCGCCGATGCGCTGAGGATCCTGCAAGGGGCCGACCTGGACGTGGTGTTCTGCGACATCAAGATGCCCGGACTGGACGGCATCGACCTGGCCCGGGTGCTGTCCAATTTCAAGAAACCGCCGCAGGTCGTCTTCGTCACGGCGTACGACGAGCACGCGGTCGACGCCTTCGAGTTGCGCGCCACCGACTACGTGATGAAGCCGGTCCGCGCCGAGCGGCTCGCGGAGGCCGTCCGCCGGGTGGTCAACGCCGGTGCGCCGGTCACCGCCACCCCGCAGGACGACTCCGACGACGAGACCATCCCGGTCGAGCTGGCCGGCGTCACCCGCTTCGTGCAGCGCTCCACCGTCCGGTACGTCGAAGCGCAGGGCGACTACGCCCGGCTGCACACCGGGCAGAACTCGCATCTGGTCCGGATCCCGCTCAGCACCCTGGAAGAGCGCTGGCGCGACGCGGGCTTCACCCGGATCCACCGCAGCACCCTGGTCGCGCTCGCCCACGTCGACGAGATGCGCGTCGACGGCGGCCGCTGCGCCGTCCGGGTCGGCGACGACTGGCTCCCGGTCAGCCGCCGCCACACCCGCGAACTCCGCGACCTGCTGGTCCGCTCGACCTCACTGCGCGGATGAGTACGCCGGAGCCGCCGCGACGGGTTCGGGTCACCAGCCCGAGGACCAGTGCGGCGCGCCGGCTGGCAGCCAACACCGGTACCCGGGAAATCGACGAGCAGACTCGGGTCGGCGAGGTCTACATGAACTCGCTGATCCAGGCGCAGCTCCGGCTCGCACTCGCGGTGATCGGCGGTGCGGCGGTGGCACTGGGTGGCCTGCCGTTGCTCTTCCTGCTCGTGCCGGCGACCCGCACGTTCTCGATCCTCGGCCTGCCACTGCCCTGGCTGCTGCTCGGCATCGTCGTCTACCCCGTGCTTTATGTTGCCGCCCGCATCTATGTCCGCAAGGCCGAGCGGATCGAGACGGAGTTCACCGAGTTCGTAGGGCGCAAGTAGATGTCTCCGGCAATGAGTTTGACTGCGATCGGACTGGTGGTCGCGGCAACCATCGGGATCGGTCTGTTCGGGCTGCGGATCTCCCGCACGACCAGCGACTTCTACGTCGCCAGCCGGGCCGTCACCCCACGTTGGAACGCGTCCGCGATCAGCGGCGAATACTTGTCGGCGGCATCCTTCCTCGGCGTCGCCGGTCTGGTGCTGGTGAACGGCGCCGACATGCTCTGGTTCTCGGTCGGCTACACCGTCGGCTACCTGATGCTGCTCGTGCTGATCGCCGCACCCCTGCGTCGATCCGGCGCCTACACGCTGCCCGACTTCGCCGAGACCCGCTTCGAATCGGCTCCCGTACGGAAGATCTGCTCCTGCCTCGTCTTCGGTATCGGCACCCTCTACCTGCTCCCCCAGTTGCGTGGCGCCGGCCTGGCCCTGCAAACGGTGACCGGCGCGCCAACGGAGGTCGGCGCGGCAGTGGTCGCGATCATCGTGGTGATCAATGTGGCGGCCGGCGGGATGCGTTCGATCACCTTCGTGCAGGCCTTCCAGTACTGGCTCAAACTCACCGCGCTGGCCACGCCGATCTTCGTCATTCTGATCGCCTGGCGCTCGGGCGACCATCCGGTCGGAGTACTGGAGTCCCTGCAGGGAGCGGGTGCCGAGTGGGCCGAACCGCTGTCCCGGGCCGGCGGACGCGACCACCCGGTCTACGCGACGTACTCGTTGCTCTTGGCCCTTTGTTTCGGAACGATGGGCCTGCCGCACGTACTCGTCCGCTTCTACACCAACCCGGACGGACGGGCAGCCCGCCGTACGACGGTTGTCGTGCTGGCCCTGCTCGGAGTGTTCTACCTCTTCCCACCCGTGTACGCCGTCCTGGGCCGAAGCTTCGCGCCCGACCTGATCGGAGCCGGCGCCGACACCGTCGTCCTCGAGCTGCCTGGACGGATCTTCCCTGGCACAGCAGGGGATCTGCTCGGTGCACTCGTCGCCGCGGGAGCCTTCGCCGCGTTCTTGTCGACGTCGTCCGGGCTGACCGTCGCGATCGCCGGCGTGATCGACCAGGACCTCTTGCGCAACCGGCTGCATCGGTTGACCGGTGGTGACTACCTGGCCGTCAACAGCTTCCGCATCGCCGCCCTGCTCGCGGTCGCGGTTCCCTATCTGGCCTTCAATCTCACCGGCGCACTGAGCCTTGCCGACACCGTAGGCCTTGCGTTCGCCGTGGCGGCGTCAACGTTCTGCCCCCTGCTGGTGCTGGGGATCTGGTGGCGCAAGATGTCCACCGTCGGTGCCGCGGCAGGGCTGATCGTGGGTGGCGTCGCCGCGATCACCGCAGTACTGGTCAACGTGATCGGCCCACCGCAGGGCGGCTGGCCGAAAGCCCTGATCGGCCAGCCGGCCGCCTGGACGATGCCGCTCGCCTTCATCACCGTGATCGTCGTCTCCAAGCTCACGCCGCACAAGATCCCTCGCGGCACCGCGCGCAGCATGGTCCGCCTGCACACCCCGGAAGCCGTCGACGTCGACCGCGGCCTCTCCCCACTCACCTGATCATTCGCCCCCTTTTCACCCTCTTCGCGTGCTGACCGGCGCCGGCCGGTCGGCGGCGAGGGTGAAAAGGGGGCGAATGATCAGGTGGGTGGGTGACCGTTCGTCGTGCCGTTCCGACCGCTCACCGCAGCGGGTTTCACCGCCGGTCGAAAGCTGAGCACCGCTGAGCGCTCGTTGTGGTTCGGGACTGTCAGGTGCCAATGAGCTGGACCACAGTACGAACCAGCAACCCTGCACGCCGGTTATCCGCCCGGCCTGATTCCGTCTGGAGGTCCCGCGATGAGCGATACGCGCCGCGCGGCCGGCGATCCGGAGATGACGACGTACCGAGATGTCCAGCTGTCACCGGACTTCTCCGAGTTGCGTCGCCGATTCCGGCGCTTCGTGTTCCCGATGACCGGCCTGTTCCTGGCCTGGTACTTCCTCTACGTCCTGCTCGCCGACTACGCCCCCGGGTTCATGTCGACCAAGATCGGCGGCAACATCAACATCGCGCTGCTGCTCGGGCTCGGCCAGTTCGTCTCCACCTTCGCGATCACGCTGCTCTACGTCCGCTGGGCCGACCAGAAGTTCGACCCGGACGCCAAGCACCTGCGTGACCAGATCGAGGGAGAGACCCAGTGAGCACGCCACTGCTGTTGCCTCAGGCAACCACTGTCGGGGACCCCAAGGTCAACATCGCGATCTTCGCGCTGTTCGTGGTGGCCACCCTGGCGATCGTCATCAGGGCCTCCCGCAACAACAAGAGCGCGGCCGACTTCTACGCCGGCGGCCGCTCGTTCACCGGCCCGCAGAACGGCATCGCGATTGCCGGTGACTACCTGTCCGCCGCCTCGTTCCTCGGCATCGCCGGCGCCATCGCCCTGAACGGGTACGACGGCTTCCTGTACTCGATCGGCTTCCTGGTGGCCTGGCTGGTGGCCTTGCTGCTGGTGGCCGAACTGCTGCGGAACACGGGCCGGTTCACGATGGCCGACGTGCTGTCGTTCCGGCTCAAGCAGCGTCCGGTCCGGATGGCCGCGGCCATCTCGACCCTGGGCGTCTGCTTCTTCTACCTGCTGGCCCAGATGGCCGGCGCGGGCGGCCTGGTCGCACTGCTGCTGGGCATCGACAACCGGGCCGGGCAGAGCGTGGTGATCGCCGTCGTCGGCCTCATCATGATCACCTACGTGCTGGTCGGCGGCATGAAGGGCACCACCTGGGTGCAGATCGTCAAGGCTGTTCTGCTGGTCATCGGCGCCGGCATCATGACGCTGTGGGTGCTGGCGAAGTACACCTTCAACCTCTCGGCTCTGCTGGGCGCGGCTGTCGACAAGAGCCCGGCGGCCGGCGAGAAACTGCTCAATCCGGGACTTCAGTACGGCGCAACGGGGATCAGCAAACTCGACTTCATCTCGCTCGGCCTGGCCCTGGTGCTGGGAACCGCGGGACTGCCGCACGTGTTGATGCGCTTCTACACGGTCCCGAACTCCAGGGAAGCCCGCCGCAGCGTCAGCTGGGCCATCTGGATCATCGGCATCTTCTACCTGTTCACCCTGGTGCTCGGCTACGGCGCCGCGGCGCTGGTCGGTCCGGACGCCATCAGGGCGGCTCCCGGTAAGGCGAACTCGGCAGCTCCACTGCTGGCCTACGAGCTCGGCGGGGAGATCCTGCTGGGCGTGATCTCGGCGGTCGCCTTCGCCACCATCCTGGCGGTCGTGGCCGGTCTGACCATCACGGCGAGCGCGTCGTTCGCGCACGACATCTACGGTCAGGTGATCAAGAAGGGTCAGGTCTCCGGCGACGGCGAGGTCCGGGTCGCCCGGATCACCGTGCTGGTGATCGGCGTGGTCGCGATCGTCGGCGGCATCTTCGCCAACGGCCAGAACATCGCCTTCCTGGTGGCCCTCGCCTTCGCGGTGGCGGCCAGCGCGAACCTGCCGACCATCCTGTACTCGCTGTTCTGGCGGCGCTTCAACACCCGCGGCGCACTCTGGAGCATCTACGGTGGCCTCGGGTCGGCGATCATCCTGATCGCGTTCTCGCCGGTCGTCTCGGGCAAGGTCGACAAGAAGACCGGTGCCAGCCTGTCGATGATCACCGACACCGGGATCGACTTCAGCTGGTTCCCGCTGGACAACCCCGGCATCGTCTCGATCCCGCTGGCCTTCGTGCTCGGCATCATCGGCACGCTGACCAGCAAGGAAGGCACCAACGTCGACAAGTTCGCCGAGATGGAGGTCCGCTCCCTCACCGGCGCCGGCGCCGAGAAGGCGGTGCACCACTAGGGGCACCACTAGACCTGTCAGGCAGGCCCTGCTGATTCCTCGCGAACCTGCCTGACAGTTTCAATACCTTCCCCGCCCCACCACCCCGGTCTTCAACCCCGAGACGGGGGACCTGGCATCCAGCCTGGTCCCCCGTTTCTTCTATGTCACTTGAGCGTGGGCCACAGCTCCAGGAAAGCGATCCGGGAAGCCTCACCGCGTTGTTCCTCGGCAGCGTGCAGGCGACCGAAGGTGAAGGCGTTGCCGCCGTCGAGATAGACCTGCACGGCGAGCTCGCGGAGCAGGTCCCGAGCCACCACGCTGTCCTGGTGGTCGCCGAGCACCTCCTGGACCTCCTTGGCCCGCGAGACCAGACCGGTCGCCTCGTCCGCGAGCACGGGAACCGCCGACTCAGCGGCGTACCGGAGTCGTTTGGAGGCCTTGCGGACCTCGTGCAGCTCGTGGTCCTGGGTGGTGGCGTCCTCGGCGCCTTCCATCCGCTTGACGGCCTTGCTCATCCGTTTCCAGTCGTGGTCCAGCAGCTCGGGTAGCTGTTTGGCCGCCTTGCGCGTCTCGCCGGTCAGCGGCGGGTTCGTGATCAGCTCGTCGAGCGCGTCCAGCAGCCGGAAGTACCGCTCACTCTCCAGCGCTGCCAGCGCCTGCACCCGGCCCGCCTTGTAGACCGTGCGCAGATGGGTATCGATGAAGCCGGCGACCTTGCCCATCACCAGTTCGACTGGCTGCGCGTCGACCGCAGTACTGAAGTGCTCGCGCAGTACCTCCGCGTCGCGCGCGCCACCCAGCTCCCCCGCAAGCCACTTCAGCTCGGCGCGGAGCTGGTCGCCCGCTTCACGATCGACGACTGGCCGGTACGTCGCCAGCGCCGAGCGCAGCCGACGGGTCGCCACCCGCATCTTGTGCACGGAGTCGGGCAGATCGCGGCGAACCTCGGGATCGCGCCGATGGATCGCTTGCACCTGCTCAGCGGCATAGGCACGAAACAGGTCGGCCGTGGTCGGCTTATTCGGCAGCTCCCACGTGTCACGAGCCGGCACCCGGTCGCCGAGCGCCCGCGCGAGCTTGCTCGGCCCGGAGGCCGGCTTGGCGCCTGCGGCCCGCAGTACGGGCTCGGCGGCTTCGAGCAGGTCCGTGTCGCCGTTGACGAGCTCGACCTCCCACTCCCGCCAGGTCTCCGACTCGCCGTCGACGGTCGAGGTCACCTCGTCGTCGCTGATCTCGGCGAGCACCTCGCCGTCGGCGTCCAGCAGCCGGTGCACGATCCGGCGCGTGGCCAGGCTGACCACCGGCACGAGTTCGTTGTCGCGGGCATGCACTCGGACGGCCCGCACCACCTGGAGCGGCACCTTGCGCACGGCCCGGCCAAGCGGGTGCTGGATCTCCAGCCGCTCACCCGACGACACCGGCAGCTTCACGTGCCAGCCGTCGTCCTCGCCGCCGGTACGGCGTCGCAGGGTCACCTTGGCCGCGGCCAGGTCGAGGCCGGCCGTGTCGAAGTACACGGCTTCGAGGTTCAACTCGACCGGTTGGGCCA
This sequence comes from Kribbella catacumbae DSM 19601, assembly GCF_000372465.1. Lineage (GTDB taxonomy): Bacteria > Actinomycetota > Actinomycetes > Propionibacteriales > Kribbellaceae > Kribbella > Kribbella catacumbae. The sequence continues at coordinate 128,491 of NZ_AQUZ01000021.1, forward strand.
CGCTCGCGACACCCGGCAACTCGTGCAACGCGGGCAGTATCGCGTGCTCGTCGACGTCGTACTTGGTCTCGATCTCGAGTTGTTCAGTCGGCGCCATGCCCCTTGTTTACCAGTCACGGCCAACCCGGCCTAACCAGTCCAGCGTCAAGATTCACGGTCGGCGGCGGCCCGTAGTTCAGCACGCACCCGCTCCAGATCACGATCCTGTACGCCGGTCCGCCCGGCTCGCGTCTCGCGCGGGTAGGGCTGGCGACGGCGGTTCCACTCGAGCCCTACGACCAGCAGCACCAGGACAAGCAAGATCACTCCCATCACCCGGCTCCTTCCGGAATCAGCGCGACCGCCTTGAAGAACGTGTAGTGAAAGGTGCCGCCCGGTTCGGCGGCGCGTTCGAGATCGCGGATGCCTTGGCGCCACTCCTCCGGCGTCCGCAGACCGGCCGCGAGCGCGCGTTCCCGGACGGATTCGACCATCGCGATGAAGGTCTTCCGGGTGAATCCGTCGACCAGGTGCGGCAGGGTCTCGTCGGCGTACACGGTGCACGGTCGCGTTCGTACGCCGTGGTAGCCGGCGGCCTGGAGCAGCGGCTGCACTCGTCGCCCGATCAACGCGTCGCCTCCGGCCTCTGCCTGGAGGTCGGTCAGGCAGTCGATCAGTGACTGCGCGGCCGTACTGCGCGGGTGGTGGAACGCCGAACCGTGATCGCCCTCGATCACCGTGATGTCGCCACCGGGCCGCACGAGCCGGCGCAGCTGCCGCAGTACTCCCTCCGGATCGGCGAGGTGTTCGAGCACGAAGCAGACGAAGAGGTGGTCGAACGAGCCGTCCTCGAACGGCAGCTCGCGCAGGTCACCGTGATGCCACTCGACCTCGGCGTACGGCGCCGCGGCCGCGACGCGGGCCTTCGCCTGTGCCAGGGAGTCCTCGGACAGGTCAACGGAGACGAGCCGGATGCCTGGGCTGGCGGTGACGAGCTGGACGGTCTGAGCGCCGACTCCGCAGCCGACTTCGAGTACTCGCGCGCCGGCCGGGTACGTCGTACCGGCGTGCAGCAGGCCGGCCAATGTCTGCGCCTGGTCGGCGAGCCTGCGGGTCTCGTCGGTGGTGTAGCCGTGCACGTAGTCGGTTCCCATAGCTCTAAGTTCGCGCCACAATGGTCCGATGAACAGGTCCAATCAGGTCGAGATTGGTAGGTCCAAACTCGCGGGTGCCGACTTTCTTCAGCTGCGCCCCGGTGAGGCGCCGCCCGGCGGCCTGTCCGAGTGGCTGGCCAGCCGCTTCCGCGCCGCGATCGCGGATGGGCGGCTGGCTATCGGCAGCAGGCTGCCTGCGACCCGCCAGCTCGCGGCCGAGCTCCAGGTCTCGCGGGGTGTGGTGACCGAGGCGTACCAGCGCCTCACCGAGGACGGCCACGTCAGCGGTCGCGGCCGGGCGGGCACCGTCGTGGTGGCGGCACCGATCGGCACCACCTCTGCGGCGTCTGGGCACGCAGCCGCTGGGCGACCTGCGCTGGACGACCCCGGGTTGGAGATCTTCGACGCGATGCGGGCCGTCGAGGCGCGGATCGACCTGACTCCCGGGATACCCGATCTCGCCGCGTTTCCGCGGGCGGCCTGGCTGAAGGCGGAGCGGGCCGTGCTGACCGACCTGTCGGCATCGGCCTTCGGCTACGGAGACCCAGCCGGTACGCCGGCCCTGCGGCTCGCCGTCGCGAACTGGCTCGCCCGCAACCGCGGAATCAAGGCCGATCCGGCCGACCTGATCATCGTCGCGGGAGTCTCGCAGGCGATCGGGCTGATCGCGCAAGTGCTGGGCAAGGAGGGCATCACCGAGCTGGCGGTCGAGGATCCGGGGTCGCTCGGATCACGGCAACACCTGCAGTTGTGGGGAATGCGGACACCCCCGATCCCAGTCGACGCCGATGGACTGCAGGTCGACGTACTGCGGGCCAGTGGCGCCCCGGCCGTGATGGTGACGCCTGCGCATCAGTTCCCGACGGGCGTAGTACTGGATGGCGAGCGGCGGCGGGAGTTGATGCAGTGGGCAACCGATGGCGGGTTGATCCTCGAGGATGACTACGACGCCGAGCACCGGTACGACCGGCCGCCGGTACCCGCGCTGCGGGCGATGCTCGCGGAACACGTGATCTACATGGGCAGCGTCTCGAAGCTGCTCGCTCCGGCCTTGCGGATCGGGTGGATGCTGCCGCCGCCGAAGTACCGGGAAGCACTGGTCGGCGCGAAACGGCTGGCAGACCTCGGAAACGCCGCCTTGCCACAACTGGTCATCGCCCATCTGATGGAGTCGGGCGAGCTGGAACGCCAGCTCCGGTACGTCCGGCGTCGCCACCGAGTCCGTCGCGACGCGATGATCGATGCCATCGGCAACCACTTGCCGATGGCAACCGTCCACGGCGCGGCCGCCGGCCTGCACCTCACCATCACCTTCGACGACACGGACTTGAGTGATCTCGCCCTGGCCTCCGCGACGCTGGAGCGAGGCGTGAAAACTCAACCCCTGTCCTGGCACTGCCAGCAACCCCGACCCGCAGGCCTCGTGCTCGGCTACGCCGCCCGCACCCCGACAGAGATCACCGAGGGGATCGCGACGATTGGCGAAGTGCTGGCAGCCCGACCCTGACCGTTGGCGCCCACCAGTTGGCCCGCCCCGCCAGCTTCATGAACGCAGGCAGCAGGACAACGGCTGTCCCGACCGACAGGACATAGTGCTCATTTCGGGGCCGTCCGCCGCTCCTGTGAGCGTGGCGCCCGGCCGAAGGAGCGACTATGTCCTGTCGGTCGGGACAGCCGAGCCCTCAGACCGGCGGGGACGGCGAGGCCGGGGCAGAACTAGTGGGGTTCCTGTCAAAGGGTCAGGGATCACGTGACTGGCCAGGCCGAAGACAGCCTGCACCATCGCGGCCGTGACGACCTCCGTTGGATTGCCCTGGGCAACGATCTTGCCTGCCTTGAGGGCGATCAGGTGGTCGGCATAGCGGGCGGCGAGGTTGAGGTCGTGGAGGACGAGTACGACGGTCTTACCGCGGTCGCGGTTGAGGTCGTGGACCAGGTCGAGGATCTCCAACTGGTGGGCGAGGTCGAGGAAGGTGGTCGGCTCGTCCAGGAGCATGGTCTCGGCGTCCTGCGCCAAGGCCAGTGCGATCCAGACACGCTGGCGCTGACCACCGGACAGTTGGTCGAGGGAGCGGTCCGCGAGATCTGAGATGCCGGTGGCTTCCAGCGCGGCCGTGACGACGTACTCGTCCTCGGCCGACCATTGCCGGAACCAGCGCTGATGTGGATGGCGACCGCGGCCGACCAGGTCGGAGACGGTGATCCCGTCCGGCGCCACGGGCTGTTGCGGCAGCATGCCGAGCTTCGTCGCCAGAGTGCTCCCGGACAGGCGCGCGATATCCGCGTCGTCGAGGTAGACGGCGCCCGACTGTGGTCCTAGCAGCCGGGCCAGACCGCGAAGCAGGGTTGACTTTCCGCAGGCATTCGCGCCGACGATCACGGTGATCCGGCCGGACGGGATCTCAACCGACAAGTCCGACACAACCGGGATCGCGTCGTACCCGAGACGCAGGTTCTCGGTACGCAGTACGGGCACTTAGCCTCCTCGCCCGACGCGGTTCGCGCGGGCCATCAGAATCAGCAGGTACGGCGCACCGAGGAACGCGGTGACGACTCCCACGGGCAGGGCGGTGGGCGCGAAGATCTCCCGGGCGAGCAGGTCGGAGGCGACCACCAGCAAGGCGCCGATCGCTCCGGCGGCGAGCAGCCCGGCGACGCGTTCGGCCACCAGGCGGCGGGCGAGTTGGGGAGCGACGAGGGCGACAAAGCCGATCGGCCCGGCCGCGGCAGTCGCGAGGCCGGCCAGCCCGACTCCCACCGCGATCAATAGCCCTCGGGATAGCTCGACCCGGCCGGCGAGTGTGCGGGCCAGGTCGTCGCCCAGCTCCAGCAATCTCAGTTGCCGGGATCCGGCAACGGCTGCCGGGACGAGCACCAGCAAGGTGATTCCGATCAGAATCGCGTGCGGCCAGGATCGTCCGGCGAGACTGCCAGCGAGCCACATGGAGGCGCTCTTTGCGGTGTAGATGTCGGCGAGCGTCAGCAGGTACGCCGTGATCGAGCCGACGATCGCGGTGATGCCGATCCCGACCAGGACCAGGCGATACCCGGCAATGCCTTTCTTGTAGGCGAGCAAGTAGATGCACGTTGCCGTTAGCAACGACCCGATCAGCGCACCGGCCGGGATCCAGCCGGCCGCCGTACCGAAGACCGTGATCATCAGTACTGCGGCCAGCGCGGCGCCGGCGTTGATGCCGATCAGGTCCGGGCTGACCAGCGGGTTGCGGGCCAGGCGCTGGAAGATGGCGCCCGAGATCGCGAACGCGGCGCCGACTCCCATCCCGACGAGTACTCGCGGCAGCCGGTTGTTCACCACCACATCGGTCATGATCAGCGATCCGTTGCCGGCCAGGGTGTTGAGCACCTTCGCCAGCGGGATCTCGTAGTCGCCGAGGGTGAGCGAGATCGCGGCGATCACGAGCGTGACGACCCAGGCGATCACCGAGACCACGATGCTGGCGACGTCCACGCGGGTGGAGAAGGGGCCGATCCGGATCGGCTTCACAGCTCGGCCAGCTTGCGGCGGCGGACGAGTGCGATGAACAGTGGAGCACCGATCAGGGCCGTGATGATGCCGACCTGCAACTCGTCGGGGCGAGCGACCAGGCGGCCGACCACATCGGCGAGTAGCAGGACGATCGGTGCGAGGACGAGGGACCAGGGCAGGATCCAGCGGTAGTCGGCACCGACCAGGGCCCTTGCCACGTGGGGCACTGCCAAGCCGACGAAGGCGATCGGGCCGGCCATCGCCGTCGCAGTACCGGCGAGCAGCATGACCGACAGCGCGGCCAGGACGCGGACCAGGCCGATCCTGGTACCCAGTGTCGCGGCTAGGTCTTCGCCGAGCGCCAGCTGGTTCAACGATCGGCCAAGGGTCAGCGCCAAGATGATGCCGACGGCAATGAAGGGCAGCGCTTGGGTGACGATGCTTCCTGTTGCCAGGGTCAACGATCCGACCACCCAGAAGCGGAACTCGTTCAGGGTGGACAGATCCAGCAAAGTGATTGCCGACGTCACCGATCCGAGCAGGGCGGACAATGCGGCCCCGGCCAGGGCGAGCTTCACCGGCGTGGCGCCGCCTCGTCCGACCGAGCCGACGAGATAGACGACGACGGTAGCGATCAGCGCGCCACCCATCGCGAACCAGACATAGCCGGTCAGCGACTGGACGCCGAGCAGTCCGATCGCGACCACCACCGCCAGCGCGGCGCCTGCGTTGACGCCGAGGATGCCGGGATCAGCCAGCGGATTCCTGGTGATCCCTTGCATCACAGCACCTGCCAGGCCCAGTGCCGCGCCGGCCAGCAGGCCAACCGCAGTACGGGGGAAGCGCAGATAGCGGATCACCCGGTCCGTGTCGGAACCGGTGAAATCAGCCGCCGCGACGTACACGTCGTGCGGTCCGAACCACTGATTGCCGGCCACCAGCGAAAGCAGCACGACGGCCAGCAACACCCCACCGGCCACCAGCAAACCAGCGGCCCGGCCACCCCATGACCGCGTCACCTGACCAGGTCGGGGTGGATCAGTTTCGCGATCAGCTCGGTGGAGTTGGCTCCGCGGACACCTGCCGAGTGGTGGGCGAAGAGCCAGGGCACGACGTGCTTGTTCTTGACGGCCTTGAGATTGGCGTACGCCGGGTTGGCCAGGATCTTCTGGACGTCCGGCTGGACCTGCGTTTCGGTCAGGGTGGCGTCGCAGCAACCGCTGATCAGGATGTAGTCGGGGTCGCGTTTGATGAACTCCTCGACGCTGATCTTCACGTTCCGCTTCGAGGTCAGGTCGGCGAAGGCGTTCACCCCGCCGGCTTGGCGGATCAGCACGGTGCCGAAGTCCGGGCCGCCCGACACCGTCAGGCCGCCGCCCTCCAGCCCGGGGCGCAGGATCGCGACCGTCGGCTTCGGCGCACTGGCCACCTTGGCCTCGACGGCCGCGATCCGCTTCTGCTGGTCGGCGATCACCGTCTCAGCCCGGTCGGCGACGTTGAAGAGCTTGCCGAGGTCGCGCAGATCGGCGTACACGTTGTTCATCGAGACGGTCGACGGGTCGATCGCCTCGTCACCCTTGCCGTCCGCGGTCGGGCAGAGCGGGCTGAAGATCCAGGTCTGCACGCCGAGGTCCGACAGGCTCTTGCGGCTGCCGAAGCTCGAGTCGCTGCCCGCGCTGCTGAACACGTCGTTGAAGCCGGAGAGCACGAAGTCGGGGTCCTGGCTGAGCAGTTCCTCGCGGCTCGGCAGGTTCTTGTAGTACTTGCGGTCCTTCTGCGCCGCCGCGTACCGCGGCAGCACCTCCGCGTCCAGGTACGCCGTACCGACCAGGCGGTCCGAGATGCCGAGCGCGTGCGCCATCTCGATGGCCGGCTGGTACGCCGCGAACACCCGCTTCGGTGGACCGTCGACGGCGACGTCGATCCCGCAGTTCTTCACGGTGGTCGCGGTGGCACTCGGGCCGGCTTTGGCTACACCCCCACAGCCGGTGAGCAGGGACAGTACGACAACAGCAGCAGCCAGCGTTTTCACGCGCGCCTCCAGCACCTCGTGGACGGTGTGACACGCCGTGGCCGGTCTCCTGGCTGACGGGAACTACGTCCGAGGGTCTGACCTTCCCGGTTGGTTTCAACCAGTGGTCTCCGCGAGGAACGACCGACGAACATCCCGATCACAGTGGCGAGGGCCGCGCCGGCATCACACCGGCTTCCCGAACACCACGACCCCGCAAACCTAACCCACCTGCAACCCAGTCGCAGAAACCACCCCCGGCGTGGAAGCGGTTGGGCCCCGCGGACCGCCGCCACTACCGAACCCGGCACCAACGCCGCGACACGCCGAGGGGAAGCGTTTGCTAGCCAGGTTTGGTAGTGCTGGCCGTCCGGCGTTCCCGTCGCCCCACCCGCCGTCAGACACAATCGCCTTTGAGTGGATGGAGAAGAGATGAGCCAGAAGGACTACGAGGCGGCGGCCGGCTGGGCTGAGCACGACATGGCAGCGGCGCGTGACTCGGAGAGCAGCTTGCGCGGGCAAGAGGCGGTGGTGTTCGGCCGGGCGTTGGTTGAGAGCTCCCAAGGCGGCGGCAGGGATCTGGCGGCGCACAAAGACAGCGGGCGAAGGGATTAGGACGTGCCGGTCTAATAGCGCCTTGGCCGGCCAATAGCCTGCTACAGCGCGCTATCGGCACCAGAACCGGCTATCGGTACCCGCAATCCGGCGTACCCCCTGGCTTTGGGTCAGCGGGTGTAGAGGGGGGAGATGGCTAGGGCGAAGGCGACCATGTTGTCTTTGTCTGTGGTGCCGGCGGGGAGGGGGACCAGTTCGATGATTTTGGTGGTGCCGACGCGGATCAGGCTGCGGCCGGTGGCTGTGTCGACGTAGCCCTCGTCGCCTAGGGGGATGGGGAAGGAGGTGGCGGCTTTTCGGGTGGGGGCGATGACTGCCTCCGCGTCGGCTACTCGGCGGACCGTCGAGTAGAGCACTCGGGTCTTGGTGATCCAGCCGCAGACGATGTCGCCCGTGTCGGTCTCGCTGTCGCGCCGGATCGCCGCGTCGACGCCCATCACCCGCGCGGCCGCCGACGTACCGCGTTCGCACTCCTTCCGAGTGATCAGCGGCGCGGGCTCCGGCAGCCCAGGAGCCTGCTGAGCCGTCTCCTGACCCAGTACTACGTACTTCGCCAGCGTCGCGGGCGGCCCGCTGACCTTGACGAGCTTCCCGTCGAACAGGAACACCACGAAGCGACTCGTCCCAAACCCGCCCTGCCCGATCGTCACCGGCTTGGCCGGCTCGCCTTTGGTGGCGTCATACGCCTTGCGAGCTGCTGCGAGGTCCGCAGGAGTCGCCGGGAACACAGAGCTGCCGACACGCAGTACGGGACCGCTTGGGCTCGTGCTGAGGCCAAGCTGGCACACGTCGTACGTCGGGAAGCCGAACTCCGCCGGAACCGGCTTCGGCTGGATCTGCACCACCGGGACGGCCAGTGTGGTCTGCACGAGCGTCTGGTTCATCCGCACGCACAGGGTGTCCGCCACCTTGGAGGTGGGCGGAGTACTCGGCGTCTCGGTCGGCGTAGGCGTCTCGGTCGGTGTCGTGCTGATCGAGACGAGTGGCGGCACGCTAGGCGCAGTCTCCCCGCCAGGACCGCTGCAACCGGCCAACAGCGCAGTACTGCCGAGCAGAGCGACCACTGAACGAATGCGCATGGTCACAGAGCCTAGTCGCGGAGTGGCGTCAGCCGGTTGGCGCGGTGCGGAGGTCGCGTTCGCGGACGGCGTGTTCGTCGGTGCGGGCGTCGTAGCGCCAGAACTCGCGCAACCAGACCGAGGTCCCGACCACGCCCGCGACGCAGAGCGCGCCGCCGCTGACGATCGCGAACCGGACGCTGGTCAGGTCCGCGACCAGCCCGGAGCGCGCCTGACCGCCGAGCGGGCCGAGCGAGTAGCCGAGCATCTCGATCCCGGCCAGCCGGCCGCGCATCTCGTCCGGGATGGTCTGGTTCCAGATCACCGACCGGAACAGCCCCGAGATCATGTCCGCGGCCCCGGCGATCGCGAAGAAGCCGATCGCGAACCAGATGGTCGGCGCCAGCCCGGCGATCCCCACCGACGCACCCCAGACCATCGTCGCGATGACCACCGCCCGGCCCTGGTGATGGACCCGTTTGGCCCAGCCGCTGGTCAGGCTCGCGCACATCGCACCGATCGCCTCGGCGCTGTAGAGCAGCCCGAGCAGCTTCGGTTCCTTCAGGATCTCGGTCGCGAACGCCGGGAACAGCACGATCGGCATCGCCAGGAACATCCCCACCATGTCGACCAGATAGGTGGCCAGCAGGTCCTTTCGCCGGTAGGCGTAGACGATGCCCTCGCCGATCCCCCGCAGGCTGGGCGGTTTGCTGTGCTCACTGGTCTTGTACGAGCCGAGCCCGGCGTACAGGGCGGTCGCGATCACCAGCCCGGTCAACTCGATCGCGAACGCCCAGGTCACGCCGGCCGCGCTGACCAGTACGCCGCCCAGCGCGGGCCCGGCGAGCTGGCCGATCTGCATCGTCAGCGAGGTCAGCGCCACCGCCGCGGCCATCTCCTCGTGCTTCACCACCCGCGGGAACAGCGCCTCCCGGCTCGGCCGCTGCAGCGACGTGGCGATCGCGTTCAGCCCGCCGCAGACGTAGATCAGCCAGATCTGCGGGTCGGCCAGCAGCGAGTTGCCGAGCATCAGCGCGCAGATCAGGGCCTGCGCGACGCCGGTGGCGATCAGCATCTTGCGGCGATCGACGTGGTCGGCCAGCGCACCGCCGTACAGGCCGAAGACGACCAGCGGGACGATCGTCACCAGGCCCATCGCGCCGACGGCGAAGTTCGATCCGGTCAGCTGATAGAGCTGGAACGGCAACGCGACGTAACCGACCATGCCGCCGAGGAAGAACACCGAGCCCGACACCACCAGGATGCGGAAGTCGCGGGAGCCGCGCCACGGGGTCAGATCGATCTTCAGCCGGGCCAGCTGGGCGCGGAAACTTGTTGCCACTGGCACATGGTGACAGGTGCGGTGACCCTGGACGAACCTGTTTTAGCCCTACTGTCTGCTCCGTGGACAGGCCTGGACCGGAACCGATCCTGCCGCCAGGGCGTCCATCAGCACGGACCAGAAAACCTGACAGACGGAGAAACCGCATGATGTCGACCTTCAAGGCTCGTACCCGGGCGCTGGCCCTCGTCGCGGCAGGCGCGGCAGCCGCCGGTACTGCGCTGCTGGCGCCGACGGCCGCTCAGGCCACCCCTGCGGCGGCGAGCACTCAGACACAGGCCGCCGCACTCAGCAGCCTCCTGAAGCCGGGCCAGTACCTGAAGCCGGGGCAGTACCGCCGCTCGCAGAACGGCGTCTACACCTTCATCATGCAGACCGACGGCAACGCGGTGCTCTACAAGGGCAGGACCGCGCTCTGGGGCACGATGACGAACCGCAAGGCGTCGACGCTGGTCATGCAGCGCGACGGCAACCTGGTGGTCATCTCCGGCCGTACGGCGGTTTGGGCCAGCGGTACTCACGGAAGCACCAACGCTCTGCTCGCTGTCCAGAACGACTCCAACCTGGTGATCTACAACTCCCGCGGCAAGGCGGCCTGGTCGCGCTGGATGGTGCTGGTCACGCTGGGCTCCGGCCGGGTGCTGAGCCCGAACCAGCTGCTCTACTCGCACAACCGCGTCTTCCGGCTGCAGATGCAGGCCGACGGCAACGCGGTGATCGTGAAGAACGGCAAGACCCCGATCTGGAGCACCAAGACGATCAGCAAGGGCGCCTTCGCGGTGATGCAGACCGACGGCAACTTCGTCGTCTACAGCGCAGCGAAGAAGGCACTGTGGCACAGCAAGACGATCCGCCGGGGCGCTGTCCTGCAGATGCAGAACGACGGCAACCTGGTCATCGTCTACGGCCGTACTCCGATCTGGTCCACCGGCACCGGCGGTCGCTGACCAGCTCGGCGGGACAGCTATTGCAACAACGTGCAATAGCTGTCCGTCGCCCAACATCGGGGGCCCCTGCAGCGTCGTACTCTTCGAGGGCTTTATCTGGAACCTGAACAAGGGGGGACCCACCGCATGATCAAGAGCAAGCTGCGCGGCATCGCCGCCGTCGCCGCGGGCCTGGCCACAGTCGCCACCGGCGCCGCGCTGACCGCACCGGCTCAGGCCGCCACCACGGTGGCCGAGTCCACTGCCCAAGCCGCCGCGATCTCCAACGCACTGCTGCCCGGCCAGCGCTTGCTGTCGGGCCAGTACATCCGTTCCACGGACCGTCAGTGGACCCTGGTGATGCGCGCGACCGGCAACCTGGAGCTGGTCAGGACCGGCAGCGGCAAGGTCTGGGAGAGCGGCACCGCCCGCGCGGGTTCCGTCACGGTGATGGAGAAGGACGGCGGCTTCAGCATCATCCACGGCCGGACGAAGTACTGGATCGGCGGAGCGAAGGCGAGCCCGAACGCCAAGCTCGTCCTCCCGACGGACGGCTTGCTGGCGATCTACAACGCTGCCGGCCGGTCCGTCTGGAACTACAAGATGGTGATCGAGACCATGTCGCCGGGCACCAAGATCTACGCTGCGGGTAGTGGGTGGGGACCGGTGGTGCTGTTCTCACGTAGCCGGGTCTACTCGCTCCAGATGCGCCCGAACGGTGCGCTGGAGCTGATGAAGAACAACACCACCAAGCTGTGGTCCGCGCCGTACAAGCCGTACCCGGGCGCGTGGGTCCACATGGCACCGGACGGCACCTTCGGCGTCCACCAGACCTGGGACTCGGTCTGGACCATCGTCACCCGCAGGTCCGGCACCGTGCTCCAGCTCCGCGACGACGGCAAGCTGCTGCTGATCCACGGCCGCACCGTGGTCAAGGTCCTGCACTGATAGCTGGAAATTCGACCGCCTGTCGCAGCGCCAAGCGCCGCGGCAGGCGGTTTCAGTTTGTTAAGAGTGGGAGTAGAGCTGTGAGATCCGTGCGCTCGCCTGAGGCGCGGACCTTGCCTGTGGTGCGGGCGGCTGACCACGTGGTCCGGCCGAGGGCGAGGTCGATCCAGATGTCGGCCGGCATCTCGATCACCGCGCCTGGGGTACCCCGGGTGTGTCTCGGCCCCTCGATGCACTGCACCGCCCCGTACGGCGGTACGCGGACCTCCACCGCATGGCCCGGTGCCTTGGCGACCAGGAGCTTCAGGAGCTCTTTCACCAGCAGCTTGAGTTCCGCGCGTCCGGCCTCGCCGGCGTCGTACCGACGTAAAGCTTCGTCCATCTCCACAGCCGGCAAGGGTACGCGGGTTTCGCTCGCGCCCCCCTCGTACCCGATAATCAAAGTAGCGACCGAGACGCGGAAGTGAGGTCGGGATGCTCACGCCCAGGCACCAGGCGCTGGTGGCGACGCTTGCGGGAATGACCGTAGGCGTGGCCGTGTTCGGCACCGTTCTGGCGATCAACGGCAATTTCTCCGGGGACGGCGATAAGTCGGGTCAGGTGGTGAACAGCCAGCCGACGCAGACGCCGAGCTCCGGCGACGGTCTGCAGGCCGCTTCGCTCCAGTTCACGTCGCAGCCCTTCGGCTCCGAGTCGCGACCGGCGACCGCCGACGTGCCGACGGGCTGGAAGAGTGCCCAGGACGGCACCAGACCGAAGTACGTCGATCCGACGGGTGTGTGGCAGCTCCGCTTCGACACTCGCGGCAGCAAGCAGACGCCGGCCGAGCTCGTCGACTCCCGCGCGCGCAGCATCGAAGAGAAGAACCTGAAGATCATCAGCCGCGACAACGGCACGCTGGTCTACACCTACGACGACCAGACCCGCGGCCCGCGGATGGGACTGTCCAGCTTCCTGCCCACCGCTGACGGCAAGCGCACCAAGGTCGAGATCACCGTCGGCGGGCGCCCACAGGACGAGGCCGGCCTCCGCGCCGTCCTGCAACGCGCCACCGACACCCTGCAACTCTCAGGCGAAGAAGACACCCGCCCGAACTAGTGGTGACGCGACACACCACTAGCACTTGATGTCGGCGGTCGGCGCCGTGCCCTTCAGCAGGTAGGTCTCGATGGCGTCGTCGACGCACTGGTTGCCTTCGTTGTAGCCGGTGTGGCCGTCGCCATCACGAGTGATCAGTACGCCGCTCTCCAACTGCCCGGCGAGCCCGACCGCCCAGTCGTACGGCGTCGCCGGGTCGCGGGTGGTGCCGACGACGACGATCGGCTTGGCGCCCGTCGCCTGGATCGTGTGCGGCTTGTCCGCCGGTTTCACCGGCCAGTTCGCGCACGGCAGCGAGCCCCAGAGCAGGAACGACCCGAACCGCGGCGAGGCGGCCTTGAACTTCGGCTCGTCCGCCTTAGCCTCGGCGACCGACGCGATGTCCGGACGGTCGAGGCAGTTGACCGCGTAGATCACCTCGTTCTGGTTGTTGCCGTAGCCGCGCGGCGTCCGGTCGGTGTACTCGTCGGCCAGCGCGAGCAGCCGGGCGCCGGTGCCGTTCAACCCATCGACCACCGCGTCCTCGAGTCGCGGCCAGTAGTCCTTCACGTACAGCGGGAAGATCACCCCCAGTACGACGAGCGCCTGGGTCACCTCGCGCTTGCCGTCACCTGGCAGCGGCTGCGCGTCGCTGTCGTTGATCACCTTGTCGACCTTCGCGAGCACTTCGGCCTTGGTGCTGCCGAGCCGGCACGCCCGCTGCGCGCAGTCCGCCGCGAAGGCGTCCAGCGCGGTGTCGAAGCCCTTCGCCTGAGCCATGTTGTTCTCTTCGGAGGTCTTCGACGGGTCGACCGCGCCGTCGAGAACCAGCCGGCCGACGTTCTTCGGGAACAACTCGGCGTAGGTCGCGCCGAGCAGGGTTCCGTACGACATGCCGAGGTAGTAGAGCTCCGAGTCGCCGACGATTCCCCGCAGTACGTCGATGTCGCGGGCGGCGTCCTTGGTGGAGACGTGCGGCAGCAGGTCGCCGGAGCGCTGCTGGCAGCCGTCGGCGAGGGTCTTGGCCTCGGTGTTCAGCGCGTTGATCTCGGCGTCGTCGTCCGGGCTGCCGTCGGCGGCGATGAACTTGTCCAGCTGCTCGGTGTCGAGGCAGCGCACCGGCGTCGAGTCGGCGACGCCCCGCGGATCCCAGCCGACGATGTCGAACTTCCGCAGCAGCGGCGCGCCGAGCACGAATCCGGCCGAGGCGGCGAACTCCTGGCCGGAGGCACCCGGCCCGCCCGGGTTGATGAACAGCGTGCCGATCTTGCCGGTACGGTCGCGCGCCGGGACCTTGCGGGCGCGCAACTCGATCGTCTTGCCGTCAGGCTTGCTGTAGTCGAGCGGCACGTTGATGGTGGCGCACTGGTTGCCCGAACCGCAGCGCTCCCAGCGGGGCTGCTGGTTGTAGAACTGCTCCAAACCCGCCGGCACCGGCCCGGCCGGCCCCTTCGGCGTACTGCTCGGCTGCGTCCCACCAGGTCCGTCGGCATCCTGAGCCCGGCTGGCCACCCCGCAACCACCCACCAAGAGCGCCAGGCCTGCCACCACCACGGTCGTCCTGCGCATCATCACAGCGAGCTGTCTCCCGTACCCTCGTCCGACCCATCCTGTACCGCACTGTCGCCATCACCGTCGGCCTGACTCAGCCGGCGACGCCGGCGTGGCTTACGCCGCTTGCGCTCTGGCTCCGCTGCCAAGGCAGTCTCCTCTGCACCAGCCGGCGGAGGCACATCAGGTGGTGGCGCTGTCTCAGTTTCCTGCACTGTAGGAGCCACTGGCGGTACTTCGGCTGCCTGCGCGGGCAAACCCAGCTCCACTATCGGTGGAGCGTCTGGGGTGGTGGTGCTGGAGGCTTCGTATTGCTGGCGAGGGGAGCAGACGTCTGCTCGGCTGCAGGCGCAGCGGCGACCAGACGCAGCGAGACGGACGACCACCGTGTCGCTCGGGACGTTGTGCCCGACGACGACGCCGTCACCCGCGGGGGTTTCGACCGGCGTACCGGTGGCTGGTGCTTTGGCGTTGAACTCCTGGTACAGCGGGTGCTCGTACTTCAGGCAGCACATCAGCCGACCGCAGGCCCCGGAGATCTTCAAGGGATTGAGCGGCAGGTCCTGATCCTTCGCCATCCGCACGCTGACCGGCTCGAAGTCCTTCAGGAACGTCGCGCAGCACAAGTCCCGCCCGCACGGCCCGATCCCGCCCTGCAACCGCGCCTCGTCCCGAGCACCCACCTGGCGCAGCTCGATCCGCGCTCGCAACCCGCGGGCGAGATCCCGGACCAGTTCGCGGAAATCCACCCGGTGCGGCGCGGAGAAGTACACGATGACGAGCTGATCGACGTCCGCCCGGCGATCCACGAAGTCGATGCCGACCACCTTCATCGGCAGCCCGTGCTCACGGATCAACCGCTTGGCGGTCAACCGCGCATCGGCCCGGCGCTGGCGGTTCTGCTCGTCGCGCTCCAGGTCGGCGGGCGTCGCGACGCCCTCACACAGAGGAAGCCCACCGATCTCCTCAGTGACGTACTGCGGCGCCCAGACGCACTCAGCCACCTCAGGCCCGTCGTCGGTCGGGACCAGCACTTTTTCCCCGACCCGCGGTCTGTGCGAGCCGGGGTCCAGGTAGTACAGCCGCCCATACCGCTCGAACGACACCGCCATCACCATGCCCACGCGGCCAGACTACGTGCCATAGCGTCCCGTGGTGGACATCCTCTGAGTGATTGCGGTGTTCAGGTGCGTGCATCGCGGTGCTTGAGGAGCGTCCTCGATGCGGAGCATCGTGGATGCTCGTCAAGTGCCGTGAGGTGCGTGCCTGGGCGCCGCAAGCGCCAGAGGATGTCCACCACGGGACGCTTCAGCGCTTACTCCCCTTTACCGACCCGGTGAGGGGTTCGTCGTCGGGCCCGTAGGCGGCGCAGACGACCAGGCGGTCGCCGTTGGACCAGTAGTCCTCGTCCGGGTACCAGTAGCTGGATTGGAGCTCCGACTTGTCCACGGTGTTGCCGACGTACTTGCTGAACTCGAGGTCGCATGAGGCACGCGACTGGTCCTCGACTCGGCGATCACCCGGATAGGGTCCGGCCGGCAGCGTGACGTTCGAGACGAGTTCGGCGTCATGCGGCTTGGAGCAGTCCCGCCGGTCGACCTCGTCGTGACCGAAGCCGTCGTCGAAGCACTCCCCGACCGCCAGCGAGTCGACGTACGTGATCCTGCCCGGATCCGAACTGCCGCCGTAATTGTCCTCACTGAAACCGACGGCGATCCCGATCGCGAGCAGCCCGCCGAAGAAGAGCGTGATCAACCCGCCCACCACGATGCCGACCACCGCCTGCGCGGTACCCGATTCTCCCCGCCGCTTGATCTGCACCAGCGCGGCGATGCCCAGCCCGACCCCGACCGGCGCGGAGATCCCGATCACGAGCCCGCCCAGCCCGCAGATCATCGCAGCGATCGCGAGACCATTCGTCTTGGCCAGTGTCGTCCCCGGATACCCGTAGCCATACCCGTACGCCGCCGGATACTGCACCGGCCCGTACTGCGGCTGGCCAGGATAGGGCGGCAGTTGCGGCTGCACCGGGAAGGGCGGCTGCTGCCCGTACTGCGGCTGCTGCTGATACGGCTGCTGCTGATTCGGATCGGGCTGCCCCGCCGGCCGCCCGTACGTCGGGAACGGCCGAGGCGTGTCCTGCGGCCGATTCGGGTCCGGATCCGGTCCCGGTGGATATGTCACTGATCGCCCCCTAGGAGCCTGCTGAACAAGGGAGGTTTGGGGGCGGGAAGCGCGGGAGGGGCCTGTGTGTGCGGTGGTGGGTCGGTTCGCTGGGGTCGGTAGCGTGGTTGTTCTTCGCGCGGATGCGGTGATGGGGCGTGTGAGCGGCGCTTGGGGGCTGTGGACAGGTCCCGGGGGGTGCTGGTCAGGCTAGGTTCCAGCTTTCGCCGTGGCGGGTGAGGCCGAGGTTGAGCAGGCGGCGCAGGTTCAGCCCGGCCATCCGGGTGTGGAGCCACTGGTCGTTCTTGGTG
>NZ_AQUZ01000022.1 GCF_000372465.1 Kribbella catacumbae DSM 19601
ATCCGGTATTAGACCCCGTTTCCGAGGCTTATCCCGAAGTTGAGGGTAGGTTGCTCACGTGTTACTCACCCGTTCGCCGCTCGTGTACCCCCGAAGGGGCCTTACCGCTCGACTTGCATGTGTTAAGCACGCCGCCAGCGTTCGTCCTGAGCCAGGATCAAACTCTCCGTTGAAATCCATATGTCAACCACACACAAAGGCGTGGATAACAGACTACTTCGAGTGATCCTTTGATATCTCAGAAACAATCAAACTGACTTGAATCATAATTTCTCAAAGGAATCCGAACACGAACAACAGACAACCCAACACCCAAAATCCCGAAGGGACCAGGGCGGACAGGATCATCCAATGCCGTGAAACGGGTTAATGCTAAATTTCGGCATTGACTTTCGGCACGCTGTTGAGTTCTCAAGAATCGGACGCACACCGCGCCTGATTCTTCCGAACCAAGCTCCGGGGCAACCCGCCGAACATTACTGTTTCGTGCTGAGCCAGTCAAATCGGCTCTTTCCGAACCAGCCTCCCCACAAAACGCAGTGACCGAAACCCGCACGAGGCGTGCTTCAGCTCCTGGGACCTTCAGGGAGTTCGGAGCACCCGGCCGCTTTCGCGTCCCGCACTCGCTCCGACAAAGAGAACAATACACGCTCCGGAGAGTGCTTCTGCACGGGGGTACCTACGACAGCGCGGCGCCGGCCGGAACCACCTGATCCCGGCCGGCGCCGTGCTCGGATCACCAAGACGATTTGGTGATCCCCGGCAGTTCCCCACGGTGGGCCATCGTGCGGAACCGGACTCGGGAGATGCCCGCCTTGCGGAGGAAGCCGCGGGGGCGGCCATCGGCCACGTCGCGGTTGCGGACCCGGATCGGGCTCGCGTCCCTGGGCAGCTTCTGCAGCCGCAGTTGCGCGGCGCCGCGCTCCTCGACGCTCGACGCCGGGTCGGCGATGATCCGCTTCAGCTCGGCGCGGCGTTCGGCGTACAGGGCGACCGTTCGCTTGCGCTGTTCGTTCTTCGCGATCTTGCTCGTCTTCGCCATGGTTTACCGCTCTTCGGAGAAGTCGACGTGCCGGCGGACCTTCGGGTCGTACTTGCGCATCACCAGCCGGTCGGGATCGTTGCGGCGGTTCTTCCGGGTCACATAGGTGAACCCGGTCCCCGCGGTACTCCGCAGCTTGACGATCGGGCGGACATCGTTGCGCTTAGCCATGCCGGGGAGTGTACTCTGTACTGGTTATCATTTTCAATAACCATTGAGGGGTGCCATGCCGAGCCACCTGCCGATCACCCTGCTGACCGGCGTCGACGAGTCGTCCCGCGCCTCTGTCGCAGCCGAGTTGCTGGCAGCGCACGGCCGCGCCGTCCTGGTCGAGTACGACGTCGGCGCACTAGCAGGCGGGTCCGTACTGCGTATCGCCCGGACCGCCGGCGGCGTGATCGACCATGAGGTGATCCGGATGGGCCACCCGTGTGTGTCGTGTGCGATGCGCGGCACGCTCGTCCCGTTGCTGGTCAGCATCGCCGCGACCGAGAAGTACAACGCGGCGATCGTCTCGGTCCCCGGCGCAGGCGACACCCAGGCATTGGCCGAGGAGATCGCCCGCGATGCCGGCGACGAGCTCCGAGTGGACGCCGTACTGGCTGTGCTCGACTCGGCCACTTTCGCCGAGGATGTGAGCGGTGAGGATCTGATCCAGGACCGCGGCATTCCGACCGCCGCCGAAGACGGCCGGGCGATCGCGGAGGTACTGATACGGCAGGTCGAGTACGCGAACGCCGTGATCCTCAGCAGCGCGGATGCCGCTGAGGAATCCATCGCCACCACGCGCGCATTGGCCCTGGCACTGAATCCGCAGGCGCTGGTCCGGACTGCCGCGGCGGCGCGGGAGCTGTTCGGAGTACGGCTGCATGATCCGGATGCGGCTGAGGCGTGGATGGAGCCCGGCTCGATCAGTGCTCCGCTGCAGATCGACGAGCGGGCGCAGACCCTGGTCTGGCAGTCGGACCGGCCGTTCCATCCGGAGCGGCTGTACGACGTACTCGAGGAACTGGTCGTCGGATCGGTTCGCGGCAAGGGAACGGTCTGGCTCGCGTCGCAGCCACACGCGCGCCTGGGCTGGGACAGCTTCGGTGCCAACATCGCTCTCGGCGTTCTCGGTCCGTGGCTCGCCGATCTCCCGGTGGAGCGGTGGTCCGAGGTCGGCCAGACCCATCAGGCCCGGTCGGCCCTGGAGTGGCATCCCGAGCACGGCGACCGCGCGTCGTACCTGTCGATCACCGGTGTCGAGCTGGACGTCGGGGAATTAGCCAGGCTCCTCGATGGTTGTGTCCTTCGTGCGGGTGAGTCGGCCAAGAAGCTGACGGACCCGTTCGCCCCTTACCTGGAAGGAAGTACCGCAGCATGAAGAACGACATCCACCCCGACTACCGCCGGGTCGTCTTCCGGGACAAGTCCGGCGACTTCAGCTTCCTGACCGGCTCGACGCGCCAGAGCACCGAGACCATCGAGTGGCACGACGGGAACACCTACCCGGTCGTCGACGTCGAGATCTCGTCCGCCAGCCACCCGTTCTACACGGGCCAGCAGCGCGTGATGGACACCCAGGGCCGCGTGGAGAAGTTCAAGAAGCGCTACGGCCAGTCCTGACCCACTAAAACCTCCCCAAGCCCGCCGATCCCACCGGATCGGCGGGCTTTTTTCGTCCCCTTCAGCCGACCTTGAGCACCGGCCAGCCACCTACCCGCCAGTAGGCCGGCTGGCCGGTGCTCAAAGTGGTGGTGTCTCGGGTTTCAGACGGGCGCGGGCGTTGCGGGGCTCCGCGGGAGAGTGGGCGGGGGCCACACTGGGCGGGTGGAGCCCGTGGAGATTGTCGGGGTGGGGTTGTCGCCCCTGGATGCGGTGGCGCTGGGTCAGCGGCGGACGGCCGTGCGGCTCGGGCACGACGCGCGCAAGCGGATGGCCGAGTCCGCCGAGGCGGTCGCCGAGATCGCGTTGCATCGGCCGGTCTACGGGCGGACCACGGGCGTGGGCGCCAACCGGGACGTGCTCACCGCCGACCCCGAGCACGGCGCCCGGTTGCTGGCATCGCACTCGACGACGGGGACGACCTCGTACCCGAAGGACGTCGTGCGGCTGGGGCTGCTGATCCGGGTCAACCAGCTGGCCTCCGGGGGTTCCGGACTCGCGCCCGAGGTGGCCGACGCGATCGTTGCCCTGCTCAACGATGACGAGCTGCCCGATCTGCATCGCGGTGGCGCGATCGGCACCGGCGACCTGGGTTCACTGGCCGAACTCGGCCTGGCCCTGGGCGATGTCATCGACGGCACCAGCGCCCTCCCCCTGCTGTCTAGCAACGCGATCACGCTGGCCGAGTGCTGCCTCGCCTTTGTCGAAGCCGCGACGCTGATCAACGTCGTACCGCTCGTCGGCGGGCTCTCCCACGTCGCCCTGCGCGGCAACGCCGAGGTGTACGACGAACGCGTCCACGCGGCCCGCCCGCAACCCGGCCAGGTCCGGGTGGCCCGGCGGATGCGCGGGCTCCTCGACGACCTGCCGACCCCGCCGGCTCGCGTGCAGGACCCGTTCGGTCTGCGCGCTTTCGCCCAGGTGCTCGGCCCGGCCGTCGACCATGTCGATGCCTTGGGCAACGCTCTGGCGATCGACATCAACGCCTCGGCGGAGAACCCGCTGGTGGCCCGCGACACCGTGCTGCACAACGGCAACTGGCACGCGATGCCGATCGCGCTCGCGCTGGACTCGCTCCGGCTCAGCCTGCACTCGGTCGCGACGCTGTCCACCTCCCGGGTGGCGAACCTGGTCGATCCCGACTTCACCGGCCTGAGCCGCTTCCTGGCCAGCGGTTCGGAGGCGAGCTCGGGCGTGATGATGATCGAGTACGTCGCCCACGACGCCCTCGCCTCCGTCCGCTCGACGGCCCAGCCGGCCACACTCGGCACTGCGACGCTCTCCCGGGGCGCCGAGCATCACGCGAGCTTCGCGCCACAGGCCGCAGTACTGACTGGGCAGTTGCTGGACGCATTGCGGGATGTCTTGGCCTGCGAACTCGTAACGGCCGTACGCGCTGTGCGATTGGCCCGGCTGGATCCGGAGAAGCTCGCGCCGGCCGCGATCGGGCCGTGGCTCGCCGATGCGCTGGGCGCGCTCCCCGACGTGCTGACCGACCGCTCACTGCGCGACGACCTGGAGATCGCCCGAGGTCTCCTCACCCAGTGGGGCGACCGCCAAGTAGCCCACCCAGCCGAGGCGGATTAGAGCTCCACGAGCATCTTGCCGACGTTCTCACCGCGGAGCATGGCGAGGAAGGTCTCGACCATCGAGTCGAAACCGGGCACGATCGTCTCGTCCGAGATCACCTCGCCGGATCGCAGGTAGGGCGTCAGGAAGTCGTAGAGCTCCGGTCGCGCGTCCAGGTGTTCGCGGACCAGGAAGCCTTCCAGCCTGAGCTCTTTGCCGACGATCTCAAACAAGTTGCTGGGGGCAACTGGCGCCTGATGGTTGTACGACGAGACGGCTCCACACCATGCGATCCGGCCGCGCGGACGCAGTACGTCGATCGCCGCGGCCAGGTGCTCACCGCCAACGTTGTCGAAGCAGACGTCGATGCCGTCGGGAGCAGCCTCGGCGAGCAGCTCGCCGATCGACCCCGACCGGTAGGAGAAGGCCGCGTCGAAGCTGGCTTCTTCGGTGAGGTACTTCGCCTTCTCGGTCGTGCCGGTACTCCCGATCACCCGGCCGGCGCCGAGCAACTTGGCGATCCGGCCGGCCGCGGTACCGACTCCGCCGGCCGCGGCCGTGATGAAGATCGTCTCGCCGGGCTGGAGCGTCGCGATCCGGGTCAGGCCGACATACGCGCTCAGCCCGGTGCCGCCGAGGATGCCGAGGTGGGCGGACAGCGGTACGCCTGGGATCTCCTCGATCTTGCGGCTCTCTGCCGGCGTCACCAGAGCATGCGTGCGCCAGCTCTTGCGGTGGAAGACGATGTCGCCGGGCGCGAGGTCCGGCGTACCGGACTCGATCACCCGGGCGATCGCGCGTCCCTCCAGGCCCGCGTTGAGCTCCCAGTCGTCATCCATGCACTCGCGCATGTAGGGGTCGACGGACAGCAGCAGGTTCTCCACCAGCGCGGTACCCGGCTGAACCGACGGCGGCTCGATGTCGACGAAGGCGAACAGGTCAGCGGTGGGGACGCCGGACGGACGCCGTACGAGCTGGATCTCAGTCATGCCCATGATGAGAACCGGACGCCCTACGCCGGAGCCAGAGAGTTAGCCTGGAGCTAAATGATCAGCTACCGGCTCGGCGTCGACGATCTCGCGGACATGCGCTTCGCCTGCTCGCCGTTGCTGGAGACCGCGACGAGTTTGTGGGCCCTGTACGAGCCGTCGGCGCATGTTCTGCATCTGCCCTGGATCCGGCAGACCAAAGCGCTGCTCCAGGACTGGCCGGATCGTGAGCTGCTGATGTCGCTGGTCGCGCCGCAGGTCCAATGGCTGCCCGACTTCCTCACCCCACGACCGACCTCACCGCTACCGGACGTCGACGACGAACTCCGACGCGTCCGGTCGACGCCTCCTCGCCGGGCGGTCGCGGACGTCCGCAGCGCGTACTCCGGCCGCCCGCTGCCCGTCGAGTTGGAGCGGCTCTGCGCCCGGCCCCGCTTGTTGCGGGATCGGCTCGCGGATCTCCTCACGTCGTACTGGACTTCGGCGGTGGAGCCGCACTGGCCGCGTATGCGCGCAGTACTCGAGGCCGACATGGTCTATCGCGCCCGGCTGCTCGCGCGCGATGGTGCCGGCGCAGTACTGACCGGGCTCGACCCGAGTGCCCAATGGTCAGACGGAGTACTGCGGCTCCGCGTCTCGTCGTACGAGCTGGACTACGACGCGGAGGTGCAGGGGCGCGGGTTCTGGCTGGTGCCGACGGTGTTCGCCAAGCACGCGATCAGCCCGGTAGGCGCGGACGAGCCGCCCACTGTCGCGTACCCCGCCCGCGGCATAGGCACGCTCTGGGAACAAAGGCCATCCGAGCCGGGCGCGCTGGACAGCCTGATCGGACCGGCGCGCGCTGCGCTGCTGATCGCACTGGAGTGTCCTGCCTCCACGCTCGAACTGGCTCGTCGACGGCAGGTGACGCCGGGCGCGATCTCACAGCAACTGGCGACCTTGCTGACCAATGGCCTGGTCAGCAAGGCCCGCGCCGGCCGGGTCGTGCTCTACGCCCGCACCGAGCTAGCGGATCAGTTGATCGGCAAGCGGCCGTAGGCCTTGAGGGTGCGCAGCGCGTTGACTGTCAGGATTCCGCGGTATTCGAGGGTTGCGGCGGTGCCCGGGGGCTCCCAGGTGATCGCCCAGCCGCCGTCGTCCTGCTGATCGGCGATCAGGCGGTCCAGGTGGCCGTTGATCTGGTCGTCGTCGAACAGTTGCCGCCAGAAGCTGTCCGGGGTCGAAGCGAAGTGCAGCGGCGTCACGCCGTACGACGGGTCGGCGGCGTCAGCGCGGTAGTGGCTGAGCTTCGGCAGCCAGTCCCTCACCTTCGCCACGTCCGCTTGCTCAGTGTGCTCGAGGAACACCATCGACTCGTGCATCGCGTGGGCATCCTCGGGAAAGCCCTCGGTCAGGGCCGTCTTGCACCAGGCTTCGGCCTGGTCGCGCCACGGGTGCTCGACGCCCAAGTCGTACAGCCGCCCGACCAGACCGGCGGTCGGGTTGAGCCCCGGGACGTAGGTCCACTCGGCCACGTGCTCGGCTCGCGGGTAGCCCTCGATCACCGGCGAGGTCAGCGAGACGGCGCCCTCGGGTGTCGCGACCGACTGCAGCCAGTCGCAGGCCCGGCGTACCATCTCGTCGTCCCGGGCGCCGGCGGCGAGCAGGGTGTCGAACGCGGTCTCCACATCCAGCGCCACGCTGTCCGGGCACCGCTTGTCGGGCTCCAGCCCGTGGCCGAACCCACCATCGGCGTTCTGATAACCGCGCAACGCGTCCACCACTCCGGCCGGATCAGCGCCCTCGAACACGGTCGCGAACAAGCGGCGCTCCACCAGCCGCGCCTCGGTCCGGACGAATTCACGTGCAGCATCAAAAATCTCCATACGCCCACCATGCCCCGCTCCGGCCGGTCACGTCTTGAAGAAATCGGACATGCACCTGACTGCCGGCCACTTCGAGCCATGCCTGCGCGAGGGCGACATTCTCGACGAGCTGCTCAGCCGCTAGTACGCCGGCCTCAAGGCTTGACGGCCAGCACTGCGCCGATCAATCTTCCCCAGGCGGTCAGCTCTTCGGGCGCCCCCACGGGCCGCCATGCGTTGGCCGGGACCAGCCCCGGCGGAAGGACCGTGACGCCGTCCGGGAGGAGGGCGAGAATCTCCTCGTCGGTGCGCCAGCGACCTCGACCGATCGACTGCTGGACGACCTCCTGCAGCCGGGCGCTGCGAGCGTCGTCCGCGCTGCGGAAGTGGCTGACGAAGAAGTAGCTGCCGGAGGGGACGCGGTCGTACCAGAAGCGGACCAGGTCGGCCGGGTTCTCGTCTTGTCCCTCCGGTCCCTTGGCGTGCAACTGCAGTCACTCTATGTCGAGCACGGCACCAACCGCACTAGACGCACTAGAGCCAGCCGCGCTTCTTGAAGACGGTGTAGAGGCCGAGGCTGACGAGCAGCATCAGTAGTAGGGCGAAGGGGTAGCCGACCCGCCAGTGCAGCTCGGGCATGTCGGTGAAGTTCATCCCGTAGACGGTGCCGACCAGTGTCGGGGCGAACAGGATCGCGGCCCAGGACGAGATCCGCTTGACCTCCTCGTTCTGCCGCAGACTCAGCTCGGACAGCCGCTGGGTCTCTTCGTTCTGGCGCTGGGCGACCATGGTGGCGTTGACCCCGATCAGGTTGATCAGCAGCACCTTGAACGCGGCGGCCTGCTCCACCACCCGCTCGACGTGATCGGCGACGTCGCGCAGGTAGCGCTGCAGTTCCAGCTCGACGCCGTACTTCTCGAAGCCGGAGCGCAGATCGGCGAGCATGGCCGGCATCGGCTGGGTCGCGCGGAGGAACTTGACCACCTCCCGGAGCAGTTCGTAGATCCGCCGCGACACCTCGGGATCGGCGCCGAACACCTCGTCCTCGATCTCGTCGATGTCGCCCTGCAGCCCCTCGATCACCGGCTGGTACTCGTCGACCACCTGGTCGAGGATCGCGTAGAGCACCGCCTCGGGCCCCAGCTTCAGCAGCTCGGGCGAGGTCTCGAGGCGCTTGCGGACCAGGCCGAGATCCGGCGACTCGGCGTGCCGGACCGTGACGACGAATTCCTTGCCGGTGAAGATGTGCAGCTCACCGAACTCGACCCGTTCGAGGTCGTCGCGGTAGCGGGCGGAGCGCAGCACGGTGAAAAGCACCTCGCCGTAGCGCTCCAGCTTGGGTCGCTGGTGCGCGGAGATCGTGTCGTCGACCGCCAGCCGGTGGAAGCCGAACTCGTCACCGACCGACTCGATCTCCAGCGGGTCGGGCCGGTACAGGCCGATCCAGGCCATCCCCTGCCGCGCGCGGATCTGCCGGTAGGTGTCCTCGAGCGTGTCGGGTTCGGAGACCCGCCGGCCGCCGACATAGATGGCGTTGTCGATCACCGTCACGGCCAAGCCCCCTCTACGGTTCGAAGCGGTAGCCCATGCCGGGCTCGGTGAGCAGGTGAACAGGTCTGGCCGGGTCGGCTTCGAGCTTGCGGCGCAGCTGCCCCATGTAGAAGCGCAGGTTGCCGCTCGCCGTCTCGTACCCCGGCCCCCAGACCTCGGTGAGCAGCTGCCGCTGGGACATCAACTTGCCGGGGTGCCTGACCAGCACCTCCAGCAGGTGCCACTCGGTCGGTGTCAGGCGAACGTCCTCTCCTGACTCCAGTGTTACTCGCTTCGCCGACAGATCCACCTGAGCACCGCCGACCGTCACGATCGGCTGGTCCTGCGCGAGGTTGCTGCGCCGCAGTACCGCGCGCATCCGCGCCAGCAGCTCGTCGATGCCGAACGGCTTGGTCACATAGTCGTCCGCGCCCGCGTCGAGCGCCTCGACCTTGTCCGTACTGTCGGTGCGCCCGGACAGCACCAGGATCGGCGCCTCGGTCCAGCCGCGCAGCCCGCGGATCACGTCGATGCCGTCGAAGTCGGGCAGCCCGAGGTCGAGAATGACCAGGTCAGGCGGGTACTGCGCCGCCACCTTGAGCGCCGCCGTACCGCTGCCCGCGACATGCACCTCGTACCGCCGGGCCTTCAGGTTGATCTGCAGCGCCCGCACGATCTGCGGTTCGTCGTCGACCACCAGGACTCTGGTCATCCCCGCACCTCGGTCATCCCTGCGCCTCCGGTCCGGACGCGGAACGCTCCCGGCTGCCCGGTACCGGCGCGTCATCCGGCCTCAAGGTTGCCACTGGCAATGAAACGACCATCGTGAGGCCGCCACCCGGCGTGTCCTCCGGTTGCAGTGACCCGTTCATCGCCTCGGCCAGTCCACGGGCCAGTGCGAGTCCGAGCCCGACGCCGGTCGTGTTGTCGGTGTCCCCCAGCCGCTGGAACGGCGCGAACACCCGGTCGCGGTGCTCCTTCGGAATGCCCGGGCCCCGGTCGATCACCCGTACTTCGACGATGTCGCCGAGCGAACTCCCCGTCACCAACGGCGGCCGCCCAGCCGGCGAATAGCGGACCGCGTTGGCCAGCAGATTCGCGAGCACCCGCTCCAGCAGAGCCGGGTCGGCCTCGACGAGCGGCAGCGTGTGCGGGATGTCCACGGTGACGTCGCCGTTGCCCTCGCCCAGCTCGGCCAGCGCACCCGGCATGATCTCGTCGAGCGCCATCGGCCGCGGGAAAACAGGCAGTACTCCGGCCTGCAGGCGACTCAGGTCGAGCAGGTTGTCCACCAGGCGCGTCAGCCGGTCGAGGGATTCGTCGGCCGTCTCCAGCAACTCGTCGCGCTCGTCGTCGGTCCAGTCGACATCCGAGCTGCGCAGGCTGGTCACAGATGCCTTGGCCGATGCCAGCGGCGAGCGCAGATCGTGGCCGACCGCGCGAAGGAGCGCAGTACGGAGCTTGTCCGCCTCGGCGAGCGGCTTGGCCTCCGCGGCTGCCTCGCTCAACCGGGCCTTGTCCACCAGAGCCGCCGCGTGGGCCGCGAAGGCACCGACCAGTCGACGTTCGTCCGCCGCGAGTGACCGTCCTTGCAGGACGAGCACCAGGCCGTCCCTGCCCGGGATCTCCGCGTCGCCATCCTCCGGCCGCCGGCAGGTCGGCGTACCGGCTGAGGCCAGTGGGCGCCAGGTCTCGGTCAGCTCATCGGTGTCGATGCGTTCCATCAGGCACGCGCTCGTCATCCCGAACGCCTCGCGGACCCGCTCGAGCAGCGCGGCCAGGGCGGTTTCGCCGCGTAGTACGGAGCCGGCGAGGGTCGCCAGCGTCTCGGACTCGGCCGCCGACCGCGCCGCCTGCCTGGTACGCCGGGCCGCCCGGTCGACCACCGAGGAGACCAGCGCGGCGACTCCGACGAAGATGCCCAGGGCCAGCACGTTGTTCGGCTCGGCGATCGTGAAGGTCCTGGTCGGTGGCGTGAAGAAGTAGTTCAGCACCAGGGTGCCGGCGATCGCCATCACCAGGGCCGGCCACAGACCGCCGACCAGAGCGACAACCACCACGGCGAAGAGGAACGCCAGAACGTTGCTGGTCAGGTTCAGCGTGTCGCCGCCGAGGTCGAGCAGCAGCGCCAGGAGCGGGGGCAGTACCACCGCGAGTGCGAAGCCGTAGCCGAGCCGGCGCCGGGACAAGCTGCCCTGTCCACGCGGAAGCCGGCCGCGACCCATCTCCGAGTGCGTAACGATGTGGACGTCGATGTCGCCGGAGTCGCGGATCGAGCTGGCCCCGATGCCTGGACCGGTGAGCAGCGCGGCCAGCCGGGAGCGGCGGCTGCCGCCGAGGACCAACTGGGTGGCGTTCTCGGCGCGGGCGAAGGACAGCAGCGCGTCGGGGATGTTCTCGCCGACGACCTGGTGATAGCTGCCACCGAGGCTCTCGACCAGCCGGCGTTGCTGAGCCAACGCGGTCGGATTGGCGCCGGTCAGTCCGTCGGACCGGGTGATGTGGACCGCGAGCAGATCCCCTCCGGAGGAGCGGGCGGCGATGCGGGCGGCACGCCGGATCAGGGTCTCGCCTTCGGGTCCGCCGGTGAGCGCGACGACGACCCGCTCGCGCGCCTCCCAGGTGGAGTCGATGTCATGTTGGGAACGGTACTGCTGCAGGCCGGCGTCGACCCGGTCGGCGAGCCAGAGCAGCGCGAGTTCGCGCAGGGCGGACAGGTTGCCGACCCGGAAGTAGTTGCCCAGGGCAGCGTCGATCTTGTCCGCCGCGTAGACGTTGCCGTGTGCCATTCGCCGGCGCAGCGCCTCGGGCGTCATGTCGACCAACTCGATCTGGTCCGCGGCCCGGACCACCCGGTCGGGCACGGTCTCCTGCTGCGGTACGCCGGTGATCTTCTCGACGACGTCGTTGATCGACTCCAGGTGCTGGATGTTGACCGCCGAGATGACGTCGATGCCGGCCGTCAGCAACGCGTCGATGTCCTCCCAGCGCTTCGCGTTCCGGCTGCCCGGAACGTTGCTGTGGGCAAGCTCATCGACGAGTGCGACCTCGGGCCGGCGGGCGAGGACGGCGTCGAGGTCCATCTCGGTGAAGCTGCTACCGCGGTAGTCGATGATCCTGCGCGGCACCACTTCGAGGCCGTCGAGCATGGCGGCGGTGTGCTCACGGCCGTGGGGCTCGATATAGCCGACCACCACGTCCGTACCGCGCTCATGCCGGCGCTGCGCCTCGCCCAGCATCTTGTAGGTCTTGCCGACGCCGGGCGCGGCACCCAGGTAGACCCGCAGGTGCCCGCGACCGCTTGTGCTCATAGGTTCATCGTCTCAGTTAGTTCATGGCGGCAAGGTCGGCGTTCAGGGTGACCACGTTCACGCGCGGTTCGCCGAGGAAGCCGAGGGTGCGGCCTTGGGTGTTCTCCTTGACCAACTGTTGCACCTTCGCCACGTCCAGGCCGCGCTCCCGGGCCACTCGGTTGACCTGCAGAGCGGCGTACGCCGGGCTGATGGCCGGGTCGAGCCCGCTGCCACTGGCCGTGAGCGCGTCGGCCGGCACCTGCGACGGGTCCACACCCTCGAGCTTGGCGACAGCCGCGCGGCGCTTGGCGATCAGGTCTTCCAGTTCCTTGTTGTTCGGCCCGTACTGCGAAGCGGCGCTGCCCGCGGCGTCGTAGTCGACCGCCGATGGCCGGGTCTGGAACAAGGAAGGATCCTTCGAGTAGTCCTGGCCGATCAGGTCGGACGCCACGTCCTTGCCGTCGACCTGGATGACCGAGCCGTTCGCGTTGTCGTGGAACAGCACCTGCGCGGCACCGGTCATCGCCAGTGGGTAGATGACGCCCAAGGCGAGCGTGAAGATTGCGATTGCCCGCGTAGCGACCCCGAACTGACGGAAGGTCGCGGGAAGTCTGCTGGACATTTGTCTCTAAGCCCTTCAGCCGATGCCCGGGATGAGCGAGATCAGCAGATCGATGAGTTTGATGCCGATGAACGGGCTGACCAGCCCGCCGACGCCGTAGATCAGCAGGTTGCGCCGCAGCATCGCCGACGCCGAGGACGGCTTGTACTGCACGCCCCGCAGCGCCAGCGGTACCAGCGCGATGATCACCAGCGCGTTGAAGATGACCGCGGACAGGATCGCCGACTCGGCCGAGTCCAGCCGCATGATGTTGAGCTTGTCCAGCCCCGGATAGGCCGTCGCGAACAGGGCCGGCAGGATCGCGAAGTACTTGGCCACGTCGTTCGCGATCGAGAACGTGGTCAGCGATCCGCGGGTGATCAGCAACTGCTTGCCGATCTCAACGATCTCGATCAGCTTGGTCGGGTTGGAGTCGAGGTCGACCATGTTGCCGGCCTCCTTGGCGGCCGACGTACCGCTGTTCATCGCGACACCGACATCGGCCTGCGCGAGCGCGGGAGCATCGTTGGTGCCGTCACCGGTCATCGCGACGAGCCGGCCACCCTCCTGCTCCTGCTTGATCAGCGCCATCTTGTCCTCGGGCGTCGCCTCGGCCAGGAAGTCGTCGACCCCGGCCTCCTCGGCGATCGCCTTCGCGGTCAAGCGGTTGTCACCGGTGATCATCACGGTCCGGATGCCCATCGCGCGCATCTGGTCGAAGCGCTCGCGCATCCCTTCCTTGACGACGTCCTTGAGGTGGATGACACCCAGCGGGCGAGCCACCCCTTCTTTGCTGATGGCAACGACCAGCGGAGTACCACCGGAGGCGGAGATGCCGTCGACGAGCTCGCCGAGCTCGGCGACCACCGTGCCGCCCTGATCGTGGATCCAGGCGGTGATCGCGCCGGCCGCGCCCTTGCGGATCTGCCGGCCGTCCACGTCCACGCCGCTCATCCGCGTCTGCGCGGTGAACTCGACGAACGTTGCGTGCGGCAACTCTCCGGTGTGCCGCTCCCGCAGCTCGTACCTCGTCTTCGCCAGGACGACGATCGAGCGGCCCTCCGGCGTCTCGTCGGCCAGGCTGGACAGCTGGGCCGCGTCGGCCAGCTCCGTCTCGGTGACCCCGGCGAGCGGGATGAACTCGGACGCCTGCCGGTTGCCCAACGTGATCGTGCCGGTCTTGTCGAGCAGCAGCGTGTTGACGTCACCCGCTGCCTCGACCGCCCGGCCGGACATCGCCAGTACGTTGCGCTGGACCAGCCGATCCATCCCCGCGATCCCGATCGCCGACAGCAGCGCGCCGATCGTGGTCGGGATCAGGCAGACCAGCAACGCGACCAGCACGACGATGCTCAGGTCGATTCCGGCGTACTCGGCGAACGGCGGCAGCGTCACGGTGGCCATCAGGAACACGATGGTCAGGCTGGCGAGCAGGATGTTCAGCGCGATCTCGTTCGGCGTCTTCTGCCGGGAGGCACCCTCGACCAGCGCGATCATCCGGTCGATGAAGCTCTCCCCCGGTTTGGTGGTGATCTTCACGACGATCCGGTCCGACAGCACCTTCGTACCGCCGGTGACGGCGCTCCGGTCACCGCCGGACTCCCGGATCACGGGAGCCGACTCACCGGTGATGGCCGACTCGTCGACGCTGGCGACGCCTTCGACCACATCGCCGTCGCCAGGGATGATCTGACCGGCCTCGACGACCACGAGATCGCCGAGTTGCAGCGAGGCGGCCGGGACCTCCTGCTCGCTGAGGCGATCCGCGGACAGCTTGCGCGCGGACGTCTCGGTCTTCGCCCGGCGCAGCGTGGCCGCCTGGGCCTTGCCACGTCCCTCGGCAACGGCTTCGGCGAGGTTGGCGAACAGCACGGTCAGCCACAGCCAGACCACGATCCACCAGACGAACACCGAGGAGTCGGTGAAGGCGAGGATCGTGGTCGCGAACGCGCCCACCTCGACCACGAACATCACCGGGTTCTTCACCATCACCCGCGGATCGAGCTTGCGCAGCGCGTCCGGCAGCGAGGTCAGCAGCATCTTCGGGTCGAACAGACCGGAGGCTGCCTTCTTGGGGGTTACCGCCGCCTTGGGTGCGGGCGGCTTCGTCAGGGTGGTCACAGTCCCTCCGCGAGGGGTCCGAGAGTCAGTACAGGGAAGTAGGTGAGGCCGGTGACGATCAGGACGACGCCGACCAGCATCGCCACGAACAAGGCCTTGTGGGTGGGCAGCGTGCCCTCGTTCACCGGTACCGGCTGCTGCCTGGCGAACGAGCCGGCCAGGGCGAGCACGATGACGATCGGGACGAACCGCCCGAGCAGCATCACCAGCCCGAGAGTGGTGTTGAAGAAGGGCGTGTTGGCACTGAGGCCGCCGAACGCGCTGCCGTTGTTGTTACCGGCCGACGTGAACGCGTAGAGCACCTCGGAGAACCCGTGCGGGCTGTCCGCGTTGAAGATCGAGGCTCTGGCACCGGCCAGTCCCATCGCGATCGCCGAACCGGCGAGCACCAGGCTCGGGGTGCTGAGGATGTAGAGCGAGACGAGTTTCATCTCGCGCGCGGTGATCTTCTTCTTCAGGTACTCCGGGGTCCGGCCGACCATCAACCCGGCCACGAAGACCGCCAGCACGGCGAGCACGAGCATGCCGTACAAGCCGGTACCGGTACCGCCCGGGCTGACCTCGCCGAGCATCATGTGGAACAGCGCCGTGCCGCCACCCAACGGGGTGAACGAGTCGTGCGCGGAGTTCACCGCGCCGGTCGACGTACCGGTCGTCGAGGTCGCGAAGAGCGCCGACGCCCATTCGCCGAACCGGGTCTCCTTGCCCTCCATGGCGGCGCCGGCCGCTTGCGTCGCAGTACCGGCGCCCTGGTTCTCGAACAGGGTCGCCGCGAAGGTGAACGCCGCCCAGAGCGTGCCCATCACGCCGAGGATCGCGTACCCCTGCCGCTTGTCCTTGACCATCAGGCCGAACGTCCGGGTCAGGCTGACCGGGATGAGCAGCAGCAGGAAGATCTCGAACAGGTTCGACAGCGGGTTCGGGTTCTCGAACGGGTGGCCGGAGTTGGCGTTGTAGAAGCCACCACCGTTCGTACCGAGCTCCTTGATGACTTCCTGGCTGGCGACCGGGCCGCCGGGCAGGTGCTGGGTCTGGCCTACCAGCGAGGTCACCTCGTGGCCGCCGGACAGGTTCTGGACGACGCCCATCGCGACCAGGACCAAGGTGCCCAGGACCGCGATCGGCAGCAGTACGCGGAACACCGTCCGGGTCAGGTCGACCCAGAAGTTGCCCAGCCGATCCGTCTTGGACCGGGCGAAGCCGCGGATCAGCGCGATCGCCACGGTGATGCCGGCCGCGGCGGAGAGGAAATTCTGCACGGCCAGGCCGGCGAACTGGACCAGGTGACCCATCGTCGCCTCGGGCGAGTAGGACTGCCAGTTCGTGTTCGACACGAACGACGCGGCCGTGTTGAAGGCCAGCCCCTGCTCGACGTTCGGCAGCCCCAGCGACAACGGCAGGTGCGACTGGAGCCGCTGGACCAGGTACAGGACGATCAGGCTGACGGCCGAGAAGGCCAGCACCGACCGGGCGTAGGTCGCCCAGGTCTGGTCGGCCTTGGAGTCGACTCCCAGCAGTTTGTAGGTACCGCGCTCGATCCGGGCGTCCTTGTCGGACGTGTAGACCCGGGCCATGTAGCCGCCCAGCGGGCGGTAGACGGCGGCCAGCAGCGCGACCAGCAGGCCGACCTGGAGCAGGCCGGCGGCGGTGTCGGACATCAGAACCTCTCGGGGAAGATCAGCGCGGCGATCAGGTAGAGGACCAGGCCCGCGGCCACCACGAGGCCGGCGATGTTCTCGGCGCTCACAGCTTCTCCACCCCTCGCAGTGCGAACCAGACGGTCGCGAAGGTGGCTACACACAGGGCGAGGTACAGCACGTCCTTCACGGCCGGTCCAGCCTTTCGGCAAAAGTACTCATGAGTTCACTGAACTGCGCTAATTGCTGCGTCAGGGGTCTTCTCGCAGGCCTCTCACACCTGCTGGGATACCTCTCACGCGCCTCTCATGGCGGCTGTTCCTGGACCCGACTTCGCGCCGCCGCTCCGAATGCGCATACTTACGCCTGGCAATGAGCAGCCCCCGACCAGAGTTAGGGACGACCGCAGTGACTGAAGTGGACAACCAGGAGTTCTCCGCCACCGGGGAGCAGTTCTTCTCCGAGGAGAGCCGCAAGGCGCTGGCCGAGGCCAGCCGCCAGCTGGCCGAACGCCTGCAGGCCCACACCGAGGCCCTGCTGGCGATGACCGGTGACGAGGACCAGAACAGCCTCTACGAGCAGAACTCGGCGCTGGAAGAGCTCGTCGAGGGCTGGAACGACGCCGTCTTCGAGCACACCGGGACCGCGCCGCTGCTGCTGGACGACGAGGTCGGCGAGGACGAGGACGAAGAAGAGGCCGAGGAGCAGGACCAGGTGATCAGCGTGGTGTCGCGGTTCGACCTGCGCGTGGTCGACCTGGAGGCGCTGCTCGAGGCCGGACGGGCCGCGCAGGAGCGGCACCCGGCCGAGCTCGACGAGACCGGCGAGCGCGAGCCGGTCGAGTCAGCCGAGCAGGCGATCTACGAGATCAGCCGCGAGGTCGGCGAGGCGTGGTTCGAGCTGCCCGGTGTCGACCTGGTCGCCGGCGCCCGCGCGTACGTCGTACCGGAGTGGCCGTTCGAGCCGCTGGAGGCGGACGCCGAGGACGTGCTGACCGAACTGGGTGCGCCGAACGGTGCGATCACCCACGCGGAGACCTGGGCCTAGACCTTCAGCTCTCCGTCGATGACGGTGACGGCGTGGCCGGTGAGATGAACGCGATCACCGGCCAGCCGGACCCGCACGAGCCCGCCGCGAGCAGAAGCCTGGAACCCCACCAGTTGCTCCCGCCCGAGCCGCCCCGCCCAGTACGGCGCCAGCCCGGTATGCGCGCTACCGGTCACCGGGTCCTCGGGAATCCCGTGCGCCGGAGCAAAGAACCGCGAGACAAAGTCGTACGCCGCTGGCGCGCCCGCTTCCGCGGCGGCCGCAGGCTCGCCGGGCTCGGGGGCGGCACCACCTTCCCCCTGCCCCTCCGCTCTTGCGGTGAGGATTGCGCCTCGGAAGGCGTGTTGTTCGGTGAGCTTGGCCAGGGCGTTCAGGTCCGGCGTGGCTGAGCGGACGGTTGCTTCGTCCGCCAGGACGACCAGCAGATCGCCGAGTGGCTCGGTGCGGTAGGTCTCCTTCGGCTGCACGCCGAGCGCTTCGGACAGGCCGGCCGGTACTGCGATCTCCGTCGGCGGCGACGCCGGGAAGTCGAGCGTGATCGTCTCGCCTTCGACCGATGCGACCAGCACCCCACTCAGGCTGTTGAACCGGACCGGCCCGGCCAGCAACCCGTCGGATGACAGCGCGTGGGTGGTCGCGAGGGTGGCGTGGCCGCACATCTTCGCCTCGACCTTCGGCGTGAACCAGCGCAGCTCCCAGTCCGCGTCCGGGTCGCCGGGCAGCGGACGGGCGAACGCGGTCTCAGACAGATTCACCTCCGCGGCGATCTGCAGCATCCGGCTGTCCGCCGGCCAGGGACCGGCTTCCAGCAGGCACACTCCGGCCGGGTTCCCGGCGAACGGCTGGTCGGTGAACGCGTCGACGATTCTGATCCGCATGCCTCGACGCTAGGTGCACGAGCGGCAAGGGATCCATAACCAATCGGCGACGAGTGGCCCGCGGTTCGCAGTACGAGGTGCGGCGACCGCAGTACGGACGGCAGGTCGCAGTACGGGTCAGGCGGCGGCGACGGCCTCGATCTCGAGCAGCCATTCCTCGGCGTAGATGTCGCAGATGATGATCGTCAGCGCCGGCGCGTGCTCACCGAGGATCTCCTCGCGGATCTTCGAGTTGAGCGCCCGGTACTGCCGGTCGGACAGATAGGTGGTCACCTTGACCAGGTTCTGAACGCCGAGCCCGCCCTCGGCCAGGACGGCGAGCACGTTGCGCCACACCATCCGGCACTGCTCCTCGAACGAGTCCGGGACCTTGCCCTGCGCATCACCCCACGGCACCTGACCACTGACGAAGACGAGCCGCCCGGCGCCGTCCACCTGGACGCCGTGCGTGTAGTTCCCCGTCGCCGCCGGCAGGATCTGCGGGTTCAGCGGCTGGATCGAGAGCTGTGGCATCGGGTTCTTCCCTACGTTCGCGGTTTGCCCATGTCTATCGCGCGAACGGCTGAACCGGCCAGCCGATTCGGCCGTATGGACAGTGTTCGCCTCCTCAATCGATAGGGAAGTGTCATGTCGCTTCGCTTCAAGGGACGCCCACTCACCGCCGCCACCGCTCTCGTCGGCGGACTGGCACTGGTCGCCCCCAGCATCGCCAGCGCACACCAGTCCTACGGTCCCGACTCGCGCGACAGCCTCGCCGTACACCAGGTGAACCTGGTCTCGGACGTACCGGGCAAGGCGGCGCTGCTCGATCCCGACCTGGTCAACCCGTGGGGCCTCGCCCTCGGCGCGACCTCTCCGCTCTGGGTCTCCAACCAGGGGACCTCCTCGTCGACGCTGTACTCCTCGGCCCCGGGCGCGACGACCGCGACCAAGGTGCCGACCGTGCGCGTCACCGTCCCGGCCCCGACCGGCCAGGTCGCGAACACCGGTACCGGCTTCGTGCTCACCAACGCCACCGCCAGCACGCCGGCCCGCTTCATCTTCTCCACCCTGACCGGCCAGATCGCCGCCTGGGGACCGCCCGCGACGCCGCTGATCGGCGCCGCCCAGCTCAAGGCGACCGTGCCCGGCGCGGTCTACACCGGCCTGGCCATCGCGACCGCGGCGACGGGCGACCAGCTGTACGCCGCCAACTTCGCGCAGGGGCGAATCGACGTCTTCGACTCGGCTTTCGCGAAGGTCGAACAGCCGGCATGGGCCTTCCGGGACGCGCGCCTGCCGAAGGGGTACAGCCCGTTCAACGTGCAGACGCTGAGCGGCCGCATCTTCGTCGCCTACGCGAAGGTCGACCCGCAGACTGGCCGCAGCGTCAGCGGTCGCGGGCTGGGCTTCGTCGACGAGTACACGGTGGACGGCAAGCTGGTCGACCGGATCGTCTCCCGGGACACGTTGAACGCGCCTTGGGGTCTCGCGCTAGCGCCTGCTTCGTGGGGTAAGCAGGCCGGTGCGCTGCTCGTCGGCAACTTCGGCGACGGCAGGGTCAACGTGGTCGAGGCCAAGAACCACGGCCGCTTCCAGCACAAGGTCGCCAGCCAGCTCCGCGACGCGGCGACCGGCCGCACGGTGGTCATCCCCGGGCTGTGGGCGCTGACCAGCGGTACGGCCACAACGGGCGGTACCGACGCCATCTGGTTCTCTGCCGGCATCGATGACGAGAGCCACGGGCTGCTCGGCGTACTGCGCAAGTAGTAGCGATAGAGCTGAGGATGCAAGGGGGATCCTCAGCTCTTCAGCTGCTTCTCGAACCAGTGGTGGGCGTAGGGCTCGTCGTTGAAAGCCGGTACTTCGGCGTAGCCCGCGGCTCGGTACAGGGCGATGGCCTCGGTGAGATTGCGGTTGGTCTCCAGGCGCAGTACTGCGGAGCCGTTGGCGGCGGCATGTTTCTCCAGCTCCGTAAGCAGGCGGCGGCCGAGCCCGAGGCCGCGGACGTCGCGGGACACCCACATGCGCTTGACCTCGGCCGGTGCGTCGTCGTGGAACTTGAGCGCGCCACAGCCGACCGGCTCCGAATGCAGTGTCGCGAGGAGGAGCAGTCCGGTGGGTGGCGTCAGCTCGTCCACGCCGGCCGAGATGCTGCGAGCGTGTTCGAAGCCGCCGTCGAAGCGTTCGGCCAGCTCGTCGAAGTACGACTGCACGCAGAACTGTGCGTCCTGGTGCCGCGGATCGGCGATGCTGACGTCGACTGTCGACGCGATCAGCAGGCGTTCGACCTCACCCATCGCGGCGATGAGCCGGGCGCGTTGCCGCTCGCTGAGCGGTTCGAGAATCGACGCGGCGAGGTCGTCGGAGCGGCGGTCCAGGACGGCCCGTTCCGCCAGGCCCCGGGCGGTGAGACGAGCCGTGCGCACCCGGCCGTCGTCACCGCTCTGCTCGACCTCCACCAGGCCGTCGCCTTCGAGTGTCCTCAGCAGTCGGCTCAGATACCCGGAGTCGAGATCGAGCCTGCTCCGCAGCAACCGCACGTCGCAGCCGTCCGGCCCGATCTCCCACAGCACCCTCGCCTGCCCGAGCGGCCGGTCGCGCGCCATGTAGCTGTCACTGAGCGCGCCGATCCGCTGGGTCACCGTCCGGTTGAATCTTCTGACATCTCCTATCCCCATTCTCTGACTATAGTCAGAGAAATATCTGATCGATCGGATCCCGGCGTTGATACGGCTGCCACCCGGTCAGATAAGGCTGCACGAGCCACCGGATCCGCCCGGTCTCCTCCAGCCACGTCCCCGGCGCCGGCACCCAATCGCCTTCCCCAGAACGCAGTACGCCGCCCGCGGCCAGCACCTGCTCGCGCGGAACCGATCCGCGGTTGACGAAGAACCACCAACGCCGCCGGGCCGGCGCCATCGCGGTTGGACAGGTCGCCTTCAGCTGATGATTCAAGAGCGCCCCGTACTCCGGCGGCAACTCCATCACGTCAAACCACTCCGCCATCAACGCGATCCCCAACCCGCTCGCGCCGCCCGCTGCCGCCTTCCGGGTGCCCCGGCCAGTCGCCAGCTCCCGGCTGTCCGCAGTACGGCCTAGGTCGGCCCAGACCTCGGCTGCGCGGTAGCCGTCGCGGACCACCTCACCCACGAGATGCGGGTCCACACATCCCTTGCCACACGGGCAGACTCCGCGATTCGGTACTGCGAGCGGCGCGACCGGCCAGCCGTTGGCGGCGTACCGGATGGCTTCCTCGTAGACCTGGCGCCGGCGACGCCGCTCAAACACACTGACCGACCGCGAACAGCAGCGAGCTCGACGGAACCAGCTCCGGGTGCCGATCAGCAAGCCGCGAACATTCCAGCGCCGTCTCCATCGGATCCGGCTCGCTGAGTGTGTCCGGCAACTCGATCTCGTGGAAGTGCCGATCGATCGCGACCGTCAGCCAACCACCCGGCCCGGTCAGCCCGTGCAGCGTCACGGATCGCAGTCCGACGTTGGTCAGCTCGGTCCGCAACTGATGGGTGGTGTGGTAGGTCGTCTCCGCCATCCGCTCGTTGTCCGCACTGAACCCGGTCTCGAGAATGTCCGACACCACCCGCTGCCGTCCCAGCAACGTGTTGGCCAGCGTCGACCCGATCAGATTGGCCGCCCGATTGATCGCCACCACCGCGATGAACCCACCCGGCCGCACCACCCGGATGGCCTCCCGCAACGCCAGCCGCCGATCCGACGCCTCGGTGAGGTGATAGATCGGCCCGGCCAGCAGCGCCGCGTCGAAGTAGTCGTTGTCCCACGGCAACCGCCGCGCATCTCCTTGTACTGCGCTGATCCCGGCCGCCGTCGCCTGCTGCACATGCCGCTCGACTGGATCCAGCAACTCGACCGCGTAGCCGCGTTCCTTCAACCAGCGCGCGTGAATCCCCGGCCCGCCACCGATGTCCGCCACGTCAGCAGGGGCCTCCGGCAAGTACCTGCCCAGCAGGTCCTGCATCCGCGCCAGCTCGAACCGCCCGCGCAAAGTCGAACTGAGCCGAACCTCCTCGTCATGCAGAGAGGTGTAGTGAGTCTCAACATCAACCTGAACCGTCATACCAGCCGAGTCTGCTGATCCCGACACCCCAGCCACAGGCCAGATCGCGGGGCAACCAAGGGCAACCTGGGGCAGCTGCCCACCACCTCCCTCTACCCACAGCCTCGACCCGCCTGGGCACAACTTGACCGATTCCGGCCGTGCGCGAATCCCCTTACAAACAAGACCTTCCAGCCGTCGAAGCTGTCGGCGCCCCCGCCCGCCTACTACGCCCACCCGGTACCCAAGTCGGCCGCCTCAGCCGCCTTGCGCACCGGCTTGCCACCCAACAGCTACCCAACGCCAAAGCCAGTTAAGGTTTGTGTGCTGTCCCGACCGACAGGACATAGTCGGCCGTTCGACCGGGCACCACGCTTACGGCAGCGGCAACCGGCCCCAATACGAGGACTATGTCCTGTCGGTCGGGACAACCAGCCCAGCCGAGACGGCGTGCCCAGCAACCAGCCTGCCCCGACTGGCCGCCGCCTTCCAGCGACCATTCGGTGTACTCCGCCCCGCCCGACAGGCATCACCCCCTGGCAGAGCAGTGGGCTAACCCCACAACGAGAAGCGAACCCCTCCGAAGTACCGCCAACCCCACACAGCCCAGGCACCCAAGCCCCAGGTTGCGGAGGGAAATGTCCCGAACAGGGGGCAAAGTCCTCCGCGAGTCCAGAGAAAATCCTCCCCAACCCCGCCAGTGGCCGCCCTGCAGCGCTGACCACACGACCGAGAGGTGGTGTGGTCAGTCCAGGGGGCGGAGTTCGTCGGCGTAGGAGACGGAGACTCGGCTTAGGACGCCGTCTTTGACGGAGTACTGGCCCATTCGCCACAGCGGTGGGCTGTAGGCGTGGATGGTGACGCTGCCCTTGTCCAGGCCTACGACGCGGTGGATGTGTTCGGGGCCGAAGCCGTAGACGTCGCCGGCCTCGATCTCTGTCTCGATCGATTCCGTGCCGATCGCCAGGTTGTGTTCGACCAGTTTGCCGCGGGCGACTGCTACGGCGCCTGAGGAGACGTCGTGGTCGTGCCAGCCGGTGTCGTTGACCGGGGTCCAGCAGATCAGCCAGATGTCGACGTTGGCGTCGCGGTGCAGGGAGGCGAAGACGCGTTCGTCGTCGCTGTAGGCGACCTTGTCGTCCCACAGGTGCGGCTGGGCGGCGAGGCTGCCGGCGAGCTCGGCCAGTTCGGTGGGGGTGAGATCACGTCCCGGAAGGTTGTCGAGCGACCGACAGTTGTTGAGCTCCACGAGCCGGCTGGCCTGGCGCGCGGGTACGACGGGTGCGTCGGAAACGGGCTGAGCAGTCACTGCACTCCCCTCTCAGGAGGTGGCACCGGTCCGAACAGGAGCCGGTGCGGGTTGTCGTGGCGGATCACCGCGGTCGCGGCGTCGCCTTGCCGGAGGTCGACGGTCCCGGCGTACGGCCGGTCGGTGCCGTGCACGAGCTGGTCGATGCCGAGGACCCGGGCGACCGCGTCGATGCCCTGCGGGCCGTAGCTCGAGGTGTCGACGTACAGGTTGGGGTCGATGGTGCCGAGGCGGCCGCCGCGGGCGGTCAGCCGCTCGTGGTGCACGGGGGCCAGGCCGGCCGCCGCGACGAAACAGAGCCGCAGCCGCGGGTACGTCGTACGGCCGCCGAATGCGTGCCAGGCCCACCATGCGGCCTGCAGCTGGAGCGTGTAGTCGACCACTGGCGGCCACCACCCGGGCAGCTCTTCACTAGGCGGCGCAGGCGTCCCGGGATGGACCAGGATCGGCCTGTTCAACCGCTCCGCGAGTGCCAGCAGCGAGCCGACGGCGGCCCAGCCGGCCGGAGTACCGATCACTTGGGCAGGCAGCTGCAATCCCAGGAATCCCTGTGACAGCAGGCTTTCCAGCCCATCGAGATCCGGCTCCAGCAGGTTGACGCTGGCCCAAGCTTCGAAGGGAGCAGGCAATGACGCAGTACCGGCGTGCCACGCATCCAGAAGAGCGAGATCGCCGAGGTGCTCGATCCCGAGCGGGCTCGACAGCGACAGACCGACCAGCGAAGTCCCTTCGTCGAGCTCCTGGGCGACGCGCTTGTCGACGGCGTGCGCCGCCGGGTCCACGTCGTACGGCGCTTCGCCGGTCGTGTGCAGGGTCCAGCCAGTCAGGTACGGCGGCTCGGTGCGAGCCCGGAGGCGGTCGACGAATTCGGCTGGCCAGAGGTGCTGATGTACGTCGATCACGAGCTTCCCTCCTCCGCCAGCCGATCTTTGAAGCGCTTCAAGACACCTGTAGTGAAGCGCTTCAAAGATCTCTTTGTCAAGCGGCATCTCAGCGAAAAGCCCCAAGGGCGACTTTTTGTCCCACCCGTGCCCTAGGGTCGATCCCATGTCTGGAACCGGCCGCAGGCCGACCCTCAAGGACATCGCGGCCGAGACCGGCCTTTCGATGGCGGCCGTCTCCTACGCGTTGCGAGGTCTGCAAGGAACGCCGGAAACACAGGCGCGAGTCCAGGAAGCCGCCGAGCGCCTCGGCTACCAGGCCGACCCCGTGGCCCGCGCGCTCGCGTCCGGCCGGAGCGGTTCGGTCGGCGTCCTGTGCGCCTCTCTCGAAGACCTGTGGCAGCAACGCCTGGCCGCCGCACTCGGCCGCGAACTGCTCGCCCCGGACCGCAACGCCTGGATCATCGACTCCGCCGGCGACGCCGACCGGCAGCTCCAGCTGGCCCAGCATCTGGTCGACCACCGCGCCGACGCGATCGTGGTGATCCCGATCGACCCGGCCGCCAAGGGCTGGGCCGCGATTGCCCAGCAGGCCCCGGTGATCGCGATCGGCGACGCACTGCCGGCCGCGAAGGCGAAGTCCGAGGTGCTGTTCGACAACGAGACCGGAGTCAGTACTGCGCTGCGCCGGCTGGCCGACGCGGGCCACCGCAACGTCGCAGTACTGAGCCCGTCGCGCAGGTTCGAGGTCGAGCGGCCGGCCGAAGAGATCGCCCAGCGGGTCGCGTCGGGACTGAAGCTGAAGGTGCGGATCGTCCCCTGCCCGCACGACCTGGCGGGCGCGACCGAGGTCGCGCGTGAGCTGCTGACCTCGAGCAACCGGCCGACCGGCATCCTGGCGCTCGCCGACTCGATGGCCTTCGGTGTGTACGCCGCCTGCAAGGAGCTCGGCATCCAGGTCCCCGACGACCTGTCCCTGCTCGGGTACGACGATCAGCCGATGTCCCAGCTGCTCAGCCCGCCGTTGTCCACCTTCCACTGGCCACTCGACGACCTGGTCGCCGACGTGGTGAGCCGGGTGACCTCCGCCGTCGACACCAACCGGCGCGTCCGCCGGACCACGGTCGAGCCGACCCTGATCGAACGCGGCTCGGTCGCCGCCCCGCCCGCGAAGGCGTGACGACGACGCTGAGTCACCCACGACGGCCACACCGGCGAAACTAGACTAATTCACTGCACTTAAAATCCATTGTCCACGATGTGAAACTGTGCGCCACTAGCCGGTCAGGCGGTCCAGGCGAGCCGTGACGGCCGGGCGGCGGTGGTCG
Organism: Kribbella catacumbae DSM 19601; assembly: GCF_000372465.1. Taxonomy (GTDB): domain Bacteria; phylum Actinomycetota; class Actinomycetes; order Propionibacteriales; family Kribbellaceae; genus Kribbella; species Kribbella catacumbae. Next base: position 25,771 of record NZ_AQUZ01000022.1, read on the forward strand.
GTGGCAGGCAGGTCCCGCTCCAGAACCTCGAACACCTCGAGGTCCTCGGCTCCCGTGGAGGTCTGCGCAAAGCGCCAGAGCAGGTCATGATCAGACGAGTCCAGTACTGCGCGCCGCAGCGTCGCGTCGAGCTCGTCCCGCTCCATGCGCAGCGCCGGCGCATCCGACCGCCCGAGCAGCGAACCGGAGTACAGGTCCATCGCCTTGGCCAGCGCACCGATCCGCAACGCATCCTGTACGTCGGTGACGTCGCCCGACACGTCGGCGATGATCCGGTACGGCTTGGTGTCGAGCACGCCTTGACCCAGCAAATTCCGCAGCCGGTGCATCTCCGCGCGGACCGTCGTCGGATTCCCCTCGTCGCCATAGAGCTGCAGCATCAACTGCTCGGCCGTGAGCCCAGCCGGATGCAGGAGCAGCAACGCGAGCACCTCTGCCCGGCGCAACGTCAAGGTGAGCTCCCGCCCGCCCACGATCGCAAACGGCTGCCCTGAGCCCAGCAGCTTCAGCCGCAGCGACGGGCGGCGACGGCGTACCGGGCCTGGGATGCGTAGCAGGTAGCCCTCGTCCAACGGCTCGACCACGGCTTCGCGGCCGTCGCCGAGCTCGATCCGGTCGGCGCCCGCGGAGACGTCGAGGCGATCGGGAAGCCAGGCCAGCGGTTGAACGGCCAGTACCCGGCCGGTCGGAGTGAGCAGTGCGCCGGGAGCATCGCCCAGCGCAACGAGGTGGCGCATGTTGCGTGCACGGAGTTGCTCGTCGGCGGCGGCCATCCGGACCCGGAGCTGCCCCTCGGCCAGCTGAGCCGCGGCGGTCACCAGCGCCATCATGGCCGGGTGGATCGTGCGCAGCGGACCACTCACGTCGACGGCGCCGATCAGCTTGCCGGTGTCCGGATCGTGCACCGGCGCGGCAGCACAGGTCCACGCATGAATCCGGCGGACCAGGTGTTCGGCCGAGTGGATCTGGACGGGCTGGTCGGCGGCGAGCGCAGTACCCATGCCGTTGGTGCCGATCGCATCCTCGGACCAGATCGCTCCTTCGGACAACGCGATGCGGTCGGCCTGCCGGCGTACGTCGGCGGCGCCCTCGCGCCAGAGGATCAGTCCCTGCGCGTCGGTGACGATCATGATGTGCGACGCCTCGTCCGCGAACGTCGTCAGCGTCTGGCGCAGGATCGGCAGTACTGCGCGCAGCGGGTGATCCTCACGCAACGACTCGAGCACGTCAGCCGGGACCACCACCGGCGGGGCGTCCAGCTCGGGGTCGACCAGTGCCGCCAGCGAACGTTCCCAGGACGCGGCGACCAGCGGGCGCGGCACACCCGGCACCCGGCCACCACCGAGCACCTCGTCGTACAGCTCACTGAGCCGGCGCGCCTTCTCCGGTGCGTCCACGCCCAAGCCTCACCCGGAACCCGCACCGCAGACAAGAGCGCGACGCGATGCAACGTCGATGCAACGTCGCGGGATCTAGCTTGCTGTCAACCGCTCTTGACGCAGGAGGACCCAATGACGATCTATGCGGCTCCCGGACAGGATGGCAGTCCGGTCGAGTACAAAGCGCGCTACGACCACTTCATCGGCGGCGAGTGGGTACCGCCGGCCAAGGGCGGCTACTTCGAGAACCCGACGCCGGTCACCGGCGAGAACTTCACCGAGATCGCGCGGGGCACCGCCGACGACGTCGAGCGCGCGCTGGACGCCGCCCACGGCGCAGCGCCGGGCTGGGGCCGGACGTCCTCGGCCGAGCGCGCCAACATCCTCAACAAGATCGCCGACCGGATCGAGGACAACCTCGAACTGCTCGCCGTCGCCGAGACCTGGGACAACGGCAAGGCGGTCCGCGAGACGCTGGCCGCCGACCTGCCGCTGGCGGTCGACCACTTCCGGTACTTCGCCGGGGCGCTGCGCGCCCAGGAGGGCTCGATCTCGCAGGTCGACGACGACACCGTCGCCTACCACTTCCACGAGCCGCTCGGCGTGGTCGCCCAGATCATCCCGTGGAACTTCCCGATCCTGATGGCGACCTGGAAGCTGGCTCCGGCGCTCGCGGCGGGCAACGCCGTAGTACTGAAGCCGGCCGAGCAGACGCCGGCCTCGATCCACGTGCTGATGGAACTGATCGCGGACCTGATCCCGCCAGGGGTCCTGAACATCGTCAACGGGTTCGGCGTGGAGGCCGGCAAACCGCTTGCCTCTAGCAACAGAGTGGCCAAGGTCGCGTTCACTGGTGAGACCACGACCGGCCGGCTGATCATGCAGTACGCCTCGGAGAACATCATCCCGGTGACGCTCGAGCTCGGCGGCAAGAGCCCGAACATCTTCTTCGACGACGTCGCGGCGGCCCGGGACGACTTCTACGACAAGGCGCTCGAGGGTTTCACGATGTTCGCGCTGAACCAGGGCGAGGTCTGCACCTGCCCGTCCCGCGCGTTGATCCAGGCCGGCATCTACGACTCGTTCCTCGCCGACGCGACCGCGCGGACCCAGGCGGTCAAGCAGGGCGACCCGCTGGACACCGACACGATGATGGGCGCGCAGGCGAGCAACGACCAGTACGAGAAGATTCTGTCCTACATCGACATCGGCAAGGCCGAGGGCGCCAAGGTGGTCACCGGCGGCGAGAAGGCCGACCTCGGTGGTGCCCTGAGCGGCGGCTACTACATCCAGCCGACGATCTTCGAGGGCGACAACAAGATGCGGATCTTCCAGGAGGAGATCTTCGGTCCGGTCGTCTCGGTGACCAGGTTCGACGACTATGCCGACGCGATGAAGATCGCCAACGACACCCTGTACGGGCTGGGCGCGGGGGTCTGGTCGCGCGACATCAATACGGCGTACCGGGCGGGCCGCGAGATCCAGGCGGGCCGGGTCTGGACGAACTGCTACCACGCCTACCCGGCGCACGCGGCCTTCGGCGGGTACAAGAACTCGGGCATCGGGCGCGAGAACCACAAGATGATGCTCGACCACTACCAGCAGACCAAGAACCTGCTGATCAGCTACAGCCCGAACAAGCTCGGATTCTTCTAACGGTCATGATCGAGAGGCCAATGGCAGAAAGGGTTTCGTACACGGAGGAGGCGGCGGAGTTGCTCCGCCGGCTCACCGAGCTGCACGGCCCGCTGATGTTCCACCAGTCCGGCGGGTGCTGCGACGGGAGCTCCCCGATGTGCTACCCGGATGGCGAGTTCCGCACCGGCGCGGCGGACATCCACCTGGGTGACCTCGCCGTCGACGGGCTGGCCGAACCGGTCTCGTTCTGGATGTCCAGGAACCAGTACGAGTACTGGAAGCACACCCACCTGACCGTCGACGTCGTCAAAGGCCGCGGCAGCGGCTTCTCCGTCGAGGCCCCCGAAGGCGTCCGCTTCCTGATCCGCTCCCGCCTCTTCACCGACCAGGAGTCCGCCACCCTCGGCCTCCTCTGAAGCGAGTGCCGACCGTCCGGTGGCGTTGCCGGACGGCCGGCACTCTTATCTGTTCTTTCCGGGTCAGGGTAGGTCCAGGTCCACCATCGGGTGGGGGGCTGCTGCTCCTGTGCTGGGAGGGGGAAATCTCGACGATCGATGCATGACCACGATGACCGGGATTCACCCCGTAGTACCGGCTCTGCCTGGCAGGCCGCGGCGGCTGCATCGGCCCTTGATGATCGTCACGATCGCGTTGACCGTGCTGGCCCTGGTCGGCATCGCCGGGGCGTTGATCGACGATCGGCAGTTGCTCGGCCATCCCATCTGGATGAAGCCGCTCAAGTTCACGATCAGCTTCGCGGCGTACTGCGCGACGCTCGCCTGGCTGCTGTCCCTGCAGACCAAGGCCCGCCGGCTCGGCTGGTGGATGGGCACCGTGGTGGCCGCCGGGATCGCGGCGGAGATGGTGCTGATCGTCGGCCAGGTCGTCGTCCGCGGCCGGCAACTGCACTTCAACCAGTCCACCCCGGCCGACGAGATGATCCACAACATCATGGCGCTGACGATCTACATCGTCTGGACCGCCGTGCTGGTGATCGCGATCCAGCTGCTCTTCGACAAGCCGGGCGACAAGGCGTTGCGCTGGAGCATCCGGCTCGCCCTCGGCACCACGCTCGGCGGCATGCTGCTCGGCAACCTGATGTTCCGTCCCAGCCCGGCCCAGGAGCAGGCGATCGAGGCGACCGGCCGGCAGGACTTCCTCGGCGGGCACTCGGTCGGCGTCGAGGACGGCGGGGCGGGCATGCCGATCACCGGCTGGAGTACCGAAGGCGGCGACCTGCGGATCGGTCACTTCCTCGGCATCCACGCGCTGCAGCTCATCCCATTGGTTGCCCTCGGCCTCCTTCTGCTCGCCCGCCGCTTCCCGGTACTGCGCCCCGAGGGCCCGCGGACCGCGCTCGTCGGGATCACCGCGGCGGCGTACGGCGGGCTGATCTGGCTGGTCACCTGGCAGGCCGATCGCGGCGAATCCCTGGTCCACCCGGGCCGAACGACGCTCTTCGCGGCCGGATTGTTGCTCACCGCGACGATTGTGGCGTTGCTCGCAGTACTGGGCCGTGCACGAAGGACAACCCTCGCATCCGCGGGAATCTCTTCCCGGAGCTGACGGCCAGCCTTAGGGTCAGCCCGGACGGGTCGTGGAGGGCGATCCGCATCGAACACTTCCTGGAGCATTGCTGTGAAACTTTCTGGCAAGGGACGGGGGCTCCTGGCAATCACTGCCGTGGGCGCCACCACTGTCCTGGCTGTGACGGCCGGCGGTGGAGCGGTGGCAGCCACCAGCGCCACCCCGGACCCCAAGGCACCGGCCGAAGCGACCAAGTCGGTCACGTCGAAGGAACGTAAGGGCAACTTCGACGCCCGGACGCCGAACGCCCGCGCGACCTACGCCCGCGCCGCCAAGGCGGTCGGCAAGGAGACCAAGGCATCGGAGAAGTTCCGTACCTCGCTGGGCAGCCAGGGTGTGGTGTCGGTCGACCCGAACACCGGCACCCCGGAGCAGGTGACCAAGCTCAACGGCTTCCTCACCGGCAAGAGCACCAAGAAGGCCACCGAGATCGCGCTGGCCTACGTCAAGGCGCACCCCGAGGTCTTCAAGCTGTCCGAGTCCGACCTCGGTACCCTCAAGCTGCGCAAGGACTACGTCGACGACCTCGGCACCCACCACATCTCCTGGGTCCAGGTGGTCGACGGCATCGAGGTGTTCAGCAACGGCCTGAAGGCCAACGTCACCAAGGCCGGCCAGCTGATCTCGCTGCAAGGCGCCCCGATCGCCGGGCTCACCTCACAGGCACAGGCCCGCAAGGCCGCTCCCGCCGTCACCGCCGAAGAGGCCCGGGCCGCGGCTGCCACGGACATCGAGGCCAAGCTCCGTACCGCCAAGGCGACCAAGTCCGGCGCGGTCACCAAGTGGAGCGACGGCGGCACCGCCAAGCAGGTCTGGTTCCACACCGCGGACGGGCTGCGCAAGGGCTGGCTGACCTACGTCAACGCCGGCGGCTCGAAGAGCTACAGCCACGTCATCGACGCCCAGACCGGCGGTCTGCTGTACCGCCGCGACCTGATCAACGAGGGCAACGGCGACGCGCTGGTCCAGGACAACTACCCGGGTGCTCCCAAGGGTGGCACGCAGCGCATCGAGAACCTGATCTACAACAAGTGGCTGCCGAAGAACGCCAAGACGCTGCTCGAGGGCACCTCGGTGTCGGCGTACGCGGATGTCAACGACGACAACGAGCCGAACGCGGGTGAGACGGTCAAGGTGCCCGGCACCAAGACCACCGCGGAGTACAAGCTGGTCCCCTTCCAGTCCAGCTCGTACTGCGCGGCGACCTTCGTCTGCAGCTGGGACCCGGCCAAGCCGGACTCCTGGAAGACGAACATGAACCAGGACGTCACGAACGGGTTCTACCTGGCCAGCAACTTCCACGACTGGCTGGCCAAGCCGCCGATCAGCTTCACCCCGGCGGCCGGTAGCTTCGACGCTGCCGGTGGCGACCCGGTCCTGCTGAACGCGCTGGACGGCGCGGCCACCGGCGCGGACGGCGGCCCCGACGGCAACCACGTCAACAACGCGAACATGAACACCCCGCCGGACGGCACCCCGCCGGTCATGCAGATGTACCTGTTCCACGCACCGGGCGCGAGTGACGAGCAGGACGGCTACGTGCCGAGCAGCTCGAGCAACGACGCGAGCATCCTGTACCACGAGTACACCCACGGCCTGTCGAACCGCCTGGTCGTCGACGCGACCGGCAACTCGACGCTGAACAGCATCCAGGCCGGCGCGATGGGTGAGGCGTGGAGCGACTTCTACGCGATGGACTACCTGGTGGCACACGGCCTGGAGAAGGACACCAAGGCTCCCGGTGAGGTGCTCGAGGGCAAGTACGTCAGCCACGGCCAACTGTTCCGCACCCAGGCGATCGACTGCCGCGTGAAGGCCGTCAGCGACAACTGCGTCGGTCTCGACGGCTCGAAGGGCGGCTACACCTACGGCGACTTCCCGACGATCGGTGGCGCCCCCCAGGTACACGCCTCCGGTGAGCTGTGGGCCCAGACGATGTGGGACCTGAGGGAGCGCTTCGGCCGTACGTACGCGCTGAGCCTCATCACCCGCGCGATGGAGCTGTCCGCCTCCGACCCGACGATGCTGGACATGCGTAACGCGATCGTCCAGGTCGATCTGGTCGCCACCGGCGGCAAGAACGCCGGCATCCTGTGGCAGGTCTTCGCCAACCGGGGCATGGGCTGGTTCGCCGGCGCGCTCGACGGCGGCGACTCGCGTCCGGTCGAGGACTTCCACATCCCGCCGACCGGTGCCACCACGACCATCTCCGGCACCGTGACCGACAAGGACACCGGTACTCCGGTGGCCGGCGCGCTCGTCTTCATCGGCGGGCACGCCTCCGGCTACGCGGGTGACTACTCCGCCGTGACCGGCGCCGACGGCAAGTACACGATCACCGGCGTCCTGCCGGGCACCTACGGCAAGTTCGTCGTCTCCGGCGCCGGCTACGAGGTGCTGGGCAACGCCCTGGCAGTCAAGGCCGGTGGCACCACCGCCAACTTCGCCTCGCGGCGCAACTGGGCCGCGGCTTCCGGCGGTGGCGCGATCAAGGCCTTCACCGGACCGGACTTCTCGCCGCAGTGTGGTCCCGGCTACGCGATCGATTCCAGCCAGGGCACCGGCTGGGGCAGCACCACCGGCGACGACAACGGCACCCCGACCAACGTGATGATCCCGAAGAACCTCGACATCGCGCTGCCGGCCGCCGTGAACCTGACCAAGTTGTCGATCGACCCGTCCAACACCTGTGGCGACCCGGGCAGCGCCTCGACCGGCAAGTACCGGATCGAGACGTCGGCCGACGGCACCACCTGGGCGACCGCGCTGGAGGGCGAGTTCACCGCCGCCAACCGCAACCAGTTCAACGAGGTGACGCCGACGGCCAACACCACCGGCGTGAAGTTCGTCCGGTTCGTGATGCTCAGCCCGCAGGTCCCGGACTTCGCCACGAACTGCCCGAACGGCGGCTACGGCGGCTGCCAGTTCACCGACCTGACCGAGATCCAGGTCTTCGGCACCAAGTAGTCCCCAAGCTCCACCCCGAGGGCCGGCCGAGTACCCACTCGGCCGGCCCTCCGCCTTCTTGCCTAGGGCAACAGATTGGCGATACGGCGGTGGTCGTTGAAGGTGTTGAGGAAGCGTCGTAGTACGGCTTTGTCGCCTGCTGCGGTTGCGTCGCCGGCTCGGATGGCGTCGTCTAGCTTGCGTCCGTCGAACACGAGGTCCTGGATCGTGCGTACCCCGGCGGTGAGTACGGCGTCGGCGTCGGCCTCGCCCCGAACGGCGTTGAGCCTCCCGTTGTTCACCGTGAGGTGGAACGCGTCACCAGGTAGCTCAAGCTGGACGGAGCCGTGCAGGTCGTCCGCGGCGATCGGGTCGAACGTGGTCCGCAGGGCGACCACCAGCGCGTCCGGGCTCAGCTCCATCGCCGATTCCGGAACCGGCGGCAGCGGGCTGCCCCACTGCCCCAGCGCCAACAGCACTGGTTCAAGCGCTCGTCCACGATCGGACAGTTCGTAGACCTGCCCGGCGCCTGGCGGGAGTGCGCGCCGGCGGGTGAGTACGCCGGAGTCCTCCAGTTCACGCAGCCGTTGCGTCAGCACGTTCTGGCTCATGCCGGGTAGCCCGCGATGCAGGTCAGCGAAACGCTTGGGCCCGAACAGGAGTTCGCGGACCACCAGCAAGGCCCACCGCTCGCCCACGAGGTCAAGGGCACGGGCGATGCCGCACAAATCCCGATAGCTGCGCATCACACACTTCCCATCAAGGACTGATTACTCCTAAAGTAGGAGCACTCTACCTGAGGAGACGATCATGCCGCACGTGACCTCGGCTGATGGCACGACCATCGGCTACGACCGCCTGAGTAGCGATGGACCCGCGCTGGTACTCGTCGGCGGCGGCCTCGACGACGGCGCCGAGAACGTTCCGCTGGGTGAGTGGTTGGCCGACACCTTCGCCGTGGTCAACTACCGGCGACGCGGCCGTGGCGACAGCGGCGACACCTCGCCGTACGCCGTGGAACGCGAGCTCGAGGACCTCGCAGCAGTCATCGAGGTGGCCGGCGGCAGGGCACATGTGTTCGGTGCGTCCTCCGGCGGCGCGCTCACGCTGGAGGCAGCCGCCGCCGGGTTGCCCATCGACAGGATCGCAGTTCACGAGGTGCCCTACCTGTTGGGCGACGAGATGCTCGCGGGCTGGCGAAGTTACGTCGATGACCTCACCGCCGCGCTGAACGACGGCGACCGCGATCAGGCGCTACGCCTTTTCATGCGACTGGCCGGCTCCTCGGACGACGACATCGCGGGCGCAGAAGCAGCCCCGGTCTGGCCCGCGCTGGTCGCGCTCGCACCAACACTCCGGTACGACGCCGCCTGCCTCGGCGACGGCCCACCACCCGCAGACCGATTGGCGAAGGTAGCGCAGCCGGTACTGCTGACCACCGGCGCAACTGTCGACCCGCACTCAGCCGGGCTGCCGTTCGACTTCTTCGGCGCTGCTGCCGATACGGCTGCCAATTACCTGCCGGACGGCCACCGGCTCACCATCGAAGTCGCCGGGCACATCGCTGATCCGGCACTCCTGGGCCCGCACCTGTCCCGGTTCTACACCGGCCAAGAACCACGGAATGCCAGCACTGTTCCGTAGTGGTGTTCCGGGCCTCGACATTCGGCGCGCGAAGCAAGAAGGCTGTCGAGGCAACGAAGGCCATGCGGAAATTGAATAGCAGGCCGGGCGAGTTCGAGGGTCGACCTGGCATCGATGGCAGGTCAGGCCGCGACCAGAGTGACGGCACGAGAGATCAGGACGGCGGCGAGGGTGCGGCCGACGTCCAGGTGAGAGTCGGCTGATGGGCGGGTCAATGGCACGCTACCCGCGGTGACGGCATGGCAAACAGAAAGCCCAGGTCCGGGAACATCCCCCTGACCTGGGCTTTTGCCATGTTCAGACAATGGAGCGGGTGACGAGAATCGAACTCGCACTGTCAGCTTGGGAAGCTGATGTTCTGCCATTGAACTACACCCGCGGACCCACCGGCTGACCGGCGGACTTGGAGATCATACCTGGTCGCCCGGGCGGTTTGCACGGGGGGTTATCGGGCAGTTTTCCACAAAGGGCACGCCCAGGACTGGTTAGCCCGGTGATCTTCTGGCAGATTAGAACGCGTTGCCGGGGGCAACATTCGACGCAACGTGAGGATGCGGTCCCGACTGGGACCGGACAAGATGGTTGCGGGGCAACTGAAAAGAAGGGGTGAACGGTGGCAACTGACACTAACGACGCGCTGGAAAACCTGGAGAAGGAACTCGTCACGCTCGCACGCCGGCTGCGTGGTCTGCAGCGGGCGCTGTCCGACGAGGCGCATCCGGACCTGGAGCCGGCGCAGTACGCGCTGCTGAACCATGTCGAGGAGCTCGCTCCGGTGCGGATGGCCGACCTGGTCTCGGCACTCGAGGTGGACAAGGGTCCGGTCAGCCGGGCCTGCGCGCGCCTGGAGGAAGAAGGTCTGCTGAAGCGGGCCGCCGACAAGTCGGACGCCCGGGCGACCCTGCTGACGCTGACGGCGAACGGCAAGCGCAAGCTCGCCGCGGCCCGCAAGAAGCGGCACAAGGTGATCGAGGACCTGCTGAAGGACTGGTCGCCGGCTCAGGTGAAGACGTTCGCCGGTCAGGTCTCCAAGTTCAACAAGCTGGCCAACTGAGCCGTTGCCGAGGGCCCGTAGCCGCGACGGCGCTCCGGGGAGCTGAGGGCTCCGGATCAGGTCGCATCACAGGGCACTGGATGAGGCGGAGTTGCAGCACGCTGCGGTAGGTTGCGTTCGTGCTGCTCTCCGACCGTGACATCTTGGCCGAGCTCGACGCGAAGCGGGTCCAGCTGGATCCGTTCGATGCTGCGATGGTGCAGCCGTCGAGCGTCGACGTACGGCTGGACCGTTTTTTCCGGGTGTTCGAGAACCATCGCTACCCGCACATCGATCCGGCCGAGGAACAGCCCGACCTGACCCGTCAGGTCGAGCCGGAGGGCGGCGAGCCCTTCATCCTGCATCCGGGCGAGTTCGTGCTCGGGTCCACCTACGAGCTGGTGACGCTGCCCGACGACGTGGCGGCGCGGCTGGAGGGTAAATCCTCGCTGGGCCGGCTCGGGTTGCTCACCCACTCCACCGCCGGGTTCATCGATCCCGGCTTCTCCGGCCACGTGACGCTGGAGCTGTCCAACGTCGCGACGCTGCCGATCAAGCTGTGGCCGGGCATGAAGATCGGCCAGCTCTGCTTCTTCAAGCTGTCGTCCCCGGCCGAGCACCCGTACGGCTCCGAGAAGTACGGCTCGCGCTACCAAGGCCAGCGCGGCCCGACGCCGTCCCGCTCACACCTGAACTTCCACCGCAGCGACATCTGACCCCGGTACGTCGAAGGCCCCCGGCAAGCATCTCTGCCGGGGGCCTTCGTGGGGTACTACGGAGGCTCAGCCGATCGCCTTCTGGACGACGAGGATCTTCTCGGTGCCCATCGGCGCCTTGTCACCCGGGTCCAGCAGATAGGTGCTGCCGTACTTCGAGACCATCTCCGGCGACCTTGGCTCGCCGTAGATCAGCGACGTGTCACCCCAGCCGGCCGAACCGGCTCCCGGTGTCTCTCCGCCGCCGGCCGACGGCGTGTCACCAGCAGTTGGCGAGCCGCTGTCGGTCGGGGTCGAGCCGGTCCCGGGAGTCGGCGCCGGCACCGGAACGTCCTCGCCGGTCTTGGCGTCAAGTACGGCGGGCAGCGTCTCGGCCTGGCCGTACACGTACCCGTTGTAGATGGTGGTGATCCCCGGAACCACCCGGCTGCCGGTCGCGGACGTGTAGCCCCAGGTCTTCTTGCCGGTCGTGTCGTCGAAGCCCACGATCTCGTCGATCTTCTTGCCGTCGGCAGCTGTGGTGGAGCGGTTGCAGACCACGGACGCGACGTGGTCGGAGAAGCAGGTGTGGCTGTCCTCGCGCTTCGCGCTCTTTGGCAGTTTCGTCTCGGCCATGGTGCCGGCGGCGAGGTCAATGACGTAGAGCGAGCTGATGTAGTGGCCGTCGCGGCCCGACACGTAGCTGCTGCTCTCCAGGTAGGCGTGCTTGCCACCGGCGCCGATCGGGAGGAGGTAGTTCATCGTCGGCACTGGGAAGTTCTTCTTGATCGCTCCGGTGGCACCGTCGGCCACCACGATCGACAGGTCCTTGGCGCCCTCGTGTCCGTCCCCCTTGGCACCGGCGACGGTGCCGTTGAGCACACCCGCGACCCGGACGTCCGGGACCAGGCCGCCCTTCTTGGTCTTCGGGTCCGCGTACACCGTGACGTTGTTGGCCTTGGCGGTGTTGTCACCCGAGCTGACGGCCAGGCCGACCGCGACCTGACCGGTCGCGGCGTCGTACGCCTGGCTCAGCAGCGAGCCGCCGACGTTGCCGACACCGATCGCCGGAGTGAGGTCGACGGCGACGGTGGACAGCACCTTGCCGTCGTCAGGATCGATCCACTGGAAGTTGACCTGTCCGTGGGCCTTCTGCGTCCCACCTGCCTCGACCAGCTGGACGTACGCGGTCGCGATCACCTCTTTGCCGTCCAGCTGGACGGCCATCGGTGCGGCGAAGTCGGTGGTCCTGGTGGACTCGATCTCCTTGGCCGGCACCTGCCAGCTCCGGCCGCCATCGATCCAGACGCCGTTGAGGGCTGTCTTGTTGCCGTAGAGCGTGGTCTTGCCGACCATGCCGGCCTTGCCGGGCTTGATGCTGTAGGGCTCCGTCTGGGGCCGGCTGTGGGCGACGGCGCTTTGCGCAGCGAACGCCTTGGGCGGGTCGAAGGACGGAACCTCCGGAGTGGGCGGTGTGGAAGGCGCGGACGAACTGCTGTCGCCGCCTCCCGGTTCGGACCCGGACTTCTTGTCCTCTCCGCCGTTGCAGCCGGCCAGCAGTACTACTGCGGCAGCCGCGGCGACCAATGGACGCAGCACCATCGTTTCGTTCTCCCCAAGATTCGACCTAGCGTGACGGCCTGAACCTAGCAGCGCCGGCGGTCCGGAGCGGTTACCAAACCGATGCGTTGCAGCAAGCTGCAAAGTGCCTGACCAGTCATCGATCTCACCGCACGACCGAGAGCCCGGTACGCCGGTGCCGCGGCTGCGGTTCGAGCCGGTCGGCCAGCCTCCGCAGTACTCCGGCCAGCTCGTGCCGGGGGCCACTGCCGTGACCCTCGGCTCGCAGGGTTTCTCTGTACTCGTTGCGCTGGGCCCTTAATTCGGCGGCCCGGATCTGCTCGGCAACCCGTTGGCGGGCGACCTCTTCGTGCTGGCTGATCATGATCCTGCTCCCCTCAGTGATCCCCGTTGACGAATGGTGTGCTGGTTCAGACCCGGACGACGGTGATGTCGCCGGAGACGGTGCGGGCCCGCAGCATCAGCGAGCGCTCGCCCTCGGCCGGCTTCTCACCGGGCTCGAGATCGCACCGGATCTGCCCGGTGACCGTCTTGAGATCGAGGTACGTCGGCACCCCGTCCGGTACGCCGATCTGCACGTCACCGCGGGCGGTCTCGGCCCGGACGCTGGGCCCTTCGGCCGACTCGACCCGGACGTCGCCGGAGCCGGAGGTCGCGATCGAGTGGTCCCTGATCCGCTCGATGGTGATGTCACCCGAGCCGACCTTGACCGTGGTCGGTCCGGCCGCGTCACCGAGGCGGACGTCGCCCGAGCCGGTACTCACGCCGACCTGGCCGATCGACTCGCCGATGTCGATGGCGCCCGAGCCGGTCTTGGCCCGGACCGCCTGAGCGGCGGACCCGATCCGGACGTCGCCGCTGCCGGTGGTGGCCGCGAGGTCACCCTCGATCCGCTCGGCGCGGATGTCGCCCGAACCGGTGGACAGCCGGGCCTCGCCCAGTGGCATCCGGGCGGTGATGTCACCCGCACCGGTCTGGATCCGGGCGTCCAGGGTGGCCGGGGTGTCGATCCGGACCCGGATCTCCGGGCCGCGGCGCGACTTCTTCGGGCCCTCGACCACCAGTTCGCCGTTCACCACCTCGAACACCACGTCGCCGCCCTCGGCGCCGTCGACGTCCAAAGTGACGATGGTCTTCTCGCCGTCGGCCGGGCGGATCTCCACCAGGCCCGAGCCGATCTCGATCCGGACCCGGTCGATCTCACCGGCTTCGCCGATCAGTTGGTTGCTGTAGCTCACTGTGCCCACCCCTGCATGCGCTGGCCCGGGCCACGTCCACCCCGGCGCTGGTCGCGACCGCGGTCGCGGTCCCGATCGTCACGGCGGTCGCCGCGATCACCGCGGTCACCGCGGCGTCCTTCGCCGAACAAGCCGTCCGGTCCGAACACTCCGTCCGGTCCGAAGACCCCTTCCTTGCCGAAGATGCCCTCCGGGCCGAGCGGTCCCTCCGGACCGAGCGGGCCGTCGGAGGCGAAGATGCCGGGCCGGGGCGGGCGCGGCGGACGGGGCGGGCGGCCGTAGCCACCGCGGCCGCCGGTCAGCGCCGTCATCACGGTGCGCATCAGCCACGCGTTCGAGGAGATGCCCTCGGCCGCGGCGGCTTCGTCCACCTTGTTCTTGACCGACATCGGCAGCCGCAGCGTGATCCGCGCGGTCGGCTCGTCGGCATCCGGGGCGAGCTCGTCGGCCACCGGCTCGGCGGCGGAGTCGTCGTCCAGGTCGTCGTCCGCGCTGTCGGTCAGCTGGCTCGGGGCCTGCGTGACGACGAACTCGGGGCGGCCACCGGCCATCCGGAGCTCCACCGATCCGGGCGACAGCTCACGGCTGATCTCCCCGGCGGCGTCGGACAGGGCTGAGATGAGGGCCAGCCGGCCCGCGTCATCCAGCGTTGCTCCGAGGCGCTGGGCCACCGAGCGAGTTTGGTCGTCGGCCAGCGCGGTGGCGTTCTCCACGCTACGGCGGACCGACTCGAGGTAGTGATCAAGTTCCATGACGCAATCATGACGTCATAGTGACGTCACTGTCAACCAATTCTGATGTCACCGAGCCGCCAGGGTGATGTCAGGGCAGAATGAAGGCAGTCCACGGAGAGGGGAAAGCTGTGTCCAGAGGAGTGCTCGTCACGGGTGCGTCGCGAGGCGTCGGAGCAGAGGTCGCGAAGACGTTCGCCAGGGCCGGCGATCGGGTCGTGCTGCATTGCCGGGGCGCGGTCGACAAGGCGAACGCAGTACTGGCGGAACTGCCGGGAGACGGTCATGCCGTGGTCTCCGGCGACCTCGGCGACCCGGCCGGAATCCCTTTACTTGTTGAGGAATCGACGAAAGCGCTCGGGCGGATCGACGTTCTGGTGAACAACGCCGCACTCTTCGTTGACGATCCAGTCGCGGGATCCCGGCGGATCGGGCATCCGCTGCTGGAGACCTCGTACGACGACTGGGTGGCGGCCTGGCGGCGGACCCTCGCGGTGAACCTGGAAGGGGCGGCTCACCTGACCTGGTGCGTGGCCCGGCAGATGCTCGACATGGCGCCCGCCGATGGCGTCAGAACGGGTGCGATCGTCAACGTCGGGTCGCGGGGTGCCTATCGCGGCGAGCCGGACGTACCGGCGTACGGGGCGAGCAAGGCGGGTTTGCATGCTTTCGGGCAGTCGATGGCGGTCGCGCTGGCGCCACATGACATCACCGTGACGTCAATCGCGCCCGGCTTCATCGCCACAGACATGGCCGCGCAGGGGCTGAATGGACCCGGCGGCGACGCGATCCGCGCGCAGAGCCCGTTCAACCGAGTGGCGACCGCCGCAGAGGTCGCGGCAGCCGTCCACTGGCTGGCCTCCCCCGAGGCCGGTTGGTCCAGCGGCACCATCCTCGACTTCAACGGCGCCTCGTACCTGCGCTAGCGCTTCTTGACGATCTTGCTCGCGGGCGGAGCGGTGATGGGGGCCACTGTGTTGTAGCCGGTCACAGTCACCTGTGTCTGTGAGCCGCCACTGATGGACGTCTGCTTGTAGGTGAGCCGGTCGGCACCGAGCCAGGTCGACATGACCGAAGTCTTCGGCATGCCGGCCGGAGCCTTGATCCCCAGCGCCCGCAACATGGCGGCATTGTTCAAGGTGGCGTCGTACCGGTCGACCTTGCGGAAGCCGATGGTGTCGCTCTTGACGAACTTCACCTTGAGTACGGCCTTACGCATCGCCTTGGCCGACTTGGCCGGGTCCTGACTCTCGAGCAGTTGGGCGAAGACCATCGCCGCCGGGTCCTTGGTTCTCTTCGGGTCGATCTTGAAATACCTGCCGCGCAGCTTGGGATCCGGGATGTACAGGTACATGACGCCCTTGATCAGGATCCCGTGGGCCGCCCCGCCGAACTGCGGACTGCTCAGATCGACCCGCACGGCGGCCGGCTGGTAGGTCTGGGCGATCGTCGCGGTGACGACCTGTCCGCCGGCACTGATCCGCATCACGCCGGTCCAGGACTTCACCTTGGCGTTGGCAGCGAGCGTCACAGGTACGAAAGTGGCCGTCGTGAGCCGGGCGAGTGGCGCGACAGCCTTCTGGGTCGCGGCGGCCGGCTTGGTCGGAACTGTCTTGGGATTGACCGCGGCGTCGTCGGTACATCCGGCGACGCNGAGAGCCAACGGCAGGGTGGCGGCCAGTGCCGCCACCCTGGAACGAAGCTTGATCGCCGTCAGCGCTTCTTGACGATCTTGCTCGCGGGCGGAGCGGTGATGGGGGCCACTGTGTTGTAGCCGGTCATCGTCATCTGCATGTCCACGCCCATCAGGTTGAAGGACAGCTTGTACGGCAGGTTGTCGGTGCCCATCCAGACCGTGTAGGAGACCGTCTTCGGCAGCTTGACCCCGACCGGAATGTCCTCCGCCTTGGCACCCAGCGCGGCCTTCGTGTCCATGGTCACCAGGTAGCGGTCGACCTTGCGCACGCCGAGGGTCTCGCTCTTGACGAACTTGACCTTGAGCCCTGCCTTGTTCCAGCTCTCGAACGTCTTCGCCGGGTCGGCGTTCTCAGCCATCTCGGAAAGCGCCGCCAGTTGCGCGTCCGCGTCCTTGCCGGCGTTCAGCTTCAGGTACTTGCCGGCCGGGAGGTCCGGTGTCGACATGTACATGCCCGTCTTGACCACGATCATCTTCATCAGGCCGTCCGGGGTGGACATGTCCATCTTCATCCCGAACGGCTTGGTCGTGGTGGCGATCTTCATCGAGATCACCTGACCCTCGGCGGTCATCCGGGAGGTCGCCTCCATCGAGGTGACCTTCTTGTTCGCCTTGTTCATCGCGGGCATGAAGCTCGCGTTGGTCAGCCGCACCGGCGGCGCGGCCTTCAGCGGCGCCGCGGTGGCGGTGGTCTTGGTGGCCGGCACCGGCTCCGGCATGCCCCCATTGACCTGGCCGTTGTCACCGCAGGCGGCGACCCCAAGAACCATCGGTAGGGCGACGGCCGCGGCCGCCACCCGAGAACTAAGCCTCACGATTTCCCTCCCATTGGAACAACCAACGGAGTTTATGGTCTGGACCGCTGACTGGGAAGAGAAATTGCAGGAAGTTGCAGCTGCGTTTACTCGCCGCGTCTGACCGAGGCGAGCAGGAGCTGGGCGACGTCGGCGACCTCGACCTCTTCGCGGGCCGAGCCGTCGGCCTGCTTGGCGGTGAGACCGTCGGACAGCATCACCCGGCAGAACGGGCAGCCGGTCGCGATCTTGTCCGCGCCCGTCTCGACCGCCTCGGTGGTCCGGTTCACGTTGATCCGGCTGCCGGTCTTCTCCTCCATCCACATCCGCGCGCCGCCCGCGCCGCAGCAGAACGACTTGGTCTTGTTGCGCGGCATCTCGGCGAACTCGGCGCCCGGGATGATCTCGAGCAGTTCGCGCGGGGCGTCGTACACCTGGTTGTGCCGGCCCAGGTAGCACGGGTCGTGGTAGGTGATCTTCTGCCCGTTGAGCGCGCTGTCGGTCGGTGCGACCGGCGTCAGCTTGCCCTCGCGGACCAGCCGGTTCAGCAGCTGGGTGTGGTGGATGACGTCCAGCTCGACGCCGAGCTGGGAGTACTCGTTCTTCAGCGTGTTGAAGCAGTGCGCGCAGGTGGAGACGACCTTCTTCACGCCGGTCTCCTTGAACACCTCGGCGTTCTGCATCGCCAGCTGCTGGAAGACGAACTCGTTACCGGCCCGCCGTGCCGGGTCACCCGTGCACGTCTCCCCATCACCCAGTACCGCGAACGAGACCCCCGCGATGTTCAGCAACTCGGCGACGGCCTGGGTGGTCTTCTTCGCACGATCCTCGAACGCGCCCGCGCACCCGACCCAGAACAGGTACTCGACCTCGGCCAGCGTCTCGACGTCCGTACCGACCTGCTTGACCTCGAACGGCAAGCCCTTGGCCCAGTCCATCCGGCCGGACGGGTTCATGTTCCACGGATTGCCCTTGTTCTCCAGGCCCTTGAAGAGCCCGTTCAGCTCGGACGGGAACGACGACTCGATCAGCACCTGGTAGCGGCGCATGTCCATGATCGCGTCCACGTGCTCGATGTCGACCGGGCACTGCTGCACGCACGCACCGCACGAAGTACAGGCCCAGAGGGCTTCCTCGTCGATCACGGCGACGTCGGGTGAGCCGACCAGTGGCCGCTCCTGCTCGGCCAGCACCAGCTCGGGCAGCGACTTGCGGTCGTCGTCGGACGAGGCCAGCAGGTACGGCGCCTTCGCGTAGGCGTGCTCGCGCAGGTTCATCACCACGAGCTTCGGGGAGAGCGGCTTCTCGGTGTTCCAGGCCGGGCACTGCGACTGGCACCGGCCGCACTCGGTACAGGTGGTGAAGTCGAGCAGGCCCTTCCAGGTGAAGTCCTCGACCTTGCCGACGCCCAGCGCGGCGTCCTCGTCGAGCTCCTCGATGTTCTCGAAGTCGATCGGCTCGCCCTTGACCATGATCGGCTGCAGCGCGCCCAATGCCAGACCGCCGCCATCACTGGTAGCAGGCTTGCGCTTGAACCAGATGTTCGGCCAGGCGGTGAACCGGTGCCAGGCGACGCCCATCGTGGCGTTCAGCGAGATGGTGATCATCCAGGCGAACGAGATCAGGATCTTGATCATCGCGACCAGGTAGACCGCGTTCTCCAGCGCGTGCTCGCTCAGCCCGCCGAACAGCGCGTCGCCGACGAAGAACGTGCTCGGGAAGTGGAACTTGCTGCCCGCGCCGAGCTCGTACTCCAGCCCGCGCAGCAGCAGGATGCAGATCAGCACGCCGAGGATCGTGTACTCGACGTAGTACGCCTGCCAGGCGCGCGAGCCGAAGAACCGGCTGTACCGGGCCAGGTGGCCCTTCGGCAGGTTGAGCAGCCGGATCGCCATCAGGCCGACGATCGAGACCAGGCCGGTCCAGGTGAGGAACTCGGTGGCCCACTCGAAGACGAACCAGTGCCCGATCAGCGGCAGCGCGTAGTGGGCGTCGAACAGCTGCCCGAACGCCGTCACCAGGGTCAGGACCAGCCCGAGGAAACCGAACGCGACGAACCAGTGCAGGATGCCGATGTGGCTCCACTGCAGCATCCGGGTGTGGCCCAGCGTCTCCTTGGCCAGCGTGACGCTGCGCTGCCCCGGCTTGTCGGTCCGGCTGACCGGCTGACCGAGCTTGATGACGGACACGATGTGCCCGATCGTCTTGCCGAACAACGCGATACCCACGGCGGCGATCGCGAGCGAGACGACGATGGCGAGGATCTGCATACCAGCGATGTTATTGGTTGGTTACCGGTCAGTCATGTCGGTGTCGGCCTCATCACGCCTGCGTGTTGCGTCTCACTTGTCCTGGCGGTCGAGTCGAGCCACCCCCACTTGATCATTCGCCCCCTTTTCACCCTCCGTGCGCGCTGTCCGGCACTGCGGGCAGGGCGGAGAGGGTGAAAAGGGGGCGAATGATCAAGTGGGGGTGGTGGGTGGCGGATTTCGGTCAGGGTAAGCGGTTGCCGTAAGATAGTTCCGGCTGCTTGACTCCGGGTGTGAGGTTTTTCCCCTTCGCCCGGGAGTACCAGTGGAGATCACCCGTCGCCGCCTGCTGTCTTTTGTTCCCGCCGCCGCCTTGCTGAGCGCGGTCAATCCCGCGCCGGCCGGTGCGGGGCCCAACCGGATCGCCTCCTCGTCGGAAGCAGCGCGGCTGCTGGCCAACGCGGTCGCCGTTTTCGCCGGTACGCCGGAGTCGAACGCGCGTCCCGAGGTCCAGGCCAAGCTCGCCACCCTCGACCAGACCGCACGCACCTGGCTGGCCGCGATGGATCGTGCTCAGCCCGGGCAGCTCTTCGCCGGGCTGCCACTCGGCACGAGCGACCCGAACCTCATCGCGTCGTACCTGCACCTCTACGAGATCGCCCTCGCCACCCGGCGGCCCGGCCCGGCGTCTGAGTTGCAGGGCAATACCGCAGTGCAAGCGCGGGTGCTAGACAAGCTGCGGTGGTTGCACGCGAACTACTACGGCGATCAGTCGAAGGGGTACTACGGCAACTGGTTCAGCTGGGAGATCGGCATCTCGCAGCACGTCGGCAAGACGCTCGCGCTGCTCGACGCGCCGGCCGACCTGATCACGACGTACGTCGCCTCGATGGATGCCTATCTGCGCAACGGCAAGGACGGCGACGTCGACCTCGACTCGCGGTTCCACACCGGCGCGAACCTCGCCGACATCACCGCCAACCGGATCATCCAGGGCGCGTTGCTCGACGACGACGCGCGGATCCGCAAGGCGCTGCAGGACCAGTTCACGGTCTTCGCGACGATCGATCCGTACCATCTCCAGCACGGCGTGACGGACGGGTACTACGCGGACGGCTCCTTCATCCAGCACAGCTCGGTCGCCTACACGGGCTCTTATGGCAAAGGCCTGCTCACCCGCGTCGTCCAGACGGTGAAGACCCTCGAGGGCACCGGTTATGCGCGCAGCGACGACCTGGTGAAGGTCGTCCAGGGGTGGGTCGAGCACGGGTTCGCGCCACTCATCTTCGAGGGCTGGATGATGGAGATCGTCAAGGGCCGGGCGATCTCCCGGCCCGCCACCGGGTACGACGATGTCGCGGTGGTCGTCGAGGCGATCGTCGATCTGGCCGACTACGCGGCTGCCGCCGATGCCGCCCGGTTGCGCGGTTACGTGAAGTTCACCGCGCGCCCGACGCTGAACCCGAACAACTTCGTCTCGCCGGTCAGTGTCGCCCGCTTCGCCGATATCGTTGCTGATAGCAACATCAAGCCGGCTGATCTCAACCCGGCGTCGAGCTCCGTCGCGTTCAACTCGATGGACCGGACGGTGCACCGCCGGCCCGGTTACGCGTTCGCGCTGGCGCGGAACTCCGAGCGGATCAGCAAGTACGAGTACATGAGCGGCGAGAACCTCATGCCGTGGTTCCAGGGCGACGGCGCCTACTACCTCTACCTGAGCGGCCAGGACCAGACCCAGGCGTTCGGTGTCGACTACCTCACCACCGTGTCGCCGTACGGGCTCGCTGGGGTCACTGCGCCAGTGGAGCAACGCAAGTCGATCCCGGAGCTGTACGGGACGGCGTACTACAACAGTCCGCCGGACTTCACGCCGTCGTCGGTGCTGCAGAACAAGTACGTCTACTTCCCCGTCGGCACCAACCAGTACTCCGGCGGCGCCACCCTGGGCCCGTACGGCGTGGCCGGCTGGGTCCAGTCGAGTGATGCGGCCTATGCCGATCGCGACCAGCTCCCGGACGACTTCGTGGTCTACCGCAATGCCGAGTCGACCAAGTCGTGGTTCCTGCTGGATGACGAGATCGTCGTACTCGCTGCAGGCGTTGGCGATCAGGCGGAGCGTGCGGTGACGACCTCGATCGACGCGCGACTGGCGGCGCCTACTGACGCAGTACAGGTCACCGGAGTATTACGGAACGGGCGCGCGTGGTCCGGTACGGGTTCAGCGGACCTCAGCTGGCTCCGCTACGCCAACGCCACGGCAGGCACCTCACTCGGCTACTACTTCCTGCAGCCGAGCCCTGTCACCGTCGGCCTGGAGCAGGTCACCCGCAGCCGCCGGGTGGTCCGCACCGCCAACCCGGACACCGCAGTCACCAAGCAGGTCTTCACTCTTACCCATGAGACCCAGTCGCGCGCTGCACTCGCCTACGCCTTGATCCCCAACGCCACAGAAGCCAGCCTGCGCTCCTACCGCTACGGCCGGCTCCTGCTCCTCTCCAACACCCCACGCCTGCAGGCGATCCACCACCCGACCCTGAACCTGACGGCGGCCAACACCTTCACCCCCGGCCACCACCAGGTCCTCAACTACACAGTCGACGGCCCGGCATCCTTCCTGACGCAGCGCCACCCCGACCGCACCACCACCATCGCCGTGGCCGACCCGACCACCACCCGCGCAACCATCACCGTGACAGTCCGCGGCCGCTGGCTCAACAAGCTCACTGCCGACCCCGGCGTCGCCGTACAGCACACGATCACCGGCACCCGGCTGACCTTCCCCACCCACCAGACCCACGGTCGCACCGTCACCGCCACGTTCCGCGGCTAGGAGCTTAGCTGCCGCCGGCGCCGACCAGCTGGGTGTCCATGGAGAGGACGCGCGGCTTGCCGGCTTTGGGGATGGTGATGGCTACCTGGTGCAGGTAGTCCATGTGGAGGCTCTGGTTGTACTTGACCATGCTGCTGAAGGCGGTGACGCTGCCGGTGGTCCAGTAGGCGTTGGAGCCGGGCTCGATGTTCTCCAGGAGTTGCTCGGTGAAGGTCAGGAAGACCAGGGCGTCACCGTTGGACGCCATGAAGGTGAGCGGCTGGCCGGACACGCGGAAGGTGTCGACGACGGTAGAGATGTAGGCCTTCTTGGTCTCGTCCGCCTTGGTCTTCTCGCGCTGGGTGAGCAGCTTGACCGTGCCGGGCGACGGGATGAAGAGCGCTGCCTGCTTGGCCCTCAAACCGCCCGACAGGTACGCCGCCAGGTTGTTGCCGGCCGCCTGCGGCAGGATCGGAAGCCTGGTCATCTCCGCCTTGGTCGGCATCCGCAGCCCCTCCATCGGCGGCAACGGCATGCCGGCGGGCGGGTAGACCGAATGCGTCAGCAGCCACGGAGTACCGGCGGTCTGCCGTTCCCACACGCCGAGATGGCGGCCGCCGCTCGTGTCGTCCGAGACACCGGTCGAGGCGACGAACCGCATCGGGTAGGCCCCGAACCGCGGCGCGCCGATCTCGGGTTCGGTGTAGGTGAACGGCTTGGCCTTGTCCTTGCCGTCGGGATCGAGCTTGCGATCGATCTGGTAGCCGGCCCGGGTCTGCGCGAGGGTCGGGTCGCCCTCGATCGTCTCGGACAGCTTGGCGTCGCGGGTCAGGTTCGCCTTGTTGTTGAGCTCGTTGTACTTCTTGATCACCGCCTGCCCGTCGGCCAGGGTCACGGCCGGGCGGGTACTCACCTGCTGGCTGGTGTTCTTCGGCGGGATGGCGGCACAACCAGTTGCCACCAGCAACAAAGCGGTCGCCAGCCCGGCGGCGCGGCGTACCTGGGTGTGCTGCTGCGGAGCGGGAGGGCTGTACGGCATCAAGGGCGCGACCACGGGCACCGGCGGCAGCGGGCGCGTGCGGCGCCGGACGAACATCAGTAGCAGTCCGACGGCCAGCAACACCACGCCGGCGCCGAACACCAGCAGGCACGTCCCGAAGGCGCCGTCGAGCTCGATCCCGAAGGTGACCTTGGCATCCACCACGGGCGAACCGTCGGCATTCATCACCACCACGGAGTAGGGGCCGTCCACGATCGGCCACGCGATCGACTGCTCACCTGCGCCGTTCGCCTTGACCGTCCACCAGTCCAGCCCGGCCGGCGGGTTCAGCGCGGCAGGCTCACCCTTCATCCACTGGGTGTCCAACCGGGACGGCAGGTCGAACCGGACGATCCGCGTGTACTGCGAACCGCGCAGGTAGCTGGACACGTCGAGGTCCTGACCGACGCCGACGAAGACCGGCTTGGCCGCCGACGCGGTCACGTGCAGCGTCGGCCCATGCCGGTCGATCAGGTCGGGCGCGGTCATCACCGCCAGCCCCAGGCTCGGCATCGACCGTTCACCGGTGTCGACGGTGTTGTCAGGACCGACCAGCCAGAAGGCGGCGACGCCTCCAACGACCGTGACCAGCAACCCGGCCAGGGCCAGCAGCAAGCCGAAGGCGATGCGGGCGAAACGCATGAAAAGACTCCCCGTAGAGACGAAAGCCGGCCCAGGGCGGAGGGCCGACCGGCACAGACCTTAGCGGGGCCGTGTTACAGCTTCGCTCCGCCCGTCGTAATCGGATAACTGACGGCGCAGCGATCTGTTACGGCGACCTACGGGATTTCACTCTGTCAAGCGTGGCGCTCAGCAGGCCGGCGAGCTCAAGCCGGACGCCGACGTACCGGCCTGGCGCGTCTAGCTGGTCTAGCCGCGGCCGCGCGGGGTGTAGAGGCTGCGGCGCAGGCGGAGCTCGTCGCGGATGGCCGGTGGGATCGGCAGGTTGCGCTCGGTGAGAGCGGCCTCGCAGGCCTCAAGGCTCTGCAGCAGGCGGTCGGCGCGCGGACCGCCGACGGCTCCGATCCTGGGCGCGCCGCGCTCGAGCTGGTTCGCCGACCGGGCGGCGTTCAGCTCGGCGAAGATGACGCCGAGCGTGATGTCGGATGGTCTCAGCCGCAATGGTTCGGCCTGGGCTGACGGCAGGAAGAGCGGGAACGACATCGACATCGCCTCGTCACACCGGAGTCTCCAAGGCGCGCTCGACTTTGAGACGCCACCGACTCCGATATCTCAAGATACTCCTACGTTTGCCATCCGGACGCTTCGACTGCTCAGCAGGCTCGCGCCGGCGAGCGCAGTACCGGCCGCACAAGCCAGTACTGCGAACCGCGGCCCGGCGCTGGCGACGCCGCCCAACAGGTTCATGGAGGCGATCAGCGGAAGCGTCTGAGCGAGGGCCAGCAGCGACTGCAGCCGGGTCAAGTGCGAGCGCGGCGTACTGGCGACGAACAGCGGCGCCAGGTGGGACGTGAACAGGCCGACCCCGACGCCTTGGACGAAGCCGGACAGCACCGCTGCGTAGGCGGCCGATGACAGTGCGAGACCAGCGATGCCTGCAGCAGCCAGTAGGCATCCGGCAGCCGCTGTAGCGCCGGGGAGTGCGACGGTGCCCAGCCGGGCGACGACCAGCGTGACGAGCAGCCCGCCAACCACAGTCGCCCCGACGATCAGCCCAGCCTGCGACGCCGCCCACCCGTTGGTACGGGCGAGCAGTGGGATGCAGAGCGAGGTCACGGGCAAGACGAACGCCGCTGTCAATCCCACGCTCAGCAGCAGAGCCCTGAGCACCGGCTCGGACCAGGCGAGGCGGATGCCGTCCACTGCCTCTTTCACCACCGAGTGCCCGGCAACAACCTCACCGGAGGCCAGTGGAGGCTTGATGACCAGCAAGAGGGCGAAGGCGATCAGGAAGGTGGCACCGTCGACCACCAGAGCTCCGACCAGACCGGCGGTCGCAACTAGGAGTCCGCCGAGAGGCCCGGCTGCCAGAGTCACCACCTGTTGGGTCGACGTGCGCAGGGCCATCGCCTTGGGCAGAGAGGCATCGTCGGCGAAGAGGCGAGGGAAGGCGCCTGCGGCGGGTAGAGCGAAGGCGTCGACCGTTCCGATGGTGGCGGCGGTCAAGAGGAGCAGCACGGCCGTAGTACCGGTCAGCTGGAATGCCGCAGCCAGCAGAAAGGTGAGGAAGGCTAGTAGGAAGTAGCAGGTGAGCAGGACACGGCGTGGGCCCCAACGATCGCCCAGTACGCCGCCTGCGAGTAGCAGGACGGCTCTGGGCAAGGTGTAGCCGGTCAGCACCAGGCCGGCAACGTGCGGACCGAGATCCGCCGCCGCCCAGCCGAGCGCGAAGAACACTGCGGCGTCACCGAACGTCGAGAGTGACGCGCCTGCCAACCAGCCGTAGAAGCCGCGGTTCACCCGTCGAGACGGGTCGGCATCACCAGCGTGGTGAAGGTGCCCTGGTCGGCAGACCGCACCACTACCGGCCGGTCCACGGCACAGAGCTCCAGCAGTACGTCCGGTCCGACACTCACGCTCAGCGCGGCCGCCAGCAGCGAAGCCGAGAACCCGAGCTGCACAGCACCCGACCCGATCCCCTCCAGCTCCCCGAGCTTCTCCCCCGAGTCGACCGCGGTCACCGCGAGCCGGCCAGAGTCGATGTCGAGGGCAACGGTCTCACCGGTCAGCAAGGCGAGCAGCTGCTGACGATCGGCGACCACGCGACAGACCGGCGGAGTCAGCCCGTCCAGGATCGACTGGTACGCCGGGAACTCCTCGTCGACCACCGGGACCGCCCGGGAGTCGCCATCGACGACTAGCGCAGTGCCGGCCGGTCCTGTCTCCAGGCGGACCTCGACCGCGGCACCAACCCATCGCGCGAGCGCAGTCAGCTCGGTCGCCCGGACCAGCAGGTTGCGCGGGTACCCGGCGAATCCGAGCGGCTGCAGCTTCCGCACCGACATCCGGTACCGGTCGGTCGCTACGAGCGCCACCTCGTCCTCACCGAGCTCCAGCAGGACACAGGCGAGCGCGGGGATCTCCTCAGTCGTGGCAGCCGCGGCGGACACCTGGCGGATCGCACTAGCGAGTTCCGCGCCGCCGAGCCTGACCACGCATTCGTACGGCACGGCCGGCAACGAGGCGAGGATCCTCGCCGTGGCCCGCCGGGCTACCTCCGCCTTGCCTTCGACCGTCCGCAAGTGCGCCTGGACGACTGCGACGCCGGCTGCCGCTCCCTCGTCGAGCACGACCCGGACCTCGGCCAGCGGCAGGTCGATCTCGCGCAGGTCGCGCAGCAACGCGGCACGCGCCTGCTGCGACGGGGAGTAGTACCGGTAGCCGTTCTGGTCGTCGACCGACGCCGGGCGGAGCAGTCCGCAGTCGTCGTAGAAGCGCAGCGCGCTCGGGGTCAGCCCGACCTGGCGGGCGAAGGCGCTGATCGTCAGCAGCTCGTCTGTCATGCCGCTGATCCTGGGTCTTCGACCAACTCGAAGGTCAACCTGCCGACCCCGGGAGCGGACGGTGCGGGGGTCGGTGAAAATGGGGGCGTGACGAGGTTGTTCGTGGTGACGGGCGCACCGGGCGCGGGCAAGTCGACGGTGATCCCGGAGCTGCTGCGACTGAGGTCGGGGCAGCTCGTGGTGATGGATATGGACGAGCTGCTCGACGACGATGGCCGGGTGCTCGGGATCGAGATCACCGACACTTCCGCCGCCGCGAACTGGCCCGCATACAACGCGTTGTGGCTGCGTATCACCGAACTCGTCCGCCGCTCCGGTACGCCGATGCTGCTGCTCTCCCCGCTCGTACCCCAAGAGCTGCCCGAAGGCCGCTGGCTGCACCTGGACTGCCCCGACGCCGTACGCCGCCGGCGCCTGGCCGCGCGCGGCTGGTCGGAGGAGCAGATCACCGAGGCACTCGAGGACGCCGCCGAGATGCGCAAACTCGTCCCCCGATCAGTCCCCGGCAACGGTACGCCAGAAGAGTCCGCCCGCCTGATACTCGCCTGGGTCAACGAGTAAACCAGTTACTCAATCCGCAGCCCGCGTGGCGTCCAGGGCGGTGCCGGTGACATAGGAAGCGGGCCATGGCCCGGCGTGATCGACCCGAGCACGCTGCTGTGCCGCGCTCCCGTACAACTCGGCACAGTCCCACCAAGCCCGTTCACAGTCAGGAACCCCAGTACTGCGAACGCGTATGCCTCCTTAGCCGCCG
This sequence comes from Kribbella catacumbae DSM 19601, assembly GCF_000372465.1. GTDB lineage: Bacteria > Actinomycetota > Actinomycetes > Propionibacteriales > Kribbellaceae > Kribbella > Kribbella catacumbae. Next base: position 53,048 of record NZ_AQUZ01000022.1, read on the forward strand.
ACGGCAACCCTAGGTCGTCAGTACTCCGCAGCGGCACCCCACGAAGCTCCTCGGCCAGCATGTGCATCAGCACCGGGTTGCGGATCCCACCACCGGACGCGATGACCTCAGTACCGCCGTAGCCGTGTACTGCGTCCGCCACCGTCCGCGCGGTCAACGCGGTCACGGTGGCGACCAGGTCATCCGGTGCGATCAGCGGGAGCCCACTCATCGCCTCTGCGAGGTATCCGAGGTGGAACAGCTCCTTGCCGGTGCTCTTGGGCGCCGTCCGCGCGTAGTACGGCTCAGCCAGCAGTCTCTCGAGCAACTCCGGATGAACCCGCCCACGACCGGCCATCACGCCGTCCGCGTCGAAGGTGGACTGTCCGCCGGTGAGATCACGCACCACCGCGTCCCCCAGCGCGTTGGCCGGGCCGGTGTCGAAGGCGATCGGGTCCGCCGTACCGGGTACCACGGTGATGTTGGCGATCCCGCCGAGGTTGAGGGCGACCGGCGTACCGGCTCGGCCGCGCAGCCAGAGGACGTCGACGATGCTGACCAGGGGCGCACCCTGACCGCCGGCCGCGACGTCGCGGGACCGCAGGTCGGAGACGACCGCGATGCCGGTCGCCTCGGCGATCCAAGCGGGTTGCCCGAGTTGCAGCGTGCCGCGCACCTCGCCTTGGTCGACCCAGTGACTCTGCTCGACCCAGTGATAGGCGGTCTGGCCATGCGACACGATCAGCTCGGCATGCCCGCCGCAGAGCTGCTCGACCGCCTGTTCCGCGACCGCGGCGAACGCCTGCCCGATCCCGGTGTCGAGCCGGCAGACCTGCTCGAGCGTTGTAGTTGCCGGCGGCAATGAACGGGCGAGCTGCGCCCGCAACGACTCGGGATAAGCACGACTCAGCATCCCGAGCGGGGTCAGTACCAGCTGGTCGCCCTCGATCCGCAGATCGGCCGCCGCGGCGTCGATCGCGTCGTACGAGGTGCCTGACATCAGGCCGATGACCCGCATGTCAATCCCGCAAGTCGCGTCGGTAGTCGTCGCCTCGCAAGGTCAGCAGGGCGATGACGGAGACCGCGCAGGTGGCGACCACGTAGTACGCGGGGATGTCGACGTTCTTGGTCCGCTTGATCAGTTCGGTGATGATCAGGCCGGCCGAGCCCGAGAAGACGGCGTTCGACAGCGAGTAGGCCAGCCCGAGGCCGGTGTAGCGCGCTCTGGTGGGGAACATCTCTGCCAGCATGGCGGGTCCCGGCCCGGCCATCAACCCGACAACGAGTCCGGCCGCGAAGATCGCGATCCCCTTGGCGGCGTTCGAGCTCTCCTTGTCCTGCAACAGATTCATCAGCGGAAACGCCAGTACTACGACCAGCGCGGCGCCGGTCACCATCACCGGACGGCGGCCGATCCGGTCACTCAGCCAGCCGGCAGGCAGGATCGAGACGGCGAAACCCAGGTTGGCCAGCACGGTCGCGACCAGCGCCTGCTGGAAGGTCGCGTGCAACGTCGCCTGCAAGTACGACGGCATCACGACGAGGAACGTGTACCCGGCCGCGGACCAGCCCATCAGCCGGGCGATGCCGAGGGCGATCGCCTTGGCCACCTCCGCCTTGTCGGCCGGGGGCGCGGCTTCTTGCTGGACCTTGGCGAAGCTCGGCGTCTCGTCCAGCCTCAGCCGCAACCACAACGCGACCAGCCCGAGCGGCAGCGCGAGCAGGAACGGCACCCGCCAGCCCCAGTCGGTCAGTGCCTCCTTGCTCAGCACGGTCGCGAGGATCGCCGCGAGACCGGCGCCGGTGAGCAGGCCGAGCGCGACGGTGAAGGACTGCCAGGCGCCGTACAGGCCGCGCTTGGTCCGCGGGGCGAACTCGGTCATGATCGACACCGCGCCACCGAACTCACCGCCTGCCGACAACCCCTGCAACGCCCGGACCAGGGTCAGCAACCAGGGCGCGGCCGCTCCGACCGCGGCGTACGTCGGCAGAATGCCGATCAGCGTGGTCGACCCGGTCATCAGCAAGAGCACGATGATCAGAGTCGGACGCCGGCCGATCCGGTCGCCGAGCCGGCCGAACACCGCGGCACCGATCGGGCGGAAGAAGAACGCCAGCGCGAACGAGGCGTAGGTCTTGATCAGGCTCTCGGCGTCACTGGTCGAGGTGCTGCTGAAGAAGTTCGCCGCGATCACCGTCGCGAAGAAGCCGTAGGCACCGAACTCGTACCACTCGACGAAGTTGCCGACCGTACCGGCCACCAGCGACCGGCGGGTCCGCCGGGCATCGGCCGTCACCGTACCGGGTGCAATGCTCATGGATCACCTTCCCACTAGCCCCCGTAACTTTCCTCCCGCCAACAAGACCATCTTTGTCTATAACTTCCTCCCGCGCGAGCAGGCGTCTCGCGGATCGGCCCACTGCGCTGAGCGACGACGTCTTGACACAACGTCTACTCCGGTCGAAGATCGGTTCGCTATACCGGTTTATCTGAGCTACCCCCGACTCGCCTTAGCAGGCAGGGAACAGCACTTAACCGGTATAGCGATCACCCCGCCCCGACAAGGAGTTGATCGATGAGTCCCGCATTCATCAGCCGACGGACCCTGCTGTCAGGTCTTGCGGCGACAACCGCCGTCGCCGCGACCGGCGCGGCAGCGATGCCCGCCGAAGCCGCGATGGACCGGCAGTGCCGCGCAGGCAAGACCGGCCCGCTGTCGGTCGTCTACGTGGAGGTGAACGACCACAGCATGCTGAGCGCCGGCAAGTACACCCTCGCCCAGGGTGGTGCCCAGGTGTTCGACATCGCCGTGATCTTCGCCGCCAACATCAACTACGACGGCACGAAGGCGTACCTGCACTTCAACCAGAACGTGCAACGCGTGCTGGACAACGCGGCGACCCAGATCCGGCCGCTACAGCAGAAGGGCATCAAGGTCGTGTTGTCGATCCTCGGCAACCACCAGGGCGCCGGCTTCGCCAACTTCCCGTCGAAGGCAGCCGCCGGGGCGTTCGCCCAGGAGCTGGCCAACGCGGTCACGAAGTACGGACTCGACGGCATCGACTTCGACGACGAGTACGCGGAGTACGGCGTCAACGGCACCGGCCAGCCGAACGCCAGCTCGTTCTTCTACCTGGTCTCCGCACTGCGCCAGAAGCTGCCGAACAAGCTCATCACCCTCTACGACATCGGCCCGTCGGCAGCCCGCCTGAGCTACAACGGCCAGAGCATCGCCAACACCTTCAACTACGCCTGGAACCCGTACTACGGAACGTGGAGCGTGCCGCGCGGTCCGAGCGCCAAGTCCAGACTGTCCCCGGCCGCGGTCTCCTACACCGCCACGAGCTCGTCCACCGCCGCAAGCCTGGCCCAGCGCACGGTCAACGAGGGCTACGGCGTCTTCCTCACCTACAACCTCGGCGAGACGGACACCCACACCTACATCTCCGCCTTCACCAGCAAGCTCTACGGCAGCAGCGCGGTCTACAAGCCCTGACTCAAAGCTCGTACTTCCACCCCGGCTGCCACTCGAAGGGCGCATCCAGCAGTTCCTCGAGTGGCAGCCGGCTGCCGAGCAGGTGGTCGAGACACCACCGGTTCGCCGAGTGGGCGACCACCAGGACCCGCCTTCCGGCGTACCAGCGGCTGATGTCGGCAAGGAACGACTCGGTCAGCCCCAGCACCTCCCGATAGCTCTGCCCGCCGGGGAACGGGACGTCGATCCGATCCCGTCGCGGCCCGAGAGAGTCCGCCGGTGAGCCGTTGAGCTCGCCGTAGTCGCACTCCCGCAGCCGCCAGTCCTGCAGATGCGGCATCTTCAGCCCGGCGACCTCGACCGTCTGCACGGCTCGGCGCAGATCCGAGCTGAAGACGACATCGACATCCCGGCGCCGCTCCCCGAGGCCCACCCCGAGCCGGCGGCCCTCCGCCGACAACTCCCCCGGCAGCCACCCCGTGGCGGTCCCCTCCTCGTTGTCCGTAGTGATCGAGTGCGTCTCGTAGATCAGCGTCGTGGTCACAGCTCACAGTCAATCCGCTTTGCGTAGATTACCGGCGGGTATATACTCAAGTTACTCGTGAGTACAACGCGCCAAGAGGCCGTGCCAATAGGTAGGGGAACCCTGTGAGCCACTACAAGTCGAATCTGCGGGACATCGAGTTCAATCTGCTCGAGGTGCTCGGCCGCGATGAGGTACTGGGCCAGGGCCCGTACGCCGAGATGGACGTCGACACCGCCCGCGAGGTGCTGTCGGAGATCGACCGGCTGGCCAAGAACGAGATCGCCGGCTCCTTCGAGGACGCGGACCGCAATCCGCCGGTGTTCGACCCGGCGACGCACGAGGTGCGGATGCCGGAGTCGTTCAAGAAGAGCTACCACGCCTACATGGACGCCGAGTGGTGGAAGCTCGAGCTGCCGCCGGAGCTCGGTGGCCAGCCGACCCCGCCCTCGCTGCGCTGGGCCGCCGCCGAGATGGTGCTGGGCGCCAACCCGGCCGTGCACATCTACGCGGCCGGCCCGAACTTCGCGCACGTGCTGTGGCGCAACGGCACCGACCGCGACAAGCTGATCGCCAAGCACATGATCGATCGCGGCTGGGGCGCGACCATGGTGCTGACCGAGCCGGACGCCGGCTCCGACGTCGGCGCCGGCCGCACCAAGGCCACGCTGCAGGACGACGGCAGCTGGCACATCGAGGGCGTCAAGCGGTTCATCACCTCGGGCGAGCACGACATGACCGAGAACATCGTGCACCTGGTGCTGGCCCGCCCGCAGGGCATCGAGGGCGCCGGCGGCCCGGGCACCAAGGGGCTCAGCCTGTACATCGTGCCGAAGTACGACTTCGATCTGACCACCGGTGAGCTGACCGGTGAGCGCAACGGCGCCTTCGTCACGAACGTCGAGAAGAAGATGGGCATCAAGGTGTCCACCACCTGCGAGGTCACCTTCGGCGAGACCGTGCCGGCCAAGGGCTACCTGCTCGGCGAGGTGCACGACGGCATCGCGCAGATGTTCCAGGTGATCGAGTACGCCCGGATGATGGTCGGCACCAAGGCCATCGCCACCCTGTCCTCGGGGTACCTGAACGCGCTCGAGTACGCCAAGGCGCGGGTCCAGGGCCCCGACCTGACCAACCCGGCCAAGGACGCTCCGCGGGTCACGATCACCCACCACCCCGACGTACGACGCTCGCTGCTCACCCAGAAGGCGTACTCCGAGGCACTGCGCGCGCTGGTGCTGTTCACCGCGACGTACCAGGACCGCGCGGAGCAGGCCCGGTACGCCGGTGAGCACGACCTCGAGGCCGAGCGGGTCAACGACCTGCTGCTGCCGCTGGTCAAGGGCTACGGCTCGGAGAAGTCCTGGACGCTGCTGGGCACCGAGTCGCTGCAGACCTTCGGCGGATCGGGCTTCCTGCAGGACTACCCGATCGAGCAGTACGTCCGCGACGCCAAGATCGACACCCTGTACGAGGGCACCACCGCGATCCAGGGCCAGGACCTGTTCTTCCGCAAGATCATCAAGGACCAGGGCCAGGCACTCGGCCACCTGTCCGAGCAGATCCAGGCGTTCGTCGCCTCCGAGGCGGGCAACGGCCGGCTGAAGGAAGAGCGCGGGCTGCTCGCCAAGGGGCTCGAGGACACCCAGAAGATCCTCGGCGTGATGGGCCAGGCGCTGATGGCGAGCAACCCGCAGGCCGAGAACGGCGACCCGCGCAACATCTACAAGGTCGCTCTGAACACCTCCCGGCTGCTCTTCGTGCTCGGTGACGTCGTCTGCTCCTGGCTGATGCTGCGGCAGGCCGAGGTCGCGCTGGACAAGCTCGGCGGGGAGCTGTCGCCGGCCGACCAGGACTTCTACACCGGCAAGCTGGCCGCCGCGCAGTGGTTCGTCCGCTCGACGATGCCGACGGTCCGCGCCGAGCGGATCAAGGCCGAGCTGACCGACCTCGACGTGATGGACCTGCCCGAGTCCGCCTTCTGAATCCTGCCCCGAACTGCCCGGTGATCTGCCCTGCCCGGGCGGATTGGTCTAGTGAAGAGTTACGCCCTGTAGTACCGCGACCCTGGCTTGGCTTCCCCTGTCCGGGCCAGGGCCGCGGCTACATCGGAACCAGTTTCGCGCCAACCACGTCTGTGCTGAGGTGGACCACTCTGGACGTCGTAGGCTGACCGCGATGTCCGCCCCCTTCGCAAACCTGCTGAGCCGCCGCCTGGCCGTGCTGCTCGCCGTACTGGCGTTCCTGCCGTTGGCACCCGCCCAGGCCGCCTCTGCCGCCGAGCCCGAGTTGCCCGACCAGATCGCCGCCGCCTGGCGCAAGGACCGGCTGTACGTCGATGCCGCGATGCGGCCGGGCTTTCCCCAGTCCGAGCTGGACCGGATCCGGACCGCGGCCAGTACTGCGGGCTTCCCGGTCTACATCGCGCTGCTCCCGCGGACGCCGTACCTCCGCCAGGAGAACCTGGACATGCCGACCCTGCTGCACGCTCGTCTCGGCGAGCCGGGCCTGTACCTGGTCTTGGTCGCCTCCGACAACTATTGGTCCGGCACGGAGAAGCTGATCCGCCCCGCCGGGCTGAAGGGCCGCTCGCTCGTCAGAGTGCAGCTCGACGACGAGCTGGACACCAGGATCGTCAGGGACCGGCCCGCGCCGAAGATCGTCCGCACGATCCAGCAGGCCGGTACGGCGTACGACGGCCGCGCACTGCCTGCGATCCCCGCGAGCGACCTGGACCCGGAGCGGCCGGCGCGGACCGCGCGTTCGACCACCGAGAAGGTGAACCTGTCGGCGTACATCGGGATGGGGATCGGCGGCCTGATCGGCTTCGTTCTCCTTCTCACCCTCGTTCTGCGCCGCCGGGGCAAGCCTGCTCGCACGCCTCAGCGGGAGAGCTCGCCGGCCGGCGTCACGACCCAGGTGGCGCGCTGGATCCCCAAGGCCGGCCGAGCGCTGCGCGCCCTCGAGAAGCGGCGTGATCCGACCACCGAGCAGCTCGATCAGCGAGACGCCGCAACCGTCCGGTTGGAGGCGGCCCGCCTGTTGCAGGCCGCCGACGGCGAGGACCTGCTCGTCCAGACCGGCGCCTTCGTGCTGGCCCGGCAGGCGTTCCAGCTGGCCAGCGGTCAGGACCTGCTGCCGCCTTGCTTCTTCGACCCGACGCATCCGTCCGGCACTTCCCGGGCGGCCTGGTCGGACGACACCGAAGTACCGGCTTGCAAGTCCTGCGCGGACACCGTGAAGCGTGGCAAGACGCCGCGTGGCCTGCGGGTGCGGGCGAAGTCGGTCTGTTCGGCCAGGACGTTGTGCCGTACTGGCAGCTCGATCCCGAGGAAAACCCGGTGGTCGCGACCGGCTTCGGCGCGCTCTCCGACGACCTGGCGGAGCGGGTCACGCGGGTCTACGGAGGTGTTCGGTGAAACGCCTCGCGATGCTGCTGGCTGTCGTCCTCCTGCTCGTCTCTCTGCCGTCGACCGCCTCCGCCAAGATCCCGGCCGACCCTCGGATCACCGCGGCCGTGGCCGCCTGGAAGAACCAGCCCGTGTACGTCGATCCGCAGTACACCTTGCTGGTCGGCGACCAGGTGCAGCCGATGATCGAGCGGATCCGTCAGGTCGAGCTGCCCGTGTACGTCGCGGTGGTGCCCAGCGGGAGCTGGTTCCAGGAGAAGGGCGACACCGAGTTGCTGGCCGGGTGGCTCGCGAACGCCAACGGCAAGCGCGGGATCTATCTGGTGATGAACGGCGACACGACCTATGGTGCCGAACACCTGGTCCGCGCTTACGGCCCCACGTACACGTACGGCGATTCCCGGCGGGAACCGATGTCTCAGCAGCTGTCGAAGTACCTGGAGGCTGTGAAGATGCGGGACCGGTATGAGCCGTCGGCGGCCCGGACCGAACCGCTCCCGCCCCGGGCGGAACCGACGTACACGCGGAAGCCGTTCACCACCGGAATGGCGATCCGCAACGGCCTCGGTGGACTCGTCTTCGGATTGTTCGGCGGCGCTCTGGTCGCCGGATGCGTGCTTGGACTGGCGGCACTCGTCGCCCGACGTGGTGGAGGACGGCTGTGAAGGTCAGGTATGCGCTGACTGTCGTACTGGCGCTGGTGCTGTCGATCGCGGCCGTGCCCGCGGGCGCCCGGCCGGCCCAGACACCGGCCGAGCGGGCCCGCGAGATCGCGACCGCGCTGGCGAAGGACCCGCTGTACGTCGACCCGGCGTACGCGACTGGTCTGCCGGCCAATCTGCGCGAGCCGGTCCGGACGAGGGCGAAGGCACTCGGCTACCCGGTCTACACGATCATCCTGCCGCTGACCCCGAGCGACACCTTCGAGGGCAAGGAGCGCAACGTCATCACCCTGGTGATGGACGCACTGCGCAAACCCGGCCTGTACGTCGTCGTCGACGGCGGCGGGCGCTTCCCCTGGTACGAAGCCAAGGACGTCCCGCAGCTCGATGACAAGAAGCTCAACTCCGCCCGTCAGCACGCTCTCGACGACACCGGCTACGACGCCGGGCCGACAGAGGTCGTGGCCCGCTTCTACGAGCTGCTGGCCGGGCCGGCGCTGCCTGCGCCGACCCGGACGACCACGAGCAACCGTGGCGGCACGTCCCGGGACGGTGATGATGACTCCTCCGGTGGAATGATTGCTGCCGGCATCTTCGTGGCCATCTTGGCGTTGCTCGTCGTACTGGGCCTGGTGATCGGCCGCAGGCGCCGCAATCCGGCCGCCCGCAAGGCCTTCACCATCCCGCCGCATGTCGCGGCGACCGTGGCTGCCGAGCGTCGGCGGCGCCTGACCAAGGAGACGACGGCTGAGCTGACCCAGCTCGGTTCCGACCTGGCCGCGCTGCCGACGGTGGCGGGCGAGGGGTTGCGCCACCAGCAGCTCGCACTCGACGCGCACGACGCGGCGGGCCGAGTACTGGACGCCTCACGCGACCTGGTCGACGTGGTCGGCGCGATGGTGCTGCTGGACCAAGGCCGTCAGGAGTACGACGCCGCGCGGGCACTCGCGGCGGGACGCAAGCCTGTCGCAGTACAGCCGATGTGTGCCTTCAATCCCTTGCACGGAAGGGTTTCCGGGCGACCCACTCGCGTCGAGGCGGATGGCAACACCCTGACCCTGCCGTTGTGTGCTGACTGCAAGCAAGCGTTGAAGCACAAGAACGCTCCGGCGTCCCTGCCGGGCGACGACGGGCCCTACTGGCACGGCGACGACCTGTGGGCGCGGACCTTCTTCGGTGCCATCACGGACGACCTGCCCGCCGCGGTCAGCCGGGGTGAATACCGGTCCTGACCGGCCTGCCCCTGAGTCGGCCGTCAGGGCCTTTCTGAGGGTTCTGCCTGATCCGGCGGGACGTCGTACCGACCTACTGTCGACCCATCAGGCGGGGACGAGCAGAGGTGGATGACGATGGCGACAACCAGGCAGGTCGGGGCACTGCTGCTGGTGACGGGGGCCGGGCTGGCGTTCTGGACCTTCGGGGACAAGGACTCCAGCAGCAAGCACGAGGTGACCGAGAAGATCTCCGTCGTCCGGCTGGACTCGCCGAACGCCGACGTCACCATCAAGGTGGCCGACGTGGACAAGACCACAGTCGAGGAGAAGCGCTCGTACTGGCTGATCAAGCATGGCGACGCGTTCGAGGTCGACGGTGACACGCTCAAGCTCGACGGCGACTGCGGCTGGCAGTGCCGGTCGGACTTCGTCGTCACTGTGCCGCGGGGAACGAAGGTGACCGGCGAGAACGGCAGCGGCGACCTGTCCATCACCGGGGCGAGCGGCGTTGACGCGAGCTCGCGGTCGGGCGAGGTCTCGCTGACCGATGTCACCGGTGATGTGAAGCTCAACCTGACTTCAGGCGACGTCGAGATCGACCGATTGACCGGCAAGCTGGAGATCGAGGCGACCTCGGGCGACATCGAGGCCAAGCACCTCAAGGGCGGCCCGGTGAACGTCGAGACCACCTCGGGCGACCTGCAACTCGAGCTCGACGAGGCGAACGACGTACGGGCGAAGGGCACCAGCAGCGATGTGAAGGTGACGGCGCCGTCGGGCAGCTACAAGGTGCACACCGAGACCCGCAGCGGTGACGTCGAGAACAGCCTCGGCAACGACCCGGCCGGGAGCCACAGCATCGATGCCAGCACGGTCAGCGGCGACGTGACGCTCGCGTCCCGCTGATTCGGGGCAGGTTTACCGCCGGGTACCCGTGGAGATGCCGCGCGCCGTCCGGCGACTGGGTCCGATCGACATGCACCGTTGATTGTCCCCCTGGCCGGGCGGGCGTAGCGTCGAAGGTGTCGTCGACTGCAAGGAGGCTCGGATGAGCATCGGTGTGGGGATCTTCCTGATGGTGGTGGGTGCGATCCTCGCGTTCGCCGTTCGTGACTCCTGGGACGCGGTCGACCTGACCGCCGTCGGCTACATCTTCATGCTGGCGGGACTGGCCGGGATCGTGCTCTCCTTCTACATCACGAACCGGCGCCGGCGCGTCCCGAACGACGCCCTCGACCCGGCCGTCGAAGAGGAGTACCGGGTCGTCGAGGAACACCACCGCGACATCAAGGAGTAGGCGGCGTCAGCTAAGAGGGGCTCCGGACAGCACCAGTTCGAGCCGGGCGGAGCCGTCGGCGCCGACCCGGACCGGCACGCCCCAGTCCTGGCGATGCATGTGACAAGCCGGGAACTCGACCTCCGCGGAGTCATCGCAGGACGCAGCCTGTACTGCGACGTGCAGCACGCCGTCCCCGACGCGTTCGTCGATCACCAGCCGCCGGGTCAGGTCGGTGGAGTCACCCGCACCTTCCCTGAGCAGCCCTTCCGGAGTCGATGAGACGAGCAGCCGGGTGGACGGCCCGTACCGGTCGTCGAGCTTCTGCCCCGGCGGCGGCGTGAACACCACGTCCAGAGTCACCTCGCCCGCCGCGATCACCATCGGCGGCCGCTGGGTCCGGGTGCTGAACTCGTCGGCCTTCGCCGATGCGCCCAGTGGTACCCGCGTCAGCCGGTGGGCGGCCGACTCGACGATGAGCAGATCGTTGCCCGCGACAACAGCTCCGCTGGGCTCGGCGAGACCCGTCGCCATCGTCTCCACCAGACCACTCGCGGGATCGTACCGGCGTACGGCGCCGTTGTAGGTGTCGGCGATCGCGATCGAACCGTCCGGCAGGACCGTCACGCCGAGCGGGTGCTGCAGCAACGCCTCCTCGGCCTTGCCGTCGCGCAGGCCGAAGTCGAACAGCCCGGTCCCGATGGCGGTGTGGACCTCGGTGTCGATCCAGCGCAGTGCGGAGATCTCCGAGTCGGCCAGCCAGAGCCGCTCACCATCGACCGCGAGCCCTGACGTCTGCGCGAACCAGGCTTCTTCTGGTACGCCGTCGCGAAGCCCTTCGTTGGTGGTGCCCGCGGCGACCTCGGTGACCTTGGTGAACGGGTCGAAGGTCCACAGCTGATGGACGCCGGCCATCGCGATCCACACCTTGTCCTGCCACCAGGCGACATCCCAGGGCGAACTCAGCACGCCGGTATCGTCGCCGTCCATCCATTGCTTGCCTGTGCCAACCAACGTGCTGACCTCGCCAGTGCCCAGGTTGATCCCCCGGAGCGCGTGGTTGACGGTGTCGGCCACCACCACGTCGTACCCGACCTGCTCGGCGACCTCGGTCGGCAGCAAGGTCAACCCATTGGGCTCGGAGAAGGTTGCGTTTGACCCATCGTCGAAGCCACGCTGCCTGGTGCCGAATCGCCTGACCACAGTGGTCGCGTCCGCCGCCAACTCGACCACACTGTGGTTGCCCGCGTCCGCCACCAGAAACCCGTCGCCCAAGGCAACAACCTTGGCCGGGAACCTCAACTCCGTCGGCTCCGCCTTCGGCGCGACGTACGGCGACTTCCCCCGCGTCAGCGTCCCCGCCTGCTCATGCTCCGCGATCAGCTCAGCCAGCTGAGCATCCAACGCATGCTCATGCCCTTCACCGGAGTACTGCGCGACGATGTACCCATTGGGATCCACCAACACCAACGTCGGCCACGCCCGCGCCGTGTAGTTCTGCCAGGTGACCAACTCCGGATCATCCAGCACCGGATGCCCCACCTCATACCGCTCCACCGCAGCCCGGACTGCCGCCTCTTCCCCCTCATGCGCAAACTTCGGCGAATGCACCCCCACAATCACCAACGCATCCCCATACTTCTCCTCCAACGGCCGCAACTCATCCAGCACATGCAGACAGTTGACGCAGCAAAAAGTCCAAAAATCGATCAAAACAGCCCGCCCGCGTAAGTCCGAGATCGAGTAGGACTTGCCACCGGTGTTGAGCCAGCCACGGCCACGGAGCTCAGGCGCGCGGACGAGGGGACGACGCCGACCAGATGCAGAGCTTGCAGGAGTCACCTAACCATTGTCCTCATCAGTACAAGAACCCGGCTAGGTGTCCAACGGGCGGTCAGTCACCCACACGACAGTCATGCGCTCGCCGGGTTCGAATCGTTTCCCCCGCACGCCCTGACACACCCAGACTTCTCGAATGGCCAGTTCCAGCAGGCCTCGCTTCCCATCCACACTCGCGGCCGACCACTGCTCCCGTAGCAACGTCGGATTCAGGAAGGACGTCAGGTCGATCTGCGGCAGGGAGATACCTTCGAGGCTCTGGCGCAGTCCATCCAGTCTGCGGCTCAAGGCCTGGCTCAACGGCAGATAGCGGTCCCGTTCGATGGTTCGCCGGACGTAGTAGTCCTGATCCAGGACAGTCAGCGCGGATCGCCCATCCTCCAGCGCAGAGAGGACGGATCGACGTTTGGCCACCCCTTCGGGATCCTGCCGGGACGCCAATCGCTCAGCGATCACCCCCAACAAGGGATCATCTTCAGGAGCAGTTGTCAGCCGACCGAACCACGCCTCCTGAAGGGCGTTGTCCAAGGCCCACATGTACGCACCTCCCGAAGCGGGACACTCACGCCCGAGGCGAACTGCCTGGCAACGATACGAGTGGCCTTGTCTGCTCATCCGTTCGCCGCACCCGGCACAGCGAAGAAGTCCGGTCAGCAGGTACCGGCTTCCCCTTGACTTCCTCCCCGCGCTTCGCCCGAACTTGGACGAGGCCACGCGCTCATCGAACGCCGCCAGGATGAGCGCCTGTTGCGCAGGCGAGATCAGGGGATCCTGGCCAGGTCCCATGATCGAAACCGCCTGGCCGGTATCTGGATCCAGCCACGGCCGCACCAGCCCGGAGTACCGGCCGTCTTCTTTCTTGACCGTTTCGGGCATCAGTCCCACGCTGGTCGGCCCGCGCATCAACTGAGCGATCGTTCCGATCCCCCACCGTCCGCCGCGCGGTGCTGGTACGCCGGCGGCATTGAGCCACCGCGCAACCTCCATGAGCGACTCGCCGCTCAGCAGCCGGTTCGCGATCTCCCGCACAACAGCGCCGGTTCTTGGTTCGACGTACAGCCGGCCACCGCGGTTGACCAGACCGTACGGCGATGCGCCGCCAATCCACCGCCCTTGAGTGCGGTGGAACGCCTTGGCTGATCTGACTCGTAGACCAAGGTTCTCGGACTCCGCGTAGGCCATTTCCGCAAGCAGGCCGACGACTTGGCGGTCCTCGGTGCGCGACGTGTCCAGGTTGTCCTGGACCGACACCAGACGACCGCCCGTTGCGCTGATCTTGTCCAGCACCTGTCCGACCTCACCCATCCCCCGTCGGGAGAGCCGGTCAAGTTTCCAGACAACCAGTGTTCCTACGACCCCTGCCGAGACAGCGGCAAGTGCATTCTTGAAGCCCTCTCGATCGACTCCAGGCAGATAGGCCGATCGGCCGCGATCGACATGACTTTGCCGGACCCTCAATCCGCTACGCCTCACCCACGAGCGGCAGTCGTCCTCCTGCCGCTCGATAGTGGTCTTCCCCTCCTTGTCGATGGAGATCCTCAAATAGAGATCGGCGTACAGATTCTTGGCTGCCACGTAGAACTCTCCCGCCACCCGATGCGTCGCAACTTCTGCCTGCCTCAGGTGTATCCCAAGCGACCGACACTTTCCGCACCAGTTCAGTCACTCGGCGATGGTTTCTAGCGGGGCAGGATGAGGGTGTCCGTCAGAAGTTTGGCGGTTTTTCGGAGGGTGGGTGGGGAGGAGGAGAGTTCGGCCGCCAGGGCCAGGGGGGTTAGGGGTTCGCCGGGGCCTACCAGGCGGTGGCGGTGGGCTTGGAGCCAGACTATGGCTCGGGGCCAGGTGGAGAGGCGGGCCTTGGTGAGGAGGTCGGGGGCGTCCCGGACCAAGCGGTCGGCGATCTCGAAGGCTTCGGCGGCGTAGCTAGTGCCGAGGGTTTCGCCGGCCAGTAGCCAGGCGTGGGGGGCGAGGACGGACAGCGTCGCCGCTTGGGACTTGTCCAGGCCGCGGAGGTCGGGGCGTGGGGGTGTGCCGAGGCCGGCCAGGGTGCGGTAGGCCTCTTCCAGGTCGGCGCTGGTGTCGTCGAGGAAGACGCGTTCGCCCGATGTCGAGCCGATCGGGCCGGCCAGGGCCGCCGCCTCCAGTGCGGGCGCCCAGACGTCGACGGCGTCGACTGCCTCCTCGATCGTGTCCACGTCCAGCCCGGTTCGCTCACCCGCGAACGCCAGCCAGGCCTTGACCACCACCGGCACCGCGCCGAAGTAGGTGCTGTCGGCAAGCACCTTGCGCGGCAGCCAGTAGGACAGGAAAAGCTCGACCAGTACTGCGCTCACGCGCAACGGCCCGCCAACCGTCCGGTCCACAGCATGGTCGATCCACAACCGCGCGATGTCCGCCGCATCGTCCGAAAGGCCAACAGCGAAAGACGATTCGAGGAACTCTTCCACCAGCTGATCCCGCTGCCGCCCGGACAACTGCGCGCGCACCGGCGGCCGCACCGGCCGCTCCGGCAACTGGGTCAGCCTGTTCACCAGCAGTCCGGAGAAGAACTCGAAGTCCTCGGTCACCGGCGGATCGTCGGAGTCGTGCGTCTCCCCCAACGCCTGCAGGATGATCCCCGCAGCCGTCGCCGGCCGCACCGTTCGCACGGTCACCCGCCCGCCGCGCTGGTACGCCTCGACCACCCGGTCGACCGGTGGCCCGACGAACACGTCCTTCGCGATCGCGCCCAGGTTGTTGTCCACGAAGACGACCACCGTGTGCGGATGCTGCTCATCGTCGTAGTCGAGCACCACGCTCAGCCCGTCGCCGGTGACGTCCTCCGACACGATCGCGCTGGTCAGCCGGAAGCCCGCGATCCGCGCCACCCAGTCCGGTACGTCGTACTGCGTCCGGCCGCGCGACAAGTGCGCGCGCTGCAACGGCAGTCGTCCGGCCGGCCCGACGGTGCGGGCCAGACTCGTCAACAGGACAAAGGAATCCGGGTCGCGCCGCTCACTCAGCACCCGGGCGGCGTCGGCCCAGAAGAACCGCTCGACCTCGCCGATCTCGTCGGGCTGGCCGGCCGGCCAAAGCTGGTCGGCGAGCAACGCGGCGGACCGCGCGACCGACGCCTCGGCGATGACCGGATGCAAGGCCGGTGGGGCCGCTGCCAGGTCGAGCAGTAGCGTCTCCTGCAAGGTGTCCAGCACGGCGACGCTCGGCGTGGTGTCGAGGTCCGTCCCCACGACACCCGCCGGCTGCTGCCCTGGGGTCGGGCCCGGACTGGAGCCAACCAGCCGCAAGTGGCTGCCGCGTCCGTCCCGGCCTCGTGACTTTGTCACTCTGGCGAGATTACCGCCGACCGGCCCTCCGCCGCAGGACGGTGCGCGCGTCCTGTGGACAGTCGCCTCGACACGCCGTGATCAGACGCCTACGGCCCGTGGATCCGGTACGTCGCACCGGGTGCCACGGCCAACCCTCCGTTCATTCGCCCCCTTTTCACCCTCCTGCTCAGCGACCCTGCGACCGTTGGCGGCCATCGAGGGTGAAAAGGGGGCGAATGAACGGAGGAGGTTGGGGGTTCAGCCCTTCAAGGCGCCGGCCATCAGGCCGCCGATGAACCAGCGGCCGAGCAGGATGTAGACGATCAGCGTCGGGAACGACGTGATCAGCGCGCCCGCCATGCTGGCCGCGTAGTCGACCTTCTGGCCACCGGCCAGGGCCGCCAGGCCGAGGGTGACCGGGCCGTTGGTCTGCTGGGTCAGGAACAGCGCGAACAGGAAGTCGTTCCAGACCGAGGTGAACTGCCAGATCAGCGTCACGACGAAGCCGGAGATCGAGACCGGCAGGATGATCCGGAGGTAGGTCTGGATCAGGCCGGCGCCGTCCACCCGGGCGGACTCGATGATCTCGGTCGGGATCACCGTCGCGTAGTAGTTGCGGAAGATCAGCGTGCAGATCGGGATGCCGTAGATCACGTGGGTGATCAGCAGCGTCGGGATGCCGCGGGTGACATCCAGTTCCTGGTAAGTCTGCCGCAGCGGCAGCATCACGGCCTGGTACGGGATGAACATGCCGAACAGGATGAACGCGAACACCAGGTTCGCGCCGGGGAACCGCCAGCGGGCCAGCACGAACCCGTTCGCGGAACCGATCAGCGACGCGATGATCGCGGCGGGCACGGCCAGCGAGAGCGAGCGGACCATGTAGGGCTGCAGGACGTCCCAGGACTTGCGCCAGGGCTCCAGCGTCCAGGTCTCCGGTAGCGACCACTGCTCGGCAGCGGTGGTGTCGGCCGAGGTCTTGAAGCTGGTGATCAGGACGACGTACACCGGCGTCAGCACGAACAGCAGGAACAACAGCAGCAAGATGTAACGAACGGTCCGGCTCTTCCTGGTCGAGCCGTCGGCGATCGTACTGCGGCGCGGCTTCTGACTGATCGCCGCGGCCGCCTTGCCGGTGGCGGCGGACGCCTCGTCGACGACGGTCATTCTTCGCTCTCCTGCCGAACGGTGTAGGCGACATAGGGAATGACGAGTACTGCGACGACGGCGAGCAGCACGATCGCGATCGCTGCCGACTTGGCCATATCGCTGCGGAGCAAGGTGTTCCACATGTAGACCGACGGCACTTCGGTGCGGAACTGGTTCGGCCCGGTGATCGCGTAGATCAGGTCGAACAGCTTCAACGACATGTGGCCCAGGATGATCAGCGCCGACAGCGCGATCGGCGACAGTTGCGGGAACAGCACGTACCGGTACAGCTTGAACTCACTGGCGCCGTCCACCCGGGCCGCCTCGCGAAGCTCGTCCGGAATGCCCCGGAAGCCGGCCAGGAACAGAGCCATGATGTAGCCGGACAGCTGCCAGACCGCGGGTAACGCGATGGACGCCATCGTGGTCCACCGGTTTCCCGCGGTCCACCAGGGATTCTCCAGGAAGTTCAGGCCGATGATGTCGAACAGGCGGTTCAGGCCGCGCGCGTCGTCACCCTGGGACGGGTTCAGCAACCAGCCCCAGACGACCCCGGAGGCGATCATCGAGATCGCCATCGGGAACAGGAAGACCGACCGGAAGACGCCTTCGCCGGTGACCCCCTTCTCCAGCAGCAGGGCCCAGAGCAGGCCGAAGAGCAGCGTGCCCACGATGAACGCCACCGTGAGCACGCCGAGGTTCTTCAGCGAGTTGAGGAACCGGTCCTCACCGAACAGGTTGACGTAGTTCTCGAAGCCGACATGGTTCGTCGGCACCGGGCGGGCGCTGTGCTTGTCCGTCAACGAGGTGTTGAAGGTCCACGCGATCAGCCCGTAGACGAAGTACCCGAGCAGAAGCACCGTGGGCAGGAGCACCAGCGCCCCTGGCCCCCAGGTGCGGATTCTTCCGTGCATACGTCAGGACTCCCGGTCGAGATCAGTCGTCAGGTTCGGTTCGGACGGCACCGGGCGATCAGCTCGGCTTCGCCGCGGCGACGAGTGCCTTCTGCAGCACACCGACGTCCAGCCCGCTGCTGAACTGACCCATCGCCGACAGGATGCTGTCGTTCTGGCCCAGCGTGCAAGCAGCACCGTGGGCGCAGGACGGCACGATCTTGTTGGCCTTCCAGTCGGCCATCGCGGCCTGCTGGTACTTCGGGTAGTCCGTGGCAACCGCGTCCGAACGGGCCGGGATCGAACCCTTCTTGGTGTTGAAGGCCTTCTGGCCCTCGGCGCTACCGGAGACCTTCAGCCAGCACTTCGACCCCTCGGGGTTCTGGGCGCCGGTCGGCAGCGTGAACGAGTCCGCCAGGAACTGGAAGGTCCCCGCGGTCCCCGGCGCCGGCCAGTAGGTGTAGGCCGTCTCCGGGATCTTGTCGGACAGCTGCTGCGCGGCGACCCAGTCGCCCATCAGCGTGTAGCCCGACTGGCCCTTGTTCACGTACTGCAGCGCGTCCGGCCAGTCGATCGCCTCGCGGTCGGCGTTGCTGTACGACAGCACCTTCTTGAACTTCTCCAGCGCGGCGGTGACGTCGGCGCCGGCCATGTCGGTCTTGCCGTTCCACAGACCGGCGAACTTGTCCGGGCCGAGCTCGGCGAGCAGCACGACCTCCATCACCATCTCCTCGGCGAAGCCCTTGGAGGTGGCCAGCGGGGCCTTCACTCCGGCCGCCTTCAGCTTCTCCATGTCGGCGATCCAGGCGTCGACCGAGGCCGGTGCCTTAGTGGCGTCGATGTTCGCCTTCTTCAGGACGGCCGGGCTGGCCCAGACGACGTTGGCGCGGTGCACGTTGACCGGTACCGAGTAGATCTTGCCGTCGACGGTCAGGTTGTCCAGCAGGCTCTGCGGGAACGCCTTGTCGAGGCCGAACTCCTTGTAGAGGTCGCTGACGTCGTCGACCTGGGCGTTCTTGATGTAGTCGCCCAGCTCGGCGCCGGCGTGCGCCTGGAAGGTCGACGGTGGCTTCTTGGCCTGCAGGTCGTTCGCCAGCACCTGCTTGGCGTTCGACCCGGCGCCACCGGCGACGGCGGAGTTGACGAACTTGTAGTCCTTGCACTCCTTGGTGAACTCCGAGACCAGGCCGTCGAGCCCTGCCTTCTCGCCACCGTCTGCCCACCAGGTGAAGACGGTCACGTCCTTGTTGGCAGCCGCGTCCCCGCCGCCGGAGTCATCACTGTTCCCGCAGGCACTGACCGCGAGAAGACCCACGGCACCTACTACCGCGAAGGTCTTGCTCCAACCACCACGCATTTTTTCACTCTCCGATCAGCTCATGGAGCTGTCTGACAACGAATGCCCCCTTGACGGCCCAACTCTGGGCACGCGGCCGGGCGGGTGTCAACGCTCCGCGCAGGCGCGTTGCGCAGACGTGACCCCTCGTGCACTAGTGGTGTGAGAGCGCGTACACAGTGCTCACACAAGGCCAGTATGCGCACTGGTACTGCGCGATCCGGCACCTCCACGCCGTGCGGCCAGCCGCCGAATCGGACCGTCGCGCCCGGCTAGGCTCCTTCGAAGGTGCTTGCCCCCGCGCGGACCGGGCAACGTGCCGGCCGGTCCCCATCAGGCCCGACAACGTGAGTAGCCAAGGCACCAGCAAGTCCCCGGGTATGTCGTTCAAGCAGTTCGAACAGGTGACGTCCATCACCACGAGCGGGGTGACAACGAAGTCACCGGGCCGCACCGTTCTGCGTTACTGGTCTTTGCCCCGACGGCGTTCAGGGGTGCATCGCAAGAGGCGCGTGGCTGGAGTTACAGGACGGTGTAGCGGCCGCGGCGGTGGATGATGGGTGGGATCTCGTCTGGGGCGAGTTCGACGTGGGCGATTTCGAGTTGGACCTGGAGGGACCAGCCGACCTCGAGGGGATCGGGTGAGACCAGGCGGCAGCCCGCCCAGGTGGATACTCCTACGGGGGCCGGGCCCCACTCGGTGTCCGTCCAGTCGAGCATGCGGAACGGGCCGCCCGGTGCGGGGGCGACGTACCCGAAGGCGTCGGCTAGTTGCTGGTGTGGGGCGCCGAGCAGGCTGACCACGGCGGTCCTTGCCTTGCGCAACGTCCCCCAGAGGTCCGAGTCCGGGTCGATCAACCCGATCACGTAGCCGGGCTCGCCGTCTGCGATCAGCATCGACGACACGGTCAGCCCGGCCCGCTTCCCCTCGTACTGCGTGGTCCACAACCCCACTGGCGACGGCAAGCGCCCACGCAACCGTCGCACCGGGCTCCGCTCCGACTCAGGTGGCAGAAACGGATGGTCCCCGTGAATGGTCATGCCTGAACGCTACTCACCCTCACTCGGTCGGGGAGCGTGAAGCGGTCGATCGGGCGAGCCAGACCGATCGAACCGTGCAGCGACTCCACCTCACCGTCCGGGCCGAAGGTGACGCGGTACGCCTCGCCATAGGCGCCGTAGCCGGAGCCGCCGGTGATGCGCAGGTCGTCGCCGTCCGCTTCGACGGTCGTCGGGTCGGCGGCCGGGTCGGGTGAGGTCGGGTCGATCACATAGAGCCGGCCACCGAGCAGCACGATGTCCATGACGCCCCACAAGTTCGCGTAGCGGCCGGTGAAGCGGGCCAGCCCGGCGCCATCCTCCCTCGGCTTGGACTCGGCCAGCTCGACCAGCTTGAACGCAGCCTCGGTCAACTGCCGGGCCGGGCCGTCGATCGCGTTCGTCAGCACGGCCACTGCGAGCCGGCGGCCGGCGTCGACCAGGGACAGCGTGATGTGCCCCGGATAGCCGCCGCTGTGCCCGAACAGCTGCCGCTCGCCCACCTTCGACACCATCAGACCAAGCCCGTACTGCGGCCAGTCGTCCTCCGCCGTCTTCCACAGCGGGTGCTGCATCTGCCGCTTGGACGCGTCGGTCAGCAGCCGGTCGTCGCCGGGCAGGTGCGCCGACCAGTAGCTCACCACATCGCGCGCGGTGCCGAAGAACCCCGTCGCCGAGGCGAGCGCGCCGGTGTCGATGTGGTCGATCGGCACCCGATGGTCGGCGTACGCGAGTGAGCTGTAGCCGGCCGCGTACTCGCTCGCGCGGTTCGGGTCCAGCTCCGGACCGAGTCCGGTCAGGCCGAGTTTGTCGACGATCGCGGTCTGCACGAAGGCGTTGTACGGCGTACCGGTGACCGCTTCGATCACGAGCCCGAGCAGGCCGAAGCCGATGTTGGAGTACTTGAACCGGTCGTTGTCCTGGAGCACCTCAGAGCCCGGCTGCCCGACCACCCGGAGCAGCTGGTCGCGATCCGGGAAAGCCTTCCGCAGCTGCCAGAAGTCTCCCTCGTCGCTGTCCCGGGTCACCCCGCCGGCGTGACTGAGCAAATCCCGGATCGTCCGCTCACCCAGCGGCGTACCGACGATCTCGGTCACATGCATGGCGATCTTGTCGTCCAGCCGCAACCGGCCCTGCTCGGCCAGTTGCAGCACGGCGGTCGCCGTGAACGTCTTGGAGTGCGACGCGATCCGGAACAGGTGCTGCACGGTCAGCGGCACGCCCTGCTCGACGTCCGCCTGCCCGTACGCCGCCGAGAACGCCACGGCGTCACCGGCGAATGCCTGACCGGGGTGGTGGGGCGGGGGTCGAAACAGTACGGCGGCCTGCACTCCTGGGATGCGTTGATAGCGCTGGTTGAACGCCAGCCACCGGTCGTAGTACGCGAGTACTTCCTTCAGATTCGCGGCATCCAGGGAGTCAGGCATGACGCCTAGACTGAATGACGCGGAAGCGACTCGCAACGTAAGCGCCATCCGTGTACGTGGCGTTAGCGGCCGGGTTCGCTCCGGTGCCGTGGAAATCGCTGAAAGCAGCCGATTGATTGACGAAGACCTGACCGGTCAGGTTCTCCGACAGGGCGACGCCGACATCGAGCGCCGCGTCCCGGACCTCGTCGAGTGTCGCCTCGTCGGTCGAGTAGACGCCGGCCGTCATCGCGCCGCCCTCGTTGACCGTCTGCCGGAACAGCCCGATCGACTCAGCGGTCCCACTCGTGCGGACCAGGAACGACACCGGCCCGAAGCACTCGCGCCCGTAAACGTCCTCGTTCTTCGCGTCGATGGCGACCAGCAGCGGAGTCCGGACGACGGCATCGGCGTACGCCGGGTGCGTGATCGCGCGCGACTCCAGGACGACGTCGCCGTACTCCGGTGCGAGCTCGAGCCGGTTGACCACGGCCGCATTGACGATGCCGCCGAGCAGCTCGACCGCGCGGGCGTCGTCGCCGAGCAGCTTGCTGATCGAGGTCGCGATGCCGGCGCCGACCTCGTCGAAGGACTTGTGCCCCTCGTCGGTCTCGATCCCGTCGGCGGGGACGAACAGGTTCTGGGTGGTGGTGCACATCTGGCCGGAGTACAGGGAAAGCGTGAAGCCGAGGTTGTTGCAGAGCGCCTTGAACGAGTCGGTCGAGTCGATGATGACCGCGTTCACGCCGGCCTTCTCGGTGAACACCTCGGCCTGGGTCGCGTTCTGCTCCAGCCACTGGCCGAACTCGCTGCCGCCGGTGAAGTCGATGATCTTGACCTCGGGGCGCAGCGCGAGCGGCTTGGCCAGGCCGTCACCGGGGTGCTCGGCGGCCAGGGTGACCAGGTTCGGGTCGAAGCCGGCCTCGGCCAGCACTTCGCGGCAGACCTCGACGGTGATCGCGAGCGGCAGCACGGCCAGCGGGTGCGGCTTGACGACCACCGCGTTGCCGGTGACCAGCGACGCGAACAGGCCGGGCCAGGAGTTCCAGGTCGGGAACGTGTTGCAGCCGATCACCAGCGCGACGCCGCGGCCGGTGACGGTGAAGTTCTTCTCCATCCGGATCGGGTCGCCCTTGGCCGGCTTCTCCCAGACCGCGGTGGCCGGGTAGCGGCTCATCTCCTCGTACGAGTACGCGATCGCCTCCAGCGCCCGGTCCAGCGCGTGCGCGCCACCGGCCTGGAACGCCATCACGAAGGCCTGCCCGCTGGTGTGCTGGACCGCGTTGGCCAACTCGAAGACGCGCTTGTGCAGCCGGTCGAGGATCTCCAGCGTGACGCCGGCGCGGGTCTCGATCCCGCCCTTTCGCCAGTCGGTCATACCCTTCCGGGCAGCCGCGAGCAGCTCGTCCAGGCCACTTTCGGTGGTTCGCGGGTACTGCACGTCCAGCTGGACGCCGTACGGCGACTCCTCGGAGCTGACGGTCCCGTTGGCGCCGGGCGTCTCCAGCGGGTACGTCGTACCGCGGTGCGCCTCGAACGCCGCCTTGCCGTCCTCGGCCGCGGTTTCGCCGTAGACCCGCGGGCTGGGCGACTCAGGGAAGGCGGAGAAGTAGCCACGGCTACGGATCGCGGCCAGCGCGCCGTCGAGGCGCTCGCGGTGCGCGGTGAACGAATCTGTACCGGTCGTGGTCATCGGTGTGCGCTCCAAGCTCAGATGGACTTGCTGCCAGCTTAAGGACGACGTCCCAGCTGATGTTACAGTCGTTGATCAGATCGCGGAACAAGTGTCACAACCGACTTTCCGCCGGACCGATGCCTGATGGAGGACAGCGTGAACCGCGTGGCTTATCTGGTGGACGGCGTCCGCACCCCGATCGGCCGGTACGGCGGCGCGCTCGCCGCGGTCCGTCCGGACGACCTGGCGGCGCAGGCCATCTCCGCCCTGCTCGCCCGGCACGCCNCCCTCGATCCCGCCACGATCGACGACGTCTTCCTCGGCTGCGCGAACCAGGCCGGCGAGGACAACCGCAACGTCGCCCGGATGGCGCTGCTGCTGGCCGGGCTGCCGGACAGCGTGCCGGGCTCGACGATCAACCGGCTCTGCGGTTCCGGCCTGGACGCGGTCGCCGCGGCCGCCCGGTCGATCATTGCCGGAGACAACGAGATTGTGCTGGCCGGTGGCGTCGAGTC
The DNA here is from genome assembly GCF_000372465.1 of Kribbella catacumbae DSM 19601. Taxonomy (GTDB): domain Bacteria; phylum Actinomycetota; class Actinomycetes; order Propionibacteriales; family Kribbellaceae; genus Kribbella; species Kribbella catacumbae. The sequence continues at coordinate 76,744 of NZ_AQUZ01000022.1, forward strand.
GATGTCGCGGGCCCCCTTTGTGATGCCCAAGGCAACAAGCGCTTTCTCCCGCCAGGCGGAGATCTTCGACACCACGATCGGCTGGCGGTTCGTCAATCCGGTACTGAAGAAGCAGTACGGGATCGACTCGATGCCGGAGACCGCCGAGAACGTCGCGTCCGAGTTCTCGGTGTCGCGAGAGGACCAGGACCTGTTCGCGCTGCGCAGTCAGCAGCGTGCGGCCAAGGCCGGTGCCAACGGGCGGCTGGCCGAGGAGATCGTCGCTGTATCGGTGCCGGGTAAACGTGGCGCGGTGACTCTCGTCGAGGTCGACGAGCACCCGCGCGAGACCTCTCTGGAATCTCTAGCCGGATTGAAGACCCCGTTCCGCGATCCCGGGACGGTCACCGCGGGCAACGCGTCGGGCGTCAATGACGGTGCCGCCGCGCTGCTGGTGATGAGCGGCGAGGCGGTCGAGCGGCTCGGCGTGACCCCGCTGGCACGGATCGTCGCGACCGCGGCAGCCGGCGTACCGCCGCGGATCATGGGCATCGGCCCGGTCCCGGCGACCCGCAAGGTGCTCGCCCGGGCGGGCGTCACGCTGTCCGAGCTAGGGGTGATCGAACTCAACGAGGCTTTCGCGGCCCAGTCCCTCGCAGTACTGCGTGAGCTCGGCCTGCCCGACGACGCCGAGCACGTGAATCCGAACGGCGGCGCCATCGCCCTGGGCCACCCGCTGGGCATGTCCGGCGCGCGTCTCGCCCTCACCGCAGCACTGGAGCTCCGCCACCGCGACGCCGGATACGCGCTCGCCACCATGTGCATCGGCGTCGGCCAGGGGATCGCGACGCTACTGGCCCGCCCGTAACTTAGGTCCCATGAACGAACGACTTCTCGGGGAAGCCTGTCCTGCCGAACTCCTGGACGACGGCGAGAAGCTGTCCGTCGACGAGCTGCGGGCGCGGCAGCTGGCCGGCCTGCAGCAGACCGTGCGTACGGCGTACGAGAACGTGCCGCACTATCGCGCGGCGCTGGACGGCGTCGGTTTCCAGCCCGGCGATCTACGAGAGCTGTCCGATCTCAGCCGGCTGCCCTTCACCGGCAAGCAGGATCTGCGCGACAACTACCCGTTCGGGATGTTCGCGGTACCACGCGAGCAAGTCGTGCGCGTGCATGCCTCCTCCGGTACGACGGGCCGCCCGACCGTGGTCGGTTACACCCAAGGCGACATCGACAACTGGGCCGATCTGATCGCTCGCTCGATCCGCGCGGCCGGCGGCCGGGCCGGCGATGTGTGCCACATCGCCTATGGATATGGCCTTTTCACCGGTGGACTGGGTGCGCACTACGGCGCTGAGCGGCTCGGCTGCACCGTCGTACCGGTGTCCGGCGGGATGACCGACCGGCAGGTCGACCTGATCCGCGACTTCGGTGCCCGGATCATCATGGTGACGCCGTCGTACTTCCTCTCCATCGTCGACGAGATGGTTGCCCGGGGCATGGATCCGCGGGAGACCTCGCTGCGGATCGGCATCTTCGGCGCGGAACCGTGGACCGAGCAGATGCGCACCGAGGTGGAGAGCAAGACGGGCATGCACGCCGTCGACCTCTACGGCCTGTCGGAGGTGATGGGCCCTGGTGTCGCGCAGGAATGCGTCGAGACCAAGGACGGCCTGCACATCTGGGAGGACCACTTCTACCCCGAGGTCATCGATCCCGTCACCGGCGAGGTGCTGCCCGACGGCGAGGTCGGTGAGCTGGTTTTCACCACCCTCACCAAACAAGCCTTCCCCGTACTGCGTTACCGCACCCGCGACCTGACCCGCCTGCTCCCCGGGACCGCGCGCCCCGCGATGCGGCGGATGGAGAAGATCACCGGCCGGACCGACGACATGATGATCGTCCGTGGCGTGAACGTCTTCCCGACCCAGATCGAGGAGCAGCTTCTCCTGGTCGAAGGCCTCACCCCGCACTATCTCTGCGTCCTCACCCGCCCGAACCGCCTCGACGAACTCACCGTCCAGGTCGAAGCCGCGCCGGCCCTCCCCGAATCCTCCTACCCGCAGGCCGCCGCGGTCTTGTCCGGCCGCATCAAAGAGCGAGTCGGCGTCACGGCAGCAGTGGAAGTCGTTCCACCTCATGCCCTGGAACGCTCACTGGGCAAGGCGAAACGCATCCGCGACGACCGCAGGCGCTAAACCTGTCCCGACCGACAAGACATAGTCCCCGTACTGCGGTCGGCTGCCGCTCCCGCGAGCGTGACGCCCGGCCGAAGAACCGACTATGTCCTGTCGATCGGGACGGATCGGCGCGCCGGCCGAAAGGTCGGCGACGACGAGACTGCGGGGCAGCATGCCGGGGAGGTCCGGAGATCCATGCATGCCTGTCTCCGGTCGGCAAACGCTTCCCTCGGCGTGTCGGGGCATCGGGGGCGGGGCGTGCGTGCGCGGCCATCCACGCCTTCGCCGGGCCGCCCGACCGAGCCGACTCGCTGCTGGCAGACCGCAGTGGCGGTGGCTCTGTTAGGGGATCAGCAGCTTCGGGAGAGTCTTCTCGACGCCTTCGCGCAGGTTGTCGAGGGCTTTGGGTTCGCCGGAGAGGTGGCGGAGGAGGGCCTGCTGGAAGAGGCCGTCGAAGAGGGCGTAGGCCGTCGATGGCGATGCGGCGATGGGTTGGCCGGCGAGATCGCCGTACGTGCTGACGATGCGCCAGATCATCAGCTCGAGGGTCTTGTCGATCTCCAGCACGTCCTCGCGGAAGGACTCCTCGAAGAGGGCCTGGTTGCGCAGGTCGTACCAGAGCCGGTGCATCGTGCCGTCTTCGTCGCAGGTGGTGGCCAGCGCCTGACTGAAGTCGACGCACAGCTGGTCGGCCGACTGGGCCGTCGCGACGATCTGGTCGTAGCGGGTGACGCACTCGGCCTTGTAGAGCTTCACGCAGTACATGATCAGCTCGACCTTGTCGCGGAAGTAGTAGTGCAGTACGCCGTGCGAGAAGGCGGAATTCTGGGCGATCTCGCGCAGACTGGTGCGGGCATACCCGAGCTCGGACAGGGTGCGCAGAGCCGAGGTGGCGAGCTGGGCACGGCGCTCAGCGAACTTGTCCACCTGGCGGCGCGAGATCCGGTCCGTCAGCTCGGTCACCGTCTGCCTCCTGGGGTTCTGCTTCGAGTTTAACCCGGCCCGGAGATTTTCTTGACAATTGTCCAAGAAAGTCTTGACGACCGTCCAGATCTTGGCGACGCTGTGCTCATCGCCCGGTCACCGAACCTCACCGGTGTTCGGGCAGACAGTGCAAGGTCCAGCAGCCGGCCGAAGGGGAAAGTTCATGAGCGGGTACGACCTGACCGGACGAAAAGCCTTGGTGACCGGAGGCGCACGCGGCCTCGGCGCCGGAATGGCGCAAGCGCTGGCCGCGGCCGGGGCAGCCGTCGTCATCGCCGACATCCAGGAGGATCTCGGCAAGGCGACCGCCGACTCGCTCAAGGACAGCGGCGCGACCGCGGCCTTCGTCCCCCTCGACGTGACCGACGACGCGAACTGGGAAGCGGCGATCAACGCCATCATCGGTGAGCTCGGCGGCCTCGACATCCTGGTCAACAACGCCGGCGTCGAACTGTCCGGCCTGGTGGTCGACCTCGACCCGGCCGACGTCCGCAAGATGCTGGAGATCAACGTCCTCGGTACGGCGCTGGGCCTCAAACACGCGTTCCGGGCGATGCGGCCGGAGGGACCCGCCGGGACTGGTGGCTCGGTGGTCAACATCTCCAGCGTCGCCGCGACGATCCCGTTCCCGGGCATCGCCGGGTACTCCGCGACGAAGTCCGCGGTCGACCGGCTGACCCGGGTTGCCGCGATGGAGGCCGGCAAGCTCGGGTACGGCGTACGGGTGAACTGTGTCTATCCGGGGCTGGTGCCGACCGAGATGGGGATGCAGCTCGCGGCTGACATGGTCACGCTCGGGCTCTGGCCGACCGCCGAGGCAGCCGTCGGGGACGTCATCGGGCTGACGCCGCTCGGCCGGCTCGGCGAGGTCAGCGACATGGCCGACGCGGTCGTCTTCCTCGCCTCCGACGCGTCCCGCTTCATCACCGGCGCTGGTCTGCCGGTCGACGGCGGAATGGGGATGTGAGATGAGCAAACCCGTCGTCGTGTACGGCGCCTCCGGGTACACCGGGCGGCTCGTCTGCGAGTACCTGCGCGAGTTCAACGTTCCCTTCATCGCCGCCGGACGCGACAAGAAACGTGTCCAGGAAGTGCTCGACAGAGTCCCCGGTATCGACACCGTCGATCACGAGGTCGTCGAGGTCGAGCACGAGGTGAGTGCGCTGACCGATCTCTTCCGTGGCGCGAAGGTGGTCAGCAACATGGTCGGCCCGTTCGTGAAGTACGGGCCCGAGGTGGTCGAGGCGAGCCTGGCGGCAGGCTGCCACTACCTGGACACCACTGGTGAACAGGACTGGATCCTCGACGCGCAGGCCGGGTGGAGTGACAAGTTCACCGCCGAAGGACTGTTGCTCTCACCCGGGGTTGCGCAGATGTACACGACCGGCGAGATCGCCGCGAACATCTGCCTGGAGACCCCGGGCCTCGACACCCTCGACATCCTGGTGCTGTGGAAGGGGTTCCCGACGTACGCGTCGACCCAGACCATCTTCACCATCCTCAAGGCCGACTGGCACTACCTGGAGCAGAACGAGCTGGTGAAATGGGACCCGCTCACCACCTTCGAGGTGAACGTCCCGGGTCAGCACGCGTCGGCGCTCGCGCTGCCGTGGGGTGGCACGAGCCATCCGGTCTGGTTCAAGAACGATCCGCGGGTGGCGAACGTGAAGGTCGCCGGCGGAGTCTTCGACCGAGCCGTCATGCAGGGCGTGGTCGAGGCCGTGAAGATGGTCGAGTCGCAGATCAAGACGCTCCCGGTCGAGCAACAGGACGCCGCCCTGGGTGAGGTCGCCGCGTCGGTCCAGGCGAGCATGCCGCCGCGCGAGAACCCGCGGATCAACACGTCACTCGACTCGGTGCACGCCTCGGGACCGCTCGGGCGCGCGCACTGCGTGATCCATGGCAACAGCAACTACAAGCAGACCGGTGCGCTGCAGGCGTACGCCGCGTACTCGCTGCTGCAGCAGCCGCCGAAGCGCACTGGGCTCGCTTCGGCCTGCCAGGCCTTCGGCCATCGCGAACTGCTCGGCGTACTGCGCAGCTTCGGGCTGGTCCTCGAACCCGTGGTCACCATTCATCACTGAGACCAGGTGCGGGGGCGCCCTCCTTCACCCCCCAAGGCTCCCCCGCACCTGTACCACCTGGAGTTCGCGTGAGGCTGTACGACTATCTCGACAAGGGCGCATCGCTCGGTGCCGACGCACCCTGCCTGACGATGGACGGTACGTCGCTCAGCTACGGCGAGGTGCAGCAGTTGTCCTGGCAGATCGGGCGGGCCCTGCACCGGTCGACGGTGCTGCCGGGCGACAAGGTGGCGATCCTGTCCGCGAACAACCCGATCTCGTTCGCCTGCGTCTTCGGGATCGCCCGGGCCGGCGCCGTCTGGTGCCCGGTGAATCCGCGCAACGAGGCCGCCGAGAACCGCGACCTGCTCGACGCCTTCGACTGCTCCGCGCTGATCTTCCAGCGTGCGTTCCTGCCGCTGGTGGAGAAGATCCTGCCCGAGCTGCCCAAGCTGACCACGGTCATCTGCCTCGACGAGTCTTTGCCGTGGGCAATCAGCCTGGCCGAGTGGCTGGCCGGCGTACCGGCTGAGCCGTGGTCGTTGGAGCCGTCGGACGAGACGGCCCTGCTGGTCGGGACCGGCGGCACCACCGGGCGGCCGAAGGGGGTGATGCTGACCGAGCGCAATCTCGAGACGATGTCGGCGATCACCTTGATGAGCTACCCGTTCGACGGGCGGCCGGTGTACCTCGCACTGGCGCCGCTCACGCATGCGGCCGGCGTACTGTGCTTTCCTGTACTGACGCTCGGCGGCGAGATCGTCATCATGCCGGCGCCGGACCTGGACGAGTTCCTGCGGCTGGTGGAGCGGCACCGGGTCACGCACACGTTCCTGCCGCCGACCTTGATCTACATGCTGCTGGCTCATTCTTCCTTGTCCACAACGGATCTCGGCTCACTGCAGTGCTTCTGGTACGGCGCGGCGCCGATGTCGGCGGCCCGGCTGGAGGAGGCGCTGACGCGGATCGGGCCGGTGATGGCGCAGCTCTTCGGTCAGAGCGAGGCGCCGATGATGATCTCCACGATGGCACCGGCCGACCATTTCCACCCGGACGGATCGCTCGCGGTCGAGCGGTTCGCCTCGGCCGGGCGGCCGTCGCCGCTGACGCAGGTGGCGATCATGGCCGACGACGGGCGGCTGCTGGGGACGGGTGAACGCGGCGAGATCGTCGTCCGGGGGTCGCTCGTGATGGCCGGCTACTACCGCGACGCGGTGGCGACCGCGACAGCTTCGCAGTACGGGTGGCATCACACGGGTGACATCGGATTCCTTGACGACGACAACTACCTCTACATAGTGGATCGGGCGAAAGACATGATCATCACGGGCGGATTCAACGTGTACTCGGCGGAGGTCGAGCAGGCGCTGATGACGTACCCGGCGATCCGCGACTGCGCGGTCGTCGGCCTTCCCGACGACAAATGGGGCGAGCGGGTGACCGCCGTACTGCAACTCCATCCCGGCCTGACGGTGACCGAGTCGGAGGTCCGCAACTACGTGAAGAGCCGGCTCGGCAGCGTCAAGGCCCCGAAGCAGGTGGTGGTCTGGCCGGACCTGCCCCGCTCGAAGGTCGGCAAGGTCCTCAAGAACGAAGTCAAGGCACGCCTGTTAAACGAGTAGGCGCTCACCGTGCCGACCGTTATCGTTGCGCTGACACGAGAGGAGGTGTGTGCGATGTTTACGTCCGTCGTGCTGCCTGCCTGTCGCGCCCGCGGCTGAGACAGGTGGCTCTGGTTTCACCTCAGGAGTTGCAATGACCGTGGTATCCCGTCCGCCGCTGACCTCTGACGAGCGGACCCAACTCACCGGCTGGCTGGACCTGCAGAGGTCCTTCGTCCGGATGAAGTGCGAAGGCCTCGACGAGGCCGACGCCCACCGCAAGATGCTGACCACCTCGCCGCTGATGACGGTGGCTGGGCTGGTGGCGCATCTGCGCTGGGTCGAGTACTCGTGGTTCCAGCTGAACCTGGCCGGCGTACCGGACACCGGCCAGACCCCGTGGACCGAAGACGGCCACGTCGACGCCGAGATGTTCGTCGAGCACCGCAAGTTGGCCGACCTCCTCGACGAGTACGACGCAGAATGCACCCGCTCGAACGAAACCGTCGCCACCGTGTCCCTGGACGACGTGGAAAAGGCAGAAGTCCGCGAGTCCGGCGCAGCCTCAACCCGCTACATCCTCTGCCACATGATCGAAGAAACCGCCCGCCACGTAGGCCACCTAGACATCATCCGAGAACTACTAGACGGCCACCGCAGCTACGACAAGTAGCGTCCTCGCCGGTTTGGTTTGTGCGGAACAACCTCTGCACAAACCAGACCGCAGGAACCCCCATCGCCAGTGCCCACGCCTTTTGCTCTCCTGTTCGGGAATGGCGTATGCGGCCTGGTATGCTAAAAGCCGAATGCTGGTACGCCCGGCTACAACGACCCCCTCTTGGGGGTCGTTTTTTTGGGCTCGTCTGACCTATCCGTGGATGGTTTGGCGAGAAGTGGGTGTGGCTGGGCGAAGTCCGGTTAGCGCCGAGCGCCGACAGTTGCTTCCACCGATGCGGGACCGGTCCAGCTCGCCGGGGCCAATGGCCGGTTATGGGACCGCTGGCGCCCTACAACCGGCTAGCCGTCCAATGACCGGTCAGTACTACAGCCGGAGTTCGTGATGTCCAGCGTGCAGTCGTCGCGTCGGGCCGGACCGCCGCCACTCACAAACCTCAACTGATCCCACCCGGCCAGGCGTGCACAGGCATGCTCCCAGGGGAAAACGAGAGGTTTGTGAGTGGCGGAGGTCCGGGCCTGCCGCCCAACATCACGAACTCCGGCTGTAGTACCAGCCGACCCGGCAACACCGCGAACGACCCACAGATCAGTCAGGAGCGCTCTTGTGCATATCCGGTCTGGGCGGCTCTGCCGCCTCATCCCCCGACAGCTGGAAAAGCAGAAGCCCCACCGAAGTGGGGCTTCGCGCCCAGCCACCGAAGCAACTGGGGGGATAGCCAAACTCTATCCAACCCCCAGCCACCAGGCAAACTCAGGCGCCGGCCGCCAAGCGAGAGACGGCCGGATCAGACTTCAGAGCCATTCGCCGAAGGCGAGGGGGTGGCGGGTGCAGAGGTAGGTGGCCCAGTGGAGGGTGGTGGGGGTGCCGGTGGCGTCTCGGGTGATGCGGAGGAGTTCGCCTGTTTCGCGGCCGGAGATGGTGCGGTAGACGTCTTCGGAGATCTTCTCGAAGGCGGCTGGGGGCTTCCAGTCGGGGGCGCCTTGGGCGGTTGCCTCGAGGGTGCCTTCGCGGACGGAGAAGACGTATGGCGAGCCTTCGGAGAACCACGTGCCCAGTACGCCGGCCAGGTCGGCCGGCACCGTCGTACCGGGGGTCCATGCCGAGGGCGGTTGCGGGTCGTCGGTGAGGGTCTTCAGCAACAGGTCCGTGGCCAGGCCGGCCGGGTCGGGCGCTGAGGTGGTGTTCATCAGCGCGATGCCGGCCGTACCGGACGAGCGGTGCACGAAGGTGCCGGTGATGTGGCCGGGCATGCCGCCGGTGTGGCCGACGACGACGCGGTCGCCGAGCCGGACCAGCATGAAGCCGAGCCCGAAGCCGACCTGCCAGCGTTCGTCCGCCATGATCTGCGGCTGGCACATCTCCTCGACGGTGTCCTTGGCCAGCACCTCGTCGACCGGGTTCGCGATGAACATCGCCCACTTCGCCAGGTCCGCCGCGGTACTGGCGAGTCCGCCGCACGCGTTCATCGCGCCGATGTCGAGCACCGGCTCCTTCACCGGTACGTCGGAGAACGGCGGCACGTAGTACCCCTGCGCCGCCGGGCCGCCGTCCAGCCCGACCGTCGTCCGGCGCATCTCCAGTGGTTGCAGGATGCGGGCCTGGATCGACTCGTACCAGCTCCGTCCGTCGACCCGCGCGACGATCTCGCCGAGGACCGAGTAGACCAGGTTCGAGTAGTGGAACCGGTGATGCGGTTTGCCGACCCGCTCGGCGTCGTTCCAGCCCGTGAGCAGTTCCTCGCGGTTCGGGAACGTCATCTGGTCCCACACGTCGCCGACCGGTTCGCGCTGCATGCCGCTGATGTGGCTGAGCATCTGCCGCACGGTGATGCCGCCGTGCTTGGTCTCGGGCAGCAGCGTGTCCGCCTGGTCGTCCAGACTCAGCTTGCCCTCGTCGCGCAGCGCCATGATCGCGACCGCGGTGAAGGTCTTGCTGTGCGAGGCGATCAGGTACTGCGTATCGGCGGTAGGCGCGACGCCAGGCTGATCCAGGTCGGCCGAACCGACCCCTTCACACCAGGCGAGCGCACCGTCCCGGGCGACGGCGCCCACGAGTCCGGGCACGCGCCCCTTGGCCTGACGTTCGGTGATGATCCGGCGGAGTGCGGACTGGGTCTGAGCGGAGATCTCGGTCACCGGTCGACAGTAAGGCATCTCGGCGCCTTTCGGATGTGACAAACGGCAGGGGTTCGGACGGGCAGGTGTGGCAGGCTGGTGGGGTGCGCATAGCGGTGCTCGGTCCTCTCGCGATGTGGGCGGCCGACGGATCTCCGCTGGACGTCCGCGGAGTCCGGCTGCGTGGCCTGCTGGCCCGGCTGGCACTGAGTGCGGGCCGCCCCGTCGGCATCGACACCTTGGTCGACGGTCTGTGGGGCACCGAAGCGCCGAGCGCCAACGCACTCCAGTCGCTCGTCTCCCGGCTGCGAGGCGGCCTGCCCGCGACGGAGTCGAGCATCTCGGTCCAGTCCGGGCCCGCCGGCTACACGCTGACGATCTCGCCGGAATCGGTGGACGCACTCCAGTTCGAAGACCTGGTACGCCGCGGCCGCGTGCTGCTGACCTCCGATCCGGGCCAGGCAAGAGCGCTGCTCACGCAGGCCGAGCGGCTCTGGCGCGGTGACGCACTGGCAGATCTGCGCGATCTTCCGTTCGCCGCGATCGAGGCCGACCGCCTCGCGGAGCTGAAGCTGGGCGCCTCCGAGGATCTCGCCGAGGCGGCCGTGACAAGCGGCAACTCACGCGAGGTGACGCCAGAACTCGAGCGCCTCAGCGTCGCTCATCCTCTCCGTGAACGCGTCCACGAACTCCTCATCAGAGCCCTGTACGCCGACGGCCGCCAAGCGGAAGCACTGGCGGCCTACGAGCGGGTCCGGACGACCCTGGCCGACGAGTTGGGCGCAGATCCCGGCGCCAGACTCCGCGACCTCCATGTGTCCGTACTACGCGGCGACGCGATCGACCCGCTCGCCACGGCGGCCGTAGTACCGGCTGCCCGTGAGCCGGCCCGGCGGAACAACCTCCGAGCCCCGATGACCAGCTTCGTCGGCCGGGCGGACGATGTCGCCGAGTTGGCCCGCCTGCTCAGCAACGGCACGCGGCTCGTCACCATGGTCGGTCCCGGTGGCGCCGGCAAGACCCGGCTGGCGACCGAGACGGGCAGGTCGCTGGTCGAGCAGACCGGCGACGGGCTCTGGTTCGTCGAGCTGGCACCGCTCGCCGACGCGGCCGATGTGGCCCCCACGATCCTGACCACCCTCGGCGCCAGCGAGTACGTCGACAGCCTGCAGACGGGCATCGCGCCGAAGAACTTCCCGACCAGCCGGGCGGCCACCGAGCGACTCGTCGACGTGATCGCGGATCGCCGCGTGCTGCTCATGCTCGACAACTGCGAGCACCTCGTCCAGGAGGTCGCCGACCTGGTCGACTCGCTGCTCGCGTCCTGTCCCCGGCTGAGGGTGCTGACCACCAGCCGCGAACCCCTGAGCATCCCCGGCGAGCACCTGCATCAGGTGGGACCGCTGGGACTGCCTCCGCTCGACAGCCCCGACGACGGCTACCCGTCGATCCAGCTGTTCGTCGACCGGGCCCGGGCAGTCCGGCCCGACTTCACCATCACCGACACGAACCGGTTGGCGATCGCCGAGATCTGCCGCCGGCTCGACGGGATGCCGCTGGCGATCGAACTCGCCGCGGCCCGCCTCCGGGCGCTGACCCCGTTGCAGATCGTCGAGCGTCTCACCGACCGTTTCCGCTTGCTCACCAGCGGATCCCGGACCGCGCTGCCCCGGCATCAAACGCTGCGCGCGGTCGTGGAGTGGAGTTGGGAGCTGCTCGACCCGGACGAGCAAGCAGTCGCCCGACGCCTGTCTCTCTTCTCCGGCGGCGCGACCCTCGAAGCCGCCGAGCGCGTCTGCAGCGGACCAGGCCTGCCACCGGAGTCAGTGCTCGGAGTACTGGCTTCCCTGGTCGACAAGTCACTCGTCGAGGCCACCGCCGATGAGCGATCGGTCCGCTACCGGATGCTCGAGACAGTCAAGGCGTACGGCGCTGAGCAGCTCGCGGCGTCGGGCGAGTCCGGCCAGGTCCGGGAAACCCACACCGCGTACTTCAGCCAGCTCCTGCGACAGGCCTGGCCCAAGCTGCATACCGGCGAACAAACTGCAGTGGATCGCCCGCTTCGACGTGGACAACGAGAACCTGCTCGACGCGCTCCGGACCTCGGTCGACGCGGGTGACGCCCAGAACTCACTCGACATGGTCTCGGTGCTCGGCGAGTACTGGAACATGCGCGGCCGGCCGGCCGAGGCAGTCACCTGGTTCGAGGCAGCACTCGCCGTACCGGGTCCGACTCATCCGCTGGCCCGGGCGACCACGCTGATGATGTATTCGCTCGGCGTCTTGTCGAACGGGGAGGATCCGTCGGCCCACTTCGGCCCGGCGATCCGCGGCCTAGCCGAGGTGCGGTGGCTGAGCCGCCGCTATCCGGCAGTGGCCGAGGCCGGGGTCGGCCGGTTCACCAACGCTGTCTGGGCGATGATCCGCAAGGACAAGGCGACCTGCTTCCGCGAGCTCGAGGCGGCCAGCCATCACGAAGACGCGTGGACCCGGAACATGGCCGTGATGATGACGGCGATGTTCCGCGAGAACGAGGGCGACATCGAGGAGATGGTGGCCGGCCTTGCGACCGCGCTCGACGGGTTCCGCACCCTCGGCGACCGCTGGGGAACGTCGCTGGCGCTGCGTGGGCTGTCCAGCTACCAGTGCAGCACCGGCGACCATCACGGCGCGCTGGCCTCGATCAGCGAGGCGCTGGCCCTGATCGCGGAGCTCGGCACCACCGAAGGGGTCACGCACCTCCTGGCCCAGTCTGCTCTCAGCCGGTCCGAGCTCGAGGACTACGACGGCGCCCAGCAGGATCTGAGCCGCTCGCTGAGGATGGCCGAGGAGCAGGGAAGTCCTGCTGGGCAAGGGTTTGCGCTGATCGGGTTCAGTACGCTCGCGCGGCGGCAGGGCCGGCTGGACGAGGCCAAGGAGCTGGCCGATCGGGCCTACGGGACGCTCGACCTGATGGCCGAGCGGGTCGCTCCGCAGGGCCAGGCGATGGTGCTCGCCCAGAGCATCCGGGTGGCAGTCGCGCGCGGTGAGCTGGCCGATGCCCGCGACCACAGCAAGCTGGCAGTCGAGCTCGCGCTCGTCGCCGATGACATGCCGGTGGCCTCGGGCGTCGTCGAGGCCGTCGCCGACGTCGAACTGCTCGCTGGCAACGCCGAGCCGGCTGCCCGGTTCCTCGGCATCGCCGCCGCGCTGCGCGGGATGAGGACCGTGCCGGATGCCGACGTACGGCGTACCGCCGAGCGGCTGCGGACAGAGCTGGGCGAGGCGCGGTTCGATTCAGCGTACGACGCGGGCGCGACGCTGGGCCGCGAGGGCGCGATGGACGAACTCCGGAAGCGATTCGACCAGACTGGCCGGCCAGACAAGCCGGGCTCGCTCCGCGTCGGCGCCGGACCTGCGGGCACCCTGCGCACGACCGGATCAGTTGAGCATGAGTGAGACGGCCAGGTCGCGCAGGTTGGCCTGGACCTGGTCCTCCGGCGGGCGCGGGTCGGTCAGCATCCAGTCGTAGACGACGGTGTTGACCGCGCCGATGAAACACAGGCCGAGGAAGCGGAAGTCCTTGCGGGTCAGCTCGTTGCGCGCGACCGCCACGTCGCCGACGCCGACGACGCTGGAGATCAGCAGTTCACGGAAGGCGATCCGCTGCTCCTCCACCGCGGGGCTCGCGCCGACCACCTCGACGAACGAGATCTGGGCCCGGCGCAGGTCGGCCATGATGGTCTGCAGGTAGCCGTCGACAGCTGCCACGATCCGCTCCCGGACCGGCGCGTCGGCGGTCGCCGCGAGCGCCTCACTGGTACTGCGGACGGCCAGCTCGATCACCTGGGCGTGCACCGCGAGCAGTACGGCTTCCTTGTTCTGGAACTCGTGGTAGAAGTGCCGGGTCGAGACTTTCGCCTGTGCACACAGGCGTTCCACCGAGGTCGCGGGGTAGCCGTCGGTGCCGAACAGCTCCAGCGCGGCGTCCAGCAGTCGCTCCCGGCGCGCCGCCTTCCACTCGTCGACCGAGCGTCCGGAGTAACGGCGTGCGGAGGGTTCGTTCATTGCACCTCTCGTCGATACCCCGTGCGTGAACTCTTGCCATCTTAGCCAGATCGGTTCTACATTACTGACCAGTTTTCAAGTGAAAAGAACACTTTTCACTTCGACTCTGGAGGCGTCCATGAGGCCTGCCGACAAACTGCGTGCTGTCCGGGTACTGCGTACCGCCGGACTGCTCGATCTGCGCCACCCGGCGCTGACCGCGAGGTCCTCGCTGGCGATGCGCCGGCTCGGGCCGATCGCCGGGGCGGCCCACATCTCCGCCCGACGGAATCCCGACGATCTCGCCCTGGTCGACGAGCTAGGCGAGCTCAGCTACGGCGACCTGGACCGCCGCGCGAACGCACTTGCCCGCGGTTGGGCGGCAGCCGGTGCTGAGCCGGGTCAGGTGATCGGCGTGCTCTGCCGGGACCATCGTGGCGTCGTCGACTCGATGATTGCCTGCGGCAAGCTCGGCGTCCGGCTGGTGCTGCTCAACACCGGCTTCAGCCGGGTCCAACTGGCCGATGTCGCTTGCAGGGAAGGGGTTTCGGCACTCGTCCACGACGAGGAGTTCGACGAGCTGCTGTCCGCAGTACCGGCGACTGTCCGGCGTTTTGTTGCCTGGGGCTCTTCAAGTGAGCTCGAGGCTCTGATCGCCGCGAACGATGACGGTCCACTGGACCTGCCGAGGCAGCAAGCCGGGATGGTGCTGCTGACCGGCGGCACCACCGGTACGCCGAAAGGCGCGCCCCGGCAGGTTCGTTCACCGTTGATGGCCGCGCAGTTCCTCGACCGCGTGCCGTTGCGTCGTGGCGACACCGTCTTCATCGCCGCACCCACATTCCACGGCACCGGGCTCACGCAGTTCATCATGACGCTCGCGCTGGGCTCGACGATCGTGCTCCGCCGCCGCTTCGACGCCCGCGCGACCCTCGAAGGCATCGCGCGACATCGGGCCACCGCGCTGATCGTCGTACCGACCATGCTGCAACGGATTCTGGCGTCCGAGCCCGAGCGCTACGACACCAGCTCGCTGCGGGTGATCATGAGCGCCGGCGCCTTGCTGCCAACGGATCTGGGCAACCGGACGATGGCCGCCTTCGGCCCGGTACTGCACAACCTCTACGGCTCGACCGAATGCGCCGTCGCCACCGTCGCGATGCCCGAAGACTGGCAAGCCGCCCCCGGTACTGCGGGCCTCCCGCCGGTCGGCTGTCAGGTCCGCCTGTACGACGACGCCGACCGGCCGATCTCCAAGCCGGCAGCAACCGGGCGGATCTTCGTCGGCAACGGGCTCAGCTTCGCCGGCTACTCCGGCGGTGGCCACAAGGACATGATCGACGGCCTGCTGAGCACCGGCGACCTCGGCCACTTCGACACCGCCGGCCGGTTGTTCGTGGACGGCCGCGACGACGACATGATCGTGTCCGGCGGCGAGAACGTGTTCCCGATCGAGGTCGAGAACCTGGTCGAGGCGATGCCCGGCGTCGCCGAGGTCGCGTCCCTCGGCGTCGCGGACGAGGAGTTCGGCCAGCGCCTGCGGCTGTACGTCGTACTGGAGGACGGCTCGACCCTCGACAGTAGTGCGATCCGCAACCACGTCCGGGAGAACCTGGCCCGTTTCAAAGTCCCCCGCGAAGTCGTTTTCCTCGATGAGCTCCCCCGTACTGCGACCGGCAAGGTCTATCGCCCCCACCTCGAAGGCAGGACACAGCATGAACGGTAGAAGGAAAGCACTCGTCGCTCTCGCAGTTTCGATCGGTCTGCTCGCGACCGCGGCACCACCCGCGTCGGCGGCGATCGCCGAGCCCGACCAGGATGTCTTCTACCAACCGGCTCCCGGGTATGAGTCGAAGACGCCCGGCACGGTGCTGAAGAAGCGGGCGGTCACGGTGACTGGCTTGGGGATTCCCTTGCCGGTGAAGGCGATCCAGCTGCAGTCACGCAGTACCGATGCAAAGAACCGGCCGGTGACGGTCGTGTCGACGGTGATCGTGCCACTGACCCCGTACCTCGGCCAGCGGCCGTTGCTCTCGTACCAGCCGGCTATCGACTCGCTCGGTGATCAGTGCAACCCGTCGTACACGTTGCGGACTGGGCTGGAGAAGGAGCTGCCGCTGCTGGCTCTCGGGCTGGCGAAGGGCTGGGTCGTCGTGGTGACGGACTATCAAGGACCGCGGGATGCCTACGGCGCCGGGCACATGGAGGGGCACGCCGTACTGGACGGCATCCGGGCGACGCTGGCTACATCGGAGACCGGCCTGTCGGCGCAGACGAAGGTGGGCATCTGGGGGTACTCCGGCGGCGGGCTGGCGACTGGCTGGGCCGCGCAGCTGCAACCGGCGTACGCGCCTGAACTCAACCTCGTAGGCGTCGCCTCCGGTGGTATGCCGGCTGACCTGGCGGCGGCCGGACGCCAGATGGACGGTGGCCCCTTCGCTGGGCTGTTCATCGCCGCGGCGATCGGCGTGAGCCGGGAGTACCCCGAACTGCTGAGCATCTTCAATGCCAAGGGCAAGCAGTTGATCGCGGCGATGGACGACCTGTGCGTCACCGAGGAGGCCCTCTACGCGTTCCACAGCGTCAAGCAGTACAGCGATTCCCCCGACCCGCTCGGCGAGCCGATCGCCCAGCAGGTACTGACGATCAACAAGATGGGCTCGTCCGGCCCCAAGGCCCCGGTCTACCTGTACCACTCGAAGTTCGACGAACTGATCCCGTGGAGCGCCGGCAAGGCCGTCAACGACGCCTGGTGCGCCAAGGGCACAAAGGTCCTGATGTACACCGACTACGCCAGCGAACACAATGTCCTCGCCGTCACCGGCGCCCCGGCCGCCGTCGCGTACCTCAACGCCCGCTTCCTCGGCTTCAAGGCTCCGAGCACCTGCTGACCACAACGACCAAGAGGGCCGGGAAGCTCGGCCCTCTTGGTGGTTCGGGAACTCTCAGGTCCGCCGGCGGTAGGCGCGGATCGCCAGCGGAGCGAAGACCGCGACCAGGCCGACCATCCAGGCCAGCGTGATCAGCAAGGGCTTCTGGACGTCGCCGCCGATCATCAGGCCGCGCATCGTGTCGACCAGGTAGGTCACCGGGTTCACCTTCGTCCACGACTGCAGGAAGCCGGGCAGGGTGGTCGTCTGGACGAAGATGTTGCTGCCGAAGGTCAGCGGGAACATGACCAGGAAGGCGATGCCCTGCACTCCCTGCGCGGTCTTCAGCTTCAGCCCGAGCCAGACCCAGACCCAGCACAGCGAGAGTGCGAAGAGCAGCACCACCAGGCAGGCGAGCAGCCCGTTGCCGACACCGTTCTCGAACCGGAAGCCGAGCAGGAAGCCGGCCGTCATCAGGATCACGATCGAGGTCAGGTAGCGGACCGCGTCTCCCAGTACCGCGCCGATCAGTGGCGCCACCCGGGCGATCGGCAGGCTGCGGAACCTGTCGAAGACGCCCTTGGCGAAGTCCTCGTTCAGCGCGACGCCGGTGCCCAGGGTGGAGAACACCACCGACTGCACAAGGACGCCGGGCAGCAGATAGGGCAGATAGTCGTGCCAAGTGCCGCCGCCCGCGATAGCGCCGCCGAAGACGAACAGGAACAGCAGCAGGAAGATGATCGGCTGGATCGTCACGTCCGCCAGGGCTTCCGGGTTCTGCCGGATCCGGACGATGTTGCGCCAGGCAAGCGTCAGACTCTGCTCGGCCCAGGCGAACGGCCTGCTCCGCCGGGTGGCCGGTACTTCCAACGTTGCGGTGCTCATCGGCTCGCTCCTTCCAGTACTGCGATGCTCTGCTCTTGGGCGGCGTGCCCGGTCAGGGCGAGGAAGACCTCATCCAGGCTCGGCAGCCGCAGGGACAGCTCGGTGACAGCGATCCCGGCCTCGTCGAGGCGGCGGACCACCACCGGCATCGACGTACCGTCAGAAACAGGCACGCTCACCAGCGCGTTCACGACATCGACGGTCGGACGGGTGCCGACCGCTTCGGAGACGATCGCGGCCACGCGCTCGAGGTGGCCAGGCTCGGCCGGGCGGACGTCGAGCGACTGCTTGCCGGCCTGCGCCTTGAGCTCGGACGGCCGCCCTTCGGCGACCACCTTGCCCTTGTCGAACACCATGATCGAGTCGGCCAGCGCATCAGCTTCTTCCAGGTACTGCGTGGTCAGCAGCACCGTCGTACCGTCGAGCACCAGGTTGCGGATGGTGTCCCACACCCCGTTGCGGGCGTGCGGGTCGAGGCCAGTGGTCGGCTCGTCCAGGTAGAGGATGCTCGGGTTGCCGACCAGGCTGGCGGCCAGGTCGAGCCGCCGGCGCATGCCGCCGGAGTACGTCTTGGCGATCCGGTCCCCCGCGTCGGTCAACTCGAAGCGCTCCAGCAACTGGTCCGCCCGGGTCTTGGACTGGTCCCGCGGAAGGCCGAGCAGCCGGCCGATCATGACCAGGTTGCGACGCCCGGACATGTCCTCGTCGACCGAGGCGTACTGGCCCGTGAGGCCGATGATCTCGCGGACCCGGGGCGCCTCGCGGACGACGTCGTACCCGCCGACTTCTGCGTGCCCGGCGTCCGGCCGCAGCAGGGTGCCGAGGATCCGGACCGCCGTGGTCTTGCCGGCGCCGTTCGGGCCGAGGACGCCGAGCACGGTGCCGGTCGGCACGGTCAGGTCCACGCCGTCCAGCGCGGTGGTGCTGCCATATTTCTTGACCAGACCTTCGGCCGAGATGGCGACCTGGTTCGTTGTGGACATCTTGGTTCCTCCCAGAAGACTGTTTCCGGGATTACAGTGCGCCCACCCGCTGGCAGCGGCCTGGCACTCGGCTGACAGCCCATGCCAGGCCCCCGCCAGACCCTGTCAGCCTGTCTCAGCTCTGCTTGACCAGCTCGCCGGTGTCGGCCTGGAGCGGGACGACCTGGTTCGCCCGGAGCGCCTCGTAGATCTCCGGGTTGTAGCGGGCCAGCGTCGCCCGGGCGCGGCGGCGGTAGCGCAGGATCTGCACGGTGCCGATCGTCCAGAGCACGTACTGGAAGGTCAGCGCCCACTTGAAGTCGGTGAGGGTCAGCGCCGCGCCGCCGGACGATGCGTCCAGCAGGATGCCGACCATGCCGATGCAGATCAGCATCGCGATGAAGCCACCGGTGTTGACCATCCCGTTCGCCGCCCCGAACCGGGTCGTCGGGTTGAAGGTCCGCGCGTAGTCCAGCCCCAGCATCGAGCCAGGACCACCAGCGGCCTGTACGACGATCAGCAGGAGCAGCACCGGCATCGGAGCCCGGCCCGGCCACGCCAGTACGACGGTCCACATCAGTGCGGAACCGGCGATCACGGCCAGCACGATCCAGGACCGGTAGAAGGGGAACTTGGCGGCGTACCGGCCGACGAGCGGTCCGTAGCAGAGTCCGGCGAGAACCGGCAGGACGAGCATGGTGGCGGCCGTCGTCGGCGCGACGCCTTGGCCCTGGACCAGGAACGGGAAGCCCCAGAGCAGACCGAACGTGCCACCGGAGAAACTGGTGGTGAAGTGGGTCCACAGGCCGAGGCGGGTCCCCGGCTCCCTCCAGGCCCGGCGCAGGTTCCGGCGAACCATGGAGAGCGGCTGCTTCGCGCGGTGCGGCGATACGTCGTACGGGCTGTCCTTGAGCAGGAACAGGACGGCGAGGCCGGTCAGCAGGCTGAGCACGCTCGCGGCGGCGAACGTGTGAGTCCAGCCGAACGTGTGGAACGCGGCCGCCATGGGCACCGTCGACACGATGGCGCCGACGCCGCCGAGCATTCCGGTCGCCTGTGACATCACCGGCTGCCGCAGCGCGGGGAACCAGGACATCACGACGCGGAGCACGCTGATGAAGACGAGCGCGTCGCCGACGCCGAGGACCGCCCGCGCGGCCAGTGCCGCCGGGTAGGAGTCGACCAGGCTGAACGCCGACTGCGCGGCGAACAGCAGAACTGAGGCGGCGATCAGCAGCCGCTTCGAGCCATACCGGTCCAGCAGGATGCCGACCGGTACCTGCATCGCGGCGTACACGGTCAGCTGGACGACGGTGAAGCTGGCGAGCGCGGAGGCGGAGATGTCGAACCGCTCGGCCGCTTGCAGGCCGGCGACGCTCATCGAGCCGCGGTGCAGCACAGTCACCAGGTAGGTGAAGACAGCAGTGGCCCAGACCGCCCAGGCTCGCCGACCGCCCAGGGGGAAGAGGAGCTCGGTCACTGCCCGCCCCGCAGATCCGTCGCGGCGACGTGGATGTGGTCGATGACGAGTTCGCGGAACCGCTTGGGGCTGTTGCCGCCCAGGACGTCGATCATCTCCTGGTGCGCGGTGATGGACCGGTCCATCCGGGCCGGCTGCATCTCGATCCCGGGCACGCCCATCCGGACCTGACGGTCGCGCAGGCTGTTGTAGAGCTTGGCGAGGATTTCGTTGCCTGCGGCACCGACAATCGCCTCGTGGAAGGCCCGGTCGGCCTCCAGGAAGCTCTTCGCGTCGCCGGTCTTGCGGTGCTTGCGCATCTCCTGGACCAGCGGGACCAGCTTCTCGGCCAGTTGCTTGCGGCGCGGCCAGACCTTCGCCGCGGCGTGCGTCTCGATCAGCTCGCGCGCTTCCAGGACATCGTTGACCTCCTGGGCGAGCACCGGCAGGACGAGTGCGCCCTTCTTCGGGTAGAGCTTGACCAGGCCGGACTCCTCCAGCCGCAGCAGCGCCTCCCGGACCGGAGTACGGGAGACTCCGACCGCGGTTGCCAGCTCACCCTCGGTCAGCAGGTCGCCACCAGGGTAGACCCGATCGAGGATGGCTGCTTTCACGTACGCGTAGACGCGCTCCGCCGCGGGAATCTTCTCCACCCCGGGACCCGCGTCCGCGATAATCCGGGCGATTTCCGTCGTCTCGTCCCCCAGCACCAACCCACTCGCCGGTTCAGTACCGGCCTCCCCGCTAACCACAGCACCCCTAAGCTCTCGTATCCCTGTTGTATCTATCTTACACACAACAGCAAAAGAGAGGCTATCCACAGGTTGGTCCACAGATGTGGGATGTTGTGGACAGCTGGGTACGGAGAGTGAGATCAGGGACCGTGGGTAGCGGGAGGCGCAGGGTTTCCCGTGCTTTCCGGGGCGTTCGAACTATGGCGGGGTTCCGCGTTCTAGAGTCTGGCCAGCGTCCCGTCCAGATCGCCCTCACGAGGAGATTGTTTTGTCCCCACGCTCGCGTACCCGTCGGCTGAGCGCCGGTCTGGCCGTAGCGGCTCTGGCCTTCGCCGCCGCCGGTACCACCACCGCCGCCAACGCCATGCCTGTCTCCCCGAACGCTCCGGCCGCCTTCGCGGCCGAGCCGGGGATCCTGATGAACTACGTCGTCAACACCAAGCCCGTCCCGATCCACGTCGACCGGGCCGAGAAGGCGATCGAGGCGGCCGGCGGCACCGTCGTCCAGTCGTACGACGACCTCGGCGTCGTCATCGCGCAGTCGACGAGCGCCACCTTCCGGACCGACGTGAAGGCCGGCAAGAACGGCAAGAGCGTCCAGTCGGTCGGCGCGACCCGTACGGCCGCCGTCAAGGAAGGGCCGGTCGGCGCGCCCAAGACCGCCTCCACCAAGGGCCTCCAGGCCGGCGAGGCCGAGCCGGTGCTCGACCCCCGCGAGAACGAGCAGTGGGACATGGTCCAGATCAAGGCGGACCAGGCGCACAAGGTGACCGACGGCTCGAGGAAGGTCCTGGTCGGCATCAACGACTCCGGGGTCGACGACCTGCACCCGGATCTCGCGCCGAACTTCTCCGCCGCCGACTCGGTGAACTGTGCCAGCAACGGCGTACCGGACACCACTGCCGGCGCTTGGCGGCCGACCACCAGCTCGCACGGCACGCATGTGGCCGGTACCGTCGCCGCTGCCCGTAACGGCGTCGGCATCGTCGGGGTCGCGCCCGGCGTCCGGATCGCCTCGGTGAAGGTCGTGAACGACGACGGCTACATCTTCCCGGAGTACTCGATCTGCGGGTTCGTCTGGGCCGCCGAGCACAAGATGGACGTCACGAACCACAGCTACTTCATCGACCCGTGGGAATTCTGGTGCAACGACAACGGTGACCAGGGCGCGGTCCAGGAGGCAGTACGCCGGGCCGTCGCCTTCGCCACCAAGAAGGGCGTACTGTCCGTCGCCGCGGCCGGCAACTCGAACTACGACCTGGCCAACAAGACCACCGACAGCGCCAGCCCGAACGACTCCACCACGGTGACCCGGACGATCAACAACGACTGCCTGGACATGCCGACCGAGCTGCCCGGCGTGATCACGGTCGCGAGCACCACCAAGGCCGGCCCCCGAAGCGGTTTCTCGAACTTCGGCCTGAACAAGATCGACGTGGCGGCTCCCGGCAGCAGCATCCTCTCCACGCTGCCGAACAACCGCTACGGCCTGTCGAGCGGTACGTCGATGGCGTCTCCGCACGTCGCCGGTGTGGCCGCGCTGATCAAGTCATCCCGCCCGTGGCTGAAGCCGGCGGAGATCGAGCAGGCGCTGCGCGGCGAGGCCGACGACCAGGCCTGCCCGGCTGTCGTCGACGCCCGCTGCACCGGTACGACCGCGAACAACGCGTTCTTCGGTGAGGGTCTCGTCGACGCGCTGGATGCCATCAAGCGCTGGTGATCCGGCAGCTCTGAAGACTGAGAGAGGGGACCCCCGCCCGGGTCCCCTCTCTCCTTTGTTCGTACTGCTCAGAACATCAGTGCGCGGGCCGGGTCCTCGAGGATGCTCGCGACGTCGGCGAGGAAGGTCGAACCCTTCTCACCATCGATCAGCCGGTGGTCGAAGGACAGCGCGAGCGTGGTGATCCAGCGCGGCACGATCTCGTCGTCCACCACCCACGGCTGCTTGCGCACCGCACCGAAGGCGAGGATCGCGGATTCGCCGGGGTTGATGATCGGCGTACCGGCGTCGACGCCGAAGACGCCGACGTTGGTGATCGTGAACGAGCCACCCGCCTGGTCGGCCGGCTGCGTCTTGCCCTCGCGGGCGGTGGCGACCAGGTCGTTCAGGGCGCCGCACAGCTCGGGCAGGGTGAGCGAATCGGCCGACTTGATGTTCGGCACGATCAGCCCGCGCGGGGTGGCCGCGGCGATCCCGAGGTTGACGGACCCCTTGATCACGATCTCCTGGTTCGCATCGTCCCAGGTCGCGTTGATGATCGGCGTACGCCGGGCCGCCAGCGTCACCGCCTTCGCCACGATCAGCAACGGCGAGACCCGCAGTTCCCGGAACGCCTTGTCCTTCTTCAACCGCTCAACCAGCTCCATCGTGGCGCTGACGTCGACGGTGATCCACTCGGTCACATGCGGCGCGGTGAAAGCACTACTCACCATCGCCTGCGCCATCACCTTCACCACACCCTTGATCGGAATCCGGGTGTCCCCCTGCGCACCAACCACAGGAGCAGCAACCGGAGCCGGCGCGGCCGTGTGGTTCTCGACATCAGCCCGGGTGATGATCCCACCCGGCCCGGTCGCAGTCACCTGCCCAAGATCAATCCCCAGATCCTTGGCCAGCTTCCGCACCGGCGGCTTCGCCAGCACATGCACACCCGCCGCCTCGTTGCCTCCGGCAACCTCGGCGGGAGAAGGCGAAGGAGGCGCAGCGTTCCCGGCGGAGCCGGTAGCGGATCCGCCGGCCGCGCCGGCGAAGCCGGCGCTGGCCGCAGCACCAGCCTGAACGGCTCCTGCGCCCACTGCCTCAGCACCCGTAGAGGCGTGCGACGTAGGAGCAGCCTCGGAGGGAGCGTTCGACGTAGGAGCGCCCTTGCGGGGGCGGCGTTTGGCTTCGGTGGTTTTGGGGCCGTAGCCGACTAGGACCGCGGTGCGCCCACCCGGGGCTGCGCCGCCGATTTTGCCGGCTTCGATCTCCTCGCCGTCGGGGAGGGACGGGACGAGGTCTTCCTTGGCCGTGCCCGTGTCGGCGGTCTGGACGGAGATGATCGGCGTACCGACCGGGACCGTCTCGCCCTCCGGCACGAGCAACTCGGTGACGACGCCGGCGTACGGGACCGGGAGTTCGACGAGTGACTTCGCCGTCTCGATCTCGACGATGGTGTCGTTCAGCTTGACCGTGTCGCCGGCCTTGACCTTCCAGCTGACGATCTCTGCCTCGACCAGGCCTTCTCCCACATCGGGGAGGCGGAACTGCTGGATCCCCATCAGTACTCCATCACCCGGTCGACACCCTCGAGCACCCGGTCCAGGTCGGGCAGGTACTCCTCCTCCATCCGCGACGGCGGATAAGGCGTGTCGTACCCGGCGACCCGCAGTACGGGAGCTTCCAGGTGGTAGAAGCATTCCTCGGTGACCCGCGCCGCGAGCTCCGAGCCGGGGCCGAGCGACAGCGGCGCCTCGTGCACGACGACCGCGCGCCGGGTCTTCTTGACCGACGCGAAGATCGTCGCCAGGTCCAGCGGCGAGATCGAGCGCAGGTCGACGACCTCCAGGTTGCGGCCGTCCTCGACCGCCGCCTCGGCCGCCTGCAGCGCGGTCTTCACCATCGGGCCGTAGCAGAACAGCGTCGCGTCGGTGCCCTCACGGACCACCTTCGCCTTGTACAGCGGGTACGCCGCTCCCGCGTCCTCGTCGAGCTCGGCCTTCTCGTGGTACCGGCGCTTCGGCTCGAAGAACACCACCGGGTCGTCGGTCGCGATCGCCTGCTGGATCATCCAGTACGCGTCGACCGGATCGCCACAGGCGACCACCTTGAGCCCGGCGACGTGCGCGAACAGCGTCTCCGGCGACTCCGAGTGGTGCTCGACCGCGCCGATGCCGCCGCCGAACGGGATCCGGATCACGATCGGCATCTTCAGCTTGCCCATCGACCGGTAGTGCATCTTGGCGACCTGGTTGATGATCTGGTCGTACGCCGGGAAGACGAACCCGTCGAACTGGATCTCGCAGACCGGCCGGTAGCCGCGCAGCGCCAGGCCGACCGCGGTTCCGATGATGCCGGACTCGGCCAGCGGGGTGTCGATCACCCGGTCCTCGCCGAAGTCCTTCTGCAGGTTCTCGGTGACCCGGAAGACGCCACCGAGCTTGCCGATGTCCTCACCCATGATGAGGACCTTGGGGTCGTTCTCCATGGCGGCCCGCAGGCCCATGTTGATGCCCTTGCCGAGACTGATCTTCGCCATCTCAGTGCTCCCCTTCACTGTGTTCGCCGTCGAAGGAGGCCGCATAGGCCGCGTACTGCGCCTGCTGCTCCACCAGCTGCGGGGTCTGCTCGACGTACGCGTGCTGGAAGAAGTCCGTCAGCGCCGGGTCGGGCATCGACAGGCAGCCCTCCCGCAGTTTGGCCGCGATCTGGTCGGCCTCGGCGTCGATCTCGTCGAAGAAGTCGGGCTCGATGCCGGCCGACCGGGTCAGGTAGGCCTTCACCCGCTCGATCGGGTCCTTGAGCTTCCAGTACTCGAGGTCCTCGGACAGCCGGTACTTCGTCGGGTCGTCCGACGTCGTGTGGGCGCCCATCCGGTAGGTGTAGGCCTCGACCAGCGTCGGGCCGCTGCCCTCGCGGGCCCGCTTGAGCGCCTGCTGGGCGACGGCGTACGTCGCCAGCACGTCGTTGCCGTCGACGCGGACGCCGGGGAAACCGAAGCCGGCCGCGCGCTGGTACAGCGGGATCCGGGTCTGCCGGTCGATCGGCTCCGAGATGGCCCACTGGTTGTTCTGACAGAAGAAGACGACGGGCGCGTTGAACACCGAGGCGTAGATGAAGGCCTCGTTGACGTCGCCCTGGCTGCTGGCGCCGTCGCCGAAGTACGCGATCGTCGCCTCGCCGGTCTCGGCGTCGCCGACGGCGTGGTCACGCTGCTGGCCCATCGCGTACCCGGTCGCGTGCAGCGTCTGGGCGCCGATCACGATCGTGTAGAGGTGGAAGTTGTTGTCGCGCGGGTCCCAGGCGCCCTGGTCGACGCCACGGAACAGCCCGAGCAGGTTCAGCGGGTCGACGCCCTGGCACCAGGCCACGCCGTGCTCGCGGTAGGTCGGGAAGACCATGTCCTTCTTGTTCAGCGCGCGGGCGGAGCCGATCTGGGCGGCCTCCTGACCGAGCAGGGAGGCCCAGATGCCGAGTTCACCCTGACGCTGCAGCGCAGTCGCCTCGGTGTCGATCCGGCGGACCAGGGTCATGTCCCGGTAGAAGCCCTTGATCGCCTCGTCGTCGAGGTCGAACGAGTAGTCCGGATGCTCGACGCGCTCACCTTCGGGCGTCAGCAGCTGGACGAACTCGACCTCTTCCGAGGCTCGCGGGGGACTGACCGGCGCCTCCACGGGCGCGAAAACTTCCGGGGCAATGCCCGGCACCGACTCACTCACATGCACTCCTCGGGTTCGAGCGCGGGATCGCCGCGACCGCAACGTTGCACGGGCCCCGGCCCAGCCAGCCGGGTGAGGCTTCGCAGGCGGGACCGCGTGGATCCAGGTTGATGCAGGATGACGCACACCGCCAGGCAGTGAACCTCCTCACTGGTATCACTGCCCATCTTGCCGGACACCGTACCCAGCAGGTTGCTGATCCGCTAACTGTCTGGACGCCGACTTGTACGCCGGTACCGAAAGGCGTCTCACGATGAGACACCAGTCCAGCCACTGGTCAGCTCCGAGCCCGGCCGTACGCCTGAATCCCCTCGGTGTAACACCATCGGGAGGATTCGTGCGATATGTGTCACAACTGGATACCGATCAGGGCAAATCCCCGAGCCGTACCAGTTTGAAGTTGGCCCCTCCCGGTCGCCGTCACCAGGGGTGTTCTCGCCGTCATGGACAGCGAGCAACCCGTGCGGGAACAGCGGTCCGAGCGGCTTCGTGGTGACCGCGGCGGGTCACTGGCGGCGCCGCGGTAGGCGATGGTCAGGCCTTCCGCGTCGGCGCTGAGGTGCGTGCCGGCGTCGGGCGAGGCCGGGCCGGTCGGGGCGCACTCCTCCGTCTCCATGCCCTCGACCTGCGGGCGATCGCCCGGCTCCTCACACGGTGACCAGGTCGATCAGTTGAACAGTTGGAAGGTCGAGGGCAGGTCGAACTGCTTCACCGCCTGGTAGCTGATCTTGCCCCCACGGTCGGCGACCAGGCGGAACAGTCCGATCCGGGTCTCGCTACGACGGCTGACGGCGACGTACGCCTGACCGCCGAGGTTCAGCACCGCGACGCCGTACGCCGTGCGCTGGTCCTGGACCTCGGCGGTGTCCTTGCTGAAGACGAGAGGGGCGGTGGGGCTGGTGACATCGGTGAGCACATGCTGCCCGGCGTCGGAGCCGGTTGGCGGCCGGATGAACTGGCGGGATCTCGGTGCCCGGAGGGCGGAAAATCTCTTGTGGATGACTCAGCGCCACGACTAATGTCAGCACTGTTCGTGCATTTCACCCATGACATCTGGAGGAGCCCGCGATGGCCGCCGCCCCCGCGCAAGTAGTCCTGCCTGAGGCCGGCCCGCGCCCGGCCTCCAGCGCGATGATCTGGTCGGCGCTCGCGGTGGTCTACGTCGTCTGGGGCTCGACCTACCTCTTCATCCGGATCGTGGTCGAAGCGAACATCCCCCCGATGCTCGGGATGTCGGCACGCTTCCTGCTCGCGGGCGTCCTGCTGGCGACCTTCCTCGCGCTGCGCTCGGGCATCGGCCGGCTCCGCGTCACCAGCCGCGAACTGCTCGGCGCAGGCGTCGTCGGACTGCTGCTACTTGCCTTCGGCAACGGCGCGGTCGCGATCGCCGAGCAAACCGTACCGTCCGGGCTGGCCGCGCTGCTGGTCGCCGCCGTACCGCTCTGGCTGATGCTGCTGCGGGTCGGCGGTGGCGAGCGGCCGCGCCCGCTGACCTGGCTCGGCGTGCTGATCGGGTTCGGCGGAGCGGCACTGCTCTCACTGTCCGGCGGCGACACGAGCGCGAAGCCGCTCTCGGTCGCGATCCTCATCCTCGGCACGATCAGCTGGGCGGCCGGCTCCCGCTTCTCCCCGCGACTCGGGCTGCCGAAGGACCCGCTGGTGGCGACGCTGTACGAGATGCTGATCGGCGGCGCCGCGATGATCCTGCTCGGCGTACTGCGCGGCGAGCCCGGGCGGCTCCACCTCAGTGAGATCGAGCCGAAGGGCTGGATCGCGCTCGCCTACCTGGTCGCGTTCGGCTCCCTGCTCGCGTACTCCGCCTACTCCTACCTGCTGGCCAACGCCCCGATCTCGCTGATCGGCACCTATGCCTACGTGAACCCGGTCGTGGCCGTCCTGCTCGGCTGGCTGATCCTCAGCGAGCAGATCACCACGAAGATCATGCTCGGCGGCGCGGTCGTCGTCGTGGGCGTCGCGCTGGTGGTCAGCGCCGAACGGCGCCGTACCAAGTAAGAGGCCCCGAAAGGGAAGAACCCGGGCTCCCATGGGGTGCCCGGGTCTCCCACCGCTGCCGATGCGCGCGGCAGCGGGTCCGTGTTGCCGGCCGGCGCCATGCCCCGAAAAAACACGGCACGAAACTCCGGCAATGATGCATGACAATCCGTTTTGCCATGGTAATGCCATTTCGCCGGCCACCGAGCCCGCCGAAAATACCCATGAAAGCCGGGCAGCCGTTCGCCCGCGATCAGACAACGAGGAAACCGCGGATCGGTTACGGCTCGCCGGAAGCGAATTGTTCTCAGCTCCGGCGCCCCCCGCGCCCCCGCCTGAGCGAGAAGTTGCCTGGTCAGAGAGAGATTCCTGCCGTGGCAGCGAACTCATCACCCGGCCACTATGGGCTACCCCGGGATTCCCGCCTGAACCAAAAACCGGCGAAGAATTTTGTAACCCGCTCCCGAACCCGTCGTTACCCACTAAGACGAATCCGTCAAACCCGAAAGGAAACCTCGCATAATGCAGGTAACACGCAAGATCGCCGCTGCAGCGGCAGTGGCGACCGTTGCCACGCTGGGCCTGGCCACCGTCGTCAGCGCGAACATGATCGACGACAGCACCTCGGCCACCGGCGGTCTCACCGACGCCAGCGCGCTGAAGGGCTACGCCAAGGGCGGCAAGCACTGGTACTGGGTGCACAAGAACGGCTCGCTGGTCTCCGTCACGGACACCAACCTCGGCCCGTTCCAGGCCTGCCACAACAACGTTCCGGTCAACGGCGTCGGCGGCCAGGTGCCGATCCACGACATCACCGGCATCGTCGGCCTGAGCAACGCCGGTAACTCCGCCACCGCGGTGAAGACCTGCGAGCAGGAGTCTGAGGCCAACACGCACGGCGGCAAGTGGTACCGCGTCAGCGACGGCGGCCTCGTCGAGGTTGCCGACACCAACGTGGGCCCGTTCCAGGCCTGCCACAACAACGTCCCGATCAACGCTGTCGGCGGCCAGGTGCCGATCCACGACATCGCGGCGCTGCTGGGTGTCGAGAACTACAAGAACTCGGTCGACGTGCTGAAGACCTGCGAGCAGGAGTCTGAGGCCAACACGCACTGACCGCCCTCCCTGGTCAGTGGTGATGGACACCGGATCGGTCGCCTCGGTGGGGTGATCACCCGGTAGCAACACCTCGAAGCGGCATCGGGAAGCAAGCCTCACTACTTCCCGGTGCCGCTTCTTCGCACCCCCAACCAGGTGATCATTCGCCCCCTTTTCACCCTCGCCGCCCTACCCGCCCACCGGATAGTCCGCGTGGAGGGTGAAAAGGGGGCGAATGATCAGGTGGCGATGGGTAGGTTGCGCAGGTCGAGCACGCTGCCGGTCGGGTACTGCGCCGCGATGACCGCCCACAAACCCGCCGCGGCCTCCTCCGGCGTGCTCAGCCCACCGGATTGCTTCAGCTCGCGGAACCTCTCGACGGCAGGAAAGTCCTGCTCACCCACCGACCGGATCTCGCCCTGCATCGCCGTGTCCACCACTCCCGGCGCTACGCGATCACCCGGCAGCCCTTCACCGCTCCGGCGCTCTCCTGCTCCAGTGCGGCCTCCTCGAGCCCGACCGTGCGGGCCCAATGGTCGACGGCCGCCTTGCCCGCGTTGTAGGAGGACCAGCCCGGATAAGCCTTGGTCGCGGCCCCGGACGACAGCATCACCAGTTGCCGCTCGCAGTCGAGCCCTGCGGTCGCCCGTAGGAACGCCCGCCCGAGGACCTGCGGTGCCGCGGAGTTCAGCAGCACCGCCTGCGTGTAGGCGGCGGCATCCACCTTCGCGGCCGGCCCGATCGGGGCGACCGTGCCGGCGTTGTGCACGAAGATCACCCGCTCACCGTCGAACCCGGCGAGTTCCGCGGCGAAGTGCTCCTCGACCCGCGCCCATTCCGCCGGGTCGGCTAGTGCCCTGAGTCGGAGATTCCTGCAGCAGCTCCGGTGTCCAGGTGCGTGCATCGCAAGGCGGAGAAGCGTCCTCGATGCGCAGCATCGTGGACGTTTCTCCAACGCCGCGAGGTGCGTGCCTGGGCGCCGGAGCTGCGCAGGAACCTCCGACTCAGGGCACTAGGATCCGCCGCGAAGTGTTCGACCCCTCCACCCCTCCGGGACAGGTCGATCACCCGCGCCTCCGCGTACGGCGTGCTGGCGGCCAGGGCCGCCCCGATCCCGGATGATGCGCCCGAGATCCAGATCAGGTTCCTCATCGGCGCCAGGCGCACGCGACGGTCAGGAACAGGTCGTTGGCTTCGCGCTCGCCGATCGTCACGCGAGCGCCCTCGCCCGGGAACGGCCGGACCGAGACGCCCTCGGCCTGGACGGCTTCGGCGAAGGCGACGGTCTCCTCACCCAGCGGCATCCAGACGAAGTTCGCGTGCGTCTCGGGCACGTCCCAGCCGGCGGCGCGTAGCTCGCCGACCACCCGGGACCGCTCGGTCACGAGCGCTTCGACGCGATCCAGCAACTCCTTCTCGGCCCGCAACGAGGCGACCGCGGCTGCTTGGGCGATCTCGCTGACGCCGAACGGCAGCGAGCACTTGCGGATCGCGGCGATCACCGGCGGGTGCCCGATCGCGTAGCCGATCCGGAAGCCGGCCAGCCCGTACGCCTTCGAGAAGGTCCGCAGTACGACGACGTTCGGCCTGTCCCGGTACATCTCGGCGCAGTCCGGCGTCTCGGGGTCGCGGACGAACTCGCGGTACGCCTCGTCCAGAACGACCAGGACGTCGCGCGGTACGGCGTCGAGGAAAGCCACCAGCTCGTCGCGATGGACGACCGGGCCGGTCGGGTTGTTCGGCGTACAGATCAAGACGACGCGGGTGCGGTCGGTCAGGGCTGCTTCCATCGCCTTGAAGTCGTGCCGCGCGTCCTCGGTCAGCGGGACCTGGACGGAGGTCGCACCGGTCAGCTGCACCGCGATCGGGTAGGCCTCGAACGAGCGCCAGGCGTAGACGACCTCATCGCCCTCGCTACAGGCTGCCTGCAACAGGTGGTAGAGCACAGCTACCGATCCGGTCCCGATGGCAAGATCGGTGACCGGTACGTCGAACCGCTCGGCCAGCGCCTCGAGCAAGGGCAGGGCGCCCATGTCGGGGTACCGGTTCATGTTCGCGGCGGCCTCGGTGGCGGCGGCGAGCACCCCTGGCAACGGCGGGTACGGGTTCTCGTTGCTGGACAGCTTGTACGTCGGGCGGCCGTCGGTGCGCTCCGGTGGCTTGCCCGGCTTGTAAGCCGCGACATCGTCCAGAACGGACCGGAAGCGGACCTCATCGTCAGGGGTCATGCCCGCAGGCTAACTCCAACGTCGCCGGCTTAGAACCCCGCAGAATCGCACTGGACAAATTGCCCAGCGCGAGGCCGAACATGACGCCAGACAGCTGTCACATTGGCCGGGCCAGCCGTCCATTCGTCCAGCAAACCAGCTGAACTGTGGGCAGCCGCCCGGCCGTCGATTCGCCGTACCGGCTACTGCGGCAAGACGACCTCGCCGCCGGCGACACTGGCGGCAGCGAGGTCGAAATCGAGCGGGTTGGTCATGCAGCGTCCCGAGCCTCCACCCTTGTGGAACTCCGACAGGTCGAGGACGACGATGCGCAGTCCGAGACCGGTCAGCAGTTCGCGCAGCCGCGGCGAGCAGGCCGGCATGATGATCGTCTCGTTCACCACCAGCGAGTTGCCGCTGAACGCGAACGCCTCCTCGTCGGTGAGCACGATCGGGTCCGGCACGATGCCGAACAGCTCGGCCTGGCTGGCGGCGTCGAGCGCCGGCGGGTAGACCAGCGCGTGGGTGCTGTCGATCGGGCAGAACGGCAGGTCGAGGTGGTACATGCCCTCGTGCGCGATGCGCAGGCCGCGGACCCGGATGTTCCACTCGGTCGCCAGGTGCTTGAGCGCGTCGGCCTCGGTGCGCGGGCCGTAGCCGACCACCAGGCTGTCACCGAAGATGAACGCGTCGCCGGACTCGAAGTGCGGGCCGACGCCGTCGCTGCCGGTCCGCTTCAGCTCGAAGTCGTGGTCCAGGAACCACCCGGCCGCGGTCAGCGACTCCTTGCGGCGCGGCTCGAAGCGCATGTGCGACAGCATCGCCTTGCCCTGCGCCGTGGCGAAGCCCAGGTTCATCGCGTAGACCATGTCCGGCGAATCCTCGCGCTGCGCCAGTACCTCGACCTCGCCGCCGGCGTCGATGATCGCCTGCCGCAGCGAGTCCCACTGCTTGAGCGCCAGCTCGGGGTCAGGCTGGTCCTGGGTCGACATGTACGGATTGATCACGTAGTCGATCCGGAAATGGTCCGGCCGGACCATCAGATACCGGCGACCCCACCCCAGCGGCTGACCCATGTGTGCACCCCATCGCGCTCTGGATCGTCGCATTGGCCGATCCCCTGATTGTCCGACAATCAGTCAGTGTGCAGGTCTAGTGGGGTCGCGTCAACATGAGTTTCAGTACGCTGCGCCGCCCAGCCCGGGCGGCGGCGTCCGGAGTACCGGCGGGGTGACTACTTGGTGGTGTAGATGATGTCCAGCGAGGCGGGATCCCAGCCGTTGCCTGCGATCCACTGCAGCGCCTTCTCCTTGCCATCGGGGAGGAAGACCAGGATCCGCACCGAGATCGCCTCGGGGTTCGTCGGGTCCGACTTCGAGCCCTCGTAGGTCGCCTTGAAGCCGGGCCCGATGTACGGCAGTTGCGCCAGGATCGGGTACTTCAGCTCCAGCCGTCGCTGGATCTCGTCGAACCGGCGACCGGCCTCGGCCTCGGTCTCGCGCTCCTGCTCCGGGTTGTTCTTGCCCCACTCGACCCCGACCGGTCCGTTGGCGTAGAGGTACACCTTCGCCGACACCGGGTTCTTGCCGCGAACGGTGAACGTCTGGGTGTAGCTCTGGAAGCCTTCCCGGGTGCCGGTCAGCGTGTGCGTCCCCGGCCGGACGTCGATCTTGCCGCTGTTGGCGACCTGCTGCCCGTCCAGCGTGAGGGTCAGATCGTTCGGGATCGACGTCACGGTCAGCTCCGCCTTGGGATCATGCCGCCAGATCACGAATCCTCCGATCAGCACCACGATCACCGCGAGCGCCGCGATGCCTGTCACCAGGGGCCGCCGGCTGTCCTCCTCCATCATCAGCTCCTATTTCTTCAGCCGGGCGGCGGCGAACTGCTTGGATCGTCCAATGTTGTAGGCGTAGGTCGCCTGAGGCACGTGGCCGCCCAGCGACCCGGACGCGGAGTCGTACTTGCCCCATTGTCCTACGAACAGATACGTGTGGCCGGGGCCGATCAGGATGTCACCCGGCTGGAGCTCCCCAGGGGTGATGTTGTCGAAAACGTCGTACTTCCCCGACGTCCGCACATAGTTGTCCTGGACACCCGTGGATACCATCGGATAGTCCGGGTCCGCACCACTCATCCGCATCACGGTCGCGACGAACCGCCCACAGTCGCTCCACACCTCGTAGCCGTTCGTACTGTTGTACTTCGGCAGCGCTTCCTGGAATGCCGCCGTCGCGTCGCTCTGGTTCTTCCCGTGACCGCCGTCGGGCCACGCCAGCGACTTCGCCACCTCGGCGATGTTCCCGCTGCCGGCCGCGCACGCGGTCGACGGACCCGCCCCGGGATCGCCGGTCGGGGTGTTGGTGCCACCACCGATGGTGGAGAACACCTGCCGGGCAGTGGCCTGCCGGCGGGCGTACTCGGGGTCGTTGTCGTTCGTCGTGAAGATCTCGTAGTCGTGGGCGAAGAGGTAGGCGGCTTCGTCGACCGTCTTGGTCGCCTTCATCTTGTCGCCGACCGCCTTGAGCGCCACCGGCCCCGTCCCGTCGAGCTGCTCCTTCAGGAACTTGAGCTGGTACTCGAGGGTCTCGATGGTCTCGAAGCTGGCCCCCTGGCCGCGGGCCGCGTTGATCATCTTGCTCGCGGGATACCACTGGACGATTCCCCAGGCCTTGTTCAGGCCGACGGCCGTCGTGGCCGGCGTGACCGTACCCGAGGTGGTGCCGTTGAGCCTTTGGGGCTCGACGCTCGACTCGTGGATCATGTTGCCGACGATGCCGGAGGCCTGCTCCTTGGTGTAGCCGGCGCCGACCAGGAAGTTGAAGGCCTTCTCCTGGTTGTTGCCACCGACCAGCGGCCCGCCGGTGTTGCAGCCGCACCCACCGCCCGGGCCGGCCGGGGCTGCGCTGTCGAAGAGCGGAGCCGGGTCGGTCTGCTTGAGCGCACCGCCGTCGTCCGCCTGGGCCCAGACCTCGAAGTGCAGGTGGGCGCCCTTCTTGCCCGGCGCGGCCTCGTCTTCGCTGCTGCCCGACGTACCGATCACCTGGGCGCGGCCGACCGGGTCGCCCTCCTTGACGACCTTGGTGTCGAAGAACTTGTACCAGGTTTCCAGGCCGGTGCCGTGCTTGATCTTGATCCAGTCGCCGTCGATCGACTTCACGGTGCCGGACTCGACGGCGTACACCTTGCTGCCCTTGTCGACGACGAAGTCCATGCCCTTGTGGGTCTCGCCGCCCTCGTCGTCCCAGCCCTGGTCCGGCTCCTTCTTGTCGGTCGGCCAGGCCATCGACGACTCGGCCGGCGCGGTCGGCGTACAGGCCGCGGCCGTGTCCATCCCGGTCAGGACGCCGACCAGCAGGGCGATCACGATGATGAGCGGGAGGAAGAGCACGAGCATGACGCCACCGACGATCGGCATCGCCTTGCTGTCACCCACGGTGATCTCCTCGCTGTAGCAGGGGCGGCCACTGGGTCAAAGACTGCCCGAAAACCGGGTCATCATGTCGGGAGTTATCCACAGGTTGACCACCGACCCGCCCCGACGACCGCGCCGCACGCGACAACGGACGCTGACTGGACGAGAATCCCCCCATGTACGAACGGCTGCGAGTGGACCGCTCGACCACAGTTGACCGGGTGGTCGACGCGCTCCGCGCTGCCCTCTTCGCCGGCGACCTCGAACCCGGTACGCCGCTGCGCGAGCAACCTCTGGCCGAGGCGCTCGGCGTCGCCCGCAGTACGGTCCGGGAAGCGATGACGATGCTGGTCACCGAGGGCCTCGCGGTCCGCGAACCGAACAAGGGCGTCAGCGTCGCGATCCTGCACCCCGCGGCGGTCGCCGACATCTGCCGGGCCCGGTTCGTGCTCGAGTCGGCCGGCGTCCGGGCCTGGTTCGATGCTGACGAGGCGGCTCGCGAACGCGTCCGCACGGCTATGCGCACCTTCGCCGCCACCGCCAAGGAAGGCGCCGACCCCGAAGCGATGACCGAAACGCACCTGGCGATCCACCGCAGCCTGGTCGCCCTCACCGGCAGCGAACGCCTCACCGCCACCGCCGACTCGATCACCGGCGAGGCAAGACTCGCCCTCGCCCGCGTGGACGCCCTCCGCCAGGACGCCAAACAACAGGTAGCCTCCCACCGCAAACTCGTCCGCCTGCTGGAAAAGGGCGACCTCGACGAATGCGTAGAAGAACTCCGCCGCCACCTAGCCGGCGCCGAAGAATCCCTCCTCGAAGCCATCGCCACCGCACCCGTGTGATCCACGCCTGCTCTGACGCGACCACGAGCCGAATGGCTCCCCGTACTCGTACTACAGCCGGAGTTCGTGAGGTTCAGTGGCAGGGCCGGACCGCCGCCACTCACAAACCTCAACTGATCGCACCCGGCCAGGCGTGCACAGGCGTGCTCCCGAGTGGAAACGGGAGGTTTGTGAGTGGCGGACGTCCGGGCCTTACCGACACCCGCCCTACGAAGCTGCCGCAATCGCCCCGGCGGCGGTGATGTCATAGGAGCCGTTTCCGACTCGGAGGCCTCGCAGGCGGGCGTTCGGGTCCAGCGATGCGACCTGCGGGTTCGCCTGGATCGAGCCGTCGAGGGCGACCTCGAGTCCGAACACGCCTTCTAGCACCAGGCTCACCCAGGCGCCTGATGAGGAGCAGGACCAGTCGATCAGGTACGGGTACTGCGGCGGAGACTTGCGCGCTCCGCCCGCCATCGCCGGCACCGCCTCCTCGACGAAGTGCGCCTGGCCACAGGGTCCCTGGTTCGCGGTCTTCGCCAGACCCCGCAGCCAGTCCAGCGCGACATCGCCCCGGCCCAGCGCGAACAGCGCCCGGGCGGCATCGGCCGGCCAGGCCGGGTAAGCACCGTTCCACTGGTGATCGGGCCGCAAGCTGAAGGCCGCATCCGCGTCGTACGGCGACAGCGCTCGCATCCAGGTGGGGGTCTGGAGCTCCCGCTGGAAGAACTCGACCATCTCCGCCCGCTGGGTCTGCGACAGGTCGTCGGCCATCGTCGTACCGATGAGGTTGAAGTCGTAGCAGTGCCGGACCGGGACCAGCGTCCCGTCGGGCTGACGCGCGTGCCAGAAGCCCGCGCCCTCGACGTACAGCTCGTTGACGTGGCCGGCTTGCTCATCGGCCTCCTTGCGCAGCAGACCAGCGCGGTCGGTGTCGCCGGCCCGCTCTGCGACGTCGGCGGCGACGCGCAGGCACCAAACGTTTGCCGCGTTGAAGCTGGCCACCTCGTGGACATAGCTGCTCACGCATTCGAGCAGGTTGTCGATGCCGCCGTAGTCGGCCAGCGCGTGGTCCTTGCGCAGCCCACGCCAGGCCGTCGCCCAGTGATGCAGGTGCTCGGCCACTGGCTTGCGCGCGGCATCCCGGCCGGCCGGGGCCGCCAGGAAGGCCTCGTCTCCACTGAACCTGACGTAGTCCCGCACCAACCGGGTCATCGCGAAGTCGTTGACCGAGTACCACTGGCCGACCGGGCCACCCGTCAGCCACTCGGTACCGAAGTGCGCGTGCGTGTCGAGGTCGATCCAGTGCTCGATGTGCCGGCGCATCGGCACCGGGTCCAGCAGCGCGTGCGTCAGCGAGGAGAGGCTGTAGTCCCAGATGAAGGTCGTGGTCTGCCAGTACCGCGGCATCAGCGTGTCGTAGGTCCGGCCTAGCACACTGGCCGGATTGTCGCGGCGGAACCACACCACGCCGAGCACACCCCACCAGTACAGCTTGCGAAGCGCCTCGTTCGAAGTCTCCAAAATCGGCAACGAACCGCTGAACCCGTCACTGTCCGGATCAAACGCATCCGCCAACGCCTTGTCCCAGTGCACCTCAGCTGCCGCGATTACC
Source organism: Kribbella catacumbae DSM 19601 (assembly GCF_000372465.1). Taxonomy (GTDB): domain Bacteria; phylum Actinomycetota; class Actinomycetes; order Propionibacteriales; family Kribbellaceae; genus Kribbella; species Kribbella catacumbae. The sequence continues at coordinate 113,849 of NZ_AQUZ01000022.1, forward strand.
GCCGGTACGTCCGCCACGCAGGCGTTGTAGTGCTCAGTAGCCGACTCCACATCGCCGTCCAGGACATGCACATACCCGAGCTGTCCGTTGCCGGAAGCATCCAGTTCGATCGTTGCTTCTAGCATCGACTGAGGACGCAACGCGGCGGCCGCGGCGAATTCCGAAGAGGAGGAGGACGAGCCGACCGAGGTGGTGGTCACCGCAGCAGTCTCCGACGTCAGCGCGTCGAACCCTTGCAGGCTGACAGCGGACCCCGACTCACCGGTACCGACCACCGCACCCCTGATCTCCGCTTCCCGCAGCGTGTTCGGCTCCGACGGTGGCTCGGGGCGCGACCATCCACTGGCCGATCGCGTCGCCGTACTGGCCAACGCCAACCCGATCCGTACCTCGCGCCCCGCTGCACCTTCCACCTCGAGCTGTACGACGACGGCGGGCCGCCCCGGCGCGCAGCAGGTCGTACTGCGCAGCGTCAGCCCGTCGATCCGGGTCGTGCGGACCACCTGATCCGGACGCCAGACCACCTCCATCTCGCCGCCGTACGAGCGGGCCAGCCGGCCGTCGACGTACAGCTGGCCGGTGATGACGTCGCCGTGCGAGTACGGCGGGAAGTTGATGCTGCGGACGGCGAAGACGTCCAGGTCGACCTGTGCCGTGCCGAGGAAGTTGGTCAGGCCGGGCGGGTTGAACATGTCGTCGTAGGTATGCGTGAGCACATCGCTGGACAGGTCCGTACTACGGGGGATCATCGGAGTCCTTCGGTGGGATCGGCCCAGTCGGTGTTCGGCAGCAGCGGGTACCAGCCCGGCCTGGCTGGGTCACGGTCATAGGGGTAGGGGCCCAGCTCGCGGAACAGTTCGGCGTACTCCGCGAGCTTGTCGCGATCCAGCTCGACGCCCAGGCCGGGACCATCCGGTACGGCGATCGCGCCACCGGCGTACGGAAGCTTGCCGCCGGCAATGATGTCGTCACGCAGGTGGTGATAGTGCGCGTCGGCCGCGAACGACAGGTTCGGTACCACGGCGCCGAGCTGGAGCATGGTGGCCAGCTGGATGCCCAGCTCGCCCGAGGAGTGCACGGCGACGCCGAGCTGGAAGGTCTCGCAGACCCCGGCGGCCTTGACGCAGGCCCGGATCCCACCCCAGAAGGTTGTGTCCAGCAGGATCACGTCGACGGCCGGATCCCGCACGTTCGCGGCCAACTGCTCGAAGTTGACCACGACGGTGTTGGTGGCCAGCGGGATCGAGGTGTTCTCCCGCACCCGGCGCATCCCGTTCATCCCCCAGGTGGGGTCCTCGAGATAGTCGTTGTCCAGGTCCTCGATGCCGCGGGCGAACCGGATCGCCTCCTCGACCCCGAAGGCGCCGTTGGGGTCGAACCGGACCCGATGCCCGGGGAACGCCTCGGCAAGCGCCCGGAAGCAGTCCCGCTCGTAATCCGGCGGGAAGACCCCGCCCTTCAGCTTGTGCACGGTGAACCCGTGCTCGGCGACCAACGCCCGGGCATGCTCGACCAGCTGGTCCGCGGTGCGGATCTCACCCGTTCCGTCGTCAGCGGGATGCCTGAAGAACAGATAGCTGGCGAACGGCACCTTGTCCCGGACCTTCCCGCCGAGCAACTCGTGCACCGGTACGCCGAGGTGGCGGCCCTGCAGGTCCAAGCAGGCGAACTCCACCGCAGCGAGCAGTTGGGTGCGGTTGTTGTACAGGCTCGCGGTCGGGTTCGCCAGCATCCATCGCAGTGCTTCGGTGCGAGCCGGGTCATGACCAACCAGGTAGGGCTTCAGTGCGGCGACGGCATCCTCGGCGCTCTGACCACCGCCACCCATCTCGCCCAGCCCGACCAAGCCGTTGTCGGCCTCGATCTCGACGACGGTCCGCACGAACCGTCCCCAGTGCGCGCCGTTGCTGTGCCGCAACGGCGCCTCCAACGGCATCGTCACGGTGGTGGCCCGGACGTCGACGATCCTCATCGGCCGTCCTCCGGCAGTATCACGGCCAGCTGGGCGGTCAGCCCGCCGTCGACCTTCACGTCGGCCCCGGTCACGAAGGCCGCGGCCGGCGACGCCAGGAAGTGGATCACCTCGGCCACCTCAGCTGTCGTCGCCACCCGGCCGAGCGGATGGGACCGACCCCACTCCGCGACCACCTCGTCCGTCGACCGGTCACCGCCGAACTGCGCGGCCGACGTACGGAGCATCGGAGTGTCCACCGATCCAGGGCAGACCGCGTTGACCCGGATGCCGTCGGCCGCGTGGTCCACCGCCATCGCCCGGACGAGTGAGAGCAGTGCTCCCTTCCCCATCGAGTACGCCGCGACGTTGTGCTGCGCGGCGTACGCCTGGACCGAGGCGACGACCACCACGCTTCCGCCCCGCGGGATCAGCGGCAGGAAGGACTGGCAGGCGAAGAACACCCCGCCGACATTGACCGCCATCACCTCGTCGTACGTCGAGGCAGGCGTGTCCACGACCGTTCCGTACCGCTGGATGCCGGCCGCGCAGACCAGCCCACTCAGCGGACCACCAGCCAGCGACCCACCGACCTGCTGCGCGCAGGCTGCCAGAGCGGTTCGATCGGCGACATCGACGGCGAAGCCGGTGACCTGGTCACCCAGCTCCGCCTCCAGCGCAGCGAGGGCGTCCGCATCGCGGTCCAGTACGAAGACCCGGTCGCCCGCGGCGACGAAGCGTTCGACCGCGCCGCGGCCGATGCCGGCCGCTCCGCCCGTGACGGCTACGGTACGAGCTCCTGATGACATCGAGATCCCTTCGAGGAGTCAGAACTGGCCGAGGGCGAGGCCCCGGGAGAAGAACCGCTGGGCGGCGAGGAACAGGACGACGGTCGGCAGCGACACCAGTAGACCGCCGGCCAGGACGGTCGGCAGCGCAGCACCGCCGTACGTGCTCTGCAGGCCGGTGAGCGCTGGCATGATCGGCCGGACCGACTCGGACTGGCTCAGGGTCAGACCGAGCAACAGGTCGTTCCAGACGAAGGTGGCCTGCAGGATGAAGATGGCCGCCAGGGCACTGCCCGCCATCGGCAGGTAGATGCTCCGGAAGATCCGGAACAGCCCGCCGCCGTCGACCACTGCTGCCTCGAAGACGCTGCGGGCGATGCCAGTGAAGAAGTTGCGCATCACGAACGCCGAGAACGGAACGCTGATCGCCGTGTAGACGATGATCATCCCGACCCTGGTGTCATACAGCCCCGAGCTCGCGTAGCCGGAGAACAACGGCATCAGCACCATCTGCAACGGGAAGATGGTGCCGCCGAAGATGAAGACGAACCAGACGAACCCGTACTTGAGCCGCAGCGCCACGATCGCGTAGCCGACCGCTGCGCCGATCAGTACCGCGAGAACCGGTGCCACCACGCTGTAGAGCGTTGTCGCCAGCAGCGTGCCGCCCAGTGCGGCCTTGTCCCACGCGTCCTGGAAGTTCGTGAACAGCGAGAACCCCGACGGCTTCCACACCGCGGCCGGGTCGTACGCGTCGACCGCTTTGGACGCGTTCACAATCAGCAGGTACACCGGCGCCAGCCAGATCAGCCCGAGGACGATCAGGATCGCCGTCCGGACCGGTCCGGATGAGGTCTTGTTCATCGCGAGTCACCGTCCGCGAGCTGGTAGCGCAGGTACAGCACCGACGCGGCGAACGTGACCAGGCTGAGGAACAACGCGATCGCCGCGCCCTGGCCGTAGTTGTTCAGCACGAAGGTCTCCTTGTACATGGAAAGGGCCAGCGTCTCCGACGACGTACCGGGACCGCCCTGCGTCATCACCCAGACGACGTCGAACGTCTTCAGGCTGCCGACGATCGACAGCCCGACGACAACCGTGGTGATCGGTCGCAGCTGCGGCCAGAGCTGGTGAAGGAAGAGCTTGAACCCTTCCGCCCCGTCCAGCCGGGCCGCCTCCAGCGGCTCCGCTGGGATGGACTGCAGCCCGATCACGAACAGCAGCGCGTTCACTCCGGCCGCCTGCCAGGAGGTGGCCACGATCATCATCAGCGTGTTGCCCGGACCGGCCTGCAGCCAGCCCGTGTGGGCACCGGGCAGACCGAGGAAGCCGAGCACCTGACCGAGCGCGCCATCCGGCTGGAGGACGAAGCCCCAGATGACTCCCACTGCCACACCCGAGATCGCGTAGGGCAGCAAGAACGGCAACCGCAGCCAGGTGCCCCACCGATGGCCGTAAGTCAGTACTGCGATCACCAGGCCGAGTACGACCGGCAAGGTGACCATGCCGACTACCCACAACAACGTGTTGGTCAGCGCCCCGACCAGATCGGGGTCACTGAACATCGCCTTGTAGTTGGTCAGCCCGGACCAGACCGGCGTACCGAGCCCGTTGAAGTCGGTGAAGCTGACGTACGTCGTCCAGAGGAACGGCAGATACAGCAGCAGCGCCACGATGCCGGCGGCGGGCAGCCCGAACAGCGGCGCCACCCGCCCGCCGGTCCGGGCCGATCGCAGGGTGCTCCGGCTCACTTCTGCTTGGCCCAGTAGGCGTCCGCCTCGGCCTGGATCTTCTTCAGACCCGGCATCGGGTCACCCGGCTTGGTGACGAATGCCCCGAAGACCTCCAGCGCCTTGTTCATCACCGGCACCGGCGTGGCCTCGAACCAGCGGTTGATCAGCCGGTAGCCGTCACCGCCGACATCCTTGTTCAGCGCGGCCAGGCCAGGGTCCTTGACCTCGGCCTTCGGGTTGAAGGACAGGTCGCCACGGGAGTTCGCCCAGGCGGTCTGCGCCTGCGGAGTGACCCACCAGTCGGTCCACTTCTGCACCGTGGAGGCATGCTCGCTCTGCGCGGCCGAACAGACCGGTCCGGTCTCGAAGATCATCGAGGTCTTCGGCAGCGACGGGTTCACGTTCGGGATGACGAAGAAGTCGTAGTCGGTGCCCGCCTTCATCTTCAGCGTGTTCAGGTTGCCGCTGAACCAGGTGCCGAAGTTGACCATCCCGACAGCGCCGCTCTTCAGCTGCGCCTGCGGCTCGGTCTTCGCCCCCGGGTCGCTGAACAACCCGGCGTCGATCATCTTCTTCCACTCGTTCATCACATCGACCACGCCCTGGTCGGTGTACTTCGCCTTGCCGGTGGCCAGGGCGTCGTAAAGATCGGGGTCCTTGCCGGCCAGCAGCGTCTCGAACCAGACGAAGCTGAACAGGATGTTGGTCTGGTAGAACGGCTTCACCCCGGCCGCCTTCACTTTGTCGGCGACGGCGAGCAGCTCGGGCCAGGTCTTCGGGTTCTGGGTGATGCCGGCCTTCTTGAAGACGGCCTTGTTGAAGTACATCACCCAGTAGCCGGCGTTCAGCGGTACGCAGTACTGCTTGCCGTCGTAGGTGAAGTACTCCTTCAGCTGCTCCGGAATGTTGCCGTCAGCAACTGCCTTGGTCCACTGCTCGGTGGTCTCGGCCACCAGCTTCTGGTCGACCAGCTCCTCCAGCTCCTTGCCGGTGTGCCAGGTGAACAGGTCCGCCTTCTCCTTGGTCCGGAACGAGGACCGGATGAACGCGGTGTAGGCGTTGGAGTCGGAGTAGCCGACCGGCTCCATGCCGACCCCGACGTCCTTCTTGCTGGCCGCGCCGACCTGGGTGAAGGCTTCCTTCCAGCCGCCCTTGTCGTTGTAGAACTTCAGCGAGTCCACCGGCTTGTCGTCGCCCTTGGCGGTGGTGGAGTCACCAGCTCCACCACCACAGGCGGTCAGGGCCAGCGCGCCGGCGACGGCCAGGGCGGTGAATGCTTTGGTCTTGCGGTGATTGGGTGACATTTGGTGCGTCCTTCTCAGCTCAGGGGTGGCCGGGCGCGGTCGTTGATGACGGTGAGAACCCCGTCCAGGTGTTCGCGGGTGAGTCGTTCGGCCAGCTCGGCGTCGGCGGCCCGGACCGCCTCGAGGATGGCCCGGTGTTCGTCCAGATCGGCCTGCCGGTCGCCGTGGATGTGCAGTATCTCCAGCTGTTCCCGGACGTTGACGACGGTGACGGACTCGACCACCTCGGCCAGGGTCGCGTTCCCGGACGCCTGGGCGAGGGACCGGTGGAAGTCCATGTTGACCTCGGCCAGCCGGGCGTGGTCGCCGGACTCGATCAGGTCGGCGGCCTCGGCGAGGTGCTGGTCCATCCGCTCCAGCGCGGCATCGGTCCGGTTCTGGGCAGCCAGGGCGGCGACCGGCGGCTCGATCAGCGCGCGGGCCTGCAGGAGTTCCACCAGCCGGTCCGCCGACGGCGTCGGGGCCAGCGGGTTGGCGAGCACCAGCCGCCCGATGTGCCGGCCGACGTACACGCCGGATCCGTGCCGCAGTTCGACCGCGCCGGTGGCCTCCAGCCTTCGCAGCGCCTCCCGGATCGTCGGTACGGCGACCTTGAACCGCTCGGCCAGCGACCGGACCGACTCGAACGGGTCGCCGGCGGCCAGGTTCCGGTCGGCGATCAGGCTCAGCATCGAGCTGGCCAGGTCGTCGAGCAGGCTGCGCCGGACGACGCCACCGGAGCTGCTCATCGAGTGCCGTTAGGGGTCAGGGTGACCCGGACGAACCGGGGCCGGTAGATGCTGACGTCGGCGTACAGGTCGGCGTTCGCGTCGAGGCTGTTGACGTTGTAGCTGACCAGCAGCGAGTTGCCGCGACGCCGGTCGGGATGGTCGTGCGAGTTGTACGTGATGATGTCAGCGTCTCCGTAGCTGCCGGTGGCGCCGGTTTCCGGCGTTTGGTAGAGCTCGACCGGGTTGACGAACGGGCCGGTCGGTGAGCAGGCGAAGTAGCCGAGCACTCGCTTGCTGAACAGCTCGTTGGTGTCGTGAGTGACGAGCAGGTAGCCGTCACCCCACCGGGTCACGCTGTGCTCGTTGGCGACGCCTTCGAGCACTCGCACCGACGCCGACTCGTCAGCCGACCAGCCGGTGCCGGTCCAGTACTGCCAGCGCTTCGTGGTCAGATCGTCGCCGCGGACCCGGGCGACATGCTCGTACTTCGAGGCGCCGAGGTCCTCCACGCCGTAGATGTAGGTGTAGCCGCGGTCGCGGAGCAGCCACGCGGACCACTGGATGTTGGCGCCGGACGGGAGCGGGACCAGCTTCTTCAGTTTCAGCGTCGAGCTGTCGAAGCGAGCCAGGTAGTTCGCCGACCAGCGCCAGTCCCACTGCCCGGTGCCCGTCCGCTCGAACCGCAGGGTGGTGACGTCGAGATTGCGGCCTGACTTGCTGGTGCCGGCGGCGCCGAACCAGTACCAGCCGTTGGACGGCGGCGGGACCAGAGCGGTCGGCTCGGACGCCGTGCCGCCGGTGACGGTCTTCACCGAGTCGCCGCGCTGGATCACGAAGGAGTTGTTGATGAACGGGGTCGTGATCGGCCGGCTGCCGTCCGGATTGACCGGTCCGAGGAAGGTGTCGGAGAAGATCCACGCCGTCCGGCCACCGCGGAGCTTCACTGAGTAGGTGCTGTCTCCGCCGGTCCAGCCTTTGCCGCTATCGCTGTAGGCGTTCAGCAGCGGCTCGGGATCTGCCTGCGGCTTCGCCTGGACGGACCAGTTGGCTCGGGCCACGGCGCAGTCCTGCCGGCCAGATGTCACGACCGGGCCCCCATTCAGCGCGGTCGTCGCGGTGACCGGCCGCGGGATGGCGCCGATCTGGGGATGGTCCGAGGCCGGGCCCGACTCGGGCGCAGCGAGCGCCGGGGCGGCGAGCGCAGTACTGAGTACTACGGCGCCCAGCGCCGGGATCAAGCGGTTTCTCATCCTCACGCCCTCCTCGGGAATGAAAATGATCAGATCACTTGGTCATTCTCGTGTCAAGGTGTCGTCAAACCGCGCGCGGTGATCGCAGCGTGGACGAACCCGGGGGTGGCAGGATCGAGGTATGAAGAACTTGATCATCAAGCTGCTGGCCAACGCCGTGGCCCTGGCCGTCGCGAGCTGGGTCGTCAGTGGGATCACCCTGGAGGGCGCGACCACCAGCCGCCGGGTGCTGACGCTGCTGATCGTGGCGGCCATCTTCGGCATCGTGAACGCGGTGGTGAAGCCGATCGCCAAGCTGATCTCGCTGCCGTTCATCATCCTGACGCTGGGCCTGCTGATCTTCGTGATCAACGCCCTGATGCTGCTGCTCACCTCGTGGATCACCGGCAAGCTCGACGTCCAGTTCCACGTCACCGGGTTCGGGGCTGCCCTGCTGGGCTCCCTCGTCATCACCCTGGTCGGCATGCTGCTGAACGCGGTCCTGCCGGACAAGGCCGAGATCCGGTGAGCCTGCGGCGAGTTCCGTGGTGAGGCGGGTCGAGGTGGTCTGCACGGGGAACATCTGCCGTTCGCCGATCGGCGAGGTGGTGTTGCGCGCGAAGCTCGCCGACGCAGGAGTCGACGACGTCGTGGTGACTAGCTCCGGCACCAGCGGCTGGCACATCGGCGACCCGATGGACTCCCGCGCCGCCGCTTCGCTGGCCCGGCGCGGGTACGACGGGAGCGCACACCGGGCGCAGGAGTTCCGCAGCAGTTGGTTCCCCGAGCGCGACCTGGTGCTCGCGATGGATTCCGGGCACCTGTCCGCGCTGCTGCGTCGCGGCGGCGACGGCATCGCAGTACCGGTCTCGCTGTTCGCCGACATCGACGTACCGGATCCGTACTACGGCGAGGACGCCGGCTTCGACGACGTCCTCACCCAGATCGAGACGGCCGCCGACCTCTGGGTCGAGCGGCTCGCGAAATAGGTCGGCTCCCCACCGACTGACGGTGAGGAGCCGGGCCGGGTACTACTTGGTCTGGCCGATCTCGGTGAGCAGCGTCGTGAACCACTCCACGCTCGGGTCGAACTCCTTGCCGCCGGCGATGCGCGGGAACTCGATCGCGCGGAGCTCGTCGCCCTGCTCCTCGTCGTGGCCGACGACACCGCTCTCGCCGCGCAGCGCCGCGTCGACCGCGTAGCCGGTGCACTGCTTGATCAGTTCGAGGTCGGCGGTGTTGGCGGCGGCCGAGCGGCTGAAGTAGCCGCTCTTCTGCACCATCGTCTTCTCCGCGCCGATCCGCTCGGCGAACTGCTTGGCGAACCAGGCACCCGGGTTGATCGTGTCCAGCTTGACGTGCCCGAACGGATCCCGCGGAACGTCCTCGCCCCGGGCCTCCAGCTCGGCCACGATCGACGGCACGCCGGCACCCTCGGACAGGAAGATGTTGACGCAGTCGTTCTCGTCCATCACCGCCTTCAGCCGCTCGGCCTCGGCATCCAGGTCGATCGTTGCCTCAGGCACGTAAACGGCGTGCACGTCCCAGCCGCCGGCGTCCAGGCCGATCCCCGGGTTCCACTCCTGCGCCGTGACCCACTTGCGGTACTCCGCTGCGGTGGCCGCGGTCAGCCAACCGCAGTTGCGGCCCATCACCTCGTGGACGACGAGCATCCGCGGGTTCGAGCTGTGTTCGGCGATCACGTTGCGGGCGAAGAGCGCGCCCTGCTCGGCCGCGGTCCAGGCACCCAGGCTCTGCCGGATCGGGATCACGTCGTTGTCGATCGTCTTCGGCAGGCCGACCACGGTCAGGTCGTAGTCGTGCTCCTGCAGGTACGCCGCCAGGTCGGCCGCGGTGGTGTTGGTGTCGTCACCGCCGATGGTGTGCAGGACGTCGACACCGTCCGCGACCAGCCGCTCGGCCGCGACCTGCAGGGCGTTCTGGCCGTCGGCGATCAGGCCGCGCTTGACCAGGTCGGCGGTGTTGGTCAGCTTCACCCGGCTGTTGCCGATCGGGCTGCCACCGAACTGGTGCAGCCGGCCGGCCTTGGCCCGGATCTCCGGCGTGACATCGAGATGCCGGCCGCTGAGCAGACCGTGGTACCCATTCAGGTAGGCGATGATCTCCACGTCGGGCGCTACCTCGGTGTAGCGCTCGATCAGCCCGCCGACGGCGGACGACAGGCAGGGCGCGAGCCCACCCGCGGTGAGAAGGGCAACTCTGCGGACAGACTTGTCGGCAGCCATGGGTCAGGGTCCTTCCGGAGGTCGCTGAGTCGTCCTCAGCGTAGTGATGCAGACCACTCCGAGCGCTGGTTGGGTTCAGCTGTCGGACACCGGCCAGCAGGATCAGTACCGCGGCCGAGGCGGATTACGTCGGACCAGCGGACCGCCACCACTGACCAAGGTCGCTCCAGCCCGGTCGGCGCCGCGGCCGCACGCTCAGAGAAGGGCGATTAGGCGCGGTTGGTGTGTGGTGGCGGTCCGGGAAGTGGGGCGGAGCGGGGGGCGATGGGGGTGGAGACGATGAAGGAGCTGGTGGTTTGGCCGTGGATGAGGAATTTGTCCAGAACGTCTTCGAGGCCGGCGATCGCGGCGACCTGGACGCGCATCAGGAAGCAGTCCTCGCCGGAGATCCGGTGGCACTCGACGACCTCGGGGGTGCGCTCGGCCAGCTCGATGATGCGGGGGATCTGGCCAGGTCCCGGGCGCAGTCGCACCCAGGCGGCGACCGGCAGCCCGAGCGCGGCGGGATCGACCTCGAGCCGGTAGCCGCGGATCACGCCCGACTCCTCCAGCCGCGCCACCCGCTCGCGGACCGTCGGCGCCGATACCCCGAGCCGGCGGGCCAGCTCGGTCGTCCGCAGTCGCGGGTCGGCCGTCAGCTCGGTCAGCAGGCGGACATTCAGCTCGTCCAGCACCGGCTTTTCAGTCTGAAAGCCAGAGGCCGATTCTGCGTTCATTCCGGCAACCATCGCGCGCCTTTCTGACTCAATCCGCCATGGGAATGGGACGAATCCATTTCTAGGGTAGTCACCGTGACAACAGTTGTGGAAGCTCCCTCGAAGACCCCGCTGGTGACTGCCGCGGCCGCAGTGACCGTGGTGCTGTGGGCCTCATCCTTCGTGGCCATCCGGCACGCCGGCACCGAGTTCTCCGCAGGTGCGATGTCGTTCGCCCGTCTACTGGTCGGCAGTGTGCTGCTCGGCGCCTTCCTGTTCCGGCAGCCGCCCAGCAAAGCCAGTTGGCCGACCAAGCGCGACTGGCCGCCACTGCTCGCCTGCGGCCTCCTCTGGTTCGGCGTCTACAACCTGGCTCTCAACGCAGCAGAGCGCCGCCTGGACGCCGGTACTGCGGCCATGCTGGTCCACATCGCCCCGCTCCTGATCGCCCTACTGGCCGGGCTGACGCTAGGCGAAGGCTTCCCGCGGCAACTCGTCGTCGGCAGCCTGGTCGCGTTCGGCGGCGTAGTACTGATCGCCATGTCGACCTCCACCGGCCGTGCCGAGACCTGGGGCGTCGTCCTCTGTGTCATCGCCGCCATCTCGTACGCCGTCGGCGTTGTCACCCAGAAGCCGCTACTGAGTCGCCTCCCCGCCGCACAGGTCACCTGGCTGGCCTGCACGATCGGCGCGATCGCCTGCCTCCCCTACGCGCCGACCCTGGTCAGCGAGCTCCGTACCGCGAGCGCAGGCACGATCTGGTGGGTCATCTACCTCGGCGCCTTCCCCACCGCACTCGGCTTCACCACTTGGGCGTTCGCGCTTCGCCGTACTACGGCCGGCCGGATGGGCGTGACCGTGTACGCCGTACCGGTGGTTGCCATCGGCCTTGCGTGGCTGCTGCTGGGCGAGACGCCGGCCCTGCTCGCTCTCGTCGGAGGAGCACTCTGCCTGGCCGGGGTCGCGATCTCCCGGCGTACCGGAAGGAAGGAAGCTTGATGAAGTTCGGAGTCTTCGTACCGCAGGGCTGGCGGATGGACCTGGTCGAACTGCCGGACCCGGTCGAGCAGTGGGAGGCGATGACGGCTGTCGCTCGCGCCGCCGACGCCGGACCATGGGACTCGATCTGGCTGTTCGACCACCTCCACACTGTCCCCGAGCCAGTCCGCGAGACCGTCTTCGAGGCCTGGACGGCAACGGCTGCCCTGGCTCGTGACACGCAGCGGGTGAAGCTCGGTCAGATGGTCGGCTGCAACGGTTATCGCAACCCGGCCCTCTACGCGAAGATGGCCGCTACCGTCGACGTAGCGAGCCACGGCCGCCTGTACGCCGGGCTGGGAGCGGGCTGGGCCGAGGACGAGTGGAAGGCCTACGGCTATCCCTGGACCGATTTGAAGGACCGGATGGGCTCGTTCCGCGAGTCGGTGGAGTTGATCCACCGGCTGTGGACCGAGGACGACGTGGTCTTCCACGGCAAGTACCACTCGGTCGACAAGCCCTTCGTCGAGCCGCGGCGCAAACCACCCCTGTGGATCGGTGGCGGCGGCGAGAAGGTCACGCTCAAGCTGGTCGCCCAGTACGCCGACGCCTGCAACTTCGGCACCGGCCAGGTCGACACGATCAAGCACAAGCTCGCAGTACTGCGTACGCACTGCAACGCGGTCGGCCGCGACTATGACGAAATCGTGAAATCCACCAGCATCAACGTGTTCCCGGTCGAGGCCGGCGCCGACCCGGTCACCGCGACGGCGAAAGCTCGTGGTCGCTATTCGCTGGAGGAGTTCACCGAGATCGGCGCCGGTGGTGGAATCGGCCTGGCCGAGGTCGTGACGGCCAAGCAGTTGCGAATCCACCTGGAGCAGCTCGCCGAGGTCGGGATCGAGTACGTGATCGCCTACATCCCCGGCGTCGCCTACGACCATGAGCCGATGCAGCGGTTCGCCGAGGACGTAGTACCGGCTTTCAGCTGAGGGTGGCGGCCTGATCGCGCAGGTGCTGGTGAATGTTGCTGTAGGCATCGACTTTCGGGAGGAGGCGTTTGGGGACCTTGGTGGCGACGCTGTAGTTGGCGTCGACCACGTTGGCCAAGGGAACTTCGCTGATCTGGCTGAGGAGCTGGTAGGCGTCCAGCTTGTCCAGACCATAGAGCTCGCCCAGCCAGCCGACCATGTCGACCTGGCCTGCTCGCCACGCGTCTTCCAGTGGGCGGCTTGAGCCGATGACGGCCAGGTAGTCGTCGTTCTCGATCCGGGGCCAGGCCGGGCCGGGAGTCTTGAGGAGGTCGACGATGAGGACGACGTTCATCGAGCCCTCGACCGCAGTACCGCAGGACTCGCCCTCGCCCTGGCGGTAGTGGCCGTCACCGACTGAGAACATCGCGCCTTCGACGTTGACCCGGAGGAAGCAAGTCGCCCCGGCCTTCATCTCGGGGGTGTCCATGTTGCCGCCGAAATAGTCCGGTACCAGCGATGAGCGGACCTCACCGGCGGCCGGGGCCACCCCGACCGTGCCCAGCATCGTCTCGATCGGCAGCGCGAGCTCCAGGTTGCTGCCCTGCGCCTGGAACCCGACTGTCTGCCGCTCGGTGTCGACCTCGTAGATCCAGGTGCGTTCCGGCAACGGGTCCTGCAGGGTCGCAGTACGGTCGGTGCTGGTCAGGCCGCCGAAGAACGGGATTGTCGCGGACGCGCCCCAACTGCGAGCCGGGGTGAGCTCGACGAAGTGCAGCGCGAGCGTGTCCCCCGGCTCTGCGCCCTCGACGTAGAAGGGGCCGGTCTGCGGGTTCACGAACGGCATGTTCAGGCTGGCGCTGGCCAAGTCCGCAGTACTGCGCAGCCGGCCGCAGAACGCGTCCTCGGTCCACAGCCGCATCGCAGTACCGGGTTTCACCCTGCGGACCGGCGCGGCACCGCCGAAGGTCCAGGTGAGCTGGTCGTTCTCGGGCGTGAATTCGACGATGTCCACGCTCAGAACCTACGGTGCGCGCTACCTCCTTCGCGAGTGATCAGCAGGTTCTCAGCCGATTCTCAAACAGACGGCATAGCCTCAGGAGACGGAGTTCGGCCGAGCTCCGCGTGGACGAGTGTGGGCGAGCGGGAGCGCGAGATGCGGGTACTGGTGGTGGACGACGACCGGGCGGTCCGGGATTCGTTGCGCCGGTCGCTGGAGTTCAACGACTTCGAGGTGGTGACGGCCTCCGACGGCGCTGAGGCGCTCGCGGTGATCGGCAATGTCGAGCCCGACGTGGTCGTGATGGACGTGATGATGCCCCGCCTGGACGGGCTGGAGACCACCAAGGCGTTACGGGCCGCGGGCAACAACGTGCCGATCCTGGTGCTGACCGCCCGCGACGCCGTGGCCGACCGGGTCGACGGTCTGGATGCCGGCGGCGACGACTACCTGACGAAACCCTTCGCGCTCGAGGAGTTGCTGGCCCGGCTGCGCGCGCTGCTGCGCCGCAGTACGGCACCGGGCGAGGGCGGACCCCGCGGCGAGGTCCTCCAGTACGCCGATCTGGTGGTGGACGTGGATGCCCACGAGGTGCACCGCGGTACGACGCCGATCCCGCTGACCCGGACCGAGTTCTCGCTGCTGGAGCTGCTGATCCGCAACCCGCGCCGGGTGCTCGAGCGCGCGGTGATCCTGGATGCCGTCTGGGGCTACGACTTCCCGACCACGGCGAACTCGCTCGAGGTCTACATCGGCTATCTGCGCCGCAAGACCGAGGTCGACGGGCTGCCCCGGCTGATCCACACGGTCCGCGGGATCGGCTACGTCCTGAGAGACACGCCACCGTGAGCAACCAGCCCCCACCCGACGGCTTCCCGAAGTACGCCGGTACCGCATCGGAGGAGACACTCGAGCTCGGCCCGGGCCACAAACAGCCCTCCCCCGGACCCCAACCGTCGCCCGGCTCGTCTTCGGGGCCGCGGCCGTCTGCGGGCTCCCGGCCGTCTTCGCCTCGCTTGCCGGAGGCGAACGGGCGTGGGGTTGCCGCCACGGCCGCGCGGACGCAGGGCTGGTGGCAGGAGAGGCTGCATCAGCTGAGCCTGCACTCGCGAGTGACGCTGCTCGCCGCCGTCGCCGTCGGCCTGGCCGTGGCGATCGTCAGCATCTCGGCGTACGTGACTGTGCGGCAGCAGATGTACCGCAATCTCGACCAGAGCCTGAAAAGCCGCGCGGTGCAGGCGGCCGACCAACAGGTGCTGACGAGGCTCGCCAACCTGCGGGTCGCCTCCGCCGGCGCCCTCGGGCTCAGCGACATCCGCGTCGGCATCTACCTGGAGAACGGGCAGAAGGTCGGCCCTGTGGACAGCGCCCTCCCGCCGATGGGCGCCACCGAGCTGGCTGTCGCCCGCGGTACCGCGCCGGAGGGCTACAGCATTCAGACGGTCGGCGTGCCCAACAACTTCCACTTCCGGGTGATCGCGGTACCGGCCCGGTTCTGCCCCCGATCCGATGACGAATCCTGCGACCTCGATCAGACCGTTCCCTCGGCACTGGTCGTCGCGCAGTCGCTCAAACCGATCGACCAGACGTTGCACAACCTCGGCATCGTGTTGTGGGCCGTCGGCCTGCTCGGCGTGATCGGCGCGGCCCTGGCCGGCAACGCGATCGCGCAGTCCGGGCTGAGGCCGCTCGCGCGACTGACCGGCGCGGCCGAGCACATCGCCAGGACCGAGGATCTGAAGCCGATCCCGGTGACGGGTTCGGACGAGATCTCGCGGCTGGCGGTCGCGTTCAACTCGATGCTGGCTGCGCTGGCGCGATCCCAGGACCGGCAGCGACGGCTGGTCGGGGATGCCGGGCACGAACTGCGGACACCGCTGACCAGCATTCGCACCAACCTGGACCTGCTCGCCCAGGCGGACAAGCGAGGCGGGTTGCGGCCGGAGGACCGGCAGCAACTGCTCGAGGATGTCCGTGCCCAGATGGACGAGCTGACCACGTTGATCGGCGACTTGACCGAGCTGGCCCGCGATACGCCGCAGGTGCGCGACGCCGAGCTGATCGAGCTGTCGAACGTCGTCGAGGACGCAGTGATCAAGGTACGCCGACGCGCCTCGGGCATCGACTGGGACGTGGAGCTGTCACCGTTCCCCGTCTGGGGTGACGAGCGGCTGCTCGGCCGGGCCGTGACGAACCTGCTCGACAACGCAGCGAAGTACAGCGTCCCGGACTCCAGTGCGCGGCTGCACGAAGGCGGGCCACTCGGGCGAGTCACCGTACGGCTGCTGGACGGCGTACTGACTGTCACCGACAGCGGGCCGGGGATCGCCGAGGCGGACCTGCCGCATGTCTTCGAGCGCTTCTACCGCTCCAGCGAGGCACGCAGCCGGCCCGGCTCGGGTCTGGGCCTGGCGATCGTGAAACACGCGGCTGAGCAGCACGGCGGCATGATCTACGCCCGCAACGCCCCCGCTGCCGGAGCACAGTTCACCCTCTGGCTCCCCCACGCAGCCACGCAATCCCGCTGACCCACCCAGCAGGCGCCCTCAGTCGGCGGCCTGCCGTGGGCGAGAGACGATCAGATGGAGGACGACCATGGTCGCGAGGATCGCCGCCGAGATCCCGAGGAGTCCGTTCGCGGAGGAACCAGCGGTCAGCGCGACACCACCCAGACCGCTCCCGAGTGCCGCTCCGAGCGAGATCGCACTCCCGTTCAAAGCCATCACGATCGCCGCCGAATCCGGCGCCAGCGACGCCAACCGGGCCTGCTGCGGCACGGCGGCCCCACCGTTGCCGACCCCTGCCGCGAAGAACCAGACCAGGCCCCAGACCGCCGCCACCACCACGGGGGCGAGCATCAGCGCGACCATGCCGAGCAGCGCGTTCAGGAACAGACCGACCAGAATCACCGTGAGTACCTGGATCGCGCTGAACTTGTCGACCAGCCGTCCGGTGAAGGCATTGCCGGCCATGCTCGCGACGCCGTACCCGAACAGGATCGCGATCATCGCCCACTCGGCACGGAAGTGCGGTCCTAGGATCAGCGTCGCGTACGTGAAGCAGGCATAGCTGCTGCACAGGATTCCGCTGGTGACGAGCAGCCCGGCGACCAGTCGCGGCTGGCCGAGTGGGCGCAGCCGTTCGACGAGCGTCCCGCCCGGCAGATGCAGTCTCGGAAGCCCCAGCAGGATTCCTGCCAGCGCGATCGTGCCGACCACCGCGACCATGATCATCGGCAACCGCCAGTTGGACTGCCCGAGCACCAGGCCGACCGGCACGCCGAGGGCGGTCGCGGTCATCCAACCGCCGAGCACGAACGACAACGCCTTGCCGCGGTGCTCGACCGGAGTCAGCGCGATCACATACCCAGTGACGGCCGCGTTGAGCAGGCTACCTCCGAGCGCCGCGACCACCCGGCCGCCGAGTGCGACCGGATAGTTCGCCGCGATCCCGACGACCAGGTTGCCGAGCACGAACACGCCCAGCGCGAGCACGATCGTCGTACGGCGTTCCCAGCGTGACGTCAGCGTGCCGAGCACCGGACCGGCCAGCGCGGCGGTGAACGCGAACACCGACATCAACTGGCCGGCGGCAGCGGCGCTGACCTCCAGGTCGCCCGCGATCTGCGGCAGCAGGCCGGCCAGCACGTAACCGTCGATCCCCATCGAGAAGGTCGCGACCGCCAGCCAGCCGAACGGGCGGTACGAGAAGCTCCGACTCTGCGCCGCCTCAGCGGGTCGCGTTCGCGTCATCAGCCAATCTCACCCCGGACTACTCGCTAAGGGCAAGAGAAATTTGACCGAAACTGCCCAAAAGAACCCGTTGGTGAGCACAGCTGGTCAATGGCACCCGACGCACTCCTCATTTCACGGGTCGTCTTCAGTGGATCTTCAGAGAGTTCTTCGGCAGCTCTGACGGGATCTTCAGGGCGTTCTCAGGTGCGGCCGCCATGGTTGACCCATGACCGAGAACCAGCCGCCCCAGCCGCAGAACCAGCCCGGTGACGAGACTCCGGCGCAGGGTTCGACCTACGGAAACCAGCCGGCGAGCCAACCGCCGCAGGCCGCGTCGCCGTCGTTCGGTTCGGGTTCTCCCGAGCGTACGCAGCAGCTGCCGGCGGCCGGTTACGGCCAGCACCAGCAGCAGCAGTTCGCGCCGCAAGGTGGACAGCAGCGGCCGGGGCAGCAGCAACCGCCGAGTGGCGGTGCTTTCCAACCAGGCGGGCAGTTCGGGACGTCCGGGGCGTTTCAGGGGACGCCACCGGGCCCGAACTGGCCGTTCGGCCCGCAGCCGGCCCAGCCGGAGCCCCCGAAGCCGCCCAAGCGCCGCGGTCTGGCTCTGGTGGCAGCCACCGCGTTGCTGGTCGGCGCGGCCGGAGGTATCGGCAGCGCGGCTGTCTACTCGGCGACCAATGACTCCAACGCGAGCCCGTCGGTGACCGCGCCGCTCAACGGCGGCCAGGCGGCACCGGCCTCCGCGCCGGACGGCTCGGTGCAGAACGCGGCCTCCAAGGTGCTGCCGAGCGTGGTGAAGATCGGCGTCGCGACCTCGCAGGGTTCGGGCACCGGATCGGGCATCGTGATCAGCAAGGACGGCCTGATCGTCACCAACAACCACGTGGTCGCCGGCGCCGGCAACGGCGGCAAGATCCAGGTGATGCTGAACGACGGGCGGACGCTGTCCGCGACCATCGTCGGCACCGACCCACTGACCGACCTCGCGGTGATCCGGGCAGACGCCAAGGACCTCACGCCGGCCGTACTCGGCAAGAGCGGGAACCTCGGCGTCGGCCAGGGTGTCGTCGCGATCGGTTCGCCGTTCGGGCTGGAGGCGACCGTGACGAGCGGCATCGTCTCCGCGCTGAACCGCCCGGTCACCTCGGGCGACGAGCAACAGGACAGTACGACGGTCTTCCCAGCAATCCAGACAGACGCCGCCATCAACCCGGGAAACTCCGGCGGCGCCCTCATCGACCTCGCCGGCCAAGTGGTCGGAATCAACAGCGCGATCAAGACCGCCGGAGGATCGGGACAATCCGAAGGCGGCAACATCGGCCTGGGCTTCGCAATCCCGATCGACCAGGCCAAGCCGATCATCGACGAGCTGGTGGCCAAGGGCAAGGCCACCCACGCAAGGCTCGGCGTACAGGTCGGCGACGCGCAGTCCTCCGACGCGTTCCAGCAGGGAGCGACGATCGGCGAGGTGACGTCCGGCGGTGCGGCGGACAAGGCCGGCCTGCAGCGTGGTGACGTAGTCACCGCACTCGACGGCAAGGCGATCGCGTCAGGGGACGCGTTGGTCGCCGCGGTCCGTTCGCACCGCCCGGACGATGAAGTAACCATCACCTTCACCCGCAACGGCAAATCCCAGTCAATCAAGGCCAAACTCGGCTCCGACAACGGAAACCCCACCGGCTGACCCCCCATCTCCGTCGTCCCTCACCCCCCCCGGGGACGGCGGAGCACCACCCAGATAGGGACTGCGACCGCCCACCGAGCGGCCGCAGTCCCGTTTGCCTGCCGGAGGAACGGTCGTGCGCTTGGATGGTGTTATGACTCATCCTGAGACGTCGGAGCTGGCTCGCGGGGACGGAACGGTTCTGCGGTACTGCCTGTACGGTCCGCCGGACGGGTATCCGGTTGTCTCACACAACGGGTCGCCCAGCAGTCGCTGGAAGTGGCCCACGCTGGTGGAGTCGATGGGGCGGAGCAAACTCAGGTTGCTGGTCTATGACCGGCCCGGGTACGGCGGTTCGACGCGCCGGCCCGGACGTACGGTGGCCGACGCGGTGGACGACGTGCGCGCGCTCGCCGACGCGCAGGGCTGGGAGCAGTTCGCGGTCTTCGGCGGCTCGGGAGGTGGACCGCACGCGCTCGCCTGCGCGGCACTGCTCGCCGACCGCGTCATCTCCTGTGCCGTGCTGTCCGGCGTCAAGCCGGCAGATCCGGGCAAGCCGGCGCTTGAAGAGGCGGAGTTGCGGTCCCAGGTTGCTGAGGTCGCGGCGGAGATCATGGGGCGCATCGACGACGGCGGCCCTGAACTGCCCACCGGACCTGGCCCTGCGGCCCGCGATGATCCAGATGCCATGGCGCGGTTGCGGGCGACCTTCGTCGACGGCACGGACGGCTGGGTCGACGACAGCTTGGCCCTCGCCCGGCCGTGGGGCTTCGACCTGGCGACGATCACCGTCCCGGTAGGCCTGTGGCGGGGAACCAACGACGCCAACGTCTCCTCGGAACACGCCGACTACCTCCTCGAGCACATTCCCACGGCGCAGGGCTACGTCTACCCGGGCGGCCATCTGCCCGGCGCCGCTGTGTACGACGAGATCTACGACTGGCTGCACACCAGGTAGGGTGACGGCGATTCTGAGGCAAGCGGAGGTTGGATGATCCTCGAAGTTGTTCCGCCGGAAAGTGTTGGGCCGGTTCGGATCGGTATGAGCATGGCCGAGGCGAGGGGTGCGCTGGCGGCGATTGAGGGCTACCGGCCAGCGTCCGGGCAGGAGAGCGCTGCCGTATATGAGAGTGGCATGTCGATCGAGCTGGAGCCGGGTCCGGGGGACACGGTCGGGGCGATTCAGGTGTATCGGCCGTATGGCCCGGTACGCGTTGAGTACGAGGGGATCGACCTGTTGCGTACGCCGGCCGCGCGGGTTGTCGAGCAGCTTGGGGCGATCACTGAACTGGAGGATGACGAGGGCGGCCGCAGCTATACGGCTCCTGAGTTGTTGCTGGCGTTGTGGCGGCCGTTTGTCGAGGACGAGGACCCGAGCGAGGAACAGGGGCATTACTTTCAGTCCGTTCTGGTTGCCCGGCCTGGCTACTACGACGGGCCGATGGGCTGAACGCCGAGCTCCAGCGGGTGCTGGCGGAGTTGCGCGACCAGCAGGCCGGCCGGGAGGAGTGGCGCATGCTGAACGCGCTGCCCGCCGGGGCCCAGGCCGACGCGATCGGGGACGCGCTGCCCGGTTCCTTCCGGGAGTTTTTGACGGTGGCCGACGGTGCGACCTGCGGTGACGTCACGGTCTTCGGCAGCGCGACGGTCGACCAGATGCAGTTCCACGCCGACCCGATCACCGGAGCCGCGATCACCCTCGGCCGTGAGGAGTGGTTCTGCGCCGGCGTCATCTCCGACGAGCCCTTCTTCATCAACCGGTCGACGGGGGCGGTCTGGTACTTCCCTGACACCGGGGTCGCCTGGTGGATGTCATCCGCGTTCGAGAAGGCCGCGGACGACTTCACCACCTTCTTCCTGCAGTGGGTGGCGGGACGGGAGTACGTCCGGCTCTCTGCCACCGGGCCCGAGGATCAGTGGGCAGAGCTGCTGAGGTACGCGGGCCGACTGTGAGTCGTAGGCCCCCTGATGGTTACTGAGGTGGGAGTAGGGCAATGGACTTCATCGAGATCCGATTCGACCGGGCTCTTCCGGTCGACCGGGACGACGTCGAGGACGAGCTGAACGAGGCGCTGGCCGGCGTCGGGGAGGTGAGTGGCGCGGGCTCCGGCGCGTACGGCGCACATCTCGACGTCGACATCGACCCCGCGGCGCCGAGGGACGAGGTGGTGGATCGCGTCCTGAGCCTGCTCAGCCGACTAGGCCTGGCAGGGCTGGCCCGGATCCGCCCCGGTGACGGGACCGAGTGGATCGAGGTCGGAGCTGCCCGGAACGGTCGAACCGAGGGCGCCCCGGGCGCAAGCACGACCACGACTCCACACCTGCGAGGCGAGTGAACCGTGGGGTGGATTGATTCCGGCGGCGGTCCGCTGATCGCCGTGCCCGAGGCAGTACTCGCAGCGTGGAACGGCGCCGATGACGAAGATGAGGAGGCCGGTGACTATGGGCGGGCGTGTGCGGTTGAAGGATATGCCGGACTGATCGACGTCGGCGGCAGGCCGGCCCTCGTTCTCGGCGACGAACCCGCCCCGACGACCTTCCTCCCGGAATATTCGCTCTTCGTACGCCGCCTGGCAGCCGACAGCGAGGAGGCCGCGCGCGCCGCCGTCGGACGCGGATTGGAGAAGGCGGAGTGGGAGGAGTCGACCGACTGGGATGTGCCCGGACCCGTTGTCCTCTTCGATTCCGCATACTCCGCCGAGGACCTCGACAGCACCCGATCTCTGCGCATTGAGCTCGCGCCGGGGCGCTATCGAGTCGAATCCGCGTACGTGGAGCCAGACGACGACACCTGGCTCGTACTGATCCGGCTGGCATCAGTTGGGCAGCTGCCCTGAGGCGGGTTTCCGACATGTCGTGGCGGGTCTAGAGCCCAGGCCCTACCGTGAATATACGAAAGGTCACTGCGTATTGGATGGGGCTTGCCATGAATCGACGGGTCGGCATTGTGCTCGCGGGTGCCATTGCAACCGGGCTGCTCCTCGGGTCGGTCGGGCTGGTGGCCCAGGCCGAGCAGTCGTCGGTACAAGTGGCGTGTACTGCGCCCGCGTGGGCCGAAGGGGTTAGCTACTCCGTTGGCGCCAAGGTGACCTACCAGAACCGGTTGTACGAAGCCCGGGCCGCGCACACCGCGCATCCCGGCGCCGGCTGGAATCCGGTCGCGGCTCCCTCGTTGTGGCTCGATCTCGGCGCTTGTGACGGCACGCCGCCCACAACTCCCCCGACCACCCCACCCACGACTCCACCAACCACCCCGCCGACCACGCCACCCACGACTCCTCCGACCACACCGCCGCCTGGGACTGTGACCTGTCCGGTGAAGTCGCGGCCGGCCGGCAAGGTGCTGCACGGCTACTGGGAGAACTGGGACGGCGCCTCCAACGGCGTACACCCGCCGTTCGGCTGGACTCCGATCACCGACTCGCGGATGGGGCAGCACGGCTACAACGTGATCAACGCGGCGTTCCCGGTGATCCTCTCCGACGGCACGGTGAAGTGGGAGGACGGCATGGACGCGACGGTGAAGGTCGCCACCCCGGAGGAGATGTGTCAGGCAAAGGCGGCCGGCCAGACCATCCTGATGTCGATCGGCGGGGCCACTGCCGGGATCGACCTCAGCTCGTCAGCCGTCGCCGATCGGTTCGTGGCGACCGTGGTGCCGCTACTCAAGAAGTACAACTTCGACGGTATCGACATCGACATCGAAACCGGCCTCACCGGCAGCGGCAACATCAATCAACTGTCCACCTCACAGGCCAACCTGATCCGGATCATCGACGGCGTCCTGGCCCAGATGCCGTCGAACTTCGGCCTGACTATGGCGCCCGAAACGGCCTACGTCACCGGTGGCAGCGTCACCTATGGCTCGATCTGGGGTTCGTACCTCCCCATCATCAAGAAGTACGCCGACAACGGCCGGCTGTGGTGGCTGAACATGCAGTACTACAACGGCAGCATGTACGGGTGCTCCGGCGACTCGTACTCCGCGGGCACAGTGCAGGGCTTCGTGGCCCAAACCACCTGTCTCAACAACGGTCTGGTCATCCAGGGCGTCACGATCCGCGTCCCGTACGACAAGCAGGTACCCGGTCTCCCCGCCCAGCCCGGCGCCGGTGGCGGCTACATGTCGCCATCCGTGGTCGCCCAGTCGTGGAACAGCTTCAACGGAGCCCTCAAGGGCCTGATGACCTGGTCCATCAACTGGGACGGCTCGAAGAACTGGACCTTCGGCGACAACGTCAAGTCACTCCAGGGTCGCTGACCAGTTCATTGGTGCCGGTCTAATTGTGGTGCGACTGTGACGCGGAGGTACTACGGTCCGCCGGTATGACGATTTCTCGGGAGCGGCCGCCGTTCGTGGCTGATGAGCGGACGCAGCTGGTCGGCTGGCTGGACATGCAGCGCGCGCTGGTGCGCTGGAAGTGCGAGGGTCTCGGCGAAGCGGACGAGCAGCGCGTCGTACTGCCGACGTCACCGCTGATGACGGTCGGCGGCCTGGTGTCGCACCTGCGCTGGACCGAGCACTGCTGGTTCAACGTGCTCTTCCTGGGTGAGTCGTTCGAGGGCAACCCGCAGTTCAAGGAAGAGCCCGAAGACCTCGACATGATGGTGCCCGGCGTACCGCTGGCGCAACTGCTGGACGAGTTCGAGGCGCAGTGCGCGCAGTCGAACGAGATCGTCGCGTCGCACTCCCTCGACGACGTCGGTAAGCATCCGGACTTCCGCTCAGCCCAGGCAACCCTGCGCTGGATGCTGCTCCACATGGTCGAGGAAACCGCCCGCCACGTAGGCCACCTGGACACCATCCGAGAACTCCTCGACGGCGAAACCGGCTACTACTAACCCGTACCCCGACCCGACGCCGGCTCCGCCGTTCGCTCCGACGCACCACAGCAATCACCGCCCGACGACCACGAGAACCCGCCGTGTCCACGGCCACCGCTTGGTCCGAGGTCGCCACAACTGGCGCCGCCGGTACTGCGGCACGGGCTGTGTGGGCTTAGCCGCACCACTGAGGGCTTGGCTCCTCGTTGAGGGGTTCGCCCCTCGCCGAGGGGTTCGCTAGTCGCGGAAGGGTTCGCTCCTCGGATGGGGGATAGCCCACTGTTCTACCAGCGGGCGAAGCCCGCTAGGCGGGGCGATGCACACTGATCGGTCGCCAGAACCGGCGAATGTCTGCGCAAGGCCGGGCTGGATCCGGGACGGCTGGCCGGCTGGACCGCTGGCGGGTTGGACCGCTGGCGGGTTGTAGAGCCTGTTGCGAATTGGCTCGGCAGCGGCCGATTGTGTCCCGACCGACAGGAAGTAGTCGACCGTTCGGCCGCGCGCCACGCTCACGCAGGCCGCGGCCGGCC